>CAVSEP010000001.1:0-26797 GCA_963726995.1 uncultured Pseudomonadota bacterium
GTCCGGGCCTGCTCAATGCCGGCGCGGGCTGGCCACGGCCTGGGGCTCAATCAGCCGGTGCTGTGCCTACGGGCCAGGTGCCGCGGGCCTTTCTGGACCTGGGCCGCGGCCACCTGCATGAAATGGCCGATCAGCTGGGCACGGCGGCGGGATTCACCAAGTGGCTGGCGCGGGTGGAACATCCCGCGCAGGCCCCCGGCCTGGTGCGCGAAGCGTTCAAGCAGATGCGCCAGGGTCTGTCCGGGCCCCCGGTGCTGGAGACGCCCTGGGATGTCTTCACCGAGCAGGCCGCGATCTCGCCCGTCGCGCCCTTTGAGGGTCCGCTGGTGCCGCCACCGGATGCCCAGGCCTGCGAGGCGGCGGCGCGCCTGCTGGGCGAGAGCCGCTTCCCCATGATTTTCGTCGGCGGTGGGGCGCAGGATGCATCCGACTCCATTCTGGAGCTGGCCGAATTGCTGGATGCGCCGGTGGTGGGTTTTCCAGCGGTCGCGGCATCGTCGAGCGACCCGGCATGAGCTGGGACTGACCATTGCGGCGGCCTGGCGGCTGTGGCCGAAGACCGATCTGGTGCTGGGCATCGGCACCCGCCTGGAAGTGCCCGGCTGGCGCTGGCCCTGGAAGCCGCCCGGCCAGAAGAGCATCCGGCTGGACGTGGATCCGGCCGAAATGCGCCGCGCGCCCCCGGACCTGGCGCTGCTGGCGGATGCGGACGCGGGCACGCGCGCGCTGCTGGCGGCGTTGCGTAAAGTGCCGGTGCAGCGCGGCGCCAGGCGCGAGGCCATCCGCGCCGCCCGCGCGGCCGCTGAAATCGACATCCAGTCGGTGCAGCCGCAGGTGCAGTACCTGCGCGCCATCCGCGAGGTGCTGCCGGATGAGGGCATCGTCACCGATGAGATCTCGCAGATGGGATTCACCGCCTGGTACGGCTATCCGGTGTACCGGCCGCGCACCTTCATCTCCTCCGGCTACCAGGGCACGCTGGGGTCGGGATTCCCGACGGCCCTTGGCGTGAAGGTCGCGCACCCGAAGAGGCCCGTGGTGGCCATCTGCGGGGACGGCGGCTTCATGTTCGCGGCGCAGGAACTGGCGAGCGCCGTGCAGTACGGCATCGGGGTGGTCACCCTGGTGTTCAACAACAATGCCTACGGCAATGTGCGCCGCGACCAGCGCGAGCGCTTCGCGGGCCGGGTGCTCGGGCGCCGATCTGCACAACCCCGACTTCCTGAAGCTGGCCGATGCCTTCGGGGTGCGCGCCGAGCGGGTGAGCTCCCCGCAGGCGCTGCGCGCCACTCTCACGCGCGCCCTGGCGTCGGGCGAGCCCTGGCTGATCGAGGTGCCCGTGGCTGCCGATGCCGAAACGGATCCGTGGCGCTTCCTGCAGCCCAAGGCACCGGTGTGAAATACGGCATTGCCGTAGTGAGCGTCGCGCTGCTGGTCGGCCTGGGCACCTGGCTGGCGCGCCGGGTGTGGCGCGAGCGTGAGGCGCATGCCCGTGACGTCCTGATGCTGGATCTGGTCACCGACTGTTTCTTCGTGCTCGACCGGCAGTGGCGCTTCACCCACATCAACGATCCGGCGCTGCGCTACTTCGACATGAAGGCGCAGCAGGTGCTGGGCAAGATCATGTGGGAGGAGTTCCCCATGACCCTCGGTACGCCCATCGAGACCCTGTTCCGGCAGGTGGCGCAGAGCGGGCAGGGCGCGCAGGCCGAGATCCTGGCGCCGGTGACCAAGCGCTGGCTGGACGTGCGCCTGGTGCCCACGGGCAGCGGCGTGATGGCGGTGTTCACCGACGTGACCCGGCGGCGCGTGGCCCAGGATGCCGCGGCCCACAACGCCGAATTCCTGCGCGTGGTCGCCGATTCGGTCAGCGTGCTGATCGCATACCTGGATCTGGAGCGGCGCTACCGATTCGTCAACCGGCGCTATGCCCAGGCCTTTGGCTTCGCGGACGGCGCGGCACTCGGGCGCACCCACGCCGAACTGTGCGGCGCGGCGGCCTACGAGACCATTCGCCGGCCGCTGGAGTGCGCTTTTGCCGGCCAGGCGGTGAGCGATGAAATGCCGCTGCACCTGCCGGAGCTGGGGGATCGGCATCTGCTGGCCAACTACCGCCCGGATCTGGACGACAGCGGCGCGGTGCGCGGCGTGGTGCTGGCCTTGAGCGACATCACCGAGCGGGTGAAGGCGGAACTGGCGCTGCGCGAGGCGGATCGGCGCAAGGATGAATTCCTGGCCACTCTGGCGCATGAGTTGCGTAATCCGCTGGCGCCCCTGATGAACGCGGCGCAGCTGCTGGGCGGGGCGCCGGCCGCGCGCGAGAACGCCCGCACCATCATCGATCGGCAGGTGCGGCACATGGCGCGCCTGGTGGATGACCTGCTGGATGTCTCGCGCATCACCCTGGGCCGCATCACCCTGCGCCGTGAGCGCATCGGCCTGGCGCTGATCGTCAGTCACGCGGTGGAGGCCAGCTGGCCCCTGATCGAGTCCTCGGGGCACCGTTTCCACCTGCAGCTGCCCGAGGAACCGCTCGAAGTGGAGGCCGATGGCGTGCGCCTGGCGCAGGCGGTGCTCAATCTGCTGAACAATGCGGCCAAGTACACGCCGGGAGGCGGGCGCATCGACCTCATCGTGGCACGCGCGGGTGAGGAGGCGCTGATCGCGGTCACCGATACCGGGGTCGGCATTCCCGGCAGCATGCTGCCGCGGGTCTTCGACATGTTCACGCAGGTGGATCGAAGTCTGGAAAGCACCCGGGGCGGCTTGGGGATCGGGCTGACGCTCGCCGGCCGGCTGGTGGCCCTGCATGGGGGCACCCTGTCCGCACACAGCGAAGGCCTGGGCCGCGGCAGCCGCTTCGAGATCAGGATTCCGCTGGCGCCGGTGCTGAGCGAGCCGCGCTCCGCCGCGAAACCCAGCGCCACTGCCGGCCCGCCGCTGCCGCGCCGGGTGCTGGTGGTGGATGACAACATCGATGCGGCCGAGAGCCTGCGGCTGCTGCTGCAGGCCGAAGGTCACCAGTGCGAACTGGCCCATGACGGCCTCGCGGCGGTGGCCGCCACCGCGCGCTTCGCCCCGGACATCGTGTTGCTGGATATCGGCCTGCCGGGCCTGAACGGGTACGAGGCGGCCACGCGCATGCGCCAGCATGCCCCTACCGGCACCCGACCGACCCTGGTGGCGCTCACCGGGTGGGGCCAGCGGCAGGACCGGGAGCGGGCGGCCGAGGCGGGTTTTGATCTGCACCTGACCAAACCGGTGGATCCGGCTGTCATAATGGCGTTGGCGCGCGACCCGCTGACGCCGTCCCTGCTGCCCTATGCCTTGTGACGCTATACTTGGCGGCCCGGCTGACCTTCAGCAACTCGCGCGAATGTGGCGGAATTGGTAGACGCGCTGGATTTAGGTTCCAGTGGGGTAACCCGTGAGGGTTCGAGTCTCTCCTTTCGCACCAGGCCAAGGTAAGTTTTACAACAGGATTTTAGTGGTATGCAGGTATCCCTGACCGCGACGGGTGGGCTCGAACGCCGCCTGGAAGTTGCCGTTCCCGCCCAGGCGGTCACGAGCGAAATCGAGACCCGGCTGCAGCAGCTGGCCCGGACCGCCCGCCTGAAGGGCTTCCGCCAGGGCAAGGTGCCCCTGCCCGTGGTGCGCAAGCAGTTCGGCGACCAGGTCCGCGCGGAAGTGGTCAGCGACCTGATGCGCAAGTCCTTCGCCGAGGCCGTGACCCAGGAGCAGCTGACCCCGGCGGCCAGCCCCCGCATCCAGCCCATAGCCCTGGATCCCGGCTCGGACCTGAAGTTCGCCGCCGTGTTCGAGGTGATGCCGGAAGTGAAGGTGGCGCCGTTCGAGGCCATCCAGATCCAGCGTCCCGCGGCCGAGATCACCGAGGCCGATGTGGACGCCATGATCGAATCCATGCGTCGGCAGCGCCCCGAATTCCACGAGGTCACCCGCCCCGCCCAGGCCACCGATCGGGTGACGGTCGACTACGACGGCAGCGTGGCCGGTGAACCCTTCGAAGGCGGCGAGGGGCGCGACGTGCCCTTCGTCATCGGTTCCGGGCAGGTGCTGCCCGAGTTCGACACCGCGGCCACCGGAAGCAGCGTAGGCGAGGCCCATCAGGTCACGATTTCCTATCCGGATAACCACGGCGCCAAGCATCTGGCCGGCAAGTCCGCCGAGTTCAAGCTGACGGTGAAGAAGATCGAGGAACAGGTGCTGCCCGCGGTGGATGAGGCCTTCTGCCGCGCCTATGGCGTGGAGGACGGCGACGTGGCGGTGCTGCGCACCGAGGTGCGCGCCAGCATGGAGCGGGAACTGAGCGCGGTGATCCGGGGCCGGCTGCGCACCCAGGTCATGGAGGCGCTGTACAAGAACAATCCCCTGGAATTGCCCAAGGCCCTGGTCGAGGATGCCGCCCAGCAGCTGCAGGCCGAGGCCGGCCGCCGCGCCGGCGCGCGCGATGCCAGCCAGCTGCCGCCGCGCGGACAGTTCCAGGAGGCCGCGCGCCAGCGCGTGGCCTTAGGGATCATCATGAACGAGATCGTGCGCAACCTGGCGCTGAGCCTCGATAGAAGCCGGGTGCAGACGCGGGTGGAGGATCTGGTCGCCTCCTTCCCCAATCCGGAAGAAACCCGCCGCCAGTATCTGTCCAATCCGGAGGCCATGCGCCAGATTGAGTCCGCGGTCCTTGAAGATCAGGCAATCGATGCCATAGTGGACAAGGCCACCGTCACCGACCAGGCTGCGAGTTTCCGGGAGCTGACGGGATTTGGTCAGAATGAAGCCAACGCTGGGAGTACCGCGACATGAATGAGCGTGCCCTGAATCTGGTTCCCATGGTCGTCGAGCAGACGGCCCGCGGCGAACGCGCTTATGACATCTATTCCCGGCTGCTCAAGGACCGGCTGGTGTTCATCGTCGGACCCATCGATGACTACATGGCCAACATCGTGGTGGCCCAGATGTTGTTCCTGGAGTCCGAGAATCCGGAAAAAGAGATCAACCTGTACATCAACTCCCCGGGCGGCGTGGTCACGGCGGGGTTGGCGATCTATGACACCATGCAGTTCATCAAGCCCGATGTCAGCACCATCTGCACCGGCCAGGCCGCCAGCATGGGCGCGGTGCTGCTCGCCGCCGGCGCCAAGGGCAAGCGTTACTGTCTGCCGCATGCGCGGGTGATGATCCACCAGCCTCTGGGCGGGGTGCAGGGCCAGGCCAGCGACATGGAGATCCACGTCCGGGAAACCTTAGGGGTTCGCGACCGGTTGAACAAAATCCTGCACAAGCACACCGGCCAGACGGTGGACAAGATCCGCCAGGACACCGACCGGGACAATTTCCTCTCGGCCACGGATGCCGTGGAGTACGGGCTGATCGACAAGGTGCTGGAGAAACGGGCCGAGGCGCCTGCCCCGGCCAGTGCGAAGTAAGTGACGTTTCGCACCAATTTCGCGCCAATACTGAGAGCGACTGCACATCGCCGCGTTGGCAATTTGCCACTGCTTTGCCTGCGGCCTCGGGCGCGTGCTATAAGGAAATTGCCCCTGTTTGGGGGTTTGTCCTGCGCCGCCCACGCAGCACGAGGTCTGGATGACTGAAGATTCCCGCGGCCGTCACGACGACGGCAAACTGTTGTACTGCTCGTTCTGCGGGAAGAGCCAGCACGAGGTTCGCAAGCTGATTGCGGGCCCCTCGGTGTTCGTCTGCGACGAATGCGTCGAGCTGTGCAATGACATCATCCGCGAGGAGCTCGAGGATCGCGCCGAGCGCGCCCGCGACAAGCTCCCCAAACCCCATGAGATCAAGAAGGTCCTTGACGAATACGTCATCGGCCAGGACCGCGCCAAGAAGGTGCTGTCCGTGTCCGTCTACAACCACTACAAGCGCCTGCAGAGCCGCACCGGCACGCCCCGCAAGGACGATGTGGAGATCACCAAGAGCAACATCCTGCTGATCGGCCCCACCGGCTGCGGCAAGACCTTGCTGGCGGAGACCCTGGCGCGGCTGCTGAACGTGCCCTTCACCATCGCCGATGCGACCACCCTCACCGAAGCGGGCTATGTCGGCGAGGACGTGGAAAACATCATCCAGAAGCTGCTGCAGAAGTGCGACTACGATGTGGAGAAGGCCCAGACGGGCATCGTCTACATCGACGAAATCGACAAGATTTCCAGAAAGTCCGACAACCCCTCCATCACCCGCGACGTGTCGGGCGAGGGCGTGCAGCAGGCGCTGCTGAAGCTCATCGAGGGCACCGTGGCCTCGGTGCCGCCGCAGGGCGGCCGCAAGCATCCCCAGCAGGAATTCTTGCAGGTGGACACCACCAACATCCTGTTCATCGTCGGCGGGGCGTTTGCCGGGCTGGAAAAGATCATCCAGAACCGCACCCAGAAGGGCGGCATCGGTTTCACTTCCGAAGTGCGCGACGTCACCAACCGGCCGCATGGCAGCGACCTGTTCCACGACGTGGAGCCCGAGGACCTGATCAAGTTCGGCCTGATTCCCGAGTTCGTCGGCCGCCTGCCGGTGGTGGCGACCCTGGATGAGCTGGATGAGGCGGCGCTGGTGTGCATCCTCACCGAGCCGCGCAATGCTTTGACCAAGCAGTACCGGCGCCTGTTCGAAATGGAAGGCGCGGAGCTGGAGTTCCGGGAAGAGGCCCTGAAGGCGGTGGCGCACCGGGCCATGCAGCGCAAGACCGGCGCGCGCGGCCTGCGCACCATCCTGGAAACGGCCCTGCTGGACACCATGTACGACCTGCCCACCATGCGCAATGTGCAGAAGGTGGTCGTCGATGAGACCGTCATCGAGGGGCAGTCCAAGCCATACGTGGTATATCGAACTGAAGACGAACCGCGTCGCGCTGCCGGTACCGCACACTCACGCCACGCAGGTCCGCTGATCAAACTGTGGACCCGCCCCGTTGAAACGGGGTGGCGGGCCCCCAAATCCCCGTTATATTAATGACAGGCCTGCCGCGCCCGCGTGCGGCGCACGCCTTAACCTTTGCATGCAGCGAGGAATTGCCCATGACCGAACCGGTCGCCACCAGTCCCAAGGCCACGACCGCCCAGAGCGTGCCCGTGCTGCCGCTGCGCGATGTCGTCGTTTATCCGCACATGGTCATCCCGCTGTTCGTGGGCCGGGAGAAATCCATCCAGGCTCTCGATGTCGCCATGCACGGCGACAAGCGCATCATGCTCATCGCCCAGAAGCAGGCCGATGTGGATGACCCGAAGGTCGAGGACCTGTACCGCATCGGCACGCTGGCCACCATCCTGCAGCTGCTGAAACTGCCCGACGGCACCGTCAAGGTGCTGGTGGAAGGCGTCGATCGCGCGCACATCGACAAGCTCGAGGCGGGCGACTACTACAGCGCCGATGTGACCCTGCAGCCGGACGGGGAGACCTACGATGAGCGCGAAATGGACGTGCTCGGCCGCTCGGTGATCTCGCAGTTCGAGCAGTACGTGAAACTGAACAAGAAGGTGCCCCCGGAGGTGCTGACGGCGCTCGCCGGCATCGAGCACGCCGGACGCCTGGCCGACACCGTCGCCGCGCACATGTCCCTGAAGCTGGGCGAGAAGCAGAAGGTCCTGGAGATCCTGGACGTGCGCAAGCGCCTGGAACACATCCTGGTCGCCATCGAGGGCGAGATGGATGTGCTGCAGATCGAGAAGCGCATCCGCGGCCGCGTCAAGGCGCAGATGGAGAAGTCGCAGCGCGAGTACTACCTGAATGAGCAGATGAAGGCCATCCAGAAGGAACTCGGCGAAATGGACGAGGGCGGCAACGAGCTCACCGACCTGGAGCAGAAGATCGCCAAGGCCGGCATGCCCAAGGAGGCGCGCGACAAGGCCGGCGCGGAGCTGAACAAGCTGAAGATGATGTCGCCCATGTCGGCGGAGGCCACGGTCGTCCGCAACTACATCGACTGGCTGGTGAAGGTGCCCTGGAAGAAGCGCACCAAGATCCTGAAGGACATCGCCAAGGCCGAAGCGGTGCTGGATGAGGATCACTTCGGCCTGGAGAAGGTCAAGGAACGCATCGTCGAGTATCTGGCCGTGCAGCATCGCGTCGAGAAGCTGCGCGGACCCATCCTGTGCCTGGTCGGTCCCCCCGGCGTGGGCAAGACCTCCTTAGGGCAGAGCATTGCGCGGGCCACCAACCGCAAGTTCGTGCGCATGTCCTTGGGCGGCGTGCGCGATGAGGCCGAGATCCGCGGCCACCGCCGCACCTACATCGGTTCCATGCCCGGCAAGATCGTGCAGAACCTGGCCAAGGCCGGGGTCCACAATCCGCTGTTCCTGCTGGACGAAGTGGACAAGATGTCCATGGACTTCCGCGGCGATCCTTCTTCCGCGCTGCTGGAGGTGCTGGATCCGGAGCAGAACTCCACGTTCAATGATCACTACCTGGAGGTGGACCTGGACCTCTCCGAAGTGATGTTCGTGTGCACCGCCAACACCCTGAATATCCCCGGTCCCTTGCTGGATCGCATGGAAGTCATCCGTCTGCCCGGCTATACCGAAGACGAGAAGATGAACATCGGCCGCAAGCTACCTGGTGCCCAAGCAGATGAAGGCCAATGGACTGAAGGACGATGAGCTGAAGGTCTCGGATCCGGCGCTGCTGGACATCGTGCGTCACTACACCCGCGAGGCCGGCGTGCGCAATTTCGAGCGCGAGATCGCCAAGATCGGCAGAAAGTCCGTCAAGCAGCTGCTGCTGGAGGACAAGGAACAGAAGGCCATCTCGGTCACGCCGCGCAACCTCGAGAAGTACCTGGGCGTGAAGCGCTTCCGCTACGGCAAGGCCGAGGACAGCGACCGCATCGGCCAGGTCACGGGGCTGGCCTGGACCGAAGTGGGCGGTGAGCTGCTGACCATCGAGGCGGCCATCGTGCCGGGCAAGGGCAAGCTGCAGCACACCGGGCATCTGGGCGAGGTGATGCAGGAATCCATCCAGGCCGCCATGACCGTGGTGCGCAGTCGCAGCCAGGTGCTGGGCCTGGAACAGGACTTCTACCAGAAGCACGACATCCACCTGCACATGCCGGAAGGGGCGACCCCGAAGGACGGCCCGAGCGCCGGTGTGGGCATGTGCACGGCGCTGGTGTCGGCGCTGACCAAGATCGCGGTCAAGTCCGATGTGGCGATGACCGGTGAGATCACGCTGCGCGGCGAGGTGCTGCCCATCGGGGGCTTGAAGGAAAAACTGCTGGCCGCGCATCGCGGCGGCATCAAGACCGTGCTCATCCCGGATGAGAACGTGAAGGACCTGGCGGAGATCCCGGACAACATCAAGGGCAATCTCATCATCAAGCCGGTGAAATGGATTGATGAGGTGCTGCAGATCGCCCTGGTGAGCCAGCCGGTGCCGCTGCCGGTCGCCACCGCGGCGGCCACGGTGCCGGCCGCCGTCGTGGAAGACAAGCCGGCGCGCCGCGCCGGGCGTCGGAGCCTGAAGCCCTCCTCGGCCCATTAGCAGCGCGCTCAAGGCTTGAAGCACTTCGACGCCGTCATTTTCGACATGGATGGCACCCTGCTCGACACCGAACGTGTCGCGCAGGAGGCCTTCTTCACGCCTGCGAGGAGTTCGGGATCGCCCCGCGCGTGGATCTGCTGCTGCGCTGTGTGGGCGCCGCCGAGCCCATTGCCCGCCAGGTGATCCGGGAGGGCTACGGCCCCGGTCTTGATCACGAGGGCTTCTTTGCGCTCTGGGGCCGCAACTTCAACGCCCTGAGTCTGGAGACTCCCGCGCTGCTGAAGGAGGGGGCCGTCGCGCTGCTGGACGCCGTGGCGCAGCTGGGGCTGCCGATGGCGATCGCAACTTCCTCCGGGACTTCCCATGCGGTGGCGAAGCTTTCCCGCGCCGGGCTGCTGGAGCGCTTCCGGACCGTGATCGGGGCCGATCAAGTGCAAAGACCTAAGCCGGATCCGGAAGTCTACCTGCAGGCGGCGGCCTTCCTGGGCGTGGACCCAAAGGCATGTCTGGCCGTGGAGGACTCCGAGTACGGCGTGCGCGCGGCGCACGCCGCCGGCATGACCGTCGTGCAGGTGCCCGACATGACCGAGCCCACGGCGGACCTGCGGGCCCTGGGGCATATCGTGCTGGCGTCGCTCAAGGAAGTGGCCGGCTATCCTTTTGCGCTGGAAGAGAATCATGGCTGAAGTCGAGATCCATACCTCGCATGAACATGGCGGCGATGCCTTCACCAAGGGCGTCAGCGTCATGGTGGGCGTCATCGGCATCGTGCTCGCCTTCGTCACCATCGCCTCGCACCGTGCGCACACCGCGGCGGTCATCCATCGCACCGAGGCCAACGACCAATGGTCGTTCTACGAGGCGAAGAAGGAACGCGAGCACCTGATGGACGTGGCGTCAGGGATTCTGGGGGTGGTGCAGGTGGCGCAGCCGGACAAGGCCCAGGCGCTCGAGGCCCGTTATGGCAAGGAGCGCGACCGCTATGCCAGCGATGCCACGCAGATCCAGCAGGAGGCCCAGGCGCGCGAGGCCGAGAGCCGCCGCGAGGAGGCCCGCGGGCTGCGCCTGGACCTGGGGGAGGGCCTGCTGGAGCTGGGCCTGGTGCTCACCTCCCTGTACTTCCTGGCCCGCAACCGCTTCTTTCCCGTCATCGGCATCCTGGCCGCGGCGGGCGGCGCCGTGGTCGCGGCGACCAATTTCCTCGCCTGAGGGGCGCTTAGCCGTTGGCGGGCCAGATGCGCAATGCGCAGTGTCTGGCCATGCTCTGAAAGTCGCTATCGCAGGTCAGCAACACCAGGTTGTGGCGCAGGCAAAGCTGCGCGATCAGCGCATCGATGGTGCCGATCTGAACACCCTGGCGTCGGCACCGGTTTCGAAGCTCCGCCGCCTCGATATGGTCCTGTCGGTCCGGAACCAGTACGGGCAGCGCCGAAAACCGCTCGACAATCTGCTCACGAGCCTTGGGGCCGGAAAACCCCTGCAGCAGCTCTTGCAGAATCAGGCCGGTCGTAAGCACCGGATCGCCATTCTCCAGGGCGCGAGCGAGTTCGGCGACCTGCGCAGCGGCGGCAGGCGCATCGCGCCGTAGCGCCAGCGACCAGACACTGGTATCAACGAAGAGACTCAATCCCGGGACCGCGCCGACTTGTAGTCAAAGCCTTCGTCCCACTCGAGCTTGCCCATCAGATCAAGCAAGCGCTTTTGCCTGCGCCGGGCGATGAATTCCTGCAGCGCCCGGGTGACGGCGGCCTTCTTGGTTCGCTCCCCGCTCACTTCCAGCGCGCGTTCGAGCAGCTGCGGGTCGATCGACAGATTGGTAGCCATGTGTGAACCTCTACACACGAGTTTACACATTGGGGGAATGCCCGGCAAATATGGTAGATTTCGGTCCCGCGGGTGCTTAGCTCAGCTGGTAGAGCGTCGCCTTTACACGGCGAATGTCGGCGGTTCGATCCCGTCAGCACCCACCAGATCAAAGTCGCATGGCATCCGGCAATTTTGCCCTGTACAATCCCGCTCCCCTAAAGCTGGAGCGGTAGTTCAGCTGGTTAGAATACCGGCCTGTCACGCCGGGGGTCGCGGGTTCGAGTCCCGTCCGCTCCGCCATATACAAGACCCGAAGTGATGCTGCAGCAAATCGGTGACGGCCTCAAAGGCCACAAGTGGCTGACCTATCTGGTGTTCGGTGCCCTGGCGCTGATCTTCGCCGCCTGGGGCGCCTATGGCATCGCGAACCTTAACTTCGGCAGCAGCTCCTTCGTGGCCAAGGTCAACGGCCACACCATTCCCTACGAAGACGTGCGCAACGCCTGGCAGCGCGAGCAGGCCGACTGGCAGCAGCGCCTGGGTGGCGACATCCCTGCCGGTGAGCGCTCGCTGCTGCAGGATCAGCTGCTGGAGCGGGTGGTGCGCAGCACCCTGATCACGGACCGGGCCATCGAGCTGGGCTACCGGGTTTCCGATGCGCGATTGCAGGAGGACGTGCGCCGCGAAACGGCCTTCCAGCTGGACGGGCACTACAACGCGGAAGTGGCCAAGTCGCGCCTGGCCCAGGCGGGCCTCACCCCGGAGCAGTACACCAGCGAAAAGCGCAACGAACTGCTGCGCGATGAACTGCAGGAAGGCATCCAGCTGTCGCAGTTCGTCACGCCCGCGGAGCTGGAGCGCCTGCATGCGCTGAATGACCAGGAGCGGCAGATCCGCTTCCTGGTGCTGCCGCTGGAGAAGTTTGCCGCCGCCGTGCCCATCACGGATGCGGCCATCCAGGCCTACTACGATGCCCACAAGGCGCAGTTCATGACGCCCGAGTCGGTGCATCTGCAGTACGCGCAGGCGACCCTGGCGCAGGTGAGCGCGCAGGTGGAAGTCACGGATGCGGACCTCGCCGACTACTACGCCAAGAACAAGAACCGCTACATCTCCACCGAGCAGCGCCACGCCCACCACATCCTCATCGCGGTGAACGACAAGGTGGATGCCGCCGCTGCCCTGAAGAAGGCCCAGGACATTGCCGCGAAGCTGAAGGCCGGCGGCAATTTCGAGGCCCTGGCCAAGCAGTATTCCGAGGATGCCGGTTCGGCCACTTCGGGCGGTGATCTGGGCCTGGCGGAGCGCGGCAGCCTCGAGGCCCCGTTCGGCGATGCGCTGTTCGCCATGAAGCCGGGCGATGTCAGTGCGCCCATCCTCACCAAGTTCGGCTACCACCTCATCCGGCTGGATGACATTGCAGCCGCCCGCGGCAAGACCTTCGCGGAAGCGCGCAACGAGGTGCTCGAGCAGCTCAAGCACGATCGCGCCGCCGATAAGTTCGGCGACCTGCAGGAGAAGATCCAGCAGAAGATCGATCAGTCCGGAGAAACCCTGGACACGCTGGCCAAGGAATTCGGCCTGACCTTAGGGGATGTGCCGCAGTTCACGCGCGGCGCGGGCGGGGGCGATCTGGGTGCACCGAAGGAACTGCTGGGCCTGGTGTTCGGCGATGCGGTGCTGGGCGAGCACAAGATCGGCGGTCCGCTGCTGCTGGGGGATGACCGGCTGGTACTGGTGAAGGACCTGTCCCATGCGCTGCCCGCGCCCAAGCCCGTGAGCGCCGTACACGATGAAATCGTGGCCGCGCTGCGCAAGGAATCCGGCAGCAAGGCCGCCATGGCGGCAGCCCAGGCGGCCGTCAAGGATCTGCAGGCGGGCAAGGACTTCGAGGCGATTGCCAAGCAGCTTGGCGTCACGGCGGAAGCCGCGCGCTTCGTGGGCCGCCAGGACCCGTCAGTGCCGGCGGCGATCCGCAACGCCGCCTTCCAGGCGCCCAAGCCCGGCGAGCATCAGGGCGTGTTCCAGGCCCTCGCGCAACCCGATGGCGGGGCGGCAGTCGCTGGCGGTACTGGCGATGCGCCTGGCGGCGGTCCCCACGGACAAGCAGCAGGTGGCGGCCGAGGTGCGCGACCTGGCCGCGCAGTACGCCGAGGACGACGGCAGCGCCTACATTGAGCAGGCGCGCAAGAGCGCGAAGGTGCAGAAGAACATCGAGCTGTTCGACCAGCAGTAGTCCGGGCCCCGAGCGGGGCGCGCTGCTGCAGCCGCCGTTCAAGTCAGTGATGGCCATCGTCGTTGCGATCGTGCATAAAATCATTTCAATAATCGTTTCAAGATTTCACAGAATTTCGATATAATTTACTGATATTGAAAGAATAAATAATATCCGAGATCGTTTTACCATGAGCCTGCAGGATACCCTGGTCAGCACCCTGCGCGCGCAGCCGAACCTGCCGGCGGCGCAGTTGCGAGATTCGCTGGGCGTGAGCCCGGCAACGCTGATGCGAGCGGTGCGCGCGGCCGGCACCGCCGTCATCACCATCGGCCAAGCCCGCCGCACCTCCTACGCAGCCCGGCGGCTCCTGCGGGGCAGCTCCGCCGCCCTGCCGGTGTTCCAGGTCGATGCGCAAGGGGGCTACAGCGAACTTGGGGCCATGGATCTGGCGTACCCGCATGGCAGCGTGTTTCATTTCTTCCAGCCCAACGCCTGGCCGCTTGATGCGCCGATGCGCGATGGCTGGCATGAGGGCATCCCCTACTTCATGCAGGATCTGCGGCCGGATGGCTTCCTCGGCCGCCAGTTCGCGCGAATGCACGCCCAGATTCTGCAACTCGGCGAGAACCCGAGGAATGGTCCGATGACGACGTGCTGCACGCCCTGAGCCTGCTGGGCTCGGACCAAGTCGGCGACCTCATCATCGGCGAACCGGCGCTGCGGCTGTGGCTCGATCGGGTCCAGCGTACTCCTGAGTGCCTGCAGGAAGGGGAGCTCGCGCGACACTACGCGCAGCGTGCTGGCCTTGCCATGAGCCAGGGCATCGCCGGATCCTCGGCCGGCGGCGAATTTCCGAAATTCACCGCCTTGAGAGACCTCAACGGCGCAGCTGCCAACGTACTGGTGAAGTTCTCGGGATCAGACGGATCACCCGGCTCTCAGCGCTGGTCAGACCTGCTGGTGTGCGAGCACCTGGCGGCGCAGACCCTTGCCGGCGATCTTGGAATGGAAGCCGCGCGCACGCGCATCATGCGGTCTGAAAACCGGACCTTCCTTGAAGTCGAACGCTTCGATCGCCACGGTATCTACGGCCGCTCCCCGCTTTGTTCCTGGGCGGCCATCAACCACAGCTGGTTCGGGCTCAGCGGCCGCGCCTGGACCGAAGCGGCCGCCAGGCTCCACGAGCGCGGCCTCGTAGACTCCGGCACCCAGCAGGGCATCGCGCGCGTGTGGCACTTCGGTCGCCTCATCGGCAACAACGATATGCATGATGGCAACTTGTCGTTCCAGCAGCGGGCGAGCACGGCCGGCTCCGCGCTGCGCATGGCGCCCGCATACGACATGCTGCCCATGCTCTACGCCCCGCAGCGCGGCGTGGAACTTCCTGCCGTAACTTTCCAGCCGCAGCTCCCCTTGCCGGTCGAGCGCGAGACCTGGCAGCAGGCGGCGCAGGCCGCCACGAAGTTCTGGGCTCGCGCAGCCGATGATGTGAGCATCAGTGCGTCATTCCGCGCCATCTGCGCAATCAATCTGCATACGCTGCAGGCGACCTGGGGCTCTCCTCAGGTCCAGGCCCCGGCCGATCCAGTACGTATGGAGCCCGTGGCCGCCGCGGCCATGAGACGAAAGGTAGATTGATTGGAGTCGTGGACTAAAACCCAGGCATCAGGAAATTGCAGCTGACCCCGGTTGACTTCGTCAGCTCCGGCGCCTACAGCGAACCCCCCGCAAGAACCTTTTCCGCCCGCAGGCCATGGGAGTCGCTGTCAACGAGAACGGCTATGACGACCGACGCATCAACGACAATACTCAACGCCGATCAGCGTCCCGGTTCTCGAGGATGTGCTTGCGGGAGACGCGCGTCTGTGCCGCGCGTTTTCTCCTGCGCACCTGTTGCAGCCACGCATCGAGCGATGGGCGGGCGGCCAAACGCTCCAGCTCGGCGCGCAGAAACTCCTGGATCGACTTGCCCTGCATAGTCACATGGGCGGCTACTCCGCCGCATCCTCCGGGAAACTCATGCCCACGGTGTTGAAGCCCGCGTCCACGTAGGTGATCTCGCCGGTGATGCCGGCGGCCAGATCCGAGCACAGGAAGGCGGCCGCATTGCCCACATCCTCGAGCGTCACGTTGCGGCGCAGGGGCGCCACTGTCCGCCACCCGTGCCAGCATCTTGCGAAAGCCGCCGATGCCCGCCGCGGCGAGCGTCTTGATGGGACCTGCCGAAATACCGTTCACCCGGATGCCGCGAGGCCCTAAGTCCGCGGCCAGGAAGCGCACATTGGCCTCCAGGCTGGCCTTGGCCAGTCCCATGACGTTGTAGTTGGGCAGGCTGCGCACGGCCCCCAGGTACGACAGGGTCAGCACGGCCCCCGCGCGGCCGGCCATCAGCGGCGCGGCGCCGCGGCTCAAGGCCGTGAGGCTGTAGCTGGAAATATCGTGGGCCACCTGGAAGGCCTCCCGCGAGGTGTTGTCGATGAAGGCGCCGGCGAGGGCCTCGCGGGGCGCGAATGCCACGGCATGCACCAGGATGTCGAGGCTGCCCCACTGCTGGCGGATGAATTCAAAGGCGGCCTCGATCTGCGCATCGCTGGAGACATCCAGCGGCAGGGTGAGGGCCTCGAGGCTGGCGGCCAGCGGCTCCACCCGCTCCTTGAACTTGTCATTGGCGTAGGAGAGGGCGAGCTGCGCGCCTTCGCGGCGCATGGCCTGGGCGATGCCCCAGGCGATGGAACGGTCCGTGGCGACACCGACGATCAGCGCCCGCTTGCCGTTGAGAAAACCCATTGTCGCTCCCCCCTGCCTTCAGTAGCTGGGGTGAGAGTTTAACGGCTTACTCGGCGGGCTGGCGGATAACGAGTTTCTGGCCCGGCACCACGGTGGTCTTGCTCAAGCGATTCCAGCTGGCCACCTGGGCGACGCTCACGTGGTACTGCCGCGCGAGGTGATACAGGGTGTCCCCGGCATGCACGGTATGGGTGATCGGGTGGCTGTCGGGGCTGCTGGCGCGAGTGCCGCCGGCGCGCGCGGCCTCGGTGTCAGCGACACTGAGATTGGCGCTGCCGGAAGAATTGCCCAAGCGCAGGCGCTGGCCGGTGCGCAGCACGGTATTGGGCTGCATGCCGTTCATCAGCGCCAGGGCATTCACGTCCACGCCGTGCTTGCGCGCAATGGCCCACAGGGTCTCACCCCGGCGCACCACGATGCGCGAGCGCTGCCGGCGCGAGCGATGCGCGCGGCCATCCACCAATGCTGCGGCCCGCAGAGCCTTGGCGGGCAGCAGGTTCGAATCCGAGGGCACCATCAGCGCGGTGCCGACCAGCAGGCCGCCCTTGGCCGGCAGGCCGTTCAGCTCGCGCAGTTCCTGCGGCGCACTGTGGAAGCGGCGGGCCACCGTGTTCATGGTGTCGCCCCTGCGCACCGAGTAGGTGTTCACGTTCAGGCGCTGCGCGTCGGTGAGCCCGATGACGCTGGCTGCGGAAGGCCTCGGCGGTATCGGCGGGCACCAGCAGCGAGTAGGGGCCGGCGGGGTCGGTGGCCCAGCGGTGGAAGGCCGGATTCAGTTCATACAACTCCGCATCCGACAGGCCCGCGATCTCGGCCGCCACGTGCATGGAGATCTGGCCCTTGGTGTCGACCTTGGCGAAGTAGGGCTGATTCGGGATCTTGTTGAAGCTGAGGCCATAGTTTTCCGGATGGGCCACCACCCGCCCCATGGCCAGGAGCTTGGGCACATAGGCGCGCGTCTCGGCCGGCAGCTTCAGGTTCCAGAAATCCGTCGGCAGGCCCGCGGCCTGGTTGCGCGCCACGGCGCGCTCGACGTTCATCTCGCCGCAGTTGTAGGCGGCAATCGCCAGCAGCCAGTCGCCGTTGAACTCCGTGTTCAGCGCCTGCAGGTAATCCAGGGCAGCGCGGGTGGATTCGATGACGTCGCGGCGGCCGTCATACCACCAGTCCTGCTTCAGGTTGTAGCGCGAGCCGGTGCCGGGGATGAACTGCCACAGGCCCGAGGCACTGGAGCGCGAATAGGCATAGGGCTCGAAGGCGCTTTCCACCACCGGCAGCAGGGCCAGCTCCAGCGGCATGCCGCGCGCTTCCAGCTCCGTGACGATATGGTAGAGGTACAGGTCGGCGCGGCTGAAGGCGCGTCCTAGGTAGTCCGGGTTGCCGGCGTACCATTCCAGCTCCCGATCGATCGCGGTGTGATCGGCCGCCGGCAGCTTGAAGCCGGCGCGCATGCGGTCGAACAGATCGCTGTAGTCGGCCGGGTGCAGTTCGGGGCTCGCCCCGGTCTGCAGGATGGCATCATTGACGGTGGCGAGCTTCGGGGTGGCCGCGCTCTCGGGCACCAGGGTCACGGGCAGCACGGGCACGTTACGGAAGGCGGCCAGCGGCTCCGGATCCCGGACCGGGGCGGTGGCGCAGGCGGTGAGCGTGAGGAGGGCGCCGGTGAGACTGAGCTGAAGCGTTCGGCGCAGAGCAGTCAATGTCAAAATCGGATCCCTCGCGATACGGATGGCATAGTCATCGGGCGCCAGCTAAGGGTTCTTGGATGACGCTGGAGCGCTAAAGTCGTAAGTTCGCAAATGCTCGGTCGGTCGCCGCGGGACTTGCCCCCCGGGACTCGAACGTACGTATTTCTGGAGCCGACTTTAACTGGTAAGTTCACAAAAGGGCTAGCTTTTTTATTGGCCGGCGTCACATAACTCGTCGATACTTAATCCAGCAAGCCGAGAGGACTTAAATACCGTGCCCGACCGCTACACCGCCCTGCGTGCCTTCTGGCAGATGCCCCTGGGGCGATCCCTTCTTACTGCCGAGGCTGAGCTTCTGGGCGAGGCGCTGGAGGACGTTTTCGGCTGGGAGTTCCTGCAGGTGGGGGCCTGGGGGGAGGGGCGTGAGCTGCTGGCCGGCTGCCGCACGCGCCGCAAGATCGTGGTGGCCCCCAGCGCGCACCGGGATGGCGCCGACATCGTTGCCCGACCCTCCGCACTGCCCGTGAGCCGCGACAGCGTCGATGCCGTGCTGCTGCCGCACACCCTGGAATTCGCCTCCGACCCCTATGCCATCGTGCGCGAGGTGGACCGGGTGCTCTCCGGTGACGGCCAGCTGGTGGTCTTGGGCTTTGCGCCCTTCAGTCTCTGGGGCGTGCGCGCGCGCAGCTCGGCCGCCGGATTTCCGCCCGGCATGCGCCGCATCCTCTCGGCGGGGCGCGTGCGTGAATGGCTGGTGCTGCTGGGCTACGAAGTGGTCGCCACCCGCGCCTACCTGCATTGCACACCCTGGGGCAAGGGGGCGCCCGCGACGCTGGAGTCGAGCGGACATTCGCCCCTGTTGCGGCGCACCTGGTTCAATCCGCTGCCCGCCGGGGCCTGGCTGCTGAAGGCGCGCAAGCGTATCCGTACCCTGACGCCCATCCGCCCCACGGCCCGCCTGAAGCAGCCGGCCGTCATCGGCCAGCTGGTGAAACCCACGACCCGGCAGCAGCCTTAAACGTGGCGGAGCTGGTGATCCACACCGACGGCGCCTGCCGCGGCAATCCGGGGCCGGGCGGCTGGGGGGTGCTGCTGGACTGGAACGGCACCCAGAAGGAGCTGTCGGGTTCGGAAGCCGCCACCACCAACAACCGCATGGAACTGACGGCCGCCATCATGGGACTCACGGCCCTGAAGCGCCCCAGCGTGGCCACCGTGCAGACCGACTCGCAGTATGTGATCAAGGGCATCACCGAATGGCTGCCGTCCTGGAAGGCCCGGGCCTGGCGCACGGCGGACAAGAAGCCGGTGAAGAACCAGGACCTGTGGGAAAAGCTCGATCAGCTCGCCGGGGCGCATACCCTGACCTGGCAGTGGGTGAAGGGGCACTCCGGAGACCCGGGGAACGAGCGCGTCGATGAGCTCGCCAATCTCGCCATCGATGCGCTGCTGGCGGAAATTCAACGCACCAAGGCGGTGTAGACCCATGCGTCAGATCATCCTCGATACTGAAACCACGGGCCTTGAGGCCGCGCAGAACCATCGCATCATCGAGATCGGCTGCCTGGAACTCCTCAGCCGCAGGCCTTCGGGCCGGCACTTCCACCGCTACCTCAATCCCGAACGGGATATCGATGAGGGGGCGCTGGCCGTGCACGGCATCACCCGGGCGCGCCTGGAGCCCGAGCCCAAGTTCGCGCAAATCGCCGCCGAGCTGATCGAGTTCTTAGCCGGCGCGGAACTCATCATCCACAATGCCGCCTTCGATGTGGCCTTCCTGGACGCCGAATTCGCACGCCTCCCGGGAGAGCCCGTCACCGTCGCCTCGCTATGCACGGTGGTGGACTCCCTCGCCCTGGCGCGCCAGCTGCACCCGGGCCAGCGCAATGGCCTGGATGCCCTGTGTAAGCGCTACAACGTGGATAATTCCGGCCGAGCGCTGCACGGCGCCTTGCTGGACGCGCAGCTGCTGGGCGAGGTGTACCTGGCCATGACCGGTGGTCAGGTCGCCTTGAGGCTGGGGGAGAGCGGCGCGATGCGCCAGGCGTGACGACGGTTCAGCGGCCGCAGCGCCGCTGCGGCCCAGCGGGGCCCTGCGCGTGGTGGCGGCCACGGCGGAAGAAGAGCGCGCGCACCGGGAGTTCCTGGAACTCATCGGCAAGTCCAGCAAGGGGCAGTGCCTGTGGAGCAAGCTGGAAACCCCCGAGAGCCGCAAGGTCGATTAGACTTGCGGCACGATTTTTCGCGACGATGACGAACCCCAAGATGCATGTACCCCTGCTGGATCTGAAGCCGCAGTACGCGAGCCTCAAGGCCGAAGCGCTGAGCGCCATCGAAAGGGTCTGCGCCAGCCAGGGCTTCATCCTCGGGGCCGAGGTCACGAAGCTGGAGAAGGACGTGGCGGCCTACAGCCAGTGCCGGTTCGGCATTGGCGTCTCCTCCGGCACCGATGCCCTGCTGCTGGCGCTGATGGCCCTCGACATCGGCAACCGGGCACGAAGTGCTCACCAGCCCCTACACCTTCTTTGCCACGGCCGGCACCATTGCGCGCACCGGTGCGCGCCCGACCTTCTGTCGACATCGATCCGGTGAGCTTCAATCTGGACCCCGCCGCGGTCGAGAGCTTCCTGAGGCAACGCTGCGAAGTGCGCGGCCGGTGCCCTGGTGAACCGCGCCACCGGGGGCGTGATCAAGGCGCTGATGCCCGTTCACCTGTATGGACAGGTCGCTGACATGCAGCCGCTGCTCGCCCTGGCGCAACGCTACGGCCTGAAAGTCATCGAGGATGCGGCCCAGGCCATCGGCGCTGCCGATGCGCAGGGACGCCGGGCCTGCAGCACGGGCGACATCGGCTGCCTGTCCTTCTTCCCCACCAAGAACCTGGGCGCCTTCGGCGATGCCGGCATGTGCGTGACCAATGATCCGGACCTGGCCGAGCGCATGAACGTGCTGCGGGTGCACGGCGGGAAGCCTAAGTACTACCACTCCCTGATCGGCGGCAATTTCCGCATCGATGAGCTGCAGGCGGCAGTCCTCAACGTGAAGCTGCCTCATCTGGATGCCTGGACAGCCGCGCGGCAGCGCAATGCGGCCTACTACGATGCGGCCTTCGCCAAGGCGAACCTGGGCGCCAAAGTCCGCACCCCCCATGCCGTGCCGGCGGGGCGGCATATCTACAACCAGTATGTGATCCGGGTGCAGGACCGGGACAAGCTGCGCGCGCACCTCGCGGAACGATCGGTGGGTTCGGAGATCTACTACCCGGTGCCGCTGCACCTGCAGAAATGCTTCGCCTACCTCGGGTATGGGCCCGGCTCATTCCCGCATTCGGAAAGTGCCGCGGCGGAAACCGTGGCGCTGCCCATCTTCCCGGAACTGGTGCCCGAGCAACTGCAGTACGTGGTGGACAGCATCGCGGAGTTCTACGCATGAGCAGCACTCCCGGACCGTTGCGGGAGTCGAGTTCCTATGCTTCTGGATGAACTGCGCGCGAGACGTGATGCCATCTTCGAGCTGGGTAGCCAGTATGGGGCGCGGCGTATCCGGGTTTTTGGCTCCGTGGCCCGGCGCGAGGAACGGCCGGAAAGTGACGTTGATTTTCTAGTGGACTTCCCATCCGGGTATGACTTGTTTGCCCAGCGGTTGCCGTTGACCGAGAGGCTCACGGAACTGCTCCGGCGCGCGGTTGAGGTCGTGCCCGAACATGAGCTGAATCGGCATATCCGTGACCGCGTACTGGGTGAGGCCGTGGAATTGTGAGCAAGCCATGGCAACCCTACGCGCTGCACATTCTGGATGCGATCGGAAGAATCCGCGTCATCCAGCAGCGTGGCGACCTTGCCGCAGACCAAGTGCTCTACGATGCCACGCTGAGGAACCTGCAGACCCTCTCGGAAGCCACGCAGATGCTTCCGGCTGAGCTGAAAGCGGCGGCCCCGCAGATTCCGTGGAGTCAGATCAGTGGGTTCCGTAATATTCTCGTTCACAATTACCTGGGCAACATCGATCCTTTGGCGGTTGCGGCTGTTGTTGCACAGCACCTTTCGCCCCGAGAGGACAGCATCCGCAGGATGCTTTCCGACGACACGACAAGAGGTTAGGTTCACTGATGCGCATGTTTCGTCGCCAGGCCTGGCGCACTTACGTCGTCGACAGCATCGCGGGGTTCCGCGCATGAGCAGCACTCCCGGGCCCCTGACCCCGATCTGGGCCGACATCGCGGCCCACGAGTCGCGTCTGAGCGCCGTGCACACCCGGGACCTCTTTGCCGCCGATCCGGGCCGCTATGCGCGCTTCTCGCGCCTGGCGCTGGGCCTTTCCGTGGATTTCTCGCGCCAGCGCATCGATCAGGAAGCCCTCTACAAGCTGTATGCGCTGGCGGATTTCGTGCAGTTGCGGGACCACATCGAGGGCATGTTCAAAGGCGAGCACATCAATCGCACCGAGGATCGCGCCGTGCTGCACGTGGCGCTGCGCCAGCCCAAAGGCGCCGGCATCGGCGGCAAGGACATCGCCACCCAAGTCATCACCGAGCGCGAGCGCATGCTGGATTTCGCGCAGCAGGTGCGCGACGGCCGCATTCTCGGCAGTGCCGGCAAGCCCTTCACCCTCATCGTCAACATCGGCATCGGCGGTTCGGACTTAGGGCCCGCCATGGCGGTGCTGGCGCTGGAACAGTTCACTGCCGGTGCGCCGCGGGTGGAGTTCGTCTCCAATGTCGATGGCTGTCACCTGTACGACGTGCTCAAAGGTGCCGATGCGGCGACCACGCTGTTCATCGTGGCCTCCAAGACCTTCACCACGCAGGAAACCCTGACCAACGCCAGGACGGCACGTGCCTGGCTGGTGGGTAAGCTGGGTGAAAGCATCGTCACCCAGCACTTCGCCGCGGTGTCGACCAACCACAAGGCCATGGACGCCTTCGGCGTGCACAAGGACTACCGCTTCCAGATGTGGGACTGGGTGGGCGGCCGCTACTCCCTGTGGTCCTCCATCGGCGTGGCGCTCGCCATCGCCATCGGCAAGACCAATTTCGAGCAGTTCCTGGCCGGCGCGAATCAGATGGATGAGCATTTCCGCACCACCGAGTGGGCGGACAACCTTCCTGTACTGATGGCGCTCATCGGCGTCTGGAACATCAATTTCAGGAAGCTCCCGACCCTGGCCGTCCTGCCCTACGACGATAGGCTCAAGCGCCTGTCCGCCTACCTGCAGCAGCTGGAAATGGAGAGCAACGGCAAGTCCGTCACCCAGGAGGGCGAGAGAACCGCCTGGGAGACCGCCGCGGTGATCTGGGGCGAGCCGGGCAGCAATGCCCAGCACTCCTTCTTCCAGCTCCTGCACCAGGGCACCATGCGTGCGGCACTGGATTTCATCGCGCCGGTCAATTCCTCCTGCGCTGATCAGCCGCATCAGAACCTGGCCCTGGCCAACTGCCTGGCGCAGGCCGAAGCATTCATGAACGGACAGTCGGAAGAGACGGTTCGTGCGGACCTCAAGGCCCAGGGAATGACGCCAGCGCGCATCGATCAGGTCGCACCGCACAAAGTGCACATCGGCGATCGCCCCAGCACACTGATACTCTTCAGCCGCCTGGATCCGGCCACCTTAGGAAAGCTCGTCGCGTTGTACGAGCACAAGGTGTTCACCCAGGGCGTGATCTGGGGCATCAACAGTTTCGATCAATGGGGCGTGGAGCTGGGCAAGAAGCTGGCGGAGTCCCTGGTGCCGCTGGTGGAGAATCCGGCGCTGGCGAAGGATGCGAGCGCCGCCGTGAAGGGTGCGCTGACGCGCATCTCCCAGTGGCGGGGACGCTGACAATAATGCAGCAAAGTCGAGGTGAGAATGTCGAACGGTAGTCAGGTGGTTGGCCGCAAGGCGCCGCGGCGGGCAATCGTGTGCACGTTGGCGACCGATCTTTGGCGCTCTGGTAGGGCAAGCCTTGTCAGCGCAGACTACTACTGGCTCCGGAACTGATGCGATGTCGATTTTCCAGGGTCTCTCGGCGGACCAGCAACAGCAGCTGCTGCAGCGTCTCGGTAGCGGCGGCATCGGCGACGGCGGCCGGTGCGACATCTTCTGGAGGAACCAACCGGCAGGCCCAGCCCAATGATCAGCAGCAGGCGCAGCGCCAGACGCGCCGCGATGAAGACCGCGAACAGGATCAAGATCAGGCAGGGCGATGCCAATGCCGGGCCGCCCGTGTTCAAGGGTCAGGATTCGCTGATAGTTGAAGTGGACATGAATCCGCTGAAGCCCCGGTCCATCGACACGTTTTCAGCAGTGGCCGCCAGCAGCTATGGCACGCAGCTGCAGACGCAGCAGAACCAGCAGCTGGCTCAGGCGCAATTGCAGCAGTTGCAGAACCAGGCGCAGCAGCAGACCGGAGCGCAGGACGAATCTGCGGTGCTCACCGATGTGCAAAAGGCGTATTTGCAGAAGATGATTCGGCTGTTCCGGTCGAAGAATCCGTACCAGCTCTCGCGCGATGGCGTGTTGACCCTGTCTGGAATTCCCGGCATCCCTTTGGGCGGTCTAACGGAGCTGCAAGCCACGTTGAGGCTCGAAACGGACCCGATGTTGCAGGCGCTTCACTTCCGGGTCACACGATTGCCGCTGCGCAAGTCCGGATTGGAGGGCTTGAAGCCCTTTGGCTATGACCTGTTTGAGCGTGATCCATCGACGTTCTCGCCAGTGACAAACGTGCCGGTGCCTGCGGATTACATTATCGGTTCTGGTGATCAACTTCAGGTGCAGCTGTACGGAAATACCAATCGAAACCTCTCGCTGGTGGTCGACCGCGACGGCCGGGTGAATTTCCCGGACCTTGGGCCCATCAATGTGGCGGGTCAACGATTTTCCAGCGTCAAGAATGACCTGGAGCAGCGCGTGGCGCGGCAGATGATTGGCGTGAAAGCCAGCGTCAGCATGGGCGATACGCGTGCGATCCGCGTGTTTGTCCTGGGTGAGGCGCAAACGCCGGGGTCATACACGATCAGCGGATTGGGATCAATGGTCTCAGCCCTGTATGCCGCCGGTGGCATCAAGCGCATAGGTTCGCTTCGTGATATTCAATTGAAGCGCGATGGCACCGTCGTGCGGCACCTCGATCTTTACGACTTGTTGCTTAAGGGCGATACGACGGATGATGCCAAGCTGCTGCCGGGCGACGTGGTCTTCATTCCGCCGATCGGTGCGACGGCCAGCGTAGAAGGTGAGGTCAACCGTCCGGCCATCTATGAATTCCGTCCGGGTGGGACCGTGGCCGAACTGGTGAAGCTAGCCGGTGGCGTGACGCCGGAGGCCGATTTGAGCCAGGCTCAACTTACTAGCATCGATGAACATGGTGAACGACATGTCATCGCCGTGCCCCTTTCCGCCAGCGTGCCGGCTGCACACGCTCTACGCAACGGAGACCTGCTTCGGGTAACCCGGCTGAAGCCCACCCTGGATTCCGGCGTGCGTGTGCAAGGCTATGTGTATACCCCGGGCGCGGTTGCCTGGCATCAAGGTATGAAACTCACTGATGCTCTGCAGTCAGTTGATGACCTGAGGCCTGATGCGGATCTGCACTATATTTTGATACGGCGTGAACTACCTCCGGATCGGCATATCGTCGCCGTTTCAGCGGATTTGGCAGCGGCGTTGGCACGACCCGACTCGGCCGCAAATGTGCCTCTGATGGCGCGCGATGAGGTCACAGTTTTCGATCTGCAATCGGGTCGAGACCGCGTGATCCAGCCATTGGTCGATGACTTGCGTCTGCAGGGCGGGAGTAGCCAGCCTCGGGCTCTCGTTCGCGTTGATGGTCGGGTCAAGGTTCCGGGAGAATATCCACTGGAGCCGGGCATGCGCGTCAGCGACCTGATCCGTGCCGGTGGTAGTCTCGCGGATTCCGCCTATGGTGGTCTGGCAGAACTGGCTCGGTACCAGATCATCGATGGGCAATCTCGACAGACCCAGGTAATTGATATTGATCTGGCTGCAGTCCTGCGGGGAGAGCCGGCGGCTAACATCCCGCTGCAATCCTACGATTCACTATCGATCAAAGAGATATCCCTGTGGGGTGAGCAGGAGCAAGTAATCCTGAGCGGACAGGTTCGATTCCCGGGCACCTACTCAATCAAGCATGGTGAGACCCTCAAGTCCGTTCTAGCGCGTGCTGGGGGGCTGACTGATTTTGCCTTCCCCGAAGGCAGCGTCTTCATCCGTCAGGAACTGCAGCAGCGCGAGCAGCAGCAGCTGGATTCGCTGGGCCAGCGCATGCAGACGGACATTGCGACTATGGCCCTACAGGCTTCAGCCGCCTCACAGATCAACGGGCAGGGCGGCGGAAATTCTGCAACTGCCATTACGATTGGCCAGACCCTCCTGACACAGCTTAAGGGCGCGAAGGCGATAGGACGGTTGGTGATCGATCTGCCGCGCGTTATCAGTGATCCAATGGGCTCCGAATACGATGTGGCATTGCGAAATGGCGACGATCTGATCGTGCCGCGCTACCAGCAGGAAGTGACGGTCATTGGCGAGGTCCAGAGCCTGACGTCGCACCTATACCGGGCGGATCTGACGCGCGACGATTACATTGCCCTGAGTGGTGGCATGACCGTTCACGCTGATAGATCAAAGATCTATGTCGTGCGCGCAAACGGCAACAGAGTGGCCGATACTGGCGGCTTCTTCCGTATCAATTCCGGCAACGTGAAGATTCATCCGGGTGACACGATCGTGGTTCCACTTGATACTGAACGTCTGCCGCCGTTGCCGATGTGGCAGGCAATCACGCAGATTCTGTACAACA
>CAVSEP010000002.1:0-33428 GCA_963726995.1 uncultured Pseudomonadota bacterium
GCAAGCAGCTGCTGCCGGTGTACGACAAGCCCATGGTGTACTACCCGCTGTCCACCCTGATGCTGGCGGGCATCCGCGACATCCTGCTGATCTCGACGCCCGCGGATCTGCCGCTGTATCAGCAGCCTGCTGGGGGACGGCAGCCAGTGGGGCATCAATCTGAGCTATGCCGAACAGCCCCGGCCGGAGGGTCTGGCGCAGGCCTTCACCATCGGGCGGAGCTTCGTCGGGACAGGACCCGAGCGTGCTGGTGCTGGGCGACAATATCTTCTACGGCCATGGCCTGCCCGAACAGATGCGCGCGGCGGCCGCCCGCAAGGCGGGCGCCACCGTGTTCGCCTACCGCGTGCGCGATCCGGAACGCTACGGCGTGGTGAGCTTCGATGCGCAGGGCCGCGCGCTGGACATCGAGGAGAAGCCCGCCCAGCCCAAGTCGCACCACGCGGTCACGGGACTGTATTTCTACGACAACGATGTGCTGGATATTGCGGCGTCC
This sequence comes from uncultured Pseudomonadota bacterium, assembly GCA_963726995.1. Taxonomy (GTDB): domain Bacteria; phylum Pseudomonadota; class Gammaproteobacteria; order Steroidobacterales; family Steroidobacteraceae; genus DAIDKA01. The sequence goes on from CAVSEP010000002.1 coordinate 497, forward strand.
CTGAAGCCTTCCGCCCGCGGGGAGCTGGAGATCACGGACGTGAATCGCGCCTATCTGGCGCGCGGTGATCTGAACGTCGAGCTCTTGGGGCGCGGTACGGCCTGGCTGGACACGGGCACCAATGAATCGCTGCTGGAGGCTGCGATGTTCATCCAGGCGATCGAGAAGCGACAGGGATTGAAGGTTTGCTGCCCCGAGGAGATCGCCTACCGGGCGGGCTTCATCGATGCCGCGCAGCTGCAGAAACATGCCGCGGCGCTGGCGAAGTCCGGCTATGGCACTTATCTGCTGGAGGTGCTGCAGGAAGGGTTGCCCCATGGAATTTGAACCCACCGCAATCCCCGCCGTGGTGCTCATCAAGCCCAAGGTCTTCAAGGACGCGCGCGGCCACTTTTTCGAATCCTGGACCGAGCGCAAGTTCGCGGCCGCGGGCCTGGATCTGATCTTCGTGCAGGACAACCAGAACCGTTCCGAGCGACATGTACTGCGAGGCCTGCACTACCAGCTGTCCAAACCCCAAGGCAAGCTGGTCCGAGTCGTGACCGGCGCCGTGTTCGACGTGGCGGTGGATCTGCGACGAAGCTCTGCGACCTTCGGTCGCTGGGTGGGCGCGGAACTCACCGCAGAAAACCATCACATGCTGTGGGTGCCGCCGGGGTTCGCCCATGGCTTCATGGTGCTCTCCGAGTCGGTGCACTTCCTGTACAAGTGCACCGAGTTCTACTATCCGGACGATGAGCGCGCCATCCGTTGGGATGATGCGGACTTAGGTGTGCGCTGGCCGCTGCCGGCCGGTGTGGCGCCTGTGATCTCGGGACGGGACGCGGCGGCCCGGTCCTTCAAAGACGCGGAAAACTACCCTTGAAGGTGCTGATCACCGGCGCGCAGGGCCAGGTCGGTCGCTGCCTGCTGGCGAGCGCCCCTGCAGGGTGTCACGGCGGTCGGCCTCGGCCGCGCGGACCTGGATGTCGGGGATGCGGAGGCGGTCAACCGGGCCATCCAGTCGCATCAGCCGGCGCTCATCATCAATGCGGCGGCCTACACCGCCGTGGATCGGGCCGAGACCGAGGTCGATGCGGCGCGGCGGGTGAATGCTCTAGGCCCCCGCCACCTGGCGCGCGCGGCCGGGGCCTGCGGGGCGCGCCTGCTGCACATTTCCACGGATTTCGTTTTCGATGGCCGTTCGAGCGTGCCCTATGCCCCCGATGCCGCCACGGCTCCGCTGGGCGTCTATGGCCTGACCAAGCTCGAGGGCGAGCAGGCGGTGCGTGAGTTGCTGCCCGATGCCTCCGTGGTGCTGCGTACCGCCTGGGTGTATGCCGCGCAGGGCGCCAACTTCCTGCGCACCATGCTGCGGGTGATGGGCGAGAAGGGTCAGGTGCGGGTGGTCGCCGACCAGATCGGCACCCCGACGGCGGCGGACTCTCTCGCGGCAGTGCTCTGGGCCCTCACCGAGCGCCCGGAGGTGAGCGGGCGTGCAGCACTTCACCGATGCCGGGGTGGCCAGCTGGTATGACTTTGCGGTGGCCATCGCCGAGGAAGCCGCGGTGCGGGGCCTGCTGCCGGAAAGCGTGCAGGTCTTCGCCATTGCCACGGCGGACTATCCCACGCCGGCGCGCAGACCCTCCTACAGCGTCCTCGACAAGCGCGCGCTGCTGTCGCTGCTGCCCCTGCAGCACCGGCATTGGCGGCAGAGCCTGCGTGGGGTGCTCGACCGACTGATCGGCGCTCCCAGGGCCTGAGAAGTCCTTACAATGCGTCCATGCTGATTCCCGTCATTCTGTCCGGTGGCGCCGGTACCCGGCTGTGGCCCCTGTCCCGGGAGCTGTACCCCAAGCAGCTGCTGGCGCTGCTGGGTACCCAGACCATGCTGCAGCAGACCGCCCTGCGGGTGGGGGGCCTGGACTGCGCCGCCCCCGTGGTGGTGTGCAACGAGGCCCACCGCTTCCTGGTCGCCGAGCAGCTGCGCGCGGTGCAGCGCCTGCCGCGGGCCATCGTGCTGGAGCCCTTTGGCAGGAATACCGCCCCCGCCATTGCCCTGGCGGCCCTCGCCGCCCGGCGTGACTGCGCAGGAGGTGGACCCGGTACTGCTGGTGCTGCCCGCCGATCACGTGATCCGCGACACGGCGGCCTTCCAGCAGGCCGTGCGCACCGCCTTGCCGGCCGCCCAGCAGGGCAAGCTCGTCGACCTTCGGCATCGTGCCGGCGACGCCTGAGACCGGCTACGGCTACATCCAGCGCGGTGCCCCGCAGGGTGCGGTGTTTGGCATCAGCCGCTTCGTGGAGAAGCCGGATCTGGCCCGCGCGCGGGAGTTCCTTTCGGCCAAGGACTATTACTGGAACAGCGGCATGTTCCTGTTCAAGGCGGGAATCTACCTTTCGGAACTTGAGCGCCTGGCGCCGCCGATTTTCGCCGCCTGCACGGCGGCCTTCGAGCAGGGTCGGGCGGATCTGGATTTCACGCGCGTGGATGCGGCGGCCTTCGAGCGCTGCCCCAGCGATTCCATCGACTACGCCGTGATGGAGAAGACCCAGGGTGCCGTGGTGGTGCCGCTGGATGCCGGCTGGAGCGATGTGGGCTCCTGGTCCGCGCTGTACGAGGCCAATGAGGCGGACGCCCAGGGCAATGTCGCGCACGGCGATGTGCTGCAGGAGGATTCCTCCGGGTGCTACCTGTACGCCGAGAGTCGCCTGCTCGCCACGGTGGGATTGAAGGATCACGTGGTGGTGGAGACCAAGGACGCGGTGCTGGTGGCGCCCAAGGATCGCGTGCAGGACGTGAAGAAGCTGGTGAGCCGCCTGAAGGAGCAGGGGCGCTACGAGCACTCCCTGCACCGCGAGGTCTTCCGGCCCTGGGGCAGCTACGACCGGATCGAAAGCGGCCCGCGCTTCATCGTGAACCGCGTGCGCATCAATCCGGGCGCCAGCCAGTCCCTGCAGCGCCATCAGCACCGCGCCGAACACTGGGTGGTGGTCTCCGGCACCGCGCGCATCATCCGCGGCGATGAAGTGCTGCTGCTGCAGGAGAATGAGTCCGCCTTCATTCCCATCGGGATCACGCACCGGATCGAGAATCCGGGCAAGATCCCGGTGCATCTGATCGAAGTGCAGTCCGGGTCGTATCTGGGCGATGACGACATCGTGCGCCTGGAGGATCGGTACGGGCGCGAGAGTTCCAAGGGCTGATGGGCCGCGTTACTGCCACACCGTCGGAACCAGGCCCCATTCAGTAATCAGAGTGTCCCGGGTTACTAGCGGCGCGCCCAGTTCCAGCGCCGCGGCCACGATGAACCGGTCTGCCGGGTCGCCTGGAAAAGCGCCTCCCAGTCCGGCCGCGCGGACCGCCGCAGTGGCCGTGAAGGCAAGCAATTCAACCCTGGGGCGTGACAGCGCCAGATCAATCCAAAGCGCCACCTCCATGTTCAGGCGCAGACGCTGGCTGCTCACCAGCATGGCAATTTCCCAGCAGGAAACCGGGTGAATGCCCAAGGTCGTGGCCCGCCTGATGCGCGCCCGGGCGCCCGGGCCCAGCCGTGCATCCTCGGTGACGTGCCAGATCCAGGCATGGGTATCCAGAATGACTAGTTGGCGCTGTCCCACGTTCCCGCCACCGGCGACAGCAGATCGTCCTGGTGCAGCACGCTGCCTTTCAACGGGTTGGCAGTCGCAGCAGCCGAAGGTGGCCCGATTTCGGCCACTGGCCGGCCATGACGCGTCACCACCAGCGGCTGGCGGGTCCTTCGCACATCCTCGAGCAGCCGCAGGCAATGGGTCTTGAAATGCGTGGCGGTCACCACTTTCTCAGGTTTCATCCGATTTTCCGTGCCTTGAAATATGTACAGAAATAATGGACATTTTTTCCATGGCTATTGTGGCGCCAGTCGCGAGGTGCTGGCAAGCAGCATTTACGGTGCAAGAACACGGATTTGCGTCTTCCGTTCTATGCCGGGCCGGGGTGTGGGAAGCTACAATTCGAAAGTTGCCAGGGAAACGCGATGACCAATCTGACCGCCTTCAAGGCCTACGATGTGCGGGGCCGTATTCCGGATGAGATCAACGAGCCTCTGGCGTATGACATCGGCCGCGCCTATGCCGGCTTCGTGAAGCCGCGCCGGGTCGCGGTGGGCTATGACATCCGCGAAAGCAGCGTGGCCCTGGCACGCGCGCTGAAGCGTGGTCTGACCGAGTCCGGCGTCGATGTACTGGACATCGGGCTGTGCGGCACCGAAGCCAGCTACTTCGCCACGGCGCAGTGGCAGCTCGACGGCGGCATCATGGTCACGGCCAGCCACAATCCCCCCGATTACAACGGCATGAAGTTCGTGCGCGAGGATGCCCGCCCCATCAGCGCCGATACCGGCCTCAAGGACATCGCCGCCGCCATCGCCTCTGGCAACCTGCCGCCGCGCGCCGTCCGGGCGGGCACCGAGCAGGTGCTGGATATCCGCGAGCGCTACGTGAAGCATCTGCTGGGCTACATCGACGTCAAGCGCTTAAAGCCGCTGAAAGTGGTGGTGAACGCGGGCAATGGCGGCGCCGGCCTGATCGTGGATCTGCTCGAGCCGCATCTGCCTTTCCAGTTCATCAAGCTGAACCATGAGCCCGATGGCAGCTTTCCGCATGGCGTGCCCAACCCCATGCTGGAGGAGAATCGCCATGCCACACGCAAAGCCGTGCTCGATGCCGGGGCCGATGTGGGGCTGGCCTGGGACGGGGACTATGATCGGTGCTTCTTCTTCGATGAGCAGGGCACCTTCATCGAGGGCTACTACCTGGTGGGCCTGCTCGCCCAGGTATTTCTGCAGCGCGAGGCCGGCGCGCGCATCGTGCATGACCCGCGCCTGACCTGGAACACCCTCGATATCGTGACGGCCGCCGGCGGGGTGCCGGTGCTGTCGAAATCCGGGCATGCCTTCATCAAGCAGAAGATGCGCGAAGTCGATGGCGCCTATGGCGGGGAGATGAGCGCCCATCACTATTTCCGCACCTTCGCCTACTGCGACAGCGGCATGATTCCCTGGCTTTTGGTGCTGCAGGTGATCAGCGAGTCGGGCAAGACCCTCTCCGAGCTGGTGGGCGATCGCATGCGCCGCTTTCCGGCCAGCGGCGAGATCAATACCCACCTGGCCGGCTCCGCCGGTGAGGTGATAGCCAAAGCCCAGCAGGTCTACGCAGGCTCTGCGCTGAATGTGGATTTCACCGATGGCCTGTCGGTGGAGTTTGCGCAGTGGCGTTTCAACCTGCGCGGCTCGAACACCGAGCCGCTGGTGCGCCTGAATGTCGAATCGCGGGGCGATGCGGCCCTGATGCAGGAGAAGACTGAGGAACTGCTGCGGTTGATTCGCGGGGCGTGAGCGTGAACATCTGGGCCCGTAAACCGGTCGAGGAGCTGTGTGCCGAGGCCGGGGTGGAAGGGGAGGTGACCGCCCTGCCGCGCAGTATCGGGGTGTTCGCCCTGACCTGCATCGGCGTCGGGGCCACGGTCGGGGCCGGCATCTTCGTGCTCACCGGCTCGGTGGCGGCCGAGCATTCGGGGCCGGCCGTGGGCATCTCCTTCCTGCTGGCCAGCATCGTGTGCCTGCTCGCGGGCCTGTGCTACGCGGAGCTCGCGGCCATGATCCCGGTGGCGGGCAGCGCCTACTCCTACACCTACGCGACCATGGGGGAGGGCATCGCCTGGACCGTGGGCTGGTGCCTGATGCTGGAGTACCTGTTCTCGGCCTCCCTGGTCGCCATCAGCTGGGCCGGCTACGCGCAATCCACCCTGCATCAGCTGGGGGTTGATCTGCCCGCGGCCTGGATGTCGGCCCCCTTCGACGCGAAGGACGGCTGGCACATCTTCCGCACCGCCACCTACCTGAACGTGCCGGCGGTGCTGGTGACCGGGCTGTGCACGGTGCTGCTGCTGGCGGGACTGAAAACTTCCGCCTGGGTGAACAACATCATCGTGGTGGCCAAGGTGATCGCGATACTGATCGTGATATTCGTCGGCGCGGCCTACGTGCACACCTCGCTGTGGCATCCCTACATTCCGCCGAACAGCGGTGAGTTCGGCGTCTATGGCTGGTCGGGGGTGTTCCAGGGCACCGCCATCCTGTTCTTCGCCTACATCGGCTTCGATGCGGTCTCGACCATGGGGCAGGAGACCAAGAATCCCCAGCGCACGGTGCCCCTGAGCCTGCTGCTGGGCTTAGGCATTTGCGCGGTGCTGTACCTGGCGGTGAGTTTCGTCGTCACGGGCCTGGTGGGCTACAAGGAACTGGGCGTGCCGGATCCCATGTACCTGGCGCTCGATCGGGTCGGTCCCGCAGCCGTGTGGGCCAAGTCCCTGGTGGGCTTCGTCGCCGTCGTGGGATTGGTGTCGGTGCTGCTGGTGACGCTCATGGGCCAGGTGCGGATCTTCTACGCCATGGGACGTGACGGACTACTGCCGGCGGCGTTCGCCCGGATTCACCCCGGCTCCCGCACGCCTCACATCGGTACCATCGTGACCGGCATCGTGTCCTGTATTGCCGCCGGCATTCTGCCGCTGGGCGTGCTGGGAGACATCATCTCGATGGGGACGCTGCTGGCCTTCGGCATCGTCTGCGGGGGCGTGCTGATGCTGCGGCGGAGGCGACCGGATCTGCCGCGGCCCTTCAAGGCACCGGGCGGGATCTGGGTGCCGCTGGCCGGGGCGCTGTGCTGCGCGGGCCTGATGGCCACGCTGCCGCGCCTGGCCTGGGTGGGGTTTCTGGTGTGGCTGGTGATCGGCCTCAGCGTCTATGCGCTGTATGGGGCGACCCGCTCCAAACTGCGGCGGGTCACCCCTGCGTAGCACTTCGCCCGCGGCCGGCCCTTATAGGAAGGTTCCGATCTGTGTCTGGAGCGCGAAGCTCTGGGCGGCCGTGGAGGTTGCCGGGAAGTTCTTGAACCACACGGCGCTGGTGGAATCGGCCGCGACCAGGTCAGGACTGCCGTCATTGTCGATATCGGCGATGGCGATCGACACCGGCTGACCGGCGGCGCTGTAGGTGCTGGGCAGCAGGAAGGCGCCGGGATGGGCGGGGTCCTGCATCAGGGTCACCACAGTGCCCTGGCCTTGCGGCAGGGGGGTGACCATCGCAATGTCCGGCAGCCCGTCATTGTTCAGATCAGCGACCGCCAGGCTGATGACGCCGACGCCGGAAGGATAGACCAGCGGCGCGGCGAAGGTGCCCGGAGTGCTCGAGTTCTGCACGATCACCATCGCCCCGTACTGCGCCTCCGCATTCCCGACGGTGCCGGGAGCCGCGGTGTAGTCCGCCAGGCCGCCTCGGCCCTGCATGGCCACGACGATGTCATTGACGCCATCCTGGTTCAGGTCGCGGATCAGGATCTGGGAGGGTTCGCCCAGGGCCGTGATGGTCGTGGGCGTCGCCAGGAAGGTGCCGGGATGGGCCGGATCCTGGAAGTAGATGGTGATCAGGCCATTGTCGCCGGCGGAATCGAAGCTGGTCACCGCCAGATCCGGCAGGCCATCGCCGTTCAGGTCGCCGATGGCCACCGAAATCGCGCGATTGGTGATGGGCAGGCTCACGCCGGCCTGGAAGGTGCCGGGGCTGGCCGGATTCTGCAGCAGGTAGGTCACCTTGCCGGTGTTGTCCGCGACGACCAGGTCCGGCAGGCCATCGCCATTGATATCCGCGATCTCCACATCATTGGGGCCGCCGCCCACGGTGATGGTCACGGCCTTGGCGTAGGTCGCCGAGGTGGGCGAGGTCTCCTTGAACACCGAGAGCGTGCCGGCATTAAGGTTCGAGACCACCAGGTCATGGGTGCCGGTGCCTGACAGGTCCCCGACAGCAAGGCCCGAGGGTGGCGCGGCGGAGGTTTCGTAGTTGGTGCCGCTGCCGAACTGGCCCGGCGAGGCCTTGGGGTTCAGCTCGATGCCGAGGAGGCCCGGTTTCTGGGTGAGACCGGTCTGATCGATCTGCGCCACGACCACGGCCACATCCGGCAAGCCATCGCCATTCAAGTCCGCGACCACGGCCCAGTTGGGCACCGTGATGATCGCGCCCAGGTTGCTGCCGCCGCAGCTGGCCAGCAGCAGGGCGGGCAGGAAGACACTCAAGCGGGCGGCGGATCGGCGGGCGCGGATTCTGAACATGGATACACCTGCAACGGGCGGGGGCGGCAATGCTCGCAGCACTGCCGGTCGCGGGCAAGCCCAATTTGGCCTGTGGAACTTCCCCGTGCGGCAAATGTCGGGTTTTCCGCTACCCGTTTGCGTACTCCTGATCCGGAGAGTATCATATCCCGATACAGGAGAATGATATGGCCGCGCTCACGTACCCGGACACCCGTTACGAACCCTCGCCGCTGGTGGACCTGAATTCCCGCAGCGAGCGCGAACGCTTAAGCGCCTCGGCCCTGAAGGGTTTCTTCAACATCATGGAGCGCTGGCAGGTCCGGGACGAGGATGCCCGGGGGCTGTTGGGCGGGGTCAGCAACGGACCCTACTACGAGCTCAAGCGCACCGCGGCCGGCAAGGTGCTGGAGCCCGACCGGCTGCTGCGCGTCTCCTACCTGGTGGGCATCTTCAAGGCGCTGCACATCCTGCATTCGCGGGCGCTGGCGGATCAGTGGGTGCAGCTGCCGAACACCAACCGGCTGTTCGGCGGCGACACCCCGCTCACCTTCATGGTGCGCGGCGGCCTGCCGGCGCTGCAGGCCGTGCGGCGCCTGCTGGATGCGCGTCGGGGCGGCGTGTGAGCCGCGCGGCAGCGCCGCTGCCGCCGGTCAGGCTCATCCGGCGCTACGACACCCATCGGCTCATTGCCTCCCAATACAGCGAGCCCGGCAGCGTCCTCGCGCTCATCGCCCAGGATGAGGCGCACCTGGCGGACCTGTTCGACCTGGATCACGCCACCAACGATCGGCTGCTGGCCGAGAACCAGCGTCATGCGGGCATCGGCGTGCACGAGCTGGTGTTCGGCGTGCCCTACTACCGCATGGTCAATGCGGCCTTCACCCATGCCCACCCCTTCGGCAGTCGCTTCAACGGTCCGGATCGCGGCGCCTGGTATGCGGCCTTCGAGCTGCGCACGGCGCAGGCGGAAGTGGCCTTCCACAAATCGGTGCAGCTGGCCGAGATCGGCTGCCTCACGGAAGAGGTCACCTTCGATGACTACCAGTCGGATGTGAGCGCGCAGCTGCACGATCTGCGCGCTGCGCCGGCCTTCAGCGCCTGTCTGGCGCCGGACAGCTACCTGGCCTCCCAGCTGCTGGCCGAACGCCTGCTCGCGGGCGGATCGCTGGGGGTGATCTATCCGAGCGTCAGGCGCCTCCGGGGAACCTGTCTGAGCCTCTTCAGGCCGGCGCTGGTGACGCACCTGCGCAAGGGCAGGACCTGGGCGTTCCGGTGGCAGGGCAAGCCTGCGCCGGTGATCGAAGCCGTAGCCTAACGATTAGAGCGCGGCGATGCCCGCGCGGGCGATTTCAGCATCTTCGGCCGACTTGACCCCGGAGACGCCGACGGCGGCGATGACCTGGCCGTCCACGAGGATGGGCACACCGCCCTCCAGCAGTCCCTGCAGCGGGGCCGTCACCAGCGCCGTGCGGCCCTGGTTGATGACGTCCTCGAAGGTCTTGGATTCACGCCGTCCGAGGGCGGCCGTGGCCGCCTTGGCCGCGGCCATCTGGGCGGTGAAGGGTGCGGCGCCATCCAGCCGCTCGAGGCGCAGGATGTGACCGCCGTCATCACAGATGCAGATGGTCACTGCCCAGCTCTTGGCGTGGGCGTGGGCCACTGCGGCATCCATGATGCGTCGGCAATCGTCCTGCACAAGGTAGCTTTTCGTCTTCATGCTGACGATCCGAAGGGCAAGGGAACATGATTGCGGGCTTGCCGGAAGCCCCTTTCAGGTATTCCGGCAAGCCCGCCAGCGTTGAGCCTCGAAACCGAGGCGCGAAGGCTTAGTAGCGGCGACCGCCGCCACCACCACCGCCGCCGCCGCCACCGCCGTAGCCGCCGCGGTTGCCGCCGCCGCCGCCACCACCGCCGCCGCCACTGCGCTCACGCGCCTGGGCCTCGTCGATCTTCAGGCTGCGACCTTCAAAGTCGGTGCCGTTCAGCGCCGACATGGCGCGGGAGGCATCGGCATTGGCCATTTCCACGAAGCCGAAGCCACGCGGACGACCGGTCTCGCGATCGGTGATCAGGGCGATCTTTTCGACCGTACCATGCTTCTCGAACAGGGCGCGGACCGCCTCTTCAGTTGCGGAGAAGGGGAGATTTCCTACAAATAATTTGGTCACTAACAGTTACTCACGAAATGAAAAAATAGAACATCCGGCAGGAAGGCCTGCCTCCTGGTTCGCGGATACTTTGTTTGAGGTGCGGCTTCTTGACGGGAAGCAGCGCCCGCCTGGGCGCAGCCGATTGTCGGTATGACTGAAGGTCGGTGTGGACAAAGGTCTTTGCAAACAAGGCTTAAAAGATCACGAGCCGGGGCGCAGCATACACGAGTGCTTAAGGGGAGTGGTTAATTGTTGAGGGCCTGGATGGGGGCCGGGATGCGCCCGCCCCGGCCGACGAAGGCCGCGCAGGACTGCCGGTGCACGGCCATGACGGGGGCTCGCCCGAGCAGACCGCCGAATTCGACAGAATCTCCCACCCCCTTGCCGGGGGCCGGAATCAGCCGCACGGCGGTGGTTTTGCGATTGATCATGCCGATGGCGGCCTCATCGGCAATGATGGCCGCCAGGGTGCTGGCGGGGGTGTCCCCGGGCACCGCGATCATGTCCAGACCCACCGAGCACACGCAGGTCATGGCCTCGAGCTTGTCCAGGGTCAGGGTGCCGGCCTGCGGCGGCCTCGATCATGCCGATATCCTCGCTGACGGGGATGAAGGCGCCCGAGAGCCCCCCGACATGCGAGGAGGCCATGGCGCCGCCCTTCTTGACCGCGTCGTTGAGCATGGCGAGGGCGGCGGTGGAGCCGTGGGTGCCGACCCGCTCCAGCCCCATGGCCTCCAGGATCTGCGCCACGCTGTCGCCCTGGGCCGGGGTGGGGGCCAGTGACAGGTCGACGATGCCGAAGGGCACGCCCAGCCGGTCCGATGCCCGCCGGCCGATGAGCTCGCCCATGCGGGTGATCTTGAAGGCGGTGCGCTTGATGATGCCGGCCAGTTCGCCCAGGTCCGCCTGCGGTGCCCGGCGCACGGCCGAGAGCACGGCGCCGGGGCCGCTGACGCCGACGTTGATGACGCACTCCGGTTCGCCGATGCCATGGAAGGCCCCGGCCATGAAGGGGTTGTCCTCGACCGCGTTGCAGAACACCACCAGCTTCGCGCAGCCCACGCCGTCGCGCGCTGCCGTGGCCTGGGCGCAGGCCAGGATGATCTCGCCCATGCGCCCCACCGCGCTCATGTTGATGCCGGCCCGGGTGCTGGCCACATTCACCGAGGCGCAGACCCGCTCGGTCACCGCGAGCGCCTCGGGCAGGGAGTCGATGAGCTTGCGGTCCCCGTGCGTGAGCCCCTTTTCCACCAGCGCCGAGAAGCCGCCGATGAAGTTCACGCCCACGGTGCTCGCCGCGCGGTCGAGGGCCTGCGCCATGGTCACGTAGTCATCGGCCTGGGAGCTCTCGGCAACGAGTGCGATGGGCGTGACGGAAATGCGCCGGTTGATGATGGGAATGCCGTACTCGCGCTGCAGTTCATCCCCGACGCGCACCAGCTGCTCGGCATAGCGGCAGATCTTCTCGTACGCGCGCTGCGCCGCCTGGCGCAGCTCGGGGTGCGCGCAGTCGCGCAGGCTGATGCCCATGGTGATGGTGCGGATGTCCAGATTCTCCATCTGGACCATCTTCACGGTCTCCAGGATCTCCTCGGGCTCGAAGTGGACGCTGCGCATGGCCTACACCCGGTGCATGAACTTGAAGACGTCCTCGTGCTGGGCGTCGATTCTCAGGCCCAGTTGCTGCGCCTTCTCATGCAGCTGCACCTTCAGGGCATCGAGGCCGATGGTGGCATGGGTGAGGTCGGCCAGCAGGATCATGACGAAGAACTCCCCGAGCAGCGTCTGGGAGATGTCCACGATGTTCACGCCCCCGTCGGCCAGCACCCGCGAGGTCTCGGCGATGATGCCGGTGCGGTCGTGACCGACGACGGTGACGATGATGCGGTTTGATTTGTCCGACACGGGGCCTCCGGCGCGAAGGGCCCCAGCATACCGTGAAGCACCGCTCGTGCTACATCCGACAGGCATTCGCTCGCCGCACCCCCGTAGGAGTCCGATTACGAACCTGCGGTTCCTGCTTGATGGAGCCGGCGCCCGCCCACTTCTGCACAAGGACCGGCGGGCTTCTTCTACCTACAGTTCATTGCGAACCGGCAGCCAGGACAGCATGCCGGTGATCAGGCGTCGCCAGACATTCGGCGAAGGCTCCCGCGCATAGACGACGGGCGCGCCGTTCTCCTCGGTGCTCCATTGCAGTCGGCCGCCGGGCGCGGCGGCCGGCGCGACGAAGGAGGGCCGATAGGCGTTGGCCGGTTGCGCCATGGCGCTGAATCGCGCGGCCGTCTGATCCGCCAGCGCCGGGCTGGCGATGATCAGGCCGATTTCGGTATTCAGATGGCGCGAACGTTCATCGAAGTTCATCGAACCGATGAAGATCCTCTGGCGATCGAACACCATGAGCTTGGCGTGCAGCCCATACTTGCCCAGGCGCGAGACACGGGCGGTCTGGCCGCTGCCGCGGGTGCTGCCAAGCTGCGCGCGTACTTCATACAGTTCGATACCCTCCCGCAGCAGCGGTCTGCGCGAGCGGACATACCCGGCGTAGGCCAGGACATCGCGCGTTGATTGCAGTGAATCGGTGACGATGCCGACCCTGACTTCGCGATGTCGCAGCTCCTCGAGCATGGCCGACTCACCCTTCGTCGGCACGATGTAGGGGTTGATCATCAGGAATTCCCGCTGGGTCTGTCGCGCCCGCTGCAGAACGTCCCGGACCATGGTACGACCGGGCTCCCCGGCATCGGCACCGCGCTTATCCGGACTGTCGCTCAAGACTTCTGCCTCGGCCCAGACCAAATCAAGCCGCCCCGCCAGCAGGCTCGCGAGCGGTTCGCCGCTCGCGATGCGGGCCGAATAGTCCACCCCGTCAATGCGCGCCTTGGGGTGCCGCCGCGCCGCGTCGGCGTCCTCATCGGCCTGGCGCTTCAGTGCCGCGACCGGCACGGCGAATCTGCTGTTCCAGAATTCATCGAAGCTCACCGACAGCGTATGGACCAGAGGGCCTGCGACGAAGACGTCATCGTCGGCGAACTGGCCCTGGGGATCGACCTGGAAGTATTCATCGCCGATGTTGCGGCCGCCGATCAGCGCGAGGCTGTTGTCGGCGAGCAGCAGCTTGTTGTGCATGCGGTAGTCGAGGCGCGCCCCGGAGGCGACGAACTCCAGGGCGCGCACCAGGCGGTTGTGGCCGCGATAGCGGAAAGGATTGAACACCCGCACCTGCACGCCCGGCTCACGGCGCAGCGCCAGGACCCGCTCGTCGCCATCCAGCGTATCGCCGTCATCCACCAGCAGCCGGATGGCGACGCCGCGCGCCGCCGCCCGGGTGAGTGCCGCCAGGATGAGCTGTCCGGTGGCATCGCCGCGGAAGATGAAATACTGCAGATCGAGGCTCTTCTGGGCCGCATCGATCAGCTGGATGCGGGTCAGCAGGCCGTCAACGCCGGCGCTCAGAATGTGAAAGCCCGAGGTGCCCGGGTGGGTCTGGGCCAAGGCTGCGACCCGGCTTCCGAGGGCCGTGTCCTGCGGGTCCGCGAGCGCCTCGGAACGGGGGAGGGGAAGGTGCTGGGTGGATTGGACCGTGGCGCAACCGGACAGCCACAGCATCACCGCACACAGGCGCGCCCAACTTGGCGCAAGCGATCGCTGCAAGGGTGCCCTCCGGATACTCAAAGCGCGAGTCTTGCAGGTCCGATGGCTGGCCCTTGCCCAAAGACGGCACTGGCGTGCTGTAGGAGCCGGCCTACCCTGCGCCGAGCGCCGCCCGGCCCTTGCGCAGCTCGTCGCAGGGGTATATTGCCATGGGCGCTGCGAATACTCCGCATAGGAAAACTGGCCATGAAGCAGAACACGCCGGTCGCGGCAACACGGCCGGGCCGCGAAGACCGCGCGAGCGAACTGTCGGAGCTGGCGGCGAATCTGCAGAGCATCGCGGAGTCCGAGAAGGTGCTGCTCGCGCGCCAACTGCACGATGAGCTGGGCGGAGCGCTGGTGGGCGCGAAAATGGACATGGCCTGGCTGCGCCGGCGCGTCGCCAGCAGCGAACCGGAAGTCGTGGCTCGCTGGGAGCGCCTGGAACGCGCGCTGGAAACCAGCATCGCCTTCAAGCGCCGCATGGTCGAGCAGCTGCGGCCCACGCTGCTCGATAATCTCGGCTTCTACGCGGCTGCCCGCTGGCTGGTCGAGGAAACCTGCGCCGCGGCGGGGCTGAAGGCCCAATTGGATCTGGCCCTGCCCGAGCCGTTGCTGTCCAAGGAAGTCGGCATTGCCCTGTTTCGGGTGCTGCAGCAGGCGCTGCTGAACGTGACCCATCACGCACAGGCCAGTCTCGTCAGCGTCGCGGTGAGCGTCGAGACTTCCGGGAATGCGCTGCGTCTGCGGGTCGCAGATGATGGCGTGGGCTTGAGCGCCGATCGCCTGAAGAATCTGGGCAGCCGGGGCCTTGGCATCATGCGTCACCGCACGCAGGCGAGCGGCGGACGGTTCTGGGTGCACTCGGTGGCCGGGCAGGGCACCGAGATCGTCGTGGTGGTCCCGGTGCTCGCGGCACCTTGGGCCGGTGAGCCGGTCAGGAATGGGGAGCTTGTTCCAGCGTCCTGATGACCTCGGGCAGACGCTCGAAATCCAGCGACTTGTTCAGAAAATACTCGACACCGAACTGTTCGGCCCGGCGCCGGTACTCCGGCAGGGCGTAGTTGGTAAAGACGATGATCGCCGGACGCTCGGTGCCCAGCGAGCGCATTACGCCGAAGCCGGTGCCGTGCTTGAGCTGCAGGTCAAGAATGAGCACATGGATATTGCCCTCCCGGGCCGCAGCCACGGCGCTGCTCTCATCGTCCACCGTGCCGACCACCTCGACGCCGCTCATCTGGTTCAGGACCTCCCGCAGGCGTTCGGCCAGCAGTTCCGAGTCCTCCACCAGCAGCACGCGCAGTGCGCCGCTGCGGCTGTTTTGCGAAATTGCACTGGTGTCGGTCACAGCAGCAGCATAGTCATCGCCGCGGGCGGCGGTATCGGTCGCCGTCCTACACCCTTGAGGTTATTGCATCAGACCGTTGCGCAGCGAATAGGAGGTTATGTCGGCGTTGCTGGTGAAACTCATCTTCTCCAGCACGCGACTGCGGTAGGTGCTGACGGTCTTGACCGACAGGCACAGTTCCTCGGCGATGTTCGAGACCGACTTGCCCACCGCGATCTTGCAGAAAATCTGGAATTCCCGCTCCGAGAGCTGGGTGTGAATGGGCTGCTGGGCGTCAACGTCCAGGTCATTGACCAGCAGCTCGGCCAGCGCGGCGCTGACATAACGGCGTCCCTGGAGCACCATTTTCACGGCGCGCAACAGCTCCTCGCTGGCCGCATCCTTCGCCAGGTAGCCGCTGGCGCCCGCCCGCAGCACGTTGCGGGCGTACTGGCGTTCCGGATAGCCACTGAGCACCAGCACCCGGGTGTCCGGAAAGCCCGAGCGCACATGCTTCAGGATGTCCAGGCCGCTGCGATCCGGCATGTTGATATCCAGCAGCAACAGATCCCAGCGGCTTTCGCGCAGTCGGTCGAGCGTCTGCTCCCCGGTGGCGGCTTCGCCGATCTCGCGGATGGAGCGATCCTCCTGCAGCAGCTGCCTGAGCCCCGATCGGATCAACGCATGATCATCCGCTATGAGTACGCGTACCATTGCCACTCCTCCTTACTCCGCATGCCGACACCTTAGGCGCGCCCGCCCTTGCCTCGCAACCCTAGCCTGCGCTGGGGCGCTGCTCCTGCACCGTCAGGCGGGGTCCGTAGCGGTTTGTAGGACTGTTCCGACGCCGGCGCCACACCGCGGTCTGTCGGACGGCGTCATCCCCGGCTGACGAGTGGAGCATCCCTTTGCCGGGCAGGGCCCGCGGCGGGACTGGACCAAGCTTGCCTACTGGGTACTTGAAGACAACCTACTTATGGAGAGCCGGCAGATGAGAACAGTCACAGCAGGTCGCAATGGCCACCGCAGCGCCAGTCGCGGCAACGGCGGCACGAGAGCGGCCCGGTCGACCCGGCAGGCGGCAGGCCACGCGGTTCAGGACTTCGAATCGCTGTTTGCCGATGCCGAGGCGCTGCTGAAAAGCACCGTGGACGTCGTGGGCGATCAGGCCACGCAGGCCCGCGAGCGCCTGCAGAAGTCGCTGGTTGCGGCCAAGGACCGGATGGCCGATGACATCGAGACGCTCACCGGTCAGGGCCTGGAGATGGTCTGCGCGGCGGATGACTTCGTGCACCGGCGGCCCTGGCCGGTGATCGGCGTGGCGGCCTTCCTCGCCTTAAGCGCGGGCTTCTTGCTGGCGCGCCGCTAGCCGACCTGGGTTCACTGGATGCCGGTTTCCGGTAACGGCGTACTATCTGCGGGCCTACCCGGAGAACCCGTGACGGACCCATCCGCGCCGGCGCACGCGTCGGTGCGCGTAGCCATCGCCGATGACAACGAGGATCTGCGCCTGATCCTCGCCGAGCTGCTGGACGCGAGCCCCGGCCTGCAATGCGTCGCGCGCATTTCCTGCCAGCAGGATCTGCTGGCGAGCTTGGCGCAGACACGCCCCGATGTGTTGGTGCTGGACCTGCTGTTCGCTGGCCTGAGCAGCCTGCCACTGCTGCCGCAACTGCGCACCGCGGCTCCCGGCACCCGGATCGTCGTTCACAGCGGCTACGACATCGCGCAGTTGACCGCCGCGGTCCTGGCCGCCGGCGCGGTGGCCGTCATCCCCAAGGGCAGCGATCCCGATGAACTCATCGCCGCCATCCGCCGTGCCGCGCGGGAATGATGGCCGATCGTTGATCTAACAAGGCTGTGGGACGCGACTGACGTCCCCTCACGTACCATCACCGGTACGCACCTGCAGCACCGGTCCGCACACTGCGTCCGTCATTAAGGAGAGATACAGTGTTGGAAACAATTGCCGTCGTTCTGGTGATCCTGTGGCTGCTGGGGATGGTCACCTCGTACACCCTGGGTGGCTTCATCCACGTGCTGCTGGTGATCGCAATCGTGGTGGTCATCATCCGCGTGATCCGCGGCCGCAGTCCGCTGTAGGCAATCCCATGATCAAACCCACTGCCGCGGCCTGGCCCGCGGCCTGCGTCACGCTGTTGGCCATCGCTGCGCTGCCGGCGAGGGCGGATGCCCTGCTGGCGGGTCCGCCGACCGGGCCGTACATCGGTGCGGCCTATGGACGCTTTGACCTGAAGATCGACAGCTTCGGCGATGTGACCAGCGCGGTCAGCGATATCACTCACTCGACCGCCAATGATGCCTTCAGGATCACGGCGGGCTACCGCCTGGCGCCCTTCCTGGCGATCGAAGCGGACTACCTGAACTTCGGCACCCCGCATGATTCGTTTACCGCAACCGGGTCGGGCGGCAACTACCGCCTGCACCTGAGCGGCTTCGCCCCGATGCTGGTCGGCACCCTGCCGGCCGGTCCGGTGGAACTGTTCGCCAAGGCCGGGTATCTGTACTACGACTCGAACCTGCGACTGAACTTCAATCAGCCGGGCACCCCGCTGATCGAGTCCGATCACCATCGGTCCAACTTCATCTACGGGGGCGGACTGGGCGTGACGCTGGTCGGTCACCTGAACCTCAACCTGGAATACGATCAGATCCGCATCACCAATGCGCACAATTCCAATGCGCTGTGGGTGGGTGCGGCCTGGCGGTTCTGAGCCGCGGCGGCCCTCACTCCCAGTGATATTCGAATGACAGCGCCACGGCGCGCTGGGTGCGGGTCTCGATCAGGGGGCTGCGCGAGGCCACGCCGCGCACCTGGCTGATGGCCGCATCCAGATTCACCAGCAGATGCTGGCCCAGGAACTTCGTGGCGCTGAAGCCGACCCCGGCATCGCTGGTGCCGAAGCGGGTGATCAAGTACTCCGGGTGGCCCGATTGCAGCGACTGTGCCTCGCTCACCCCGTAGACGGTCTGCAGGTAGTGCGCGGTGCCCGCCGTGATCGAGGGTCCGGCGAACATGACGAAGGTCTTGGAGCTGCCGGGCAGGGGAATGTAAACGGAAGCATTGCCCACCGCGCCCTGCGCGCCGCCCAGGTACTGACGGGCCGAAAGGCGCAGGATCATCGGGAATTTCCGCGCCAGCACCCAGGAGCCGTAAAGCTTGGCGACCGGCGCCGCCTTGAGGTCGCCCATGCCGTTCAGATTGGCGCCGTCATCGGTCTGCGCACGCCCAAGGTCGTACGACACGCCGACTCCCACTTGGTAGTGGTCCCCGCGCAAGAAGTTGTAGCCAAAGCCTTCGCCGGTGGAGAAGTACCAGATGTCCCGGTAATAGACATTGAGCACCGGGCCGCCGCCGCCCCGGTAGGCGCGGGCACCGTCGTAGACCGGCTGCAGCTCCCCGGCCACCCCGGCGATGGTTCGCCATTTCGGCAGGTCGGGCTCGAACAGCCGCGCGAGGATGACGCCCCCGGAGTACTGCCATTCCTGCAGGGGTGACTGGCTCTGGGCCTGGGCGCCTTGAGGCCGCCAGGCCATCAGGGCCAGGGCGAGGCAGGGAATCGTTCGAATGAAGTAAGCCATTGTGGCGCAAGGCTACCGTGGGCCCTGACGGGGCCGCCTCCGCCGGGCGCCCCAATGGGCGTAGGAGAGCGCCGATAGCCGCTGCCGCACTGCGGCAAGCCCGGCGAACCATCGCCTTGCAAAAACCTTACAAACAGACAAAAAGAATCAATAGTTGGAAATAATTAGTTACAATTGGACTCGACCAGGCAGGGCTTCCGGCCCGCAGAACAAGACCCGCAGCGGCCCGCACAAGAACTCGAATTCAGGGGAGTCGATGTACCAGGCAGTCCTCGCGGCCACGCGTGTGGTGGCCATCGGCAGTGGTGCGCGCGCCAAATTCGTGTCCTGGTTCGTCCTGGGGCTGAGCATCGGACTGCTGATGGTGGTCAACTCCCAGCTCAGCGGCGATCAGGTGCAGCTGCTCAATCTGGGTTGGCAGCTCAGTCACAATCATGTGTGGGTGCCCCACGGCATGATCACCTCGGCCGGCGGGTTCTCGCCCGGGGGTTTCTCGGCGCTGCTGGTCGCGGCCCCGCTGTACCTCTGGAACGATTACCGCGCGCCGGCGCTATTCATCCTGCTGTGTCATGCCGGCGCCTTCCTGCTGCTGATCCGGGCCCTGAAGCCCGCCCTCACCGAGCTGGGGCGTTACCTGCTGCTGGTGCTGCTGTGGCTGTCGCCCTGGCACCTGTATTTCGCCGCGCATGTCTGGGACGCCAACTACATGTTCGTGTTCGCCGTGCTGCACCTGGTCACCGCGCAGCGCATGGCGCAGCAGCGCGACACCGCAACGACGGCGGTGCATGTGATGCTGCTGGGCCTGAGCCTGCAGATCCACACCTCGGGGGCCATCCTGTGCATCCTGTCGCTGCTGCTGTTCGCCTCCCGGCGCCTGAAGGTCAGCTGGACCGGCTTTGTGCTGGGGACGCTGGTGTGCGCGGCGAGCCTCGTGCCCTGGGTGCTCGCGGTGCGCCAGGATCCGGCGCTGCTGCCGGCAGGCAAGGGCTTCCTGCTGCGCGGCCTGGTCTACGTCTTTCCGTTGCTGCGCGGCGTGCTGTACTGGCTGAAGCTGTCGAGCCTGACCTTCGTCGAGCGCATGTACGACCTGGATTTCACCGCTGCCTTGGGTCCACGGGCGGGGCCCGCATTCGGCGCGCTGGCGAAGCTGCTCGGAGCGCTGTCCGGTGTCACGCTGGTGGTGACGGGCTGGCTGCAATGGCGCTTCTTCCGCAATGCCTGGCGCCGGGCCGCGCTGCGGCCGCGCGCCGCCTATCAGCCGCGAGCCTGGCTGCGCTTCTACATCACGGCGATGGGTGCGGCGGCGCTCATTTCCTTCGCGCTCTCGCCCACCACCATCATGTTCTGGCAGGTGTTCGTGGCCCTGCCGGCCTCGGCACTGGCCATGGTGATGGCGGCGGAGGTGCTGTTTCGCAGCCGCTTCAGGCCCGTGGCACAGCGCATCGCGGGGGTCTGGGTGCTGGTGGGCGCGGCACTGCTGCTGTCGCAGGCGGTGGCCTCACCCATGTATCGCTGCGGCGGATCATCGGTGCAGCTCGCGGAACCCATGCTGCTTGACCTGCGGGCCACCGCCCAATGCACCACCGCCGCCTCGCAGGCGGCGCCTGCAGCCCTGCACACGGTCACCGCGTCGGCCGTCGGCGTAAATCGGTGATCTTTGCGAGGTGTTGCCTACATTTCGGGGCGAGCAGGGCGTACCATTTGACTCGACGGTTTCAGAGACTCGCAGTGGGTGCATACCGCCCCACCGCTAGCAGCCTCCCGTTCGGAGCTGCAACATGTCTGTTACTTGCCCGCAATGTGGGCGTTCGATCCAGTCCCCGGCTTCCAGCCGGTCCACCACGCCGGCCCTGACGGTGTGTCCGAGCTGCGGCAAGTTCGCCCCGCGCGCAGCGTTACCGGAAGGCCAGGCCAAACCCTCGGAGCGCAGCACCTTCACCTGGCTGCCGCCGCTGCCCACGGGCCGGGCCGAGCGCTCCTAGTCCGGCCCGACCGCAAGCGGTCGGGGCGCTCGCGGGAGCCGCTCCGAACACGGCTGTGGCTCCTGCGGAGCAATCCAGGCCGAGCATCAGCACCGGGGCAGCCAGTGCCGCCAGGGCGATGTCCGTGGCGCGCGCATCCTTGGCCGGATCGCAGAAGAGTTCACTTTGGGGCACCAGGTTGGTGGTCCCATTGGACAGCAACTCGATCAGTTGGATGCCGCCGGCTCCCTGAAGTACCCGCTCACCAGCGCAGTTCTCGAGCGCAACGACATCAGTCCCGGGGCCTTTGCCGACAGCATGCCGGATTGCGCGTCCGCGGCTCATACGATTGACCGCGCGCAAAGCGGCATCACGCTGCTGCAGACCCCGAAGACGGTCGTGAAGGACAACCAGGTCTTTCTGGTGCCGGCGCGCACGGGCACCCACGCCCTGGCGGGCGGGAAGGCGCGATGCGCGCAACACCGGGTGCCTGTTTCGGCAGGTTCCCGGCGGCGGGCCAATACCATAAGTCGCGGATTTTCATCGACTAATTAATGGTGGGTGATACAGGGCTTGAACCAGTAACCCCGGCCGTGTGAACGCCAGGGTTAGCGGCTTACAGATCAACCACTGTCGGGGGCAGCGACCTACGCCATCTGGCACTTGGCACAGCGAGGCTCTCTGTGCGGTGGCGTACAGAATAGGTACATCCAAATGAAAGAACCTTAAGTTTTGGGTGTTGCGCCAATTTACAGTGCGGCTCGCTGGTCACCAAACGCTTTGCTGATGCCTTCCTGAATCTGCGTAACACCCAACGATCCCATCAGACACGACGCCCGGACTCGGTGTCGAATTCAAAGTGGAAAACATATGGCAGACGAGATCACAACTGGCCAGCCTGGCTCACGCTCAACGCGGCACACAGTTCTGAGGGCCGAACTAAGGCCAGCTCTCTTGTTCGTCGGTGGCCGCGCCACGATTGCAACGACGCGCACCGGGAACCGGCGAGAAACCGACCTTATTGATAATCCCTCGGCGAGCGATGCCGCAAAGCTGCTCCCGAGTAGTATAATTGATTCGCGCGATGTGCCCGGGCGGATTCACGGCCTCCCTCAGCGGACCAAGTGGGTGGGTATCCCATTGAGCTCCATTCGAACACTCTTATTTCTTTTCATCGCTGCCCTTCTCGCTAGCGGCATTGCACGACCGGTACGGGCGCAAGCGCCGATCACTATCGGCGACAGCAATCTTGAGAGTGCAGACGACAGTGGCAACGGCAACTTGCTACTGGCACAAGCGGCGACGTTACCGCAAAGCGCAAAGATTGTGAGCCTGTCCTTCTTCGTGACGCAGGCGAGCGGTAACTTGATCCTCGGCCTGTACGACGCAACGGGACCACGGGGTGGTCCTGGAAAGTTGTTGGCCGCGACCAGCAGCTTCGTGACTGCCAACGGTTGGAACACGGCGAACGTTGCGAAGCCGGTGTCATTGGCGGCCGGCAATTATTGGCTGGCCTATCTTCCAAGCAGTGGCAATCTGGCGTTTCTAAAGCAGAATAACTCCGGAAGTTGTGTTTATAGAGGACAGACATTCAGCAGGGGCATGCCCGCCACCTTCGCAACGTCAACGTCAAAATGCGCGCCGACAACCTGGTCGTTCTATGCCACAGCCGTGCCTTCCGGTGGCGGCACCGTCATCATCGGCGCTTGCGGTTCCTCAAACGGTGCGAACCTAACCGGCGCTCCGATTACGAATTTGTGCAGCGCGGGTACCGCTTCGTCGGTGACCGGTGCGGGCCCGTGGAATTGGATGTGCGCCGGCTCCGGTGGTGGCGCAACCGCGAGTTGCTCTGCCCAGCTTCAAATCAACGGCTTATGCGGTTCGGCAAACGGTGGTGCGGTGACTACTGCTCCGACGATGAATCTTTGTGGCGCGGGCACCGCCTCAAAACCGACCGGTACTGGACCATGGGCATGGAGTTGCAATGGCTCACACGGTGGTAGCACCGCTTCCTGCTCGGCTCCGCTGTTGCAGCAAACGGTCGATGGCTCTTGCGGTTCCGCTAATGGCGTATCGGCGAGTACCTCGCCAACGGCGAATCTGTGCAGCACGGGTACCGCCTCAACGATAGCCGGTACTGGGCCGTGGGCATGGAGTTGCACGGGATCAACTGGCGGCAGTACTGCATTCTGCTCGGCGCCGCTGTCGCAACAAGTCGTCAATGGCACATGTGGTTCGGCAAACGGTGTGCCGATAAGTACTGCCCCAACGACGAATCTTTGCGGCACGGGCAGCGCCTTGGCCGTAACCGGCACAGGACCATGGGGTTGGGCATGCGCGGGCTCCAACGGTGGCACGACGGCCTCTTGCGCGGCTCCCGTTGGCAGTACGCCCTCGCCGACTCTAGTCCAGCATGTCGCCTCCTCGGCGAATCCGCTGGGCCTTGGCGTCCCGGGGAATAACTTCAATATTCCCTTGCCGAACACGGTACTCGCTGGCGACGCGCTCGTCCTGGCGATCACTTACCCGCACGGCAACACGAGCATGATCACCGATTCCCTGGGCCAGATCTGGCCTGCGGCGGCCATTACCGAAGACGGTGGGGCCGGAAACTACGTGGCGCAAATATACGTGCTCTGCGGCGCGGCCGCAGGGAACGAGACCATCACTGTCGGTTTGACGGGGAGTAGTCTTCCATTCGAGTATACGGTTAGCGAATTCAATAATGTCGCTACCACCGGATGCGTCGATGGGTCGGCTGGCGGCTCCAATCTCGCACCAAATCGTTCTGCGGTGGTCAATCCCGGTGGCTTTACCCCATCGACGAATAATGACACCAATGGCGGCCATATCATTTGGAATTACACCGCGCTCTCCAGCATTGCCAATGGAAACCCGAGCACCTGGGCTGCAGCGACGGGCTTTACGTTGCTGGATGGCGATATTGCATGGATCAACAAACAGGGATTTCCGCACGCTTCGCAATGGTACCTTCAGACGACGAACGGCTCCGTCACTCCGAGCGTCGCATCGATGGGGGATACCGCAGATACTTTCAACTCCGCGTCAGTCGCGCTTTTGGTTGCCAATGCCGGTGCTACGGTGCCATCGGGCATTCATATCAACAAGATCGTGCATGAAACCTGGGTTGCTCTGTCGTCTGGCACTACCTTGACGCTGCAATTGCCAGCAACGGGAAATCTTCGCGTTCTGGCATTCCCCGCTGGTCAAAACAATATTAATATCACCAGCATCACAGATAACGAGGGTGGTACCTGGGCGCTGCAGCAAACCGGCGGAGATTCGCCGCAAATATGGTACGCGGGGAACCGGACGCCCAACTCGAATCTGACGGTGTCTATTCATTCCTCTGGGTCGAGTCCGACAAACTCTGTGCGTTTCTTTGATATCCAGGGGGCGTCCGCTTCATCCATGGATGTCGCCGCTGGTACGGACTTGACGAGTTGCGACTCTGGGACAATCAACAGCCAGCCGACCATCACCCCGACGGGCCCGAACGAACTCGTCATTGCGACGATGGGGATCGGCAATGGGCCAGGTCTGGGGCTGGGGGTAGGTGCGCCTGATGGCGCAGTTTGGGACATCACCACGTTCAGCGGCGAGGTCGATACCGATCTGATGGAAAATGCCGACGCTCTGGCGCACGTCTACACTGCGGCTACATCAGTCGAGAATTGGAATTGGAATATCACACCGAATAGCAACAACTCTTGCTCCGCGGAAGCTGTGGCGTTCAAGTGATCCGGTCGCGGCGGCGTCACTTTGGTGGGCAGTCCGAATCTCATCCTGCGAGGGTTCGCACACAAGCATGGCGAGCCCCGGCTGCGGCACGCGAATCGACGATCCGCCTAAGCGGAAACACGTGATCGATACTTGTGTTTTTTTCTAACGGAGGAGCTTATCCAGTCGCAATTGACTGATTTTTATTGCGGGCGGTACAGGGCTTGAACCGGTGACCCCTGCCGTGTGAAACGGTGGTCAGGGCCTTGCAGATCAACCGTATGCAACGGGAGGGCCAAGCACAACAGTCATTTGGCATCACGTAGTGTCATTCGATGTCATGCAGCGTCATCGTCGGACTGCCCCAGATTGTCCCAGCGTCACAGACTGCAGTTCTACGGCGTGGACTTAGGAGCCTTGCAGCAGCAAATCGATCGCGTTGACGATGTCGTCCCTGCGATCCGCCAAATTCAGGGTCTCGCGCTTGAGAACGCTGATGGGAACTGCCGCCAGGTACTGCGTGACCATCGTATGCTTGATGTGTTCGATTTCGAACAGCGGGTTGAGACGTGTGGCCGGCTGCGGTGCCTTCCCCAGGGGCATCAGCGGCACAACGACTCGCGTGTTGAGATGCCTCATAACGTCGGCCTGAACATCAAGCAGGTAGCCGTCGCCCTCAGGATTAGGGTAGACACCGAATCTCGCCATTCAGAACATCCGGTACTTGGCGAGCGGTAGTCCGTGCTTTTCCACGTACTTATTCGAGCTTTGGATTGCATCCCAGTTTTCCTGGATCCACTGCTCAGCGCGCTTCGTGGATACTGCCTTCGCGAGGCCTTCTTCGGCCGCCTGCGACACATTGATGCCCAGAACCTTAGCCTCAGCCAAAAGGGGTTCCGCCACCGACACGCTGGTAGTCTTTTTCGGTGCCCTGGGGTAGTTGCTCATACTGCAGGCTGTCGATCCGCTCCTCAGATTAGAACAAATGATACCCAAGTCCATTATCTTGTACAATATTTTGAATAGTAGGATTTCTACTGTTCTTCTCAGCGCTGCGGTCAGCGACGACGGGCGCCGCGCTTTGTGCGGATGGTGGTGCGGTGCAGAAGGCGGCGCCGGCGACCGACTCATCTTGTAGCCTTGAAGTATGTATCAGATACATATATTATACGTATATAGGTCCGAACGCTCCGGTAGGTCTAGCCGTGGGGGATGACTCCTCCGAAGGAGTGCCTCGCTGGATCACAGTCGGGATCAACTCCGGCGGCGAAATCTTGGTGGATGTTTGGACGGAGTGCGACAACTTCGAGCGCCTGATCTTTGCGCGACCAGCTACCGGGTAAGGAGCGGAAAGATTTTGAAGGCTGAGTACGATGTTTCCAAAGGGCGGCGCGGGCAAGCACTGCCTACGAAGGGCAAGACCCGCATTACCATCTACATCGACGATCAGATCGTCACGGCGTTCAAGGCGGAGTCGGCGCGTACGGGTATCGGATATCAGACGCTCATTAACGAGGCGCTCGGGCAGTACTTAGGCACCGCTGAAAAGCCGATCACAGCCGAACAGGTGCGGAAGATCGTTCAAGACGAGCTTGCGCACGCGCGCTGACAGCAAGGATCTGCAGCAAAGCACCAACGCAACAAGCATCTGCGCGAGCAAAACTGGGGGACGAATAGACGGTTACTCGTGGTCGGTGGGGGTCAGGTGCTGATGCGTTGAGGCGTCATTGCAGACTACCCGGTGCTTCTACCCGTATGCGCGGGAAAGGAGTTCATCCAGCGCAGCGACAATTGCATCACCCTCCGCAGCGAGCGATCCGACTTGTTCGCCAAGTTTTTCGTTTGGGATCGAGACAATCTCCAACGGATGCAAGACGACAGGGATGTTCTTGATCTTGAAGGTTGGATTGAGGCGTGCATTGGGAATGTGGCCGAGCCCAACTTTGCGGACCAGCGGAATGACGACCCGGCGACGGTAGTCGTCAAACAGCCGCGATTGGGCAATAACCACGAACGGAATACTGGCCTTCAGCCTGCCGATATTGCGGTGGACGTCGAATTGCGCCATCAGAGCGTTGAATATTCGTCGGCGAACGAGCCGTTGCGATCCGCGAAATCATTCCATAAGGTGACGCTGGCGCGTGCGTTTTCGACCATACCCGCTCGGCGTTCCCGCTCTTTGGACAAAAATTCGCCGAGCAGCGACTCCACCACACCGGAGAGATTGTCAGTAACTCCCTTTGCTTCTGTCACAAGGTCCTCGCTTAACGTGAGATTGACGGGACGTTTGCGCGTCGAGCGAGCGGAGCTGCGTTCCATGTCCAAGCCTCAAGATAATGTTATGCGCATGCTATGCGCATTGAACTCACAAAGCAAGTCGACGTGCGGCCCAAATCTAGTAAGCAGAGGGCGATATTGTCGAAAGGCAATGCGACCGATTGAGAATTGGCCGCGGTAGCTGAATTGGTCGCAACGGTGACCTGCGGAGAAGCGAGCAAAACTGGGCGACGAATTGACAGCTAGTTGAGGTCGGTCAACTGTTCGAGTTGCAGAACACTGGCAAGGAGCCCTGGGACGCTCAAATCGACGTTCAAATGTTCCCAGTGAAGTCCGCCTCCGCGGCCGAGGATCTCGACGGCCCGGATATCGCGGGGGCTAGCCTGATTGAGTTCCGGGATGAGCTGGATTGGAATTATCAGCGTCACTCCGCGCGTAAGTCCGACCTCAAGTGCGCATTTTCGAGACCGGAAGCGTGCGCTCGCGGCGCTGGGCTCTTGCCTGCCAGCCCGGCGACCAGCCAGTGAAGCCCTCGCGAAGTTTCGGCGCCACTCGTTACGGATCCATGCCGGTGCTGGCGTCCGAATCACCGTAAGCGTCTGGCCTGGGCACGTTGACGAGGTTCAGGCAGCCCGTTGTATGGCTGGGAGCGCGGCGGCTACATTCCAGGGCAGAAGCTCGTCGATGCGATTGATGGGATGGTCGGCGATGCGCGTGAACACTTCGCGCAGGTAAGCTTCCGGATCGAGCCCGTTGAGTTTGGCGGTGCCGATGAGGCTATAGAAGGCGGCAGCTCGCTCACCGCCGGCGTCGGAGCCTGCAAACAGATAATTTTTCCTGCCCAGTGCCACACAACGCAGGGCACGTTCGGCGGCCGAGTTGTCGATCTCGATGCGTCCGTCCTCGCAGTAGCGGGTCAGGGCGCTCCAGCGGATGAGGCTGTAGCGGATCGCCGCGGCGAGGTCGGATTTCTTGGAGGTTTTGCGTAGCATCGCTTCCAGCCACTGGTGAAGCTCGTTCAGGCGTGGGAGGGCGTGCTCCTGGCGCACTGCGCGTCGCTCCTCGGATGAGCGGCCACGGCAGGCTTCCTCGATCTTGTAGAGCGCACCAATGCGCTCGAGCGCTTCGAGTGCCACCGGGGAGGCGGTCGCAGCGTGCAGATCGAAGTACTTTCTGCGGGCGTGCGCCCAGCAGGCCGCCTCGGTGAGGGGATCACGCTGGCGATCGTAGAGCTCCTTAAAACCCCCATAGGCATCGGCCTGCAGGATGCCGCGGAACTCCTTCAGGTGCTGCCGCGGCCGCTCGCCTTTGCGATCGGGCGAGTAGCGGAAGATGACCGCAGGAGGATCGGTGCTGCCACTGGGGCGATCATCACGCGCATACGTCCACAGCCTTCCGGTCTTGGTCTTGCCCGTGCCGGGGGCTAGAACCGGGATCGGGGTGTCATCGGCATGCAGCTTCTTAGCACCCATGACGTACCGACCGAGAGCCCCCAGGAGCGGCTCGGCGAGCCCGCAGAGCGCCCCAACCCAGTCGGCGAGGGTTGCCCGATCCAGGTCAAGGCCACCGCGAGCGTAGATCTCGCTTTGCCGGTACAGCGGCAGGTGGTCGCAGTACTTGGATACCACCACATGAGCCAGGAGCCCCGGACCTGCGTAGCTGCGCTGGATCGGACGGGAAGGTGCAGCCGCCTGGATTACGGTCTCACAACTGGCGCAGGAGTACTTCGGCCGCACATGCCGATGCACTTTCCAGTGCTCCGGGATGTACTCGAGCACCTCAGAGATATCCTCGCCCATCGCACGCAGCTTCCCGCCGCACTTCGGGCAGTTGCAGTTGCCGCTTGAGGGCTCGTGCACATGCGGCTCGCGCGGCAGCTGCGCGGGCAATGGCTTGCGGACGGGCTTGTTGGCCGGCTGAGGATCGGGTGCCGGCGCTTCGGGTGCGATGGCGGCGTTCGCCTCAAGCTCCTCAAGTGAGAGTTCAAGTTGCTCGATCTTCGCATCGAGACTTTCCGAGGAGCGGCCGAACTTCATCCGTCGAAGCCGCGCGAGCTGCAACTTCAACTGCTCGATCAGTACGTCCCGGGAGCGCAGCCTCGCAGATAGCGTCGCAACTTTGTCGTGGGCGGCTTCCAGGAGCTTCTTCAGGCTCTCCACATCATCGGGAAGCGAAGCTTGGCGAGGCATAAGCAAATATATCACGATGCAAACCGCGATGCCACAGAAAAAGCCTATAAAATAAGGCATTTTCACACCATCAGCTGCGGCGCTTCGGCGGTGCGCTGCGGGTGGCGCCAGTCAATCCCCTCCAGCAACATTGACAGTTGCGCCGCGGAGAGTGAGACCACACCGTGGGTTGCCTGCGGCCACACGAAGCGTCCGCGCTCCAGGCGCTTGGCAAATAAACACAACCCATCACCCGACCACCAAAGGATCTTCACTCTATCGCCAGCACGCCCGCGGAAGACAAAAAGGTGGCCACTGAACGGATCGGCCTCAAGGTGCAGTTGCACGAGCGCGGCCAGCCCATCGAAGCCCTTGCGCATGTCGGTCGCTCCGGCTGCGAGCCACACCCGAGCGTTTGCCGGTAGCGCAATCATCGTCGCACCAACACATCCAGCACGCGCACCAGGTGCTTCGGTTCAACATCACCGCGCACGATGAGACTGTGCCCGTTCGCAAGCTTAATCTCGATGCTCGCACTCCCGGTGGTCACTCCCGGCCGCTCCTTTGGCACCCGTGCACGCTCGCTGGGCATCACCGTCGGTGTGCTCACCTTCACCGGCAGCAACTCAGCGCTGCCTTGAGCCGTATCCGCCTTGAGCAATCCTTGCCGATACAACCGGCGCCAGGCGAACACCTGGTTCGGGTTAAGATCATGCCGCCGTGCAACGACCGCGACCGAGGCGCCTCGGACGTGCGTCTCCTCGACGATCTGCCGCTTCTCCTCAAGGGTATGCTGGCGACGCGGTCCGCTACGGCGGCCTAATGCATCGGTGCTGACGGAATCATCGGCGCAAGTGCCCACGTAGCCTTACGTGGACACGTAATAGGTGCCCACGTAGCGCATCGTCCGCGCTCTCAGGTCACTCAGCTATGTGGGGTGCCCAGACGCTTACGAATCACCGTGGTCATCCTTTGCTGCTGCCCTGACGGGTTCAAGCCGCCTGGGGCGTGGGTGGCTGACTGTCCCAAATCCGAACGAAGCGATCTGAAGAATCACACTCAAGTGCTTCATTTCATGGTGGGCGGTACAGGGCTTGAACCTGTGACCCCTGCCGTGTGAAACGGTGGTCAGGGCCTTACAGATCAACGATATGTGAGGGGTGGGCCAAGCGCAACAGTCACTTGGCGTCACGCAATGTCATTCGATGTCATTTGGTGTCATGGGCTGGCTGTCCCAAATTGTCCCAGCAGCTCAGGCGTCCATTCACGCGGAGCCGACATTCGTGACGGACCGCTTCCGGGGTGTCCACATTACCTTTCCGTTGCATTAGCCAGAGCACCTAGAAGGAATCAAGCTCCCCCGCAGAACGTCTCCATTCTGACCGGTAGCAAGCCGAGACCAACCGTGGTTTCGCTTGATCAACCTGCCGCCTACGAACAGCAGACTCCCCAAGATGCTGTATACGACGGCGGGTCCCGCGAGGAATTGAAGAGCGCCCACGCCTTTTGACTGGCATATATCGCAAAGAATGCGTTGAGAACTGCAATGCCAAGAGTGGCCACGGCATAGATAATACCGGCAAGCCGCGTAAAGCGACGGAGTGGGCGGTCAGGTCTTCTCTGGCCATGGTACTGAAGTCGCACGCGGCAAGTAACGGTACATCCACCCTGGCGTCAACATCACTAGACCGACGCACGTGAAGGCCACAGTTGGCTTCAGCATGACGAACTTGGAATCGTGAAAGATGATAGTAGCGCCACCCATCAACAGAGTTAGCAAAGAACCGAGCCACTGCATTGGCTCGATCCTTGAGTCTTGATCCAGGTCCACCCGTTCTGGCTCAAGCCGAGGATGATTCCGGCTGCGGTTGCCACATAGATATTGTTGGTGACCAGCAGAATGGCGAGGAATAACAGTCCCCCGGCTAGATCATTCAACAGATTTCGCACGCTACGTTCCCCCCAAGGCTGTGCGAGAAGAGACACAGCTTCGGCGAAGTCGACTATGTG
Organism: uncultured Pseudomonadota bacterium; assembly: GCA_963726995.1. GTDB lineage: Bacteria > Pseudomonadota > Gammaproteobacteria > Steroidobacterales > Steroidobacteraceae > DAIDKA01. The sequence continues at coordinate 31,477 of CAVSEP010000002.1, forward strand.
GTTCAGGCGCGGATTCCATCGTATGCCGCGCGACGGAAATTCTGGCGGCCCTCCGACCCGGTAAGCGCGGCATCGCAGCACCGGGCGCCGGCGGCGCGGGAGCGCACTCCTGTAGCCATAAGACAATCATGTCCTCCTGCGGATCGGCTTCCACCAGCCACCAAAGGCGCCGCCCCAACCGAATGAACCCACGTTACCGGGCGCGCCGGCTGCGTCGCATCGGTGATTACCGAGACACCGAGACCAAATCCTTGCGTAAACGGTTGTCCCAGGAAAGGATACTTACGTTGCGCTGCGGTGTAGCGGTTACTGCGCATCAGTTGCGCAGTAGGCGCCTTCAGCACCTGCACACCATCAAGGTTCCCGTCGCGTAGTAGCATGCGCAAAAATCGCAGATAGTCGTCGGCCGTCGACACTAGCCCCTCGCCACCAGACACGTAGGATTGTGGCGTCTCGGCCGTGAACGCGTCTACTCTCGACGTGGTGAACAGATGGGCTATGCGGATACATAGAACTCGGCCATTCGCGAGCGCTTTTGGGGTGGAATCCAGAAATCCGTGTCTACCATGCAGAGCGGTGCGAACAATCGCTCGCGCATCGCGCTGCGCAGGTCAGTGCCAAGGATGCGCGCCGCGAGAAATCCAAGCACGTCGATGGAGGGTCCATAACTGAAGCGCTCGCCGGGCATACAGACCAGCGGCAGCTCTGCGAGAGATTTCAGCCACGCATCCGGCGTCAATGCACTCTGTATGCCCATGCCGAATCGTGTCGTCAGGGCTTCTCCCAGTGGCGGAGGCGTCATGAAGCCGTAGGTAAGACCGGATCGGTACGTCATCGGTCTTCCACTGTGATTGAGCGCATTGCCGGAATCGTATCGTCCAGTGGCCCATCGGGCCGGCGCAATATTCGCATCCGTGCAAACTCAGGCACCCAGCGCGTGATGGGGTCCCCGATGCTGAGCTTGCCCTCGTCCAGCAGCTGCAGCGCGAGAGCTACCGTGACCGGTTTTGACATCGAGGCGATGCCGAAGATCGCGGAACGCTCCATCGGGATCGCGTGCTCCACATCGCGCAGACCGGCCGCAACATCGCAGCACAACTCCCCCCTGCGCCAGACGTGCGCCATGACCCCCGGGACGTCGCCGGAATCGACAGCCGCAGGCGTGCAGCCCGCTCCGCGGCGTCGAGCCGTTTCGCGGGCACCGCCTCGGCGATCGGGAGTGCAGTTGCTGCTGCCGGAATCGGGCGACCGGCCACTGACGCATTCATCGGGACGACTTCTCAATGGGAAAGTACCGATCGATCCAGGTACCGGGGCTGACGGCGAGGCCCCGCGGAAATACTTCAAGGAAAGGAAAACTGATGCTCGCTTGCGGTCGACGCGACAGGTAATGAGCAAAGGTCGTCTCGCGCGCAGCCATGATTTGCGGATACACGTCCCCTTTGCGTACCACGTGGGGCGAAACACCGAATAGGTACCTGCCGAGAAGCAATGCCGCCGCATCTCTGGCGGCGGCTGAGCATCGGCACGGATGCGCTCGCGGCCATCATCTCCATTGCGCCGTCTCGGCGATCGATGTCGAGAATCAACGAGTAGGTGCTTGAGTCAGTGTTTCAGGAAAGGACCGCATCGCTTCGAGCCGGCGCCATAGGTCTGGCACGTCCAGCGCATTCGCTGGGGTCACGCGCCGAACCAGTCCGGCCAGATGCACTTCCGGCACCTCTTCGACGCGCTCGTGAATCTCAGGCTCTAGCGGAGAGGTCTTCTTCCGTCGCGTGAGGCTGCGCACCGGACCGAGGCTCCGCAGTCGTCCTGGTGGATGACCGAACGCCCTGCTGAACGCTCGCGTGAATGCTTCCTGGGAATCAAATCCGCTGTGGAAAAGGTACCGAGATGGCATCAATTTGTTAGCACCTAGTAGACGTGTAACCACCTTCAAAGCCCTGGCTTTC
>CAVSEP010000003.1:0-12500 GCA_963726995.1 uncultured Pseudomonadota bacterium
GGGCCGGAAGTGAACGCGAACGTTCTGCCCCGGGCGAGCAGGTTGGCTTTCAGCGCAATTCGGGTTCAGGTGATCACGACCCTGGTCGTGGCCGTACTGAGCCTGGTGGCCGGTGGCCGCACGGCAGCCGCATCGGCGCTGTTCGGCGCCGCCGTGGCGTGGGTGACCACTCTTTACGCGAGCAGGCGCGCGCGCGTGCCGGAACACACGGTGGGCGCGGCACTGCAGCGGGTGATGGTTGGCGAGTTCATCAAGGTGCTCGCCACGATTGCACTGTTCGCCGTCGCGGCGCGGGTGCCTCACATGGTGTGGCCCGCGATGCTGTGCGGATATGTCGCGGCGCTGGTCGCCTCTTGGCTGCCCTTGATGGCGGCATCGGGTTCGGAACGGATAACGGGCGGATTGGGATTGTAGATGGCTGCTGGACAGGCTGAGACACCAAGCGAATATGTGAATCACCACATGACCCACCTGACCGTGGGCCATGGGTTCTGGACGTGGCACATCGATACGCTGGTCATGTCGGCGGGACTCGCCGCGCTGGTGGCGTGGCTGCTGTGGCTGGCCGCCCGCCGTACCCGCGACGATGTGCAGCCCGCAGGTTTGGCGGCCTTCATCGAGTTTGTCTACGAGTGGGTCGATGGTGAAGTGGCGTCGATCTATCACGGCAACCGCAAGTTCCTCACGGCGCTGGCTTTGACCTTGTTCACGTGGATCGTGACCATGAACACCATGGACCTGCTGCCGCTGGATGCGCCGGGCGCCGTGGCCGGGGCCTTCGGTGCAGGCTTCTGGCGCGTACTGCCCACCGCCGACATCAATGGGACCGCGGCCATGGCGGTGCTGGTGCTGCTGCTGGTGATCGGCGCGGGTGTGCGCTCCAAGGGCGTTGGCGGCTACCTGCATGAGTGGATCGCCGCCCCGTTCGGCGCCCACCCGCTGCTGTGGATTCCAAATTTCGGACTCAACGTCATCGAACTTCTGGCCAAACCCGTCTCGCTGGCGATGCGGTTGTTCGGCAACATGTTCGCCGGCGAGCTGATCTTCATGCTGATCGCGCTGCTGGGACTGAGCGTTACGCACGTCTCGGCCACCGGGCTGTCTCTGGTCGCCCTGCAGGTGTTCCTCGGCAGCGGCTGGGCGATATTCCACATCCTCATTGTTCTGCTGCAAGCCTTCATTTTCATGGTGCTGCCCATCGTCTACATCGCGATGGCGGAAGAACACCACTAGGGACTTGGATTCACTTACGTTGGATTTGATCTGGAGACGATACATCTATGGACGCAGTTACCGCAGTTACCACCATTCAGGCCCATACCGCGATTGCGATCGGCCTCATCATCGGCCTGGGTGCCGCCGGAGCCTGCATCGGCATCGGCATCATGGCGTCTAAGTTCCTGGAGGCGGGCGGCCGCCAGCCGGAGCTTATCCCCACGCTGCAGACCAAGATGTTCCTGGCCATGGGCCTGATCGACGCGGCGTTCCTCATCGGCGTCGGTCTGGCGATGTTCTTCGCCTACGCCAACCCGCTTGTCGGATCGCACTGAAGCGACGCCGCGCTGCGCGCCCCAAAGGGAGACCGGTAGATGCTCTCGATCAATGCGACGTTCATAGGACAGTTGCTCGTCCTGCTCGTCCTGCTCTGGTTCATATACAAGTTCGTCGTGCCGATGCTGGCGGGCCCGATCGAGGAGCGTCAGCGCAAGATCGCCCAGGGTCTGGCGGCCGCGGATCAGGGCCAGAAGGACCTCGTGCAGGCCGAAGCGAAAGCCGAGGCGCTGATCAAGGAGGCCCGCGAACGCGCCTCGCACATCATCGATCAGGCGCAGAAGCGCGCCAATGACGTGGTGGAGCAGGCCAAGGGCACGGCGAGCAGCGAGGGCCAGCGGCTGGTCGCGGCCGCGCAGCAGCAGATCGAGCTGGAGGCCACGCGCGTGCGCGAGACCCTGCGCAAGGACATCGCGCAGCTGGCCGTGAACACGGCGCAGAAGGTGCTGGAGCGCGAAGTCGACGCCGGCACCCACGCCGATCTCATCGCCAAGCTGGCCGCGCAGATCTAGCCCATGGCGGACAAGACAACCATCGCCCGTCCCTACGCCAAGGCGGCCTTCGCCGAGGCGCGGGCCGACAGCATGCTGGGCGCCTGGTCGGCGGCGCTGCACACCGCGGCCGCGGTGGCGGACGATCCGCGCGTGCATTCGCTGCTGGGCGATCCGCACGTCACCCCCGCGCAGCTGGCGCAGCTGGTGCTGGATATCGCAGGCGCTGGCCTGGGCGAACATGGCCGCAATTTCGTGCAGGCCCTGGCCGAGGCCCGGCGCCTGAACTGCCTGCCGGAAATCGCGGCACTGTTCGACTCCTACAAGGACGAAGCCGAAGGCATCGCCGATGTCACCGTGACGTCGGCCGCACCGCTGGATGAACGGCAGCAGCAGTCGCTGACGGCCGCGATGGCCCGGCGCCTCAAGCGCGAAGTGCGCCTGCATTGCAGCGTCGACCCGGATCTCATCGGCGGCGCCGTGCTGCAGTCGGGCGATCTGGTCATTGACGGCTCGGTGCGCGGGCGACTGACGCGCATCGCCAACGAAATGGTCGCGTGATGAGCGGCCACATATACGAAATTCGCAAGGAACCCTAAAGCATGGCCATCAAGGCAACTGAGATCAGCGATCTCATCAAGCAGCGCATCGAGAATTTCAAGGGCGTCACCGAGGCACGCAACGTCGGCACCATCGTGTCCGTCACCGACGGCATCGTGCGCGTTCACGGTCTCGCCGACGCGCGCTATGGCGAAATGCTGGAGTTCCCGGGCAACACCTTCGGCCTGGCGCTGAACCTGGAGCAGGACTCGGTGGGATCCGTCGTGCTGGGTGACTACAAGCACCTGGGCGAGGGCGACACCGTCAAGACGACGGGCCGCATCCTGGAAGTGCCGGTGGGTCCGGAGTTGCTGGGCCGCGTGGTCGATGCCCTGGGCAACCCGATCGATGGCAAGGGCCCGATCAATGCCAAGAAGACCGCGCCCATCGAGCGCGTGGCCCCCGGCGTGATCTACCGCAAGTCCGTGTCGCAGCCGGTGCAGACCGGCTACAAGTCCGTGGACTCGATGGTGCCCATCGGCCGCGGCCAGCGCGAGCTCATCATCGGGGACCGGCAGACCGGCAAGACCGCGATGGCGGTCGACACCATCATCAATCAGAAGACCTCCGGCATTAAGTGCGTCTACGTCGCCATCGGCCAGAAGCAGTCGACCATCGCGAACGTCGTGCGCAAGCTCGAGGAACACGGCGCCCTGAAGCACACCATCATCGTGGCGGCCTCGGCCTCCACTCCGGCCGCCATGCAGTACATCTCGGCGTACTCGGGCGTGACCATGGGCGAGTACTTCATGGACAACGGTGAGGACGCGCTGATCATCTACGACGATCTGTCCAAGCAGGCCGTGGCCTACCGGCAGATCTCGCTGCTGCTGCGCCGCCCCCCGGGCCGCGAGGCCTTCCCCGGCGATGTGTTCTATTTGCACTCCCGGCTGCTCGAGCGCAGCGCGCGCGTCAACGAGGAGTACGTGGAGCTGGCCACCAAGGGCGCCGTGAAGGGCAAGACCGGCTCGCTGACCGGGCTGCCGATCATCGAAACCCAGGCCGGTGACGTCACCGCGTTCGTGCCGACCAACGTGATTTCGATCACCGACGGGCAGATCTTCCTCGAGACGGATCTGTTCAACGCCGGCATCCGCCCGGCGATGAACGCCGGCATCTCGGTGTCCCGCGTCGGCGGCTCGGCGCAGACCGACATCATCCGCCGGCTGGGCGGCGGCATCCGTCTGGCACTCGCCCAGTACCGGGAACTGGCGGCCTTCTCGCAGTTCGCCTCGGACCTGGACGAATCGACCCGCAAGCAGCTGGAACGCGGCCAGCGCACCACCGAGGTGATGAAGCAGAAGCAGTACGAGCCCCAGTCGGTCGCGGAAATGGCCCTGTCGATCTATGCGGTCAACAACGGCTACATGGACAAGGTCGAGATCCCCAAGGTGGTGGCGTTCGAGGCGGCCCTGCAGGGATTCGCGAACTCCTCCCACAAGGCATCCCTGGATGCCATCAACGCCAAGCCGGTCCTCAAGGAACATGAGGCGACGCTGAAGAAGATCATCGAAGACTTCCTGGCCAACGGTACCTACTAGGACGCTCCAAGAAGATGCCCGGCACCAAGGAAATCCGCACCAAGATCGCGAGTGTCAAGAGCACTCAGAAGATCACCAAGGCCATGCAGATGGTGGCCACCAGCAAGATGCGTCGCGCACAGGACCGCATGAAGCTGGCCCGTCCGTACGCCGAGAAGATGCGCAGCGTGATCGGCAATCTGAACGAGGCCAATCCGGATTTCCGGCACCCGTTCCTGGTCACGCGCGAGCCGAAGACGGTCGGTTTCATCATCATCTCGACGGATCGCGGACTTGCCGGAGGCCTGAACGCCAACCTGTTCAAGCAGGTGCTGCTGCAGATGCGCGAGTGGCAGGGCAAGGGCGCGCAGGTGAGCCTGTCGATCGTGGGAACCAAGGGCATCGCGTTCTTCCGCCGCCTGGGCACCCCCATTCTCGGCAGCGTCTCAGGCTTGGGCGACCGCCCGCACATCAAGGACCTGATCGGCACCATCAAGGTCATGCTCGACGCCTATCGCGATGGCAAGATCGACCGCCTGTTCCTGGCCAACGCGCGCTTCGTGAACACCATGACGCAGCAGCCCAGCATCATGCAGCTGCTGCCGGCGGACACGGCCCAGACGCAGGGCCTGCCGGAACACTGGGACTACATCTACGAGCCGGACGCCGCGGCGATCCTCGATGGCCTGCTGATGCGCTACATCGAGTCCCAGGTGTACCAGGGCGTGGTCGAAAACGTCGCCTCGGAGATGGCCGCGCGCATGGTCGCCATGAAGGCGGCCACCGACAACGCCGGCAAGCTCATCCAGGAACTGCAACTCGTTTACAACAAGGCCCGCCAGGCTGCGATCACCAAGGAACTTTCGGAGATCGTCGGCGGCGCCGCGGCCGTTTGAGGAAAAATGCATGACTAGTACTGCCGAAGGCAAGATCACCCAGATCATTGGCGCCGTCATCAACGTCGAGTTTCCGCGCGAGCAGATTCCGAACATCTATGAGGCGCTGCAGCTCGCCGATTCGGACCTGATCCTGGAAGTGCAGCAGCAGCTGGGCGATGGCGTCGTGCGCACCATTGCCATGGGTGCATCCGAGGGACTCAAGCGCGGCCTGCCGGTGCGCGCCACCGGCAAGCCGATTTCGGTGCCGGTGGGCAAGGCCACGCTGGGCCGCATCATGGACGTGCTGGGGCGCCCCCAGGACAACCGCGGCCCGGTGGAGTCACCGCAGCAGCTGCCGATTCACCGCGCGCCCCCGGCCTTCGATGAGCAGGCGGGCGGGCAGGATCTGCTGGTCACCGGCATCAAGGTCATCGACCTGCTGGTGCCCTTCGCCAAGGGCGGCAAGGTCGGCCTGTTCGGCGGCGCGGGCGTGGGCAAGACCGTGAACATGCTGGAGCTGATCAACAACATCGCCAAGCAGTACAGCGGCCTGTCCGTGTTCGCCGGTGTCGGTGAGCGCACCCGCGAGGGCAACGATTTCTATCACGAGATGATCGAGTCGGGCGTCATCGACAAGGACACCCTGTCCAACTCCAAGGTGGCGATGGTCTATGGCCAGATGAACGAGCCGCCGGGCAACCGCCTGCGCGTCGCGCTCACGGGCCTTACCATGGCCGAGTACTTCCGCGACGAAGTGCGCGAGGACGGCGGCAAGGGCCGCGATGTGCTGTTCTTCGTGGACAACATCTACCGCTACACCCTGGCCGGCACCGAAGTGTCGGCGCTGCTGGGCCGCATGCCCTCGGCCGTGGGCTACCAGCCCACGCTGGCCGAGGAAATGGGCGTGCTGCAGGAGCGCATCACCTCCACCAAGACCGGTTCGATCACCTCCATCCAGGCGGTGTACGTGCCGGCGGACGACCTGACGGATCCCTCGCCCGCGACCACCTTCGCGCATCTGGATGCAACCGTGGTGCTGTCGCGCCAGATCGCATCCTTGGGCATCTATCCGGCCGTTGACCCGCTGGACTCCACCAGCCGGCAGCTGGATCCGCTGGTCGTCGGCGAGGAGCACTACAACACGGCGCGCGGCGTGCAGGCCGTGCTGCAGCGCTACAAGGAGCTGCAGGACATCATCGCCATCCTTGGCATGGACGAGCTGTCGGCCGATGACAAGCAGGTGGTGTACCGGGCGCGCAAGGTGCGCAACTTCCTGTCGCAGCCGTTCAACGTCGCCAAGGTGTTCACCGGCCAGGACGGCAAGATCGTCCCGCTGAAGGACACCATCCGCGGCTTCCAGGGCATCCTGAGCGGCGAGTACGACAACCTGCCCGAGCAGGCGTTCTACATGGTCGGGTCCATTGACGAGGCCGTCGCGAAGGCCAAGACGCTGCAGTAATGGCAACCGCTCACACAATCCGGGTCGACATCGTCAGCGCGGAAGGGGAAATCTTCTCCGGCGATGCCACCCTGGTGGTGGCTCCCGGCTCGCAGGGCGAGCTGGGCATCACGCCCCGCCATGCGCCCCTGCTGACGCTGCTGAAGCCCGGCGAGATCCGGGTGCAGACGCCCGACGGAACCGAGCAGGTGTTCTACGTCGGCGGCGGGGCCCTGGAAATCCAGGCCACCCGCGTGACCGTGCTGGCCGACACCGCGCTGCGCGCGAAGGACATCGATGAGGCGGCCGCCCTGGCTGCCAAGCAGCGGGCCGAAGAGGCGCTCAAGGATCGGGCCGGCGCGATCAGCCAGGCCGAGGCGCTGGCCGAGCTGGCGCGCGTCGCCGCGCAGCTCAAAATCATCGAGCGGCTGCGCAAGATCCGCAGCTAGGCCGCCGTCGCGGTAAGCTGCGGGCATGGGCAGCCCCCTCTACGTGCAGCGTTCCCCTCATCGGGCCAAGGTCAGGGGGATGGTGCTGGGCGCGCTGCTGTGCCTGCAGATGGGTACCGGCCAGGCCGCCCCGCTCGACTCCGCACTGCTGAAACCGCCGCCCCCGCAGGCGCAGCGCCAGGCGCTCGTCAGCAGCGTGTCGCGAATGGATCAGGGCAATGAGGCCGGCGGCGATTTCTACTTCGTGGGCTTCGCCGGCTTCGGCGAACAGCAGGTGTTCCGCAAGGAGGCCGAGCTGGCGCGCCAGGTCTTCGGCAAGCGATACGCGACTGCCAACCGATCGATACTGCTGGTCAACGACATCCATGACCGCCGCACCTATCCGCTGGCGACTTTCGACAATCTGCGCATCGCCGTGAATGCCATCGGGCGAAGGATGCACCGCGACCGGGACACCCTGGTACTGATGCTGACCTCGCATGGCAATCACGAGGACGGCGTCGCCATCACCAATGGCAGGATGCCCGAGGATGCGCTGTCGCCCGAGGATGTCCGCGAGGTCCTGGATGAGTCCCATATCCGCTGGCGCGTGATCGTCGTCTCGGCCTGCTATTCGGGGATATTCATCCCGGTGCTCAGGAATGATTCGACGCTGGTCATGACCGCGGCGGATTCGCGGCACAGCTCATTCGGCTGCGACGATACCCGTGACCTGACCTATTTCGGCGAGGCCCTGCTGCGGGACGCTCTGCCGCATGCCTGTTCGCTGAACCAGGCCTATACCGACTCGGCGCGCATCATCCGTGAGCGCGAGGCCCGGGAAGGCGAAATCCATTCCAATCCAAGACTGTACGTCGGTGCAAGGATGCAGGCGCGGCTGCCGCAGCTCGAGGCTGCCGCGGTCGGCCGCTGCACCGCGCAGTCATCGAAACCACCGGCACGACATTGAGGCGCACCGTGGCGAAGAAGAAATCGGCTCGACCCCGCAGCAACTCCCGGTCCGCGCCGCCCCTGGCGATAGTGATACTCGCCGCCGGCGCCGGCACCCGCATGAAATCGGCCCTGCCGAAGGTACTGCAGCCCCTGGCCGGCCGGCCGCTGCTGCAATACGTGCTGGACACGGCACGCAGCCTGAACCCGGAAGCCATCCACGTGGTGTACGGCCATGGGGGAGAGGCCGTGCCCAAGGCCTTCGCGCACGAAACGGTCTCGTGGGTGCAGCAGCCCGAACTGCTGGGTACGGGTCATGCCGTGATGCAGGTGGCGCCGCGCCTGGGCGCGGATCAGCGGGTGCTCATTCTTTTCGGTGATGGGCCGCTGATCACCACGGAAACCCTGCGGGCGCTGCTGCAGGCGGCGGGTCCCGACGAGGTGGGCTTGCTGACGGTAAACGCCAGTGACCCCACGGGCTATGGACGGGTCCTGCGCACGGCCAGCGGCCGGGTGCAGGCCATCGTCGAGGAGGCCGACGCCACCCCCAGGCAGCGTCGGGTGCGCGAATGCAATACCGGTGTCATGACCATGCCGGCCGCTCGTCTGACCAAGTGGCTGGGCCGCCTGAACAATCGCAATTCGCAGCGTGAGTACTACCTGACCGATGTCATCGCCCTGGCGGTGCGCGATAAGGTGGCCGTGCGGCCGCTGGTTGCCCCTGACGAGCACGAAGTGCAGGGCGTCAACGACCGGATCCAGCTCGCCGCGGTGGAAAACGCCTGGCGCGCGCGCCAGGCCCGCAAGCTGATGCTGGACGGCGCCACCCTCATCGATCCCTCGCGAGTCGACGTTCGGGGCACCGTGACGGTGGGGCAGGACGTGGTGATCGACGTGAATGTCGTGTTCGAGGGCGAGGTCAAGCTGGGAGACGGCGTAAGAATCGGTCCGAACTGCCTGATCCGCCATGCGCAAATCGAGGCCGGCACCCAGGTGTTCGCCAACTGCGTCATCGACCGTGCGCTGATCGGGCCGAGCTGCCAGATCGGTCCCTTCGCGCGGCTACGGCCGGATTCGGTGCTGGAGGAACACGTGCACATCGGCAACTTCGTCGAAATCAAGAAGACCCGCATCGGCGCGAAATCCAAGGCCAACCACCTCACCTACCTGGGCGATGCGACCATCGGCACCCGGGTCAATGTCGGTGCGGGCACCGTCATCTGCAACTACGACGGCGCCAACAAGTGGCCGTCGACCATCGAAGACGATGCGTTCATCGGATCGGGCAGCATGCTGGTGGCGCCGGTCGTGATCGGCGCGGGCGCCAACATCGGGGCGGGCTCGACCATTTCGCGGGCGGCGCCGGCCGGGCAGCTGACGATCGCGCGCTCGCGGCAGGTCAGCATTCCGGGGTGGAAGCGACCGGTCAAGCGCAGCGGCTAACGGGCGCGTTGCCGGCTACTCTCCCTTCACCAGGCCCTTGATCCGTTCCACCAGGGCCAACGTCGATTTCTGCGGCAGCAGCGGCACCAGCGCGACCCGCCCGCCGTGGGCTTCAACCACTTCACGACCGACAACCTGGTCAGGCGCGTAGTCGGCACCCTTGACCAGGACATGGGGTCGCACGGCTTCGATGATTGCCAGCGGCGTATCTTCATCGAATACCGTGACGGCATCCACGCAGGCCAGCGCGGCCAGCAGCGCAGCGCGCTCCGCCTGCGGCACCAGCGGCCGCTCCGGTCCCTTGAGCCGGCGCACCGAGGCATCGCTGTTGATGGCCAGGACCAGCACGTCTCCCAGGCGCGCGGCACCGTGCAGCAACGAGAGGTGGCCCGCATGCAGCAGGTCATAGCAGCCATTGGTAAACACGATGCGCTTGCCGGACATGCGCCAGGACACCGAACGCGCGGCCAGCTCGGCACACGACAGCACCTTGGCATCGGGCGAGGCGGTAAGTTCGCCGCGAATGCTGTCGGCATCCACTGCGACCGCGCCGACCTGGCCCACCGAAACGCCGGCCGCGGCGTTCGCCAGTTTCGCGGCAACGGCCAGCGAGGCTTTGGCGGCCAGCGACAGCGCCAGCACCGCAATCGCGGTATCGCCGGCGCCCGTGACATCGAACACCTCGCGCCGACTGGCCAGCACGGGAATCGGCGGCCCCTCGGCGGGCACCACCAGCATGCCATGTTCGCTCAGGGTCACGACCATCGAGGACAGGCCCGCGGCAATGATCAGTGGCCGGGCGGCGGCTGCCACGGCAGCAGGGTCGGTGGGATCCAGGGTTTTCCCGGACGCCAGCTCCAGCTCGCGCAGATTCGGCGTGACCGTGGTCGCGCCGTGGTAGCGGCTGAAATCCCGGGACTTCGGATCCACCACCACCGGCGCCCTGCCGGCCCGGGCGGTGATGGCGCCGATGATGTGCGGGGTTAGCACACCCTTGGCGTAGTCGCTCAGGATGACAGCGTCTGGCGTTTCACCCGCGAGAGCCTCGAGCATCCGTACACCCACTTCCGCCTCGCAGGGCTGGGAATCCTCCCAATCCAGGCGTAGCAGCTGCTGGCTGTGGCCCAGTACGCGCAGCTTGCGCGTGGTGCGGCGCGCCGGGGTTCGGACGACGCCGCGGGCGTCGATGCCTGACGCCGCGCACAGGCGCAGCAGATCATCGCCCGCAGGATCGGTGCCGATGGTGCCAGCCAGAATCACCTTGGCACCCAATGCTGCGACCTGCCGGGCCACGTTGGCGGCGCCCCCCAGGCGATGCTCGGTGTCGCGTACCCGCACCACCGGCACCGGTGCCTCCGGTGAAACGCGCTCCACGGCGCCCATGACGTACTCATCCAGCATCAGATCGCCGATCACCCAGACAGTCGCGTCCACAAAGCGATCGAGGACTGCCAGCAGGGGCACGAGATCAGTTTGTACGGTGTCGCTCATGAATTATCGGGTCCCCGGCTGGTAGCTTTAGGTGCTGCGCTCGGCGAAGGTACGGGCGATCTCTCCCAGATCGTCAAACACAGGCAGCATATCGCCACGCGCGTGCAGCAGGGCGCTAGCGGGCCCTCCCTTGCCGGTGCGCACCATGACCGCGGTCACGCCCGCGGCGCGGGCGGCCTGCACGTCGCGCACATCATCTCCCACACTCACGGTCTGGGCCGCCGGAATCCCGGTGACCTGCAGTGCTGAGCGAATCAGGCCCGGCTCGGGTTTGCGGCAGTCGCAGTGCGCCTCGGGCGCGTGGGGGCAATAGAACACCGCATCGAGCTGTGCGCCGGCGGCCGCGGCCTGGTTGCGCATCGTCGCCAGCACTCGCTCGAGCTGCGGGAGTGTCATCAGGCCACGCCCGACCGCAGACTGGTTGGTGGCGATGCTGATGCGCATGCCCAGCTTCGTCAGCGTCACCAGCGCCTGCAGCGATCCGGGCAGCCAGGCAAAATCCTCGGGTTCCAGTATGTAGCCGTGATCCGGCGCCTCACGATTCAGGACGCCGTCACGATCGAGAATGAGGTGGCGGATGTCCGCCGGCAATCGCTGCGGCGCTCCCATCAGCGATAACGGTCCGGCTGCGAGAGAAAACGTCGCACGTAATCACGCACGCCCTCCTCCGGAGTCATGAAGGGGCGCGTGTAGCCCTGGGCGCGCAACCGATCCATGCGCGCTTGCGTGAAGTACTGGTAATTCGGCCGGATGGCAAGCGGGGTGTCGACATAGGTCAGGCGCGGCGGCTTGCCCACGGCCGCATACAGGGCGGTGGCAAGCTCGGCGAAACTGCGGGCCACGCCGGTACCGAGATTGAAGATGCCGTTGACCTTCGGATTGGCCAGCAGCCACTGAAGCACCTGCACGCAGTCGGCGACATACACGAAATCGCGTTGCTGACCGCCGTCGCTCACACCCTCGCGGTGCGAGCGAAACAGGGTAATCGGTTCGCCGGCCGCCGCGGCGGCGTATTTCTGCGCGACCACGCTCTGCATGCCACCTTTGTGGTACTCGTTCGGGCCGTAGACGTTGAAGAACTTCAATCCCACCCACTGTGCGGGCTGACGACTCAACGCGGCGACTTCGCGCACGGCCCAGCGATCAAACAGCAATTTGCTCCAGCCGTAGGCATTCAGCGGACGCAATTGCGCCAGCGCGGTCGGCGACCAGTCATCCTCGAAGCCGGCCTCGGCGCCGCCGTAAGTGGCGGCGGAGGACGCGTAGATGAAGCGCTTGCCGTGCTGCGCGCACCAGCGCCAGAGCATTTGTGAAAGGCGAAAATTGGTTTCGACGATCAGGTCGGCATCGATTTCGGTCGTGGCGGAAATCGCCCCCATGTGGACGATGGCGTCCACGGCGGAAGTGTGAGCCTTGAGCCAGCTCTCGAGCTGCTCCGGGGCGACTAGGTCGCGCAGTTCGAGCTTGCCGATGTTGCGCCACTTCCCCCCGGAACGCAGCCGATCGCAGATCGCCACCGGGATTCCCTGTTCGGCCAGGGCGGCCGCAAGGTTGGAGCCGATAAAGCCCGCTCCACCTGTAACCAGAACCATCTTGGGGAAGTCTCCAGTGAGCGGCCAACCTTCACGCCATTATACATAAGAATCAAGAGGCTACGCGTCAGCGTGAGCAACCACGCAGCGTGGGCCTCCTTTTCACCACTGGCGGAT
>CAVSEP010000004.1:0-770047 GCA_963726995.1 uncultured Pseudomonadota bacterium
CCAACCTACCCGGAGGCCATCATGAAACTGATCCTGACCGCTGCCCTCATCGCCCTCACGCTGCCGTTGGCGGCTGCCGAACCCCAAGCTGCCAGGCCTGCCGCCCGCCCGCCCAACACCGACACGATGGTGGTGAAGTTCCGGGCCAAGCCGGGCAAGAGCGAGGAAATGAAGGCCTTCTGGCTCGAGATGCAGAAGGAGGTGGCCCGCAGCGAGCCCGGCAACGCGCAGTACGACCTGCTGGTCATGGCGGGCGATCCAGCGGTCTACGTGATCATCGAACGTTACAAGGATGCTGCCGCCGTCGCGGCCCACGGCCAGAGCGAGCGGGCAAAGGCGATGTTCGGCAAGCTCGGCGAGCTGATGGACGGCGCACCCCAGGCCGACTACATGCAGCTGATCAGTGCGAAGAAGTAGGAACGCCTCGAGGCTTTGAACTGACCATCCGCCTTGCAAAAAAAAGCCCCCGGCTTGCGCAGGGGGCTTTGTTCCGCTCGCGAAAAAGCTACCTATCGGCTTACCGTGATGCTGGCTTGAGTATCCAACGGACCAAACTGATCCATGCCAATGCCCTTGGGGGCGGTCGGGATTACCAGTTTCACCCAGACGGCATCCGGACCCTTGAAATACGAAGTCTCGGTCGCCTTGCGCAGCGCGTCGATGTTGTCCTGCTGCTTCCCGGAGGTCGCGTTGGCGAAACCCGGCAGCTCGAACACGACCCATGAGCCTTTGGCCATTTCGGATAAGCTGATGGCAACTTCCGGTCTTTCGGTCTTCACACGGATCTCGGTACCGGCGCGCACAGTGCTCTGATTGGCTGTGATCTTGAAGTCCTTGCCTTTGCGGCTCAGGACAATTGGCAGTTGAGGAGCGGCCGCCCGCGCAGGCGGAGGCCCAGCCGGCCGCGCAGGCGCAGCCGCCCGCAAAGCAACATCTTTCAGCGCAAGACCGGCACCGCTCGTGGGTCCGGGCCTCCTGATGCTGAACTGCACGCGTCCGATATCACCCTTGCACACCGCGGCATTCCAGGTGGGATGAATCTCGCAGGTGTCGTCCGTGGCGACGCCGTCGTTCTCGCCGTCGTGAATCAGAGCATAGGAATCAGGGATGCCGGTCGTCGATCCGTCCAGATCGTGGATCGCCGCGGTCCGGTAGGCCGAACCACTCCGGTTGTCACTGTCGAACCTGGGGTCGATCTTCGGGAAATACACGGGCTTCGCATTGATGTATTTCGCACGCGTTACGGTATTTTCGGTGGTAACCCCGGCGCCCGTAAACAACAGCCAGGTAAGCGCTCCGGATCCGCGCTGTTTGTTGTCCTGGAAATTCACGAATGTCGTGTTGACTATGTCATGGCGATAATCGTAGTACTCGTAGGCGTGGATCGGGTAGTCAGGAATCAGGCGTTTCGGCAGGCTGCGGCCGTAGGCCTTTTCTTCCGGCGTTACGGGGTTGCCGATGTTGTCGGTTTCGCCCACGAACAGGGAATCGACCACCAGTGAGGTAAATGTGTCAGCGCCGAAGGAACCCGTTGAACTCGTGAACCCGATGGCATTGTCCGCCGCCTTGAAGTTCCGGAACACGTGCAGCTCGCCGCGACTCCAGGCGCCGCCATTGCGGTTCTTGTAAGCGGTGAGATTCTCGAGCAGCGATTCCACGCTCTTGCTGTTTTCGTCAGCGGGATTTTCCTTGGCGATGTGCGAGGGGCCGGCCAACCCGAAGACGTTTTCCAGATTGATGTTCCGGTCCAGCATGAACCCGTCGAAGTTGGAGTGGGCAACGTTGCCCCTGAATTCCGCCATCCTGGTTCGACGCGGCCAGATGGTCTGGCTGATCTCGGCGCCTGCGAACTGACCCTGCGGGTGCTCCGGCAACGACCACCAGAAGCCATTCTCATCGGAACCCGCTGCCACGTTGTCGATAAAGATGTTGTCCGGGTTGGTGATCCAGAACGCCGCCACGGTGTTGTCCGAAGGCAGTAGGGTGTCCTTGCCCGACACGCTGGCTTGCCTCATGGCCTGGCGATTCTCGTACGCACTGCTGAGCTCTCCGTTTGGGGCGAGATTGTACGGGACGCAGGCCTTCGAGGTATGGCACTTGATCTGGATGGCCAGGTTGTGCACGAACTGGTTGCCGTGCTCAATGCCGTCTTCCAGGAAGAAGCAGTGACCGACGATGTTGTAGGTCACGTTGTTCTCGACACGCACGAAGTTCGTGCCGTGCACCGTCACGCAGCGGTTGTAGGTGTCGTGGATCGCCGAGTTCTTGATGTACTGGCCCTGTGCATCGCCGACCAGATGCCAGTGAATCGGGTAGCGGGCCAGCGTCAGGTTCTGGCCCATGCGGTTCAACTCGACGCCCTCGACGAACATCTTGCTCGACGGCATCGCCATGATGTGGCCGCCGAAGAAGGACTGTTCGGCATCGGCCGAAGCCTGGATCTTGATGTTGCGCGTCAGCATGGCCACTTCGCCGCGTTCATCCACGTTGAAGGTGATCTTGCCGAAGTGCATGAAGTCGAGCTTCTTGTCCAGCGTGATGTTGTTGCCGCTGATGGCGGCAATGGTGCGGCGCTCGGCCTGCCGTGGATCGAAATCGGTCGAGGCGAGGACGATCTCATCACCCACCTTCCAGCCCTTGGCATCCAGCACCTGGATCGAAGTGGCGCCGGCCTTGGCCGTGACGGACAGTTTGCTCCAGCTGTTGGTGGTGGAGCCATGCAGGTTCAGGGTGCCGCCCGAGAGCATGATTCCGCGGTCTCCCATGCCGCCCATGACGTCCTCGCCCTTCACGTGGTCGGTGAGGGTGATGGTCGCCTTGTGCGTGTGAGGGTGCCCCTCGCTGCCGATGGCCAGCTCCCCGTGCAGCATGATCCATTCGGTGGTCAGCTCCAGATCCGCGTCGTCCGAGAAGCTCAGCTTGCCGTCGATCGACAGACCATCCAGCGGCGGTGGACTCACGTCCAGCACGACGTCCTTGTCTTTGCTGATCGTCGGCTTGTCGCCCGCCACCGGCACCTTGTGGTTCGGCCAGGTGGCCGGATCCGACCAGCGCGTCGGCTGGGCCAGCGGCACCTTGGCTTCCTCGGCATTTGCGCCAGCACACAGGCTGGTGAGCGCCAATGCGGGAAGAAGCGACGTAATCAGGAACGAACAATTCCTTCGGCTCATGACATCAACCTCGCAAGATATAGCTACCGGTTGATACTCGCTATCGCAGGTACCTGTCGGCTTACCGTTATGGTGGCTTGCATAACCGTCGGACGAATTGGCAGGGCCGGATCCTGGGGGACTACCAGCTTGACCCAGAGGTCATCCTTATCCCGGAAATACGATGTCTCGGTCGCCTTGCGCAATGCGTCCATGCTGTCCTGCTTCGTCCCGGAGGCTGCGTTGGAGAAACCAGGCAGTTCAAACAGGACCCATGAGTCTTTGTTCATTTCACTCAGACTGAGAGAGACTTCGGGTCTTTCTGTTTTCACCCGGATCTGCGTGCCGGCGCGCACGGTACTCTGGTTGCCGGTGATCTTGAAATCCTTGCCATTGCGAACAAGAACGATGGGCAGCTCGGCAGGACCGCCGGCCCCTGCTCTCGCACGCGCTGTAGCCGCCGCCGCGATCTGTTGCGCCGGCCCCGCACCAGGGCCTGCATTGCCAGCCAAGGGAGCCCTGGCTTGGATGCCAGCGCGAAAATACAGGCGTCCGACATCACCCGTGCACACAGCGGCGTTCCAGGTGGGATGAATCACGCAGGTGTCGTCCGTGGCGACGCTGTCGTTCTCGCCATCGTTGAGCAGAACATAGGAGTTGGGAATGCCGGTCGTCGATCCGTCCAGATCGTGGATCGCCAAGGTCCGGTAGGCCACACCACCCCGATTGTCATTGTCGAATCTGGGATTGATCTTGGGGAAGTACACCGGCTTGGCATTGATGTATTTCGCCCGCGTGACGGTGTTTTCGGTAGTGACGCCGGAGCTTGTGAACAACAGCCAGGAAAGCGCGCCTGATCCGCGCTGTTTGTTGTCCTTGAAATTCACGAATGTCGTGTTCGCCACGTCAACACGGTAGTCGTAGTACTCGTAGCCGCGGATCGGGAAGTCCGGAATCAGGCGTTTCGGCAGGCTGCGGCCGTAGGCCTTTTCTTCTGGCGTCACGGGGTTGCCGATGTTGTCGGTTTCGCCCACGAACAGCGAATCCACCACCAGTGAGGTAAATTTGTCAGCGCCGAAGGAACCGGATGAATGCGTGAAGCCTATGGCATTGTCCGCAGTCTTCAGGTTCCTGTAGATGTGCCGCTCGCCGCGGCCCCAGACGCCGCCATTGCGGTTCTTGTAAGCGGTGAGATTCTCGAGGAGTGAATCCACACTCGGGCTGTTGTTGTCAGCGGGATTCTCCTTGGGCATGTGCGAGGGGCCGGCCAACCCGAAGGTGTTATCCAGATTGATGTTCCGGTCCAGCATGAACCCGTCGAAGTTGGAGTGGGCAACGTTGCCCCTGAATTCCGCCATCCTGGTTCGACGCGGCCAGATGGTCTGGCTGATCTCGGCGCCTGCGAACTGACCTTGCGGGTGCTCCGGCAACGACCACCAGAAGCCATTCTCATCGGAACCCGCAGCCACGTTGTCGATAAAGATGTTGTCCGGATTGGTGATCCAGAACGCCGCCACGGTGTTGTCCGAAGGCAGCAGGGTGTCCTTGCCGGAAAAGCTGGCTTTCCGGAATTCCAGGCGATTCTCGTACGTGTAGCTGTTCTCTCCGTTTGCGGCAAGATTGGTAGGGGCGCAGGCCTTCGAGGTATGGCACTTGATCTGGATGGCCAGGTTGTGCACGAACTGGTTGCCGTGCTCAATGCCGTCTTCCAGGAAGAAGCAGTGACCGACGATGTTGTAGGTCACGTTGTTCTCGACACGCACGAAGTTCGTGCCGTGCACCGTCACGCAGCGGTTGTAGGTGTCGTGGATCGCCGAGTTCTTGATGTACTGGCCCTGTGCATCGCCGACCAGATGCCAGTGAATCGGGTAGCGGGCCAGCGTCAGGTTCTGGCCCATGCGGTTCAACTCGACGCCCTCGACGAACATCTTGCTCGACGGCATCGCCATGATGTGGCCGCCGAAGAAGGACTGTTCGGCATCGGCCGAAGCCTGGATCTTGATGTTGCGCGTCAGCATGGCCACTTCGCCGCGTTCATCCACGTTGAAGGTGATCTTGCCGAAGTGCATGAAGTCGAGCTTCTTGTCCAGCGTGATGTTGTTGCCGCTGATGGCGGCAATGGTGCGGCGCTCGGCCTGCCGTGGATCGAAATCGGTCGAGGCGAGGACGATCTCGTCGCCCACCTTCCAGCCCTTGGCATCCAGCACCTGGATCGAAGTGGCGCCGGCCTTGGCCGTGACGGAAAGTTTGCTCCAGCTGTTGGTGGTGGAACCATGCAGGTTCAGGGTGCCGCCCGAGAGCATGATTCCGCGGTCTCCCATGCCGCCCATGACGTCCTCGCCCTTCACGTGATCGGTGAGGGTGATGGTGGCCTTGTGCGTGTGAGGGTGCCCCTCGCTGCCGATGGCCAGCTCCCCGTGCAGCATGATCCACTCGGTGGTCAGTTCCAGATCGGCGTCGTCCGAGAAGCTCAGCTTGCCATCGATCGACAGACCATCCAGCGGCGGTGGACTCACGTCCAGCACGACGTCCTTGTCTTTGCTGATCGTCGGCTTGTCGCCCGCCACCGGCACCTTGTGGTTCGGCCAGGTGGCCGGATCCGACCAGCGCGTCGGCTGGACCGCTTGGGCTTTCGCCTCCGGGGCTCCTTGGAAAGCCAACAGGATGACAAGGCCGGACGTTGCGAGCAGCGGCGCAACACAGAACGAGCGATATCGTCCCCTCATGGCGTAGTCCCCTCTTATCATCAGATGACACCGAATCTTGTAGGCACAGGATAATCTGATTTCCCGACGCCGGGCTATTCCAACGACCGCCTTCAGCGGGTAGCCTCGCCCTCTCGAACCAGCGCCGGAACCGCTGCTGCCGACCTACGTGCTAGGGCGCCCTGCGGAGGGCGGCCATTGAGAGATCAAAAAGGGCCTTGATTGCTAGAATCAGGCCCCGTTTTCGGGAGACGCCCACGTCCATGTCTGCGATCCGACCCTCCTGCCTGTTCGCACTGGCCGCCCTGATGGCGACAGTGGCCATTTATGCCGACGGGCTAAAGGGCGATGCCGCCGCCGGCAAAGCTCTCTTTACGTCGAGTTCCTGCCCGACCTGTCATGCGGTCACCAAGGACGACACTTCGAAGGTCGGCCCCAATCTCGTCGGCGTCGTGGGACGGCAGGCGGGCACCAAGAAGAGCCTCCTGGGCCCCAGCGAGAACATGAAGAAGTACGGGGTGATCTGGAGCGCCGAGACCCTGGATGAATTCCTGACCAACCCCAGCGCCAAGGTGCCGGGCACGCCGATGGCAGGGATCCTGCCTGACCCGCAGCAGCGCGCCGACGTCATCGCCTTCCTCTCAACGCTGAAGGAGTGACGGGGTCCCTGGGGACGCTGACGCTCTCAGGTCCTACCGCGGTTTGGGGCGATAGTCGCGCCAAACCCACTCGAGCGCCTCGGGGAGAGTCTGTTCCCGTACCTTGCGATCGCAGTGCCCGGCGTCCAGCGCGAACGTGTACTGATAGGCGTAATGTTTGCTCTTGAGCGCCGCCGCCATCCGGTGATTGGCGATGACCCAATCATGCATGTCGTCCCGCATGATGTTGGGGTTGTACAGGTCGCGATCGCCGACCTGCATCCAGATCCGGATGGGCTTGGCGGGTGAACCGGGAATCAGCCTCTCGTGATAGTCCCACGCGCCGCCTGAGTCGTCCGGATTGAACGGCCACTGCTGGTTCACGAACGTCCCGCTGTAGCTGATCACCCGGTGGTACCACTCGGGATGGAACCACGCCATCGTGAACGCCGCCGCCGCACCGGAGCTGCACCCCATGGCGGCACGCGCGTCCGGATCGTGGGACAGCGTGACGCCGTAGCGCTTCTGCACATGCGGCAGCACCTCACGCTCGATGAACTGCGCAAACTTTCCGGACAGCGTGTCGTATTCCAGTCCTCGCTCGCTGCCCTGCGCATCGCCCCCGCCGTTCTGGATCAGGATCGCGACCATCGGGGGAACTCGATGCTGCGCAATCAGGTTGTCGAGCACCTGCGGCACGCTCATGTCGGGGTCATCCAGCTTTGGTCCATCGTGGACGACGATGAAGGGGATCGAGGTACCGGCCTTGTATCTGGCCGGAATGTAGACGGTGATGGCCCGCTCCCAGGACTGCGGATGCGTCTCGACTTTCAGCGTCCTGGGGTTGTTCGGATCGAGGGTGCCGAAGACGGCGCGTGCCACTCCTGGATAGAAGCTGCTGTCCTTCGACTCCATGACGAACTGCTGCACGGAGCCGGTCGGCACGCCCGCCACTTTGCTCAGCTCAGGAGCGGGTCGGTAATCCGGTCCGATCAGGAAGTCGCCATTGCGATCGGCGGGCGCGCTCATGCCGGCAGCGGCATGGCTCGCCCCTGGGCTCCGGGCGCCGACGACGGTCCAATGCGGCGCACCCGGGCCATCCGGTGCGCGCGTCGGCGGAGGCGCGGGAGCCTGGCACATCCCCGACTTCGCGCCCGAGAGTGCGCCGATGATCGCCAGCGCCAGGAGGGGTAGATGAACCTTTCGCATGGATGTCCCTTCAGATCGAGGCTACCGGTCTCCTGATCAGCGTCGTGGCGAACGGGCGAGACGCCCCCAGAGGTTCGGGGGCCCCGGCTCATCTTGTACTTGCACCTTAGCGGCTGACCACCCGGCTCGTTCCGCCCGTCGGGGACCTATGCCTCCGTCGGTGGAGTTATACCAGGCCTTCACGGGCGCAGCCCTATTTATGAAATGCTCAACGCTGACGGCGTAGCGTGTCCAAACGGTACGCCGTATCGCCGATTCTCCATCGCTTGTAGCAATTCCCTCGGATGCGCGGTCACGAAAATCAGCAGATTCCGATGGCACTTGCTGCCCCCGATCGACGCTCCGGCGGAGCGCGCGATCTGACATCCGAAATCGACTTCTGCACTCTTTCCTTCCGTTGCGCCCTGTCAGGGGTTTGCCGCTGTGCGCTCACTGTAACTTCAGCTGGCGCCGTAACTCGGGCCTGTTAATTCGGATTGCACCGGTGCATGATCCGAATCCCGATGAGAATAGAATACGCTCAGCAAGGCGTGTGATGGTTTCGTTCCCCAGTGCTGGCCTGTTTCAACGGGGAATGGCGACTTGCCTGATCGCGGCATCCATACTTCGCGTCGGCGTGGCGGTGTCCGATACATCCTCCCGGGCGGAGGCCGGCAGCGCCCCGCAGCCCCAGAAAACGGTGGATGTCTTCGTTCCGCCTGCGGTGACCTTCCTCGGCGAGAATTATCCCGCTGGGGTCCACGCCGAGGGCTGGGTCTATGCCCTGGTGATGGTGGGCACTAACGGCAAGCCAATCGACGCAACGATTCTAGAATCAAATGGTTACCCGGCCTTTGATGAGGAGGCCCTGCACGCCGTGATGCATGCAGATTTTCAGCCCGCGATGTTGAACGGGCGGCCGATTGTCTCCGCCTTTATCCGCAAGCAGTACTTTCTCCTGCCTCAGCCGTCGGGGAGGGACGGCTATGGCGAGAAGACCGCGCCCATATTTGCGCACGCCTTTGATGCGACGATGATGGCGATCAGGATGAATGACCGAGTGGCGGCGGATTCGGCCAAGGCGAAACTTCGCGTGACGAATCTTTTTGAAGACGCCCATATGGGGCTGGTGAATTACAGCTACGCGCTGCAATGGGGAGATGAGGGACAGGCGTTGGCGGGCATACGGCAGGCCATCTCTTCCGAGATTGCGCCGAAATACTTGTCCGCGGCAGAATTCAAGGATGCCCTGTTGGCCTGCATCAAGCTGGAGTTGAAGGCCCGCGACTATCCTTCAGCAATTCTCCATTGGCGAGTTGTGCAGCGGTCGTATAGCGATCATCAACTAGCCGAAG
This sequence comes from uncultured Pseudomonadota bacterium, assembly GCA_963726995.1. GTDB lineage: Bacteria > Pseudomonadota > Gammaproteobacteria > Steroidobacterales > Steroidobacteraceae > DAIDKA01. The sequence goes on from CAVSEP010000004.1 coordinate 9,036, forward strand.
TGATGAAGCCGGTAGTGGATCGCCTGGCCAGGCTTTCCGTGGATGACTCGAAATATTATATCGATGCAACCCTGCAGACAGACTCCTGGCACCAGACTCTATTCAAGAAACATTTCCGGATTCACGTCAATGATGGCTCAATCGCCCAGTTGAAGCTGTTCTGCAGCAGGGCTTATGCGACTCCCGAGTTTGATCAAACCACTGATTATTCAACACCCGAGAACGGTGGCGACTGCCTGCTTTATCTTAAGGGGACTTCAGGCACGCACTTCACGCTGACGCAGTTTTGAATAAGCCGGTTTTGCGAGCCTTGAAATGGGAGTTGGCGGTCGAGAGTTGCCGTGCCGGCTATGAGTTCTTTCACCGAAACCTGAGACCCAGCGACAGCGACCATAATCAAGGTCATTCCCAAAACCGAGCACTCTCGAACGGGCTCAGAAGAGTCAAGACCGGCCATCTGGTCGGTCGTGCGTTTGAACGTCCAGGGACATTGGTTTACGATTTCGAGATATCAATACACAGTTTTCCGGTGTGTCCGCCGTTGCACCCATTCCCCAATTACTCCCTTGGGGTATCGCGAGGGGTATTTTCGACCTCCCTGAAATCACGCCCTGAGATTTACGATGAATTCTCGCAAACTCAATGCTGGCCGGGTCTGTGTATCGGGGCCCGGATTAACTTGCATCGTGCGCGTCAAATCCCACACAAGCAATGGCATCTTTTGACCGCAAGCTGGCATATATGAATTCGAGAAACAGCCAGCATCCAAACGTGTTTGTGACCACATTGACAGTCTTGCGGGAATAATCGGGGCGTTTTGTTTTGGCGCTCCCGTGGGCTCTGCACGCGCCGACGACGACACTGGTGTATCCACCGACTTCTACGGCACCTCACGCGAGTCGCTGACGCAATGGCTGAAGGAGTGAGGCTGCGATCCTCGTTGAGGCATTTTGTCGCTCACCCGCTACGGTTGAGCGGAGCTGCCCAAATCTGTCACTCGCTGGCATCACCGGTCAGTTTCAGTCACGGCGGAGCATAGGCGTCGCTACTCCCGCCTGGCGCTACTTGGCGACACCCGCATGCCCTTCCAACGCGCGCATGATCTGCACCTGTAGGGGTCTCGTGCCTCAACGGAAAGGCTTTGATCGCCCATGAAAACGATGACGGATCTATCAACGGGTGCCTGCGGCACAGCAAAGTGGGCTGTGTCGACTGCGTGTGGCTCAGCCGACGGCGGAACGGAGAGTGATTTCGAGCGCCTGTGCCGGGAGCGCCGCCGTGCGCTGGATGACATGCGAAAGCTCGAGGAGGATCTGCGCCGGGAGCAGGCGCAGCACCGATTTCAGCGCATCCGCTACGGCTATCGCTGAGCGTTTATCCGACACGCAGCTGCGGCTGGACCGGATAAGTGCTTGCCGTTTGCTGCATGAGAGCGCCACCTGCGCAGGACCCGCGTCACGACTTAGCTTCTCGTGGGCTGATGATGTTAAGTCGTGCGCCGCCCTCGATCTGCTAGCCATTTTCGATCCTCATGAACCTTGGGGGCGGTCAACACCTCATTTCCTAGGCCACCAGGTGGATCAAAGGAGGCCACCAAGGCACCGGCTAGGTGCGATACCAAGCCGCTGAAAAAGCTAAGAATTCTGCCGGACCTAAAACCGGACTTATCAGGTCGTAGTTGTTACCTTTGCGCATGCTAAATAACTGGTTTATATTAATTTATGGCCAGTGACAAAGCGGACATTAAACCGGACTTAAAGGTGGCCGACGACCGCGGAGAACGCATCTCCCTGATGGAACCGCTCGTTCTGGACGAGGGGTCGCGCCACCGTGCCGAAATGACCGACCTTGCGCTCGAGCTGGCCCAGCGAAGCGCCGGCTTCCGCCGCTCGCTGCCACCGAGCCTGCTGACCTCGCTCGCGACTCTCGTGCGCTCGATGAACTGCTACTACAGCAACCTGATCGAGGGGCACGATACGCACCCCATCGATATCGAGCGCGCACTGCAGGGCGACTATAGCCGCGACGCGAAAAAGCGCGACCTCCAGCTCGAAGCGAGGGCGCACATCCTCGTCCAGCAATGGATAGACGAAGGCAGCCTACAGGGTCGCGCCGTCACGGCGGACGCCATCCGTGAGATTCACCGGCGCTTCTGCGAACTGTTGCCGGAAGACCTGCTCTGGGTCGAAGACCCGGACACACACGAGCGCATGCAGGTCGTCCCCGGCGAACTGCGTCACCGCGACGTGATGGTCGGCGGCCATATCGCCATCAGCCCCCCCGCCGTCCCGCGCTTCCTCGCGCGGTTCGATGAGGTCTACAGCCATCTCGGCAAAACGGAGACGATCCTTGCCGCCGCGGCCGCCCATCACCGCCTCGCGTGGATACACCCGTTTCTGGACGCCAACGGCCGCGTCGCGCGGCTGATGTCACACGCCAACCTGCTCGATGCGCTCCACACCGGCGCCGTGTGGTCGGTCGCACGCGGCCTTGCACGCAATGTCGCAACCTACAAGGGCCACCTCGCCGCATGTGATCAGACGAGGCGCAATGATCTCGATGGGCGCGGCAATCTCAGCGAAGAGGCTCTGGCGGAATTCACGCGCTTCTTTTTGACCACCTGCCTTGATCAAGTCTCTTTCATGGAAGGCCTGATGCAGCCGGACACGCTGCGCACGCGCATCCTGCTCTGGGCCGAAGAGCAGATTCGCCTCGATCGCCTCCCGCCAAAATCCGGCGCAATACTCGAGGCCGTGCTCTACCGCGGCGAGCTGCCGCGCGGCGACGCCGCCGGCATCGTGGGCACCGGTGAGCGCCAGGCCCGCCGCGTCGTGTCGGGCTTAACCGAGCACGGGGTGCTGGTCTCCGAGAGCAGCCGCGCGCCGCTGCGGCTGGCCTTCCCGGCCGTGCTGGCATCGCGCTGGATGCCGGGTCTGTTTCCGGAGAAAGGGGCATGAAGGTCCGGCCGGATATGGCATCTGTCGGCCGCATCCGAATGACCAGTCTTGAGAAGCCTACCAGGCAGCTATCGGCCCACTCCGCTCACTGGTGGGCTCGGATCGACGGTCAGATAGCCGCCATTCGCAGAATGCACCGGAGCGCCCGCGAGATCGGCCAGAATGATCTAAAGTAGATGGTGCGCTATGGCCCCCTTTTCGATGTTCAGAGGGAGTAGACGACTGAACTCATACTTCGAATCCCGTCGGCCGGCGCCAATGTTGCAGACCTTCATCTCGCACTATGGCGGCGCCCGCGTGCATGGGCTGACGCCCGGCTTCGATACGACATTGCCGTCCCGCCATGCCCATCTCATCATCAGTCTGGGTGCGCCAATTAACGTTCGACAGATGTCGATTAAGGCGCAGCCTGCGGCATGCCTTTCTGCTCTCGTCGCCGGATTGCACGACGGCTTCGCGACTGTCGAGCGAGCGAGCGCATGGGAAGTCGTGCATGTATTTTTTCATCCGCTTGGTCTGCAACCGGTCCTGGGAGTAACCGCTGCCGAGTTAGCGAACGGTGCTGTGGCCATTTCCGATCTTTGCTCACGCGATGCCCCGGAGTTGATGGAACGATTGAGCAGCACTCGGGATTGGCAGGAGCGATTCGCCATACTCGATGAGGTGTTCACGCGCAGGCTTACACCTGCCAGAGGCTCGCCCCAAGTTGCGTATGCATGGCGACAATTGGCGGCCAGTCACGGCCGCCGGTCTGTTGAAAGTCTCGCGCAGGACACAGGCTGGAGTCGGCAGCACATGGCCGACCGCTTCCGTGCCGAATTGGGCATCACGCCTAAGACTGCTGCCCGCATCTTCCGCTTTGAGCGCGCATGCGGGCTGATCAGCAATCTCCGGCTACCGCTTACCGACGTTGCGGCGGCTTGCGGCTATGCCGACCAGGCGCACATGACGCGGGATTGGAACGCCTTCACCGGCACTTCGCCCAAGACTTGGATCGTCAACGAGCTTCCATTTCTTCAAGACTATGAACTGTCCGGCGGTGATGATGGTGGCGTCTGAGACGTCGCTGGCGTCTCTCGCGGCAACAGGCCGCGATACGGTCTCCATTATGACCATGGGGTTGGGCTGCTGGGGAGAGTGCAATGGGGAAAATTACCAAGGTCGATTCCGCACGGTTCTCAATCGCGATTTCTCGCGACTTATCCATGTCTCTTGTCGAGCACCAGCCCGGCCCGCCGGCCCTCTGCGACGGGCTCATCGTTGCAATTGCGAACATGACTCGTACTCCGCCACACGGCGGTGAGTTGCATCCGGATGGCGATGAGCTGATCTACATCATCTCTGGAAAAGTGAGAGTCATCGGGGAATCCGCACCGGACGAGCCCTGTGAGTTGGGGCCTGGAGAAGCTTGTATCGTTTCCAAAGGTGAATGGCATCTGGTGCAGATTCTTGAGCCGACCCGACTGGTCGGCATTACTCCGGGGCCAGGGGGCAGTCATCGACCGGTCGAACCGAGCCAGCGCCCTTAACGCGCACGGGCCGCGATGGGACAATAGTGGGAGTGCGTAATGCAAGTAAGTTTCCATCTCGTGTTTGGCGGACAGTGCGAGGCAGCGTTTCAGCTTTATGAGCGGGCGCTTGGCGGCAAGATTGTCAACATTCTTACCTACGGCAATTCACCCATGGCCGAACAAGTCCGGCCGGAATGGCGCGGCAAGATTGTCCACGCGAACATTGCAGTGGGAGCAATGGTTCTAGCGGGAGCCGACGTTCTTCCTGAGCAGTACATAAAGCCACAAGGCTTCTACGTACTGCTTAGTGTCGATGACACAGTGGACGCGGAACGCATATTCTCTGCCCTGGCCGAAAACGGTGAAGTACATATGGTCCTACAAAAAACCTTCTGGTCTGCACGCTTTGGCGTGCTGACTGATCAATTCGGCGTACCGTGGGAAATCAACTGCGAGCAGTCTCAAGGCGTCGCTTAGTGTTTGCGGCGTTTGCGAAGTCGCAATTCAGACTCCCAAAAGCAGCCGGGCAAGAAAGGCAACAGCGGGTCACGATGGGCCATCTGATCGGTCGTGCGTTTGAACGTGCGGAGACATTGGTTTACGATTTCCAGATATAGAGACACTATTTTCGATGTGTCCGGCGTTGTACCCATTCCCCAATTACGCCCTTGGGGTATCGTGAGGGGTATTTTCGACTTCCCTGAAATCACGCCCTGAGATTTACGATGAATTCGCGCAAACATAATGCCGGTCGGGGGCGCCAGAAATCAAATACTGGGCGGCTTTGAATTGCCGCACTTTCTAATGATTCTGTGGGTGCGCGCCTTTTCTTGGGGCGGGTGCCTTGCGCGCCAACGCTGTGATCATCTTCCGTGTGAGCCGGGCATCGCCATGGGCAAGGTGATCCGCTGCGCTCTGGCTGTTATCTGCTTCATTGGCGGATTGCGCGCGCAAGCCGCAAAACTGGAAAGGTTCAACGCCCATCTGCGTTTGGCTACCGGAAAGGGCGCTCGCATCCAATAGCGCCGGGTCATTATTCAGCGATCAGGTCAATTCTCGCTCGATGGCCATGCGCGAGTGCCAGTCTTGCATCAGATGTCAGAAGCGGCGCATCAAGCGCCTCGGCTAATGCCACATAGGCACCGTCATAGGCCGTCATTGATTCACGCAATTGCCAAATTCGGGCAATCAATGCTTGATGACCGTGTCTTTCAATGTGTAGCTGCGCAAAGTCAGTGAGCCCCTGTTCCGCTCGTGCAGCCGTAATGTCTTTACGCTGCACCATGCGCCGAAATGCGTGCGTTACCTCGATATCCAATAGATGAGGTGCATGGAGACTGGCGGAGGGCTCAAACATGCGCTCCATCAGGCGCCGCGCAAGACTGGTTTGCAGCAGCGTTTCAAGGAGCGCGGAGGCGTCGATGACGATCAACGACTGTCGCGCTCCTCGCGGATAATCTCGGTGGGGCGCCTCTTGCCCTTATAGGGGGCTCGCTGCTGCAAGCGCTCGGCCATTTCCAAAGCGCTGGGGAGTTCAGCGATCTTGCGAACCTCCCGGATAAGATAGTCCGATAACGGCAAGCCGGACAAAGCAGCACGCGCTTTCAGCCGTCGGTGCAGATCGTCCGGTACGTGGCGCAATTGAATCATTTTCGACATGTGCAAAGCATAGTTACATGTGCACAACATGTCAATCACGAGTGAGTCATCGCGGCGCGTAGCTTCCGCCGCATTCAGCTGAAATCTAGCTCCGCAGGTGCAGGCAGTCGCGACCAGCTGCGTTAGGTCATGTCCGGGTATCCAACCTCGGGAGCGGCAGGTCGTCGGTTCAAGTCGGGCCGGGCGCGATCACACCGCGGCCAGCAACTGGTCATAGATATTCAGATTGAAGTCGGCAGGCAACAGGCGGTCGATCGAGCGGGCAAACTTGCGGGTCTCTTCGAGCATCCGGTGGGTGAATCGTTTTCCTGCTGCATCGTTGAGTGCGGGTTCGAACCCCATGCTGAGCGGGTCAAATGGAACCGCGGAACCCTTTGTCGGCAAATATTGCGCGAGCGACATGAGCGGCCCCAACATGATGGCTTCTGCAAGTGCGAAGTCGGGCTTAGACTTGCGCCGGTAGCTCGCATCCAGCAGTGACAACTGGCACCAGTAGTTCAGGTTGCCGAGCCACGCCAGGGCCCGCAGGTCCGGATCCTTGATGGTGTTCGCACGTCCGTCGTAGGCGGTGGGATTTACGGGCACCTGGTAGGACGGATAACGCTCATCGTTGGCGGGAAGGGTCCAAATGCCGGGGATCGTCTTGATCAGTGGGTGGGACTCCTCATAAAGGGAATGAAAGAACTGAAAGTGGCCGAACTCTCCTTCAGCCTTGACGCGGCCGAGCTCTTCGAACCAGAAGTCGAAATCGATACGGACGCCGCCGGCTACCTTGACATCGGCCAGCGTCTCGACCATGGCATCGTAAAGCTTGCCGACGTGATTCGCATTGATGCTGCCGCCAAGGGTAGTCTTCAACTTGTCGACAAGGAAAACCGAGTCGCTGCTGATCGACCTCACATGCCCCAGGCGGACCGGATCCGCTTCGCAATACACGAATTTGGCCAGATTAACCGCACCCAGCGGTGCAAGTTCGAATGGGAATGGATAGATGTCGGTCTCGTAGGGGAAGTCCTGGCGTGTGAGCACCGGCCTGGCATCCAACTCCACGAGTAGCCGATTCACCCCTCCGAGGTGTTGCATCTCCTGGATGATGACTCCCATGAGCGAAGTCGCATTCGGCGTCGGAGTGCCGACGAGTTGCGTGTACGCGGGCTTGAGTGCAAACGCGCTGTAGAGATACTGGATCAGGAGGTCCTGTTCGATCTCGGCGGCTTCCTTCAGAAGCCGTATGAGTTCGAGATAGGGGTCGGAGAAATCCTGCTGAACCGGGGAAAACCGGTGAGTTTTGGCGAAAGCCTTGCCTGGGCCCGCGGCGACTCCAAGCATGGCGATATTTCCAAGCAGCGCGCGGCGCGTTATGCCGTTGCCTTTCATGTGACGTCGTTCCCCGAAATATTGGCTGCAAAAAGAACCCCGGCCTCAAGCCGGGGGCTCTTGCTCAAATAACACGTCTCAGATTACCGGCTGACCTGGAGGGTGGTTCCACCACCAAGGCCAAGGGGACCGCTGTCGGGGGAGACCACCTTGACCCAGAGGGCATCCTTGTCCTTGAAGTAGGAGGTCTCGCTGGCCTTGCGCAGCGCATCCAGGCTGGTCTGCTGCGTACCCGCGGCCGCTGTGTTGAAGCCCGGCAGCTGCAAGATCAGCCAGGAGCCTTTGTCCAGCTCCGACACCCGCAGGGACACGGACGGCCTTTCGGTAGTCACCTTGATCTCGGTGCCGGAGCGAACGTTGGTGCCCGTCAGATTGTAGTCCTTGCCATTGCGGCTGAGGATGACGGGCGGCAGGGCAGGGGCCGCACCGAAGCCGCCGGGTCGAGCACCCGGCGAGCCAGGACCACCCGCGGCCAGCGCACCAGGACCGGCACCGGCGCCGGGACCCGCTGCTGCCCCAGGACCACCGGGCCCGCCGGGACCGGCGCCCGGGCCACGAGGGCCGCCGAATCCGCCACCACCGCCCGGGCCGCCAATATTCAGGCGCCCGACATCGCCCTTGCACACCGCAGCGTTCCAGTCGGGCTTGATCTCACAGGCTTCCGCATCGGCTGCGATGCTGTCGTTGACGCCATCGTTGATGAGAACGTAGGCATTGGGGCCAGCCCCGAGCGAACCGTCCTTGTCGCGGATCGCCGCGGTCTTGTAGGCCGAGCTGTTTCCATTGTCGCTGGCCCACCTGGCGTTGCCCTGCATCGGCGGGAAATACACCGGCTTGGCGTTCTCGAATTTCACGTGCTCGATGGCGTTGTTGGAGCTGACCCCGAAGCTGGTAAACAGCAGGTACGAGAGGGCCCCGGTCTTGCGGGTGGCGTTGTCCTGGAAATTCACGAAGGTGGTGTTCACCACGTCATGACGCGCGTCGTAGTACTCGAAGCCGCGGATCGGGAAATCCGGCATCATCGGCTTCGGCAAGCTGCGGCCGTAAGCCTTTTCCGCGTCCGTCCTGGGGTTTCCGATGTTCTCGGTTTCGCCCACGAACAGCGAGTCAAGGACCCTTGACGTAAACGGGTCCTCAACACTAGCGCCACCGCCCAGGCCAGAGGCCTGCGTATAGCCGATGGCGTTGTCGGCCGACTTGATATTCCTGTATGTGCGAAATTCACCGCGACCCCAGAAGCCACCATTGCGGTTCTTATAGGCGGTGAGATCCTCGAAAACCACTTCCACCAACTTGCTGCGCGGGTCTGCCGGATTTTCACGGGCGAGATGCATGTTGCCGGTCACGCCGAAAGTGTTGTTGGCCGCGATGTTCCGATCCATCATGAACGCGTCGTAGTTGGAGTGGGCGACGTTGCCCTTGAACTCGCGGATATTCATGTTACGCGGCCAGGTGGCCTTGCTGATATCCGTGTCCGCGAACGCACCGTTCGGATGCTCTGGCAGTGACATCCAGAAGCCGTTCTCATCGGAACCGGCAGCCACGTTGTCGCGGTAGACGTTGTCCGGGTTGGTGATCCAGTAACTCGACACCGTGTTGTCGGAAGGGATCAGGACATCCTTGGAGGCCTGACCACTCACCCTGGCGGCCTGGCGATCCCCGTAGTTCGGGTTTTCTCCGGCTGCGGCAAGGTTGGTGGGGACACAGGGCTTGGAGGGATGGCACTTGGTCTGGATCGCCAGGTTGTGCACGAACTCGTTGCCGTGCTCGATGCCGTCCTCGAGGAAGAAGCAGTGGCCCACGGTGTTGTAGGTCACGTTGTTCTCCACGTGCACGAAGTTCGTGCCATGCACCGTCACGCAGCGGCTGTAGGTGTCGTGGAACGCGGAGTTCTTCACGTACTGGCCCGGCGCATCGCCCATCAGATGCCAGTGGATCGGATAGCGGGCCAGCTGCAGGTGCTGGCCCATGCGATTGAACTCCACGCCCGAGACATACATCTTGCTCGAGACCATCGCCATCACGTGGCCGCCGAAGAAGGTCTGTTCCGCATCGGGTGATGCCTGGATCAGGATATTGCGCGTCAGCAAACCCACCTCGCCGCGCTCGTCCACCTCGTAGGTGATCTTGCCGAAGTGCATGTACTCCAGCTTCTGGTCGAGCGTGATCGTATTGCCATGGATGGCAGAGATGGTGCGCCGCTCGGCCTGCCGGGGATCAAAATCCGTCGAGGCCAGCACAATCATGTCCCCGACCCGCCATTGAGCGGCATTGAGAACCTCGATCGAGTTGCTGCCGGCCTCCGCCGTGCTGGCGAGCTTGGTCCAGGTGTTCGTCCGGTCTCCGTGCAGGTTCAGCGTTCCGCCCGCGACCATGATCCCGCGATCCCCCATGCCCATCAGCTGTTCATCCTTGACGTTGTCGGTGAGGGTGATGGTCGCCTTGTGCGTGTGGGGCTTGGCCTCGGTGCCGACTTCCAGCTCCCCGTGCAACATGATCCACTCGGTGGTCAGTTCCAGGTCGGACTTGTCCGAGAAGCTGAGCTTGCCGTGGATCGTCACACCGTTCAGCGCCGGCGGACTGACATCCAGGAGCACATGCTTGTCTTTTGGAATATCGACCTGCTCACCGGCCACCGGCACCTTGTGATGCGGCCAGGTGGCAGGATCCGACCAGCGCGTCGCCTTCGCCGACTGCTGCGCTGCATCAACGCCGGTGAATACGCCGGCGAGAAGGAACGCCGGAATCAGCAACACAAGAAGCAACGAGCGATTCTTTTTACTCATCACATCAACCCCCTACCCGAAAACGATCTGGTACTTGAGGCACAGACCATAGCCGATTGCCCGGCGCTCGGCGTAGCGCGATCGCATCAGTCCTGTGTCCAAGTGTCGCAGAGCATGGCGCGATAGCCAGGCACCCTTAACGAATAGGGCTCCGTCACAAAACCGTGTTGGCAGTACCGGCGCCGGTCGGCCAAAGGCAGCGAATGAACCATGTCATAGTATTGTTATATCAGTGGCTAAGTCGATTACCACCATCTATACTGATCATTATGGAACTGAAAAGCACATCCGATGCAGTCGCCAGGCTAGGCGGAAACTTGCGTGTCGCGCGTAAGCGTCGGGGGCTGCGCATTGTGGATCTGGCGCAAGCCGCCCAATGCAGTCAGGACACAGTGCGCCGCTTGGAGAGTGGAGACCCAGGGGTCTCTCTCGGGGTGCTCGCTCGCGTCATGGCGGCGGTCGGTTGCGCGCAGGAGTTAGCATTGATGATGGATGCAGCGAGGGATGCTGGCGGGCTACAGAGCGAGGTGCAGCGCCTACCTCAGCGCGTGCGGCGATCGCTACTTCCCGTCGAAAAAATCTCCGCAGAACAGTTCTGGATCGAGAAGCGCGCGAGGCAGGCTGCTTCCCACGACCGCGTAGCCAAGGGCGAAATCCCGCAAAGCGCCCTGTTCACGTTCAGCAAGGAGCAGTTACGTGGTGCCCAGTTCAAATGGCCTGAGGGCGGTTTCTCGGCGCGGGAGGACGATGATGGCCGGGAAGAACGTTCAGCTTCCGCTCTCCAGCGATGAAATACGCCAGGTCATAGAAAGCTGCAGCTCGGAAGCCGTACTGGTTGGAGGCCAGGCGCTTTCCATTTGGAGCGAGATTTACGGCGTGCCGCCACCCGCCGAGCTATCGAGCGGCATTAGCGCGGACGTTGATTTCATCGGTTCCCTCAGTACTGCCAGAGCACTTGGAAAGGCACTTAACAAGAGAGGCGGGAACTGGAAGCTGCACGAGGTTACCCCCGGCGATTTCACGCCACAGACCGCGAAACTCAGTCTCACGGTGATGAATGAAGGCTACAAGGAAATAGACTTTCTGTGGGCTATCGTGGGTGTCGACACCGATCAGGCAAGAAGTCGAGCCGTTGAAATGACGCTTCCTTCCATCTCACGAAGTGTAAAGGTCATTCACCCACTGGACTTGCTGGCCAGCAAGTTACACAACCTCGCCTCACTACCCGAGAAATGCGATGACCATGGCATCGCGCAGGCACGACTTGCCATCAGCGTCGTCCGATCTTTCATCTCCCAGGCACACAAGGACCTGAAAGAGCGCGAAGTCTTTCCTTTTGTCGAGGAAGTCCGCCGGATCGCGCTAGATAAGAAACTCGATCACGTCTATGACGAATACGGATTCGACGTACTTTCAGCCGTCCCTCACGAGATATTCGAGGACGAGAACTTTCAGTCCAAGCGCTGGCCGCAGATCCGGGCGCTGGTGGCCGAACGTCGAACTCGATAGCGAAAGGCGCCGCTGGGCCTGATCCAATCGCGCTCCCTTGCCGTAGGCCAACACTCGCCCGTCGTTCCGGGCCGGGGGTTGCTCATACGGCAAGGACTGCCGCTTAGCGGCTGACCAGCAGGCTGGTTCCCCCACCAGGGCCACCGCCAATGGGGCCTTGAGCACCGTTGCCGTTGGAAACCACCTTGACCCACAGCGCCTCCTTGTCCTTGAAGTAGGAGGTGTCGCTGGCCTTGCGCAGCGCATCGAGGCTCGTCTGCTGCGTACCCGAGGCCGCTGTGTTGAAGCCCAGCAGCTGGAAGATCACCCACGAGCCCGCATCCATTTCCGTCAGGGTGAGGTTCAAGGACGGCCTTTCGGTGGTCACCTTGATCTCAGTACCCGCCCGGACGTTGCCTGAATTGAAGCTGTAGTCCCGGCCATTGCGGCTGAGGGTGACGGGCGGCTGGGGAGGACCTCGACCTGCACCCGGCGCCACGGTGATGGGGGCCACTGCGCCAGGACCACCCGCACCTGGGCCCGCACCTGCACCGGCGCCAAGGGTTGAGAGACCAACAGCGCCAGGACCCGCGGGGCCACCCGGACCGGTACCCGGGGGACGGGGGCCGAAGCCGCCGCCGCCAAAACTCAAGCGTCCGACATCGCCCCGGCACACCGCAGCGTTCCAGTCGGGCTTGATCTCACAGGCCTGCGCGTCGGTTGCAATACTGTCGTTGGGCCCGTCGTTGAGGAGAATGTAGGAATTGGGGATGCCGCTGACCGAGCCGTCCTTGTCGTGGATCGCCGCAGCCTTCCAAGCCACAGCGTTTAAATTGTCGTTGCCCCACTTGCGCTCCATCGGCGGGAAATACACCGGCTTGGCGTTGATGAATTTCGCACCCTCGATGGAGTTTTCGGTACTGACCCCGGCGCTCGTATACATCAGGTAGGTGAGCGCTCCGGTCTTGCGAGTGGCGTTGTCCTGGAAATTGACAAAGGTGTCATTCACCACGTCATGACGGTAGTCGTAGTACTCGTAGCCGCGGATCGGGAAGTCCGGCATCATCGGCTTCGGCAGGCTGCGGCCGTAAGCCTTTTCCGCGTCCGTCCTGGGGTTGCCGATGTTCTCGGTTTCGCCCACGAACAGCGAGTCAACGACTCTTGAGGTGAAGGGGTCACGACCGGCCGAGCCCGAGGCATGCGTATAATCCATGGCGTTGTCGGCCATCTTCGCGTTCCTGAATACGTGCATCTCACCGCGGCCCCAGATACCGCCATTGCGGTTCTTGTAGGAGGTGAGATTCTCGAAGTTCGTTTCCACCGTCCTGCTGGTCGCGTCAGCGGGATTTTCCTTGGGCATATGCGCGTTGCCGGTCACGCCGAAAGTGTTATTGGGGTTGATGTTCCGGTCGAACATGAAACCATCGTAGTTTGAGTGGGCGACGTTGCCCTTGAACTCACGAAATGGCGTGCGACGCGGCCAGGTGGCCTTGCTGATATCCGTGTCTACAAACGCACCGTTCGGATGCTCGGGCAGTGACATCCAGAAGCCGTTCTCGTCGGAACCGGCAGCCACGTTGTCGCGGTAGACGTTGTCCGGATTGGTGATCCAGTAACTCGACACCGTGTTGTCCGAGGGCAGCAGGACATCCTTGGAGGCCTGACCACTCACCCTGATGGCCTGGCGATTCTCGAAGTTCGGGTTCTCTCCGGCGGCGGCGAGCTGGGTCGGGACACAGGGCTTGGAGGTATGGCACTTGGTCTGGATCGCCAGGTTGTGCACGAACTCGTTGCCGTGCTCGATGCCGTCCTCGAGAAAGAAGCAGTGGCCCACGGTGTTGTAGGTCACGTTGTTCTCCACGTGCACGAAGTTGGTGCCATGCACCGTCACGCAGCGGTTGTAGGTGTCGTGGAACGCGGAGTTCTTCACGTACTGGCCCGGCGCATCCCCGACCAGATGCCAGTGGATCGGATAGCGGGCCAGCTGCAGGTGCTGGCCCATGCGATTGAACTCCACGCCCGAGACATACATCTTGCTCGAGACCATCGCCATCACGTGGCCGCCGAAGAAGGTCTGTTCCGCATCGGGTGATGCCTGGATCAGGATATTGCGCGTCAGCAACCCCACCTCGCCGCGCTCGTCCACCTCATAGGTGATCTTGCCGAAGTGCATGTACTCCAGCTTCTGATCCAGCGTGATCGTATTGCCATGGATGGCAGAGATGGTGCGCCGCTCGGCCTGCCGGGGATCAAAATCCGTCGAGGCCAGCACAATCGTATCCCCGACCCGCCATTGAGCGGCATTGAGAACCTCGATCGAGTTGCTGCCGGCCTCCGCCGTGCTGGCGAGCTTAGTCCAGGTGTTCGTCCGGTCTCCGTGCAGGTTCAGCATTCCGCCCGCGACCATGATCCCGCGATCCCCCATGCCCATCAGCTGCTCATCCTTGACGTTGTCGGTGAGGGTGATGGTCGCCCTGTGCGTGTGGGGCTTGGCCTCGGTGCCGACTTCCAGCTCCCCGTGCAACATGATCCACTCGGTGGTCAGTTCCAGGTCGGACTTGTCCGAGAAGCTGAGCTTGCCGTGGATCGTCACACCGTTCAGCGCCGGCGGACTGACATCCAGGAGCACATGCTTGTCTTTTGGAATATCGACCAGCTCGCCGGCAACCGGCACCTTGTGATTTGGCCAGGTGGCTGGATCAGACCAGCGCCTCGCCGGCTGCTGCGCTGCATCAGCGCCGGCGAAAAGGAAACCGGAAAGCACCGACAAAAGCAGCAACGAGCGAGATTGCTTTCGCATGGCATCGACCCCCAGCTTGACCACGGAATTCTTGAGTCGCAGAGAATAGCGCGATCGTCCGCGGAAAGATTCCATGTCGGGACCGCAGCAGGGCAAAGCAGACTTGACCAGCTTGCGGCTCAAGGCCACCTATGGCTGCCGTATTACGGACGCGGGCGCGAAATCGCCATACAATGCACGCGAAGAACCCGGGGGGGGGATGCGCAAATGAGAAGAGAAAAAGTAACAGTCACCATCATGTTCTGCTCAATCGTCCTGGCGGGCGCGGCCTTCGCGTCAAATGCCAGGGCGGAATGCAGCCGTAAGATGCTCCAGAAGCTGACCGACACCTATGTCAAGGCCCAAACGGCCGGCAAGGCCACCATGCTTTCCTTCGCAGCCAAGTCGTTTTACGGGGAGAACGACAAGGCCATGGACGTTGCCGAGGGCGTGCTGGCCGGACCCCTGACAGTCGACTTCACCCGCAGCTTCTACGACACGACGCAATGCGCCACCTTCACGGAGCTGGTGGGGGCCACGGACCCGCACCCGTACGTGATCCACACGCGCATGGAGGCGACCAAGGGCGGCAAGGTGTCGAAGCTGGAGTCAAGGGTGACGCACGAGGGTGACTGGGCGTTCGGCGCGGCCGAGCACCTTCGCTTCACGCAGGCGGAGAAGTGGGACGAGATCCCCAAGGACAAACGCGACACGCGAACGGTCATCCAGGCGGTGGCCGACGCCTACTTGGACAATTGGGGGGACCCGACGATCAAGGTGCCGCATGGCACGCCCTGCGCCCGGCTCGAAGGCCGCATGTACACGGGCACCCGGAATCCGGAGGGAAATACATGCAACATGGGGGCGTTCCCGCAGAAGCTCAAAGTGAGCCAGCGCCGCTACGTCATTGACGAGACCATCGGCGCCGTTGACATCTTCAGCGACTTCCCCTGGATCGATGCCGGACTGCCCCCCGACCAGCCGGGGACCCCGACCAGCAACCAGTTTCGGGTTGAGGGCGGCATGACTCGCTACATCCACGAGGTCACGGTTTGCACGACACCAAAGTGTGGGAGAGGCAGGCCGCCGGGGGCACCGGGGTCAGCACCGGGCGGGGCGGGTTCAGCACCGGCGGCCAAATAGTCTGTTGAGTCCGGGGTAGCCCGTTCCGACAGACCAAGGAGGGTCTGCGCGTCGCAGACGCCTCGGCGGTCAAATCGCGAGTCCCGGATCGCCCTCCAGAACCTGCCGGACTAGCCGTGGCCGTTCTCCCGGTCCCCACAGCCTCGAGGTATGCACCACGCGGTAGCGAAGATCGCCGCCGTCAGCGCGTTCACTGCGCGCGATCGGCCGCGGAATGCAGACGAATTCCGTCCGCATTTCATCCGCGACTTAGCCGAACCGTCGCATAGCCGTGGCCGCCAAGATCGACGAACTCGAGGTGCGGGGCAAGATCCGGGTTCGACAGCGGATCGTGCGCGCTTCAGGTCGAAGCTCTTCGCATATTCAAGGCACGACCGGACGCCGTGCTTCAGCAGCATGTTGAAGGTCCAGTCGGGTTCGCCTACGCCGGGGCGATCGGCAAGGAACAGCGGACGCAGCGGATCGGTCTTTGGAAAGATTGTGCTCGAGCGCCTCCATGGTGCCGGCGCTCGACAGCGAGGCGCCGACGAAACTCAGGCCTACGGGATCGAACTTGCCCGGCGGCAATTCCGAAGTCGCGTAACCCGCCCAGAAGCTGTGTCGGTCGCCGGAAACGATCGCGAAGCCGGTAATCCTCTGCGTCGCGCACCAGGTCGTAGATCTCGGCGCGCTCCCGATACGCCGATCCATAATCGCCAGCGGCTCATCGAGGCATAGGTGCGTCTTCGGCCAGGTTTCCTTTGTCAATCCAGGCGGGAGGTTCTGCGGGTCGCCGCGCCAATCGGGCGCGCCTTCCGAATTGCCCCAGATCTTCCACGTCGCGGTCGATTTGCGCAGCTGGTCCTTGAACCAGGCCTTCTGCTCGGCGCCGAGGATCGTCTGCGGCGGCGCGTCCTTTCGCGGGATTGGGAACGTGCGCGCCGTTGAATGATGATTCCGGCCGGCGGGTTGCCGCCGTTGAAGGCGCGGCCGCCGTCGAGAATCTGCGCCGCATCCTCCGGGAACATGCCGGTGAACTCCGGACCAAAGCTCGGCGACGGAGGCGTCGCTGAAAGGGTCGGCGCTGCGATAACTGTGTTGGTCGGTGATGATCAGGTCGAGATGTCTGCCGTAGCGATAGGTAGCGGTAGCCGATCAGGCTGTTGATCGCGGCGAGATTGTTGGGCTCGTCGCCAAGGCCGTTCTCGTCCCATTCTCGATGGCGAACATCCGTCACCGCGGGCGGATCGAAGCTCTCGAGCGAGGGTCCGCTCGACCTTCTTGCAACGCGGCGGGCAGATATTCCCACCATGCCTGGTTGGCGGCGACCTTGATGCTCTGTCCCGGGCGTTCGGTTCCTGCCGGCCTTCTGGATGCTTTGCCAGCCCTGCCACGAGAATTCGTGATTGTCCCACATGGCGACGAACGGCCAGCGCGCGCGCGCGTCCTGAAGGTCGGGATCGGCAAGATAGCCCTTGTAGATGGCGCGGTAGCCGTCGACCGTCAGCGGATAGTGGAAGTTGCCGGCTCTTGCCGCCGTCGGGGATGCGCGCGACCTCGTAGATCGTGCGGTCGTAGCGCGTCTTCACTTCGTCGGGATATTCGACGATCTCGTAGATGAAATCGCCGAGGTGCAGGACGAAGCCGAGCTGGTCTGGGCGCGGCGCGCTCATCCTCGAAGATCATCCGGCGATAGGCGTTGAGCTTGCCTTCGTTGACGTCCTGGCAGCTGACGAACGCGAAGTTGACCGTGCGCGGATCGTCTGGCAGCGGCGCGGTGATCGTGCGGCCGACGCGGCTGCCGTTTCCGTCGGTGTCGGTGAAGCGATACCAGTAGGTGCGCGCCGGCTTGAGTCCGCCGACCAGGACTCGCGCGGTCCAGTCGGCGGCGCGGAAACGGGCGCGTGGGCATGCGCGACGACGCGGCGGAAGTGCTCATCCTCGGCGACCTCGACCGTCAGAATGTGGCGTTTCCCGTCACCGAGACGGCTTGCGCGTCCACAGGATCACGCTGTTCGGAGTCGGGATCGCCCGAGGCCACCCCTTCGGGATAGAGATCGCGCCGTTCCTGCCATTTCACTCGCGACGCCCGGGCGTTCCCGCCCCACGCGAGCGACGCGCCGAGCGCCGCTGCCACCTGGATGAATTCGCGACGGTCCAGTGTCATCGCCTACCTCCTCTCAAGTGCCTCCGTGCGCCAGCGCAAGCCGATAGCGCCCGCATCAGGGGCGCTGGCCAGCCTAAATGGACAGCGGCGCCGTGCTGTCGCCGAAGTGTTCCTCCGGGCAACCCAGCTTATTCAGGATTGCCAACAGCAGATTCGACATCGGGGTCAGTTCTCGCTGCCGCACGTGGCGGTTGCCTTGCAACGCACCGCCGGCTCGCCCGGCCAGGACGATCGGCAGGGGATCATGATTGTGGGAGTTGCCGTCGCTCATGCCACTGCCGTACAGGACGAGCGAGTGGTCCAGCAGTGTGCCATCGCCGTCAGGCAGCTTGGCGAGCTTCTCTACGAAGTAGGCGAACAGCTGCACGTGATAACGATTCAGCACCGCAAAGCGCGCCTTGTTGCTCTCGATGTTGGAGTGATGCGAGAGAATGTGAAAGGAATCCAGGACCCCGCTCTTTGGATACACCGCGTTGCTCAGTTCCTTCGCCAGCATGAAGGTGCTGATGCGGGTGATCTCGGTCTGCCAGGCCAGGGCGAGCAGGTCGTACATCAGCTTGATGTGCTCTTCCACGTCCTCCGGGATGCCGGCCGGCCTGCTGGGCAACGTGACAGCGCTGTCCACGCGCTTGGCGGACTGCTCGATGCGCCGCTCGATCTCGCGAACGTCGGTCGTAAAACGCTCCAGGCGTTCGCGGTCCACCGCCGGCAATGTCCGGCTTAATCCGTGGATCTGCTCGGTCACCGAGTCAAGCAGACTCAGGGCCTGCGCGCGGCGTGCCGCGCGCTGCGCATCGTTCGCCCCGTCGCCGAAGAGTTGCTCGAATAGCGCTTGCGGGTTGTTCTGCATTGGAAGCGACGCGGTTTCGCTCTGCCATGACAGCGTATTGCGATAGGCGCAGCTCAGCCCCTCGCCGCAGTTGAGACTGGAATCCTCGATCATCAGCTCCAGCGACGGCAGCGGCGTGTCGCCGCCTGAGTGTTTCGCCAGCACTTGATCCGCGGTGATGCCGAGCCGCGGCTGGGCCCCGGCAGTGGCCTTCGCGCCGCTCAAGAATGCTGCGGAGGAGCGGTTGTGGTTGCCTGTGGCGCCCCCGGGCCCATAGGCGAGCGCATGACCCAGGTCGGAGATGACACTGATGTGGGAGCGATAGGGTGCCAGGGGCTGCAGAATCTCGCTGAAGGTGAAATCGGCGCCCTCGTTCGGCGGCGTCCAGCGCGACATGGTGGCGCCGTGCGGAAAGTAGATCGCCCCGAAACGAGTCTGCGGCTTCGGGGCCGCACCCAACGCCGGAACCATCGAGTCGAGCAGCGGCAGCGCAAGGGCGGCGCCCGCGCCGCGCAGGAGCGCGCGGCGTGATAGGTGTCGGCGCGTGATGAAGTTGGCCATCGCTGTCTCCTTGACTGTCTTGCTCACTCGCGGGCAGTCAGACCGCTGCCCTGCGGCGCCCTGGGCTGCTGACGGAACGGCGCGCTTTGCGCAATGCCCAGTACCAGCGCGCTGAAGCGCAGATTCTCGCGCAGCGCCTGCCTGCGGATCGTCCGCACCGCCGGCATGTCATGGTAATCGATCGCGCGCCCGAGGGCGTAGACCATCATCTTCTGCACCAGGTTCGTGACGAACAGGTCCGAATGCGACATCAGCGCGGCGTTCAGGCTCTCGGGACCGGCAATCCTCGTGCCATCCATCAGGATGCCGCTGGCGTCAATCTTCGAGTCGCCATCGCGCTCGCGCCAGGCGCCGATGGCATTGAAGTTCTCCAGCGCGAAGCCCACCGGATCGAATACGTTGTGGCACGAGGCGCAGCTCGGATTCTTGCGGTGTGCTTCGAGGCGCTGCCGTACGGAGGCGGTGATGACCTGAGTACCGTCGCCGTCGATATTGGTCTCCACACCCGGCGGCGGCTGCGGAACGGGTGAATTCAGGAGGTTTTCGAGTATCCAGCTGCCACGAATCACCGGCGATGTGCGGCTCGCGGTCGAGGTGATCGTGAGGATACTGCCCTGACCGAGCAGGCCGCGGCGGTGAGTGCCGGGCGGCAACTTCACCCGGCGGAAGTAGGAGCCGCGCACGTCGGGGATGCCGTAGTGCTTCGCCAGGCGCTCATTCAGGAAAGTATAGTCGGCGGTGAGCAATTCGGTGACCGGGAGATCTTGAGTCCGCACCCAATCCACCAGCGAGCGGGTTTCCTCGATGAAGGCGCTGCGCAGATTCTCATCGAATCCCTCGACCTCCGGCGTCACTTTCTCGAGTTCCCGCAGATGCAGCCACTGCCCGGCGAAGTTCTGCACCAGCGCATAGGCCTTGCGATCCGCGAGCATGCGTCGCACCTGCGCGGCGAGCACCTCGGGCCGGTGCAGCTCGTTCTTCACTGCGAGATCAAGCAGCTGCGGGTCAGGGATGCTGCTCCATAGGAAGAAGGACAGGCGCGAGGCGAGCTCCACGTCAGTGACGGTGTAATGTGTGCCGGAGGCAACGTCGCCGGGTTGCGCCTCGAAGCGAAACAGGAAGCGCGGATCGATCAGGATGCGCGCCAGCGCCTGCTGGATGCCGGCCTCGAAGCCGCCCTCGTCGTGACCGCGTTCGTAGAACCGCATGATATCGGCGAGATCCCCGAGCTGTCTTGGGGCGCGAAACGCACGGCTGGCCATGTCCACCAGAATCTTTTCGGCGCAGCCGCGTTCCTGCGCCTTCGATTGCGGATGGCAGCTGAAGATGCGCCGCCGGCTCTCGGTGTCGCCGAGCCCCGTGGCATTGAACGGGCCGGCGATCTCCACGCGGTCGATCCCGGCGTTCCACTTGTAGACCGAATATATATCGTTTACGCCAGTGGGCCGCCGGGCCTCAAAGAGCGCCGCGGTCAGCACGTGACGTCCCGCGTTGACGTGCATGCGGAAGTCACTCAGGTGCGGGTTTTCCACGCGCCGACCGTCGAGGGCGAAGTCGATCATGAAATTGGCGTTGGACATCGTCGCGAAATTGCCGCGGATACTGAAGCGATACTCAGCGTCGAGCGGAAAGTCATACTCCACGCGCAAACCGCCGTGCGATCCGAGCGGGAGCCCCTCCAGGTGCTGGTCCTGTGCGAGTTTCTCAGGCGCCTGGTAGATCGCCGTGCTCTCAGGGGTGGCCATGTCGCCCACTGCGGTCCGGCTCAGCTTCATCGCTGCGGAGGTATACCCCTGGATGAGCGCCGGTGAAATTCCGAGGCCCGCGGCGACATTGTCGAAACCCGCGCTGGCGTCATCGGGGGGCAGCAGGCCGCTTACGTCCGCCGGCATGCCGAACAGGTCACGGATGGCGTTGGCGTACTCGGTGCGATTCAGCCGGTGCAGTGCCGGTGCGGGCGCCGCCGCGCCGCCGCCGCCTTGTCCCGCCTGCGCATCCAGGCGCGCTTCCAGCATTGAAGCGATCGCCTCGGCGTGCGCGCGTGACGGACGCTCTTTTCCAGGTGGAGGCATCATGCCCGCGCGCAGCTTACCCGCCACCTTTTCCCACGACTCCGCTTCAGCACCGACGTGCACGGGATCCAGAGTGGTGAGGTCGAGACCACCTGCCCAGTCCGTGGTGTTGTGGCAGTCAGAGCAATAGCGCTCGATGGTGCCCGGCACGTCCGTGTCGGCCCAGGCGCCCGCGGGCCACAGCAGGCACCATGCAATTCGCAACCACGGCTTGCGCTGCATCAGCGTACCTCCCTGCCTTGATCGCGAAGCAGCTGCGTGATGAGCGCGATGCTGCTGGGCTTGGGTTGCGCCGGATGCGTCGCGAGAAAAACTCCTTTGGCCCAGTCCAGCGCGGAGCGGTGTTCGTGGTCCTGCGCCGTAAGGTCGGCGCCGCGTGTGACCAGGAAACGAATGATGTCGTCCGAGCCGCGATTCGCCGCGCCGTGGAGCGCTGTGATGCCCATGGAGTTCGCCTGGTCTACATCCATGCCGAGATCGGCACAGAGCTTTACCGCCTGCAGCAGCTGGTCCGGACCCTCGGTCCAGGTTTGCGCGAGCACCCAGTTGACACCGGCCGCCGCCATCAGCGGCGAGGTGCCATGAAAGGTATCGATGCGGGGATTCGCGCCGTGTTCGAGCAACAGTTTCATCACGGTGACGTCACCGGCCAGCGCGGCCGTGAGGAAGGGCGTCTGCCCGGTGAAGTCGACCCACTCCAGCGAGCCGGTGATCTCCAGCAAGTGATGGCGAAATGGCGGAGTTTCCTTGGTGCGCGCATTCACGTCCGCGCCCGCTGCAAGCAGAGCGCGAATCAGCTCCAGTATGGGGCGGCGATCGATACCATTGATGAAAGTTGCGTTGTGGACGTAGAGATTGCGCACGTTGACCGCTTCCCACAATGGGCTGCGCCCGTACCAGTCCTGCCCATTGACGTGGCTGCCGTGGTCCAGCAGGTAGTGCGCGATGGCCACATTGTCATTGGAGACGGCCATCAGCAGCGGCCAGATGCCATTGGCCTCCTTCGCGTTGACGTCCGCACCCGCCGCGATCAGCCGCTTCGCAACCTCGACATGATCGTGGCGGGCCGCATAGAGCAGTGGTGTCATGCCACCGGCCGCCGGCTCGCGCCGCCCGCGGTCGGCGGGCACGCCACCACGGATGATGCCCACGCCATAGCCGAAACCAGGCACGGAATTAGGCTTAATGAAGGGGGGTGGCTCGCCCACGATGGTTCCGACGTTGGGATTCGCGCCGCGCGCGAGCAGCGCTGACACTACGTCCGCTGCACCAGCGCGTGCCGCGAACATCAGCGCGGTCTGACCGTAGTTCGGATCGCGGGCATCGACCTGGGCTCCTTGTTTAAGCAGCTGATCCACCACTGCCAGCACGCCAATCTGTGCGGCCATCATCAGGTGGGTTTCGCCGCTCGGTTCGGCGTGGTTGGCGTCGGCGCCGGCCCTTAGCAGCAGGCTGACCATCTGCGAATTGCCGTTGGCGATGGCGAGGCTGAGCGGACTGACGCCGCGCTCGGTCAGACCGTTGGGATCGGCCCCTGCCTTCAGCAGCCGTTTCACCGCCTCGAGGTCATCCACGCGCACGCGCCAATGTAACGGCGGTGTGCCGAAGTAGCCGCGGGCGTTGGCATCCGCGCCGCTCCTCAACAGCGCATACATGAGCGGCAGGTCGCCGTTCATCGCGGCGTCCGCAACGGCGCCCGTTTCCGCACCGATCGCAATATGCGCACTGGCTTGTGCCAGAATCAGTACTAGGACGGCCGACCACCCGCCGCGACTCAACTCGATTCTCCCCCAAGGCCCCCTGCATTGGCAGGCGCGGACGCGACCATAATCGCAACCGGAGTTCCCTTCCCGCACCGGTCATTCTACCATGGCCGAAACGACCATCGAGAGGGACCTATGCGCCAGCCATGTTCTGCGTCAGTTCCGGCCTCCCATGACGTACCGACCAACCGGCGCGACGTGTTGCGCGCGGGGCTGGCCCTTTCCACCGGCGCAATGCTCGGGTCGAGCCGCAAAGCTCTCGCGGCGGACGCCGGGGCCGCGGATGCCGGCCCAGCCGATGCGCGTCTGCTGCCAGGCTTCAAAGTGGACAAGGTCAAGACCAGCGGCGCATTGCTGCATACGGTCGTCGGCGGTAATGGACCGCCGCTGCTGCTGCTCCACGGCGCGCCGCTGACACACCTGTCCTGGTATCGCGTCGCGCCGGAGTTGGCACAAAAATACACCGTCGTGGCCCCGGACCTGCGTGGCTACGGCGACAGCAGCAAGCCGCAAGACGGCGACCAGCACATCAACTATTCCAAGCGAACCATGGCGCAGGACGCGGTGGAACTGATGCGCTATTTCGGTTTTGACCGCTTTGCCGTTGTCGGTCACGACCGCGGCGGTCGCGTCGCGCATCGTCTCGCTCTCGACCATCCGGATGCGATCACGCGCATGTCCGTGCTCGACATCGTCCCCACGTATTACCTGTACACGCACTTGACCAAGGCGTTCGTCGATGCCTACTTTCACTGGTTCCTGTTCATCCGCCCCGCGCCTTTCCCGGAGAACATCATCAATGCGAATCTGGAGGGCTATGTCGGTGGCGGCGCGCCGCCCGCGTTGCGCGCGGAGTACCTGCGCGTGATGAAGGATCCGGCGGCCGTACACGGAATGTGTGAAGACTATCGCGCTTCGGCCGGCATCGACATGCAGTTTGACGAAGCGGACCTGGGCAAGAAGATCTCCTGCCCGCTGCATGTGTTGTGGGCCAAGGATGGGGCCATGGGGCGAATGTATGACGTGCTGGGGATCTGGAAAGAGCGCGGTGCGCAAGTTACCGGTGCTGCGATGCCGGGGGGCCACGCCTTCCAGGAGACGCATCCTCAGGAGACTCTGGCGCAGTTACTGCCGTTCCTGGCGGGGTGATCCGGCAAGCGGATCATGAAGGCCCCATCCAGGTACTGACAAGGCGCTCGCCTTAGAGTGCGCCTTCAATTTGGCCTTTTCCTGAAGCGTCAACTGGACCGAAAATCGACCCCCAGGTCAATGGCGATGCCGAGAATTGCGGCTGGAGGTGAGCAGATGAAATATTGTCAAGTCGCGATAGCCATTCTGTCGACGATTGGTGCCCTCGCAGCCCGAGCGGAGGAACGGTTGCCAACCATCCCTCCTGCGCAGTACACGGAGGAACAGAAGCAGGCAGCAGCCGACTTCGCGTCAGCGCGAAAGGTTCCGGTATTCGGTCCGTTCGAGCCCTTAATGTACAGCCCGCAGGTAATGTCGACGGCGCGCGCGATGGGTGACTATCTTCGATATAAGTCGGCAATAGGTAATACGCTAAGCGAACTCGTAATCCTGATGACCGCTCGCCAATGGATACAGAGCTATGAATGGTCCTTGCACTATCCGCTTGCATTGAAGGCTGGTATTCGGAAGGAGGTCGCCGACGACATCGCCATTGGCCGGCGTCCGACGGCGATGAGCCCTGACGAAGAGACGGTGTTCGACTTCACTGACGAACTTCTGCGGAAGAAGCAAGTTTCCGATGGGACATTCGAGCGCGCCAAGTCTCGCCTAGGAATGAAGGGAGTTGTCGACATGACGGGAATTGTTGGTTACTACACGTTTCTTGCAATGCAGCTGAACGTTGCGCAGTACCCGGCCATCAAGGACGGAGAGAAGCTTCCTCGGGTGCCTCGCTAGCCCAAGGCTCCTGCGCATACAACTTTAAAGTTGAACGACAGCTTTTTGGATGTCAGTTCGGGCCATTCAAGGAGTCCTTTTGGCTGAGAGTGCACTTGAACGGTGTTATAGCGCACAAGAGTTGGCGTTCCGTCGGATGTTGCGATTCCGCGAGCTGCGTTGCCAACCAAGGCGCATTTTGACCCTCTCCTGCCCCGTTCGTCACCGGCAGCTATCGGGAATCCAAATTAACCGACGCGTTTCGTCATCGCATGTGCCTGACCGCGATAGTGGGTTTCGTGGCAGCTTGCTCCCGAGTCTCAGATCCACCGCGCAGCCGCCGCGCCGGTGTCCTCGGGGCGACTGTTGAATGCAATGGTCGTTTGCGGCGCGGCGCGGTGGATGGCGTTGACCACGGCTTCAAACAAAGCCAGCCGGCTCGGTGGCAGGCGGAGGCCCGCACCGACTACTACACAGTCGTAGTGGACATCGGCGAGGCAGCGCTCCACAGTCGGGACCGCAGTCTCGTCGGGGTTGATGAAGCAGTTTTCGGTGAGCCACCCGCGCCCGTTCATATCAGTGAGCGCGAGCTTGATTCCAGCGTGGATCTTCTCTGCGGTCATGCCTGGCGGCAGCGCTGGATCCGAAAAGTCCACCGTCGCCGGATCGAGACCGACCAGTAGAACTCGTTTCATTCGCCATCCCCCGAAAGCGTAACGCAGCGATCACTAATGCTATTCGCAGGACTCGAACCCGTCAAACGGGCCGCGCAATTTTCGCTATTTACATTGCTGCTGCGTCTTCCGCGAAGCCAATGTCGGCAATTCAAAGTACGGAACTCAGGCCAGGAGTTGCTACTTTTCGTCGGTGCTGACCGATGCGCTTGAACAGCCGTCGAACTCGTACTTTTGACCCAGTCCGGTCAGCGCCGACCGACTGGTTTCGGGACCCCGATTTCTCGGACAGAATCGAGCATGTAGAGTATGACAGCCGCGCCTGGGTGTAGACGGCAAAGAGCAGGGGTGGCGGAACGCCCGATACATTCCGTTGACTCAGTTCCATAGGTGACGTTCTAGCTATTGAATGGAGTGCATAATTGCTATGACAAAACATCGCATCTACACAACGAGCTTCGCCAGTGTCTATCCCCTCTATGTTGCCAAGGTAGAGAAGAAGGGGCGCACGAAGGCGGAAGTCGACGAAGTTATTCGCTGGTTGACTGGATACAACCAGAAACAGATCGAATCTCAAATCGAAATGAAGAAGGATCTCGAGACCTTTTTCGCAGAAGCGCCTGCCCAGAATTCTTCGCGCGTCCTGATTAAGGGTGTCATTTGTGGAGTGCGGATAGAAGACATCAAAGAGCCTACAATGCGGGAAATTCGGTATCTGGATAAGCTGATCGATGAGTTAGCGAAGGGTAAGACAATAGAAAAGATTCTTCGGAAGTAGGCCGAATTTCCTCCTCCGCGTGCGTTCGAACGGCCCTATCCGACCGCGGGCGACGGAGCGCGGGCTTGCAGACCAAATTGTGCGCCTGCCATAGCGGATCGATCGATCCGCTCGCAATTAGTTCGGAACGAAAACAATTGGTGAGCGGGTAAGGCTTGACATGTGACTATTTAGTCACCTATCGTTCGGGAATGTTTAATGAAGACCATGTCTTCAAGGCGTTGGCCGACTCCTCGCGTCGCCTGCTTCTTGACCTGCTGCACAATCGCGATGGCCAGACGCTGGGCGAGCTCGAGATGCCGCTCGCGATGACCCGCTTTGGCGTCATGAAGCACTTACGCGTACTGGAAAATGCAGGCCTCGTGGTTACACGTCGTGCCGGTCGTGAGAAGCACCACTTTTTGAACGCAGTACCGATTCGGCTGATCCATGATCGATGGATCGACAAATACACCGTAAATCAGGTCGCTGCCCTCGCGGAACTCAAAACCACATTGGAGAACACCAAATGGAAGTCGGCAAAAAAGCGGGCGTAGTTACACGTGTCCACGAAATCTATATCAAGGCTCCACAGGCACAGATTTGGGAGGCCATTACAAGTCCAGAATGGACGGAAAAATATGGGTACGGTGCAGCCGCCGAATATGACCTCAGGCCGGGTGGAGCTTTTCGCTACAAAGCGAGCGCACAAATGATGTCCTACGGCCTACCTGAAACCATCATTGATGGCGAGGTGTACGAAGCAGATCCACCGCGCAAATTGGTGCATTCCTATCGATGGTTGTTCACTGACGCAAACCGTGCAGAGGGATTCAGCCGAGTTACCTGGGAAGTCGAGCCGACTGACGCTGGCTTTTGCCGGGTAACTGTAACCCACGAAATGACCGACGCGCCCATCATGTCAGCGGCGACCATCGCCAAGTTTGATACGCGCGGCGGCGGCGGATGGAATTGGATTCTAAGCGACATGAAGTCGCTCCTTGAAACTGGCAAACGCATGTCAGGCTGAGTGGCTTCATACCTAGTAGTTGAAGGATTTTGACGTATGAGTCAGCGCGACCTGGACGCCGGAATGACCGGACGCCACCTGGCCATCCTGCGGACTGGAATCTGTCGTTCATCGTTGCGTGGCACACGACGGTTCAAAATCAGTGGTTCGAGTGAACGATACGATGGCAAATTGCGAGCGGCCGCTTTGTAGCATCGAATTCGTGGAACTGATCGACCGCAGTTGGCCGCGAGTGAAATTGAACGACAGATACGGCGCACGGAAGCTGCCGTACCACGTTGTTGGCCGACAGCCGTCCGCTGAGACGCCCTGAGATGCTCACCTTGCGAGGCCGAGAAACACGGTCAAAGCACGATTTACTCTAACTACGTCCTCATCGTTGAGTTTTCCGATTCGCTTACCCAGTCGCGCCTTCGGAACGGTGATGACTTTGTCCACCATCAAGCGGGAAGCGCTCGAAAGGCCATTTCGATCGGTTGGCTCAATCAGCATCCGTAGCAACGGCGCTTCAGTCGGATCGGTCGTGAACACGCAAAGAGTTATGGAACTTGTAGAATCAAAGCGATCTTCCTGCACAATCACTGCAGGGCGAGGCTTTCCCGCGTACGGGCCGCCTCCCGACACCGTCCATACCTCACCGCGCTTCATTCGGCGGCGTGATCCGAAATGGCATCAATGAATCCCTGATCGCCCTTCGCCCGCGCGCTGGCTGCAACAGCCTCGGACTGTTGACGCGCAGCCCGTGCAAAGGAGCGTGCCCGGACATCCGGCACCCAGATCTGAACCGGCCGCAACCCCTGTGCGCGTAGGCGCTCTCGGTGCAAACGCACCTTATCTCTCGACGGACGAGGAGTATTAAGCATGGCATTGTCCCAGTAGGTTACATGTAACCTAGCAGGTCAGGAGGAGCGGCGCAACTCAATTCGGCATCCGGCGAACAGTGCCACTCGAACCCATCTCGACTCGATTCTAATGGCAGCTATCTGGCGACCAGAACAGCAGTCCGTAGATCCGCATTGGGGCGTTAGCTGCCGCTGCAATCCTAAGGCCGACGGTACCTATCGGTGGGGGCGTGGGCGCATGCAGATTGCAGTGGACGATGGAAGGAGATCGAGGCTGTGGGTCGTCGGTTCAGCTCCGAGCAGCGGCAGCAACCTACTACCCGGTGGACGAGGACGCCGGCGGAACGATCGCCGCTGCGAGCCGTTCGTTCTCGACGAGCAGGCGGTAGAAGCGCTCGGCCGGAACCGGATATCCATACAGCCAGCCCTGACCCAGAATCGGCTGGTCGTAGCCTGCGAAGTAGTCGGCCTGCTCGTCGGTCTCGATGCCTTCGGCAACGACCTGCAGATCCAGTTTCTTGGCGATGGCCAGTATCTGCGGAAGGATGCTGATCGTGACGGCCTCTGTGCCGATTGCGTGAGTGAATGACTTGTCGATCTTGATGGCATCTACGGCCAGAAAGTGCAGATAAGAAAGACTTGAGTAGCCCGTTCCAAAGTCGTCGATGTGCACCTTGTGACCGCTGTGCCTGAGCCGTCGAATGGTCTCAACGGCGATGTCCTTCTTGGCCGTGGAGCTCTCGGTGACTTCGATAGCCACGTTCTTGGCCGGCACGCGCGCTTCAGCCAGCAGCCGCTCCAGAGTCGGCAGAAACGCCTCGTCCGCCAGATCGGTGCCCGTAACGTTGATGTTGATGCTGAACCCAGGTCGTGCGCGCAGCACAGCGCCCATGTCCCGCATCACCAGACGAACCACCAGCTCGGTCAACTCGCCGCCGAAGCCATTGACCTCGGCGAGTTCGACCAACATTGCCGGACTTACCTCGTATCCATTGTCGTCGGTCCATCTCACCAGTGCCTCAGCCTCGAGGATCTGGCGGTCACCCAATCGCACGATCGGTTGGTATACGACGCGTAGTTTCTTGCGGCGGATTGCCTTGCGCAGCTGGGATACCAGACTCTGGTTGCGGCGATACAGCCCGATGCCCATGAAGCCGATTAGGACCCCGACTACACCGCCAGCTGCCGTGCTTTCAATGGATTGGCCGGCCGCGCCGTTGAGCACCTTGGCGACATTGACGAAGGCCGTGAAGCAATTGAAATAGTGTGGCGAACAGTGGGTTGCGTAAAGGTTACCACCGGAGCGCGCCCAGCCGTCCTTGGCGAGGATGGCTGCCGGAGCCGCAGGTCTTTCACCGTGAAGCCAGCCAGGCTGCTGCCCGGTATTTCCAACCTCGGTCAGAGTGAAGTCCAGGGGGAGATTGCCCAGGCGGTCCGGCCGCCAGTGCATGTAGGTCACGAAGAACCCGCCGCGCTGCACGCCCACGCGCGCTTCCGGATCATCCCGCATCAATCGAATATCGGTGTAGACCTCAGTTGAGTCCTTCAGTACGAAGGCAGGCTTGTAGGTGTTCTTTGGAAGCTCTGCGGGCAGCAACATGGTGTCGCATTGCACCCGGCCACCACTCATCCGGCCGCCGTCCCGCAAATACTCCGACTGAATCAGCAGATGGTGCATGAACACCAATTCATCATTGGAACAGGGCATGAACTGGCTGGCAGCCATGGCCTTCAGAAAGCGCTCCGAGGAGGCCGAGGAGTCTTCTGCCCTCAGCATGTAGCGAAAGGAATGGTGATCCAGTTCGTTCACGGCCAGTTTGAGCGTAACGGCCCGCCAGATGAGATAGCCGCTAGCCATGCCCAGAACCGCGGCAAACAGCGTGATGAGTAGCGCGAAGCGCATTTTCTGATTGACGGAGCGCGCCACCATCGGGGTCATTGCGGTACCTTCCCCGCTGCTCGTGGCGGCCGGCATGCGCGCCCGGCAGAGTGCCGCACGTCGCTGCCCAAGGCGCGCCAACTACTGGAGCTTGCCGGTAGATCCGAGCAGGCGACCGGGTTTAGGTGGTCAGCTAACACTGATCCAAACCTCAAAATGGTGCGCAAAACATGCGGTAATTGTGCCAAGAGGGCGGGGCAGTGCCCAGAAGGAGCTTCACGAAAATCAAAGATTTAGGTGGCATGCGCCGCAGCGCGACCTGGGCAGTAATGCAGTCGCCTAAGGCCTATTTGGCCGGTGCAAAAGCGGTCGGCGGGCGGCGGTGAAGTGGTTGATGCCGAAGGAGGATTTGGCCAGCCCGGCGAGTTCGGCAGCGCTGCCAACGCCATCATCGGAGCAATCACGTCCCGGCTTCGGTCCCCCGAGCCTCGGGTCTGCCTATGGCGGCAGGCCCAGCGCGGCGCGCAGTTCCTTGGCAGTCATCAGTTTCACGTAGACGGCTGAGCCAACGTCGAAGCGGCGCGCCTGTGAAAGGTCGCCGACGTTCACCGGGTCGAACCCAGCGTCGCGAACCAGCGCGGCGGCTTGCTTCATCGCGGCGGGGTCATCGGAAGCGAGGGGAATCGCGATCAAATCGCCGGCGCGGTGGGACTGGGTGAGCAGGTTGCCGGCGATGATGGCGTTGAAGGCGCGCACCAGTCGCACGCCGGGGAGAAAGTCCCTTGAGGAGGGGCCCGCTCCCTTGATACGTGCCGCCTGTGCCATCGGGCCGTCCCGTTCCGGATAGGGATTGCCCGCGTCCAGCACGATCTTTCCCGCCAGCTGCTTGGCATAGTCGTGCCCCACTTGCGGGGTTACGCCGTAGGGCACCGCAAGCATGATGACTTCGCCGAACGTCGCGGCCTCGGCAGGCGTGCCGACACGTGCCTTCGGTCCGAGCTTTGCGGCCAGCCCGGCAAGTGATTCCGGGTGGCGCGATGAAATCATGACTTCGTGACCGGAGTGCACCCACAGTTCGGCAAGTGCCGCACCGATCTTGCCGGTGCCGATGATCCCAATGCGCACCGGCGGGGCGGCATCGGTCGCCGCGAAGCACAGTGACGCGAGCATTACCGAAGCGGCCAGCGCCAGGGTCGAACAGCGCCTTGTGATCGATGATTGTGCGGTGCGTGTCATGAGCCCACTCCTTGCCGGGTTCGGCAACACTATGCTCGGGCAGGGATCCCTTGCAAGAGATCGGCTGCAAATTTCGGGGCCGCATCCTTGATATCATTGCAATCGGCACCTGCTGCCGACGCCGGCGACGGCTTTTCCCAATAGAGCTTGCTATGCCGGTACACCCGAATCAGTCCACGTCTGCCCCGAGTCCTGCGAAACCGCGCAAGGAGCTCTCGTTCTTCGATGTCCTGCGCTTTGCGGCCGGATACTGGCGGGCCCAACGCGCGAAACTGTCGGTCATCCTGGTGATGTTCATTGCGGCCGCGCTGCTGGAAACCTATCTGCCGACCGCACTGTCGAATTTCCTGGCGGCCATCAGGCTGGATCAGGGCAAGGCGGCTGTGCTCGCTGCCCTGGCGGTGTTTCTTGGCGTCTACTTCGCACAGATGCTGCTGTTCGGGGTGGCGTTCATCGTCTACAACCTGTTCGAAACCGGAATTTTCAAATCGCTCATGGACGACGCGTTCGCGCACGTGCAGACCCTGTCCGAGCATTTCTTCGTCAACACGTTCACCGGATCCATCGTCTCGAAAATCAGCCGCGCTCGGCAAAAGATCGAGACCTTCGAAGATCAGATACTCATCCGGGTCATTCCGACGATTGTCGTGCTGGCCGGAAGCACGGCATTTCTGGCGATGCGTTTTCCGCTGCTGGCATTTCTGATGATTGCCTACGTCTGCCTGCTGTTCGCCATCAGCGCCGTCTTTGTCTTCAGGATATCCGGCCCCGCCCAGGGAGCGTACGCCGCGGCCCAGGATTTCTTCATCGCGCATCTCGCGGACACCATCGGTGGCATGGCGACGACCAAGGCGTATGCGCAGGAGGAAGTCGAGCATTCGAACTTTCTGGACGTAACCGGGCAGCTGCAAGCCAGGAACGTGCGCGCTTACACGCTCGGCAGCTACGCGGCAATCGTGCAGCGTTTTCTGCTGACTGGGATGCTGGTGCTCATGCTGGGCGGAGGCGTATGGTATTTGTTCCACGGCAAGGCCAACGTGGAGTCCATCGCCTATCTGGCCTTTGCGTACAACATTCTGCAGTCGTACGTTCGCGATCTGGTGGACAATATCAAGAACATACTCACTTCCTCGTACGACCTGCATGCGGTGATTACGCTGCTGCATGAAGATCCGGAAGTGGCCCTCTCGCCCGTGCTGCCCGCACTCGACATCCGCCGCGGCGCGATTTCTTTCGAGCAGGTGCGGTTTACCTATCCCGGGAAGACGACGCCGGTCTTTGACAATCTCAACGTGTCGATACGCAGCGGTGAGCGGGTGGCGCTGGTGGGACATTCCGGCAGCGGCAAGACCACCTTCGTGCGCCTGCTGCAGTGCCTGTACGGTATTCAGGGAGGGGCGATTCTCATAGACGGACAGGACATCGCGCGGGGGTCGCGTAGCTCCCTGCGGGCGGCGATCGCACTGGTGCCCCAGGATCCGATCCTGTTCCACCGCACCCTGGCCGAGAACATCGCCTATGGAAATCCGGATGCGGACGGGGAGGCGATCCACCGCGCCGCCGAGCAGGCGCATATCGCCTCATTCATCCTGGGATTGCCGCAGCAATACCAGACGCTGGTGGGCGAGCGCGGCATCAAGCTGTCCGGCGGGGAGCGTCAGCGCATCGCTATCGCGCGGGCCATCCTGGCGGATCGCCCCATTCTGATACTGGATGAGGCCACCAGTTCACTGGACTCGGAGAACGAGCGCGCCATTCAGGAAGCGCTTCGCTCCCTCACGCACGGCCGCACCTCGATCATGATTGCCCACC
The DNA here is from genome assembly GCA_963726995.1 of uncultured Pseudomonadota bacterium. GTDB lineage: Bacteria > Pseudomonadota > Gammaproteobacteria > Steroidobacterales > Steroidobacteraceae > DAIDKA01. Next base: position 42,242 of record CAVSEP010000004.1, read on the forward strand.
GACTCTCTACCATACTGGACGCCGATCGAATCCTGGTCTTCGATAGCGGCCGGATTGTGGAAGAGGGCACCCACGCGGAGTTGGTCGCGAAGCCGGACGGCATCTATGCCGGATTCTTCAAGCTTCAGTCCGGAGGATTCATTGCCGAGTAGGACTTTGATAGAAAGTCCTTATAGGACAACTACATGTACTGTTTGTCTCGGTCCAGTCGATTCGTTCCGAAGTCGACAATTGCGAGGTGTCGCGGCGCAACGCCACTCAGTTCACGGCGGATAACGTGACCATTGTGATCGTGCGCGATCCCAGCGCGGCATCCGCACTGGGATCCCCGACGAGGACGTAGAAGCTCTTGGACAGGTGCCGACGGGGGTCCGCCACCAGCGGAACCAACAGGCGGGTTTCGTTTTCGCCGGCGGGTATGTAGTCGGTACGCGCCTTCACGGCCACGAAGTCCTGGCCCGCCCTTGCCGTGCCGGCTTCCGTCCACCAGCTGAAACTGACGCCTTTGCGATAATTGTGGCGCCGATGCACGACCACACTTGCGACCGCCTGCAGGGGTGCGACTTCAAGACTGTCCGCGGCCAGTTCGATGTGGGCCAGGGAGGTTGTGATCCCTGGTGCTGCGGTCGCTATGGGTTCAGAGGCCCCGGGAATTGCGGCCGCGGTCGCACTACCGGACACGGCCGTCACCGGGACCATCGTCGATTCAGCCTCTGGCTGCGCCGCCGTGGCGGCCGGCGGGACCGTGGTTGACCCGCCGTCGCGGGCGAGCGCGGCGGGCGAATCGGCCCTCGCTCCGATCACTGGCTTATCGGCCACCCGATCCCGGATTCCGGCGGCCGTGCCCGCCACGACAGCGCTCGCGCGGGCGACCAGATCGCTGTCCTGTTGAGCCCACCAGCAAGCCCCGGCGACTACCGCAATCGCACTGCCCTTAAGCCAGCGTGAGTCGCCCCTTTTCTGCGGCTGCGCGCTCATGACGGCGGACAAGGGCGGCAGACTCGTGAATCTGGGCGCTGCGTTCAGTTCATCGAGCCATCGCTGCAGATCGCCGGGTCGGCGCTGCATGTCAAATTGCAGGCCCGCCTGCAGCGCGCGCCATTGCCGGGCATTCAAGCCTGCGGGACGCCGGGGCGTGAGGCCCAAGGTTCTCGCCACCAATGCGGTTCGTCCCTGAAAGGGATGCTTGCCGGTGAGCAAGACATAGCTGATACAGGCGAGGGAGTAGACATCGGCGCGCGTATCGGCGACCCGTCCCTGCAGTAGCTCGCAGCTTGCGTAGTTGAACGTCGCGACCGGGATCCGTGCCGGATCGGCCAGTGCGGAATTGGCCGGTTCCGAGGCCAGCCGATGCGAGGCACCAAAGTCCAGGAGTCGTACCTCGCCCGAATCGGTGATGAAGATGTTCCTGGGATTCAGGTCGCCGTGAACGATGAAGCGCGAATGTGCGTAAGCCACCGCTGCACCGACCTGGTGAATGATGGATTGTGCATGAGCACGCTCCGGCGCGGCGCCGTTGCGCAGGTCGAGTATCCGACCCAGCGATGCACCACTCAAGTGTTCCATCGTGAAGAAGACCAGCTCGCCATCGCGATCCAAATCGTGCACCCGGACGATGTTCGGATGCGAGAGGGACTGCAGTCGCTGGAACTCGGTTTGCAGCTCCCGCAAGGTTTGTGAGCGCGCCGTGGCCTCGATATTGAGCACTTTGATCGCAACCCGTTGACCGCCCTTGGCATCATTGAGGCGTAGCTGGTCGAGGGCGGCATAAACGGTGCCCATGCCCCCGCGTCCAAGAACGGCCTGCACGCGATACCGACTGCGCAATTCCTCGCCTACGACGACGCCGCGTGGGGGCACGGGCGGTTTGCAGTCCAATCCTTGAGCGGGTGGGCTGCTCAAGAGCAACGCCTGCAGGCGGGTGTTGAGTGTGCGAAAGTCCGCTGCGCTGATCCTGTCGCGACGATAGTATTGGTCGAGCCAGGTCAGCAGGTCCCAGCCCTCATCGGGCGTGGTCGTGACTGACTCGGTGACCCGCTGCAGCAATACCTGCAGGTCGCACTCGTGAGCGACGAAGGCCTGCAGCCACTCGGCGGCGCTTCGGTCGTTGTCGCGAAGCACCGGCTGGGTGATTTCGGCGTCCGCGTCGAGCGAGTCCCTGGGCGCCGCGATGAGGGGATTGAGCATCTGACTACATGTACCACGTGAGTCGCCGGACGAGTTCCCGGCTGTGGGCGGCATTCGGTGTCAGAATTGACCTACTGCTGGGCGCTGGCCCGCCACGTCGGTTATGCTCCGGCTGCGGAAGCCGACCGCCGGTGGCGGACCCTGTCACCGCGGGCGGAGTTCTCGATGGCGTTTCATCTGGCGGACGTGGTTCCTTGGGGACGTACCTTTGATGAGTACGCCGCCATGTTTGCGCTGGGTGAAAACGACCGAACTCGATCGATTCTGGGTTGCGCCGATGGACCGGCCTCCTTCAATGCCGAGGCGCTGCAGCGAAATTTCAAGGTGGTCTCGGCGGATCCGCTGTATCGATTCTCCGTACCGCAAATCCGCGCGCGAATTGCCCAGACCGCACCGACGATCGCGGGACAGCTGCGCAGCAATCGTGAAGATTTCGTCTGGGCGCACTTCAAAACGGTGGATGAACTGGTCGCAGCGCGCATGCGCGCAATGCAGGTCTTCCTGACGGACTATGCACAGGGCCTGGAACAGGGTAGGTATGTACCCGCGGAGCTGCCGGATCTACCCTATTTCGACGCAACCTTCGATCTGGCGCTGTGTTCCCACTTCCTGTTCCTCTACAGCGAGCAGCATGACGCCAAGTTCCACGTCAGTGCCGTGCGGGAGCTGTGTCGCGTTGCCTCGGAGGTGCGGATATTTCCGCTGGTGGAGCTGAGCGGGGCCAGCTCCCGGCACCTGCAGGCCGTTACCGATGCACTCAATGCAGATGGCCGTACCGTGACGATCGAAACCGTGGCGTATGAATTCCAGAAGGGCGGCAACCAGATGATGCGCGTCGCGTCCGCCTGAACTTCAGGAGTCAGGCCTGCGCCGCCTCGGCGACATCCTGCAGGGCGCTGATGAAATGCCGTCCGAGTGGATTCCCGGCTTCGCGCCTCTGCAGGATGCCCAGTTCAATCAAGGCCGGCCGGCCACGCAGCGGCCGGTAGCTGACGCCGGTGCGCTTCAGGTTGCGCACCGAGGCCGGCACGAGGGCCACACCCATGCCGCAGGAAACCAGCCCGATTACCGTTTGCATCTGGCGGGCATTCTGGGCGATGCGTGGCGCGAAGCCGGCGGTCCGGCAGCGACTGATGGTGAGGTCATACAGCCCCGGCGCAACGTCGCGAGGCGGGACGATGAAGCTGGCTTTTGACAAGGCGTGCAGATCGATCGCCGCGTCCTTAGCCGCTGGATGGTCAGCGGGTGCAGCCAGGATCAGCTCTTCGCGCAGAATGCTCCGGAATGTCAGGTCCGGTTCCTCAACCGGGGCCAATCCCAGTCCCAGGTCCAGCCGGGAGCCGCGCAGTTCACGGATCTGTGCGTCGGTCGTGAGTTCATGCAATTGAACCTCGACCAGTGGAAACCGAGCGCGGAAGCTCTTCAGGGCCGGCGGCAGGACCCCGTAGTCGGCAATGGACACGAACCCGACCGTGAGCACGCCGACATCGCCGCGGTCTGCCTGCAGGATCTTGCCGCGAACGTTGTCCAGGCGCGCGAGCACGGCCCGAGCTTCCTCGTAGAAGACCTGGCCGGAGGAGGTCAGGGCCACGCCCCGATTGGTCCTGGCGAGCAGCACGGTCCCGATCTCCTGCTCCAGATTCCTGATCTGGGTGGATAGCGGCGGTTGCGAGACATGCAGTCGTTCGGCCGCCCGTGAAAAGCTGCCGGCTTCCGCAATCGCCACGAAATAGCGCAGCTGTCTGAGTTCCACTATTCGAATCCCATATAGTGTCTAAACGAATTTCGTATTTGAACGTATACATGAATCCATCCAGAATTCCCATGCACGACGGCCCGTGCGACCGAAATCGAGATTCCCATGCCTGCTTATCGCTCCCGTACCAGCACCGCCGGCCGCAACATGGCCGGTGCCCGCGCCTTATGGCGCGCCACCGGCATGAAGGACCGGGATTTCGAGAAACCCATCATCGCGGTCGCCAATTCCTTCACCCAGTTTGTTCCCGGTCACGTGCACCTCAAGGACCTGGGCCAGCTGGTGATCCAGGAAATCGAGCGGGCCGGAGGTGTAGGCAAGGAGTTCAACTCCATCGCAGTGGATGATGGTATCGCGATGGGTCACGACGGCATGCTCTACAGTCTGCCGTCACGCGACATCATCGCGGACAGCGTGGAATACATGTGCAATGCGCACACCGCCGATGCGCTGGTGTGCATTTCCAATTGCGACAAGATCACTCCGGGCATGCTGATGGCGGCGCTGCGGCTGAACATTCCCGTGGTATTCGTCTCCGGCGGCCCCATGGAGGCCGGCAAGACCAAACTTGCGGGCCGGGAGGTCGCGCTGGATCTCATCGATGCGATGGTGGCGGCGGCCGATGCCCGCATATCGGATGAGGATGTGCGGCAGATTGAGCGATCTGCCTGTCCGACCTGCGGCTCCTGCTCCGGCATGTTTACGGCCAACTCCATGAACTGTCTGACGGAGGCTCTGGGACTGGCGCTTCCGGGCAACGGCTCGCTGGTGGCCACGCACGCAGATCGCGAGCAGCTGTTCCGCCGGGCCGGACAAACCGTGGTCCAGTTGGCCCGGCGCTACTACGAACAGAGCGATGAGCGGGTGCTGCCGCGACGGATCGCGTGCAAGGCGGCATTCGAGAACGCCATGTCGCTGGACATCGCCATGGGCGGGTCAACCAATACGGTGCTGCATCTGCTTGCCGCAGCCCAGGAAGGCGGCATCGACTTTCAGATGCGCGACATCGACCGGTTGTCGCGCCGGGTGCCAAACCTGTGCAAAGTCGCACCCTCCAGCCACTACCATCTGGAAGACGTGCATCGGGCCGGTGGCGTGATGGCGATTCTCGGCGAGCTGGAACGCGCGGGGCTGCTTGATGCTTCGGTCCCCACCGTCCATTCCAGTTCACTGTCGGCGGCCCTGGATCAATGGGATGTCGCCCGTACCCAGGATCCGACCGTACGGGAGTTCTTCCGCGCTGGTCCGGCTGGGGTGCCGACTCAGACGGCCTTCTCGCAAAGCTGTCGCTACCCGCAGCTGGACACGGATCGGTCGGGGGGCTGCATCCGCAACCTGGAGTGCGCCTACAGCAAGGACGGAGGTCTGGCGGTGCTGTACGGCAACCTGGCCGAGCGCGGTTGCATCGTGAAGACGGCCGGCGTGGACCCGGGCATTCTGAAATTCAGCGGTCCGGCGCTCGTGCTGGAGAGTCAGGATGACGCCGTGGAGGCGATCCTGCGCGGCAAGGTGAAGGCTGGCGATGTCGTCATCATTCGCTATGAAGGGCCGCGCGGGGGGCCGGGTATGCAGGAGATGCTCTATCCCACCAGCTACCTGAAGTCCAAGGGGTTGGGGAAGGCATGCGCGCTGATTACCGACGGGCGCTTTTCCGGCGGGACGGCGGGCCTGTCGATCGGACACGTATCGCCCGAGGCCGCGGAGGGTGGCAACATCGCACTGATCGAACCCGGAGATGTCATCGAAATCGACATTCCCCAGCGCATCGTGCGCATCGATGTGAGCGACGAGGAACTCGCGCGTCGCCGGGCGCTGCAGAGTGCCAAAGGCTGGAAACCTTCAGCTGCGCGCAAGCGGGTCGTCTCCACTGCGCTGCGGGCTTACGCGAAGCTGGTGACCAGCGCCGACAAAGGCGCGGTGCGCGACCTGAATCTGCTGGCGGACTGACAAGGCGGGGCGCTCAGCCGGGCGCCGCACCGGGGCGGGAAAAGACCCAGCGTGCGATCGGCACGGCAGCCAGGGCGCCGATCATCTGGGCTGCGATAAACCCGGGAGCACTTGTGGGCGCGACGCCGGAAAAGGTGTTCGTGAGCGTTCTGGCCAGCGTAATGGCGGGATTTGCGAATGACGTTGAGGCCGTAAACCAATACGCGGCGCCAATCCACCCGGCCACCATCCATGCCGCATCCTGCGGGCGCCGGTGCCCGAGCACGACCAGCAGCAGTCCGAAGGTTGCCACGCCTTCCGAGAGCCATTGGGCAGGACCCGTGCGCAGCTGCGCCGACACTTGCCACAGCGGTTGGTGGAACATCGCATGCGCCAGCAATGCCCCCGCGCCACAGCCCGCAATTTGCACGGCGCTGTAGGCGGTTGCGTGGCGCCACGGGAGTCGCTTGCGAACAGCCTGGACGATCGACACCGCGGGATTGAAGTGCGCGCCGCTGATGGGGCCGAGCAAGCCGATCAGCACCGCAAGGATCAGCACCGTTGCCGCCGTATTCGCCAGCAGCGCGATGGCCGCGTTGCCGCCCGCCAGGCTCTGGCCCATGATTCCCGATCCCACGACGGTCGCCGCCAGAAGCAGCGAGCCGATGCCTTCAGCCATCAGAACGTCGATGCAGCATCATTCGAGCGCGGTTCGAGGCTGGGCTATGAATTGTCTGATGCGCCGTTCCAATTCCGCCAGCGTCTCGCCAAAGGCTGCGCGTCGCTGGGCTTCGGTTCCCAGCACCGCTGCGGGATCCGGCAGGCCCCAGTGCGCCTTGGCGGGTTTGCAGGGCCAGACGGGGCAGACTTTGGCAGCGGCGTTGTCACAGACAGTGATGATCACGTCCAGCCTCGGGGACGTGGCATCGGCAAATTCGTCCCAGCTCTTGCTGCGAGCGCCGTCGGCGGGCAGGTTTGCGGCGCGCAGCAGTTCCAGCGCCAGAGGGTGGACCTGGCCCTTTGGGTGGCTGCCGGCGCTATAGGCCCGAAAGTTGTCGCCGCCCAAGTGGTTGAGCAGCGCTTCGGCCAGGATGCTGCGCGCCGAATTTCCGGTGCACAGGAACAGTACGTTGGTCACGCCGCCCGCGACCTGCGGCGCGCACTTTGGACAAGTTTTATCGGCTGGCAACCGGGCGCACAGGACTCACCGCTCTCACTGCAGCAGTGATCCGTCAGGTATCCGACCAGGCCATTCATGGCGACGAAGTCCGCGGAATAGAAAAGCTGCCGCCCTTCGCGCCTTTGTCGGATCAGGCCGGCGCGCTGCAGATTCTGCAGGTGGAAGGTGAGCGAGGAGGGCGCAAGTTGCAGGCGTTCAGCGATCCGGCCGGCCGACAATCCCGCGGAGCCGCGTTCGACCAGAAGCCGAAAAACCGCCAGTCGGTGCTGTTGCGCCAGTGCATGCAGCGCCTGGATGACTTCGGGTGTCTTCATAGTCGCAATATTACGATAAATATCGAAATATAAAAACCCGATCTTCATTGTGACCGGTATGCAGGGCCGCGCTGCTAGACTCCCCGCATGGAGCCTTCAGCTGCCAATGCTTGTTCTCACCGGCCGCCCTGCGACGGCTGTCCGCGCTTCGGCGCCCAGGGAATTGCGCGGCAAGCGTTGGATGCTCTGCAGGAGCTGGCGCGCCGTCACGGCCTGCCCGACGTGGCCGTTCATTCGGGGCAGCTGTTCGGCTTCCGTCACCGTGCGCGTCTGGCGATTCGCGGCCGGCTCGGGTCACCGAAAATCGGTCTGTTCCAGGCGGACAGTCATCGGGTCGTGCATATTCCGAATTGCCGCGTCCACCATCCGCTGATCAATGAAGTGGCCGGCACGGTCCGGCGCGCCCTGGTGGATGCCAGGGTCACCTGCTACTCGGACCAGGCCCACCTGGGCTTGGCAAGATATCTGCAGGTGGTCGTGGAGCGTCGATCGGAAACTGCGCAGGTCGTGCTGGTGGCGAACACTGAGCGTGTCGAGCCACTGGGGGAGTGTCTGCAATTCATACGCGAACGCCTGGGCTCCCGGCTGCACAGCCTGTGGCTGAATTTCAACACAGTGCCGAACAACGTGATACTGGCACCCGGCTTCTACCATCATTTCGGGCCAGCCAGCGTGGTTGAGGCATTCGGCGGAGCGGCGGTCCACTATCCACCGGGCGCATTTGGCCAAAGCAATCTCGAAGTGGGCGGGCAGATCGTGGGCCACATCCGCGACCGGATTCCGCAAGACGCACAGGTCACGGAGTTCTACGCGGGTGTGGGCGCCATTGGCCTGTCGGTGCTGGAGAAGGTCCGCGCGCTCAAACTGAATGAGCTGGCAGCGCAGTCGCTGTTCGGCCTGCAGCTGGGGTTGGCGGATCTGCCCGCGCCGCTGCGCGAGAGGGTGGAAGTCGTGCCGGGAGCGGCCCAAGCCGCCATCCCCGCGGCCATGCAGTCCCAGGTCGTGATCGTGGATCCGCCCCGCCGCGGGCTGGACCCGCAGCTCACACAGTTTCTCGCGGAGCACGCTCCGGAACACCTTATCTATGTGAGCTGTGGTCTCGCCAGTTTTCTGCATGATGCGGAGTTGCTGCTGGCCGGAGGAAGGATGCGCTTGGCCGAGCTGACGGCCTTCAACCTGATGCCGTTCACGGAGCATGTCGAAACGGTGGCGTGCTTTCGCCGTTGACGTGCCGCAGCATGAGCAGCGACCCCTTCGACGCAGCCCGGGATAAAGCGTAGATTGCCGCCCTGACGCCTTTGGCCAATGGATATCCCGCAATGCAAAACGGCGCCTCGGTCTATCGTTTCCGCTGGCTGGTTGCGGCTACTGCTTTGGCCATTCCAGCCACTTGCGCCCTCGCCGCGGATTTGTCCGCCGATGCGCACATTGACCATGTAACGGTCTATCGCAAGGGCGCGGTCGTGACCCGAGTGGCGGAGGTTGCGGTACCCGCCGGATCACACCAACTGCTCTTTCGCGGCTTGCCCGCCGATGTCGACACGAAGACCTTGCAGGTGACCGTCGGCGGTGCCGGACTGCAACTGGGCGGCATTGAAGTCGTGCGGATCAACGAAGCAAACTTCGTATCCGAGCCAGAGCGCGAGCTGCGGCGCCGGATCGAAGCGCTCGGTGATCAGCAAGCGGTGCTCAAAGATGAGGTTGCCGTCGCGCAGAATCAGATCAAATTGCTCGACTCGCTGGCGGCGAATCCCGCCGGCAGCCCGAACAGGGCGGTCGTGGATGCCGCCAATCTCGGGGCAGTGCTTGGCACCATGGCCACGGGCGAGAGCGGCGCCCGCAAGCGCATGCGCGAGTCCAGTCTGCAGCTGCGCACCCTGTCTCGCCAGTTGGAGCAGCTGAATGCCGATCTGGCAAAGGTTGCCACCGCCAGAAAGCAGAGCACCGAGGTACGCGCAACCGTGCTCGCGGGCGCACCCGTGACGGCCGGCGTCGCGGTCTCTTACGCCGTAGCGGATGCCGGGTGGGACTGGATCTACCAGGCCAGACTGGACACGGCCAAGAAGCATCTGGTGCTCGATCGTCAGGGTTCAGTCTCTCAAGGCAGCGGTGAGGACTGGAAGGACGTGGAGCTGACCCTGACCACGGCCCTGCCCGCCACGGACCTGGGCACCCCGGTTCTCGAGCCGTTGTTCATCGATCTGGTGCCTGAGCATCAGATTGAACTGGCCTCAAGAATGCGCGCCAGCGCCAGAGACGCTGCACCCGCCGCCGAGGCGGGGCTTCAGGAGGTCGTGGTGACCGGAGCGCGGCGACTGACGGCCGAGGCCGCATCGACCGACTACGTGGCCGACTATCATGTGCCGTCCCGGGTGACCCTGCCGGCTGATCGTGAAGCCCGGCTGTTTCCGATTGGCGAGAATGCGTTCGAGGTGGGACTGGTGGCGCGCGTGGTCCCCAGCGCCAGCCACGATGCGCATCTGGAAGCCGCCTTCAAGTACGCGGAAGATCTTCCCATCGAGGCTGGGCAACTCGAACTGTACCGGGACGGCGCCTACGTGGGTGAAGCGGACACCCAGGCGTTTCTGCCCGGTGCGGATGTGCGCATGCCTTTCGGGGTCGATCAGCGCATCCGTGTGATCGTCCGCGAGGAGGCGAGCCAGTCCGGACAGAAGGGGTTGATCAATCGGCAGACGGTCGAGGAAATGCGCCAGCGCATCGAAGTCACCAACTACCACCCGATGGCGATGGCCGTTGAAGTGCTGGACCGCATTCCGATCAGCAAGAATCAGGACATTCATGTCGAGACGGTGAAGGGGGCGACGGAGCCCTCGGTGAAGGACCTCGACGGCAAGGCCGGCGTGTGGCTGTGGAAGCTTGAACCGTCGCCGCAGCAGACTCTGACCATTCACCTGGGCTACGCGGTCCGCTATCCAGCCGGACGCCAGGTCCAGCAAACCTCGGATACCGGCGGCCAGTGAGCCGCGGAGTCCTTCATGCGTCGTAGATCTTTCGCGCTGCTGCTGGCGCTGCTGTGCGCTCGCCCGCTGCTGGCCGCCGAGCTGAAACTGAATGCTTTGGATTATCTCGAAACCCAGGGCCTGAGCGTTCTGGCATTCCAGAACACCTTTCACCCGGTGTTTCGCGACCAGAAGATGGGCGGCGTGGAAATCATTCTGCACGGCGAACGAATCGCCACGGGTGGCGAGGTGCGGTTGCAGCCGACACCCGAACAATGGGACCCCGTTCCAGTGCTTTCGGCTCGCCAGCACGGACCGAAAGCCAATCAGCTCATCGGGATTTCCGGCTATCCGGATCTGTCCCTGAGCTACCGCATCGAGGTCACTGCGGAGGGGGAGGGATTTCGGGTGGCCGTGCATCTGGACCACCCGCTGGCCGCCACGCTGGTGGGAAAGGCGGGCTTCAATCTCGAGTTCCTTCCGACCTCCTACTTCGGCAAGACCTACAGCGCGGATGACGTCGCCGGTATTCTGCCGCGCCATCCCCAGGGACCCATGCGTCGCGATGCCCAGGGCGGGGCCGAGCCGTTGCCTCTGGCGCACGGTCGACAGATCGTGCTGTCGCCGGAGGATCCGGCCACGCGCGTAAGCATCGCGACCAGCGAAGGATCCCTGCAGCTGTTCGACGGCCGGACCCGGGCGCAGAACGGCTGGTTTGTGGTGCGGCAGCTGTTGCCGGCCGATCGCACCGAGAATGCCATCGTGTGGCATATCCGTCCCCATGTCATTGCGGATTGGGTCAGGGCTCCGGTGGTCTCGTTCAATCAAGTCGGGTACACGCCACAACGTTCCAAAGTCGCGATCATCGAGCTGGATCCGCTGGATCGTGCCGCGACGACGGCGCGCGTGCTGCGACTGGAGGCGGCCGGTGACTACAAACCGGTATTTCAGGCTGAGGTCAAACCTTGGGGACGATGGCTGCGCTACCTGTACGCCACATTTGACTTCACGGCGGTGCGCGATCCCGGAATCTACCGCATTGAGTATGAGGGACACTCCTTCGGTCCATTTCGAATCTCCCCGGACCTGTACCGCCAGGGAGTCTGGCAGCCCTCCCTGGACACCTACCTTGCCGTGCAGATGGACCACATCAAGGTGCGCGAAAGCTACCGCGTCTGGCACGGCGCCTCGCATATGGATGACGCCCGCCAGGCACCGGTGAACCACACCCACTTTGACGGTTATTCCATGGGCGCCACCTCCGATTCGCCGTTCGCCACCGGCGAGCACATTCCCGGCTTGAACGTCGGCGGCTGGTATGACGCCGGTGACTACGACATCCGCACCCAGACTCACGCCCGGGTGATCACCGATCTGGTGCTGGCACGCGAGTCTTTTGGACTGGATTGGGATGAGACCACCATCGATGAGAACGCACGCCTGGTGCAGATCCACCGTCCTGACGGCGTGCCCGACGTGCTGCAGCAGATACGGCACGGGGTGCTGCAGCTGCTGGCGCAGTACGCCGCCTTCGGTCATGCCATTCCCGGCATCGTCGAACCGACCCTGGAGGAGTACACCCACCTGGGGGATGCTGCCTCGAAGACCGATGGCAGGGTCTATTCTTCGCGGCTGGGCGCCCTGGTGACCGAAGGGGAATACTCGGGAGTGCCGGATGATCGCTGGGCGTTCACTTCCCATACCACCCCCTTGAACTACGCGGCGGCGGCCAGCCTCGCGGCAGCCAGCCGCGTGCTGCGCGGATACGACGAGCAACTCGCTGATCAGTGCCTGACGACCGCCGTTCGGGCGTGGCAGGAAGAACACAGTCATTCGCCGGTGATCTTCAACTCATTCAATACGACGGCCGGACCGCCTGAAGAGGAAGAAACCAAGGCCGCCGTGGAGCTGCTGCTGGCGACCAAGGGGACGGCCTACGCGGGCCGCCTGCGCGAGCTGCTTCCGGCCATCCAGAAGAATTTCTCCGCACTGGGCTGGCTCGCGGCTCGCGCGGTGCCGCTCATGGACGCAGACTACAAGCGCACGCTGGCCGCGGCGTTGCAGGAGTTCAAGACTCGGCAGGACGCGGAGCTGGCGCGCAATCCCTTCGGAGTGCCCATCGGCACGGGCACCTGGGGAGGGGCGGCGGCGGTCACGGAATTCGCCGTCCAAATGTACTATCTGCACCAGGCGTTCCCGGAAGCAATCGGAATCGAGCCGACCCTGCGGGCGTTCGACTATGTGCTTGGCCGCCATCCCGCGTCCAATGTGTCCTACGTGTCAACCGTCGGCACAGTCTCCAAGCTGGTGGCCTACGGAAACAATCGTGCGGATTACACCTTCATTCCCGGCGGCATGATTCCCGGAGTCGTGATCATCCAGCCGGATTTTCCGGAGCTCAAGGATAGTTGGCCTTTTCTTTGGTACGAGAATGAGTACGTGGTGGATGCCGCCACGTCCTTCATCGTCGCGGCTAATGCCGCGGCCGCTCTGGCCCACTGACCGCGGCCAGTCGCCGAATCGACAGGATCTTCACCGGCGGGGCGAGCGATTGACCATTCGCCCTGGCCCGCTGAATTCGTCGGACCACATCCATTCCGCGAACCACATGTCCGAAGGCCGCGAATCCCTGGCCATCCGGATTGCGCGCGCCGCCGAAATCGAGACTCGGTTGGTCGGTGATGCAGATGAAGAAATCGCTGGTCGCTGAATCAGGCCCGGCGCGGGCCATGGAGATCGCGCCAGCGAGATGCCGCAGGCCCGTGACCGTGGTGCGCTCCAGCGCGATGGGCGCGAATTCCTCGTGCGCCCGCGCGGGATTGATCCCGGCCTGGATGACCTCGATCTTGACCGCGTTGTCCGGCTGATTGGTCCGAGTCACCGTACGATGGAACATCCCGCCGTCATACATACCCTGATCGACGTAACGCAGGAAATTCGCGGCCGACACCGGCGCGTGAGTCGCGTCCACGGCCACCATGATGTTCCCCATGGGAGTCGCGATCCGCACCGTCGGCTCTGCCGCCGCGGCCAATCCGCCGCCGCACAGCAGCAGAGCGATAATTTCCAGAGCCCGTTTGAACGTCACTCACACTCGGTGCCTTCATGCCGTCCTGCCAAAGGAAGGTTGTGGATAAAATACTAAAAAAAGCAGAGACTTACACCTGTATATTAAAATCCGCCGAGTGCCTGGCCGACGCTCGTGTGGCAGTCTTGCGGGCGCGGCAGCGGCAGCCGGATGAAATCAAAAAAAATGACTGACAAACAAATTCGCTACGGCATGGTGGGAGGGGGCCCGGGGGCATTCATCGGCGCCGTGCATCGCATGGCCGCCCGCCTGGAGGGCCGTTACGAGCTGCTCGCGGGTGCCTTTTCCAGCCACCCGGATCGGGCGCGCGCCGCGGGTGCCGAGCTGGGGCTCGCTCCGGAGCGGGTCTATGACTCCTATGAGGAGATGGCGCGCCTTGAGGGCGCGCGGGCCGATGGCATCGAGGCCGTGGTCATCGTCACGCCCAATCACCTGCATTACCGGGTGGCAAAGGTGTTTCTCGAAGCCGGCATGCACGTCATCTGCGACAAACCGCTGACGACGTCAGTTGCCGATGCGGAGGCGCTGCGCCATCTGGTCACCGCGAGCGGCCGACTGTTCTTCGTGACCTACACCTATGGCACCTATCCCATGGTGGCCCAGGCGCGCGAGCTGGTGCGCTCAGGTCAGCTGGGCGCGCTGCGCGTGGTGCAGGTGGAGTATGCACAGGGCTGGCTCTCCACCGCACTGGAAACGGCCGGCTCGCGCCAGGCCAGTTGGCGCACCGATCCGGCGCTTGCTGGCGCGGGCGGCTGTCTGGGAGACATCGGCACGCACGCCTATCATCTGGCGGAATTCGTGACCGGCCTGCGCACCATCAGTGTGGCTGCAGAACTCAGCACCTTCGTGCCCGGCCGCAGGCTCGATGACAATGTGCAGGTGATGCTGCGTTTTGCCGGCGGCACCCGCGGCTCGTTGTGGGCCAGTCAGGTGGCGGCCGGCGAGGACAATGCGCTGCGACTGCGCCTCTATGGCGAGAAGGCGAGCGTCTGCTGGGACCAGGAGCATCCCGAGGAGCTGCGCTTTGCGCCGTTGGGCGCGCCGCCGCAGACCCTGCGGCGCGCAGGAGCGGGAGTCGGGCCCTGGGCGGCCGGCGTGACGCGGCTGCCGGCCGGCCATCCCGAGGGCACGCTGGAGGGATTTGGCCTGCTCTACAGCGAAGTGGCCGACGCGATTCTCGCCGCGCGTGAACATCGGCCGGTGCCGGTCATACGCGTGGCCACCATTGACGATGGGGTGGCCGGGATGCGCTTCATAGATGCCTGTGTGCGTTCGGCACGGCAGAATAGCGCCTGGGTAAATCTTGACTGAGGCGCACTTTTTCCGCTTTGGATGGTCCAAGGGCTGACCTTTCGCGGCAGGCCTTCACAACTGAATTACCTCAAGAGCACGATCCAGCATGAATACTTCGATCTCCAGGAATCCCGGCGCGCCCAATATGGAGATTCGCGCCATCCAGGACGCGGTGGCCAGCGCCTCGACCTGGGTCGCGCCGCTGCGCGCGCAGTTTGCGCGGGTCATCGTGGGACAGCAGCATCTGCTGGATCGACTGATGATCGGGCTGCTGACCAATGGCCACATTTTGCTCGAAGGTGTTCCGGGTCTGGGCAAGACCCTGGCCCTGAAGACTCTCGCGCAGGCGCTGGCGGTGAGTTTCCAGCGCATCCAGTTCACGCCGGACATGCTGCCGGCGGATGTCGTCGGAACCATGATCTACAACCCGCGCGACGGTTCCTTCCAGACCAAGCAAGGTCCGGTGTTCGCGAATCTGATCCTGGCGGACGAAATCAACCGGGCGCCCGCCAAGGTGCAGAGCGCACTGCTGGAGGCCATGCAGGAGCGGCAGGTGACGCTGGGTAGCGCCACGCACGCGCTGCCCGAACCCTTCATGGTCATGGCCACCCAAAATCCGGTGGAGCAGGAGGGCACCTACCCGCTGCCTGAAGCGCAGGTAGACCGCTTCATGCTCAAGGTCATTCTGAATTATCCCACCCGGGCCCAGGAACGGGCCATTCTGGATGCCATGGGGACCACCGCGCCCATTGCTGCCGTGAATGAGGTGGTCGGCGGCGCCGAGATCCTGGCGGCGCGGCATGTGATCAATCATGTCTATATCGATGACAAGGTCCGAGACTACATCGTGGACCTGGTCCTGGCCACTCGCGATCCGCGCGCGGTCGGCAAGGATCTGGGCGGCTACATTCAGGCCGGAGCCTCACCTCGGGCCACGATCTGCCTGGGATTGGGAGCCCGCGCCAATGCCTTCCTGAATGGCCGCGGCTATGTCACCCCGCAGGACGTCAAGGATGTGGCCCTGGAGGTGTTGCGCCATCGCGTGGTGATCAGCTACGAGGCGGAGGCCGAAGACATCACCTCCGACCAGATCATCATCAGGATCCTGGAGAGTCTGCCGGTACCGTAAGGTCCTGCGCGCATGAACGAGGCCCTGACACGCGAAATCCTGCGCAAGGTGCGGCAGATCGAGATCCGCACCAACCGCATCGTGGCTGACTCCCTGGCCGGACACTATCACTCGGTCTTCAAAGGCCGGGGAATGGACTTCGATGAGGTTCGCGAATACGTGCCGGGCGATGAGGTACGGACCATCGATTGGAACGTCACGGCCCGGGCGGGTCGCCCCTTCATCAAGAAGTTCGCCGAAGAGCGTGAACTGACGCTGCTGCTGCTCGTCGATGTGAGCGCCTCGGGACATTTCGGCTCCGGGACACAGAGCAAACGCGATGTCGCGGCCGAACTTGCCTGCGTCCTGGCCCTGTCGGCCACCCGCAACAACGACAAGGTTGGTCTGGTGCTCTTCACCGACCAGGTTGAACTGTACATTCCGCCCAAGAAGGGCCGGCGCCACGTGCTGCGGGTAGTGCGCGAAATCCTGTTCTACCGGCCCACCCGGCGCGGCACGGATGTCGTGCAGGCACTGCAATTCGCTAATCGGATGTCGGGGCGCCGCTCGGTGGTGTTCCTGATTTCCGATTTTCAGACGACGGGTATCGGCACGGAGGTGAACTCCCCGCTGCGCCGCGCATTGAGCCAGGCCGGACGCCGGCACGACCTGGTGGCGGTCAGCATCCGCGATCCGCGCGAACAGTCTTTGCCTGATGTCGGCGTGGCGGTGCTGCAGGATGCGGAAACCGGCGAAGTCATGGAAGTCGATTCGGGCCGCCGCCGTACCCGTGAGAGATTCGCGGCCCTGGCGCAGCAAGGCCGTGACACGCTGCTGCGGATGCTCAATGCGGAAGGCCTCGACAGCCTGATGCTCACCACTGATCAGCCGTACCTGAGTTCCCTCGTCAGCTTCTTCCGCCGGCGGGAGGCGCGCCATCCGTGAATTCGTCGGGGCCCGACATCCGCGATATCCGCGCACCCTACCTAATACCTGTGGACTGGCGCGTGCCGGCACTGGCCGCGGCCGGCGTCGCAGTGCTGCTGGTGCTGCTGTGGTGGCTGTGGCATCGATCCCGGGCACGCCGTCCACCCCTGACTCTGCTGCAGCGTACGCTGCAGCAACTGGAGGCCACTCGCGAGCTGATGGCGGCCGGCGATGCACGCGCGTTCGCCGCGGCGGTATCGGATGTCATCCGCGCGTACGTGGAAGCGCGTTTCAACGTCCAGGCCACGCAGCGCACGACCGCGGAATTCCTGCATGAGTGCCTGGGGCAGGTCGGATCGGCCCTGCAGGCCCACGAGCAGGCACTGGGCGATTTCCTGAAGTACTGCGATCTGGCCAAGTTCGCCCGCTGGTCCTTGAACGGCCCGGAAATGCAGGCGCTGCTGGCCAGCGCGCGGCATTTTGTCGAGACCACGGCGGCCCCCATACCGGCGCAAGCCGCCATTGCGCCCGAGGCCCTCGATGTACCGGTTCGCTGATCCGCAGTTTCTGTGGCTGCTGGCACTGTTGCCGCTGCTGCTGCTCCGGCGTGGCCGCCGCGGCCCCGTGCCGGCGATCGAATATCCCAGTCTGATGCTGATTCGACAGATTGCCCGGCGCACCCGCAGCCGATTCGGCTCGCTCCTGGCTGGATTGCCCCTACTCGCGCTGGCGCTGCTGATCCTCGCCCTGGCCCGTCCGCAGCAGGGCGCCAGCAACGCGACGGTACACGCCAGCGGCGTCGACATCATGCTGTTGCTGGATGTCTCCGGTTCGATGCAGTCGCTGGACTTCAGACTGGACAATGTCCCCGCGAATCGGCTGGATGTGGTCAAGTCCGTGGTCCGCAAATTCATCGTCGCCCGGCCGAATGACCGCATTGGCCTGACCATGTTCGCCGGTCAGCCTTATCTGCTGAGTCCGGTGACCCTGGACCACTCCTGGTTGCTCGGCAATCTGGATCGCATCCACATCGGCGACATCGAGGATGGCACGGCCATCGGCTCAGCCCTGGCGTCCGGCCTCAATCGGCTGCGCAACCAAAGCGCGAAGTCCAAGATCATCATCCTGATGACCGATGGGCAGAACAATTCCGGCCAGATCACCCCCATCACGGCCGCCGAGGCGGCCCGGGCTCTGGGCGTCAAGGTCTACACCATCGGAATCGGCGTCCGGGGCGAGGCCCCGTTCCCGGTGACGGATGCCTTCGGTCGCCGGCGAATCGTCATGGAAAAGGTGGATGTGGATGAGGACACCTTGAAGCGCATCGCCGCGGCGACGGGTGCGCGCTTCTATCGCGCGACTGACACGGATTCACTCAACCGAATCTATGATGAGATCGACAAGCTGGAGAAGACCGCATTCACCGTGCATAGCTACGAGCAATGGGAGGAGCTGTTTGCCTGGCCGGTCATGGCAGCGCTGCTGATTCTGGGATTGGGCCTGGCGTTCCAGTTCACCTTGCGCCGGCGGATCCCGGTTTGAGTCCCGTGACGCACTTTGCCCAGCCGCTTTGGCTGCTCGCCGGGGCCATCGCCGTACCGGTGCTGTTGCTGCTTTACCGGCGCTTTGACTGGCTGCAACGCCGGCGGGTGCAGGCCTTCTCGCTGCCGCGGGACACTGATTCGGCGAGCTTTGGGGTGTCGCACGGGCTGCTGTGGACCAAGCGCGTGCTGCTGTGCCTGGCGGTGCTGGCGGCCTGCGCGGCGCTGGCACGGCCGCTGGGTTCCATGCAGGTCCAGGAAAGCGAGCGGCGCGGACTGGACATCCTGTTCGCCGTGGATACCTCGCGCTCCATGCTGACGCCCGATGTCAAGCCGGATCGCCTGACGCGGGCCAAGCTCGCCGTCGAGGACCTGATCGATCACCTCGACGGAGATGGCGTGGGGCTGGTGGCCTTCGCGGGTGAGGCGTTCCTGCAGGCGCCGGTAACCACCGACTATGATGCCTTCCGCGAGACGCTCCAGGCGCTGGATACGCACACCATTGCGGTGGGTGGCACGGATATCGCTGCGGCGATTCGGCTGGGCGAATCGACGCTGGCGCAACGCGGCGATACGCAAAAGGTGCTGGTGCTGATTACCGATGGCGAAGACCTGGCAGGCGATGCCATGGTCGCGGCGCAGGCGGCGGCCAAGAAGGGCATGATCATCTTCACCGCCGGAGTGGGCACGGCTGCGGGGGAACTGATTCCGGTTCCGGATGACGCGGGTGGCACTCAGTTCGTCAAGGATCCGCAGGGGAACTTCGTCAAGTCGCGCCTGGATTCGGACATGTTGACGCAGATCGCGGCTGTGACCGGGGGCGTGTACACGCCGCTGGGGCCGCAAGGACAGGGGATCGTCAGTCTGTATGAACAGAAGCTCAAGGGCCTTGCGCAGCGCCAGCATGCGGACCGCCAGATAGCCGTGTACGCGCAGTTGTTTCAGTGGCCGCTGGGCGCGGCCATTGCTTTGCTGATACTCGAGTGGCTGCTGGGCGTTAGCGTTCGCCGCCGCAGCGCCGTGGGCATGCCTGCCAATGCGGCACTGGTACTGGCGCTGCTGTCGGGTCTGATCCTGACGCGCTCGCCTAATGCCCACGGTTCGCCGCGAACCGCGCAAGATGCCTACCAGCAGGGGCAGTACACGCAGGCCCAACGCGACTATGCGCAAAGCCTGAAGGCCGACCCTGCCCGGGCCCATCTGCAGTTCAATCTGGGCGCGGCGGCCTACCGGGCCGGGGATTTTGCAACCGCCGCTGCCGCCTTCAACAGCGCCTTGCAGACGCGCGACATTCCAGAACAGGAGCGGGCCTACTACAACCTCGGCAATGCGCTGTTCCGCCAGGGGGAAAAGGCCGCCGCGAATGATCCGCAGTCGAGCATCAAGACCTGGCAGCAGTCCCTCGGCTCCTATGAGACCGCGCTGCAAATGCAGCCTGGCGATGCCGACGCGCGGTTCAACCGCGACGTGGTGAAGAAGCGCCTCGAGGAATTGCAGCAGCAGCAACAGCAGCAGCCACAAAAGCAGCAGCAGAATCAGGACCAGGGCCAGGGCCAGGACCAGAATCAGGGCAAGAACGACAGGAACCAGCAGCGGGATCAGCCGCAGCGAGACGGCCAGCAGCCCCAGCAAGGCCCGCAGCAGGATTCCCGGAATCCGCAAGGGTCCCAGGACCAGCAGCCGGGTCAGCCGCAGGATCGGCAGTCGGGCCCGCGGCCGCCGCAGGGCGCGGCCGCCGCACAGGACATCGGCAAGCCGGATCAGATGTCGAAGCAGGAGGCGGAGCAATTGCTGGACTCGACCAAGGGCCAGGAGCGGCGGCTGGCCACGGGCGCGCGCAATGGCAAACCGGAGAATGCCTTGGCGGTGTCGCAGAGGGACTGGTAGATGCAGCCGGCATGCCGAAGCAGGGGATGGGCCCGAAGCCTGATTGTTCTCGGGCTGCTGGCGCTGGCGGCATTGCCGGTCGATGCGGCCTCCCGGTTTACGGTGACGGTGGACCCGCCGGATTTCACCGTGGATGAGTCGGCGGAAATGACTATCACGGTAACGGGGGATGAGGACGCCGTCCCCCTCATTCCGCGCGTGCCGGGACTGGTCATCAACCCGGTGGGACAGTCGACTTCCATCCGCCAGGTCAATGGCGGGGTCACGGCGATCTTTGCCCGCACCTATCGGGTCACGGCGGTCCGCGAAGGCACCTTTACCATTCCGCCGATCCAGATCGGCGCCGGCGCCACGGCGCCTGTGACGGTACACGTCGGTGCGGTGGGTTCGCTCGGCAGCGCCCGCCACAGCCCCCCGGCGGGCGCGACGCGCGCCGAAACGATCGACGTGGCCAAGGCATTGCGGGAAGCCATGCCGATGCTGAAGGTGGTTCTGCCCAAGGCCCGGCTGTACATGGGCCAACTGATTCCCATCCAGATCAAGGCGTATTTCCGCGAAGGCGTGAGCGTGCGACTGGAAGGCCCGCTGGCCGCGGTCGGCGATGCCTTCACGGTGAGCGGTCTTGACAAGCGACCCACGCAGACCCAGGAGGCGCTGGCCGGCGTGGACTACACAGTGCTGACCTGGAACTCGGTGCTGGGCGCGCTAAAGAGCGGCGATTATCCGATTGGACTGGAACTGCCGGTCACCTTGAACATCGAGCTGCCCGATTCGAACCCCGATATGGCCGCGAGGCTGCGCTCGCTGTTTGGCACCCGGGCGCCGGGCGCCTTCATGGACGATTCGGTGTTTGGCAATCTATTCGGCAAGGTAGTGCAGAAAAGCATCACCTTGAAGGCCGATGCGGCGCCGGTGACGGTGCTGCCGCTGCCCGTGCCAGGCCGACCCGCAAACTTTTCCGGGGCAGTCGGCCAGTTTCGCATCGCCAGCGAGCTGGCGCCCGCCGGTGGCAGCGTGGGCGATCCGCTGACCTTCAAGCTGACGGTATCGGGGCGCGGCAATCTTTCGCGGGTGACCGCCGATGCCCTGCAAGAGTCTTCCCAGTGGCGCGTGTATCGGACGGAAGCCAAGGTGACCGCCGATGACGACACCGGACTGCAGGGCTTCAAGACCTTCACTCAACCGGTGGTACCGCTGCAGGCTGGACAACTGTTTCTGCCGGGAGTCTCCTTCAGCTACTTCGATCCGGAGGCCGGCCACTATGAGACTCGCCAGTCGCAGCCCATCTTAGTCACCGTGACACCGGGCGCCGGCGCCGCACAATCCGGCGCGATGCGTGCCGGTGCCGCGGTGGCCGGCGCTGCAGATAACACACCGGGCGATGCCCTGGCGCCGGACTTGCGCCCCATGGGAAGTCATGTTGCAACGCTCGAGCCGCTCATCCGGCAACGCTGGTTCATCGGTGCGGCAGTGACTCCGGTCATGCTGATGATCTGCGCCGTGGCGCTGCTACGACGGCAGCAGCTGCGTGCGGGTGATCCGGCGCTGCGGCTGCACGCCGCGCGACTGGCCTCGGTCAGGATCAATCTCGAGGCCATGGCAGCCGCGCGGCAGCGCGGCGAGGCTGCCGCTTTCTTCACCGCGGCCCGTCGTGCCCTGCAGGAAAAACTGGCCGACCTCTGGCATATCCGCGCGGATTCGGTGGATTCTCAACAGGTCGCGCAACGGATGCCGGGGGATGCCGCGGAACTCCAGGCGATTCTCGCCATGGCGGAGAAGGCGACCTATGGCGGGGAGAGTCCGGGAGCGCCGGCGCTGCAGGACTGGCAGCGCCGGGTGCTGGAGCAGATGGATCGCCTGGAGCGCAACGTTTGAAAACCCTCGCCCTGGTAGCGCTGCTGCTGCTTGCCGCCTGCGTCGCCGCGGGCGCTGAAGAGGCCGCGACCGTCGCCGCCCAGCAGGCGGCGGCCCGCGGCGACTATCAACTGGCGGTGCGCGATTACCAGCTGGCTCTGCAGCGCGATGGATTCTCGGTTCCGGTGCTGTTCAATCTCGGTAATGCCTGGCTGCGGCTGGGCAAGCCCGCGCGCGCCATCCTGGAATACGAGCGCGCGCGGGCGCTGGCGCCGCACAGCGCGGCGATCGCCGCCAACCTGGCGACTGCCCGGCAGCGCGCTGGGCTTGCGACCGAAACCGCGGGCCCGTGGCTTGCCGCGGCTCGCTACTTGAGTTTCGATGCCTATGCGTGGGCGGGCCTCGCTGCAATGTGGGTGCTTTGCGTGTCGCTGGTGATGTTGAGCCTCAATCGCAGCGCACGCCGGATCGCCTGGCCGCTGATCCTGGCGGCGGCGGTCGCGATGTGTCTGAGCGCGGATGCGTTGGCCCTGTGCTGGTCGGATCAGTACCGTGCCGTCGTGCAGCTGCCGGCCACGATGCACCTGGCACCCGCAGACTCCGCCGCCGCCAGCGGCAGCCTGCGCGAAGGCGAAGTGGTGTGGCTGCAGGACCACTATGGACACTTCGATTTCGTGCGCAGCGCGCAGGGTCGTTCCGGATGGATCGACGAACATACGGCAGTGCCGGTTCGAGTACCACGACCATGACGCAGCCGGTCGATGAGTCCGCTGCGCATTTGATCGAGGTTCCGATGACGGAGCTTGCCGCGAGTACCCTGCAGGCGCTGGTGGAGTCGTTCGTGCTGCGCGAGGGCACCGACTATGGGACGCAGGAGGTCTCCTTGGCCACCAAGGTGGCGCAGGTGCTGCGCCAGTTGCAGCAGGGCGAGGCGCGAATTGTCTTTGATCCGCTGACGGAATCAGTGGATATTCGAGTCAGCTGATCCGTACCGTCGGTCCCGCAGAGGTTCCGTTTCAGCTTCAAGGAGTTCCAGTTGCGAGAGGGGTGGTGGGCAATCGTGGCGCTGGCTTCGCTGGGCGCCTTGGCGGCGTCGCGAGCGGACTTCGCGCTGGCAGAAGCATCGCCGGGGAGTGCGCCCGCGGCGCTCGCCGAGCAACACATCGAGGAAGTCGCGGTGACAGCGCCGGAGCCGCGTTACGTCGCGCCGACGCTGCGCGATCGGCTCGGTCGCATCTGGGCGCCGGTCTATCTCAATGGCAAGGGCCCGTTTCGGCTGGTGCTGGATACCGGCGCGAGCCATTCGGCGATGGTGGCGAAGGTGGCCACGGCGCTGGACTTGCCGCCGACCGGCGCCATGATGCTGCATGGCGTGACCGGCTCGGCCACCGTGCCCTTCGTGACGGTGGATACCTTCGTGGTCGGCGACATGGAAGCCCATGACATGGTGCTGCCCATCGTGCCGGACGCGCTCGGCGGCGCCGATGGCGTGCTGGGGATGGAGGGCCTGAAGGACAAGCGCATCTTCATCGACTTCATGCATGACAAGATCACCATCATGCACTCCCACTCGGCACGCGCGCCGGACGGCTACACGATCATACCGCTGGTGCGCACGCCGAACGGGCTGCTGATGGCGACCGCCTACATGGGCGGCATTCGCGTCAAGGCGATCATCGATACCGGCGGCCAGGTGACGGTCGCCAACCCCGCGCTGCTGGCTGCGCTGCGGGCGCGGCATCGGGGCAAGGACCTGCAGCCGAGCACCATCACCGGCGCCACCGATGATGTGCAGGCGGGCCAGGACATGCACCATCCCACCCGTGACAATCGGGACCGGTGATGATCCAGGCCGGCTATGTGACGGTCAGCGATCTGGAGATCTTCGAACGCTGGCATCTGACCCGTGACCCGGCGCTGCTGGTCGGCATCGACACCCTGGGATTGCTGGACATTCTGGTGATCGATTACCGGCGCATGGAGCTGCAGATCCGGACGCGACATAATAACTAAATTGCCATAAATGAGCCTTGGTTCGCGGTCGGATGGGAGTGACCGCGGCATTCTCGGCACAGCCATGGCCAAGGTACGCGTACAGGAACTGCGCAAGCTGCTGCTGCCGATCGAGACGGTGGTCGATGCCGTCCTGGAGCTGGATCGCTCCCATGGCGGCACGCTTGCCATCGGCAAGTTGATGGAGGCGCGGGTGGAGACCGGCGCCCAGCCCGGCCTGACTCTGGTCGTAATCCAGGGTTCTGGGGGTTCTGCGGCTGCGACCCAGAAGCACTACACCCTGCCGGCCGTCGCCGCGGCGGTCATTCACTACTGTTTCCGCGCGCGCATTCCGCTGCCGCGCCAGGCCACCAAGAGCATCGAGGTGGTGCCGGAAGGATTCCAGCTCACCATCCAGACCACTACCGAGGTCCTGCGCCTGCACGGCGAACTGCCCCAGGTCTCGCAGGTGGAAGTGAGCGCGCGTGCGACCGAGCCGGTGGCGGCCACCGGGGATGCGGCCCTGGATGATCCGACCAGCCCCGAGGCCGACGCGCCGGCTGCCGCGGCTTCCCCCGCCGGGGAAGTGTCCACGGCTGCCGCCTGACGCACCTCCAAGCCGACATAATCCAAGGCGCTTCGTTCACCTGCCGGCCACGTTGTCGGTATCAAGATATTTTCATCGCTCAAGGCGCGAATGTTTGGCCCAAGGGCCCGCGCGCATGCCTACAATCCTCGGGCATCTATAACAAGAACCAAGGTAGCCATCAGTGCCTACGACCGCGCGCGCCTTCGCCAACCGACCTGCCTCCGGACCGGAGCGTCGCCTGAGAGAGGAACGGCGTTCGCAAACGTTGCGTTCGCTCGCCAGCGGCAGCTTCAAGCGGCGCCGGCACGGGCCCCGACGGGTGTCGGACGCCAGCATCGCCATTACCGACTGGTTTGCCCCGCAGTGGCTGGCAGCGGCGCTGCTCATCCTGATCCTGTGCGTCTCGGACGCACTGATCACTTTGATGCTGCTGGGCCATGGCGCGCGTGAGGCCAATCCGCTGATGGAAACCATCATCCAGGGCGATGGCCGGCGCTTCCTGGCGTTCAAGTTCGGCCTGACCGCCAGCGGCGTGGTGCTGCTGATTCTGCTGGCGCGGGTGCGGGCGTTCGGCCGGCTGCCCGTGAGCATGCTGCTGTACGGCGTCCTCGTGGCCTACCTGTGCCTGGTGGCGTACGAGTTCGCGCTGCTGCGTGAGTACGTGCCCGAGTATTTCTAGCCCCCAGGCACCCTGATCCCTCGTCAGGGCGATGGGCTTTGGGTGGCCACGGATCCGGCCGTGGACGTGCACCTGAAAACCGAACGCCGCCAGAACATCTACCGCGTGCCGTTGCACTAGGACGGCGCGCCGGCGCTCATCGTGCCGGCCACCCTGCGGCGAAGTGCCTGATTGGGAGAGGAAAAACGCCCAGTCGGAGGGTGGGCGGCAGAGGGCGTCCGGTCGTGACGCATTTCATAGCACGCCGGGTTACGTTAAACTTATCCTTTCCCGATTGCCTTTCCAACCAGGGTCTGGAGTGAACAGCAGCCTGCCTCGTCGCGGGACCGCCCAGCCGGGCATGCACCCCATGCGCCAGCCCCATTGAGCACCCACCCGAATGCTTGAATCCACACCTCTGTACGGCGGCAACGCCGATTACCTCGAGAATCTGTACGAGCAGTACCTGGCCGATGCGGGCGCCGTGCCGCCGCAGTGGCGGACCTACTTTGACGGCCTGGGGACGCGTCCGGCGGCCGAGCGCGCCCATGGACCGGTCATCGCGGGCATCGCGGCCCGCGCCGCGCAGCCGGTGGTGGCTGCCGTCGGCGGCGCATCGGGCGATGCCTCCGGCGGCGCCAAGCAGGCGGCCGTCTCGCGCCTGATCCAGATCTGGTCCAATCGCGGTCACCTGATCGCCAAGCTTGATCCGCTGGGATTGATGAAGCGGGAGCGTCCCAGTGTGCTGGAGCTGGCCTACTTCGGGTTGAGCGACGCGGACCTGGATACCGAGTTCTTCACCGCGACCCGCAATGCCGCCCTGCCCAAGCGCATGAAGCTGCGGGCGATTCTGGCCAAGCTTGAGGCCATCTACGGCGGCACCATCGGCGCGGAGTTCGCGCATGTCTCCCAGACCGACGAGCGCCTGTGGCTGCAGGACCAGTTCCAGGCCGGCCAGATGAGCCGCGCCTATAGCGCCGATGAGCGTCGCAACGTGCTCTGGCAGCTCACCAGCGCGGAGGGCCTGGAGCGCTACCTGCACACCAAGTACGTGGGCCAGCGACGCTTCTCCCTGGAGGGGGGCGAATCACTGATCCCGCTGCTCGACGATGTCATCCAGCAGGCCGGCGCCGCCGGTACCGAAGAAACGGTCATCGGCATGGCCCATCGCGGCCGGCTGAATGTGCTGGTAAATCTGCTGGGCAAGTCGCCCGCGGACATCTTCTCCGAGTTCGAAGGCAAGTACGACGTGGCGCGTCTGCAGGGCTCGGGCGACGTGAAGTATCACAAGGGCTTCTCCTCGGACCTGAAGACCCCGGCCGGCAACGTGCACGTGGCGCTGGCCTTCAATCCCTCGCACCTGGAGGTCGTCAATCCGGTGGTCGAGGGCTCGGTGCGGGCCCGCCAGGAACGGCGTGGCGACAGCACCGGCGCCAAGGTCCTGCCGATCCAGATTCATGGCGATGCCGCCTTCGCGGGCCAGGGCGTGGTCACCGAGACTTTGCAACTGTCGCAGACCCGGGCCTTCTACACCGGCGGCACGCTGCACATCATCATCAACAACCAGGTCGGCTTCACGATTTCCGATCCGCGCGATGCGCGCTCAACCATGTACTGCTCCGATGTGGCGAAGCTGCTCGAGGCGCCGATTTTCCACGTCAACGGGGACGACCCGGAGGCCGTGCTGTTCGTCGGGCGTCTGGCGCTGCAGTATCGGATGAAGTTCCGCAAGGACGTGGTTATCGATCTGGTGTGCTATCGGCGGCTCGGCCATAACGAGGCCGATGAGCCGGCCGCGACCCAGCCGGGCATGTACAAGGTAATTCGCCAGCATCCCACCACGCGTCAGATCTATGCGGACCAGCTGGCGGCGGCGGGCGTGGTGACGGCGGCCGATGCCGCGCAAATGGTGGAGCAGTTCCGCAGTGGACTGGACCAGGGCCGGCCGCAGGCCCGGGCATCACTGGGGCTGATCGGCAACAAGTTCACCGTGGACTGGACCAAGTACGCGCACGTGGACATGAAGGAGCGCGTGCAGACCAGCGTCACCCCCGAGCGGCTCGCCAACCTCGGCGCGCGCATCATCGAGCGGCCGGCGGGCTTCGCGCTGCATCCTCGTGTGGCTCAGGTGCTGACCAACCGGCAGAAGATGCTGGCCGCAGAGATGCCGCTGGACTGGGGCTGCGCCGAGAACCTGGCCTATGCCGCGCTGCTGGAGGATGGATTCAGCGTACGACTGGTCGGCCAGGACGTGGGCCGGGGTACCTTCTTCCATCGGCACGCAGTGCTGCATGAGCAGAACACGGACGCCTGCTATATCCCGCTGCAGCATGTGACACCGCATCAGCCGCGCTTCGACGTTTACGACTCGGTGCTGTCCGAAGAGGCCGTGCTGGGATTCGAATACGGCTACTCGACCACCGAACCGAATGCCCTGGACATCTGGGAGGCCCAGTACGGCGACTTCGCCAACGGGGCGCAGATCATCATCGACCAGTTCATCAGCTCCGGCGAGTCCAAGTGGGGGCGGCTGTGCGGACTGGTGCTGTTCCTCCCGCATGGCTATGAGGGCGCCGGCCCCGAGCATTCCTCGGCACGCCTGGAGCGCTTCCTGCAGCTGTGCGCCGAGAACAACATGCAGGTGTGCGTGCCCTCCACCCCGGCGCAGATGTTCCACATGCTGCGGCGGCAGATGCTGCGCGCATTCCGCAAGCCGCTCATCGTGATGACCCCGAAGAGCATGCTGCGTAACGAACTGTCAGTGTCCGCGCTCACCGATCTGACCGAGGGCGGTTTTGCCACCGTGATCGACGAGATTGATGATCTGGCCCCGGCGCAGGTGCGGCGGCTGGTGTTCTGCAGCGGCAAGGTGTACTGGGATCTGCTGAAGGCGCGCCGCGCCGAGAATATCCATGATGTGGCGCTGCTGCGCATCGAACAGCTGTATCCCTTCCCGAGCGAGCGGTACGAAGCGCTCATCAAGCGCTATCCGAACGTGCGCGATGTCGTGTGGTGCCAGGAGGAGCCGCAGAACCAGGGCGCCTGGCACCAGATCCGTCATCGCCTTGATGCCTTGAGCCATACCTCGGTGCTGTACGCAGGCCGCGCCCCGGCTGCAGCGCCGGCCACGGGGCTTGCGAAGATCCATGAGACCGAGCAGAAGCGGCTGATCGAGGCTGCGTTGCGTGCTACGGCGCAGGAGGATTCCAGTCGCGAGACCCAGCGCCTTGCCGCCTTGAGCGGCACCCGCAAGAGTTCCAACGAGCGTAAGTGAGCGCTGTGGAGAATTTGATGAGCATTGAGATTCGAGTGCCTGCGTTGCCGGAGTCCATCGCCGATGCGACCCTGGTGGCCTGGCATAAGCAGCCCGGTGAGGCGTTCAAGCGGGACGAGAACCTCGCCGACCTGGAAACCGACAAGGTGGTGCTGGAAGTACCGGCGCCGGCCGATGGCGTGATGGGCGCCCAGAATTTTGCCGTTGGCGCCACTGTCACCGAGGGCCAGGTGCTGGCCCTCATCACGGCCGGAGCTGCGCCCGCTGCGGCTGCGCAGCCCAAAGCCGCAGCAGCGGTGCCGCCGGCCGCCACACCGGCGGTGGCCAAGGCTGCCGCGCCCGCCGACGCCGCGAAGCTCAGTCCCAGCGTCCGCCGACTGGTTGAGGAGAACCAGATCGATCCGGCCGCCGTGCCGGCGACGGGGCGCGACGGGCGCCTTACCAAGTCCGATGTCACCGGTTTTCTGGAAAAGAAGCCGCCTGCGCCGGCCGCGCCCGCCGCCAAGCCGGCGCCGCCGCCGGCCGGACCGCGCGTCGGGCGCGTCGAACAGCGGGTCGCCATGAGCCGCCTGCGCCAGCGCGTGGCGCAGCGACTGGTGGAGGCGCAATCCACCCAGGCCCTGCTGACCTCCTTCAACGAGGTCGATCTGGGCGCAGTTCAGGAACTGCGCGCCCGCTACAAGGACAAGTTCGAGAAAGCCCAAGGCGTGAAGCTGGGTTTCATGTCCTTCTTCGTCAAGGCGACGGTCGAGGCGCTGAAACGCTTCCCGGTGCTCAATGCCTCGGTGGACGGCGGCGACATCATCTATCACGAGTTTTACGACATCGGCGTCGCCGTATCGACCGATCGGGGCCTGATGGTGCCGATCGTGCGCGATGCCGATCAGAAGAGCTTCGCCGACATCGAGAAGGAGATCACCGCCTACGCCACGCGCGCGCGCGCCGGGCAGATCGCCATCGAGGATATCACCGGGGGAACCTTCACGATCACCAACGGCGGGGTATTCGGATCGCTGCTATCGACCCCCATTGTCAATGCCCCGCAGAGCGCCATCTTGGGTATGCACAAGATCCAGGATCGCCCGATGGCGGTGAATGGCAAGCTCGAGATCCGGCCCATGATGTATCTGGCCGTCACCTACGATCACCGCATCATCGACGGTCGGGATGCCGTGCAGTTCCTGGTCGCCATCAAGGACAGCCTTGAGGATCCGGGGCGCATGCTGCTCGGCGTTTGAGCGGGAGATCCCATGGCTGACTCGTTTGACGTCATCGTGATCGGCGGCGGCCCGGCCGGCTATCCGGCGGCCATCCGCGCCGGGCAGAACGGCTTGTCCGTCGCCTGCATCGATGAATGGAAGAATCACGATGGTAGCTTCGCCTTCGGCGGCACCTGCCTGAACGCGGGCTGCATCCCCTCCAAGGCCCTGCTGGAATCCACCGAGCTGTATCACCGCGCCCGCGAGGAGTTCGCGCTGCATGGCATCCAGGTGCCCGGGGTCAGCATGGATGTGGCCACCATGCAGAAGCGCAAGTCCGGCATCGTCAGGAAGATGACCGACGGCATCATGGCGCTGCTCAAGGGCGCCGGGGTGACGCCGCTGCAGGGCCATGGGCGCCTGCTGCCCGGCAAACAGGTCGAATTCAGGTCGCATCAGGGCGAAGTGCGTACCTTGACCGCCAGGCATGTGGTGCTTGCCTCGGGCTCTACGCCCGTTGAACTCAAGTCCGCGCCCTTTGACGGCCGGCGGATTATCGATTCCTGGGGCGCGCTGGAACTTTCCGCGGTGCCTAAGCGATTGGGGGTCATCGGAGCCGGCGTGATCGGCCTGGAACTCGGCAGCGTCTGGCGGCGGCTCGGCGCCGAAGTGGTGGTGCTGGAAGCGCTGGACAGCTTCCTGGCGATCGCCGATCAGCAGCTGGCCAAGGAGGCCGCCAGGCAGTTCAAGCGACTGGGCATGGATATCCGCACCGGCGCCAAGGTGACCGGTGCCGTGGTGCAGGGCGAGGCTGTGAAGGTCAGCTACACGGATGCCAAGGGCGAGCAGTCGCTGGATGTCGATACGCTCATAGTCGCCGTGGGACGTCGTCCCTTCACCGCGGGACTGCTGGCGGAAGCCACCGGCGTACAGCTGGATGCCCGCGGCTTCATCAGCGTGGACGATCAATGTCGCACCGGTGTTGAAGGAGTCTGGGCCATCGGCGACTGCGTGCGCGGCCCCATGCTGGCGCACAAGGGCAAGGAAGAGGGCGTCATGGTCGCCGACCTGATCGCGGGTCACTATGGTGAGGTCAACTACCGCATCATCCCCTCGGTGATCTACACGGCCCCTGAAATCGCCTGGGTCGGCGAGACCGAGGAGCAGGTCAAGGCCGGCGGCAAGCCCTACAAGGTGGGGGTATTCCCCTTCATGGCCAGCGGCCGGGCGCGTGCCATGGAAGGCACTGCGGGCTTTGCCAAGCTCATCGCCGACAAGGCGAGCGATGAGATCCTGGGCGTGCACATCATCGGCCCGCTGGCCGGTGAACTGATCGCCGAGGCCGTGCTGGGCATGGAATATCGGGCGAGTACCGAGGATCTGCAGCGGACCATCCACGCGCATCCGACGCTGTCCGAAGCCGTGCACGAGGCCGCCCTCGCCGCCGACAAGCGGGCCATCGACAACCTCAACCGCTAGGGCGCACCGATGACGACAGCGCCTGGGTATGATGCCATCAAGGCCGCCCAGGCGCGGATCGCCGGCAGCATCCGCCGCACGCCGGTGCTGTGCAGCGACTTCCTGGATGAGGAGCTCGGGGCGCAGCTGTTCTTCAAGTGCGAGAACCTGCAGGTCACCGGGGCATTCAAGGCCCGCGGCGCATTCAACGCCGTGCTGAACCTGCCTGCGGCCTCGGCCGCCCGGGGTGTGGTGACCCATTCGTCGGGAAATCACGGTGCCGCGCTGGCGCTGGCGGCGCGCAGCCGCGGCATCGCCGCCTACGTGGTCGCGCCGCGCACGACGCCGGCCAGCAAGCAGCAGAACATGCTCCGGTACGGCGCGAAGCTGACGCTGTGCGAGCCGACGCTGGCGGCGCGTGAGGCGGCCGCCGCCCAAATCATCGCCGACACCGGCGCGACCCTGGTTCATCCCTTCGACAACACCGACGTCATGGCGGGCCAGGGCACGGTGGCGCTGGAGCTGCTCGAGCAGGTGCCGGATTTGCAGGCGCTGGTCTGTCCCATCGGCGGGGGTGGCCTGATCAGCGGCTCGGCCGTGGCCGCGCACGGCATCAATCCGCGCATCCGGGTCCTGGGCGCCGAGCCGATCGGCGCGGACGACGCCTGGCGCTCGCGCAATGCCGGCGTCATCACGCCGGTGATGCAGCCGCATTCCCTGGCCGACGGCCTGCTGGGCACCATTGCGCCCAGCACCTTTGAGGTCATCCGCACTCAGGTGCAGGCGGTGGGTACGGTGAGCGAGGAGGACATCGTGGCGGCGATGCGGCGGATCTGGGAGGAGCTGAAAATCACCATCGAGGCTTCCTCGGCCGTGCCGGTGGCAGCGCTCCTCAACGGGTCGCTGCAGGTCGCGGGAAGCCGGGTCGGCATCGTGCTGACCGGCGGCAATGTCGATCTGCAGAAGCTGCCCTGGATGATGGACTAGGGCAGTTCAGGCCCCGGGACCTGTGGGACGGCGAAAGCGGCCCGTGGATTTCGATTTTCCCTGGACCAGATGCACCAGCAGCAGTTCCAGCTCGGCGGGTCGGATGGGATAATTGAGAGTATGGCGCAGTCGAAAGGCACTCAGCCGGCTGCTCACCAGGGACAGCCGGTGCCGATCGCTGCAGAACACCCGTATCAGATGCGGCCACTTGCCGTGAATCTCACTCAACAGCGCCAGGCCCGATCCATCCTCCAGCCTTTCGCAGGCGACGATGACGTCAAAGGACGGACCGTGACGCAGCAGGTGCAGTACCTGCGCCTTGCTGCTTGCGACGCTGAGCGATTGCCGTCCGCCGACCCGGGCGAGGCAGTGTTGCAGCATCGCCCGGTCGATATCCACCAGGAGAGTCTTCAAGACAGCATGATACCGCAGCGCACCATCAGCGTGTTCGCCGGACCTCGGACACATTGGGCACGGCCTGCAGGCGCCGGATCAGATTCCCGAGCTGCTCGAGATTGCCGACGCCCATCCGGAACGCCACTCGCGCAATCCGGTCCTCGTCGGTGAGGGTATTCATGCCCTCGATGCTCAGGTGTTCCTGGGCAACCACGTCGGTGATGTCGCGCACCAGCCCGCGCCGGTCGTAGGCAAAGACCACCAGTTCCACTTCGATCGCGGCCTGCTCGCCGCTGGCCCATTCCACCTGCAGCATGCGCTCGGGCTTTTCGGCGCGCATGCGCGCGAAATTGCGGCACTCGGCGCGGTGGATGGTCACGCCGCGCCCGACGGTGATGTATCCGACGATGGGTTGCGGGCGCAGCGGCGCGCAGCAACTGGCCAGGGTGATCGGCAGGTCACCGACGCCTTCGATGTCGATGGGTGTGCGCCGGGCGACCGTCGCGGGGCGCACCCGGCGCGCCGGCAGCTCGGGGGTCGCGGGTCGTACCAGCCGGATCAGCGCCTGCGCCAGTTGCGTGGCCGTGATCTCCCCTTCGCCGAGCAACTGGTAGAACTCGTCCTCGTCGTGAGCGCGAAGCTGGGTGAGCAGGTCGGGCAGCAGCGAATCATCGGCTCCTGCTCGGACCATCTCGCGCTCGGCAATGGATTTGCCTGCGTTGCGGTTGTCGCCCGCGTCTTGGCGGCGAAACCAGGCACGCACCTTGGTGCGGCTGCGGGAGGAGGCGAGATACCCCAGTTCGGGAGCCAGCCAGTCGCGGCTCGGCGCGGGATGCTTGCCGGCGATGATGTCCACCACCTCGCCGTTGCCCAGATGATAGGTGAGCGGCACGATCCGCCCATTGACCTTGGCGCCGCGGCAGCGATGCCCCAGGTTGCTGTGAATCTGGTAGGCGAAATCAAGCGGGGTGCCCCCGCGCGGCAGTTCGACGACCTCGCCCTTGGGGGTCAGGGCGTAGATGTGATCGGCGAAGATCTGCCCACGCAGACTTTCCAGCAGGTCTGGTTCATCCCCGGCCTGTTCGCCCGGGTGCAGCAGCCGTCGCACCGCTTCGATCTTGCGCTGGTATTCGATATCGTGCGCGCCGCCTTCCTTGTACTGCCAGTGCGCGGCAATGCCGAGTTCCGCGTGCTCATGCATTTCACGCGTGCGGATCTGGATCTCCACGCTGCGCCCCTCGGGTCCCACCACTGCCGTGTGGATGGACCGATAGTGATTGTCCTTCGGGGTCGCGATGTAGTCGTCGAATTCCGCAGGAATGTACTGCCAGTCCCCATGTACGACGCTCAGGGCTGCGTAGCAGTCGGCCACGGTGTCCACCACGATGCGCACGGCACGGACGTCGAAAATCTGTTCAAAAGGCAGGTGCTTGCGCAGCATCTTGCGGTAGATGCTGAAGATATGTTTGGGCCGGCCATGCACCTCGGCGGTGACACCGGTGGCGGCGAGGTTGCGGCGCAGGCGCGCGCAGAAGTCCTCGATGTATCGCTCCCGATCGGCGCGCTTCTCATTGAGCGCCGCCGCCAGGCGCTTGTAGTCCTCCGGCTCCAGATACCGGAACGCCAGGTCCTCCAGCTCCCACTTGAGCTGCCAGATGCCTAAGCGGTTTGCGAGCGGCGCGAAAATCGCCCGCACTTCGGTGGCCAGTCGCTTGCGCTCGGGAATCTCCAGCTCCCGGGCGTGCCGCAGGCGAACCAGCGCCTCGGCCAGGCGGGCCAGCACCAGTCGCTGATCGCCGACGACCGCCAGCAGCATCTTGCGGACCGTTTCGGCCTGCTGGGCATCAAGTCCGCGCTCCGGCGCCCAGTCCCGTGCCAGGCCGATTTCACCCAGGCGTTGCAGATCGATGGCCACGCGCGCCGCGCCCGCCCCCAGCAGCCGCTCCAGGCTCTCCGGCGTTACGCCCGCGCGACCCAGCATCGGCTGCGCCAGCACGGCGGCCGCCAGCTGCGAATCTCCCGTCAGGGCGCCTATGACTTCCGCCGCCTCGGTGGCCAGCGCGATGGCTGCCTCGGGCGCATCGCTCGCGGGCGTGACGGCCGCGCGCATATCGGCAATGGCGTTGCGCAGCTCCGGCGGGCAAAGTTGGGCGGCTTCCACGGCCCGGTCTCCTCGCGACCTTCAAGGGGGCGCGCAGCGTGTCGCTGCGCGCAGAATGCAGCTATCATACCTGCCTTAAGTCGCGGGCTGTGCCTGTAGCATTCATCACCGTGCAATACGAAGGCTATGGACCGGGCGGCACTGCCGTTTTAGTAGAGTGCTCCGCGTCGGAGCGCCTTGACCTCGCTGCGCAATTGCGTCGGCTGTTCGCCGCGCACGGCGGCCATCTGGGGGCACACGGTTCGGTGTCGTATCTTTTCACCCGGACCGGCGTACTGACCTATGCCGATGGGCCGATCCTGGCGGAGCTGGCACTGGCGGCGGGGGCCGAGGACGTGCAGGCGAGCAACGGAGGCATTGAGATTCTCACCGATCCGGACGATTTTCAGAGCATTCGGGCGGCGCTGGGCGCCGCCGGTTTTGTGGCCCTGACGGGTGAAATCACCCAGCGCGCGGCCACCACGGTGGCGCTCACCGGCGCCGACGCGCAGGCCATGCGTACCTTCGTGGCGGGACTGGCCAGCGTGGATTCGGTGCAGGGCGTCTATACCAACGCGCGGTTTGCCTAGATGAGTTCCTGGCGGCAATTCGATCCGACGGCCGTTTCGATCCAGGTGCGGCCCAGTACCGCTGCACGCGTGCGGGTACTGGGCATCGACCCCGGATCGCGCCGCACCGGCTACGGCGTCGTCGATTGCCATGGCCCCGAGCCGACCCATATCGCGCACGGCTGCATCGCCGCGGCGGGGGATGCCATGGCGCCGCGGCTGCGGGCGATTTTCGAGGGTATCCAGCGCCTGATCCTGGACTACCAGCCGGATGAGGTCGCCATCGAACGGGTGTTCGTCAATCGCAATGTGGACAGTGCCATGAAGCTGGGTCAGGCGCGCGGGGCGGCGCTGTGCGCCGTGCCCGCGGGTACCGCGGTGTTCGAATACGCCCCACGGGCCATCAAGCTTGCGGTCGTCGGTTCCGGAGCCGCCGAGAAGGACCAGGTGGCGCATATGATGAAAGTGCTGCTGCAGCTCAGCGCCGTGCCGGGGCCCGATGCGGGCGATGCGCTGGCGGTGGCGTTGTGTCATGCGCACTCGCGCCGTCTGGCGCTGCTGGTGAGCGGATGATCGGTTTCCTGCACGGACGCATTGCCGCCAAGACGGCGCCGGTGGTAACCCTGGACGTGGGCGGCGTGGGCTATGAACTGGAGGCGCCCATGTCCACGTTCCTGAACCTGCCCGCAATCGGTGAGAGCGTCCATCTGATCACGCACCTGGTGGTGCGGGAGGACGCGCACATCCTCTACGGCTTTGCCACCGAAGAGGAGCGGCGCCTGTTTCGCAATCTGCTGAAAGTCTCCGGCGTGGGACCGAAGATCGCCCTCGGGGTGCTCTCAGGCATGAGCGCGGAGGGCTTCGCCCGCTGCGTGCTGGGCGAGGATGTGGCGACGCTGACGCGCATT
The DNA here is from genome assembly GCA_963726995.1 of uncultured Pseudomonadota bacterium. Lineage (GTDB taxonomy): Bacteria > Pseudomonadota > Gammaproteobacteria > Steroidobacterales > Steroidobacteraceae > DAIDKA01. Next base: position 78,433 of record CAVSEP010000004.1, read on the forward strand.
CCGGGCGTGGGGCGCAAGACCGCCGAGCGGCTCATCATCGAGATGCGCGACCGGGTCAAGAGCCAGCCGGCCGGTGCCGGCCTGCCCGGCAGGCCGGCGGCCAGTGACCCGCAGAGCGAAGCCTTCGATGCGCTGGTGGCCCTGCAGTACAAGCCGGCCGAAGCGACGCGTCTGCTCAAGGGCATCGGCCCCGGCACCCGCACCACCGAGGAACTCATCCGGCTGGCCCTGCAGGGCGCCATCCGTGAGTGAGGGAGGCGACTTGGAACCATCCCGCATGACGACCACGGCGGCCCAGCCCGGCGAGGACCAGCAGGACCGCGCCATCCGTCCGCAGCGGCTGGCCGACTACGTGGGGCAGGCCCACGTGAAGCGCCAGATGGAGATCTTCATCACCGCTGCGCGCCAGCGCGCGGAGGCCATGGATCACGTGCTGATATTCGGCCCTCCGGGCCTGGGCAAGACCACCCTGGCCAACATCATCGCGGTGGAACTGGGCGTGAATCTGCGGCAGACCTCAGGTCCGGTACTGGAGCGACCCGCGGATCTGGCCGCGCAGCTGACCAATCTGCAGCCGCGCGATGTGCTGTTCATCGACGAGATCCATCGACTGAGCCCCATCGTCGAGGAGGTACTGTATCCGGCCCTGGAGGACTGCCAGCTCGACATCATGATCGGGGAGGGCCCGGCCGCGCGCTCCATCAAGCTGAAACTGGCGCCCTTCACGCTGGTGGGCGCCACGACCCGCGCCGGCCTGCTGACATCCCCGCTGCGCGACCGCTTCGGCATCGTGCAGCGACTGGAGTTCTACAGCGTCGAGGACCTGCAGCACATCGTGACGCGCTCCGCCGGCATCCTCGAGGTGCCGATCGTGCCCGCCGGCGCGGCTGCCATCGCGGCACGCTCGCGCGGCACGCCGCGAATCGCCAACCGGCTGCTGCGCCGGGTGCGCGATTTCGCGCAGGTGCGCGAGCAGGGCCGCATCGATGAGCGCATCGCCATCGCCGCCCTGGTGATGCTGGATATCGATACCGAGGGCTTCGATGCCCTGGATCGCAAGGTGCTCACCACCATCATCGGGAAATTCGAGGGTGGACCGGTGGGCATCGACAGCATCGCGGCCGCCATCGGCGAGGAGCGCGGCACGCTCGAGGATGTCATCGAGCCGTTCCTGATCCAGCAGGGATTCCTGATGCGCACGGCCCGTGGTCGGGTGGCCACGCGCGCCGCCTATCTGCACCTTGGGTTGCCGGTTCCCGCGCAGGTCGGCGCCACGCTCTCGCTGCTGCCGGAGGATCCGTGAGGCAGTTCGCCTGGCGGACCCGGGTGTACTGGGAGGACACCGACGCCGGCGGGGTCGTCTATTACGCCAACTACCTGCGGTTCATGGAGCGCGCTCGCACCGAGTGGCTGCGCGCCCTGGGCTTCTGTCAGCGGGATCTGGCAACTCAACACGGCGTGCTGTTCGCTGTCACCCGCGTGCGCATCGATTACCGTAGGCCGGCGCGGCTGGATGATGAACTGTCTGTCACTTGCGAACCTCGCGCCGTGGGCGCAGCGTCAGTAGTCTTTGCGCAGAACATCCTGCGGGTGTCGGTCGCCCGCACGGATCCCCATGAACCGCCCGGGGCCTTTGACCCGGCGCCCGGCGTGCTGACCGAGGCGGAGGTGCGCATCGCCTGTCTGGATGCACGCTCCTTCCGGCCGCTGCGCACGCCGGAGTTCCTGTTGAGCGCCTTCGCGGCGCAGGAGAGGCTTTAGGATGCCCGGAGATCTGTCGATTGTCCGCCTGGTCCTCCAGGCCAGCATTCCGGTGCAGGGCGTGCTGGCGATTCTGGCCTTCGCCTCGTTGATGTCGTGGGCGATCATCTTCAACAAGCGCGCCGTCATCCGCCGGGCCCGCCGCGAGGCCGATCAGTTCGAGACCAGCTTCTGGTCGGGCGGGGACCTGGCCCAGCTGTACCGGACGGTGGAGTCCACCAAGGGTCGCACCACCGGAATGGCCAGCATCTTCGAGCTGGGTTTCCGGGAGTTCGCCCGCCTGCGCCAGCAGGGCGCGGTGCCCGTGGATCAGTTGCTGGACGGGGCGCGCCGCTCCATGCGGGTCGCGCAGCTGAAGGAAATCGACCGCCTCGAACACAGTCTCTCGACGCTGGCCACGGTGGGCTCGACCAGTCCCTACGTGGGCCTCTTCGGTACGGTCTGGGGCATCATGAGCGCCTTCTCCTCCCTCGGGAACGCACAGCAGGCCACGCTCGCCATGGTGGCCCCGGGCATCTCCGAGGCATTGATCACCACGGCCATCGGTCTGTTCGCGGCCATCCCGGCCGTGGTCGCCTTCAATCGCTATGCGGACCAGGTCGGTCGCCTCGAAGTGCGCTACGACGCCTTCACGGAAGAGTTCTCCTCCATCCTGCAGCGGCATGCGGCCCGCAAGCACGCCGCGGAGGGCTGAAGGGCATGGCGCATCAATTGTCCCGCGGCCGGCGCCTGATGGGCGAAATCAACGTGGTGCCCTACATCGACGTCATGCTGGTCCTGCTCATCATCTTCATGGTGACCGCGCCGCTGCTGATGCAGGGCGTGAAGGTCGATCTGCCCAAGGCCAACTCCGAGCCCCTGACCGCGGACCTGCTCCGGAACAACAACCCGCTGGTGCTGTCCATTGACCGGCAGGGACTGCTGTATCTGAACATGGGGGGTGATCCGCACCAGCCCATCGACGAGGCCGCTGCGCAGGCCCGCGCCTCTGCTGCGCTGCACCAAAAGGCCGATCTGCCCGTCCTGCTGAAGGCTGACTATCGTATTGAATATGGGAAGGTCATGGCGGCGATGGTGATGCTGCAGCGAGCGGGAGCCCGCAAGGTCGGATTCGTGAGCGATCCGCCCCCTGTCACGAGGGGCCGGAACTGACCGCGCCGGTCGCCAATTCGGGTGAATTGGCCAGCGATCGCTGGGCTTCGATTGGCTGGTCCGTGGCGCTGCATGCGGCCCTGGTGGCGCTGCTGGTGTACGGCTACTTCCAGTTCCGCAGGCCGCCGCCGCCGATAAGCGCGCTGGCCATCGATGCCACGGTGGTCTCCCAGGCCGCACTGGATGCGGCTCAGCGCACCCCCGTACCTGCGCAGCCCGCGCCGGCTCCCGCGCTGCCTGCGGAGGCGGAACAAGCCCTGCCGCCGCCGGACCCGGCCGCCGCGCAGGTGGCCGCCAAGGCGGAGGCTGAGCACGAGGCAGAGGCCGCGAAGGCCGAGGCGGCCCAGGAGCAGGCGGCGGCACAGCGCGCGGCAGAGCACCTGGCCGCGCGCAAACACGCCGCAGCGCTCGCCCAACGGGAGGCCGAACAGGAAAAGGCCAGCGCCGCGAAAGCGCAGGCGCTGGCGCAGGTCAAGGCAAAAGCCAAGGCGGCCCAGGATCTCGCCGCCCGCAAGGCGGCGCAGGTCGAAGTCCAAGCCAAGGCGCAGGCTGCGGCAACCCAGGCGGATCTACAGCGCAGCATCGCCGCTGAGGAAAGGCTGGCTGCGGCGCGGGCCGGCGGTGCCATGTCGACCTGGGCGCAGCAGATCCAGGCGCGTATCCAGCGGGCCTGGATCAAGCCTCCGTCCGCCCATGCCGGCATCGACTGCGTTCTGTACGTGACCCAGGTGCCCGGCGGCGAGGTGACCAAGGTGACGCTCGGGGCCTGCAATGGCGATGAGGCCGTCAAGCAGTCCATTCTGGATGCCGCCTATCGCGCCTCGCCGCTGCCGGCGCCGGCGGATCCCAGCCTGTTCGAGCGCAACCTCGAACTGAATTTCCGACCCACTGACTGATGCGAGCAATGAACAAAGAATCGAAGCTGCGGACGTTTTCCTATGCGGCACTGCTGTGCCTGGCGGCCTTGTCCACCAGGGCCCCGGCGCAGCTGCGGATCGACATCACCTCGGGTGTCACGGACCCGATCCCGGTGGCCGTCGTGCCCTTCGCCAGCTCGCCCGGTGACGGCGGCGGCGTGGATGTCGCGCAGATCATCCAGAACGATCTGGAGGGCTCCGGGCGGATCAAGGCCATGGCGCGCGCATCCATGCCATCCACCCCCTCGCGCAGCCAGGATGTGCAGCTGGCCTCCTGGAAGGCGGCCGGCAATGACTACGTGGTAGTGGGGCGGGTGACGCCCCTGGGTGCGGGCCAGCTTGCCGTGGATTTCGAACTGCTCAACGCCCTGACCGGTCAGCGGCTCGCGAATCCGCGCTTCACCGGAACTGCCGCGGCGCTGCGCGATGCGGCCCATCGCTGCAGCGACGTCATCTACGAAAAGATCCTGGGCGTGCGCGGCGCCTTTGCCACCCGCATCGCCTACGTCTCGGTGGATGGCCAGCCGCCGGCCCAGCGCTACCAGCTGGTCGTCGCCGATGCGGACGGCGCCAACGCGCGCGTCATCCTGGAATCGCGGCAGCCGATGATGTCGCCGGCGTGGTCGCCGGATGGGCAGTGGCTGGCCTATGTGTCCTTCGAGAACCGTCATTCAGCCATCTATGTGCAGCAGGTGAGCAGCGGCCAGCGCAGCATGGTGTCCAGCCGGGTCGGCATCAATGGCGCACCGGCCTGGTCTCCCGACGGCCACAAACTGCTGTTGACGCTGGGCGGCAGCGCGGGCACGCCCAACCTCTACGTCCTGGACCTGGCTACTCAGCAGCTGACCCGCCTCACTGACGGACCTGCCATCGACACGGAAGGCGCCTGGGCGGCGGACGGCCAGTCGGTGTATTTCACCTCCGATCGTTCCGGCGGGCCGCAGATCTATCGAATCGGCATCGAGGCTGGAGCCAAACTCCGGCGTATCACCTTTGGCGGCTCCTACAATGCGCGGCCGCGACTCTCGCCCGATGGCACGCAGCTGGTGATGGTGACCCAGGACGGCCCGAACTACCGCATTGCCGTGCAGGATCTGAACAGCGGCGTGGTGCGGGTGCTGTCACATGGACGGCTGGACGCCTCCCCGAGCTTCGCACCCAATGGCGCCATGATCATCTACTCGGGAATCGAGGGCGGTCACAGCGTGCTGCAGCGGGTGTCGGTCGACGGCCTCACCTCGCAGCGCCTGCGCGCCGATGCGGCCGAAGTGCGCGAACCGGTCTGGGCGCCGTTTTCGCGGCCCTGATGCCGATGTGGTACAAGTTTTCCCAAATTGCCTGGTTGCTTGATTTAATGCTGGATGGATGGAGAGCACGATGCGAAAGATACTGAGCTTGATGTTGCTGGTGACCGTGATGAGCCTCGGAGCCTGCGCCCACAAACCGCCGAAGGACACAGCGCCGGCCGCGTCGAGCCAGGTGCCGGCAGCCGGCTCGCAGACCAACGGCGCCGCATCCGCCGGCGCCAACGGGGCAGCCGGTGCGAGCGCCATCGCCGGCGCTGGGGAGGATGTCGCCGGGCCGCAGGAAGGCATCCTGGCCCAGCGCAATATCTATTTCGCGTTCGACAGCAGCGAGATCTCGGCCGAGGGCATGGCGCTGCTCACGGCTCACGCACATTATCTGGTCGCGCATTCGACGCTGCACGTGCGGTTGGAAGGCAATACGGATGAGCGCGGCTCACGCGAGTACAACATTGGGCTGGGCGAACGCCGGGCGCAGGCCGTGCGGCGCGCGATGCTGCTGCAGGGCGTGGCCGAAGCGCAGCTTGCCACGGTCAGCTACGGAGCCGAGCGGGCCGCGGTCGAGGGTCATGATGAGGCGGCCTGGTCGAAGAATCGCCGCGTCATGATCAACTACGTCCAATGAGCGCAGGAGGCCACATGCGTCGCAAAGTCTCGGCAACGGCGCGCTGGCTGCTGCCCCTCGCAGCAGCGCTCGGACTGGCTGCCTGCGCGACCACGCCCGAGGAGGATCCGGTACTGCAGGGCAAGCTCACCGATCTGGATGCCCGTACGACCAGCATCGAACGGGTAGTGCAGAACCAGAGCCTGCTGTCCCTGTCGCAACGGGCCGACCAGCTGCAGAACGAGGTCAGCGTCCTGCGTGGCCGCATCGAGGTGCTGGAGAACGCCAACGAGACCCTGCGCAAGCAGCAGCGGGACCTGTATGCGGATCTGGACAAGCGACTCGGCTCGCTGTCCGCCGGCCCGGCGCCGGCCCCCGCAGCCGGACAGCCCGCTGCGGCGGGGGCGGACCAGGGGGCCTACAACGAGGCTTTCGAGCTCCTCAAGGGCGGCAAGTACGCCGATGCCATCAGGGCATTCCAGCAGTTCCTGCAAAGCTGGCCGCAAAGCGCGCTGGCGGACAACGGCCAGTACTGGCTGGGCGAGTCCTACTACGTGACCCGCGATTTCCAGAATGCCGCGGCGGCCTTCCAGGCCGTGCTGGATCGCTGGCCGGATTCGCGCAAGGCGCCCGATGCCCTGTTGAAGCTGGGCTACACCCAGGCGGAACTGAAGCACATCGCCCAGGCGCGCACCACGCTGAGCTCGGTAGCCACGCGCTTCCCGGGGTCGGATGCGGCGAATCTCGCGGCGGCACGCCTGCTGCAGCTGCCGGCGCAGTGACGTGGCACGTCTGCGGATCACGGAAATCTTCCGCTCGCTGCAGGGGGAGGCGGACACCGCCGGCATCCCGACGGTCTTTGTCCGCCTGACCGGCTGCCCGCTGCGCTGCCAGTACTGCGATACCGCCTATGCGTTTCACGGCGGAGAGTGGGCCACGCTCGATGAGGTGCTCCAGAAAGTCCGGGACCTCGACACCCGCCACGTCTGCGTGACCGGCGGCGAGCCCCTGGCGCAGAAGGCCTGTGTGGAACTGCTGCAGAGGCTGTGCGATGCCGGGCTGCGCGTATCGCTGGAGACCAGCGGCGCGATGCCCCTGGCCGAAGTCGATGCACGCGTCGTGAAGGTGGTGGATGTGAAGACCCCGGGATCGGGCGAGGAATCGCGCAACCGGTACGGGCAGCTGCAGCAGCTTGCCGGACAGGATCTGGTGAAGTTCGTGATCTGCAGTCGCGAGGACTACGAGTGGAGCCGTGCCAAGCTGACGGAGCTGCAGCTTAGCGCCCGCTGCACCGTGCTGTTCTCCCCCAGCCACGAGCAGCTGCCGCCCGGCAGGCTTGCGGACTGGGTGCTGGAAGATCACCTTCCGGTGCGCTTCCAGATCCAGCTGCACAAGTACCTGTGGGGCAATGTCGCGGGGAAATGAGGTGACGACCGGCGAACAACCCGCGGTGGTGCTGCTGTCAGGCGGCCTGGATTCCGCCACGGCGCTGGCGATTGCGCAGCGTCGCGGGCATGAGTGCTATGCGCTCTCGGTGGCCTACGGCCAGCGGCACAGCGCGGAGCTGGACGCCGCGGCGCGCGTGGCCAAGGCCCTGAAGGTCCGCGACCATCGCGTCATGCAGGTGGACCTGGCCGGCATCGGCGGTTCGGCGCTCACCGATCCCGGCCTTGCCGTTCCCGAGAGGCCCACCACCGGCATCCCTATTACTTACGTGCCTGCCCGCAATACCATGATGCTGGCACTGGCGCTGGGCTGGGCTGAAGTGCTCGAAGCCAGCAGCATCTACATCGGCGTCAATGCGGTCGACTATTCCGGATACCCGGACTGCCGTCCGGAATTCATTGCCGCCTTTGAGGCCCTCGCGAGTCGCGCCACCCGTGCCGGGATTGAGGGACATCCCTTGAGCATCCAGGCCCCGTTGATCGCCTGGACCAAGGCCCAGATCATCCGTGCGGGGACTCAGCTGGGGGTGGATTACTCCCTCACGGTGTCTTGCTACCAGGCGGATGCGCAGGGGCGTGCCTGCGGTAAATGCGATTCCTGCCGGATTCGCCGCGACGGCTTCCGCGCCGCCGGCGTCCCGGACCCCACGCGCTATCTTTGAAAGCTTCAGGCGAAGCCGCGAATAGTCACGAATTCTTCCAGCGGCGCGCGATCGCTTCGCAGGCGGTTGATGGGCGCGGTCTCATCGCGATGACCGATGGCGATGCCTGAAAAGAGCATGCGATGAGCGGGCAGGGCGATGGCTTCGGCCACCTCGCGATGCCAGCCGGACCAGGATTCCTGGGGGCAGGTGTGCAGCCCATGCTCGCGCGCCAGCAGCATGATGCTTTGCATGAACATGCCCATATCGGCCCACTGCGCTGCGCCCATGTACCGGTCGATGCAGACGAACAGCACCACCGGTGCCCCGAAGCCCTCGTAGTTGCGCGCGTACTGGGCCAGGCGGGCCGGCCTGTCACCACGTGGCAGGCCGATGGTGGCGTACAGATCCTCGCCGTTCTGATAGCGCCGGGTTCGGTAGGGCTCGCCCAGGGGTGATGGATAGACAGGGTACTCGGGGGTGTGTCCCAGGGGATGTTCCGGCACCTGCTCCCGGATGCGGGCCACCAGGGCTGCCAGCGGCGCGCCCGTGAGCACGTCCACGAACCAGGGCTGCAGATTGCCGCCCGAGGGCGCCCGACGGGCTGCGCTCAGGATCTGACGTAGAACGTATTCCGGCACCGGATCCGGCAAAAAGGCCCGGCAGCTCATGCGCGAATCCAGGGCATCCGAGACTTTCATGGGGTTTTCAGGTCCTCAGCGGCCGTTCACCGGCCTGTAGTATCATGCGCGCCCCCACCGGGTCGACACAGATTTCCGGGGTGTTAGCTCAGTCGGTAGAGCATCGGACTTTTAATCCGCTGGTCGTGGGTTCGATTCCCACACACCCCATACCCACCGGTTCTGGTGCATTAAGGGCGCAGATCTGAAAGCCTGGCCTTTTGTGAGACGCCCCATGACCCATGCCCTCGACCGCGACCCGATCTATCGGCGTCGGAGATTCGATCCGGCAACTGTCGATCAATAGAGCCGCTCAGGTATTCACGCAAGATAACGGACGGCTGACCTGAGGGTCGATTTTCGGTCCAGTTGATACTTCTAGATATAGTCCAGTTAATTGGGCGTTAGGAGTCGCGCTCAGATCCGATATCTTCGCCCAAGACCTTCCTATCCGCCGCGCGCACCTGAAAGATGCTCGGTTTCGTCGCTCTCGACGATGTTGGGGTAGCGCTCATCGCCGGCTTCTTGGCACGCGCGGTCCACTACTATCTACCTGAACGCGACGCCGATCGGTCCGCTGTCCGGACCGAAGCCGACTGAAATCGATGCCACGAAGGAACCCCTCAAGATCGAGATGGCAACCGGACAACTAGGGAAAGCGTCCGTGCTGAGGGTTCATGAAACTGAAGGGACATGAGTTTCCTCCCTATATCGTTACGTACTTCCACGGATTCGCCCATTTGGGTTCCCGGATAGCCTGTGCGTCACCTAATAACGTCCCGTTGGGAACGATGCCATGCCTCCCAAGCCCGAGTCTGCAAATGCCGCGAATAGGGCGATGCTCCGAGCTTGCCCGGAAGCGCTGGTAGTCCTTATTTCTAGTGGTCCGCAGGCTTCAGAGGCCTGTGTCCCCTCGGGCCTTAGGTTGCCCGCTGCGGTCGACGCTTGTCACTCGCGGCGCCGAGTAGTTGCGCTTGGCTGGCGAAGCGCTGCGCCATCTGTCCACACACCAACTCGCACAGCTGCTGCACACGCGGATCGGCAATCTTGTAATAGGCGCTCGTGCCATGCGCCGTCCTTTCAATAAATCCCAACCGCGTCAGGGTGGCCAGATGTTTCGAGACATTGGCCTGACTGCACTCCAGCAGTTCGGTGAGTTCTCCGACGTTGTGGGCCTTGTCGAACAGCATATTGAGGATCTTCAGTCGCAGCGGCTCCGACAGGGCGCGAAAGTACTCGGCCACATGCACGAGCCCTCGGTCATCCAGTCTCTTCATCAAGGTGCACTCCCAAAGGCATTGCTGCATCACAGTATAGCCATAAGCCTGGTATTGAATATATCGCCATATAGCGATACAGTAAACACTGATAGGAGTGCAGTGCAATGAAACGTCCCGTACTGACCGGTTTGTCCGCCCTGCTGATTGCCTTGCCGGCTTTCGCGGCAGCGCCGGCCACCTTCCGGGTGGGCGCCAGTGCGCTGGACGGCAGCTACGCGGCGACTGGAACAGTCGAGGCAGTGCGCCAGGGCACGCTGGGCGCCCAGGTCTCAGGTCGGGTACTCGAAGTTCTGGTGCGCACTGGCGATGAGGTCAAAACCGGGCAGCCCCTGATTCGCATTGAAGCCGAAGACGCCGTGGATGCCGCCGCCGCCGGTGCGGCGACGGCGAGCGGAGCGGCGGCGCGACTTACGGTCGCACGTGCCGACTTTGGGCGCGCGCAACGGCTACGGGCCCAGGACTATATTAGTGTTGCCGCACTGCAACGAAGCGAGGCGGCGTTGCACTCGGCTGAGGCCGATGCACAGGCGACGGCTGCGGTCGCGAGTGCCGCACGGACCCGTGCCGGCTGGCGCACGGTGACGGCGCCTTATGCGGGATCCGTTACGGATGTACTGGTGACGGCCGGCGACCTGGCAGCCCCGGGCAGGCCCTTGATCGCGTTGTATTCACCAGGTTCCTTACGCGTTATCGCGCAGGTGCCCGAATCCCTGGCGGGGCAATTGCAGAGCGCGAAGCCTGCATTGCTCGTTGCCGACCCCGGGAAGCCCTCCGTACCAGTGAGCAGTTGGTCTGTCGTGAACGCCGTGGATCCCGCCACTCACAGCGTCGAAGTGCGCGCGGAGCTGCCCGACGGGGTTCGCCTTCAGCCTGGACAGTTTGCCCGCCTCTTGCTGCCGCTCAAGGGCGGTATGGCCCAAATGCGTATTCCGCGGCGAGCGGTCCTCACTCGCAGTGAGCTCAACGCGGTTTATGTCGTGGATGCGAATGGAGTCTCGCATCTGCGTCAGGTACGCCTGGGTCCCATCGAGGGCGACGAAGTTGGCGTCCTTGCGGGCTTGCAAGAGGGCGAGCAAATCGCGCTTGATCCCGTCGCGGCCGGCAGGAACTGAGTTTCGCCATGGGCATCGCCGGTCGTATCGCCAGGCACTTCCTCACGGCGCGCATCACGCCGCTGCTGGCGCTGGTGGCGCTGCTCCTGGGTCTCTTCGCCGCCCTGGTCACACCGCGGGAGGAAGAACCGCAGATCAATGTGACCATGGCGAATGTGCTGATTCCCTTCCCTGGTGCTTCGGCGCGCCAGGTGGAGCAGTCGGTCGCCGGCCCTGCCGAGCAGGTATTGGGGCAGATGGCGGGCCTCGACCACGTAATGTCCGTGTCCCGCCCTGGACTGGCGGTGATTACGGTTCAGTTCAAGGTCGGAGTGCCGCGCACCGAAGCCCTGGTCCGGCTCTACGACACGCTGCATTCCAATCGTGACTGGCTGCCCGCCGGACTCGGAGTGGGTGAGCCGCTCGTGAAGCCCAAGGGCATTGACGATGTGCCGATCCTCACGGCGACTCTGTATGACCGGCGGACTGGCAGTGGTGCACTGGAACTTGAGCGGATTGCGCATGCCTTGGAGGCGCAACTCAAGCGCGTTCCTGGAACACGCGAGGTGGTCACCGTGGGCGGACCTAACCGCGCCATCACCATTGTGCTGCACCCGCAGGCGCTGCGGGCCGTCGGACTCACGGTGGCGGACCTGTCGCGGGCACTACGGTCGGCCAATACCGGTCTTGCCGCGGGCAATCTCGTCAGCGGCGGCGAATCCGTGGTGATCGACGGTGGAACCATGCTCTCGGGGGCCGACGAGGTTTCCGATCTTGTCGTTGGTGTGCACGCAGGGCGACCGGTATTTCTTCGCAACATCGCTTCCGTCACCGATGCAGCGACGGCGCCTGAGCGCTATGTCTGGTTCGGTACCTCGGGCAAGAACGCTGCCGAGTATCCGGCCGTCACCATCAGCATCACAAAGAAACCGGGCGAGAATGCGGTCGATGTCACCTCGCGGCTGCGGGCGCGCATTGTCGAACTGCAGAACACGCTGATTCCCGAGGGCGTGGGCGTGGAGATCACGCGTGATTATGGGTCGACCGCCAACGACAAGGCGCTGAAGCTCATTGAGAAGCTGATTTTTGCGACCGCATCCGTCGTCGCATTGGTGTTCTTCGCCATGGGCAGGCGCGAGGCGGCGATTGTCGGCATCGCGGTCGCCTTAACACTCACAGCGACACTGTTCGCCTCCTGGGCCTGGGGTTTCACGCTCAACCGCGTCAGTTTGTTTGCGTTGATCTTTTCCATCGGCATCCTGGTGGACGATGCCATCGTGGTCGTGGAAAACATTCACCGCCACCTGCATCTGACGCCGGAACGTCCGCTTGATGAACTCATTCCGACCGCTGTCGATGAGGTTGGGGGGCCTACCATCCTGGCCACCCTGACAGTAATAGCGGCCCTGCTGCCCATGGCATTCGTCGGCGGGCTGATGGGCCCCTACATGGCCCCGATTCCGATCAATGCGTCCATGGGCATGCTGATCTCCCTGGCCATTGCCTTCGTGCTGACTCCCTGGTTGGCGCGCCTGTGGCTGCGCCCGGCGTCACCCGGCAAGCATGGGGGTATTGCGGGGCTCATCGAGCCACAGGTACGCCGCATGTTTCGACCGTTCCTCGATCTGGCGCGCGGTCAGAGCAACCGGCGCTGGCTGTGGGCGGGTGTGGGTGGATTGATCCTCCTATCGGTCGCTTTGCCGGCCGTGCAATGGGTCGTCCTGAAGATGTTGCCCTTCGACAATAAGTCGGAGTTCCAGGTCGTTCTGGACATGCCGGCAGGCACGCCGCTCGAGCGCACTGCTGCCACGCTCGCGGACCTAAGCCGGTATCTCGCAACGGTACCTGAAGTCAGCAACTACCAGGTCTATGCGGGGCTCGCCGCGCCGATCAATTTTAACGGCCTGGTCCGTCAGTACTACCTGCGTTCCGGAGCCGAGCTGGGCGATATCCAGGTGAACCTCGTGGGCAAGCACGAGCGCAGCGATCAGAGTCACGCCATCGCGGCGCGGCTGCGCCCCCAGCTCGCGGCGATCGCCGCCCGCAGTGGTGCGGTGGTGAAGGTGGTGGAAGTGCCACCCGGTCCGCCGGTGCTCGCACCCATCGTCGCGGAAATCTACGGTCCGGATGATGCGGGTCGTCTCAAGGTGGCTGAAGCCGTCCGTGCGACCTTGCTTCGTGCGCCGGGGCTTGTCGATGTCGATGCCTCCTACATCAGCGCTGCACCCAGGCAGGTAGTGGCCGTTGACCGCCAGAAAGCCGCGCTGCTCGGCGTGGATTACGCGGAGGTTGTCTCGACCCTGCGGGCCGGCATCGCGGGGCAGGATCCGACGTACCTCCAGGATGAGACCAAGTACCCGGCGCCGCTGCACCTGCAACTATCGGACAGTACGCGCGGAAGCCTCGATACGGCACTGGATCTGGGTGTGCGCGCCAGCAGCGGCGCCATCGTTCCCTTGGGGTCGTTGGTCGATGTGCGTACCACCACCGTCGAACAGCCGCGCTATCACAAGGACCTGCTACCCGTGGTCTACGTCACGGGCGATGAGTCCGGGCGCGTGGACAGCCCCCTCTATGGCATGTTTGGTCTGCGCGGTGCCATCGCTCGAATCGTGGCCCCCGATGGCGGCCGCATCACGGAATACTTCATCCACCAGCCCAGCGATCCCTACCGCGGCTACTCGCTCAAATGGGACGGAGAGTGGCAGATCACTTACGAGACCTTCCGTGACATGGGCGCTGCCTACGCGGTGGGTCTGGTGCTGATATATCTGCTGGTGGTGATGCAGTTCGGTTCCTACCTTACGCCGCTCATCATTATGGCGCCCATCCCGCTCACCATTATCGGCGTAATGCCGGGCCATGCCCTGTTGCATTCGCAGTTCACAGCCACCTCTATGATCGGCATGATTGCGCTCGCCGGCATCATCGTCCGCAACTCCATCCTCCTGGTCGACTTCATCAACATGCAGGTCGCCGCCGGGATCGAATTCCGGGAGGCGGTGATTCGCTCGGCGATCACCCGGGCGCAGCCGATCATCCTCACGGCCCTCGCCGCGATGCTGGGCGCCTTCTTCATCCTCGATGACCCCATATTCAATGGACTCGCGATCTCGCTGATCTTCGGCATTCTGGTCTCCACCGTGCTGACGCTGGTGGTGATCCCGCTGCTGTACTACGCGGTCTATCGCAAGACCTATGCCGCACCGGTCATTCAAGTCCCCACCACAACGGAGCAAACAACATGACGTTCCTGGCAACTTACTCGTGTCGTCGCGGGCACCTTCATTCTGCTGTCGCTCGCCTTAGGGGTGCCCGGTAGCCCGATTTTCCAGAGCAGCTACTGGCTGTGGTTCACCGCTTTCGTCGGTATCAACTTGCTGCAGAGTGGGCTGACGCGCTGGTGTCTGATGGAGCGTATCTTGCGCGGCCTCGGCCTCAAGGCCAGCACGGATTGAATTGGCCCCGGAGAGGATCCTCATGCAAGTTGTCTGTGCCAATCGTCTATCGGTGAACCGCTTGCCATGTGGGCAGGTGGCGGAGGCACGCCTTTTCAGTCCCGTTCCAGCCCCGCAATTGCTCAACTCGCGACCAGGCTCTGGCCGGTCAGCTGAAGAGGCAGGCATCATGAAATGGGCGGCACTGATGGGGTTATTCCTATTTTCCGGCAGTGCGGGGGCTGCAGGCCTCGGCGTCGCCGACGCCTGGCGGGCCGCCATGCAGCACGACCCGACGTTCGAGTCTGCCCGCGCCCAGTGGGAAGCCGGCCGAACTCACATCGCTCAGGGCCGTGCATTGTGGATGCCGACGCTTGCGGTGCAGGGCAGCGCTGGCCGTGGCGATCAGCAGACCCAGACCTCCGGGGCTGCCTTCTCGGCCCCGGGGTTCGGCAGCACGAATGGCGTGGACTTCCAGACCAGCGTCAACAACGGCACGTCCCTGCAATGGGCCTTTGTTGCCGAACAGCCGCTTTTCGACCCAGATCGGATGGCGGACTTCACTGCGCAGAAGAATACCGCCGCAATCGCCGACGCCCAGTTCCAGCTGGCCAAGCAGGATCTACTGCTGCGGACGGCGCGAACCTATTTCAGCGTGCTCAATTCACGTGCCCAACTCGTCGCGCTGCGCCGGCTGCACGCGGCGGCAGAGCAGGCGCGGGCGACGGCACAGGGACGCTATGAGAATGGCGATGTTCCCGCCACGGATATGCGTGAGGCACAAGCGAGTGCCGATACCGTCGGCGTGGAGGAGCTGGATGCCCAGACCGCGCTGACCTTGAGTGAGGCAGCTTTCACGGATCTGACGGGCCTCGAGCCGGTGGCGCTGAGAGATCTGCCCGAGACCGAGCCTGGCGAGTTGCCGGTCCCTGATACGCTGGAGGCCTGGACGCAGCGTGCCCTCGCGGGAAGTCCACAACTCACGCTTCAACGCCTCTCAGTGGCGACCGCCGCAGCGCAGGTGGATCGTTTCGGAATGCTCGTCTCACCAAAAATCAGCGTCGTGGCCCAGCTGGGTCGCCAATCGCTCCAGGGCGATGGAGACTTTGGCGCCGCGTACGTCACCGGTCGGACGGCCAGCATCGCCCTGCAAGCGTCCATTCCACTCTTTACGGGCGGGATGCGCAGCGCCCAACGTCATGAGGCGAAGGCACTCGAGCACAAGGCCAGTGCGGATCTGGATGCCGCCGATCAGCAGGTGCATCAGGAGGCCCGGGCGGCCTGGTTGGGCCTGACCACCGCGGCCGCTCGGGTGCGAGCGCTGCAGCGCCTGCATGGTTCGACACAGGATCGGCTGGGAGCGACGCGTCTGGGCGTCGAGATCGGCGATCGCACCGCACTCGAATTGCTCAACGCAGAGGCGGACTTCCTGCGTTCGGGCACTGATTTCCAGAAGGCGCAGGCGCAGTGGCTGCTCGCGGATCTGCAGCTTCAGGCCGTCGCCGGTGCGCTCTCGGAAGCGGATCTTGAGCGACTCGATCAGCATCTGGTCGACCGAAATACTGATTCCAAATGAATGACCCAAGCACAGACGATATACGGGGAACCACATGGCACACATCGTAATTATTGGCGCAGGAGTCGGGGGGATGCCGGCCGCTTATGAGCTTCGCGCAAAGCTCGGTGCCCAGCATCGAATCACGGTCATCAATGCCGTGGATTACTTCCAGTTCGTGCCCTCTAATCCGTGGCTGGCCGTGGGTTGGCGGGATCGCGCCGGCATTTCCTTCCCAGTGGCCCGCTACTTGAAGCGGCGCGACATCGACTTCATTGCGCAGCGGGTCGACAAGATCGACGCGACGGGCAATTGCCTGACGCTTGCCGATGGCGCCACCGTGCCCTACGACTACTTGATCATCACAACCGGGCCGAAGCTCGCCTTCGATGAAGTGCCGGGCGCGGGTCCCGCAGGCGGCTACTCGCATTCGATTTGCACGGTGGATCACGCCGAGAAGACCTGGGAGGCATACCAGGAATTCCTCAAGGACCCGGGACCGGTCGTCATCGGTGCCATGCCGATGGCGAGCTGCTTCGGGCCCGCCTATGAATTTGCCTTCATTCTCAGCACGGATCTTAAGCGCCGCAAGATTCGCAACAAGGTGCCCATCACATTCGTGACCAGCGAGCCCTATATCGGACATCTCGGTCTCGGTGGGGTCGGCGACTCCAAGAGCATGCTTGAGTCGGAGTTTCGCAACAACGACATCAAGTGGATCACAAATGCCAAGACCACCAAGCTTGAGCCGGGCAAGATATTCGTTACCGAGCTCGAGCGAAATGGCCAGATTGCGAAGGAGCATGAATTGCCCTTCAAGTTCTCGATGATGCTTCCCGCCTTCAAGGGCGTCGATGCCGTGGCGGCAGTTGAGGGGCTGTGCAACCCGCGCGGCTTCGTGCTCGTCGATGAGAACCAGCGCAGCAAGAAATATCGAAACATCTACTCTGCAGGCGTTTGTATCGCCATCCCGCCGGTCGAGGTGACACCGGTTCCCACAGGGGCGCCCAAGACCGGCTATATGATCGAGACCATGGTCACTGCGATTGTCCACAATATCGCTTCCGACATTGCTGGTGAGGCTGCGACCGCGAAGGGCACTTGGAACGCCATCTGTCTGGCGGACATGGGCAACACCGGTGCAGCCTTCGTGGCGCTACCTCAGATCCCGCCCCGTAACGTCAACTGGTTTCGCAAGAGTCGGTGGGTGCACTGGGTCAAGATCGGATTCGAGAAATACTTCATCTACAAGATGAAACGCGGCAATGCGGAGCCTGTTTACGAGAGGTTCATGTTGCGTGCGCTGGGCATCAAGCGCCTGGACACCTGATGGCGATGCGGTCCCCTGGGCGCCACTAAAGACAGCGGGCAAGTTCGCGATCTGATGACCGCAGCGCGTTTCCACTGGCGATGCCTGACAGAAACTGTCTTCGGACGCGACCTCGCGCTGGTCCTGGTCCTGGTCCTGAAAGTGGCATTGGTCGTTGCGCCACTTTGACCGTGAGGCCGGGCGCTGATCATGCGAAAGGCGAAGAACTTCTACAGCGCGCGGAGCATGCTTGCCTCGTGAACGACTCCCTTTCGGGCGAGCGCCGGCTCGAGGCCCGCGTGGTGGACTTGCAGCATGCGGGATGAACCTTAGGCTGGCGAAGGCCTGTGGTACGGCACACAGACCCATGAGTTCCCGCGCCGGCAGGTCGCCACTCCCAACGCAGTCGTGCCCTTGCTCGCGCCCAACGATCGTTGAGTGGTCGCACCTGTGACCCACTGGCTGATCACACTGCTTTGCGGTGCCCTGGTGGGTTGCATACTGGGCTTGATCGGCGGCGGCGGCTCCATCCTTGCCGTGCCGCTGCTGTTGTACGTGGTTGGCATCCGGGATCCTCACCTGGCGATCGGCACCAGTGCGCTTGCGGTAGGCACCAACGCCGCGGCAAATCTGGTGGGCCACTGGCGACTGGGCAACGTCAAGCTACCTTGCGCTTTCGCGTTTGCGGCGGCCGGTGTGCTGGGCGCACTCATGGGTTCCTCGCTAGGCAAGGCGGTCGACGGGCAGAAACTCATGCTCCTATTCGCTGTTGCGATGCTGGCTGTGGGCATTGGTATGTTGAGGGGACGCCAGGACGCCGGCGACCCAGGCGTACACATCAATCCCGCCATCGCCCTTCGCCTGACCGGGGTTGGGTTCCTGACTGGCGTTCTGTCGGGCTTCTTTGGCATCGGCGGCGGCTTCTTGATCGTCCCCGGGCTGATGCTCGGAAGCGGCATGCCCATGCTGTATGCCGTCGGTTCCTCGCTGTTCTCCGTGGCTGCGTTCGGATTCACGACCGCGGCAAGCTACGCTTGGTCGGGTCTGGTCGACTGGCCCGTTGCCCTCGTGTTCATTGTCGGCGGCGCAGCAGGAGGCTTGCTCGGCATCCGATTGGCCGTCACACTTGCGGGGCGGCGACAGGTGCTCAGCCGGATCTTTGCGACGTTGGTGATCCTGACGGCGCTTTATGTGGCGGCAAGGACGTTGGGCGTTTGGCAGGCTGGTGCGGGCGATACATGAAATAGCGAAGTGGACTATTCGGCCCAGGCCGCGGCCTCGAGTCTGACGGCGAAACAGCGAAACGTTGAGCCGGTCGTGGAAGCAGGTCGATCGGAAATAGTGCGTGGGCCGGAACGATCGTGCCTTTGAGATCCTTGGCCGGATTATGAATGGCACGCTGACGGGTTGCCCCATTTGACCTGACCGGGCAGGAATTGCTGATGACACTGGACCGCGAATCAGATTTGGCCGCACACGCCAGGCGGCACCTAACCGCTTTCGCGGGCCGCCCGATTCAGTGGCTGACCCGCGCGCGAATTCTGCTGCTTGGGCGCCAGGAACTGACCGGGCTGGTGTTCTGGGCGGCGCTAACCGGCTTCTGCGGTGCATTGGCGAGCGTGTTGTTCCGCGAAGGTATTCGCCTGGTCGAGAAGTTGCTTACCGGCAATTCGGCGGGCTTGGTCTTCGCGGCGAGTGAACTTCAGGGCTGGCATCGCGTAGTCGCGCCGGTTGTGGGTGGCGTAGCCGCGGGACTGGTTCTTCATTTTGGCTCCAGACTTCTCGATGGCCGTCGCTCAGTCGACTACATGGAGGCCGTGACCGTCGGTGACGGAGCGATCGCGGCGCGCCCGACGCTGCTGCGCAGCCTGTCTTCCCTGTTTACCATTGGATCAGGCGGGTCGATTGGCCGTGAAGGGCCCATGGTTCAACTGGCCGCCTTGCTGGGCTCGAAGCTTGGAGTGCTCTCACGTGCCCCGGTGCCGCGGCGCCGATTGCTGGTTGCTTGCGGTGCGGCGGCCGGTATCGCCGCTGCCTACAATGCGCCCATTGCCGGTGCGCTCTTTGTTGCCGAAATCGTCATGGGCTCCATCGCGATGGAGAGCTTCGGGCCCCTCGTCGTCGCCTCTCTGACAGCGAACGTAACGATCCATCATTTTCTCGGTTACGGTCCGGTATTCGCTGTTCCGCACGTGCAGTTTGGCGCCAATTGGGAACTCATCTTTTACGGAATTCTCGGTGTTCTGCTCGGGCACCTGGCACCACTATTCCTCGCTTTGCTTGAATGGACCAAGGGGCGATTTTCGACGCTGCCTGCGCCGCAGTACGTGCGCCTCGGGTTAGGCGGTCTGGTAGTCGGGGTGATATCGCTCTATTTTCCGCAGGTTTGGGGCAACGGCTATAGTGTGATTGGCACCATCCTGACAGGACAACTGGCCGGACTGCTCTTGCTCGCGCTCTTTCTCGCAAAGATCGTCAGCACCTCTGCCACCGTGGGATCTGGCGCGGTGGGCGGCATCTTTACTCCAACGCTATTCATCGGCGCAGCCGTCGGCGCATTGGGAAACGATTTGTTGCATTTACTGTGGCCGGGTGCCGTGTCTTCGTCGCCCGGCGCCTACGCACTGGTTGGCATGGGCGGCCTGCTGGCGGCAACGACACATGCGCCTCTGACCTCGATCCTGATGATCTTCGAGATGACTCTCGATTACGATGTGGTACTGCCTCTGATGCTCGCATGCGTCACCGCACATTTCACTGCCAAGGCCTATCGTCGTGGACGGTCTGTCTACCAAGAGGCGCTGCAGTCTGGAGGCGAGGGCGATGCGGCGGACTGGCGCCTGCGGACCGTGGAGGCGTTGGTCAAGCCACCCGCCGCGGTCGTTTCCGAAAACGCTACAGTCCGGGAAATGCTGGATAAATTGCCGCGCCGGCCGGTGCAGACAGTCTATGTCGTGGACGAATCTCAGCAGCTTAGGGCAGCGCTCGATCCCAGGGACGTGCTGGCGCGAATCAAGTCAGGTGAGGTCGACCCTGAGGACCGTGTCAGCCAGCTTCGCGGTTCCATCCCTTTTATTTTGACGCCCGGGATGAGCCTCGCCGCGGCGCTTGACGGGTTTCTGCGCGAGCAGGTCAAAGTGTTGCCGGTGACGGCCGGGCAATGGCACATGAGACTGCTCGGTGAGGTATCGCGTCACGATCTGCTTTTGGCCGTGCAGGACCGAATCTCGGGCAAAAGATGATCGTGTTCTTTTGCCGCCATCAATCAGGAAATCCGATGTGAGGCGCGCGATCATGGTGCCGTGGGCACGGCGGCAACGGCCGTGGGAATGCGCCACTTGATCATGGCGACTTTCATGGTATCGTTCACCACGAGGCATGAAATCATCGCAAGAGCGAATATCTCAAGCGCCAGCCATCCGGGCAATGCTTTCAGGCTAGGACGACGCAGGTACGTCAGTGCGGTCCCAATCAGTGCATCCGTCGCAAGCGCCGCCAGCAGAGTCTTGCTGGGGATAGTCGCCCAGAACCAGTGGCGTTCCCGCGCAGAAACGATCGAGAAGACAGCGAAATAGACCAGCGTCAGGAAGCTGAACGTATAGAGGGCCTCATTGCTGGTCGCCAACGCTAGGCGTGACCAGCCGATCCACAGGAGCAGCAGTGCCTCGGCGACTATGGCAATGGCGAGCACGACGGCAAGCACCACGAAGCCGCCGATGTTCCAGGTTTCCGGTTTCATCGAGGGGCGAGCCATTTGGGAAAGCAGCTATAGCCAAGAGGTCCGTTCGCTGACTGATATTTTGGAAGCGATGGATCGGCTTACGATGCCAATTTGGCACAACCGGCATAGGAACAGCGAATGGCGCGTTCAACCTGGAAAGATAAAGTTGGTGACACGCGAAGTGTGGGAAAGCGACTGGCAGAAAAAGAGTGTTACCACGGCGCGCACATTATCGACCCTGTTTGGGAGGGTGCGCCCAAGGCCGCATGGCGGAATGAACCGAAACTTGGGAAGGGCAATTACGGTCCGTGGACGGATTTCGAATGGGAAATGTCGAGTGCCAAGTTGTCCGCTCTTCGATGGGCATTAGGTCGTGAGAGGGACATGCTTGACACATAGGCGGCCCAGTTAGGCTGCTTAACGACACGCGGTCAAAGGCGGCTCCGGAGAAGTCTAAGTCTTACGGGCCATCTTGATAGGGACCGGGGCTCGGACGAGTATCAAGTAGGAACACGCGAAGCCGACCAAGTTCACGCGGGGTAAGACAATGCATGTTAAGCACATTCGATGACAATCTCGCCGGCTCGGTTCGGCAGTAATACACACTGCCGTCCTTGACAACTTGTTAATATCCACGCGAACGGGACCACTGAAGATCGGTGACCTCGCACCCAGCAAGCGTCAACACTCCGACGAGAACGGTAAGTCGCGCGATCTCTTTCGCGCGGTCACGCATGGGATTCTCCAAAGTAGGAGTATCGCGGGACGTTCGCGATTGAAAAGCAACTGCTATGCCCGTCGCGATGCTTGCACCACTAACGATTGATTAACTGCCGGATACGCTGCCTTGACACACACGCGCCATAAGCCACCGGAACGCTGCGCCATCGGCGTCCGCCCGGTCCTGTAGCAGCGACTCGCCTTCCTGCAGCGCAGGATCGGCTGTCTGATCCGCCAATATCGCAGCCTCAATTCTGGCGGGGCTGGCCGCAAGGTGGACCGATTCTGATGGGGAACAACCTTCATTCGCCTTACTCAAGTCTGGCGATCAGATCCCGGCGCTCGATAACCGAAATGGCGGCCTGTGCGCGGGCGCGGCTAGGAAACTCTGAACTGCTGGCTGAAGTTCGCGACCCACGCCGCTGCAACTTGCTCTGCATCATCCTGACGACCTGTGAAAGCGTTCCCGCCCCGTCAATCATTCCGGCCGCCTTCGCTTCGTCCGGCAAGACGACCCAGCCCTGACCGAAACTGCGCCATATGGAACACGGTTGGGCGGCCTCACCATTGGACACCCGGGTACAGGCTAGGCAGACGCTGCGAGCGATACATATCCACGCCCGGGGTCGTAGCTTGCCAGACAACGGTCGGAGCGGTTTCACGAACGGATGTCCCGAATTGGATTTCCTGAATGAGCGCGCCGGTAACGGGCGAAGCAAAATCCACTTCAGCGTCACCGTTGGTCAGCGCTGTGACATCGCCACCGAAAAAACTGTATACGCTGGCGGGGGCAAGGTATTGATGGACTAAAGTTGCCGTCATGGCCGATTCATCGATGCTCAAGACCTCTCCGGTCGAGTACAGACATGGCGGCTGAGATGACCCGGGACACAGTGCGTTGGCAGGGTATTGCCGATCGTCACCATCGTCGAACACCCCCAGGTCGAAAATGCCGCTGGAGTTGGTACTGAAGTAATTGATTCCGTGCTGAGCATAGAACCAGTCCGTGGGATCCGTGCCGCCCATCAGTTGGAAATCTCCACCCTCACCCAGTCTCCACAGCACATTGCCCGATGCCGTGCCGTCCTGGAAATCGATCTTGATGATCCAGTTCTGATTCCGAACCGACAGCAGCAGAGCGTGATCATCCGGGGAGTACAGCATGGCGTCGCTGTGAGTCCAATCCGGAAACTGGAACGGATGGCGGTTGACGTCCAGGTGATCAAAGGCGCTCCAGAGCCAGTCTGGCTTGAAGTTGCTGTCGACGTCGATTATCACGTCCCCGGCGACATTGACGGTACCGGAATATCCCGCTACACCGCCGACCTGCTTTGCCATGGCTGCCAGCAACACGTAATGACCGTTCGGCAGCGCGAGCACGTCGTGGCTGAATGCAAAGAGCTGAATGCCCGTGAAGCCCGCGGCAGCCAGTGATTGATTGAATGCATCGACTGTCAGCTCGCGGATGGTCGTGCCGGCCAGATCCACTTCCCGAAGCTCATTCAACGTTCCTGCGGGGATCGCGGGACCGTTCGCGGGCGTCGTCACCGTCAGGTTCAGAAGAAAGTGGCCGTTGGGCAGGAGTTTGATGGGCGTGATGACATTGGCCGGGTTGCCCTGGTACCGATAGGTCCACAGCACATTGCCCTGCAGGTCAGTTACGAAAGCCTGAGCCAGGGACGGATCATAGTGCGTCGAACCGAACAGCACGGCGTCAAAAAGCTCAACGCCTGCCTGCGGCCGCAGATTGTTTGGATTCGTGACTGCCAGAGAAGGTGTTGGAATCGGCGTGCCGGTCGTGAAGGTTTGATCCGCATCCTGATAGGTCGCGCCATTCGCCAATGCAACAAGGCCCTGCAGATGGTAGCTGGTATTGCCCCGCATGCCCGCGACCTGGATTGCAATCGGACCTCCTTGGCCGCCGGCGGCGTCGGGTCCTTGCGCCCAGGTCTTAAGGCCGTAGGTCGTATCGACGCCAAACTGGACCGTCACCGTGCCGGCCTGGGGCAAATAGATCTGGAAGCTCGCCACCTGCGGATTGGCGGTTTGCGTGACTTTGCCCGGTGCAATCAGCGCAACGACGGCCGTGGCAAACTGGTTTTGGGGTGTTGCGGATGCTGCCGCCCGAACCACCACATTGATGCTTTGCGCAATTTGGGGGGCGACATAAACGCCCGCGCTATCAATAGTTCCGACATTGGCATTGCCTCCTGCGATACCGTTGACGGACCAGGTCACCGATCCGGCGGCCCCAGCGGCAACGAAGCGCTGCTGCTGTGCATTGCCGAGGGCCGCGTTCTGAGGCGCGATCGTGAGCGCACCCATGCTCGTCGGTACCGGCACGCTATTGCCGCTATTCGCGGCCGAGGGAAGGGGTGTTGGCGTGCCTGAACCTCCGCAGCCATCGAGAACGAGCAGCCAGGCGCAAAGCAACAGTCTCACTGGGCTTGCCACGGCTCTTAGAATCGAAAGCCCACCTCAATTGGCACATAGGAAAGCGGGCCTTGGGCGTTGATGTGCTCATAGCGCCCTTCAATGAACCAGGACCGATGGTCGGGAAGCGCGAACTCCACCCCAATTCCCGCGTCCCAGCCGAAATTCGTCACACCGTGGGCTGCGACCTGCGCCTCGGTATAACCATATCCGAATCCGTACCCATATCCATACCCATACCCGTACCCGATAGCCACAGCCATAACCACAGCCATATCCGCCGCTGAACGGCAACGCCTGATCAAGCTCGATGCGCGTGTAATACGCTCCAATGCCGGCAAGACCATAGGCGCGTATACCATACGCGATCGGGATGCGGTACAGGATATTGGCGGTTCCGGAAACCACGCTTCCGGTTCCAGAATCCACCTCCTGACTCAGTGTCTGCGCCGCCTGATTGAGATATCCGATGGTTGCATTGTACTGGCTGTAGTTGAGGTTGAATCGGAACACAAACGGATTCAGCAACTCGGGAGATAGCTCTACTGCGCCACCAATCACGAAACCACCGTCAAGGTAAGTTGAGGTGTTGCCCACCGTTCCGCTGTAGCCTGCCGCGGCCGCGAAATTGGCTGTCCTATCGGACCATTGTGCCTGCGCGAGACAAGGAAACTGCAGAAGCAGGACAATCGAAAGGAACTTCAGCGCGCGATTCGCATTCATAAGGCGCTCTCACTGACTGTCAACCGCTTCGAACTTACCAGTGCCAGATTAGTATTGGATTAAAAGAGCACAGCGGAATGAGATTGTTGTCCACTGCACTCATATCTGGCGGAAATGAGTTCATCGAATTCGCTTTTGGCAATGCGCTCAAGGCTCGAAACTGGCATCCCCGCGAGGCATGCTCGGCGCTACGCCCTCGTTTTCAAGCGAGGCGAGGAGTGCATGCGGCGCAGGGATCTGAGTGGTTTGAAACAGATCAGTAGCGCGGCGGCGAGGGAAAGAGGCGCAACCTTTGGAGCCGCTAAGAAATTGTCTTTGGCGAGGTCGCGCGCAGCAAAACCCATCGTGATTGAGTCGGAATTATGTAATTCATCAATAGTGAGGCTCACCGGAACATTTTTCGCTTTGATTCCGCAGCCGCAACCACGATCTGAACGTTTGCCATCAAGACTCCAAGATACCGCTGCAAAGTCACGTCTGTCGGCAGTCGACATGGAGCAGTCCTGGGGCGTGACTTACGGTGAGCAGACCAGGCCCGCAGTGTCCTGCTCGTCCGACCCGAAACAGATTTGCGTGATGGATTCTTGCCATTTGCGTACCCACGTCACGGAAATTGGGCCTGCCGCTGATGCCCTCCTTATGCAGCAATTAGCATTCTACAGGCCACAACTCTTTCAAGATATGTAGTGCGGTGCATATGTCTGTCGAAAGCCGGCGCACAGGGGTTCCGTACCTGTCCGAGCTTCGGCGAATCCGCGACATTGTCGCCGGAGCTCGGGAACGCGGGTGTCCGGGTATGAGGATGGCACGCGCTTGGCGTACGACAGAGGGTGCCGCGACTTGGTGGAACCGTTACTCGCGGCAAAGCGATGTCCGTCGCGGCGTCGGTCCCGACGATTTGCGCGGGAAAGTCCCGAGCGTCAGACAATCGAACGCGCACGGTGTTGGTGCCCGCGATAACATGATTGTTCGTCACGACAAGGCCGTCAGTTCCGATGACGAATCCAAATCCCAGTACATCCTCGCGCTCCCCGGTGTCCGGACCCGCACCTGGCCCGGAGAGCAGACGATGCACCATCGCGCGGACCGCGTTGGTTCGAACATCGGTGCTCTGGACCGCCCGGTCGGCAGCGTGTTGCGCGGCGCTCTGAGTGCGTTCTTCAACGAGGATGGTCACGGCGCTGGGAGCAATACACCGAACAAGGTCCGCATAACCAGTCTGTGCAGTGCTGGTTTGGGAGTATGCGGACGCCAGCACAACTAAGGCGTACATCAGAACATGGCGAAACTGGCACAACGGTTCACCCGTCTGGTGTGATGGTCGGCGACGCAGAAGCTGCCGCCATGTGTCGCGCGGTGGCTTAGTGAGAGGCCGTGTCCTGCAGCGAGACCATCCAACTGGTTCTCGAAACACTCCAGACAAGGACCTCTTCGCTGCGACCCCACCGTGATACGGCCCGCGGCGCCACGGTGTCAGGTTTCATGCCGAGTCGGCGTAGGATCCGAGCCATAAGCGGATTACCGATCAATTGATGGGCTTGTACGGTATCGACCCCTAGTGATGTAAAGGCGAAAGCCAGAGCGGCTTGCGCCGCCTCGATTGCCAGGTATTTTCGCGAGATTCGATCCGCAATCCAAAAACTGACATTTGCCCGCCCACGATCCAGCTGAACATCATGTAGTCCGACATAGCCAGACAGAAAATCGTTATCGAGGCCTGAGACAGCCCAGTGAATCGCGCTGCGCTTGCGCCATTCCAGCGGGTGACTGTCGATCCACTGCCGCGCCCAACGCGCGTCGAACGGCCGGGGCACCGCCAATGTTGCATCGGCGACGCGATGCGCTGCGACCAAGGTGACCAGCCGGGATATGTCGGATAGCGTAAACGGACGAAGGCGCAGGCGCGAAGCGGCAATCACAGGATACTGAGTCTGGAGCCGCAACGTGTGTGAGCCCACCGGACCGAACTGCATTGACTCGTCGAATTCTGGGTTGACAGACATGATTCTCATCCACATTTGAACGTTTTACGGTCGCCAATGAATCAGCGAACGCTGTATCCTTTTCCGGTCAGACAGGCCTCTTCCGCCTGGAGGTAATTGGCGTGCTTGGCCGGTTCTGTCCCCGTCTGTGCGGTGGCCCACTGTTGGCAGTCGGAGCGATCCTTGGCCTGTTGTGTGGCGGTCTGCCCGTTCTTGGGATAGGCAAACAGTTCTATCGGTGCCGGAGCCGTTTGCGAGGTCGCGGCGGCCTGATTCACGACTTCGGGCGGAGGCTGGACTGTCTCGTATTCGTTTGCCGAGCTGTCCCACTGGTAGTAGTTATCATCCGCATAGTAGTAGGGCACCCCGTCCCAATAGTAAGTCGAGTAGGCCAAGGGCAAGGCGGAAAACAGGAGTCCGTAGCCTAGCCATCCGGCGCCGCCATAGTAGCCACCACCACCCCATCCGTAGCCGCGGCCGTCGTGCCATCCCCCGAAGGATCCGCCGCGATATCCACCGCCGCGATATCCACCGCCGCGAAAACCACCGACACCTCCATGAAATGCGCCGCCTCCCTGGAACCCACCGCTCCCATGAAAGGCGCCACCACCATGAAACCCGCGCCCGCCACCGTGGAAGGCGCCGCCCCCACCGCCATGAAAACCGCCCCCACCGCCACCATGAAAGCCGCCACCACCGCCATGAGAGCCGCCACCGCCGGCATGTTGTGCGAGTGCTGGCGTCGCGCCGGCAATGGCAAAGGCGGCCAGTGCCGCAATGGCGAGCCGACTGAGTGTTCGCGTTGTCATGACAGGTCTCCGTCGTTTCTGTAAGGTCAATTCTGGCCGCCTGACCTTAAGATCTGAATGGCGCCGCGACGAGGCAAGTTTTAATGGCGTCTTAATGCGCCTCTAATCTGGAAGTACTCCAATCCCTCTGGGTTACCGATGCGAATTCTGATTGTTGAAGATGATCCGAAACTGGCTAAGTTCGTCGCCCGCGGACTGCGGGGCGAACAATTTGCGGTCGACATCGCGGGAAATGGACTGGAGGGAGAGCGATATGTTCAAGCCTATCAGTATGATTTGCTCGTCCTGGACCTGCTGCTGCCTCAGTTGAGCGGCACGGAACTTCTGCGGCGGGTGCGACTCTCACACCCAGCGCTGCCCATCCTGATTATGACCGCGCGCGATGCGGTTGAGGACAAGGTCGCACATTTCGAGGCGGGCGCGGACGACTACCTGACCAAGCCGTTTGACTTCGCCGAGCTGCTGGTGCGGATCAAGGCGCTGCTGCGGCGAACACCGGTTGAACGGGCGGATGTTCTGCGGATTGCGGACCTGGAGCTTAACCGATTGACGCATCAGGTTCGCCGCGCTGGGCTGCGCATTGATCTCACGGCCAAGGAGTTTGCCGTATTGGAGTACCTGCTGTGTTCCCCGGGCCGAGTCTTTTCGCGCACCATGATTCTCAATCACGTTTGGGACCAGAGCTTCGAGGGGGTCACCAATATCGTTAACGTCTATGTACGCTACTTACGCAGGAAGATAGACGAACCATTCCCCTTGAAGATCATCCACACCATCCGCGGGGTAGGTTACTGCGTCCGCGAGTCCGAATCGGA
The DNA here is from genome assembly GCA_963726995.1 of uncultured Pseudomonadota bacterium. Taxonomy (GTDB): domain Bacteria; phylum Pseudomonadota; class Gammaproteobacteria; order Steroidobacterales; family Steroidobacteraceae; genus DAIDKA01. Next base: position 106,812 of record CAVSEP010000004.1, read on the forward strand.
CGCGCATTCGGCGCTTGAATGAATACCCGCTCCTTGGAGTTCAGGCTCGGCGCCTGGTACGCGCTTTTGATCAGCGTCACGTTCATCTGCGTCGGCGCCGGCGCGTTCTACGCGTTGCAGCATTACCTGCATGGCAACCTGCGCGATATGCTCAAGCGCCGCTCGGCGCAAGTCGAGCAAATTCTGAAGGAGCAGCCACCGGATATCACTCAACGGTCCCTATCCGAGGCAATCGAAACGCGCATTGCCCCTGAGATCAACAACCGTTTCGTCCGCGTGAGTCGCAATTCAACGGCTCCGTTGTACGCATCTGGCGTGCCTTCAGATGGCAGTTTTGATCCGCTGACGGTCCCGCGGGGCGCCGCCGGAACCTTGGTGGAGACGGAACACTTATTGGTCAGTGGAACAGATGTTGATACCCATTCCGGCCGTTATCTGGTCGAGATTGGGGTCGCAACTCAAGCCATGCAAGAAACGCTCGATCACCTTTTCAGACTGCTGGTCCTGCTAATCCCGGTGCTGAGCGCCTGCGCGGCCGCTGGCGGCTATTTCCTGGTCAACAGGGCGCTGCGGCCGGTTGACCGCTTGTCACGCACGGCCGAGCAGCTGAGCCTACAGAACCTCACGCTAAGGCTTCCCGTACTGCAAAGCGGTGACGCGCTTGAAAGGCTGTCCCTGGCGCTGAATAAAATGCTGGCTCGGTTGTGGGACTCGGTACTGACTTCACGCCGTTTTTTGGCGGACGCCTCGCACGAATTGCGCACACCTTTGACGATCATCAAGGGCGAACTGCAGGAGGTCTCGCGCACCACCACGCTCACGAGCGGCGAAGTGCGCGAGCGGGTCGGTAGCGTCTTGGAGGAAGTGGATCGGCTGGAGCACTTGGTGACCAGTCTGCTGGCGCTTTCGCGCTTGGATGCCGGCGAGGCTCGACGCGAGTGGCTCGTGTTTGATCTCGCACCACTCGCGCTTTCCACGGCAGAACAGATGCGCCTGATGGCAGAAGATCGTGGTCTCAAGATTGAGATTGTTACAACAACAGCAACGGTGTGCGGCGAAGCTGCACGCATTAAGCAAGTCATCGTCAATCTTCTGGACAATGCCATCCGGTTCACTCCGTCCGGCGGCACTGTATCGCTGCTCGTCGTGGGCGTCGAAGATGGCAGCGTCCTAGAGGTCCGCGATACCGGCGTCGGCATACCGGCAGCCTCGCTTCCGCGAGTGTTTGACCGTTTCTTCAGGGTCGACGCAGCCCGTTCGCGGGAGGATGGGGGCGCAGGTTTGGGGTTATCGATTGTTCGCGCGATTTGCGTTGGTCACGGTGCCGAAATTACCGTCGAGAGCCGCGCGGGTCACGGTAGCTGCTTCCGCGTGCATTTTCCTCAGCATGACGTGCCGGTAGCCGCTGTCGCTGCCCCAGAGTGCGTGGCCGCCGAGCCAGCTCGGTTGTCCTGAAAGTAAGCAGCATGAACGCGGATTCGCGCAATTACAGCGAATAGACCTCTCGAAAGCCGAGAATGCCGCAGTGGGTTCTCGTGGGCACATGCGACGACCGGTTTCTGACTACTTCGTGGGCTTGCGGAACTTGAACACTGACTGGTCCGTCTGCCCGCGCAGGCCGGGTGCGAACACCAGCTTGGTGTGGTCATCGGACGGTCGCGCGAGCATATCACTTTGCGCCACCAGCTCGAATCCCGCAGCCGTCACCTCTTGCTTGATGAGGGCCGGATCGATGCGGTGCAGTGCCTTAGTGTCATGTCGGCCAGAGCCGGGGGCAGCGTTGTGATCCACCACGAAGAACACCCCGCCGGGCTTTAGTGCCTTGAGGATCTTGGCATTGAGGGCGCCCGTATCGATGTTGTTCAAGGACAGGTCATGGTAGTAGAGCACCATGAAAACGATGTCCATATTCTGTGGCAGCTCCACCGCGTTGTAGTCGACGAGGTCGTACTTGCAGTTCGGATGCCCTGCAACGAATGTCCGGCTCGCATCGCCGGCGCGCTTATCGGTGTACGGCAGGTCATACATATTGACGCTGCCCTTGGGGCCGGCAATGTCAGACAGAAAGCTGGTGAAGTACTGGCCAAAGGAGGCGAACTCGACGATGTGGTCGCCGGGCTTCACGCCCGAGAGCTTCAGCAGCTCCGCCGGCTTACGATTGGCGTCCCGTGCCTTTTGTTCGGCGGGCCGTGACGGTGACTCGATGGCGTCGCGGATGTAGGCCGGAATACCCGGCGGAATGACATAGATTTCAGGAGCGGGCGCAGAAGCCGCTACATCCGCGGCCCAAGAAACCGGAGCGACGCCGAGGATGCTGAGACCCAAAAGCGCTGCAAGAAGACGCGAATTCATGTTGTGCATATTCTCCCCGTGTCGCGGAGTTTATCATGGCGAAGAGGGTCATGATGGCGCTAGCCGGCTCTGTCGTCGCGATGTGGAAATATCGGCTAGCACGGAGGCCATTTCGTCGTGGAGGCGGTCATGTTGGCGAGCGTGCTGCTGCAACGGAGTCGTTCATTGAGCAGGATTTGGCGACAAGCGGCCGCCCGATAAGGGCGAGGATTCCCCTAGCACCCTCCCGGCCACCTGGCGGCCGTACATGGAATCCGGTGAGTCGTGAAATTGTGCGCGTGTCGATTCGACGGAACCGCTGAAGCGCGGATCCTGTGGACGATCATGACTGTCCATGAACGTGGCTACGTCCCAAGCGTCCTGGTCGCTGAGGGAGCCCGCCTGGCCGAGCGGCATGTTGGCCTGGATGAAAGCGGCTGCGTTGCCGATGTCGCCCATGCCCGCACCCCAGTTGAATGAAGCATCACCCCATAGGGCCGGAAAGGCCATGCTGCCATCCGCTGCGTCCTGCCCGCCGCCTTCGACGCCGTGGCAGAGTGCGCAGTATTGGCCATAGACCCGCTGGCCGCGGATGTAATCTGCCGGCACAGCGGGTCGCAATGGTTTTGGATAGCCGCGACCGGTGAGATTCGGACCAATCGGCGCACCCGTTGCGAGCCAGTATGCGTACGATTCCAGAGCCACCAGCACCGGATCGCCTAGGGGTGGTGCCTTGCCGTTCATGCTGTAGCTAAAGCAACCCTGCAGCCGTTCGGCGAAGGTGTTCACATGCCGGTTCTTGGCGCGGTAGGCCGGATAGGCCACGTAGGCCGCCCACATTGGACTGGAATTTGCCTTCCGTCCTGAATCCAGGTGACAGTTGCTGCAGCGCAGTCTATTGCCAACGTACGCAGCGGCGTTGCGCGCCGGGTCATCGAAGATGTCCCGACCGCGACGAACCACCGCGCCGAATTCATCAGGCGGAATCGTCGACTCCGGCGGGGGACTGAAGATTCGCTGCGGGCCGGTTGACGACACCGCGCCCACATCAGGTGGCGGTATCGATACCCGCGCCAACGGCATGTTCGCACGCGTTGGCGGGCCTGCACTGAAATATGCCGCTACAGCCTGGACGTCGGTCTCGGACAGCCTCCTGGCAATCGCCGCCATCAAACCCATGGGTCCGGGATCCCGCATGCCGCTCTGCCACGCGTGCAGCTGTGCCTGAAGATAGCTGGAGGGCTGCCGTGCCAGGGGCGGAAAGGTGGCGCCGACCCCGAGGCCACCGCGTCCGTGGCATTGAACGCAGGCCGGAAGCTCCTGCGCCCAGCGGCCGCGATTCGCCAGCTGCTCGCCGAGATTGATTTTGGTCGCGTCGATGCCGACCTTCGCAGCCGCCGCCGTATCAGGTTCACGCGAATAAAAGGTCGATACCGCCTCCGTTTCCCGGGCGGAGAGCGCCCGGGCGAGCGGCTGCATCACAGCGTTCGCGCGCCGGCCGCGGGCGAATGCTTGCAGTTGCGCCTCCAGGTAGGCGGCTGGCAATCCCGCCAGTCGGGGGGATCCCAAAGCGTCGTTGCCAGCGCCGGAGGGGCCGTGACACGTTGCGCAGGCCGGCACGGTGTGACCGTTTCCGATGGCAGCGATTTGAGCGCCACTGCGGGTAGCCGCATGACCCGCCGCCACACCCAGCGCCGCGGTCGCCCATGCCCCGATCATTGTCGCTCGGCACCGAAACCTTGAGCGCAGGCAGTTAGTGGGAGCTGGCATAGGGTTTGAAGCCATATCGCTCGAAGATTGCCAAGGCTTGTGCCGAGTGCAGAAATTGCAGCCACAGTAGCGCGGCGCGCCGATGCGCAGCACCTTTGACGAGTGCGCCGGCGTAGACGCCGGTGCTGTTATCAGCTGCCGGGATTTCGACTTGGCCGATAGAGTGTCCGACCTGCGCCTGGAACAGCGCCTCGGATTGCCAGGTGACACCGGCCTGCACACGCCCTTGCATGATCCAAAGCGGCGTCTGCCGGTGATGGATCCGGGTTAGAAGCGTACTGCCATCCCGAACCTTGTCCTCATACACCGCCTGCAGCAGTTTCGCCCCGCCTGCCTTCGTCAAAGCCTGCTTGATCTGTCGCGCGATGCCCTCGAATTGCGGATTGGGCATTGCCAGCTTGAGGCCGGGGTTGGCCAGATCCGCCAGCCGCTGGATGTGGGCAGGGTTGCCGCGGGCTACCATGATTGTGAGCGTATTGGTGACATATGGCATTGCCGGTGCCTCAAGCAGGCCGTCGGCCACTGACTGCTGGACCGCCTCCATGCCCGCCAGATACACGTCAGGTTTGACCGTCCAGCTCATATTTCCGACCGTAATGGTGCCGCCTGCCTTCAGCTGCTCCAGGAGTACCCCGGGTGGAAGCGTCTCCCAGTACAGATGGCCAAGGTATTCGGGGTGCAGGCGCTCAAACTCGTGCACCAGCGGTGCCATGGCAAAAAAGTAATTGCCTCCGACATACAGCACCAGCAGCGGATGCTGCAGGTTGCCATGGAAGTCGGCCAGATTGTCCGCATCCGGTTCGGTAAAATCGACGCCGCGCGAAGTCACATCATTATTTTTACCGTACTGCCACGGCGGCGAGACCCCATCGTCGAGCGAGCCGGAAACTTCCGTCGCCGGCGCCGGTGCCGCGAAATCTCCCAGACTCAGCGCAAGCGCGCCGATCATGCATATCACGCGCAGGCCCGCACCGGCGGAAAATTTCAATCCCATGTGGTTCATGCTGCGCGGCGGATCAAAAATTCACCAGCGCATAGCCGGCGTGTTCCAGCGTCGTGATCGTCGTCAGCGCCGAAAGGCTCAGGGTCACCGACTTGTCCAACCACGCATAGTCGTATTGATGCTCGGCAACGGCTTGGCCGCAGACGGCGACATCAACGCCGGCCTTGCGCAGCGCGGTGATCAGGGGCAGGTTGGGATTTGTCGTGGCGAACTGCGCACGATAGTGTTCATCGTCTAGCGCCAGGGCCGTGGCCGCACCGGATGCCACTGCAACGAACTTCAGGTGCGACTGCGGTACTCCAGAGGCCACGTACAGATTGACCGCACGTGCCACGTGGTCCAATCCCGGATTGACATCGGAGGGGCTCTTTCCCGCGCCAGTCAGTGAGAAGACGATGCGATAGCTGCTGTGCGGGTCGGGTTTGTAGGCCGCGTCCGGCAGCGCATGAATCTTGCCGTAGCCGGGGATCGCCGGTGTCGTCCAGAAGTCTGGTTCGGCCGCTGCGGCGGCGGCTGCCAGGAATACCGTTGCAGCGAGTAGCGGCGCGAGATGGCGCATGATCAGTTCTCCTTGCGAGTCATTGGGTTAGTATGCCGCTCGGCGCATATGTGCGCCAACGGTAAAGGGAGGGGCTGCAGCCATGAATACGCCGACCGGTGGCTTCCCTGAGCGCGTGCGGGCAGGCGGCCGTTATGGTCGGTTGGACCGCGTTCGAGCCGGCTAGCGTGACGGTTGGGCTGCAAGATGCGTTGGCCGCCCTGTGTGGTGGTGGCGTGGGCTTCTCCCTCGGCCTGGTCGGTGGCGGCGGTTCCATCCTGGCAGTACCGCTGCTGTTGTACGTCGTCGGGGTGCGCGATCCGCACGTCGCCATCGGAACCAGCGCGCTTGCAGTCGGCGTCAACGCCTTGGCAAATCTTACAGGCCATTGGCGTGCCGGCACCGTCAAATGGCCGTGCGCCAGTGTCTTCGCCACCGCCGGCATCGTCGGCGCGGCGGTGGGATCCTCCCTCGGCAAGCTCGTCAACGGCCAAAGTCTGTTATTCCTATTCGCCTGGGTGATGTTCGGCATCGCCGCCGCCATGCTCTGGCCGCGATCCGGTACCGGTGATCCGCAGGTCAGGCTCACTGCGCGGATCGCGGTAAGGCTCGGCGGCACCGGCCTTCTGGTAGGCCTGTTATCCGGGTTTTTCGGCATCGGCGGTGGATTTCTCATAGTGCCGGGACTGATGCTCGGCAGCGGCATGCCGATTCTCAACGCCGTCGGCTCCTCATTGCTATCCGTTGGCGCTTTCGGTCTGACGGCAGGTATCAACTACGCCCTGTCAGGCTTGATCGAATGGCGCATCGCCCTGCCGTTCATCCTCGGAGGTGTGCTGGGTGGCGTGCTTGGACTGCGTTGCGCGCTCCGGCTGGCCCGACGGCGGCGAATGCTTACGTACGTCTTTGCCACCCTCATAATCGGCGTTGCCATCTACATGCTGTTGCGGACCGGAATTCCGCATCGAGCATGAGGTGTCGCACGACAACAGCGTCGACAGCATTGCCTCCGCCAGCAAGCGTCGAATTGAGTCGACGCACGGGCAACGGGCGATGCGGCAATTTCCTTGATATGGCCCGCACGACAGACGAATGATTCACGCGCTCTCGCTCGCAGAGTAGCCGAAGCAGGGGGCTTGCCTATCTCGATTGATCTTCAGGCGGCATCCACCATCGATTGAAGCCGCGTGATGCCGATCTCGCCCTGATGCACGCCCTGCGCCGTAACATACGCCGGCGTGGCCTGAATTCCCAAAGCGGTCGCGTCCACGAGATTCTTGCGCAGTTCGGCACTGACTCGCTCGTTTCCCATGTCGTGTCGGAAAGTCGATACGTCGATGCCGAGCGATCGTGCGATTTGCGTCGCCACGGCTCCCGTGAAATCTCCGGAAAGATGCATGAGGCGATCGTGTGCCTCGAAGAAGCGCCCGTGAATCTGCGCAGAAAGTGCAATGCGCGCCGCGAGCTCCGAATCTTCGCGAAGTATCGGATATTCCCGGTACAGGATCCGCAGGTCAGCGTTGCGCTCGGCGAGCGGCCGTAGCAGTTTGTCTGTCGCGCGGCAGTACGGACAGTGATAATCGAAATACACGGCCAGCACGCGCGGTGCTTGCTGCGGTCCGAGCATCGGGGTCAGTGGACCCAGTCGCAGCGCCGCGAGAAGCGATTCAGTCGTCTTGGCGCTCTCGGCAGCGTGTCCCATACCACTGCACAGGACGGATGCGAGCAACGTTCGGCGCGTGAGTTTCATATTTGATCCCGTTCGCGGGGGCTAGATACAACGCTAGTGACATCCTAACCTACCTGTCCGGCATACCGCACGCGTTGATCTCGGATCGAGTAGATAGCAAAGCGGAAGATGGCTGGGGCATTGTGTGCCGAGAGATTGTCGGCGATCACGTGGATCTCTTTGCCTTCTTCTCGAAGTCCGGATCATCCGACACCATGTGGCCCTCGAGCCGATGCGGCTTGAGGTTGTGCTTACGCCGCACTCGCGCGATGATCATGTGGGAGGCGCCCAAACTCAGCGGCGAGTTTGCGAGTACTCCAATGGGTCGCGGCACGCGGCTTACGCTTGACCGTCCATTCCAGGATGCAGGCCTCCAGCTCCGCGGTGAGCGTGCTGGGTTCCTGACCCGCAAGGCGGCTGAACAGACCTGCCAGGCGCTCCTCCGTCAAACGCTTGCTCCACCGATCGATGAAGTCGTCGTTGCAGGAAAGCTTCTCGCGGACTTCGGACCACGTATCGCCGGTCGCCAACAGCAGAATCAGACGCGTGCCGAGCGCGGTCTGCGCTGCCGGCCTGACTCGTCGATCGCTGGGTCAGCTCCACGCGCCCCACCCTAGACAGTTTCATCGTCCTGCTCATGAGCACAATCATGCTCCCGGGTTAGATGTTACAGTCCACTCCAGACGGCGAGCGGCGGCTCCGTTCAAGGGGTAAATAACGATGCAGCAGTTCTTCCCGAACGGTTTCGAGACCTACCTCGTTGGTGGGCTTCTGATGGGTGTGGCCGTGAGCTTCGCGTTCGCGATGTCCGGGCTCGTGACCGGCATGAGTACGGTTTTCAGTTCGACCTGGTCGTTCGTATCGCGGCTTGCATTCTTCCGGCAGGATCGATTCGTGTCGAGCCGTGGCTGGCGGCTCGCGCTCTCCATCGGCCTCGTGCTCGGCGGCGCACTGTTCCTGCTTACGGCCGCGCATAGCACGACGTTCCAGACGCAAGTACCCTGGTGGCGATTGGCGGTCGGCGGGTTCATCGCGGGCTTCGGTGCACGGATGAGCAACGGCTGCACGTCGGGGCACGGCATCTGCGGTATCGGCTCGCTGCAGATACCATCGATCCTCGCGGTCGTGATCTTCGTCGTGACCGCGATCGTCACGGCGCAGCTCGTCGCGGCTTTCGGGGGCGCGTGATGAAGGCCTCCACGGTGATCGTCGCGCTTCTCACCGGCGTGCTGTTCGGCTTCGGATTGGCGTATTCGGCGATGGTGAAGCCCGAGGTTGTGCTTTCGTTCCTGCGGTTTCAGGACTTCGGCCTACTGCTCGTTCTCGCCGGTGCCGTGGTCGTAACCGCCATCGCGTATCGGGTGCTGCCGCGAATCATGCCGGGACCCGTGCTCGGCGGCGCATTCGGCGCGCATCCGTCCGAGATGACCAGACGCACGATGGGTGGCGCGGCGCTGTTCGGCGTGGGTTGGGGTTTGAGCGGCGTCTGCCCGGGACCGGCGATCGCGGGCCTGGGCGTCGGTAATTGGCCGTTGCTGATTGCGATATTGGGGATGTTCGCTGGGGCGTACGTACAGGGACTCCTCGCGAGCGCCCGGTCCCCAGCGAGCCCGAGTGCTGCGCGTTGATCTTCGCGCGCCGCTCGCACACACTGAGCATTACGCCCCGCACGGAGGAAAGAATATGGCGGAAGTAGATCATGGCGCGATCGGGCGCCGCAAGGTGCTCGCTACCCTTAGCACCGGGGTCGTCGTGCTCGGCGCGGCTGTTCTGCCAACACAGGCGTCCGCGAAGCCTGTGCGCTGGCAGCCGGTGTTCGAAAAAGACGACGACTGGATGGAGCTGCCGAGTCGCCACCGACTGGTGTTCGATGCGACGTCCGCGGACGGTGCCGCGCACGCGCTGTTCTTTGCGCGGAACTACATTGGCGTCAACAAGAGCGCCTATGGAATCGAATCGTCGCAGCTCGCAATCATCATAATCCTGCGCCACATGGCAACGGTTTTCGGATACGACGACGCGATCTGGTCGAAGTACGGCAAGATCCTGTCGAACATGTCCAAATTCACGGACCCGAAGACGCAGGAAGCCCCGACTCGCAATCTTTACGACGTGAAGGGTTACGGGCCAGGCCTCGCGAATGCCGACGCCACGCTGACCGATCTGGCCGGCCAGGGCGTGCACTTCGCGGTGTGCGGCGCGGCGACGCAGCGAATCGCTGCGATGGTGGCCGCGCAGACGAAGGAAGACGCGCAGGGGGTCCGCCAGGAATTGGAGTCGCATCTGGTTCCGAACGGCCGCATGGTGGCGGCCGGAATCGTCACCGTGAACCGCGCGCAGGAACGCGGATACGCGATGTCCTACTACACGCCCTGAATCCGCAACCGGGGCTAGCCTCCGTCCGTCAGCGACCGGCAAGGTCCGGACTCTTTTCCGACCAGGCCTTGAGCGTGCGCGCCGACCGTGAGGCCGTCCGCAGTTTGAATCACGCGGCCGTTCTCAGCTCGTAAACGCGGGGATGTCTTTATGACGCAGAATCACTGGCGATTCCTCGCACTCGTGCTCGGTGTGCTATGGATGGTGGCGACACGCTCGCAACAGCCTCCGAGCAATCGGAGCATCGGCGTCATGGATTTCTACGGCATGAGCAAGGTACCCGTTGAATCGCTAAGGAACGCCCCGCCATTTAAGGAGGGAGATCGTATGCATCCTCCTGGTGAGAGTCAGGCGGCCGAGTGGCAGTGGAAATCTAACGAGCTTGGCGCCATACATTCGAGCTTCAACTTCACCTGCTGCGAGAGCGGCCGCATCATTCTTTATGTGGGCGTACAGGAGGCGGGTGCTCCCACATTAAAGCTGCACGAAGCACCGCGTGGGAAGGTGCGACTTGATGAGGGAATCGTCAAGGCAAGCTCGGATTTCTATGAGGCGCTTCAGTTGGCCGTCCGCGCCGGCCGATCTGCCGAAGATGATGCGAAGGGGCACGCACTAGCCAGCGACCCCGCAATTCTCGCGGTGCAAAATCGATTCATTGAATATGCCAGAAGAATTAGGAAGACTCTGCAAGAGGTATTGAGAGAGTCGGCGGATAAGCAGCAGCGAGGTATCGCTGCGCAGATCTTCGTCTATGTCGATGACAAGCAGGCCCTGGTGAGCGATCTGGCCTATGCGGTAAGCGATCCTTCCGGGCTAGTCCGATACAACGCAATGCGCTCCCTTTGGGTATTTAGGAAAATGGTACCTGATCGGAAGCACGTCGCAATTCGCGTTCCATATGAGCCCTTTGTTTCCATGCTCAACTCCCCAGAATGGTCAGACCGCAGTAGATCGTCCTTGGTCCTGATGGAGTTAACTGAGAACCGTGACGCGCGTCTTCTCGCCATGATGCGACGCGACGCCATGGACTAGCACATTCAAATGACGCGCTGGAAAAGCGAGTGCGCATGCGCCACGATCGCTGCGAATTTCACCGTTACCACCGCCGTCTTCAAGAAGGTCATTGTTGTTCCCTTTATCGATCGAGACCGAAGAATGCCAGATTCGGTCAAGCTTACAAGCGAGCCCCGGTAGCCGATACAAATTCAGTCGGCGTGGAAACCGAGAGCGAAGGGATTGGCAGCGGGAACAATCTTCATCGTTCGTGCAGGCAGCCGGACAATACGATCGCCGAATTTGCTCTTTGGCACCGTGTGGATGTCGTCGATGTTCGCGGGGCACGGGTCCGAAAGCAAAGTCCTGAACCCGGACCTTGGGGGGGGCTCAGCCTAGCCCGGCCTCGAATGTCACGCAGGCCGGGTGGGTCGATCTACCCGAGGACGGAGCCGCCTGAATCGCCTAAGTAGTTGACCATCCTATTGGATAGGTGACAGGTTATCCCGGAGACATAGGTAGCGACTTTGTGCCACCCCTTTGTTCTGTCACCGAGCCCGTCCACCCGACTTGGCAGCCGCATGCGGCGGATCCCAAGCCTTGAGCGCGCGCAGCAGCGGACGCTTTTTCGATTGATGGGTCTGCATCCGGCGCAGAATGTCGTTCAGCATGCGCATCGCATCGAGGATATGCGGCCCCTTGTTGAGCATCACGCACTCGGCCCGTCCGCTCATCGCCGCGTCGGTGATCTCGGCCCGGGAAGGCAGTCCCGTCTTGGCCAACGTCTCCAGCACCTGGGTGGCCCAGACCACGGGCACGTGCGCGGACTCACACGCCCACAACATCTCTTCCTGCACCTCGGCCATCCGTTCGTAGCCACATTCGACCGCTAGGTCGCCACGGGCGATCATGACTCCCGCCGCCGGCGCCGCCATGGCGGCCAGCAGCAGTTCGGGTAGGTGTTCAAAGCCGCGCCGGGTCTCTATCTTGAGAATCAGCCCCAGCTTTCCCGCGCCGAGTTTGACGAGGCGTTGCCGCAGCGCGCGAACGTCGCGGGCGGACTGGGCAAAGGACATCCCGACGATGTCCGCGTGACGTGCCGCGACCACCAGGTCTTTGCGATCCTTCGGTGTGAGCGCGGCCAGATCGAGCCGGGTGTCCGGAAGATTGATGCCCTTGTCACCCGCCAGGTGTTCACCGCAGTCGCGAGCGTCGGTGATTTGCACCTTGATGCACTGCGCCTCGACACTGCGGATGACACCGCCGATGCGGCCGTCATCAAACCATATCCGTTCGCCCTTGCGCACCTGGTCCAGTGCCTCGGGCAACGTACAGGCAATCGTGGCATGCATCGTCGGCCGGCCGTCTGCCGCGACAAGCGCATTTTGGCCGGGGCCCCGCCTCATCAGGTTCAGGAAGTCCCCGCGCCGCAGATGCAGCTGGCCGGCTCTGGCGGGCAGATCGCTGATTCGGCTTTGGCGAACCTTGGCGCCCCGTCGGTGCAGATTCAGGGTGGTCTGCGGCGTCAGGTAAGCTGTCTGGGCGCACTCCACCACCACCCCCACAGGCAGTCGGTCGATGACCGTGAGCCGCCGGCGTGCGCCACGGGCGTCATGAAGCCGGATGTGGTCACCGACCCGAAGTCCGGCCAACCAGCCGGCGTCGGCGCCGAGGCAGACCTCAGCACCGGCGAGCGACACAGCGGTCGAGGCGGGACGCAGCCCCAACCGCGCCTTGGCGATCACACGACCAAAAGTGTCTCGAGTCGGTTTGAGCTTCAGGACTGCCGGTGCCGGAAGGACCGGGCCGGTGCGCAGCTTCGGGCCAGCCAGGTCCATCAGCACGCGCACGGGGCGGCGCAATCGCCGCGCGATCCGGCGCACCGCGCGCGCCATGGCGACCCACTCGGCGGCGCGGTCATGAGCACAATTGATTCGTGCGATGTCCATACCGGCGCGCAGCAGTTCCTCGACCAGCAAATCATCATGCGCCGCCGCGCTCGGCAGCGTGACCATGATGCGCACCCGGCGCTCGGATGGGGCCGCGCCAAACAGCGACACGGCGTGTTGTGCCAGCAGCGCGCTGCCGAGCCGGAATCCGGCCGGTTCATCCTGTGCCAGTGACCTCCAGGGACGGCCGGCAATGGCGTGGAGGATGCCGAGTACCTTGTCAACATTGGCCAGTACATGCGTTTCCGCGCGCCCCAGTGAGGACACACCTACCCAAGCCAGCCGCTCCTGCAGGCCACGCAGCTCGATGTGCCGCATCGCCAGATAGTGCGCCAGGTTAACGGCGCTGGCGCGGTGTGCCGGATCCACTGCACGCAGCCGGGATTTTAGACGCCGGCCTTGCGCCAGCATCGCCTGGCGCAATGACCACAGCTCCGCAATCAGCGACTCCACCACCTGGGGGTCCCATGAATTTCGCGGGGCATGTTTCCGTTTGCGCTTCGACCGAGTCATCGCCGCGCGTTTCGATTTGCCATCCCCAGCCTTCACTGGGCCAGGCTCAGAAGGCAAATAGCTCTTCGCGCAGTGGGTCCTCGTAGTGCATCTTCGCCTCTATGACCCTGCGCCGGGTCTCATTTTCCTTGAGGTGCGCCAGCTCCCATCGATCGGGCTTTGAATCCGTCATGAAATGCACCCCGTTCTCATGCGTCTCGCTTGCCCAGCAAGGCCTCGAACTCGCGCAACAGCAGATTGAGATTGACCGGCTTGGGCAGTATCCGGTCGGCTATCAATTTGGCCTTCTTCATATGTTGTTCCGACAGGTCCCCGGTCAGGATCACCGTCGGAGGTTTGTATTCCAGGTGGGCCGCGATCTCGGCCACGATCTGGTCGCCGGTGAATCCCATGGGCAGCTGAAAATCGCTCAGAATCAAGTCTGGCCGAAGTCCATGGACCGCAACTTGCTCCAGGGCTTCATCGCGCGAGGCTGCGCCAATCACTTCGTATCCTTCCAGCCGCAATACCATGGCCATGGATCGCAAGATGCCGGGATCATCCTCTATGTGCAGCACTCTGGTCACCGCAACCGGCCGTAGCCGCGTCAACTCCGGTGGCGGGATCACCTCCGTCGGGACCTCCGGGGCTGCTCCTCGCAGCAGGTGCACGGTGAAGGTTGTTCCCGCCCCCAGGCGCGAATCAACGGTGACGGTATGATCCAGGAGTCTGCATATGGTCTGCACGATGGAGAGCCCGAGCCCGACACCCTGGCTTTGATCACGGTGTGGATTGTCAATCTGGTAGAACGCCTCAAAGACTCGCCGCAGATTCGCGGCCGGAATACCCGGTCCGGTATCCATGACATCAATGCATAACTGCGTGCCATCGCGGCGCACCCGCAGGCGTACCGTACCGTGCTGCGTGTACTTGATCGCGTTGGCGAGCAGATTGCGCAATATCACGGGCAACAGCATCGGATCGCTGCGCGCGAACTCGCTGGACTCCTCGATGTCCAGGATCAGAGATTTACTCGCGGCAGCGTAACCGAACTCCGACCGCAGCTGCGGGAGAATCTCCTGCAGTGGAAAATCGCGGATCACCGGCTGTATGGCGCCCTTCTCCAGTCGATTGATGTCGACCAGAGAGGAGAGCATCTGATCCATGCTGCGCACCGACTCTTCGAGCAGCGCCACATGCGTCGCGTATTCGGTATCCTTGAGCACTTCGGAAATAAGCGACTGCAGGCTCCAGATGGTCTGCAGGGGTTGCCGCAGATCGTGGCTGGCGGCGGCGAGAAATCTCGATTTGATCTCGTTCGCCCGCACCGCGGAATCTCGCGCCTGCATGAGTGCTTCCTCTAATCGTTTGACGATCCGTCATGTCACGAACCATCACGACTGTCGAAGGGGTCGGAGCCATGATTATTGGGGCCATGAGTATTGGGATTGAGCAGCACATCGATGGGGAATTCCGTGCCGTCGCGGCGGCGACCCAGGAGGACCAGGTCGGCCCCCATGGCGCGAAGTCTCGGCGCATCTGCATAGTTGCTGCGATGGCGCGCGTGCCGCTCGCGCATTGGCTGCGGCACCAGAAGGTCGATCGATTGACCTACGAGTTCGGCGCGCTCATAGCCAAACATTCGAGTCGCCTGTGAATTCAGATACAAGATCTGACCGCCACTCGCGACGCCGGCAACAATGAATACCGCGTCGGGTATGTTTTCCAGAATATCCGTCCAGCTCCGCAGTAACTGTGGATCGGTGACGGTGGGAGTGGAATTCGCGTCGCAACGCGCATCCATGGCGAATTCTCCAATGGCGTGCAGGTCGCGCCGGGTCTGGCGCGACCACGCTGCGCTCATCAGGCCCAGTAGTCAATACATTCTGAATCGCCGGCAATATCCAGTCGCGACGCATTTTCGACCCATAGGTCTATGCCCGTATGGTGTGGCTGGGCGATCTCGGTATTCTGAGCTGTTTTCGGTCCTTTATCAGAAGGTTATCGTTGATGAGCGTCGGTGCCACCGGGGTGATTCTGCATGTGGACGTTGAGCACGCAGTACGTGCGTCAATGGCCTTGCTATTGCGCGCCGCCGGGTACCAGGTCCGCAGCGCCGCCACCGGATCCGAGGCGTTCCGGCTCGCCTCCGACGGCGTCCGTCCTGATGTTCTCATTGTGGATTTCAACCTTGGGCCGCGCAAGAATGGCGCCCTGGTCGCCGAGAGAGTGCAGAAACTGCTGCATTACGCGCCACCCATCATCATGCTGACCGGGGATGTCAGTATCGCGACAGTGCCGCGCATGACAAATGTGTTCTTTTGGTTGACCGGAAAGCCTTTGAATCCACAACTGCTGCTGGCAGCCTTGCCCAGCCTGGTCCAGCTGTCACGTGCGACACGCGCAATGCTGCATTAAGCGGCTTGCTGATGCCCCTTCCGATGCCGCGGGGATGCGAAAGGGTCCCTAATTGCCGGTCCGAAGAATGCCAGCCGCCTAAGGCTACGGATAAGCCGCCGCCGCATCCGTACAAGCACGAATCGAGCGCATCACCCGCCGCAGACTATTCTTGCTTCTGCAGTACATCTACGCTTACCGATCAGCGAGGCCAACATGGACGCAAAGCCACAGACGAATCCGACACTGGAAATACCGCTCAGCCAGCTGTTTGCATCGCGGAACAATCAGCCCTTGCATGAGACTTCCGGCGATGAGTGTCATGCATTCGAAATGTACGAACGCCGTAACAGCAAGGTTCGGGAGGCGGCCTATTTTCGCGCGCAGGCGCGCGGCTTCGAGCCGGGCCGCGAGCTGGAGGACTGGCTGGCCGCGGAGCACGATGTTGATGCATGCCTGTTCGCGGAGATCGCGCCGGTCGGATTTGTCGGCTAGTGCTTGCGGCCAGGTAGGTATTTCAGCGGATGCCGTTCATCCTCAGTCCGGCGCAATGTGCAATGGATTAAGTCACCCATTCATTCGCCGCCGAGGCGGCAGGAGCACGCTATGAACCTTGTACGCTGGGATCGGTTCGCCGATGTTGATGCGCTTTTCGACCGAATGCTGCCGCGACTTTCCATGAGGGATGCCGCCCGCAAGATGGAGTGGTCGCCTACTGCTGATATCAGTGAAACGGACACGGAGTTTGTGATTCGCGCCGAGCTGCCTGCCGTCAAGAAGGAGGATGTTCAGGTGCTGATGGACGAGGGCATCATCACCATCAAGGGCGAGCGCAAGCAGCAGAAGGAGGAGAAGAGCGAGAGGTATCATCGTGTCGAGAGCTTCTACGGAAGTTTCGAGCGCAGCTTCTCGTTGCCCGAGAATGTCAAGTCCGACGCCGTCCACTGCGACAGTAAAGACGGGATTCTCACCGTTCATATTCCGAAATCAGGGCCGACCCAGTCCAAGCCCAGACAGATTTCGGTTCAGTAACGCGCCGCCGGCGCCGTGGGGCGCTGCAGGAGAAGATGATTATGAAATCCGATATGGACGTAAAACGCGATGTCGAAGCCGAACTCAAATGGAGTCCGCAGGTTGACGACACGGATATCGCGGTAAAGGTGGTGAGCGGCGAAGTCACGCTCACCGGATTTGCCCGCAACTACCTCGAGAGGCACCAGGCCGAACTCGCCACCCGGCGCGTCAAGGGAGTTGCTGCGCTCGCCAATGACATTCAGGTCAGGTCGCTGGCGCAGGGCCCATCGGATCCGGAAATAGCCCGCGCCGCGCTCGCCGCGCTGAAACAGGAACTGCCGGTGTCATGGGACAAGATCAAACCCGTTGTCAAGGAGGGCCGTATCAGCCTGGAGGGTCAGGTGGAGTGGCACTACCAGCGCGAGCGGGCCGAAAACGCTGTGCGTTTCTTGAGTGGTGTAATCAGCGTGTTCAATGCCATCGTCGTGCAACCGAGCCTGGCGCCCGACAATATCAAACACCGGATTGAGGAGGCGTTTCGGCGCATGGCCGAGGTCGATGCCAGTCACATCAAGGTGGAAGCCAAGGACTCACGGATCACGCTGCGCGGGGAGGTGCATTCCTGGGCCGAGCGCGATCAGGCGCAGCAAAGCGCCTGGTCCGCACCTGGAGTGACGCATGTGGACAATGCGCTGACGGTGCGGGCCTGAGAGGCAGGGGAGGCGATGGCCGCAGGGCCATCGCCGCACCTATATGGTGGCGATGGTCAGTCGAGACTGCCAAGCGAATGATAAAGGCGGCTCACCAAATGAGGGTCGGCCGTGTTCACATCGAGAATCCGGAATCCTTCTTCCGGGCTTGCGGGTTCGGTGTGCCGTTGCTGCCACGTGAGCACGTCCAGATCGGCCTCGGATAGATCATGATCGTCTCTGAGCCGCTGGTCGATGCGCGCCGCAAGCACTTTCGGGGGCGCCTCACACCGCACCAGATACATGGGAACGGCCAAGCTCGCTGCGAGGGCGCGGAACGTGGCGCGCTGCGCCCGGGTTCCGAACGTTGCATCGACAATGGTCGTGACGCCACCCGAGAGGGTGTCCGTCGCGCAGGTTGCCAGATATTCATAGACTTGCGCACGCGCCTCAGGTGAGTACCGGACTGGCGCCGCGCCAAGGGTCGCCAGGCGATTTCGTTCCCGGTCGGAACTCAGGTGCACGGCGCCCAGCCGCTGCGCCAGACGCTGCGCCAGCCAGGTCTTACCCGATCCGGACAGGCCGTGCATCAGGATGAGCGTCGGTGCGTTGGCAGACAGGACGCCGCGCGCGCAGTCCACGTGCCGCTGGTACCGCCGCTGCATGTCGGTTGCATCGCCATGATCCTGGAGGACATTCCCGGCATTCAAGGCCATGATCTTGGCGCGCACCAGTGACCGGTGCGCCTGATACAGCGGCAGCAGCCGGCAGGACTGATAATCCCCGCTTTGCGCCAGGTATGCACTCAGAAAGGCGGCGGCCAGAGTTTGCTGGCGGCGCGCCTGTAGATCCGCGAGCAGGGTCGCCAGTTCCTGTGCGACATCCATCCATCGCAACGCCGGATCGAATTCCAGGCAATCGAAAGCCCGCAGCCGTCCGCTACGCCGAACGATATTGGCGCAGTGCAGGTCTCCGTGACATTCCCGAACGCGACCATGGAGCCATCGGACGGACATCCAGTGCTGCGCATGCTCCAGGCCAGCCTCGAGCGCGGGTCGCAGCGCCTGCACCGTGTCGGTGTCGCCAAGTACCGCTGCCGCCGTGGCGCATTGCTCGAGATTGTCCAGCAGCTGCACCCGCACGATGTTCGGCCGGCCCCACTCTTGGGCAGCAGTGCTGACCGGGAGAGCGGCGTGGATGCCGGCCAGATACTCCCCGAACTGCGCCACAGCGTCGATACTGACGGAAGTGGAATCCAGCAACTGGTCGAGTACCTGCTCGCGCGGAAACTGCCACATCTTGACCGCATATTCGATCACCTCACCCGCACCTGCCATGCGTACCTGCCCGCCAGACCGGGTGATGGGGCAGACCCCGACGTACAGATCTGGGGAAAAACGCTGGTTCAGCCGCAGCTCCTCCTGACACAGGAAGGCCCGACGCTCCGCGGACCGCAGATCGATGAAGGGATAGAGCATCGGGCGTTTTATCTTGTAAGCCCACTGCCCGGTCAGCAGCACCCAGGAGATATGGGTTTCGATCAGCTCCACCGACTGCACGGGGTGGGTATAGGCTTGAGCAGCCAGCAGTCCCTGCAAGTGTGAGGGCAAGCCGCTCATCCGGCGCTCGCGCGCGGCCAATCCCCGGGCGGCGGGACGATGTGGCCGCATACGGCAGACAATTCCTTTCCCAGCCTTGCCAGCTCGCTCTCCCGTCGCTCGGCATTTGAGTCAGAACAGCACAGTACGGCGGCCGCAGGTCTTGCACGATGCGCGAAAATGCCTAAACCGCTGCGGAGAATACGGATGGCCGGGCGTGCGCCTTGGCGGCACCATCGCCGCAGCTCCCGCGATGTCGCGACAGGAATAGACGCTATGAGTGCCAAGCAGGTTTTGTTTCGCTCTGAGGCCCGGGAGAAGGTGTTGCGCGGCGCCACTCAACTGGCCGATGCCGTGCGCATCACGCTCGGGCCAAAATCCAAGTCGGTACTGATTCAAAAAAAGTTCGGCGCCCCGATTGTCTGCAATGATGGCGTCACCATCGCCAAGGAAATGGAGCTAGAGGATCCCGAGGAAAATCTTGGGGCCCAGATGTTGCGACAGGCCGCCGAGAAGACCGGCGATGTGGTCGGGGACGGCACCAGCACGTCCACCATTCTGGCGCATTGCATGTTCGCGGATGGTGTGCGCAACGTCGCCGCCGGCGCGAGCGCCATCGACCTGAAGCGCGGGATGGACCGCGCATTGGCGGCCGCTGTGCAATCGCTGAAAGCGCTCGCCAAGCCCGTAAGCAGCCGCAAGGAAAAGGCACAGGTGGCGACCATTTCGGCCCACAACGATCCGGCCATCGGCGAACTCGTCGCGCAAGCCATGGAAAAGGTGGGCGGTGATGGCGTCATCACGGTGGAGGAGTCCAAGACCACACAGACAACGCTCGAGGTGGTCGAGGGCCTGCAGTTCGACCGCGGTTACCTGTCGCCCTACTTCGTGACCGATAGCAGCACCATGGAGGCGGTCCTCGAAGATCCTTACATTCTGATCTCGGATCGAAAGGTCAGCACAGTCAAGGACATGCTGCCGCTGCTCGAGCAGGTTGCCAAGGCCGGCCGGCCGTTGTTGTTCATTGCAGAGGATGTCGAAGCCGAGGCGCTCGCGACCCTGGTCGTCAATCAGATCCGCGGGGTTTTGAAGAGCGCCGCCGTGAAAGCACCGGGCTACGGCGACCGCCGCAAGGCCATGCTTCAGGACATCGCTACCGTCACGGGCGGCGAGGTCATTTCCGAAGATCTGGGCCTGAATCTGGAAGATGTGAAACTCACCCAGTTGGGACGGGCCAAGCGGGTGCTGGTCGACAAGGAGAACACAACGCTGGTCGGGGGGGCGGGACTTAAGGCCAGCATCGATGCGCGCATCCAGGCGATCCGCAAGGAGATGGAGAAGGCGACCAGCGACTACGACCGGGAGAAACTGCAGGAGCGGCTCGCGAAATTAAGTGGTGGAATCGCAGTCATCCGTGTCGGCGCACCGTCGGAATCGGAAATCAAGGCCAAGAAGGAAGCCTTGGACGATGCCATCAGCTCCACCAAGGCCGCGGTCGCCGAAGGCATCGTACCGGGTGGCGGGCTGGCGCTGCTGCGCGCCACGCGCGCGGTGGCCGCGGTCGAGGCGGCCAGCACCGGCGATGAGCGCACCGGCGTGCAGATTCTGCTGCGGGCGCTGGAAAGTCCCACACGGCAGATCGCGGAAAACTCGGCGTCCGATGGCGGTGTCGTCGTCGACCGAATGCTGCACAGCGAGGGCAATGTCGGCTTTGACGCCGCCACCAAGCAGTATGTGGACCTTCTGGAGGCCGGCATTGTCGATCCGACCAAGGTGGTGCGCACGGCACTGGAGAACGCCGTATCCGTTGCCGGGGTGCTGCTGCTGACCGAGGCGACCATGACCGAGAAGCCTGAAAAGCAAGCCTCATTGGCGGCTGGCGGCGCCGGCAGTGGCCTGGATTAGGTGGGCCTGCCCTCGTCAGGTCGGTTCAGCGGCGGTCTTCATCCCGGGTCATGATCGGCCCAAGAGTGCCCGTGCGACGACGCTGGCAAGTAGCAGCAGTACCAGTCCGGCCACCAGCGCGATGAGAACGTGCCGCGAATGCTGATTCATTTCTGTCACCGTCCCTGTTTCGTGAGTCTTCGCCTGACCAAGAATAGGCGTCCGATACGCGGGCGCAGCCCGCAAATCTACCTATAGCGCCGGATTGAGGGCCGCCCGGCGCGGCAGTGTGGGGTAGTCCGTATAGCCCCGGGCATCGCCGCCGAAGTATGTCCGGCGCTCCGGCACGTTGAGCGGGGCACGGCTGCGCAGCCGCTCCACCAGGTCCGGATTGGCGATGAAAAGCCGTCCGAAGGAAATGAGATCCGCGCGATCCCGCTTGCGCGCCTGAAGCGCCAGTTCCAGGTCATAGCCATTGTTGGCCATGTAAAGACCCTTGAAGCTCTGGCGCAGCACCTGCAGATCAAAGCCGCCCGGCACCTCGCGCGCTCCCTGGGTGGCCCCTTCGATCACATGCAGGTAGGCTAGACCGAGCCTACTCAAGCGTTCGACGACATACCCGTAGGTGCCCGGAGGGTCACTGTCCAGCTCGGCGCCATTGCCGCCGTTCAGGGGCGAGAGCCGCACCCCCACGTACTCGGCACCGCACTCGCGAGTCACCGCTTCCACCACTTCCAGCAGCAGCCGCGCGCGATTCTCCCGCGAGCCACCGTACTCATCCACACGCCGGTTGGTGCTGTCGCGCAGGAACTGCTCAAGCAGGTAGCCGTTGGCCGCATGAATCTCGACCCCGTCAAAGTTCGCCGCCAAGGCATTGCGGGCGGCCCTGCGGTACTGCTCGATGATGGCCGGGATCTCGCTGAGCTCCAGCGCCCGGGGCGTCACGCAGGGCTCAAAGCCGGCGGCGGTAAATACCGCGGCCTCAGGACAAAGGGCCGATGGCGCGACCGGCAGTGCACCGCCGGGCTGCAGTGAGGGATGCGACATACGCCCCACGTGCCAAAGTTGCGGAAAGATCCGGCCACCGCGTGCGTGCACCGCAGACGTGACCGCTTTCCAGGCCTGCACCTGCTCGTCTGTGTACAGGCCCGGAGTAAGCGCATAGCCTCTGGCCTGGGCCGATATATTGGTCCCCTCGGCCACAATCAGCCCGGCGGAGGCCCGCTGCGCGTAGTACTCGGCCATGAGCGCCGTCGCAACGCCGTCCGACTGGGCGCGGCTGCGGGTGAGCGGAGCCATCACAATGCGATTGCTGAGCCGATAGGGTCCCATCCGCACGGGCTCAAACAGATCCATATTGGTATTCGAAGGGTTCGGTGTCGTTGGCATCGTGCTGCTCGCTTTTCGGGTGTCGGTCATGCCTAGCGCATCGTTGCGCGCAGCAGCGCGCCCAGCTCACGCAGCGGCCGGGTGTTCAGCACGTCCCGGGGTGTCAGCCAGGCGCGCCTCGCCTGGCGGATGCCGTTGTCAAGCAATCCGAACTGCTCGCACGAATGCGCATCGCTGGCGATGCTGAGCAGAATGCCGCGCTCGTGCGCCGCTCTGGCGTGGACGTCATTCAGATCCAGGCGCAGGGGTTGCGCATTGATCTCCAGGAAGCAGCCGCGCTGCTGCACGGCACTGAGCACCCGTTCGAAGTCAAGCGCATAGGGAGGCCGGCTGCCGAGCAGCCGTCCGAAAGGATGGGCGAGAATCGAAATCGCCGGCCGCTCCAGGGCGCGCAGGATCCGCTTCGTCTGCTGCGCCTCAGAAAGGCCGAACAGACTGTGCACGGCGATCACGACGACGTCCAGGCGCTTGAGAATCGCATCTTCCAATGCGAGGCGGCCATCCTCCAGGATGTCGACCTCGATGCCCTTGAGCACCCTGAAGTCCTTCAGTGTCGCGTTCAGCTGATCGATGGTGTCGAGCTGCTCATCCAGGCGCGCGGCATCCAGGCCGTGGGTAACCCCCAGATACTTTGAATGATCCGTGATGGCCGCGTAGTGCAGGCCGCGTGCCTGCGCCGCCGCAACCATCTGTTCAAGCGTCGCGCCGCCGTCGGAGGCCTTGGTATGCACGTGCAGATCGCCCTGCAGGTCCGCCAGTTCGACTAGTTTCGGCAGAAGGTGCTGCGCGGCCGCGTCGATTTCACCGCGATCCTCGCGCAACTCCGGAGGGATGTAATCCAAGTCGAGCGCGGCGAACAGCTCCGCCTCCGTCCGCCCGGCGATGCGTCGGGAGCCCTTGAACAAGCCGTATTCACTGAGCTTGTAACCGCGCTCCTGCGCGCGCCGTCGAATATGAATGCTGTGCTCACGACTGCCCGTGAAATAATGCAACGCGGCGCCGAAACTTTCCGGCGGCAGCACGCGCACATCCACCTGCAATCCGTTGCGCAGCACGCCGGTAGCCTTGGTCGGTCCGGCTGCGTTCAGGTGACCGAGGTCGGCGTAGTGCCTGAGTGCCTCAATGGGTTCACTCCTCTGTCGCGCGCACACCAGAACATCGAGGTCGCCCACGGTCTCGCACCCACGCCGGTAGCTGCCGGCGACTTCCACCCGGGTCACCCCGGGAATGGATTCCAGATACGCTTTGAGCGGAAGTGCGAACTGTGTCGCCACGACGTAGGGCGTTCGCTGTGGGAGCGCGCCTTGCTGCCGCGCCATGGCTTGCGCCAGCCGGGCCTGCAGGAGCGGGCCGAAGCCGCGCAACTGATTCAAGCGCCCGTCAGCCATCGCCCGTTGCAGGTCCCCGGGGCTGCGCACCTTCAACTCCGTGAACAGGGCACGAACGCGCACCGGGCCCAGGCCCGGCAGGGCCAGCAGCTGCCGCAGACCCGGCGGAATCCGGGTTCGCAGCCGCTTCAGGGCCACAAGTGTTCCGGTGCGCAGCAACTCCTCGATCTTCGCCGCCAGGTCCACGCCGATGCCCGGCAAGGCATCGAACTCCTCGACTCCTTGCATTTTCGACAGCTCCCGCGGCAGGGACCGAACCACCTGCGCGGCACGTCGATAGGCGCGGATACGGAATGCATTCTCGGCCTGAATGCTCAGTAGGTCCGCCATCTCATCGAAGACGGCGGCCACCTCCTCGTTGTGAAGCGCGGCAGCGGCTGCCGCCGGTGCGCGTGACACGCGCTTGTCGGCTGCCGTGCCGGGCTGCGCGCTATGCGCTTTAGACCTGGCCATCGCCCACCTCCGAAACTCATCGCATTATCGCCGCCGCCATGCGCCGGCGGGACCCGTACAAGCGCGTATAGCCGCCCGGATCCGTGCCGGTGATACTGAAACTCAAATGACCCAGATCCCATCCGGAAGCGCTGGCGCAGCAGCTGTGGCGGCAAGCGCTGGCGGGCCCCTGGAGGTCGTTCCCAGTGACGACACCTTTGCCTATTTCTCCATGGAGGTCGCGCTCGAGTCCGATATGCCGACCTACAGCGGTGGACTGGGCATGCTGGCCGGCGATGCCCTGCGCTCGGCGGCGGATCAGCATGTCCCGATGGTGGGCGTCAGCCTGCTTTACCGCCGGGGATACTTCCGCCAGCGGCTGGCCGTCGATGGCACCCAGACCGAGGAGGATGTGACCTGGAATCTAGCGCAGTGGCTGGAAGAGCTGCCGATACGCGTGCAGGTGCAGCTGGAGGGTCATGCCGTGCAAATCCGCGCCTGGCGCTATCGGGTGCGGGGCGTCGACGGCTATTCAGTGCCGGTGCTGCTGCTGGATACGGATCTGCCCGACAACTCGGAGAACGACCGGCGCCTGACGGATCACCTGTACGGTGGCGATGCGCGCATGCGTTTGGGTCAGGAGGTGGTTCTGGGGATTGGCGGGGTGCGGCTGCTGCGCGCCCTGGGCTACCTGCACATCCGGCGCTTCCACATGAACGAAGGTCACGCGAGCCTGCTCACACTGGAGCTGGCTCATGAGGTGGCGCAGCAACGCGGTGCGCTCACCCTGTCGGCAGATCTGCTGACGATGATCAAGCCGCTATGCGTCTTCACGACCCATACGCCCGTGGCCGCGGGCCACGACCAGTTTCCGCTCGCGCTGGTGAACGAAGTACTCACGGACTACGGGCCGCAGATAACGGAGCACATCGGACCGTGTTGCCTGGACGGCACGCTCAATATGACCTACCTGGCGCTCGCCAACAGCCACTTCATCAACGGCGTCGCCAAGCGGCATGGTGAAGTCGCCCGTCACATGTACGCTCAATACCGCATCGACTCCATTACCAATGGGGTACATGCCGCCACCTGGATCGCGCCCCCGATGCGCGACGTGCTGGATCGCAACACTCCCGGGTGGCGATTGGACAATGCCAGTTTGCGTTCCGCCATGAGCTTGAACAGCCATGAATTGTGGAGTGCCCACCAGAGTGCGAAGAACGCGCTGCTTCGCTGCATCGCCGGGCGCAGCAGCGTGCCTTTGGGCCCGGACACTTTCACCATCGGCTTTGCCCGCCGCGCCACGACCTACAAGAGAGCGCACTTGTTGTTCTGGAACCTGGAGCGGCTGATCGCCATGCAACAGTCCGGCCGGACGTTCCAGGTGATCTATGGGGGCAAGGCGCACCCGCAGGATCAAGGCGGAAAGGATCTCATTCGGCAGATCTTTCGGTTCCGCGATCAGCTACAGGGCAAGCTCAACATAGTCTACCTTGAGGAGTATGACATGAGCCTGGCGCAACTGATGACCGCGGGGGTCGATTTGTGGCTCAATACCCCGCTTGCCCCAATGGAGGCCTCCGGAACCAGTGGCATGAAGGCGGCCATGAATGCCGTCCCATCATTGTCGATTCTGGACGGATGGTGGATTGAGGGTTGCATCGAAGGGGTGACGGGCTGGAGCTTTGGGGGCAGCAAAGCCACGGCGGAATCCGACGACGATTTCGCCGCCGATGGAGACTCTCTGTATCAGAAGCTTGAAAGCACCGTCCTGCCGATGTTCTACGGCGATCGCGAGGCGTATGTTGCCGTGATGCGCCAGGCGCTGGCCATAAATGGCTCCTATTTCAATACCGAGCGCATGCTGGATCAGTACCTGCTGAAGGCCTACTTCGAGTAGCGGCTGTCGATCGTTTGAGCATCGGGCCAGAGAATGGTCCCCAGGCGCGATATGTGCAGCAGACTAGGGCGCCTGCCCGCTTGGATCAGGATCGAATTCCGTTATCCGACGGGCCAAATGCCCGGTGTCAGGACCCAGGTTCTGCTCAAAGACAATCCCATTATCAGTACAAATCCCGAGCGTCACAGGGTCCTTCTAAGTACAAACCTCGGTGTCGGCGCCACTGCGAATTGGTTAGCCTCATCCTGTGGAGTCAAATTGTGCGACTCGGCGTGCTATTGGCTAGTTAAGGAATTCACTTATGGATATCGCCGCGGCCATTTCCGGACGACGCTCGACCCGCGAGTATCAGAAAAGAGTTCCCGATGAGAACCTAATTCGCTCGCTGATTGAGGCGGCCACTCTGGCCCCCAATGCAGTCAACGAGCAGCCTTGGACGTTCACCGTCGTTCGCGATCAAGCGGTGCTCAATCAGCTCTCCGCTGACGCGAAGGCCCACCTGTTGGCCACAATGGCCCCCGCGGGCGCCGCCGGCGTCCGAGCCGAGCACTTTCGCGTGAGACTCGACAATCCGGATTTTCAAATCTTCTATCACGCTCCCGCGCTGATTGTGATTTCCGGGAACGCACCCGGTTCCTACATCGTCGAGGACTGCGCGCTGGCGGCCCAGAATCTGATGCTCATGGCCCATTCCATGGGGCTCGGCAGCTGCTGGATCGGCCTGGCGCAAAGCCATTTGAATACGCCGGATGGAAGGAAGACCCTCGGACTGCCCGGCTCGTGGGTGCCGGTGGCACCAATCATTGTCGGCTATCCGAGTGCAGTGCCGGCAGTCGTGCTGCGCAAAGCGGCCGAGATCCGGTGGGTGGGTTGAGCCAAGGGGACGCCAATGACCCCCGCGTTGCAGGCCATTCGACTTCCCACGCCGACAAAGGATGAGGGCCCCTCGCTGTATGCGGCACTGAAGGCGCGCGAGACAGTGCGCGACTTCAACGCGTTGCCATTACCCCTGCAGCTGACTGCAGATCTGCTGTGGGCGGCCTGTGGCGTGAATCGCCAACATGGTCCCTTTGGACTTGCCGGCAGAACGGCAGCTTCGGCCAGCAACTCTCAGGAAATCGATGTTTACGTCGCTCGCGAGGAAGGCGCCTATCTATTTGATGCGCTCAATAGCCAGTTGATTCCGATTGTCGCCCACGACCTGCGTGCCCGGGCGCTGACCCCGGGTCAGCAAAGCACGGGGACCAAGGCCCCTGTGCAGTTGATCTATGTCGTGGACCTGCGCCGGTTCACCCATACCGCCGGCTTTGATGAACCCGGGTTGCACGATCCTGAAGTGCAGGCCTCCTACTACTACGTTGATACCGGACTGATTGCGGGCAATGCATATCTGTTCGCGGCCGCCCACGGCCTTGCCGCCTGGTTCCACAACTGTGACCGAACCGCCCTGGCGCAGCGCCTGGGCCTGCGGCCCGAGCAACGCGTGCTCTTCGCGCAGTCGATCGGCTATCCACGCACCTAATTCTTGCTTGTTGGTAGTATCGCGACGCGCGGCATGTCTTCATTCAGTTGGGGTCTTGGGGGGCATTTGGGCTATTCCAGGATGTCCTGGCGCAAATGCTGCGCGGCCTTGCGTAGCCGCTCACCCGCCAGGGTCATATGCAGATACGTCTCTTGCCGCCGAGGGCAGCTTGAGAGCCGTGCGCGGTCATCTACCGGTGGAAATCTTCCAAGCCCCGCGTGTATCAGTCGCGCTTCTGGCCCTTGCCGGCAATCACGCTCACCAGGGCGGCCGCTGCCGTAATGGCGGCTGCAAGGGATGCAATCGGATGCTCCTGGACCTCATGAGCGGCCTTCTGCATGACGGTTCTAGCACTTGCGGCGGCGTGCTGGCGCAACGCCTGCGCCGCCTGCATCACATCGGCCGCAGCCTTTGTTACCGCTTCGCTCACATCGTGGGAGAGACCTTCGGCATCTTTGGCGATGGTGTGCAGCGACCGGGCCACGTCATCGAGCGCCTTCTCGAGATCGCGAGCAGTATGGGTATTGAGTGAATGAATCATGATGGCTCCTTGAGTGGGTGAGAAACCGTAGCCGACCGTTAGGACTACGACGCCTTTCGCTTCCTGTCAGTGAACACCTGCACACGCTCCTCTTCAATCCGCAATAACCACTATAAGTTGCGCCCGCAGGCCGGACAGAAACCGAAAATTGATGGTGGGCAACAGGGCGATTCGGGATACGCTGGGTCATGCGGGCACCGTCGCCTGTATGAGGAATCCGCCTGCCAGTCTCAGGCCGTGTTGGGGAGTAATCTGGTGAGAACGGTAAAGTACGAAAATGCAGAAGATACCGACGCGAGGCGCCATTGGTCATGGCGAAGTCGACTCATGCACCCGGATTGGCTTTCGGACGGCTCGACGGTGATAAAGCCGCCGAGAAGCACCTACGTTGACTTTACGGTCATCGGCAGCGCGGTCCCGTGCAGCGTTCTGGATTATGAGTCCCGCAGATGCTCTCAGAGTCCTGCGCTCCGCGCAGCTGACATCGGTCAACCCCGCACAAAGGAGGTTTTCCCGCCGAGACGTTAGAGCCGGGTTTACGTTCGCTCAGGCCGCTGTCCGGGCGGCAGGGCTGGCGGTGCCGAGCAGCGCGGCAGCAACAACCTCATCGACGGTCTCGACCAGCACGAAGCGCAGCGTCTTGCGCACAGCTTCGGGCAGGTCCTCGAGGTCACGACCGTTGCGCTTCGGCAGGATGACCGTGCCGATGCCGGCGCGTGCCGCTGCGAGCACTTTCTCCTTGATGCCTCCGACGGGCAGCACGAGTCCGCGCAGGCTGACCTCTCCGGTCATCGCGACGTCATGGCGCACCGGACGGTTGGTCAGCAGCGATACGAGCGACAGGTAGATGGCGACACCCGCGCTCGGACCGTCCTTGGGCACCGCACCGGCGGGGATGTGGACGTGCAGGTCAAACCCGCTAAGAGCGCCTGAATCAATGCCCAGAGCGGCTGCACGTGACTTCATCAGACTTGAGGTCGCCTGGGCGCTCTCTTTCATGACCTCGCCAAGTTGTCCGGTCAATATCAGCCTTCCCGTTCCCGGTACGCGCGTGGATTCGATGAACAGGATGTCGCCACCGACCGGGGTCCATGCGAGCCCCGTGGCCACCCCGGTGACCGCGGTGCGCAGGGCCACTTCGTCTTCGAAACGTCCGGGCCCGAGCGCCTCGATCACCTGCGCGCTGTCGATGTCCGCCCGGACCACCTCGCGTTCGGCGACGCCAACCGCAACGTGGCGCAACAGAGCGCCAAGCTGACGTTCGAGACCCCGGCACCCGGCCTCCCGGGTGTACCCGCGAACGATCTGACGCAGCGCCGCGTTGGTGACCGACACCTGTTCAGGCTTCAGGCCGTTGGCGGCAATTTGCCGCGGCAAAAGATAGCGCTGTGCAATCTCAACTTTTTCATCATCCGTGTAGCTGGTCAGCTCGACCAGCTCCATTCGATCGCGCAGGGGCCCCGGAATCGTCTCCAGTACGTTTGCCGTCGCGATGAACAGCACCTTGCTCAGATCGAAGGGAACCCCAAGGTAGGTGTCGCGAAACGTCGCGTTCTGCTCCGGATCAAGCACTTCAAGCAGGGCTGCCGATGGATCGCCCTGGCTGCTCGCGGAGAGCTTGTCGATCTCATCAAGCATGAAGACCGGGTTGCGGGTGCCGGCCTTGCGTAATCCTTGGATAATGTTGCCGGGCAGGGCACCGACGTAGGTGCGCCGATGACCGCGGATCTCTGCCTCGTCGTGCACCCCGCCGAGGCTCGCACGCACGAACTTCAGACCGATCGCCTTGGCGATGCTCTGCCCAAGGGATGTCTTGCCCACGCCGGGCGGGCCAATCAAACATAGAATGGGACTGCGGCCCTGCGGATTCAGGCGCCGGACGGCCAGGAACTCGAGAATGCGCCGCTTGACCTTCTCCAATCCATAATGATCCCCGTCCAGCATCGCGCGCGCGCGTGGAATGTCAATCGACTCAGTATCCATCTTTGCCCAGGGGAGGGCGATGAGCCAGTCAACGTAGGCACGTTGCATGGAGGCCTCGGCGCCCGACTCGCCCATGCGCGTGAGCCGCTTGAGCTCGGCACGGGCCTGGTCGGCAATCTCCGCAGGCATGCCGGCCGCGTCGATTGCCTTGGCAAGTTCGGCTCGTTCCCCGGGGGACTCGCCCCCCTCGCCGAGCTCGGCCTGGATCTGCCGGACCTGCTCGCGCAGCACCGCCTCGCGCTGCCGATGTGACAGTGAGGTTGCGGTCTGGCGCTCGATGTCGCGGGTAATCTTCAGGATCTCGATGCGCCGACCCACGAGCGCAATGAGCTTGTCGAGCCGTTCTGCCAGATCCAGTGTGGCAAGCAGATTTTGCTTCTCCGATATCTCGCAGTCCACAAAGTTGGCGACGAGATCCGCCAACAGCTCCGCTGAAGTGATGCCCTCGATGGTGACCGCAACGTCCGGCGGGGCCTGCGGCAGGAGCGCGAGGGCCTCCAGGGCGCGGCTCTTCAGATAGCGAAAGCGCGCCTCAATACCCACATCGCCATCGGGCGCCGGTGGCAGCAGGGCGATGCGGGCGGCAAGATAGGGCAGGCCTGTGATGAATTCGGAGACTCGGAACCGCGACTCCCCGCTGCACACCAGGTGGCGACCCCCATCGTGCGTTGTTACGTAGCGCAGCACGGATACCACCGTGCCAATGTCGTACAAATCGGCGCCGGCGGGCTCCGCTTGGGCGGGATCCTTTTGCAGCAACAAGCCGACCTTGCCGCCGGTCCTGACGGCGGCTTCCACCGACGCGATGCTGCCCGGACGGCCGATGGTGATGGATTGCACGACGCCCGGGAACACCACCACCGAACGCATTGGCACGATGCAGAGAGAATCCTCAGGAAGGCTGGCCGCTTGCGGTTCTGTACCGGACGGGGAGGGTGCCGGCAGGGAATCTTTTTCGATCATCGCGGTCTCCCCGTGGTGGGCGACGGCGCGGCAAGTTCGATGTGCAGGCAGCCGTCAATGAGGTCCGCCGCGACGACGCGCGCGTGTGGGTCCGGTAGCGTGAAACAACGCTCGAATCGTCCGTAGGGAATTTCCAAGCTTCGCAAGGCGCCCGCGGCCTTGCGCCACGGCGTTTCACGCGTGGCGCGGATGTACAGCGCGCCATCGCGTACCTCGCATTGCACCGAAGCGCGCGTGACACCGGGCAATGCCAGGATGATCCACCACGAATCGCCGGTTGAATACACGTCGGCAGGTGGATGCCACAGCGGTCCGGCCGTCCCGGCAGTCAGCGAAGCGCGAGTTTCGTCAACCAGACCGGTCTGGCGGACGTAGGACCATATCCATCCTGTTTCAGCCACCCCCACTGCCGACCTCCAGGTAAACCGTGTGCCACTTTTACAGGAGCCCAGCAGCCAGGCAATACGTAGAAGTCCTCTTCACTGCGGATCCCGCAGCGTCGATTCCCATCCCGGGGCGGTCACGTGCTTCTGTCCCATCGCTGCAGAATCTGTTCCTGGCACTGCAGGCGCGGGCCGCTGCCGTCGTCTCCGTATGCTCCGGCAGGCCCGGCATCGTCCATGCCTAGATCATCCATTGGACCTCTGTGCTGCTGGGGCGGCTGCGCCAGCGTGAGGGGCAACACGCGCCAAGAGTCTCGGTCGATCTCGCTGAGATCGCCGTTGAAGTCTTGAAACGCGATCGTGCCCGCCTCCTCGTCCAGGCCTGTCACCTGGAACATGTCATCGGTATCCCATCGTTGATACCAATTGCCGATCTGTGGATTGCCGACGAATCTGCCCATGACCGTCTCCTTGGCTTGGTTGCATCACGATTGCGCCAGCCGCTGGGCTTGGCAGCCATTCGGGAATGTGCGTATGGCCTGCCTAGGTTCTCTTGCGGATGATCGTAGACTAGCTGCCTATCGGAGTTTGGTGGATGAGGGACCGGCCCGCAGTTCAGCGCAGATGGCGGGCTCGGACCATGGGCGGTCGCGGGACTCTATTGTGCGGCCTCATTGCCTCGGTGACTGTGTCCTGGCGCACTCAGTGCGCCGAACCGGAGCGTGTGCGTCCTGCGACGGGTTCGGTCAGTGAGTTGCCAACTTCCTCGCAGCAGGAATCCGAGACACTCGCCAAGCGTTTGGACCTGGCACATGACTGGGTCTACCGTCAAATGCAGCAGTTCTTTGCAGCAACCGATATGTGGTTCAGTACCTCTACCGGGCCGCCGATTGTCGTACCGCTGTCACCGGTGCGTCTCGGAATAGACCTGCAGCTCCTGCACCGTACCGATGGTTTGGAGGTGGGCGGTGCGCCTGATGTTGAGGTGGCACTGGCGCTACCCAACATGGAGCGCAGATTGAAGCTATTCATCACGAGCGACAGCCTGCAGGAAACCCCAGTCGACCCCGGCGAAGAGCATAATCCGCTCAGCCTCGGGGCCCGCTTTGCACTCGACCCCCAATTCAATACGGAGCTCGGGGTACGGGCCAGCAGTTCGCCTGCCGCATTTGCCGCGATTCGATGGACCCGGACCGTGTCGGTGGGCCCGGTGTCGGCATACCTATTGGTAAAGCCCTACGTGCAAAGCGGCATAGGGATCGGCGCCAGTAGTGGTGTGGCACTTGAGGAGTGGATCGGTCGATGGATGTGGCGGTCTACCAGCTATGTCGATTGGGTTCGCAATGCGTCAGCGACGGGATGGTCGCAATCCCTTGTCTTCGGCTACGCGCCGGCGGTGATTCAGGAGCGCCGCTACGATCTGTTCGCAACGGGGCACGACCTGGCGTGCGGAGTGGTAGGACGGCTCAGCGTCTCAGGCGACCACCTGTCACGAAGCACACTTTACGAGGCCAGCGCGCTGATCAAGCGGCCGATCCATAGCAACTGGCTGTTCGCCTTTATAGAGCCTGTCACGCAATGGAACCGCGCCGCCGGCTGGCATCCCGATGTCGGGGTGCGCGCGGGTATCGACGTCCTATTCTGGGGTGTGGCCTCCGGTCCGCTTGGGGGCCGCACTTACTGTAAGTCCCTCTAGGCGTGAGATCCGTGCCAGGCCGGCCTGTGGCTGTGAGCATCGAAAATATCGATGGCCAGGGTCCCCTCACGATACGTTCTCACGTCAACTCCCGCGCCCCAGTACCGATAGCCCCACCAACCCGTCGGGATTGCATCTGGGTTGACTCCATACCAACCGACGTAGGGCGCCGGATAGGACTCGACATCGACGCGCTCAAGTGACCCGATGGTGGATCCACGACGAAGTCCGCCGAAGTAGGCGGAGCGCTCGAAATCCCTGCCGACGCGCAACGTGGTTCAGGCTGACAGCCAGAATGCAAATACCGCCACTGACAGCACGTGGCGCATCGCGCGTATGTCCAGAGCAGAATGTCCTGCTTGATTGAACCCAGGCATGTCACCTCTCCCATAATCTGAGCGCGGCATGCGAGTCTGTTCGCGCCGCTACTGCCGTGAATCCGTATTGCTGCGTCCAACGGTTCCTTGGGACGCAGGAGTTGCTACCTTCTGCCGTCGGCTGGGGCACTGCGTCCAAGCTGCTTCTCGATGTCGAGCACCAAGGCGGTGGTCTTGACCACAGCATCCGGGTTCAAGCTGATGGAGTCGATGCCCAGTCGCACCAGGTACTCGGCAATCTCCGGAAAGTCCGAAGGCGCCTGGCCACAAAGTCCGGAGTGGCGGTGATTGCGCTTGCATCCTTCAATGGCGAGGGCAATCATCTTCTTGACTCCCGGATCGCGCTCATCGAAGTCAAAGGCCACCATGGCCGAATCCCGGTCTACCCCGAGGGTGAGTTGCGTAAGGTCGTTCGACCCGATGGAGAATCCATCGAAGATCTGGCTGAATTCATCGATGAGCAGCACATTGTTCGGAATCTCGCACATGACATAGATTTCCAGTCCCTGCTTGCCGCGTTCCAGACCCAGCTCCCGCATGCGCTGTACCACCCGGGTTCCCTCCTCGAGGCGGCGGCAGAAGGGAATCATGAGCTTGATATTGGTCAGGCCCATGGTTTCCCGCGCCCGTTTCATGGCGGCGCACTCCAACGCGAATCCTTCCGAATATGCCGGATGCGTGTAGCGGGAGGCGCCGCGGAAGCCGAGCATGGGATTGGCCTCGGTCGGCTCAAACCAGCGGCCACCCAGGAGGCCGGCGTACTCATTGGTCTTGAAGTCGGACATGCGCACGATGACCGGTTTCGGATAGAACGCCGCGGCAATGGTCCCTACTCCTTCGGCGAGGCGCTGCACGAAGTAGTCCGCGGGACTGGCGTACTGACGTGTGAGCTCGAGCAGGGCGGCGTGTTCCTTGGCATCCGTCACTCGCTCCGGATGCAGCAGCGCCATGGGGTGCGCCTTGATGTATTCGGCGATGATGAATTCCATGCGCGCCAGACCGACGCCGTCGTTGGGCAGAAAGCTGGTCTGAAACGCCAGCTCCGGGTTGCCGAGAATCAGCATGATCCGCGTCTGGGGCCGCTGCAGATTGGTCAGGCTGATGCGGTGGGTATCGAAGGGGATCTCGCCTCGATACACCTTGCCGACATCTCCGTCGGCGCAGGACACCGTGATCTTATCGCCGCTGTGGAGCGTGTCGGTGGCGTTTTCGCAGCCGATGACCGCTGGAATGCCGAATTCGCGCGCGACGATGGCCGCATGACAGGTGCGGCCGCCCCGATTGGTGACAATGGCCGCTGCGTTCTTCATTATCGGCTCCCAGTCCGGTGTGGTGTTGTCTGTGACCAGGACCTCACCGGGCTTGAAGTCGGCGATATGCGCCGCGCTTTGGATGACATGGGCCGTGCCGCTGCCGATCCGGGTTCCGACCGAACGACCCGTGATCAGCACGTCACCGGTGCCGCGCAGCGTGAACTCCTCCAGGTAAGCCCGACTCTGATTCGAGGCGACGGTTTCGGGTCGGGCCTGGACCACGTACAGTTGCTGGTCGATGCCGTCCTTGGCCCATTCCATGTCCATGGGCTGGGCGTGACCGGCCTTGGCGCTGTAATGCTGTTCGATCTTGATCGCGTAGTCGGCAAGTGTCAGCACGTCCTCATCGCTGATGCAAAAGCGCTGCCGGTCCAATAGGGGGGTCGGAATGTTGCGGGTAGCCTCGCGCGTGCCGCCCGCCACATAGACCATCTTGAGCGCCTTGGACCCTAAGGTTCTGCGCAATACGGCGCGTGCGCCGGCGGCGAAGGTGGGTTTGAACACCATGAACTCATCCGGATCGAGCGCGCCCTGCACGATGTTCTCGCCCAAGCCATAGGCGGCGCTGATCAGCACCACGTCGCGAAACCCTGTTTCGGTGTCCAAGGAGAACATGATGCCGCTGGCGGCCAGATCCGAGCGGACCATCTTCATGACGCCGATGGACAGGAAGACCTTGAAGTGATCGAAGCCCTGGTCGACCCGATAGTGGATGGAGCGATCGGTGAACAGGCTCGCGAAGCAGCGCTTGCAGGCATCCAGCAACTGTTCCTCGCCGTGGATGTTGAGATAGGTGTCCTGCTGTCCCGCAAAACTGGCGGTGGGCAGGTCCTCAGCGGTGGCCGAGCTGCGTACCGCGAGGCTCATTTCTTCACCGTACTGCGCCCGCAGTTCCCGATAGCTGTCGAGAATTTCCTGCTTCAGATCCTGCGGTATCTCGGCGCCATAGATAATTTCGCGCGCGCGGTGGCCACGGCGCGCCAGATCCTCCATGTCGTCGGGGTGAAGGCCGTCCAGCGCCTCATGCAGCGGCCCCAGCGCCTTCGCTTGCTCGAGCAGGTACCGGTAGGCCTCGGCGGTAATGGCGAAGCCGTTGGGAACCCTCACCCCTTGCGCCCCGAGATTGCGATACATCTCTCCGAGCGAAGCATTCTTGCCGCCTACGATGGCCACATCCTGCATGCCGATCTGCGAAAACTGACGGATGTAATGTCGCTCGGCTGCCATGACGGCTCTCCTTACTGCGCCAGAATGCGCGCCACTTCGAGAAGTTGCACGTCGAGTGGTCGGTTGCCGGTATTCATCGTGGTATAGCCGACGGCATGGATCTGCCCGTTCTGCATCCCCAGGACCATTCCATGCTGGCGAGCCGCAAAGTGCTCGATGGCCGCAACGCCCAGCCGGGTGCCCAGCATGCGATCCACGAGACCGGGCGCCGCGCCGCGCTGGGTGTGTCCCAGCTTCGTGACGCGCAGCTCGAAGCCGAGGCGTTCCGTGTGCTCGGTGAAATACCCCGCCAGCTGTTCTGCGTTGAGCTTCGCCCCTTCGGCCACCACGACGATGGCGTGACTCTTGCCGCGCTGGTAGGCGGCGCGTATCTGCTCGCCGAGTGCTTCCGGATCGGTGGGACTCTCGGGAATGACGATGGCCTCGGCACCGCCGGCAACTCCGGCCGTCAGCGCGAGGTAGCCGCAATGACGTCCCATGACCTCCACCAGGAACACCCTCTGCAAGGAGGATGCGGTAACGCGCAGACGGTCGATCGCCTCCAGCGCAACTTCAAGTGCCGTGGTCGTGCCTAACGTGACCTCGAAATCCGGCAGGTCATTATCGATGGTGGATGCCACTCCGATGACTGAGGCGCCGGCCAGCGCGAGGGCCGCAGCACCTTGCTGCGACCCGTTACCGCCGATCACGATCAGGGCGGCAACGTCGCGCCGCTTCAGATGCTGCAGTGCGGCTGCCTGGCCCGCCGGGGTCTTGAGCGCTTCGCAGCGTCGCGTGCCCAGAAACGTGCCTCCCTGGGCGATGATGCCGCCGACGTCACGGGGCCCGAGGGGCCTGAAGTCCCCCTCAATCAGCCCGGCGAAGCCGTTGCGCACGCCGTGTACCGCCCAGCCTCGTGCCACGCCCGAGCGCACGACCGCACGCACGGTGGCATTCATGCCCGGGGCATCTCCGCCGCTGGTGAGAACTGCAATTTGTGTCATACCGGGGCGTTCCATGATTTGGTGGGCGAGCGCAGAGCGCTACGGAAGCATCCCGCGCAGCGCGCCGCAGCTCCATACGCACTTGCCCTCATCAGGGCCTGGAAGCGCAGCTCATTGTGCGCAAAATCCCGTTGGAAGCGCGCGGATCCACGTGCACCGGATGCTGCGGGCGTGCAGGGCCGGTTCCCTTATGGCGGCCGAGATCGACGACGGAGTGTCGCCGCTCGGTCTCAAGAGGACTCAAGCCCGTGAGGCGCTCAGTCCCTCCACGGTCGGTTGCAGCCCCAGCAAGCGCGACAGGCTTTCCAGTTGCCTCGCCACCTGTGACACCAGGTCATCCACGGAAATCAGGCCCACGAGCTCCCCCTGGGCATTAACGACCGGCGCCCGGCGTACGCCGCGCAACGCCATCCGCTCAATCGCGTCATTGAACTCCGTATCGTCGCGAAGTACCAGGGGATCCGCGCTCATGATCGCCAGGGCCGCCAGTGCCGTGAGATCCACGGCGTGTTCCAGCTGTGCCCGCACAATGTCCCGATCGGTAATGATCCCGATCGGCGTTGAGCGCCCCCCTGGAGCTGCGAGAATGACGACGGCGCCGACGTGCCGGTCGCGCATGAGCTGGGCGATCTCCCCGACGTTGGCAGCCTGTGAGGCACTGACGACCTCCGGGCTACACAGTTGCCGAATCTTCATGATGGTCTCCTTAGGGTGCGTTATTCAGTCACCCGTGACCCTGGGGCGCAATGCGTATGAATCCTGATAGCCGTGGCATTGAAAGCCGGTCTTAATGTTGCAGGCAACCAGGAGTGCGAGATGAACCTTGCGAGCATTTGTTCCCGGAGTGTCCATACCACCCGCTGCGACCGACCCCTTGCGGAGGCCGCAGGCGAAATGCTCAGGCACCATGTCGGTGCCTTGGCGGTCATGGACTCACGTGACGGATCAGGCTGCGCGGTTGGCATCGTGACGGATCGGGATATCGTTTGCGGTCAGGTCAATCGCGCCGCCAACCTGCATTGCCTCACCGTCGCGGATGTCATGACCGTCAAGCCGCTGATGCTTCCGGAAGACACTGGTATCATCGAAGCTATCGAGTCCATGAGCCCGATGGGGGTGCGACGGGCATTGGTTGTGAATGAGGCTGGGAAGCTGACCGGCATCGTGTCCATTGACGATCTGCTGCCCGTCGTGGCCGATGCAGTCGGCGTTCTGGCAAAGCTGCTGCGCTCCCATTCGAATTAAACGGAGGTGCCAGGTTGAGATTCAACGGTGAAATCAGACACGACGTAGAAGGCGAGATGATCGCAGTGTGCCGCGAACTCAACTTGTAGTAGCTTTGAGGCGCGCGCCTCGCGGACGCCCACGGAATCAGACCGGGGCCTTGATCTGCAGGCGGTAGTCAATACCGACCCAGTGATCGCCGGGCATGAACCGAAAGGTGAAGTCCAGCACCTGTCCCACCGTCGCGGGGGCGGCGTCGATGACCACCACATGCAGCCCGAGGCTGTTGGTGGTGCTTGCTCGTTCCACGCTGTCCTGCCAGCCGTTGAAACCCCAGCGCACAATGGCCGGGGCGCGCAACGCCACGATGAGCGACGCACCGGCGGTGAAGTCGCTGATCGGTGCGGCCTCGGACCAGATCGCGCATGCCGATTGGCAGCGCTGGCCCTGATAGCGCCGCCAGACGGCCTCGGGTCGCCCGAACGGATGCCCGAGCGCACGGGAGACGATCAGCTTGAGGTATTCCGCGTGGGTCCAGGCAAGTGGCATCGCGGAGCCGGTGGGCCGGCCGATGCTCAAGCGCCGCCTCGGAACCGCAGCCGCATCCCAGATCTGTTCGGGTAGCATGCCGCCGGGCGATGCCATCCGGGCCATCGCCTCGATATAAGGCAGCGGATCCTGGCCGCGAACAATCTCGTAGTGACCGCGCTCGCCCGTGAGCAGCGGCCAGGCTCGTCCGCGACCGATGCCATCATAGGCATGCCCATCGTCGTGCTCACCATATCCATCGTCGAGGTAGCGGCGCCAGGCCGGGCCATCGGGTGTATCCACCTTGAGCAAGGCATCCGCGAGCCGGACGCTGCCGAGGATGAGCGGATCATCCCAGCGGCGTAGGCCGAAGCGAACCAGCTGCAGGAAATCCACGCCGAATTGCGCAGCGGCCGTCAGTCCCAGATCCCGGGCGTGGTTCTTAATCGGCAATAGCTGATTAAAGGCGCAGCGATGGCTGATGACCTGCGAAGGTGCCACGCGGACGTAGTAGCCCGGGATCTGGAAGCGTTGCGCGAGGGCGGTATCGCGCACAGCGGTCCACTCCTCGAGCCGCGAGTTCCAGTAGTCCGCGAAAGTCAGCGCCAGCTCGCGCGCATCGGCCGGTAAGTATGGCGCTCCGGCCACGAGGGCGGCAATGCAGGTGGCCAGGGTGAACGTGTTGACGCCCGAGTTCTCCTCCCACCGGTCCTGATCGCTTGCCGGACCGTTACGCACGATGAATGACAGGGCGCGCCGAATCATGTCGGCGACATCGGTGCCCCGCAGTGCGCCCCGTTCCGCCAGGGAGGCCGCCAGCACGACCGGTAAAGCGGTCTCATCCAGTTGGATGCCCAGCCAATACGGCTTGCCGCCAAGCCACTGGTTCTGATTCCAGTGCCCGTCCGCGAGCTGGGTGGCCAGCAGATACCGCAGGGTGTTGCCTGCCTCGCGTTCCGCGCCGATCGCCAGCAGGGCGTCGGCGCATTCCACCAGGTCTCGGGGCCACACCAGGTGGTAGCCTTCGCGCTCCTCCTTGGTGTCGCCCCAGGGCACGCTCAAGCTCGCCACCATGGCGCCGGGGTAGGTCTTGTCCTGATGGGCACGTAGCACCATCGCGGAGATCTGAAACTGGTCCACGCAGTACTTGGGCAGCCCCTGCAGATATGTCGATGGCACTTTCGATCGGGCATGCCATTGGGTCCAGAGGGCGATGTGTCGATCCCGGGTGTTGTCAAAAGGTTCGAAAACTGCGCTTAGCGCCAGGGTCGCTGCCGATTCGACGCTGCTGCCAAAGCCGAGGCTGAGCACCGCGGAGCGCGGCAACTCCCCCATCAGCGCCACGTTGCCGGGACCCGCGCTGCGGTACTCCCAGCTCATGGCCCCATTGCGCTCGAAGTCTTGCCAGCCATCACTTTCACCGACGTAGCCGGCGCTGGCTCGTGCCCAAGCATCCCGTTGCGGTCCGGTAACCGCGGCCAGCGCCAGGGCGAAGGGCCCTTGATGGGCCGTTAACAGCCGCCGTCCACCAAATTCAGCCACCGCCGCATGGTTGTTCAAGCCGGTCCCGCCCAGGTGCGGTGCCAGCAAGGCGTAGGGCCGCAGGTCTTCATCGCCCTCGAGATTAACGTCGATAAGCAGCGCGTCGCGCTCCACGCACGGAACCACGCGCAGCGTGAGCGTGAAGCGATCGTGATGATGCACGACCCGCATCGCCGGCACCCCTGGTGCGGAGGCCTCGATGGTATAGCGCCACTGGCGCTTCACTTCGACCCAGAACCCACGGCCGTCTGCCACCAGGAAGCCCAGATCCCGGATCTGCGGGACATCGACGCGGGGGTAGTAGACCTCGTTGAGGATGCCGCCGCCCATCGTGAACCAGATACGGGACATACCGAGCGCACAGCCGACCATGTCCTTGGCGCTGCTGCTCCACGTCGGCGCGATGCCCGGGGCGCCGGGGGCCTGTTCAATGACCGATGGGGAGTTGGCCGTCATGGGTGAAACGCGTGCATTCTTGCCAGCCCCAACCCCGATCGCAATAAGGACAAGTAGCGATGGCTAGTTCAAACGGAAGAGCAACGTCTGAGCCGCGTGCGGCATCTGGAAGAAAGTGTCACCGCATTCTTGACGGCAGCTTGATGGTTTCACCGGCAATCATGAAGCTGCCGCGTCCCTGATGGTGCAAGGTGCGCGGCTGACGAACGGATGGCACGATCCAGGCCCTGAGGACTTCCAGGACGAAGAAGTTATAGCGGTTCTGCAGGCGGCGATCGGCGACCCGGCATTCCAGATTGGCGTAGCACTCGGCGAGGAGCGGTGGGTCGACGGTGCTCGCCGCAATGGGCGTCAGACCGAATTTCGCGAATTTGTCGATCTTTCGGCCCGAGGTGTTGCCGCAACCGACCACGGCGCTGGCGATCTGCCTCGTGGGAATATTCAAAACGCACTGCCTGGTTCTGCTGAGGGCGGTGTAACTGAAGTTGCGCGCACTGATCACGCAGCCGACCAACGGCGGTTCAAACTCCATCATGGTGTGCCAGGACATCGTCATGACATTGGCCCGCTTCTTGTGCAGGGTGGTCAGGAGCACCACTGGTCCGGTCTCCAGAAGTCCATACACCCTCGCGAGCGGGAGCGCGCGCCTGCTGTCCATAGGTAGTTCCTCGGCCGCTTGCAAAGGATTCGCGGTCTGTCCAAGTGCAGTGATCTTAGCCGCAAAGGGCATTGCGGAAAACCCGCATGGCGGGAACGGCCCTGCTGCGCCATGCTGAAATTCAGGCATTTGATTTGCGACAGGGCGAAGCGAGGCCCTGCGGCAAGGCGCGACTTGATGTGTTCAGAGGGTCGCTGTCAATAATCACCAAGGAGATAGGAAAATGAAAACCGATGCAAAAATCCGGCGTAACGTGGAGCTGGAATTGCAGTGGGAGCCGAGCGTGGACGACAAGAAGATTGCGGTCATCGTCAATGACGGAGTGGTCACGCTCACCGGTGAGGTACCGCACTACTGGGGTAGATGGAATGCCGAAGATGCGGCCAAGCGAGTGAAGGGCGTACGAGCCATTGCCAACGAACTGGAGGTCTCGATGCCGGCGACGGGCGTGCGCACTGATTCGGATATCGCCGCGGCGGCCGCGAATGCGCTGCGCTGGCACGTCTCGGTCAGTGACTCGCCGATAACGCCGGTGGTGAACGGGGGCTGGGTGACTCTCAGTGGCAAGGTCGACTTTGGTTATCAGCGGGCATCGGCGGAGAGTGCCGTACGCAACCTGATGGGTGTCAAGGGAATCACGAACGAGATCACCGTGGTCAGTCAGACCACCGTTGGCGACGTGAAGCAGAAGATCGAAGAGGCCTTCAAGCGCCATGCGACTCTGGATGCCAAGGATATCGACGTGACGGTGAACGAGTCGACGGTCACTCTCAATGGGAAAGTCCACTCCTGGCAGGAGCATGATGATGCGGCGGTGGCGGCATGGGCGGCGCCTGGCGTAGCCAATGTCGATAATCGCATCGCGGTGTATTGACGGTACCGGGAAGGTGAGGCGCCGGCCTGGGGCGCCGCGAAAAGCGCCCCTTTTCCATTCGAGGGGCGCGGTTTGGGTGCGCGCTGCGGTCAGCGCCGCGCGGGTGGTAAGTCGATGCCACGCACTCCAGCCAAAAGGAGGCCAATGCAACGCTGGGCTGAGTAGAGCTCGCGTGCGCGGTCATCCAAGCTCGACGTGATCTGGAGAATTGAAGGGCGTTGCTAGGAAGTTGGGTCGCGACAGTCATGTATCGAACAATGTTTAGTCGTTAAATCAATCACTTGGATGGAGATTGGCAACCAAAGTGCGCCACCAACCGGACGAGCGCATCGATTCGATTCGCTGGATTTTCTCAAAGTCGTTTATACGGATTTACCGCTGAACATAGGCATTTCGCGTTTGGTCGGGATAACTTTTAGGGTAACTTCAGTATTCCGTATTTTGGGACATCGCGGAATCAAAGGCATAGCGCCCACTTCGATTCCCATACACCCATTCGCAGATCCGGTTCCGTTTCGCTATCGAAGAAG
Organism: uncultured Pseudomonadota bacterium; assembly: GCA_963726995.1. Lineage (GTDB taxonomy): Bacteria > Pseudomonadota > Gammaproteobacteria > Steroidobacterales > Steroidobacteraceae > DAIDKA01. The sequence continues at coordinate 149,484 of CAVSEP010000004.1, forward strand.
CCCACATCGGACTGGATAGAACTCACGAGCGGCATCTGTGGCCAGCGTCTTGCAAGCGCTTACATTGTTTGCGATATTGAAGTCGCCCCGCCTCCCTACTACGGGGCTTGGCAAACTACTTACCCATGGACTTAATTTCCAGACATTCCGAGGACTACGACGCTCTCGCTGATCAAAGCAACGAAAGCGTGTACGGCACGTACGCGAAGCTGCGGGCGAGCTGTCCGGTTGCCTGGAGCAATGCCTGGAACGGTTTTTGGAGTCTGATGAAGTATGAGGATGTCGCTCGGGTAGCGAGCGACTACCGCATCTTCATTAACTCGGTGCAGAACGTCGTGCCGAAGGTGGCGTTTACCGGTCGTCGACCGCCGCTGCATCTGGACCCTCCGGCCCACACGCCGTTTCGCACCGTACTCAATCCGCTGTTGTCGGAGCGGCGCATTGCCGTGCTGGAGCCGACCATTCGCAGGCTGTGCGCGCAACTGCTCGGGCCGCTCATCGAGCAACGCGAGTGCGACATCTGCGAGGATTTCTCCAGCCGCTTGCCCGTCCATGTATTTTCGGAATGGATGCGTATCCCTTCCGAGATGGCTGCTCCGTTGCGTCAGGCAGGCCGGGCGTTCAACGTGGCTGTGCAGTCGAACATCGACAGCGTCGTGAAGGAAACCAGTCTCGCGCTTTATGCCATGGCACGTGAGCTCATTGCACTGCGCAAAAGTGAGCCCGGCGGATCCGCAGGTGGATCCTACCGCCGCGCTGCTGGCGGCGCGTCACGAGGGCGAACCGTTGCCCGAGGAACTCATCATCGGGTGCGTGCGTCAGGTCCTGGTCGTCGGTATCATTGCGCCAACCGTACTCATCGGTTCGATCGGCGTACACTTGAGTCGCGATCTGGCCTTGCAGCAGCAGCTGCGGGCAAATCCCGAGTTGATTCCGGCGGCCTTGGAGGAGTTTCTGCGCCTGTATACGCCATACCGCGGTTTTGCACGCACGGCGAACCGTGATGTGGAGATTCGCGGCTGCCCGATCAGAAAAGGTGAACCCATCGCGCTCAACTACGCCTCGGCCAATCGCGATGAGACGGTGTTCGACAACCCCGATGAGTTTGTTCTGCATCGACCCAACATCGGTCAGAGTCTCGCATTCGGGCGCGGGCCTCACCACTGTCCGGGCGCCGCGCTTGCCCGCCTGGAGCTCTCGGTGGCGCTGGAAGAGCTGCTTGCGCGCACGGGCGGCTTTGAAGTGGCGGGACCGATCACGCCCACCCGCATGCCCGAGCTTGGCGTATTGTCGGTGCGCATGCGCTTCACGCCGCCAGCGGCTGCAGTGACAGTCGCGCAGAGCTAGCAATATGCGTCGCTCGCGGCGGAGTCAGCGGGGAAGGCCGCCCAGTGCGGGAGCGCCCACCCTGGAGGATGTTGCGCGTGTTGCCGGGGTTTCCACGGCCACCATATCCCGTGCGCTCAACAATGCTCAATTGGTAACGCCGCGGACCCGGTCGCGTGTGGACGCGGCCATCGCCAAGACGGGATATGTGCCGAATCGGCTGGCCGGAGGACTCGCCTCCAATCGTAGCCGCCTGGTTGCCGTACTCGTACCCAGCATTGCGGCATCCCTGTTCAATGAAACCATCGAGTCCATGTCGCTGGCATTGGGTTCTGCGGGGTACCTGGTGATGCTGGGCATCACCGGATATGAGCCGAAGGACATGAACCATGCGGTGACTTCGCTCTTATCGCACCGCCCGGATGCGCTGATTTTGACCAGTTCTCCCACGGACCCTGCCATCCGGCGCCGCCTGCGCAGCGCTGGGGTTACCGTCATCGAAACGTGGGACCTGCCTCGGACACCGGTGGATGTGGCAATCGGCTTTTCGCATCACCGGGCCGGCCAGGCGCTCGCGGAGTTTGCGATACGAGGAGGCTATCGTCGGCCCTTGATCGTGACTCACGGCCTCAAGCGCGCTCGCGCAAGGATGGACGGCTTTCTGGAGAACTGGCGGGGGCGCAACCTGTCGCGACCCGTTTGCGATATATCGGATGAGCCGCCTTTTGCCATCGATGCCCGGAAGCGACTGGCGGATTTTCTCGATGCCGGCGGCAGTGCGGATCTGGTCGTATGCAGTTCCGACCACCTGGCTTTGGCCGTCCTCGCGGAGGCGCGCGCCCGGGGACTGCGCGTGCCTCAGGATCTTGGCGTCATCGGCTTTGGTGCAAGTGAGTCTTCAGTATCGGCGGTGCCGGCCCTGACTTCGGTACGAATCGACGGCGCTGAGATCGGCCGGCGTGCTGCCGAGATATTGATCCTTCGTACCCGGGGCGTACAACCTGCTGCGCGGCGGATCGACATCGGATTTGAAATTCTGAAGCGCGACACAGCCTGAGCGCGCTAGTTGCGCACAGGGTACTTGCGGAGGCTGAGCATCAACAGGCCGCCGATCGCAAGGACGCCACCGATGAGCAAGGATGCAATACCGGCACCCCCGTCAAACTGCATACCGTAACCAATCAGGTGCGGCATGACCAAGCCCCCGGCACTGCCCAGAAGGTTGATCATCACGGCTGCGATGGCCAGGGTCGAGCGGGTGAGGTAGAACGTCGGAACCGACCAGAAGGCACCCTGCGCGGCGCCGAGTCCAAGGCCCAGAAGCACCAGGGCGATGAGTCCTGCAGTGCCGGCACCCAGCTGCCATGCCGCAAGGCTCGCACAGGCCGCAAACAGGGCCGGCACCGACACGTGCCGGATGCGCTCCCGGGAACGATCCGAATGCCCGGCGTTCAGGTACATGCCGAGGGCGGCGCCGAGCCAGGGCAGGGCGTTGATCCAGCCGATGGCAAGCGGTGAGTGCCCGGTGAGTGACTTCACGATCTGCGGCAACCAGAAGATGATGCCGTACGAGCCCGACAGCAGGCAAAACCACACTATCGCGGTGATCCAGACGAACGGCTGGGCCAGCACACGCCAGTCATTGGGATTGGCGCCGCGCAGTTCAGCGGCGGCGTGCGAGCGCAGAAAATCGCCATCGCGTGCCGACAGCCAGCGGGCATCTTCAGGGTGGTCCGGAAAGTACCAGCGCGCCACCACGCCGAGGAGCAGGGCCGGCAGGGCTTCTGCGATGAGCAGCCATCGCCAGGGGGCGATGTGTCCCGGGGTCATCATGGACATCAAGCAGCCGGACAGGGGGCTGCCCAGTGCCACGGATAGCGGAATCGCGATCATAGGCACGCCGAAGGTCCGGGCACGGTCCCCTTCGGTCGTGAACTGACTCAAATACAGGACTACTCCGGGAGCGAGTCCGCCTTCGGCCAGTCCGACCAGTACGCGCAGCGCGTAAAATTCCGTGGCTGAATTCACGAATGTGATGGCGCCGGAGGCCAGCGCCCACAAGAGCGCACAGCCGCTGACCCAGCGGCGCATCCCCACCCGCTGCAGCAGCAGCACGCTCGGAAACTGCCCGGCCAGGAAGCCGACGAACAAAATGCCCGCGCCAAAGCCATATTGGGCCGGAGTCAGCCCTAACGCCTGGTTCATGCCCAGGGCCGCAAAGCTGATGTTGACTCGATCCAGGGAACTCAGCAGCAGCAATGCGGTGATCGGTGCCACGAGTCGCCAGCGGACACTGCTTTCGAGCGAAGTGGAAGCGTGCATATCCGGCCGATTACGGGTCAGGCGGCAGCTGCACGGTGACGTGGCCATCGATCACCGGGTTGCGATCGTCAGGTCCGCCGCACAGTTCCGGATCGTCAGGCCAGTCATGGCTGTTCGCCCGCACATACTGGCGGGTGAAGTGCCAATCGCGGATGAATTTCTCCGGGTCGCGAATGGTGACCTGATTCTCGATAGTGTCGGCATCGACCTTGCGGAGGCGCTCGGTCACAATGGCCCGCGCCGAGAGGGTCAGGGGCGTCGTATCGGCCCACATGTCGGTGCGCATATCGACTGTTTCAATGACCAATGTGTCGCCTTCCCAATGACCCCTGGAGCGACCGAGCATCAGCGGCCAGCGTGCATCTGCCGCGGGCCAGTCCCGACCGTCCATAAAGATGTGGCGGACGGCCTTGTCGATGAGGATCCAGGCTTGCTGGGGCGTGAGAATGAACTCATATTGAAAAGGCGTAGCGATCAGACGCGGCATGCCTGCAAAACAGTGCAGGGTATTGGTGTCTGTCAGACTGTCCTTGGCCTTCGGATCGCCCTGGTGCTCGGCGCGCACCAGATCGATCTGGTAGCGGCGTTCGTACTGGGGCTTGAGCGGTGCAAAGTCCCGCGTGCCGGGGGCGAACATGCGTGCATCGTCGCGCGAAAGTACTGCCATCGAGCCCTTGACCTGCCAGACACCGGACCAGTCAGGCAGCGACGGCGCAGCCGCGTTCGCGGCGCTTGCCAGCACCAGGCCCAGCATCCCAAGCCGCCAGGCAGGGAGCGAACGGCGGATCACTGCGGGCTGCCCGCCGGCGGCGCGGGCGCCGCACTGGCGCCGCTGGCAAAAAGCTGACTACCATCGGGCAAAGTCACCGACACGAGGCTGCCACCATGACGCCCATCTCGCAAGGGATGCAGAACCGCACTCACCTTGTCGCCGGGCTTGAGCGACTGCTGGCGCCAGCCGCGACGGTACAACGCATTGGGTGCGCCCATTTCAAGGCTCCATCGCACTGGACTGCCACCGTCGTCGTGGATCGCAATGTCGAGCCACGAATGCGGGCTGGTCCATTGAAATTGCACGACGGTGCCGCTGAGGGTCACGTCCTTGTTCACGTCGAACATCGCAAAGGAATGGTGTGCGAGTGCAATCCCGGGGCTGCACAACAGTATGGTCGCGACACATCGATGCATCATGGGACTACCGCGACGCTGGCGGGCGCGTCGCCCCTTCCTGATAAAGCAATAGAAATGGAGTGAACAGCTCAAAAGGTATAACGACTGCGACTCGCTGTGCAAGCGCTTACATGACGACTGCATAGTTTGTGAGGTCAACTGAAATTCAATAGACTGCGGCCTAAACGAGGAGACTGGCCGATGAGTTCTGGTGCAGCCGGAGTTTTCAAGATCGCCGCGGCCCTGGCGGTTGCCGCGGTCGGGTCGGTACCTGCCCTGGAAAAGCAGGCCCCGCCAGGGACGCCCACGGTCGCATCCGGCAGCTATTGGATCGCTCCCGGACAGGGTGGGGTGCTGCCGCCGCGTGTCCGATTCCCGGACACTGGCGGCAAGGTCGAAGTGCTGTTCGCACATGGGCCGCTCAAGTTGAACGGCAATGCGTTTTTCGAACCCCTGGGAAGCAACGGACGTGCCTGCGTGACCTGTCACCAGCCCGCCAATGGGATGGGGCTGTCGGGGGAGACGATTCGGCGGCGCTGGCGGGAAACCGGGGGTAAAGATCCGTTGTTTGCCGCCATCGACGGCTCCAATTGTCCTAATCTGCCGCAGGAGCAGGAAAATTCGCACTCCCTGTTGCTCAAGCGCGGGCTGTTCCGGGTGTCACTGCCCTGGCCCCGCACGGTCGGGCCGGGGGGGGATCCGGTCGAACCGGAGTTCAGGATCGAGGTAGTGCGCGACCCCACCGGCTGCAATACCGATCCGAGGTTCGGGCTGAGCAGTGCCGATCCGCACATCTCGGTATTTCGCCGGCCCCGCGTCGTCGCCAACTTGAAATACCTCGCCGTCGATGCCGGTGCACAAGTCTACGGAGGGGTTGGGCCTTTCAACGCGAAGCGGTTGGCGATGGTCATGGACAAGGATCCGGACACGGGCCGCTATGTTGCCATGAACATCATGTCGGATGCGCGTGCGCCGACCCTGAAACTGCAGGCGCGCGATGCCTCGCGGGATCACCTGCAAGTTGGCCGGCCGCTCACGGATCTGCAGTTGCAGGACATTGTGAGCTTCGAGTCCCAGGTGTTTGCGGCGCAGGGCACTGACCAGTTCGGCGATGACTTCTCCTCCCCGGGGGCTCCGCCGGCCCTGGGTGCAGCAAGTCTTCGCGACTCTCCCAGCGGCGTGCTCGGCGACAACTTCGGCAATCGCGCGTTCAAGACCTTCACGGGATGGCAAACCGAGCAACTGACCAACGCCGACGCACCGACGGCCTTCAGGGCCTCCGTGGCTCGCGGATACGAGGTGTTCTTCAACCGCCCGTTCTGGATCCGGGATGTCACGCATATCAACACCGTCGGGCTCGGCAATCCGGCCAAGCGTACCTGCGTGACCTGCCATAATCTGCAAATGGTGGGCACAGACGCTTCGGCCGGCTGGGGCGATCTGGGCACGACGAATGAGCCCTGGGCGGGTGAGGCAGTCTCCTCCCCGAGCTATGGCGAGCAGCCGGATCTGCCATTGTTCAAAATCGTCTGCAAGGCCGAGGCGCGCCCCCATCCCTTCCTGGGTCGAGTGATCTTCACGCATGACCCCGGGCGCGCGCTGATCTCGGGCAAGTGTTATGACGTGGGCTCCATCGTCATGGGCCAGCTGCGCGGTCTGGCGGCGCGGGCGCCGTATTTCGCCAGTGGGTCGGCTGCCGACTTGGGCGCGGTGGTGGATTTCTACGATCGGCGCTTCAACATCGGGCTGTCGGCGCAAGAGCGCATCGACCTCATCAATTTCCTGTCGGTGCTGTGATGATGTCGAATTCCGCTCGATCAGCCGGCCGTCTTTCCATCCGAAAATTCGTGCACGCGGGCTTGGTTTTGGTGGCCATCGTGGCTCCCGCGATTGCCCTTGGCGCGGCTCCCCAGGAGCGACGCAATTTCATCGCCTGCCCGGTGCTGCAGGACACCGATACGGTGCCGTGCTGGCTCGCCGAGTACGAGGGAGAACTGTATTTCCTCGGCATCCAGACGGATTCAGGCGGCTGGGGGCCTCCTTGGCTCGGCCACGAAGTGCTGGTGGAGGGCCGTCTCGCGGGCGGAGCCCGCATCTGCGGCGGAATCGCATTGACTTCCGATAGTGCGGCGCCGACTCCGCCCTCAGGCACCTCGGAGGGAGAACCGTTGCCCACGCCGCCGGTGGTATCAGTGATGCGTGAGCTCAATCCCTCCTGCAATGCGCTCCTGCCGGCGGACCCGCGCTTTCACATCATCGGACGCCGCGGTCCGGGGCCCAACACGGCTGCCTCCGCGCTGCGCAAACCGCCACCGCCCCCGGCGCCGCCGGTGGTCGCGGCACCCTATCACGCAAAAACCTTCACGCTGACCTATGAGTTCGATTCGGAACTCGCAGCGCGCACCATCGGGGAGGCCTTGAGCGCAGTGCAATATGCCCAGGCGGTGCGGGCCCGGGAAATACTCATCACCGCTTATCGGGGCAGTACCTTGCTCAGCGATGGCAGGCTCGCCAAGGAAATTCCAAACATCGCGCAATTGCGTGCACAGGAGCTGGCCGGAACCTTGCGGAAGCTGGGTCTGCCGGCAACCTCCACGCTCACGGTGCGTTGGAATGATCAGCCCGAGCCTGCGGATGGCGTGACCGACCCGGATCGCAGACGCGCGGAGATTGCGGTCACGCCTTGACCGGCGGTGCCGCGCAGCGCAGGTCAGATCTGAATGCGCCGCAGAAACTCAAAGAATAGCGTCAGCTCCTGGCGGTTGAAGAGATTGATGAAACGCGCCTCGTGTTCCAGCATGTCGCGACGCAGCGTTGCGAGCTCATGCCGGCCCTGGGGGGTCAGGTACAGATCCTGTCGGCGCCGATCGGCACGCGAGCGGCGGCGCTCGATCCATCCCTGCTTTTGCAGCATTCGAATGAGGCCGACGATCGTCGCCTTGTCGATCGCCAGCTGCACGGCGATCTCGATCTGCGCGATGCCGGGATTCTCATCGATCAGGACCATCATGCTGAAGATGCCCGGCCGCACGATTCCGATGCCCACCGTGCGATTGAAGTCACGCCACAGCGCCATGTGGGCGCGCCGTACGTTGTAGCCGAGCAGATTCGGCAAGATTCCGACGTTCAGGGGGCGAATCGGCAGAGCGCCTTCGTCCCGAGGGCCTGGCCGGGAGTGGGACCGACGCGGTTCGCGACCTTTCTTGTTCTTGCTCACTGCGGATTCCGCTTGAAAATCTGACCGATTGGAGCCGAATTATGCCCTATCGGCCCGGGCCCGTCCCAGTGCCCCACGTGCCGGACCTGCTCGCATTGCTCCGTGGTCGAGCATATCGTTTGCGACATCAACTAAAGCTCACTATCATGCTTTTCCAAAAGGGGGGAACTCACCATGAAACATCGTGCAGCCGCTGTCCTTTGCGTGATTGGCGTAGCGCTCGGTTCTGCGGCGCCGGCACAGCAGCCGCCGGGATCCGCACCGGCGAGTAACGCGGCGACCGTGCCGCCGGAGGCGCCCATTGGTTCAGGGCCCTATCAGGCGCTCATGGAGGCGGCTCCCGGCCTGCCGACTCACACCTTGTATCGCCCCGCCGACCTGGGGGCGGCCGGCAAGCTGCCGATCGTGGCCTGGGGCAATGGCGCCTGTGCCAATGCGGGCAACAGCTTTCGCTGGTTCCTGAGTGACATTGCCTCCTATGGTTATCTGGTCATTGCCGTGGGGCCGGTGGTCACGCCACTGCGGCAGTTTCCGCCCGAGTCGATGGCGCCGATTCCGCCGGTGGCGGCGGCCGTGACCGCCCAGGGCGCGATGAAGTTACCGCCACCCGCCACGCATTCCTCGCAGCTCACTGACGCCATCAACTGGGCGATCGCCGAGAACGAGCGCAGCGGCAGTCCCTTCTATCATCGCCTGGATGCCCGAAACGTTGCCGTCATGGGCCAGTCCTGCGGCGGCGTGCAGGCCATCGAGGCATCAGCTGACCCCCGGGTGCGCACGACCATGGTGTGGAATAGCGGGCTGTTCAGTCAGCCCACGGCGATGGCCGGCGGTGAGACGCTGACCAAGGAGGATCTGAAGCGGCTTCATGGGCCGACCGCCTATGTCAGTGGTGATGCGGAAGACATCGCCTTTGCGAATGCAAATGATGATTTCGACCATCTTCAGAAGCTGCCGGTGTTACGTGCCTATGGTCGGGGCATCACCCATGGGGGGACTTACAATGCGCGCAACGGGGGTGAGTTTGCCGGTATCGCCGTCGGCTGGCTCAACTGGCAACTGAAGGGCGATGGGCGCGCCGCAAAGATGTTCATCGGCCCGGACTGCGGGTTGTGCGTCAATCCGCACTGGGTCGTGCACAGCAAGAATCTGCGCTGAGCGCATGGCATGAGCGGGCGCTACGGCCGCCTGTGGCGTTGGGTGTGGCGCGCCGTGCTGCCGCTCGTTCTGCAAGGAGCGGCCAGCGCGGGGTTCAGCACCGAGGTCACGGCGGCCCACCATCTGAGCGGCGCACTGCCCGATGGCGCCTTATGGCGTATCGCGGTGCCTGCGGATTGGAATGGCACGCTCCTTCTCTACAGTCACGGCTATGCGCCGCAGGTTCAGGCGCCGGCGCTAGCGCCGCGCGGCCTGGAGAGTTGGCTGTTGCAACACGGCTATGCACTGGCCGCTTCCTCGTATGCCGGCGCGGGCTGGGCGGTCGCTGAGGCGGTGCCGGATCAGCAGGCGACTCTCCGGCAGTTCGCGGACAGGGTGGGCAGGCCACGACGCACCATCGCCTGGGGGGAGTCGATGGGGGGACTCATCACCGTGGCACTCGCCGAATCTCCCTCATCGGGTTTGGATGGCGCCCTGAGCGCCTGTGGGTCTGTGGCCGGCACGCTGACCATGATGAATATGGCGCTGGATGGCGCCTTTGCATTCAAGATCCTCATCGGGCCGGAGCCGAATCGCGTGCAGCAGGCCATGACCTCGGCAGCGGGGCGGGCACGGCTGGCCTTGGCGGCTGCATTGGGCGGTCTGCCGCTGTGGTCGCAACCCGAAACCCAGCGGCCATCCGCGGCAGATCTGCAGGGCCAGCTCGAGCAGATCGCCGGCACCTTCGCCGCCGGTGTGTTCCTGCCGCGGCAGGATCAGGAACAGCGCGCCGGGGGTGAGTTTTCCTGGAACTCCGGGGTGGACTACCGCCTGCTGCTGCAGCGCTCCGGGCGCCGGCGCTGGGTGGAAGCCATTTACCGCAACTCAGGGCTCAGTCTTGCGCGCGACCTGGAAACCTTGAACGCGGCCCCCCGAATCAACGCGAATCCGCAGGCCGTAGCCTATATGCGCGCGCACTATGACCCGAGTGGCGCGCTGCAGATTCCCCTTGTGAGCTACCACACCATCGGCGACGGCTTGACCTCTCCAGTATTGGAAGGGGTGTACGCCGGCAAGGTTGATCAGGCAGGTCATGAATCGAGCCTGCGATTCGCGTGGGTTGAGGCAGCGGGGCACTGCACGTTTTCCCCGGCCGAACACCTCAGTGCGCTGCGAACCCTGGAGTTGAGGCTCAAGACCGGACGCTGGCGGGCAAGTCCCCGGCAGCTGAACGCCATTTCGATGCCCTCTAGCCTCGGGCCGCAACGCTTCATTCACTACACCCCTGACCCGTTGCCGCGAAACTAGGTTATGAAAATGGGTTGTTAGTTCAACTACTATTGCTTTCCGTCGCGGCGATTTCTACAATTAGTAGATAAGGTCAACTAATTGACGTTTTCGAGGGGAGCAATTCATGAACGGCAAAGTGATCGCTGTCCTGTGCTGCGCGAGCGCGGCGGCCAGCCTTGGCGCGCTGGCGAATGCGGCGGACAATCCGCCCGCCACGCAGTCCACGCCGGATCAACCGAGCGCTCCAGCGCAGCTCCAGGAGGTGGTTGTCACCGGCACCCTGATTCGCAATGTCGCGCCGGTGGGTTCAACCTTGATAACCATGGATCAGGGGCAGCTGCAGCAAACTGGCGCCACATCCCTCGCCGAAGCCTTGCGCACCATGCCCCAGGTCGACAATCTGGGCGTCTCCGACGCGAGCCGTTCCGGCACCGGCGGCGCCGGCAATATCGTGTATGGAAATTCCATAAATCTGCGGGGATTGAGCCCCTTTGCCACGCTGACGCTCGTGGATGGTCACCGCGTACCGACCGGCGGAACAACCGGATCCACCGTCGATCCGGACGCGTTTCCGGCACTAATGCTGCAGCGGGTGGATATCGTTGCGGACGGCGCCTCGGCGACCTACGGATCTGACGCCATTGCCGGCGTCGTCAATCTTATCCTGCGCCGCAACGTCGAAGGCATCGAAGTCGACGGTACCTACGGTTTCGCCAATGGGTACGAGGAGAACCGCGAAGCAGTCATGGCCGGCCACAGCTGGGGCAGTGGACAGTTCAGCATCGCGTTCGAGCAGAACTATCACTCTGCCCTGAACGGTCAGGACCGTGCCTTCTTCGAGTCAAATCAAACCGCGGAAGGTGGCACCAACTACGACACCCAGCAGTGCAACCCAGGCACTATAGTGGTTGGTAACACCACCTATGCCATCCCCAAAGGTGGCGTGACCCCGGCGAACGCTGCCAGCCTGATTCCGGGTACGGCGAATTATTGTGATCTGGCCAAGTACCAGGACATCCTGCCGCGCGTGCGCCACAGTAACGTGGCCTTCACCCTGGATCAGAAACTGGGCGATCGCATCAGTCTGTTTGCGGATGGCACCTACTCCAAGCGGACCTTCCAGTTCCGCGGCGCGGCTCCGACTGGTCCTTTGGAGGTGCCGTCCTCTAATGCGTATTTCGTGGCACCGCCTGGAACCGCGCCGAGCGTCGAAACGGTCAATTACAGCTTTGCGAATGACCTGGGGCCCTACAGCAATGACCTGGGCACATCGATCAATTTTCAGGGCACGATGGGCCTGAAGGCGGATCTGGGCCACGATTGGCTATTGCAGGTCGATGGCACGGCCGGCCGCGATCGGGATTTTGTCTACGATCCTCCCAATGCGCTGGTGAACCGCAACCTGGCGGGCGCCCTGGCAAGCGGTAATCCGGCCACCGCTCTCAACGTCTATGGCGGAGCCAACCCTGCCAGCGTGATCAATCCCATTTTCAGCGGAATATTCTATGGCCCGGGATTTGCGCGCGAACAGGTCATGGAGGCGCAGGTGGATGGAAAGCTCTTTGCCTTGCCCGGCGGCGACGTGCGCCTTGCCCTCGGCGGGCAGTGGCGTCACGACGAACTGGAGTATGGTCTGGTCGCCGGACCGACCGGTGCACAGCTGAAGATCGACGAGCATTTGAGCCGTCATTCGGATTCAGCATTTGCGGAAATACTCGTTCCCCTGGTCGGCAGCGGCAATGCACTTCCCGGGATTCAGCGGCTGGATCTGGATGTCGCGGGTCGGTACGAAAATTACAGCGATTTCGGCAGCACGAGTCATCCGAAGATCGGATTGAACTGGACGCCGAGCGAGGGTTGGATGGTGCATGCCAGCTATGGCACCTCATTTCGTGCGCCGCTGCTCTCGGAGCTGGTCGGTCCGCTGCGGGGCGTCTTCGTGCAGACCTACTCCGATCCGCTGGCGCCCTCGGGCACCTCGGTCGGCTATACGCTGGGCGGCGGCAACACTGCCCTGAAGCCCGAGACCGCCACCACCTTCTCGGCGGGAATCGATGTGTCGCCCACCGATCAGAGCAAGATCAGCCTGACCTATTACAACATCAACTATAAGAACCAGATCGCGAGCTACCTGTCCGATCTGACCATCTTGCAGCAGACGAATGAACTGGGAGGCCTGGTCACGCGCTGCCCGTCGGCAGCCTGCACGGCCTTGGTGAACCAGTATACGACCGGCCCCGGCGCGCTGCCGATACTCGGACCGCCGCTGGCCAATCCCAGCGTCTTCGTGAACGGCCTGGAGGAGAATCTGGGTGCGACCAAGACGCAGGGCCTGGACCTGGTGGGCAGTTCCGGCTTGCCGCTGCCGCTGCCGGGAAAATGGGCGGTGGACGTATCCGCCAATCTGACGACGCAGTACGACGTGCAGTTCGCGCCCGGCGGCGCCTACTTCAAGGTGCTCAATACCATCGGTTATCCGCTGCGGCTACGTATGCGCGGTGACATCGGCTGGGCGTACGGTCCGTTCACCACCAAGCTCTTCGTCAACTTCGTCAACGGATACGACAATACGGAAACCACCCCCACGCAGTCGGTGAATTCCTTTGTGACCGAAGACCTTGATGTGGCCTTCGATGCCGGCCAGGTGCTGAAGTGGGACCTGGCCCGGGATCTGACCTTCGCGTTTCACGTCACCAACATCGGCAATGTCACGCCGCCGTATGTGAATATTCCGATCGGCGATGGTGGCGGCGGCTACGATGGCACGGCCGCCAGTCCATTGGGTCGCGTCATCTCATTGGGCTTCGGCAAGAAGTTCTGAGCGGGGCCCCGGGTGCGCATCTCAGGTGATGCGCACCATGTCCGCGCCGGCAGAATATTGCAGCGGCGGCAGGCCGGCTTCGTGTGAAATGCGCCGTACGTATTGCAGCACCGCGTCGGCGCGGGGCCCCTGGGCAAGGGTGGGTCGACCGGGCGCTTCCACAAAGACCGGGACAAAGCCGGCCTGGGAAATACGACCGTCCTCGATCACCACCCGCGCCAGCATCCCGTGCACCGCCTCGGGATGAAAGGGCGCGAGGAAGTACTGCGGATCGGGCTCAAATCCAAACCGCAGGCGCCGCTGCCGGGCCCACTCGGCCCGTTTGGGGTTCGTCTGCTCCAAGCTGAGGGCGCGAGTGACGACGCAACCGTTGCCAAGACCATGGAAGATCGGCCGGTCGCGATAAATCTCGATGCCTCGCAATATATGCGCGTGATGCCCAATGACCAGATCTGCGCCCGCATCGATGGCGGCCTGGGCCAGCGGCCGCTCGTACGGGGCGAGCGTGACCGGCGTATGCACGACGCCCTTGTGCAGGGCGACGATGCACAACTGGGCGCCGCGATCGCGCGCCGCACGAATGTCCTCGGCCATCTGCCTCACGGAGTCCGGATCTGGCCACTGCAATGCTGCGGCTGGTTTGATCGGCCCAGCATCGGCGCTGGTAACCCGGACATAGGCGCAGCCCGGCGAGCGTGGCTGTGCCCAACTTTCCTGCGGCCCCACGCAGTTGTAACTGAGCAGCGCCACCTGCTCAGTGCCGGCCTGAAGCCAGGCGGGTTCGCGCGCGCGAGCCAGGTTCGCACCCGCGCCGCAGTGCCGGATACCTATGCGGTCCAGTTCGGCGAGGGTGTCCTCGATGCCCTCGGCGCCGCAATCGGCCATGTGATTGCCGGCCAGGGTCAGCGCATCGATGCCGGCACGGGCCAGCGCTTCCAGGTGCTCCGGCGGGGCGCCTGGGGCGGGCACATCGGCGGCCAGTTCGTGGCCGCGACGCGTATGCGGCACTTCCAGGTGACCGATGCTCAGGGAGGCCCCCCGCAGGCATGGCGCGATGCCGCTCAGCCAGTAGTCGGGGTCCGGCTCATCCAGAACCAGATCACCGCAAAAGACCAGACTGTGCGCGGCTACGGGCTGCATTGGCTACGGTGCGGCGGGTTCCAGCGGCAGATCAAGCCACGCCGGGCTGGTGGGCGTGCTGGACAAGGTAATCCGCGTGCCTTCCACGCCGGGATCGCGCGCGCGCTCGCGGTAGTCGGCACCCATCAGGGCCAGTTGCAGGTGGTGCCCGGCCCGGACCGTGTACGAGGTCGGCAGCAGGTCGAAATGCAGGGTCACCAGCTCGCCGGGCGGCACAGGACTCGCATCTTGTGCGTAGGCCCGGTGCCAGGGAGTGCCGGGGACGCTGAACGGCGGCGTCGCCTCGGCCCGCAGCGAGGCCTTCAGTCTGCCCTCGGTGATGACAATGATGCGGCCGTCGGGCACAACATCCTCGAGATAGGCAAACAGGTTGGCGTCGGCGCGATCGGTGCGAATGGGCAGATTCACGACCGGATTGCCGGTGAGGGTGAGGTCCGCCGGCAGCGGGGCGCTGCGAACCGCGAGACCTTCGCCGGCGGTGTGACAGGGTTGCATGAACGGCCCGACGCCGCCCCCGGGACAGTTCACATCGGTATGCACGACAAAGGCGGTCTCGAACGGCCGCGCCGGCGCCTGCCGTGCAAGGGCGGCGCCGATGAACCAGCGTTCCAGGCGCATGTGGGGCACCGGCCAGGTCGGCGCGGACTTCCAGCTGCCCTCCGCATCGCCATCCATCGTGAAGTAGTGCACCGGCGGCTGCGTGTCCAGGCCCACCGCCATGTCCTTGAGGTAGGTGTCAAAGAAACGATGAATTTCCTGCAGCAGCTCGAAGCCGGGGTTTTGGCAGTGACGCCAGGGTCCGATCAGCACTCTGGCGCCCGGCAGGTTCAACAGCGCGATGAGCCCCTGGTCGCGCAGCTCGTCGTGCCAGCCGCCCATGATGTAAACCGGGACGCCCAGCTGGCGCAACTGCGGCGCATAGCTGCTGATGCTGCTCTCGGCCCAGAAGCGCGAGCCCACCAGCGCCGACCAGCTGTCCCGAAACGGCAGCTGTTGCCACATTGCCAGCAGATCCGTGGACTTCTGATGCTCCAGGGCAGCCGCTCGCAACAGCGTCTTATCCGCATCCGCAGCCACCGGCTCGACGCTCATGTCCTCCTCGAGAGTGCGCTGCGGCCCGGTCCCCCATTGGGCAAAAATGCCGCCGCGGCGCATGGCATCGAACTTGTTCCAGGAGAAGCAGCCGGCGAATACGGCGCGCAGATGCGGCGGCCGGGAGCTGAGCGCATGCATCGCAGCGTCGCCGGTGTTCGAGCAGCCATAGATGCCGACCTTGCCGCTGGACCACGGCTGCGCCGCCAGCCATTCCGTCAGCTCGTAGGCATCATCGTCCTCGGTGCGGTCGTTGTATCCCCGGCGAGCGCCGAAGGACTGACCGTTGCCGCGACGCGCCACCTGTACGACGACATAACCATAAGCGGTGAGGGCGGGGAGGTTGTTCAAGCCGGCCGCGGCAGGCTCCTGGGCGGCGTCCCTGGCCTCGGTGATCGACAGCGCGTGCTGCCAAATGACCGGAAAGCGCCCCGCAGCCGGCTGGCCGTCCCGGGCCGGGCGGGAGATCCGCACGGCGAGGCGCACCCCATCACGCATGGGCAGGTACATGCTGGAACTGACCGATTCGCTGAATAGCCGTGCCGGGCTATAGCTGCCAAAGCTCGCGACCGGCGCCGCCCGCAGCATCGGGCAGGTCGCGGCGATGAGCGGCAACAACGGCAGCACCCAATGGCGTAGCTTTGGCACGGTTCACCCCCCGTCCGACAGAATGGCAATAATAGTTGATAAGATAACCTATATTATGGACCTCCGGACAGGCGGCGAGGCGTGCCGGTACAATGCCGGCGCCGGGACCCCGAGAAACTCCGGGACTTTGCAGAAGGGAGATTAGAGAATTGGCGCAGCCGCTTGCCGGTTACCGTGTCGCGGACTTCAGTCACGTGATGGCCGGACCCTTCTGTTCGCACTTTCTGCGCTTGCTGGGCGCGGAGGTGATCAAGGTTGAAAATCTCAGCGGCGATCCAATGCGGAACTACGGCCCGTTCCGTCGCTGGGACGGGATGGCGCCGGCGTTCGTCGCCGCCAATGTGGGCAAGAAGTCCATCGCGATAAATCTGAAGCAGCCCCGCGGGGTCGAGCTGGCGCAGCGCCTCATCGCCAGCTGTGATGTGGTCCTGGAGAACTTCCGCCCCGGTGTCATGCAACGGCTGGGACTGGGCTATGAGGCGTGCCGAACGCTACGGCCGGCGCTGATCTATTGTTCAATCTCGGGCTATGGTCAATCGGGCCCGCAGCGCGACTATCCGGCGATCGATAATATCGTTCAGGCGACCAGTGGGATGATGGCGAGCAACGGCGATGAGGGTGATCCCCCCTCGCGGGTGGGCTGGCCGGCCGTGGACACCTACACCGGTACGCTGGCGGCCCTGGCGGTGCTGGCCGCGTTGCTGCAAAGGGACCGGTTCGGCAATGGCCAGTATATCGATGTGTCCATGCTGGATGCGTCGTTGGTGATGCTGACCTCGCTGGCCACGCCGTATCTGGTCGCAGGACAGCTGCTGCCGCGCACCGGCAATACCGGCTACAGCGGCGCTCCGACCGCCGCGGTTTTCATGACCCGTGATGGTTCGCGCATCTCCCTGGGGGTGGTGCAGGACAACCAGTTCGCGGCGCTATGCCGGGCGGTCGGCCTGCCGGAGCTGCTCGATGACCCGCGGTTTGCGACCATCGTGGATCGCGCGCTGCCGGATAATTCCCGCGAGATTCAGGCGCGGCTCGCGAAAGTGTTTGCCGCGCGCGATGGGGCTGAATGGGAGCGTGTGCTCAACGGCGTTGGGGCGCCGTGTGGGCTGGTGCGTGACGTGGCAGAGGCCTGCGAGAGCGCGCGGGAGAGCGGACGCGGACTGCTCGAAGCCGTGGACGTACGGCTGCCTTCCGGGGAGCACACTCGCGCGGAGTACCTCAATGCGGGATTCGTCTTTGCGACCGACGGGCCGGGGGGCGCGAGCAGCGTGCCGGCGGTCGGGGAGCACACGCGCGAAGTGATGACCTCACTGCGCTACGATGATCAGCAGATCGGGGCGCTGCTTGCCGAAGGCGTGGTCAGTGCTCCGGCTCAGTCCACATGCACACAGCGGACACGGTAGAACACGAGGCGAAGCAGGGGTGGGTCACCTGCTACATCGCCACCGTCATTGCCATGATGGCGATACAGGCGTCGAGCCTGGGGTTCTCCCCACTCATTCCCTACATGAAGGAGTCATGGGGAATGACGTATACCCAGATGGGAACCTTCACCGGGCTCTATGGGCTCGTCGCTTTGCTGATCAGCCTGCCGGCAGGTCTTCTGGCCAAGCGCTTTGGCGAAAGATCGATACTCGCGGCGGGCCTGCTGTTGGCCACGCTGGGGCTGCTCATGGTGGCTCTGGCGGCGAGCTACTTGCAGGGCCTGATGGCCCGCACCGTGTGGTTGATCGGCTATCGACTCGCGTTCATCAGTGTCGTTACGGCTGTTGCCGTCACGGTCCCGAGCCGCTGGCGCGGCAATGCGATGGGGCTGGTGGGCGCTCTGACCGCACTGGCCACGATAATCGGTTCCGGCTTCTCCAGTCACATGCAGGTGAGCGTCGGCTGGCGACTGAGCATCGTGGGCTTTGCGGCGCTGACTCTGGTGGCCGCAGCATACTTCGTGTACTTCTATCGGCCAGCGAAACCTTCGGAAACGCGGACACAAGCGGTGCAACCGGGGCGCTCGGGAATGTTCTCCGCGTTCAAGATTCCGATCGTCTGGACCATTCCACTGCTGGGGCTTGCGAATGCCGGCGGATTTGCGGCGACATTTTTTGTCCCGTCGGTGATCCTCTCCGAATTCCACGGTGGTCCGCGGATGTCATCGGCCATCATTGCGGGGGCGTACTCGCTTGCGATCGTAGTCAATCCACTGTGCGGCTGGCTTGCCGATCGCCTGGACCGATGGCTCGTCATGGCGGCCATGAGCGCCGTGATGCTCCCGGCGTGCCTGCTGATGTCCTCGCGCAATGTCTATGTCTTCGGGGCCGCAACGGCGATTCTCGTCGCAGTCGGTCACGCGGGCGCCAATCAAGTGTATCCGACCGCCGCCGGTCTACTGCGGGGACGGGATACCGGACCCATCATGGGAATCGTGGGACTGGGCAGCGGTATCTTCGGCTACCTTGGACCTCAGGCGCTGGGTTGGCTGCGCGATTATTCGGGCGGATTTGACCTGGGGTGGAGAGTCGTGATGGGGACCACTTTCGGTATGGTGCTGCTCATGCTGCACCTGAAGCGCTACGCCGCTGCCCAGGACAGGGCGCGGCAGCAGGTGAACGGATGAACAATATTTCGGCATGGGGAAAATGCGCCATGGAGCCCATTCCACCGAGTGCGAGCTGCGAGTTGAGCACCATCGAGGGGCGTTTGACGGCCGTTCTCAATGACCCGCTCGGTGCTGCATCGGCGGGCGGGGCGCGGGGTTACGTCGGGCTCGACATTCCTCCCGACCTGCTCCTGGCCGGCGATGCTGTCAGCTGTCATCTGCCACTGCGCCTGCCGCGCGACACGGCAAGGACGGCGCGCTGGCTCGAGAGCAGCTTCCCGCTATGGATTCATTCGGTGCTGGAAAGCTGGTGGGATGGCGAATTCGACTGTTTTGACCATGTCATATTTTCCCGCGGCGACGATGCCTCGCACCGACTCTATTACTACATTTGCGAACTGCAGCGGCTCGGGCGGATCGGCGGCCCCCGGCCCCTGGTATTCGACGTTGCGCGCATCGCACGCGAGTCGAGTCGGCGCTATACGACCAGCGCCGTGCGGGACCTGGCGAGCCAGCTGGGGATTGGGGAGGCAGCATTGCGACAGGGAGCCGCTGCGGCGAACGAACGGCGGCGGTTGTTTGCGTTCGTTCTTGGGCAGCGGCAGGGTCCAGGAAGCTTCTACGAGCGATTTGTTCGCGCGAGCCTGTACGCTGATCCCGTGGTATTGCTGCAAGGCTGGAATCCGCAGCTCTTGGGCGCCTCAGGCGCCGGAGTCGTGCTCGCCGGCAGCAATCCACCGGATGAGCGCATTCATTTGGCCATTGAACAGGCTGGCTGCACTGTCCTCGAGGAACTCTATGATCGTGGACTGAAGCGTCTGGGTTTGGAGGTGGACGCTGCGGCGCAGGATCTGCCCCGGGCCATCGCGGAACGCTGGTTGGCACATCATTTCGCCTCCCGGGACATTTCAGACCCTGCGGTTGAACTGATTGCCGCCGTGCGGCGGACCCGGGCAGTTGCGGCGATTCTGTGGTGTACGCGCGAGGACGAGGCGCTCGCGTGGCGCGTAGCCGGACAACGCACGGCGCTGCAACGGGCGGGGATCCCCGCGCTGGTGCTGGTCGCGCGCTCCTGGACCTTTGATGACGGGGCGGTTGAGGAAATCAGATCCTTCCTGGGAGAGCTGGCGCTTGAATCTGCTTGAGGGTCACACGGTGCTCGCGTGGGGCGGCACGCCGGATGGGGCGCTGGCGAGGTTCCTCCGCTCACTGGGTGCGGTGGTCACGGCGGCAGAGCCGAATCCGGCGGATCTCGCCGCAGCTTCCTTTCTGATCGAGGATCTGGGACTGCACCGACTCGAGGCCTTCGGCCTCACGCGCGTGGCGATCGAACAAGCGAATCCTGCCTTGGTGCACGTCTCGGTGACGGCCTTCGGTAGCCACGGCCCGCGCGCCACGTGGAAGGCCGGGGAGCTGGTGGTGTCGGCCACGGGTGGGGTGCTGCGGCTGACCGGTGACTCGGACCGGCCGCCGGTCAAGGAGGCGCTCGATGCCTGCCTGTTTCACGCCGACATGGTGGCTGCTGCCGGCGCGATGGCGGCTCATTACTCGCGCGGGCGCACGGCCCGCGGCCAGCATGTTGACGTTTCAGCGCAGGAAGTTGCCTTCAGTCGCAACGTCAACGGGGTCTTGGTTTGGCAGTTCGATCGGCGCCAGTTGCACCGCGTCGGCGGTGCGGTGAGCTATGGAAAGGTTACGGTGCGCTGCATCTGGCGGCTGGCGGATGGATGGTGTTTCCATTCGCTAATGACCGGCAGATTCGGTGCCCCGGCCAATCAGGCGTTGTCGCAGTGGATGGACGAGGTCGGCGCCCGCAATCCCATGCAGGGTGTGGATTGGTTGCGGTACAACCGCTCGACGCTCGACAGCACCCTTCGGGAGCAATGGGAAGCGGCGATGGACGCTTTCTTTCGCAGCCGTACCCGGGAGGAAATCCGCAGCGAAGGTTGCAGGCGCGGACTCAACGCCTGCGTCCTGTCGGCGCCGGTCGATGTGTGGTCCGACCGGCATCTGCAGGCCCGGGCCTTTTGGGCGGGCACTTCCGAGGGCCTTCGCCCCTCCTGGTTTGCCGCCCTGCGGCCGGGTCCGAAGTGCGAGCCAGTCGATCATACTGAAGGTCCCGTCGAAGGTCAGGCCACCGGACCGCTCGCGGGGCTGCGGGTGCTGGATTTCTCCTGGGCGCTGGTCGGGTCGATCACCACCAAGATTCTGGGGGATCTCGGCGCCGACGTCATCAAGGTGGAGAGCCGCAGCCGGCCATGTCTGTCGCGCATGGACGTGCAGGTGGCGGTGTCGAGTGCAAAGGATCTCGACGATAAACCCTGGTTTGCCCACCTGAACACCTCCAAGCGCAGTGTGGCGCTGGATCTGAAGCGGGCGGAGTCGCGCGAAGTGCTCGAACCGCTGATCCGCTGGGCGGACGTCGTCGTGGAGAATTTCTCACCCGGTACCATGGCCAAGCTGGGTCTCGACTACGAGTCGCTGGTGAAGATCAATCCGGCCCTGGTCATGGCCTCCGGCAGTGTCTACGGGCAGACCGGGCCGTTGGCGCAGGAGTGGGGAATCGATGGAACCGGCGCCGCGCTCTCTGGCCGCACCTACATGACCGGATGGCCGGACCGCGATCCCGTGACGCCAGGGGCGGTGCCCTATGGTGACGTGATAGTGCCATATGTCATGGTGGCGCAGACGGTTGCAGCCTTGCAGTGCCGCCGGCACACGGGCCGGGGTGCGCACATCGACGCCGCGATGTATGAGATATGCGTGCAGCAGATGTGGCCGGCCATTCGCGCGGCCCAGGGCGGCGCGGCAACAGCGCGCGGCGGCAATGCGGATGCGCGGGTGTATTGGCAGGACGTTCTGCCGGCCCGCGGCAACGATCGATGGGTCGCCGTCATCATCAGCGATGAGACCGAATGGAACCGCCTCATGCGCCTCACGGCGGGTGCGGCGCCGCAGGTGTGGAGCGTGACACATACTGATGTCGTGCTGGCCGAAATCCTGCAGTGCGAAGGCATCGCGGCCGGCGTAGTGCAGGATATGGAAGACCTCGTGGAGCGTGATCCCGGGATCGCGGCCCGCGGCGCGCTGGTTACCCTGGATCATGTGCGCCTTGGCCCCTTCGGTCACGTCAGGACGCCGCTGACCTTTTCCCGGGACCTCAACCATCCCTACCGGGCGCCGGCCCTTGGGGAGCACTCCCGGCAGATCGCCTGCACGGTGGCGGGGTTGTCCGAGGAGCGAGTACGGGCGCTGCAGGAGCAGGGAGTGTTCGAATGACTTCAGAAAGCCAGCCGCGCGCCCGGAAGCTCCTGAACTGTACTGAGGCGGCGACCAGCCACCAGAAGTCCTTCACCAGCGATCTGCGGCGCCGGGTCGTGGAAAACGGCGAGCCATTCGTGCTCGCGCAGGCCGATACGCCGCATGAGATCTTCCACGCCATGGACATCCCACTGATCAGCAATCAGTGGTGGTCGGCATACATATCTGCCAAGCGCCTCGCGGGTACCTATTTTCGCGCCATGGATGAGCTTGGCTACCCGCCCAATCGCTGCCGCTACTGCTCCCTGGGGCTGGGCTGCACATTGGCCGGCGCTCCGGAGTCCGCCCCCTGGGGAGGGCTGCCGCGCCCGACCGTGATGGTTGCGAGGCTCACCTGCGATTGCATCCAGCACGTCTTCTCCCAGTGGGCGCAGGCGCTGGGCACGGACTTCTTCGCGCTGGAGGCTCCCGCCTGGCCGGATAAGCGGCCGGACTGGTACCAGCATTCCCGCTCCGACTGGGAGGCTGTTTATGGCCGGCATCGCATCGACCTGCTGGTCGAGGAGATGCAGCAGCTGATCGAACTGGTGGAGCGCAAGACCGGGCGCCGGTTTGACCTGAAGCGTCTGGGCGAACTCATGGAGCGCATCAACGAACAGGAAACCTACATTGCCGAAGCGGCGCAGATGGTTGCGGAGGCGCGACCCTGTCCGGTCTCGATCGTGGATCAGATGCCGAACACCATGATTCCGCAGTGGCATCGGGGTTCCGAGTGGGCCGTGGCACATGCGCGCCGCTTTCGCGACGAGGTGGCTGAGCGCGTCAGGAACGGAGCTGGGGTCGCGGAGCACGAGCGTCTGCGGCTGATGTGGATCGGAGCGGGCCTGTGGCATGACACGAGCTTCTATCAGGCTCTGGAGCAAAAGTGCGGCGCGGTATTCGTGTGGTCAATGTACATGCCGTTTGCCGGACCGCAGTACATCCGCGATGTCAAAGGCGACCCGATGGCGGCGCTCGCCAGCCGCGTCTGCTCCATGAATGAGGTGCTGCACCTGCCGCCCTGGATGAACAGCTGGATGGTCAGTGAGGCGCGCCGCTTCGGTATCGATGCCGCCGTGATGCTGGTGCCGCCGGACAATCGGCTGTCGCAGTCCGGCACCAAGCTCACGCAGTGGGCATTGCGCGAGGCCGGGGTTCCGGTGCTTGCAATCGATGCCGACATGGTCGATGACAAGAACTGGAGCCACGAAGTCATGGTGTCGCTGGTCGAGGATTTCCTCAAGGCCAATAGTTTGACTTAGGGGCACTCCAGAAAGCGGGGCCGCTCATCGCCCGGAAGACTCTAAACCCGACCGCTGCTCAAGGCGCGGGTACGTCGGACCCACTTAATCCTCCGCCAGACGCTGAACTTTCAAAAGGTGAACCGTATGAACCACATCGGTAACGGACCATTCCGGGCGGAATAGTCTGGAAGCTATTAGTCCGAGCTCTCATTTGCTGGGCAATGTCTAGTGCCTCGGGCCCCTTCGCCGACGTGCCAATGTTGGGTGACACACTCGGCCCTGCCATGGCGGCGTCACAGATTGCCAGCAGCCCGCCTTTCGGCGAACCAGCAGCCCGCAACGAGCGTCTTCAGGTCATTGATATCACCACTACGAATGCGGTCGATGAACACCTTTGCCGGCAGAATAACCGTGAGGATATCCTCGTGCTCGGCTGCGCTGCCATGAACGCCTCCAGCGAGGCCCATGTCCACTGTGCCGTAAACGATGGTGATTCTCTCTGAGGTGCCTCCTGAGCTGACATACGCACCAGGATGAATAATCACGGCATTGCACAATGCCAATCCCGACTCCTCACGCATTTCCCGAACTGCCGCGTCGAGCGCTGATTCATTGTGTTCGATGGATCCCGCCACGAGGTTGTCTCGATATGGGTACTCACCGGCCACGAGTACGCCAGGGCGAAATTCGTTTGCAAGCACGACCTCGTCGCGCCGCGGATCATGACCGAGCACCGCCACGGAGTTGCCGCGCTCCATCATTTCCCAAGTGGTCTGTCTGGTCCCGCCGCCGTGTTTTTCGACATCGATTTCATATTTGAAAACACGAAGAAATCCCTCGTGCAAGGGCGTCTTTCTGCGGATGACGGCCTTCAATTGTCCCGGTATCACGTTTAACCTCATCGACGGATGGCGCTGAGGCGGCACCGGCGGTGCAAGCTCAACTCAATTCACGGCATCCCGAAGGAACTGCCACGTCGAGAATATGCCAGTCCATCGGGATCAGGCCGATTTCGGCCTGGAGTATCTGGTTCTCGCGAGAGGCGAGCGCTTCGCCCACGTCAATCCCTCGGCCCAGTTTCTTCCCCACCAACCGTAGGGCGAAGGCCAACTGCAAGATTATACGCAATCGGCGAATGTGTCGTTCGCGCCATCGGTCCCACTCCGGTCGCCTGTAACGCGAGAAAGGCGCCAAAGGCTACCACGCTGGCGGCGATCCAGATCCAGGAGCGTGTTATCTGGTCCGCAAGTCGATCATGCGCGGCAGCCTGACCGGCGATCCGCGCGATCCTGAGCAGGCCGAACGGGGCGACTCCCACGCAAAGCAGATCCTCGACCGCGCTGCGAATCGGCTGTGCCTGCCACAAGAGACCCGCGATGAGGGCGGAAGCAGCGGCAGCCGCATAGGCCAATCGAATGGGGCCGGCGCGCGCAACTCCGGCCGTCGCGGCTGCTGCGCTGAGCCATCGCCGAGCAAGGATATATCCGGCAACGCCCGAGACTGCCCCGACAATTCGCCAAGCGGGCGGCCACCCCACTTGCGACGCGGTTGCGAACCAGTCCTCATGAGCATTGGTGGCCGACTCAAACGCGAGCTGACCCATAAACCAGAATAGATTCAGCGCACCCATCATCAGCAGCAGAAGGCGCAATCGCGGGGCGGGGCGTGTGTATCTCAGTAGCAGCACTGCCAGGCAACCGGCCAGCAGATTGCCAATGGGACCTGATACATCGATGATTGCCAAATCCTTCGAGCAGCGGAACCAGATCGAGGTCAGAAGCCTCACTTGGCCCCCGGCAGCGGTGCACGCCATCGCGTGGCCCAGCGTCTCGTGGCACAGGGCTGCCAGTGTCGCAGCCATTATTCCCAAGGCAACCACGGTCGCGGGATCGTCGGCCGCCGACCTTGATTGGGGAAAGGACGTTGCAGGGGCTTCCATATGCAAAAGGCGAGACGCTTGCTCGTCCCACCAGTTTTCCTTGACCAGATGTCGCTGCTGGTGGAAGCTATTAGCTATGAACAATATTGTCAATAGCAGGACGACGACTGTAAATGACGAAAGGTAAGCGTATCCGCCGCGACCCGGCCGATGCTCGGCAGCTTATCTTGGACGCCGCGGAAGCAGAAATGTCGGCAAAGGGCCCTGCGGGCCTTCGGCTGCAAAATGTCGCCAGGGCGGCGGGCGTATCGCATTCGAATGTGCTTCATTATTTCGCAAGCCGCGCCGGCCTGATCGAGGCTCTCAACGAACGCACCTTGGATCAGCTGAAGTCGCTGTTGTTCGCGCTCATGAAGGCGGCACATTCCGCTACCGACGACATCATTGGGCCGGCATTCGCCGCCTATCGCAGCGGACTTGCCCAAAGAACCCTCTGGGTACTGCAGGCGCCTGCGAAGCGAGGGGCCCGGACTTTACCGGTATTCGAAGAACTCGTAGAGGCTCTGCATGTCCGACGCGTCCGCGGGGCAGCCCCGGGCATCGTCCCGGACAAGGAACAAACGCGCGCCATCGTACATCTGACAACCATCGCCGCCTTTGGCGACGCACTCATTGGACCGCGACTGCGTGGCTGCACCGGTGCGGATGAACCGCTGGCGCGCCGGCGCTTCGAGAAATGGCTAGGCGCTCTGCTTTATGTGTAGCCGACCATCAAAGCGATACTGCTTGACGTCGACGGCGCAATTCAGCTCAAGCGAGCGGACTGGAAGACCGCGCTCGGCACTCTTTGCGGAGAGTGCGCCCCGGCCGCGCCGGTCGGCTGATCGTTACGGAGAGGAAGGTATGGAGGCGCTCCCAGGAGTCGCCGGGCCTGCGGCGACTTCAGGATTTGCCACCAGTGCGGCGAGCAGCGCCACCGTGGCAGCGCGGTCGGCCGGCTCTGTCTTGGATGGCGCCGGCGCTCCGGCTCCGGGCGGGCGCGGCGCACGGGCATAGTCCAGGGCGGTCTTGCCGGCGGCATCGCGCAGGCTCGGGTCCGCGCCGTGGTCGAGCAGGTACTTCACCACCCGATTCCATGCCGCCTCGGACGCGGCGAACAGCGCGGTCTCACCCTCGTGGTCGCGACCCTGGATATAGGCCACCATCTTGGCGGTGTGGGTGCGGCTGTTGAGGATGCGGGCATTCACATTCGCGCCGTGCTCCAGCAGCAGTGCCATGGTTCGCATCGCATGCTCCTGGATGTCACCCTGGATGGGCGGCGGTCCCCCGCCGGAGCGCACCGAGCCGATCATGTTGGCGGCCGCCATCAGCGGGGTGATCTGGAACACATTGGGCGCGTCGACTTCGGCCCCATGAGCCAGCAGCGCCTGCATCGCGACCTCGTCATAGCTGAGTGTCGCCACCATCAGGGGGCCGGTGCCCCCGCGCATCATGTAGTCCTCGAATCGACCCCGGCCGTTGCCGTTGGGGCGCATGCGGGTGAGTTCATGATTGGGATCCACGCCCATGCCCAGCAGGCGGTTGACGAGGTCCATCGCCTTGGCGGTGCTCGGCGGGTGGGCAGCGGTCGCGCCGGGATAGCCGGCGAAGCCGCTCGCCGCGGCGAATGAGAAGCCCCTGCCGTGGTACGAATTCATGTCCACGGCCACATACAGCGGTGTGCGGCCGTTCATGTCCCAGGTGTTCGGGTTGGCCCCCTGGTCCAGCAGGAACATCGCGGTGTCGAAGCTGCGGTTGTCGAGCGCATTGATCAGCGGGGTGATGCCATCGGGATTGGGCTGGTTCACGTCAGCTCCCGCCTTGACGATGGCCCGCGCGCAGCGATCGCACCCGGAACGGGTCGCGTACAGCAAGGCGGTCAGGCCGCCGGTCTGCCGGAACTGGGCGCGCGGCTCGGAGGTCATCTGCCTGGGCCAGTCGTCATACTTGGCGCGCCTTTTGACGTCCGCGCCGTGCTTGAGCAGCAGGTCGACGATATCAGGGTGGTTCTCCGCGGCCGCCCACATCAGGGCCGTCTGGCCGCGGAAATTCTCCACCGCGTTCACGTTGGCGCCGTGCGCCACCAGCAGCTGCGCGATGTTCAGTGAGCCCAGGCTGGCCGCCAGCATCAGTGCGGTCTCGCCATCCTGATTGGCCGCATTGGGATCAGCGCGCGCCTCGAGCAGCATCCGGACCAGATCCGCATCGCCCAGTTTTACGGCCTCGGCCAGCGGGGTGGCGCCGAAGTGATTGGTGACATTGGACTTCGCGCCCGCCTTCAGCAGTGCGCGCACCAGTTCGTGGTCGACGTTGTACGTCGCCCACAGCAGCGCCGTGGAACCGTCGGGCTCGACCGCGTTCACATCCACGGCCGGTGAGCTGATCGCCGCCAGTACCGCCTCGCGATTGCCGGCGCGGATCAGGTCAACCAGGGTCTGCGGGCCGGCTGCCGCGCGCGTCAGGGATGCCGCCCCCAGCAGCAGCAAACCGATGGCGGCGGTCCAACCCCCGGCGCGCATGGCGGCTAACGGGCCGCGGCGGCAGTCGCGTCCGGCCCGACGCCCGCCTTGGCCACCAGGGGCTCCAGCAGTGCCACGGTCGCGGCGCGGCTGGCGGCGTTCGAACCGCTGGGCGGCGCACCGCCGGGTCCGGCCGGGGGAGGCGTGCGGGCGTAGTCGAGGGCCGTCTTGCCGGAGGCATCGCGCAGCGTCGCATCAGCCCCGCGGTCGATCATGTGCTTCACCACCTTGTCCCAGCCGGCCTCCGCGGCCGCGAACAGGGCGGTCTGGCCCTCATGATCGCGTCCCTGGACGTAGGCGGTGAGCTTCGCGGTGTGGGTGTGACTGTTCACGATGCGGGCGTTGATGTTCGCGCCGGCCCCCAGCAGCAGGTCCATGGTCGTGATGACGCGACCCTGCACATCCCCGTCGCGGGGTCCGCCGCCGCCACCCCCGCCACCGCCACGACCAGAGCCGCTCATGCCGGCGGCCGCCATCAGCGGCGTGATCTGGAACACGTTGGGCGCATCAACGTCGGCGCCGTGAGCCAGCAGTAGCCTGATCGCCGCATCGTCGTAGCTGAGTGTCGCAATCATCAGCGGGCCGGTGCCGCCGCGCATCATGTAATCCTCGAAGCGACCCCGGCCGTTGCCATTGGGGCGCATGCGGGTGAGCTCATGGTTGGTATCGACGCCCATGCCAATCAGCCGGTTGACCAGGTCCAGCGCCTTGGCCGTGCTCTGCGGATGCGGGGCGGTGGCGCCGGGATAGCCGGCGAAACCCGACAGGGCCGCGAAACGGCGGCCCTTGTACGAATCCATGTCCACCGCCACATACAGAGGAGTGCGGCCGTTCATGTCCCAGGTGTTCGGGTTGGCGCCCTTGTCGAGCAGAAAATTCGCGATGTCGAAGTCGCGGTTGTCGAGCGCATTGATCAGCGGGGTAATGCCATCGGGATTGGGCTGGTTGACGTCGGCTCCCGCCTTGACGATGGCCACGGCGCAGCGGTAGCAGCCCGAGCGGGTCGCATACAGCAGGGCAGTGAGGCCGCCGGTCTGCCGGAACTGGGCGCGGGGCTCGGAGGTCATCTGCCTGGGCCAGTCATCGTACTTGGCGCGCCGTTTGACATCCGCGCCATGCGCCAGCAACAGGTCGACGATGTCGGGGTGATTTTCGGCGGCGGCCCACATCAGGGCGTTCTGGCCGCGGAAGTTCTCCACCGCGTTCACATTCGCGCCGTGGCCGAGCAGCAGTTCCACGATCTTCAGCGAGCCCAGGCTCGAGGCCACCATCAGCGCGGTCTCGCCGTCCTGATTGGGTGCATTGGGATCCGCGTGCGCCTCGAGCAGCATCGTCACCAGATCCACATCGCCCAGTTTCACCGCCTCACTCAACGGGGATGAACCGTAGTTGTTGGTGACGTTGGCCTTCGCGCCATCCTTCAGCAGTGCACGTACCAGCTCGTGGTCAACGTTGTACGTAGCCCACAGCAGCGCGGTGGAGCCATCGGCTTCCTTCGCATTCACGTCGACTGCGGGAGAGCTGATGGCGGCCAGCACCGCTTCGCGATTGCCGGCGCGGATAAGGTCGGCCAGCGACTCGGGGCGTGCCGCCGCCGCAACGGCTGCGCTGCCGATCGCCAGCAGCCCGACGGCTGCGGCGAGGCCGCCCGCGCGGATGGTCCACTTAAACAATGTTGCCCCCGAAATTGGTGTAGTGGGCCCACAGGCCTTTGCTGTTGTCGTACAGGAATCGATACGGATCCTTGAACTCGCGGCTTATTTCCTTCATGACGCCGGCATCAAGCATGTCCTGGGCACTGCGGCCCTGGGTGGTGAGCAGGGTGGTGCGCTCATACAGGTGCTGCATCATGTCGCGCTCGGCCAGCAGTTGGGCGCGGGTCATCACCGGCCCGTAGGCCGGCACGATGCGGGTATCCTCATTGGCGAGTTTGAGCAGATCGGACATAGCGTCCACCCGCCCGCCGAGCCAGCCGCCCGCGTACCAGTCGAGCGCCGGGTCGCGCAAGGGCGAGGCCACGTCACCGACCGCGAGGACATTGGAGTCGCGGAAATACAGGTAGATGTCGCCGCGCGTATGCGCCTCGAGCAGATAGCCGAATTCGACGCTTTCGGCCCCGACCTTCAGCTCGCCCTTTTGGCGGAACGTCACCGTGGGGACGGCCGCCGGCGGCGGCGCCTTCACCCAGCGGTCCTCCGCGGGCACGTAATAATCCGTCGCCAGCCACTGGCGGGTGATCACATGGGCATGGATGATCGCACCGGCCGCGGCGAAGTGCGCATTTCCGCCGGTCTGATCGCTGTGGTAGTGGGTGTTGAACAGGGTGTGTACGTGGGCACCCCCGAGGCTCGCCTGCACGGCCCGGGCCAGTTCCGTTGCGCCGCTGTCGACCAGCAGCACGCCATCGCCGGAAGACAGGGCGACGACATTGCCCGGTGCACCGCCGATGACGGTGATGCGATCGGACAGCTTGGTCGTCGGCAGCGCACCCGCCCGTCCGGAAGTCCCGGCGGTGCTCTCGCGTACCGGAACCTGCTGGCAGCCCGACAGGCTTCCCAGCAGCGGCACGGCTGCCAGTCCCGCGAGCCCGCTCAAGGAGGCCTGCAGGAAGTTTCTGCGATCAGTCGTCTTCATGACTTAAGGCTTCTTCTA
Source organism: uncultured Pseudomonadota bacterium (assembly GCA_963726995.1). Lineage (GTDB taxonomy): Bacteria > Pseudomonadota > Gammaproteobacteria > Steroidobacterales > Steroidobacteraceae > DAIDKA01. The sequence goes on from CAVSEP010000004.1 coordinate 179,870, forward strand.
GACTTCAGTGATGATGCCGGTGCTGTTGCCAAAGCTGGCCTGCTTGATCCCGACCTTGTTCAGAATCGTCAGGTGCAGATTGGCCAGCGGCGTGCGCGCGGGCAGCGTGAGATTCTTGCCGCCCACGTGCGCGCCGTTGGCACCGCCCACCAGAACCTCCGGCAGCGGATAGTTGTCGTGCTGGTTGCTGTTGCCCATGTTCGAGCCGTACAGAAACAGCGAATGGTCCAGGATGCTGCCTTCGCCTTCCTTGATGGTCGAGAGCTTCTTGACGAAGTCCGCGAATCGCTCCATGTGATAGCGCTGGATGACCGTGAGGCGGCGGATGCGCTCGCGGTCATTGGAATGGTGGCTGACGGGGTGGAAGGAATCCGGCACGCCGACATGGTTGTAGGTGCGGTTGGTGCCCTCGGCGACCATGACGTAGGAGGCCACGCGGGTCAGGTCGGCCTGATAGGCCAACGCGATCAGGTCGAACATCAGCCTGACCTGCTTGTCGAAATCGTCGAGTTCACCGACCGGTGCGACCGGCACGTTGACGCCGGAGAAATCCCGGGAACTGGCCATGTTGACGCGGCGTTCGACCTCGCGAACGGTATCAAGATATTCCGCCAGCTTCTGCCGGTCGCCGGGCCCCAGGTCATTGCTCAAGCGCCTTGGCACGGTCTGAAACCATGTCGAGGATGCTGGCGTTCTTGCGCAGCAGTGCATCGCGTTCGGCGGCCGTGTCGCCTTCACCCATGAGCTGGATGAACACCTTGCGCGGGTTGTACTCCATCGGCAGTGGTGAGTTGGGACCGGAGTAGGCGGTCGTGGAGGCGTAGTAACAGCCCGCGCCGCCGCAGGCAGCCACCTGGATGGTGGTCTCCGAGGCGACTTCCAGCGAGGGCAGGGCGGTCTTTTGTCCGATGTGCTGGGCAATCACCTGATCGAGCGTGATCGCCATGCTGGCGCCCTTGGCGGCGGTGTCAGGACGCACGCAGGACAGCCAGGTCGCGGGATTGAGTGTGTGGACAGAGCCACCGGCCGCGAGATTCTCGATGTTCTCGAAGGTCGTGACGTAGTTCTTGACCGGGTCCAGAGGTGCCACCGTGTGCCCGAGCTTGAAGTCCGCACCCTTGCCGCTGGAGGTCCAGGCATCGACTTCCTTGCCGAAGGGCGTGTTGTTGGCGATCGCACCATGCGGAATGTAGAAGAACCCGGCGCGGGTCTTCGGTGCGGCCGCGGTCTGGGCCAGTGCGGTGGCGGCCGGCACCATGGCGTCCAGGAACGGCAGGGCCAGAGCCACGCCGCTGCCACGCAGGAAATGGCGTCGGGACAGGTGCTTCTTGGTCAGGAACGTTGCCATCGACTTGTCTCTCCAGTCACTGCTTCGTTAGGTCGCTGCTGCGGGTGTCATTGGCTGCCACCTTGGTTGGTGACAGTTTCGGCGGCGCTTCGGCCCCCTGGCGTCGGAACGAATCGCTGTTGACGATTCCGGTAATGAGCGCGCCCAGGGTGTAGTCGTGCGCGCCGGCCTCACGGACGATCGTGCGGACCTGGGGCATGTCGTAATATTCAAGTTCCCGGTTCAGCGCATACATCATCAGGCGCTTGGTCACCGTCGTCGGGAACTGCTCCGGGCGCCGCGTCAGATAGCGGCGCAGGTCCGCCGGGCCGTGCAGCACCGCACCGCTCGACAGCTCCGCCGTGGGATCGATCGGCAGCTGCTTGGCTTGCTGCACGTCGATCGTGCGCCAGCGCCCGGTGACATCGAAATTCTCCATCGCCAGCCCATACGGATCCATCACGCCATGGCAGCCCTTGCAGGTGGGGTTCGCTCGGTGGGCTTCGAGCCTGGCGCGCACCGTGGCCGGCGGCTGTCCCTCGTGGACCGACAGATCCGTGTTGACTCCGGGCGGCGGCGGCGTCGGCGGCGTGCCCAGAATCCGGTCAAGGACGTATTCACCGCGCAGCACCGGCGAGGTGCGGTCGCCGTAGGAAGTTCGCAGCTCCACGGCGCCCTTGCCCAGCAGCCCCCAGCGGTTCTCATCCTTGAGCGTCACTCGCCGGAATTGCGGTCCCAGGACGCCTGCGATGCCGTACTGGCGGGCGAGGGACTCATTCACGAAGGTGTAGTCAGCGGTCATCAGTTCGGTGACGTTGCGATTTCCCAGCAGCACGCTGGTCAGGAAGAGGCGAATCTCGGTTTCGAAATTACCGCGCATCGCCGCATTGAAGGCCGGGTCCAGCGGTTCGACCTGGGCCAATGTGGCCATGTTCAGCCACGAGAAGGCGAAGTTCTCGATCAGCGACTGGGCGCGCGGGTCCTTGAGCATGCGCTCCACCTGGGTCTTCATGACCGCGGGGTCGGCGAGCTGGTTCCGGGTCGCAAGTCCGATCAGCTGCTCATCGGGGCCCTCGTTCCACAGGAAGAAGGACAGGCGCGAGGCGAGCTCCAGATCGCTCAGCTGCCGGGATTGACCGGGCGTCGGGGACGCTGAGATGGACCGATACAAGAAGTCGGGGCTAGAGAGCACCGCGGTCACGAGTTCGGTCACGCCGGAATCGAATCCGCCCGGTTCACCCCGACCCGTCGTATAGAACTTCATCAGCAGCTGCACGTCCGCGTCGGTCACCGGACGGCGATAGGCCTGGGTGGCCAGATGCCGCGCGATGCGCTCAGCACATGGACGCTCCTCGGTTTCCTGCTTGGGTTGGCAGACAAAGATCTTGGCCCGGCTATCGCTCAAGGACAGTCCCTGTGGGGAGAAGGGGCCGACGACCTGCACGCCGTCGCGGATGATGGGCATGCCGGAGACCTTGCCGGCCCCGGTCGGATCGTTGCTCTCCGCCAATGAGCGCTCGATGAAGGTGACGGTCACCGAGTGAGAACCGGCGGTCACGTGGGCTGGGATGCCGGAGATTTCGGCGACGACCGCGGTGCGGCCCTTGGGCCCGTCGCGGTCGGCGAGGCTCAGGTCCTCGAATCCACCGATCTGCCTGCGGGCCACTTCCGCGCCGTCGATCAGGACGACCATCGTGGCCCGCGTCTCCATGCCGCGCGGATACAGGCCCGCATCGATGCTGTCGCCTTCCAGGAAGTTGAAGCGGTATTCACCATCGTGCGGGAAGACGTGCGTGAAATTCACGCCGCCGCGGGTGCCGAGCGGATATCCGTCCTTGTGAGTCAGCTGCGTGGGCGACCCAGGCCCCGCCTGGCCGCCGCCGCCGCCGCCGCCCCGATAGAAGACGTTTTCCATTTTTGGCACCGGCTCGCCGATCGCGCGCTGCGCGACGCGGCGCGCCGCCGACAGGTACTGCTCCATGAAGGAGGGCGAGATCACCAGGGCCCCGGCGATATTGCTGAAGCCGTCGACCTCGATCTCGGTGGGCAGAATCTGCTTAGGATCCACATCCACCCCGACCAGGTCCTTCACCGAGGCGGCGAATTCGGCGCGACTGAGTCGCTGGATCGGCACATGCCCGACCGAGTGACCCTGGGTGGCGGTATCGATCGAAGCCTCGAGATAGTCCACCACGGTGTCGACATCGGCCTGGGCGGGCTGCGGTACGCCGGCGGGCGGCATCAGCCGGGAGCGCAGCTTGGCGATGGCCTTTTCCCACACTTCAGGGCTCTGGCCGGTGTGGTTCAGGTCCAGGGTATCCATGGCCAGGCTGCCGGCCCAGTCATCCGCGTTGTGGCATTTCTCGCAGCGGGTGTTGACCATGTTGGTGAACACCTTGTTGGCGGCATCGGCCGGCGCCGCGTCCTGAGCGGCCTGCGCGGCGAGGGAGGCCAGCGGCACGCAGGCACCGGCCAGCATCAGCACATACTTGAACGGGGCTCCGCGCTTGCGCATTTCCACTCCAGCCTATTGAATCTCAGCACCTTATTATGCGGCCGCCGGACGCCGCCACACTAATGTAACGGAAGATAGCGCGCGCTCCGTGAGCCGGGCGCCGCAATCGAATTAGGGTCGCCGTCGAGGCGTATCCAGGTGTCGGTCCGGCCGCGTTGACATGTCACCCGGAACGGTCACCGCCCTGGTCGCAAGGATCCACTTTACTACAAATAAATCATATATTTACAGATCTCTTCTCAGAGATATGTCGAGCGTCTTCCGGCCTTTCCGGCGAGCGCTATTATGTCGGCGCAAAGATGAAGTTCTGCGCGGGACACGACGCGCGGGCAGTGCCACGTCTGGGGAAGTTTGTAACGACGCGCACCTGGGCGGCATCAGTCGCCGCGACGCTTTTCCTGGTCGGGTGCGCGGCGGCGGATAAAATGTCGATCCGCCGCCTTGAGTCCGGGAATGTAGGACAACGACCACGGCGCCTGGCGTGGCGGGGACGGTTGTGCACCGGGGGCGCTGACCAAAGAATGGTAACTGCCATGTCGCTTCGAATCCCTTAGGAAGTACCGGTGCGCCGCCGCCTGTCTGCGTACCTGATCGTCGCACTGCTGATCGGCGGCTGCGGCGGCACGGGTGATATGGGCGGCGATGCGGGTGGTGCGGGCTCCGGCGCGGGTGGCTCACCACCTGAAGGCGCGTTGTTGCAGAGCCCGGCGCAGCTGCTGTCCACCGTCACCGCGCCCAGTCTGCTGCTGCAGCTGAATCTGGCAACCAACCAGCAGCTGTTCTCGCTGAGCGGCTCACCGGTCTGCGATGTCCTCATCTACAAAATCCAGTATGAGACGGTGGGTGGCGCGAAGGAGCCCACCACCGCTTCGGCAGCCCTGATGGTGCCCACCGGGCTGGGTTCGACCTGCACCGGTGCCCGCCCGATAGTCCTGTATGCGCATGGCACCTCCACGGACCGCGGATTCGACATGTCCGACCTGGGCAATGCGGAGGCGCTGGCGCTGGCGGCCGTGTTCGCCTCACAGGGCGCCATCGTCGTCGCGCCCAACTACGCCGGTTACGACACCTCGACGCTTCCCTATCACCCCTATCTGATTGCCGAGCAGCAGTCGCGGGACATGATCGATGCCCTGAAGGCTGCGCGCACGGCGCTGCCGCTGGCCTCGGCCACGCTCACTCGGGACAACGGCAAGCTCTACCTCACCGGGTACTCCCAGGGCGGTTACGTGGCCATGGCCACCCACCGCGCCATGGAGTCGGCGGGACTCACGGTTACTGCATCGGCGCCGATGTCGGGACCTTATGCGCTGGCGGCCTTCGCCGATGCGGTGTTCTACGGCAACGTCAACGGCGGGGCGACGATCTCGACGACCCTGCTGCTGACGGCCTACCAGGCCGCCTACGGGAACATCTATGCCAATGCCACGGATGCCATCGAGCCCGAATACGCGACCGGCATCGGCTCTTTGTTGCCCACGACCCTGACACGCAGCCAGCTGTATGCGCAGGGCAAGCTGCCGCAGTACGCGCTCTTCAGCCTGACGCCGCCGGCGCCGCCATTCGCGGCCATCACACCCCCGACGACACCCGCCGGCTTTGCGTCGCTGTTCGCCCTGGGTTTTGGACCCGGCAACCTCATCCAAAACAGCTATCGACTCAGCTACCTGGAGGATGCGCAGCTGAATCCCGACGGCGGCTTTCCCGCGCTGACTTCGGGCCTGCCCGCCGCCGCGCCGCAGCTGCCCTGGCGAGCGGCCCTGCAGCGCAATGATCTGCGCACCTGGGTGCCGGCCGCCCCGCTGCAGTTGTGCGGCGGGGATCTGGACCCGGTGGTGTTCTGGTTGAACACGCAGCTGATGCAGGGCTATTGGGCCACGCATGCCACCGCGTCGGCTTCGATTGGCGTGCTGGATCTAGAGGCCGCCGTGGCGCCGAACGATCCGTACGGAACTCTCAAGCAGGATTTCCAGATCGCCAAGCAGGTCCTGGCGGCCGATGCGGTCCTGCAGGGCGCCACCGACGGCGGAGCGACGGCCGTCATCGAGGCCTACCACGCAACGCTGGTCGCGCCGTTCTGCATGGCCGCGGCCCGGGATTTCTTCGGCAATCACTGATTCGATAGGTCAGGGCTTGCTGCTCACCAGGATCAGCCGATCCGCTGACGGCGGCCCGTCGAGCAGGTCCTTGATCGTCGCGGCCATTTTCTGCGTATTCGGATCCTTGCCATGCGCCTGGACGCCGGCCGCGCCGACAAGACTCAAGGTGGCGAGGGCGATGAAGAATCCGCTTCGCATGCTCTTCCCCTTCAATGATCCGTGGCCGATGGCCGAAATTGCAGGTAGCTGATGTGGTTGGCACCGCCATCGGCAAACCACAGCCGATTCACCAGGCGCCTGGGAGGCTCGCGGTCGCTTCCGGCCGAGAGGCCCGCGCCACGGGAGTCCGCGCCGGCCGGAAATTCCGTGATCGATCCCTCCGGCGTCACGCGCCCCAGGCCGCTGCCGCGCGTGTACCACAGATTGCGGTCGGGGCCGACGGCGATATTGATGGCGGAGACGGCTGCGCTCGGCATGGGAAATTCGCTGACCTTGCCGTCGTAGGCGATGCGGCCGACCCGATTGCCGTCGGTGCGGATACCGTCGATGCCGCCCGAGAGTTCCACAAACCACAAGGCCCCATCGGGCCCCATGGTGATATCGCCGGGCCCGCTGTTGGGGCGCGGCAATGGAAATTCGCTGATCTGTCCCTGGGGTGTGATGCGGCCGATCTTGCCGGCCTTGTACTCGGAGAACCAGACATTGCCATCAGCGCCGGCGGCGAGCGCCCGTGGGCCGCTGTCTGCGGTGGGCGGAACGAATTCGGTGATGACGCCGCGTGGGGTGATGCGGCCGATCTTGCCGGCGGCGAACATTCCAAACCACATGTTGCCATCGCGACCCAAGGCGATGGCGCGCGGCTGGCTGTTGGCGGTTGGAATGTCCCACTCGGTGATGACGCCGTTTTGGGTGATCCGGCCGATGCGATTTCCAGTGTGCTCGGAGAACCACAGATTGCCATTGGCGCCGCGCGCCAGAATCCGCGGCCCGCTGTCCGGGTGCGGCAGGGGGAATTCGATCAGCCCGCTGCCGTCGGGGTTCATGCTGCCGATTCGATTGCCGCCACTTTCCGTGAACCAGACGCGACCGTCCACGGCGATCACCACGGTGGTGGGGCCACTGCGATCATGGGGCAGGGGAAAGAAATGCACCTGGGCGTCAGTGACCAGGCCCGATTCCTTCGCGTTGAGCCAGCGCTGCTGATCGGGGTCCGGCGCGGCGCCGTGTGCGATGCCCAGCAGGGCGGCCATAAGGACGCCGACGCAGGCCCCGCGATGCGACAGATGCAGTCCAGAAATTGGCATGTCTGATCCTCGCGACAGAACTTGAGAATTCGGCCCCGTGCCCAGCGTATCATTTCGTACTTTGGCCGGAGGAGCGAAAGCTGGTGAGCGAGCTGCACAGCGGCGAGGTTGCGCACGGCGAGCCGGGCCCCGGGGCGCCCCGGGCTGCGGTGCGCTTCGCCGGTCGCGGCCTTTTCGTCCTGACCGTCATCAATCTGCTCAACTACCTGGATCGTTTCATTCCTTCCGCGGTGCTGCCGCAGATGAAGGCGTCGGGCATCGTCTCCACGGACTACCAGCTCGGTATTCTCGCGCCGGCCTTCGTGGTGGTGTACATGCTGGCTGCCCCGGCGTTCGGATACCTGGGGGACCGGCGTTCCCGGACCCGACCGATCGCGATCGGCGTGGCTTTGTGGAGTCTCGCTACCGTATGGTCGGGTCTGTCGCGCAGCTTCTGGGAGCTGTTTGCATCACGCGCCGCGGTCGGCATCGGCGAGGCAGCGTATGCCACGATATCTCCGGCGCTGCTGGCTGACTACTACCCGCCCGCACGCCGGGGTCGCATCTTTGCCATCTTCTATATGGCCATTCCGGTGGGTGCGGCGCTGGGCTATGCGGTCGGCGGGGCGGTCTCGCAGGTCTGGGGCTGGCGCGCGGCCTTCTTTGCCGCGGGCGTACCGGGGCTGCTCCTGGCGCTTGCCGTGTTGCGGATCCCCGATCCGCCGCGCGGCTCGATGGAGCCGGGCGCCCGGGTTCCGGAGGCGCAAGCACTGCTCCATGCCGCGGAGCGACCGGGACTGTTGCAGGCGCTGCGCAGAACCTTGGTGCTGTACGCGCAACTCGCCCGGCAGGGCTCCTATGCGTTGACCGTACTGGGATATGCGGCCTACACCTTTGCCGTGGGCGGCCTGGCATTCTGGATGCCCACCTTCCTCGAGCGAGTGCGCGCGGTCCCGGCGCAGCAGGCAACCATAGGTTTTGGTGCCATCGTCGTGGTTACGGGATTCCTGGGGACGTTTCTGGGCGGCTGGTTGGGCGACTACTTCCTGCGCTACACGCGCCAGGCCTATCTTTGGGTCTCGGGCCTCGCGACACTGATCGCGGTGCCCCTGGCGGTTGCCTCCCTGGCGTCCCCCTCGCCGCATGCCTACTACCCGGCGCTGGTGGGTGCGGAGCTGCTGCTGTTCATGTCCACCGGGCCCATCAACTCCGTCATCGTGAGCATCGTGCATCCGGTGCATCGGGCATCGGCGGTCGCCCTGAGCGTGCTGGCCATCCATTTGCTGGGCGATGTCATCTCACCGCCGCTGATCGGCAAGCTCTCGGATCGAACCTCCCTGGGGGAGGCGGTGCTGCTGGTCCCCGTGGCGGTGGGCCTGTGCGGGCTGCTGTGGGTCGCGGCGGCACTGCGCTGTCGCAAGGAAGGACTGCAGGCCTGATGGCTCGCGCGCGAACCTCAGGTCTACGCGTCGTAATCCACTTCGCACTCGGCGCCGAGCTCGATGCACTGGCCAACACCGGCCGTCGGTATGGCGTTTTCACCGAACATCACGCCGTGTAGCTCGTGATTCATACGGAACTGCTGCAGCACCGGCAGGGGATTGCCGGAACGCTCGCCGGTTCGCTGGTCGGTGGCCGTGATGACGCAACGGGTGCAGGGCTTGACCAGCTTCAGGGTCACCGGACCAATGCGCAAGGCGGCGATCCGGTCCTCGGCGAAGGCGGCGAGGCCGTCCAGCACGAGGTTCGGTCGAAAGCGCTCCATTCCGATCGGTTCGGGCATGCGTCGATTCAGTTCCGCGAGCGACGCCCGATTGCACACCAGCACCGGGAAGCCGTCGGAGAAGCTCACGGGTACGGGCTGCACACCCGCGTACGTGGCGTTGGCCATCCGCTTCGGGTGAGTCGGCATGCGCATGACGCGCACGGGCTCGCCCAGTACGCGGCTTGCCCAGGCGGCCGCCGTCGGGCCCTGATCGAAGCCCTCACAGGCATCCTGCCAGACCCGCACGGCCGCCAGTTCACCGCGCGGCTGCAGCGGCAGTGACAACGGCGGCTCATCGTCAATCTGCAAAGTGAGTTCCGCCTCACTGATTGAGGTCGCGATCCGCGCCAGCATCGGGTGCGTGCGCTGCGACAGGAACTGTCCGCGGGCGTTGACCATCATCCAGTGACGATCCCAGATGAATCCGGTGGGCGCCAGGCCGACCCGCTCCCGGGCTATGCCGCGTCCTGACTTGAGCGGATAGATATGCAGTTCCTGGACTGTGATCACGCGCGCATTCCGTTACCGTCTCTGGCCAGCATGCATCACATGCGGGTACAGTGACAACGTCCGTGCTGCGAGCACCGAAACAAAGTCTGACGCTTGGCATCCAGCCCTGAATCGCAATTGCCGCAGGCGGCCGCGGCCGCGCCGCCCCGACCGGAAACCCTGAACACCCGGGCGGCCGGCATCGTCGGGCTTGCCGTGATGTGCAGCCGCGTCCTGGGATTGGCGCGCGAGCAGGTCTTCGCCGCGCTGTTTGGCGGCGGCAAGCTCATGGACGCCTTCACGATTGCGTTCCGCATTCCGAATCTGCTGCGCGACCTGTTCGCGGAAGGCGCTCTCTCCACGGCTTTCGTGACCATCTTCAGTCGCACCATCAGCCGCGAAGGCGATGCGGCCGCCTACCGCCTGGCCAACAAGGTGCTGACCCTGGCGATGATCACGCTCAGCGCCCTAACCATTCTCGGCATCGTCTTTGCGCCCTGGATCATCTCCATGCTGGCACCCGGGTTTGATCCGGCCAAGCAGGCACTGACCGTGACCATGGCGCGGATCATGTATCCGTTCATCCTCATGGTCTCGCTGGCCGCGCTGGTCATGGGCATGCTCAATGCCCGCAACGTCTTTGGCATTCCCGCGATGGCCTCGAGTTTCTTCAATCTCGGGTCCATCGTCGCCGGCGTGGCGCTGGGCTGGATGTTCGATCCGCATTTCGGACCGCGGGCCCTGCTGGGATTGTCCCTGGGCACGCTGGTGGGCGGATTGCTGCAGCTGGGCGTGCAGCTGCCGGCGCTATGGCGCGAGGGCTACCGGTTCCGACCTGATCTGGTGTGGCGAGACCAGGGCGTGAATGAGGTGCTGCGGGTCATGGGGCCGTCGGTGATCGCGGCCAGTTCCGTGCAAATCAATGTAATAGTCAATTCCGCATTCGCGTCCCACCTGGGAGACGGGCCGACAACCTGGCTGTCCATTGCATTTCGCCTGATGCAGCTGCCGCTGGGGGTTTTTGGCGTGGCCCTGGGGACGGTGTCATTACCGCTGCTGGCGCGGCTGGCGGTCGCCGGGGACCGCAATGGCTTCGGCACCGAACTCGCCCGGGGCATCCGGCTCGCCTTCCTGATGACCATACCGGCAACGGTGGGATTGATCGTGTTGGCGGAGCCCCTCATTTCGGTGCTCTATCAACACGGGCGGTTCACGGCGGAGCAAACGCACGGGGCCGCCGGCGCCCTGCAGTACTACGCCTTGGGTCTCGTCGGCTATGCGTCGCTGAAGGTACTCGTGAACGCCTTCTATGCCATCGATCGGCGCAAGACGCCCATGTTCGTGAGCTTCGCCGCCGTGGGCCTGAACCTGCTGTTCAACTGGTTCTTCACCTGGCATCTGGGATGGGGCCATCGCGGCCTCGCGTTCTCCACCGCCTGCATCGCCTCGACGAACTTCATCGTGCTGTTCATTCTGATGCGCCGGGAACTGGGACGGTTTCATTCCGGCGCGTTGCTGTCCCTGACGGCGCGGGTGGCGGTGGCGTCGGCCATCATGGCGGCCGTGTGCCTCGCCAGCATCCGCTGGGTAATGCCGGATTGGGAAACCACGCGCTTGTGGCTGCGACTGCTCTGGCTGCTGGGCACCATCGCCGCAGCCTCCGCCGTCTTCGTGGCCGGCGCCACGGCGTTGAAGGTGTCGGAGCTGACGAGCATCACCGCCGCGTTCAAGCGGCGCCTGAGTCATGTCCGCGCGCGCTGAGCGGATCGTGCGCCGTTACTGGTAGTGTGAGTAATCCGGCGCCTGCCAGCCGCCGCCCAGATCGGTGATCAGGGTCACGGTATTGGTTTGCCGGGAAATCCTCATCTGCGCCAGCTGCAGGCGCGAATTCAGCGCTGCGGTCTGCTCGACCACGACCGTCGTGAAATCCACGGTGCCGGCCTTGTACTGATTGATGGTCAGCTGCTCGGTCAGATCCGCGGCCGCGGAATTCTTGGTGCGGATGTCGAATTCCTTCTGATAGATGTCAGCCGCGGCGAGATCATTCTCCACATCCTGGAAGGCCGTCAGCACCGTCTGGCGGTAGGAGGCCACGGCCTGCGCATACGCGCTGCGGGCCTGATCGACCTGGGCGCGACGGCCCCCGAAGTCCAGCAGGGTCTGCGACAGGGTCCCGGCGACCGAGTGCGACATGCTGCCCTGGTCAAACAGGGTGCTGGCGGCGGTGGACAGGAAACCGTAGGAGCCGGTGAGGGTGATGGCAGGGAAGTAATTGGTCTCCTGCACGCCGATGGTGGCATTCGCCGCGGCCATCTGCCGTTCGGCGGCCGCCACGTCGGGACGCCGCCGCAGCAGTTCGGAGGGCACGCCGGCAGGTATCTGCGGCACCGGAATGTCCCAGGCCTCCAGCGGTGCAATGGTGAACCCGGAAGCCGGTTTCCCGATCAGGGAAGCGATGGCGTTCTCCAGCTGCGCCCGCTGCAGCACCTCGGCCTGCTCCTGATCCTGCGCCGAGTACATCTGCGTCTGGGCCTGCAGCACATCGGTGCGGGCGGCGGTGCCCACCTTGTAACGATTCTGGGTAATGGTCAACGTGCGTGCGTAAGCGACTTCCGTATCGGACAGGAGCCGGCGCTGGGCGTCCGCGCCCCGCAGCTGCAGGTACGCAATCGCCAGTTGGCTCTGGGCGGCGAGTTTGGCATTGGCCAGATCCGCCGCACTGGCCTGGGAATTGGCGTGGGCGTTTTCCAGGGTGCGGCGCAGGCGTCCCCAGACGTCCAGCTCCCATTGCCCGCTGGCGCCGAGCTGGTAGGTGGTGGCCGTATTGCTGCCCTTGCCGGCCGGTACGGGCGCACCATTGCCGGTGCGCGAGACGTCCCCGTTCAGACCGATGGAGGGCAGCAGATTCGACCGGTCCTGGCGCACCAGCGCGCGGGTCTGCATGTAGGCAGCCGCGGCCTGGGCGATATTCTGGTTGGACACCTCGACCTGCTGTTCCAGGTCATTGAGGATGCTGTCGCCGAACAGGGTCCACCACTGCTGCGGCGGTGCCGGCGCGGTGTCGCTGACGGGATTCTTGAAGTGTTCCGCGACTGCCGTGTCGGGGCGCCTGTAGTTGGGGCCCAGCGCGCACGCGGCGAGCAGCGTGGCGACGGCCACGGGCACCAGCGGGCGGGCGACACGGCGAATTCGCAACATCCTAACGGTCCTCATCCATGTACATGATCGGCCCCTCAAGGATAGGCCGGAGCGGGGGGGTGGTCGACCCCTTTGGTATGAAAGGCCCGTCTGACGCCATGGGCGGCCCGATCGGCATCAGACGATGCATAGGCCCGTGATCACCAGCCCCGCCTCATGCAGGTACCGCCCGTGCCAGGGTCCGGGGCTATGCTGCGCAATCTGCAACGGTTGAGTCGGCTGTACGGTGAATTGCTCCTGCTCGACGGTGATCTGAATGTCGGCGAAGCCCAGCCACTGGCCGGTGAGGGCGTGCTGGCATTTGTAGAACGCTTCCTTGGCGCTGAATATCAAAGTCGCCGCACCGAGCGCGGCTGGTCCGTCCTGCGCCCGCAGCCACGCGAGTTCCTGCGCGGTGCAGATGCGTGGCCACAGATGCGCACCTACGGAGCCTTCGGGCTCCGCATCCAGTCCCAGTGCCCGGATGCGCGTGCGCATGGCAACCGCCGCTGCGCCGTAGCCTTGCGTGTGGGTGATGCTGCCCGTGGCCCCCGCGGGCCACAGCGGCGCACGATCAGCGCCCATCGGCACTGCCACGGTGCCGAATCCCAGCTGCGACAGCCCCGCGCGTGCGCAGGCCCGGCCGGCCGCAAACTCGCGGATTCTTTTCGGTGCCGCTCTTGTCACGCACGGCCGTTCCTCGGGAAGCAGCGAATCGGTCGTGAAGGTCGCGTGCGTTTGATAGGCGACGGCGCCATCGGCAAACAACGCGGCGATGGATGGCGCCGCGTTCACGCTTGCAACTGCGTTGCGCGGGCATTTGACGTCGATACAAATTGACAAATTGTTTTTCGAAGACGCATGGTAATCATTGAACCAAATGACCTGATCTCATTCAAATCGAAGTGATCCTGGAGTAAGATCCGCGCCTGGAAATTTTTCATGAATAGAATTCTTATCGGAGCTAGCAATGCCGCGTACCACGCGCCGTAAACGTGTTATCTGGACCGCCGATGAACTGAAAACTTTGCGCAAGCTGGCCGGCAAGGAGCGCGTCAAGAAGATCGCCCGTCAGTTGAAGCGCAGCGAAGCGGCGGTTCGCTTCAAGGCCTGGCAGCGGCGCATCAAGCTCGCCGTCAGGAGAGCCGTAGCCAAGGCGACTCGCTAGCGGCGGCTGCGCAGCGCGCCGGCAGTGCTGAACCCGGCGCCCCCCGGCACTGCCGTGGGTGGCAATGGCGGCTCTGGAGAGTCACTTAGCAGCTGGCCGTCGACATGGTGCGCGGGCGGGCGGCCGACATTGATGATCGCCGGCGGGGCGCCGCGCACCAGTGATCGGACCGTGAGGGCGTTGGCCATCGGTGCCGGCGCAGCGGGGGCTTGCAGCGACTTCGGCGCGGCCAGGTTGTAGCTGACTGTCGCCAGGGCCTTCACTTCATCCCAGTCGATCTCGCCCTGGTCGAGCCGCAGGCCGCACCAGCCGCGCCGACCGATGTATCTGGGCAGATAGAACCGATCCGGCGCGCGCTTCACCTGCTCGACATGCTCGCCGAGGCGCGCCTTGAAACAGGCGGCGATGATGCCATCGCCGCCATGGTCCTTGAGAAAGTAGGCGAATACTTTGCCGCGCACGCGGAAATCGGCATGTGCACCGCAATCGGTGCGCTCAGCTTCAGGCAAGCCCAAGCACACGGCGCTCAGCAGGCGCAGTCGACGGTCATCCCGCGTTCGGGTGGCCAAATGCCGCTCCCCCGATATCCAACCCCTACCCGATTGGGAGCCTATCACGGGCCGTGGATGGCTGGTCAATCATCAACCTACCGCATACGCTTAATGCATGGAGTTACGACTTGAAGAGCTTCTGCAACGGGGCCGGAGTGCCGCGACTGCCCCGTCGGGCATGATCCTGGAGGGCTTTCGCAATCCGCAGCTGCAGATCAACATCAAGCCCGACGGTTCGGTGATTACGCGCTGTGATCGGGAGGCCGAGCGTCTCATCCGGGAACTCCTCGCTCCTGCCGGCCCCTGGCCGCTGCTCGGGGAGGAGTTTGGACTGGGCGAGTCGCCATACGAGGCACCCACCCATCGCTGGGTGCTCGACTTCGCGCGAGCGCGCCTGGCCGCCGGTTTCGAATGCCTGATGCGCGCGGGCACCCACTTGCGCGGTTGCCACGATTGCTGGTCGCACGCCATGGCGGCGCGTGGGGCGGTGGACGTACTGGTGGAGCTGGGATTGAACCGCTGGGACATCGCGGCCACCGAAGTCATCATGGAGGAGGCCGGCGGAGCCTGTCGCCTGCGCCCATCCCACTACGGTGCCGGCAAGTTCGACGCGATGCTGGGCAAAATCCGCGCCGTGGACGCGATCGCCCGCATCATCGGCTTCGATTCCGATCCGGCCGCCTGAGCGTCGCTACGTCGGCGGCGTCTCTTTTGCCGCAGTGCTCGGACCGGCCACCTCCGGGGCGGCCGCCGGCACGGAGGTTGATTCCGCAACAGCCGCCGGCGCTGGTCGCCGACGCGGGGCAGGCCGAGGTCGCGGGCGCAGCGGCGTCGCAACGGGCTTTGCGACCACGCGCTTTCTGGCCGCCGGTGCCACCTTCTTCCGGGCAACTTTCCCGGGGGCGGCCTTCACGGCCGGCCTGGCGGGCGCCTTCACCACGCGCTTTTTCTTGCGGACCCGTTTCGAGGCGGGTGCGCGGCCGGGTTTGCTCGCGCGCGCCGGGACCGCCTTGGTCCGGCGCGCCTGTTTCCATGCCTTGCGGGCAATGCTGGCGCGCTTGCGCGCGCGGCGAACCTCGCGTTTGGCGTCCTTGATGCGCTTGCGCGCCCGTTTCAGTTCCTCCTTGGCGAGTCTGACGCTCTGCTTGGCGACATCCACGCGCAATCGCGCACGTGCCAGTTCGGCGTTCGCTTCAGGATTCTTGCCTTCCGAGGCTGCAGGGGATTGCTTCATGGTCCCTACTTGATGTATTGCCGGACCTGCGGAGTCTCTCGCGACCCGACGCGCAAGGCAAGGCATCGGCCTTCCGATTCGTCAAGCGCCCGCGGCGGTTGACTTGGCGCGAGTCGGCAGCTACGGATTATCCAGCTCAGTTATCCACAGAAGCTGTGCATAACTGTGTGCAAACACCCACTTGAAAATCCCGTAGAGGCATTGGCTGAAGGGTTTTCGTTAAGGTGCGCAAAAACTGAACACTTGAGTGCCATTCGCCGTCTTGCGCGTGCGGCGATGCTGTGAGTCGCAGTGCATCAGCGAAAAATATTTTCCGGTGACCGTCTGGCGCACGGCGATTCAGATTGCTAGTGCCCGCCAACCAGCGCCCTGTTCAGCAGCACGGCGAGTCGCCTACCGGCCAATGCCACTTGCATGCGTGCGACGCGTCGCGCCTCTTGCCGATAGGCCGGCGTGAGTGGGTAGGGACCGGAGCCGGGGCCGATCGGCGTCTGGTAGACGATCCGGCGTGCGATCCCCACGCTTTCGGCAAGCCAGTCCTGGATGCGGGTATCCGCGATGCGGTGCGACGCCGGGCGCGGCAGCTGCCGGGCGAGTGCCCGGGCCTTGGTCGCATTGCCATGGCCCAACGCGGCGTCCCAGAAATAGTGCAATTTCAGGCGACACGGCGGGGCGCACAGACGGATGCGGTTGCCGCCCAGGTCGCCCTCCGGCAGCTGCTGCGTAAATCGCGAAACAGCATGCAGGGGTTGGTGAATGTCGCCGACCAGATGCAGCAGCCAGGTCAGATCGTAGGAGCGTACGGCCGCCGGCAGCGCGCGGTCCGCAAGCGCGCGACGCAAATCCCCGATGCGGGTCGCCACGTTCGGCGCCGGGACGGGGGGCAGCGCCGCGCCATCCGGCGTGAAGGGAATATCGACAAAGTGCCAGTCGCGGTGTTCATTCAGGTCTGCGTAGCCCGCATTCTGGTCGGCCGCTGCGCCGTCCGGCCGCTCGCCATCGTCAAGGTAGCCCGGTTCGCGCTTGATCGCGTCCGCCCAGGTGGCCGCTTTCAGAAACGCGACCAGATCCTGGTCCTTCGGGTCGACGCCGTCGACCCAGCGCAGATAGTCCGGGTTCAGGCGCAGCAGCTGCGTGGCCTGCTCGCGCGCCGCCGCGCTCAGGTCCTGCCAGGCCACGGCGGCCACGGTCATATGGCCAAAGTCGTCCCACGCCCGAGCCGGCGCCGCAGCGCCGGCACCCACTTCGATCAGGAGTGACAGACCCAGCGCGGCCAGCGCACGACCCTGGTGCATGACAGCCTTCACCGGCGGCTGCGCCCCTTCCTGGGTAGCTGTTGAGCCGTCAATTGATGCCCTCTTTTGCTGCAGAAATCAGGTCAAGAATCCCCGTAAAAACGGTGGCTTGCCATCCTTACTACGAATTAATAGAGAAGATATTGCAGTGCTTCGGCGCTCGTGTAGGCTCTGCTCCCCGTAAAGCGCTGGTTAGCAGTGCGGTAATATTCCCTAATGGAGACGACTCGTGGTTAGCAAACTCGTTCCTGCTCTCGCCCTGATCCTGTTGGCCGGTCCGGTGTTGGCGCTGGCCGCTGATGCGCCTGCCTCTTCGGCCCCTGCTGCGGATGCGAAGGCTTCCCATGCCAAGAAGCATCATTCGTCCAAGAAGCACAAGACCGCTGCTTCGTCTGCTCCGGCGGCGAAGTAACGATCTGACATCGATTTGATCGATGGAGAGGCCCGCTTCGGCGGGCCTCTTTTTTTGTGCTCTAAGGTCTTGTTCCAGGGCCGGTGTCGGATCAACCCGCCGGGGGCTGACCCTCATCATCGTTGGGAACCAGTGCGACCAGCCGACCGTCCAGGGGCAGCGCCGCAAGCTCCAGGTTGAATCCCGGACCCTCCCGGTGCGGAAAGGCGACCCCGACCTTCGTCCAGCTCTTGGTCTTCTGGCCGGTCGCGCCTTCGAACTCCCGGACGGTAAACA
Organism: uncultured Pseudomonadota bacterium; assembly: GCA_963726995.1. GTDB lineage: Bacteria > Pseudomonadota > Gammaproteobacteria > Steroidobacterales > Steroidobacteraceae > DAIDKA01. The sequence goes on from CAVSEP010000004.1 coordinate 197,461, forward strand.
CATTGAAGTACGCCGCAGCGGCGGATTTGCTCATGATGGCTTCCTGTTGATCCCGGACATTCCGGGCAGGGCAGCATGGGCGGACCGCAAAGATTGCGGCAACGCGGCAATCTGGTGCAAAGCGCCAGTTTGACGCACGAACACATGCGTCCCGCGGTGCGGGACACATGGTCGCAGGTTACGGGTAGTTCCGGAATTGGGTTCCGGAACGCGGATCAGTACCGGCCTGGGCCGCCGCCGCCACCGCCGCCACTGCGACGCGGGCCACCGCCACCACCACCGCCCGGACCCCGGCCGCCGCCACCCGGCGGGCGATCCTGGGCTTCGTTCACGCGCAGCGCGCGACCGCCCATTGAAAAGCCGTTCAGGCTCTGGATGGCGCGGGAAGCGTCGGCATTGCTCATTTCAACGAAGGCAAAGCCGCGCGGACGACCCGTTTCACGGTCCATGATCACGTTCACGGACTCAACAGTCCCATGTTGCGCAAACAGAGCACGCACCTGGCTCTCGTCAGCGGAAAAGGGCAGATTTCCAACGTAGATTTTCGTCATATCACCTAACTCTCGGCTGAACATCAAGGGCGCGCTGTTTGCGAACCGCGGCGACACAATACACGTGTGACCGGGGTCCGCGCCAGTTGGCCGATGAGTTGACAAGTCAGGCCCCAAAAGCCGGGGCGGTCAGGACTTCAGGCTGTCCCAGAGCGCCTCCATCTTCTGCCTCAGCGGGGCGTCCGGCAGCGTCCCATGGGCCGCCGCCATGTTGTCCTGCAGGTGACCCACCGTGGTGGTGCCCGGAACGGTGCAGGTGATCGCCGGGTGGGAGACCACGTACTTCAGGAACAGCTGGCTCCAGCTGCTGACCTGGATGGCCGCCGCCCAGTCCGGCAGGGGTTTGCCGGCCACCTGGCCAAACACGCTGGCGGCGGCCCGCCGGCCGCCGAAGGGCGAGTTGGCGATCACCGCAATGCCCTTTTGCGCGGCCAGCGGCAGCACTTCCTGGGCCGCGCCCCGATTGGCCAGGGAGTAATCCACCTGGATGAAGTCCATGGGCAGGCGCCGCATGTAATCCATCATCCGTCCGTGCTCGGCGGGATTGGAGGTGGTGATGCCGTAGTAGCCGATTCGGCCGGCCTTCTTCCATTCCTGGAGCACCGGTATCAGTGCCTCCACGCCGATCAAGTTGTGGACCTGCATGAGATCGACATGCGGGGTCTTCAGCCGCCGCAGCGATTCCTCCATGGAGGCCTCGCCGACCTTGGCGTCGCGGGTCATCACCTTGGTGGCCAGAAACAACCGCTCCCGGTTGTGCAGGCCGGCGACCATATCGCCGATGACGGATTCGGCCTGGCCATACAGCGCAGCGGTGTCCACGACGGCGCCGCCTTGCCGGGGCAGCTGCTCCAACACGGCGCGCCGGGCCGCCAGCTCGTCGGCGTCGGTCACGTTGTAGTTGTTGGTGCCGATGCCGATGACCGGAATCTTCTGACCCGAGGAGGGAATTGGCTTGCTGATGGCGCCGTCCGCGCCGGCGGCAATGCCAGTGCGGGAAATGGCCATGCCGGCCCCGAGGCTCAGGGCGGCCAGAAGCGCATCCCGGCGGCTGATTCGCGGCAGCGTCATCGCATCACTCCTTGGGGCTGCGAGCCGACGCCTATCGTACACCGGCGTCACGATCGTGCGATCCGCGCCGCACGGATGAGCCGGGTTTCCCGGGCGGCAAGAACGCTGCAGCTGTCAACCCGGGCTTGCTGCGCGCGCAAGCTTTCGGTCATGCTTGCGCCGATGATCTGCTTACCGCAGCCGGACGCGGCCGTCATTGCCCGCAAGGCGACGATTCTCGCCGCGCTGCGCGCCCTGGTGGGTTTCGCGAACGTCATCGATGATGATCTGCTGCTGCGGGCCTATGAAACCGATGCCTTGACCGCCTACCGCCAGCGTCCGCTGGCCGTGGTGCTGCCGAACGACACCGCGCAGCTCGCTGCGGTACTGCGCTTCGCCGACCAGGAAGGGTTGCGAATCGTGCCGCGCGGCGCCGGCACCTCGTTATCCGGCGGCGCCGTACCCGTGGCGGACGCCATCGTGGTGGGCCTGGGACGATTCAACCGCATCCTGGAAATCGACTACGCCGACCGCTGCGTGGTGGCGCAAGGCGGCGTGACGAATCTGGCCATCAGCCAGGCGGTCGCGGCCCGTGGTTTCTACTACGCGCCGGATCCTTCCAGCCAGATCGCCTGCACCATCGGCGGCAACGTCGCCGAGAACTCCGGCGGCGTGCACTGTCTGAAATATGGCCTGACGACCCACAATGTTCTGGGACTCGAGATGGTCACCCCGCAGGGCGAGATCCTGCGCCTGGGGGGGCGGCACCTGGATGCGGGCCACTACGACCTGCTGGGATTGATGATCGGCTCGGAGGGTCTGCTGGGCATCGTCACCGAGGTGACCGTGCGCATCCTGCCCAGGCCGCAGAGCGCACGCGCGGTGCTGATCGGGTTCGACTCGGCCGCCGGCGCCAGCGCCTGCGTGGCTGAAGTGATCGGGGCCGGCATCATTCCCGCGGGCCTGGAGATGATGGACGGGCCGGCCATCCGCGCCGCCGAGGATTTCGTGCAGGCGGGCTATCCGCTGGATGCCGCGGCGCTGCTGATCGTCGAACTGGACGGCCCGCGCGACGAGGTCGATGCACTCATCACCACGGTGCATGCCCTGGCCGGCCGGCACGGGGCCACCTCCTGCCGGGCCTCGGCCGATGAGAGCGAGAGGCTGCGGTTCTGGGCAGGCCGCAAGGCTGCCTTCCCCGCGGTGGGGCGCATCAGCCCCGATTATCTGTGCATGGACGGCAGCATTCCGCGCCGGCAGCTGGCACCGGTGTTGCAGGCGATCACGCAGCTGTCGACCCGCCACGGGCTGCGGGTGGCCAACGTCTTCCATGCCGGCGACGGCAATCTGCATCCCCTGATCCTGTACGACGCCAATGTTCCCGGCGAACTGGAGCGCGCCGAAGCCTTCGGCAGCGACATCCTGAAGCTGTGCGTGGACGTGGGCGGAGTCCTCACCGGTGAGCACGGGGTGGGCATCGAGAAGCGCGATCTGATGACCTACCAGTTCGGCCCGATCGACCTGGAGGTGCAGCATCGGATCAAGCAGGTATTCGACCCGCAGTTGCGCTTCAATCCCGGCAAGGTGTTTCCGACGCTCAGTCGCTGCAGCGAGCAGGGCCGCGAGCACGTGCACGCCCAGGCGGGCGCCGCCCGGCATGCCGGCCTGCCGCGATTCTAGTGACCATGCGGCCAGGCAACGAGGCGGAGCTGGCGCAGTTGCTGAGCGCACCCGGTCCCGCCTTTGAGATCGTCGCCGGCGGCAGCAAGCGCGGCATCGGCCGACCGGCGGATGCGACCATCCTGGATCTGTCGGCCCTCGGCGGCGTGGTCGACTATCAGCCCGGGGAGCTGGTGCTGACTGCCCGGCCCGCGACCCCCCTGAGTCAGATCGAAGCGCTGCTGGCTGCGCAACGTCAGCGCCTGGCCTTTGAACCGCCGCCACTGGCAACCGGCGAGCAGACGCTCGGCGGCGTCGTGATGGCCAACTGTTCCGGGTCCCGGCGAGTGACCGCCGGTTCCGCGCGGGACCACTTCATCGGCCTGCGTGCTGTCAATGGACGCGGCGAGGCCTTCGTGGGCGGGGGCCGCGTGGTCAAGAACGTCACGGGTTTCGATCTGCCCAAGGCGCTGGCCGGATCCTGGGGCACGCTGGCCGTGCTCACCGAAGTCACGCTGCGCCTGGTTCCGGCGGCCGAGTCCGAGCGCACGCTGTTCCTGCAGGCCGCCGGCGCGGCCGACGCCGTCGAGGTGTGTTCGCAGGCACTGGGCTGCATGTTTGAGGTTTCAGCGGCCGCCTTCCTGCCGGGGCGCGGCGTGGCGCTGCGCCTGGAAGGCCTGGGAACCTCGGTGCACTCGCGCCTGGCAGGTGTGCTGGCAATCCTCAGGCGCACGCCGCATGCCGTGCTGGAAGGATCGGACTCTCGGCAATTCTGGCGTGAGGCGGGTGCTGCCACGGCACTGGCGCCTTTTCCGGTTCTCTGGCGCCTGTCGGTGGCGCCCGGGCAGGCCGCGCGAATCCTGGATGAGATTGAACCGGAGGCTTTCCAGCTGGACTGGGGTGGCGGATTGATCTGGGTCGGCGCGAGCCGGGTTGACCGGCGGCGCCTGCGAGGCGCCTTGCACGGCGGCCACGCCACGCTGGTCAGGGCGCCGGTGCAGGATCGGAGCGCTGGGGAGGTGTTCGAACCGCAGGCACCGGCCATCGTCGCCCTCGCGGCGCGCCTCAAGCTGGCGTTCGATCCGGACAACCGGCTGAACCCGGGGCGCATGAGCTGATGCAGACGCAATTCGACAGCGCGGCGCTGCGTGATCCGGACACCGCCGAAGCGGAGAAGGTACTGCGCAAGTGCGTGCATTGCGGCTTCTGCAATGCCACCTGTCCGACCTACGTGCTGCTGGGCGATGAACTCGACGGTCCCCGCGGCCGCATCTACCTGATCAAGGACATGCTGGAGCACGATCGCCCGGCGACCGCCGCCGTGGTGCGCCACCTGGATCGGTGCCTGTCGTGCCTGGGCTGCATGAGCACCTGTCCTTCGGGCGTTCACTACCAGCATCTCATCGATCACGCCCGCGATCATGTGGAACGCACCTACCGCAGGCCGTGGGCGGATCGCCTGTGGCGCGCCCTGCTGGCGGCGGTCCTGCCGTACCCGGCGCGCCTGCGGTGCGCGCTGCGGCTCGCGGCCCTGATGCCGCGCTACCTGCGCAGCGCGGCAATAGTCCCTGCGCCGCTGCGGGCGATGTTGGCGCTGGCGAGAATGCCTGCCGGCAGCGCGCGTGCCGCACTGACCCAGGTGCCCGGGCCGGCGCCGCCGCGCGGGCGCGTCGCCCTGATCCTGGGATGCGCCCAGGGCGTATTGACTCCGGAATCCCACACGGCGACCCAGCGGTTGCTTGGCCGCGCGGGTTGGGAAGTGGTGCCCGTGTCGGGCTGCTGCGGGGCGCTGACTCATCATCTGGGCCGCAAACGGGAAGCCGAAGGATTCGCGGCACGCTTGATCGAAAACCTGCGCGCCGTCAGTGCCGCCGGGGAGTTGGCCGCGGTCGTGGTCAATGCCTCCGGCTGCGGCACGCAGCTGAAGGACTACGCTTTCATGCTCCGCAATGATCCGCGGCTGGCGGCGGATGCGGCCCGCTTCAGCGCCTTGTCGCGCGACATCACCGAAGTGCTGGGCATGGCGCCGCTGCCGTTTCGACCCTTGTCCGCGCCGCCCGTGGTGGCCTACCACTCGGCGTGTTCCATGCAGCACGGCCAGAAACTGGATGCCCTGCCGCGCCGGCTGCTGTGCGAGGCGGGTTTCGAGCTGCGCGAGATCGCCGAGGGACATCTTTGCTGTGGTTCAGCCGGCAGCTATAACATCCTGCAGTCGCAGTTGGCCACCCGGCTGCGCGATCGCAAACTGGCCAACATCGATCGCACGGGAGCCGCCATCGTGGCCACGGGCAATGTCGGGTGCATCATGCAACTGCGTTCCGGCAGCGCCTTGCCGGTGGTGCATACCGTGGAACTGCTGGACTGGGCCTGCGGCGGCCCGCGACCTGCGGCGCTGCCGGCCGGCTAGTTGTCCAGACGCCGATAGCGCGTGATGGAATTTTCGATCCGTCGCTCGAAGCGGCCGGAGCAGGCCAGGTATTCCAGGTGCGCCAGCGCCTCGCCCATGGCCAGGAACAGGTGAAAGCCCTGTTGCTTGCGCCGATACAGGAATGGCAGGCATTCAAAGGCCGTCAGCGGCGTGCGGCAGGCTTCGAGCAGCTTGCTCAGTTGCCGCTCATGATGCTGGCGGATTTCTCCGGCGCGCGCCGCCAGCCCCAGAAACGGCCGACCATGCGAGGGCAACACCAGCGTTGCCGAATCCAGAGCGCCGAGGCGCTGCAGCGATTGCAGATAGGTCGCGAGCGGGTTCGGATCGGGCGTCAGGGGCGTGAGTCCCACGTTTGGCGAGATGGTCGGCAGCACCTGGTCGCCGGCGATCAGCACGGACTGGGGTTGCGCGGCGTGCAGGCACAGATGACCATGCGCATGCCCCCCGGTCTCCAGCCAGCGCCACTGTCTGGCGCCGATTTGCGTCACGTCATTGTCAACCATCGGGCGCGCTGCGCGCGGCACTCCATCCACCGAATCCCGGTAGCCCCGGGAACCCAGGCTGGCGCGCATTTCCTCGACCGGCTGCACGCCGTGTCCGGCAAAGAAGGCCAGTCGCTCGGCCAGGGCCTGCGCGCTGGGCTCCGCCAGCAGCATCTGCAGCTGCTCGATGGTCGCCGCCGAGGTCAGCACCGGCACTTCAAAACGCTGCTGCAGCCACGCGGCAAGTCCCGCGTGATCCGGATGCAGATGCGTGAGCAGGATGCGGGTCAGCGGCCGCTCACGCAGCGCGGTGCTCGAGAGCTGCTCCCAGATTTTCCGCGCCTCGGTGGTCGCCATGCCGGTATCCACCAGCGCGAACCCGCCGGGCTCCTCGAGCAGCCACAGGTTGATGTGATCCAGCGATATGGGCAGCGGCATGCGCAGCCACCACAGGCCTTCCAGCACCGGCAGCATCTGGCCGGGCTCGGGAATCGGGAGGTCCGGGTAGTGGATCGAGTCCGACCCGGCCGGGGGCAGGGCGGCGCCGTCGGGTGACATCATCCGGCTTTCAGGGCCGGCGGATGCAGCGCCTGGTGGCATTCATCCTCGCTCTCGGCGCCTGCGCACTCGCCTTCCTCGATCTGCACCGTCGCATGCTCGACGCCGAAGCGCTCATGCAGCCGCTGCATCACGGCCGTGAGCGCCGCGTGCCGATCGGCGCCATCCTGCAAGGTGGCGTGCAAGGTCAGCATCGGCGTCTCGCCGGTGAGCGACCAGGCATGAATGTGGTGGATGTCCTTGATGCCCGGTACCGCCGTCAGCTCGTGTTCGACGGCCTGCGAATCGAAGCCGGGCGGTGCGCCCTCCAGCAGGACGTGCGCGGAATTGCGCGTCACCTGCCAACCCGAGCGCAGGATCAGCGCCGAAACCGCCAGTGACAGCAGCGGATCGGCGATGATCCAGCCGCGCCACAGGATCAGGGCCGAGGCGCCGATCGCGGCCGCGGAACCTGCCAGGTCGCTGAGCACATGCAGCCGGGCACTGCGCTCGTTGAGGGAGGTGGCGCCGCTCAGGGCGGCAAACGCGCAGATGTTGGCGGCCGCGCCCACCGCCGCCGTCACCAGCATCACGGTGCCGTCGACATGCGGCGGCAACAGCAGCCGCCGGGTCGCGGCAATCACCACCACGGCGGTCAGTCCCAGCAGCACCAGGCCGTTGCTGTACGCGGCCAGCGTCTGGTAGCGCCGATGTCCGTAGGTGCGGTCCGCCCGGGCAGGCCGCTGCGCCATGCGGATGGCGACGATTGCCAGCAGGAGCGAGGCGGCATCGGCGAGCATGTGCGCGGCTTCCGCGTACAAGGCGACCGAATTGGCCCACAGGCCGCCGCCGGCCTCGACCAGCGTAAAACTGAACAGCAGGCCAAAGGCCACCCACAGGCGTCGCTCACTCAGGTGCTCGGCGCCGTGGGCATGGACATGACCCGGTGCGTGATGGTGGTCGTGCCCGTGATCCGAGTGGGAATGCCCATTCATAGAGGTTTATCCTACCGCAAATGAGCCCAGCCCCCGTCGCCAACGCGCCTGCCGCGCCTCTTGCCACTCCATCGGCCACTGCCTTGGCCGCGCCGCTGGATGCCACCCGCTGGACATATATCGGGCTGCTGCTGGCCTGTGGCATCGGAGCGTCGATGCAGGTCGGCAAGGTTCCGCCGGCGCTGGGCGCCATTCAGCACGATCTGCATCTGGGGTTGGTGGCAGGCGCCTGGGTCATTTCCATGTTCAGCATCGTGGGTGCCGCCTTGGGGTGCCTGGCCGGCTCGATCGTGGACCGCATGGGTCCGCACCGGGCCGCGACCGGCGGCCTGTTCTGCATCGCCGCGGCCAGCCTCGCCGGTTCGTTCGCCTCGCTGCCTTCGGTGTTGCTGGTCACGCGAGCGCTGGAGGGCATGGCCTTTGTCATGACGGTGGTGGCGATTCCGAGCCTGCTGGTGGCCAGCGCCAGTGAAGGCGATCGGCGTTTTGTGCCGGCCCTGTGGGGTATCTACATGCCCACGGGCATGGCCATTTCACTGGCCAGCGCGCAACCCGTGCTGCACGCCTACGGCTGGCGGGTGCTGTGGCAGCTCGACGCCGCGGTGCTGCTGCTGCTGAGTCTCGCGCTGCTGCTGACGCCGGCACCGGCCCTGCTGACGCGTGGCCGGCCGCTGCCCTCGGTGCGGGAGCTGATCCGCTCGGTGTGGCATCCGGGTCCGGTGCTGCTGGGCCTGATCTTCGCCTGCTACACGGTGCAGTACATGTCGGTGATGGGTTTCCTGCCGACCATCCTGCAGGCCCAGGGCACCAGCGCGCAGGCCGCGGGCCTGCTGAGCGCGCTGGCGGTGATGGCCAATGCCGCCGGAAACTTAAGTGTCAGCGCGCTCATCGCGCGCGGCGCGCAGCCCCGGCGCCTGATCGGCACGGCCTGTCTGATCATGATGGTCGCGGCGGCCGGCATCTATCTGCAGGCGGTGCCGGCCTCGCTGCGCTACCTGCTGGTGGTGGCGCTGTCGGGCGCCGGCGGTCTGATTCCGGCGTCCCTCTTTGCGCTGGTGCCGCGCGTGGCGCAGGATCGGCAGTCCACTGCCACGACCATGGGATTCGTCGTGCAGTGTTCCCATGTCGGCCAACTGGCCGGTCCCCCGGCCGTGGCCGCGGTGGCCGCCGCCGTCGGCGGTTTTCAGCTCTCAGCCGCGGTGCTGATTCCCGCGGCCATGTTCGCCTGGGTTGCGGCGCGTGGCCTGCGGCGTGTGTCCTGAACATTCTTAGCTGCTCTGGAGAGATACGATTTGGTCGAGATGAATCTGGTGCTCGTTCCTGGACTGCTGTGCGACCAGGCGGTGTGGAAATCGCAGATCAAGGCCCTGAAGGGGGTGGCGAACATCCAGGTGGCTGATCACGGCGAGCTGGATTCCTTGACCGCCATGGCTGAGGCGATTCTGGCCAGGGCGCCTGCGAGGTTCGCGGTGGCGGGTCATTCGATGGGTGGACGGGTGGCGCTCGAGGTGGTGCGGCGCGCGGCCAGCCGCGTCACGGGATTGGCGCTGCTGGACACCGGGTACACCCCGGTTCCGGCCGGTGTGGCCGGCGAGAAGGAGGCGGCGGGCCGGCATGAACTGCTGGAGCTGGCGCGCCAGTCCGGCATGCGCGCGGTGGGGGAGCGCTGGTTGCGCATCCCGATGGTCCACGAGGCGCGCCTGAAGGATCGGCGGCTGGTGGAGTCCATTCTGCAGATGATCGAGCGACGCACGCCCGCGCAGTTCGCCGCCCAGATCCATGCGCTGTTGCGGCGCCCCGACGCCTCGCCCTTGCTGCCCATGATTTCCTGTCCGGCTCTGGTCCTGTGCGGACAGGACGATGCCTGGTCCCCGCTGTCGACTCACCGCGTTATGGCGCAGTTGATTCCCCACAGCACCCTGGTGGCGGTGCCGGCGTGCGGTCATATGTGCACCATGGAACGCCCCGACGAGGTCAGTGCCGCGCTGATCACCTGGCTCAAGCGCGTGGCGAAGCAGAGCGCCTGAACCGAACGCGATCACCGGACACGGCCATGCTCATTCCATCGGTCATGACAGCCATACGGATTCGCGAGCCGGGTCCGCCGTCGGTGCTGGAACCGGTCCCCTGTCCGGTGCCGACCGTGGGTCCCGGGGAGGTGCTGATCCGGGTATCGGCCGCGGGCGTGAATCGGCCGGACCTGCTGCAGCGACAGGGGCATTATCCGCCGCCTGCGGGTGCATCGCTGATACCGGGCCTGGAGGTGGCCGGCGAGATCGCCGCGGTCGGGGACGGGGTGCGCGAGTGGCGCATCGGTGACCAGGTGTGCGCGCTGCTGGCCGGTGGCGGCTATGCGCAGTACACCAGCGTGCCGGCCGTGCAATGCCTGCCGGTGCCGGCAGGACTGACCCTGCAGCAGGCCGCCATCCTGCCGGAAACGTTCTTCACGGTATGGCTGAATCTGTTCCGCCGCGCCGGCCTGCAACCCGGGGAGACTGTGCTGGTGCACGGCGGCGCCAGCGGCATCGGCACGACCGCGATCCTGCTCGCCTCCGCCTTCGGCGCCAGAGTGCTCGCCACCGCGGGCAGTCCCGAGAAGTGCGCGGCCTGTCAGGCCCTGGGCGCGCAGCGGGCCATCAACTATCGCGCCGAGGATTTCGTGGCCGCGGTGCGCGAGGCCACCCAGGGGCGCGGGGCCGATGTCATCCTCGACATGGTCGGGGGCGAGTACATGCAGCGCAATATCCTCGCCGCCGCCACCGACGGGCGCATCGCACTGATCGCGGTTCAGGGCGGCGCGCGCGCCGAGATCGACCTGCGGCAGATCATGGTGAAGCGCCTGAAGATCATGGGCTCGACCCTACGTCCGCAGTCGAGCGCCGCCAAGGGACAGCTGGCCCGCGATCTGCTCAACGATGTGTGGCCCCTGTTCGCGGAGCGGCGGCTGGTCCCGCCGCCCATCCACGCGCGCTTCGCCCTGGAGGCTGCCGCCGATGCGCATGCCCTCATGGAATCCGGGACGCACATCGGCAAGATCGTGCTGCTGGTGACGCACCCGCCGGATCAGTCCTTGCCGCCGGCCAGCCAGCGGTAGACGACGCCCGCGAGCGCCGCGCCCACCAATGGCGCGAGCCAGAACAGCCACAGCTGCTGCACCGCCCAGCCGCCGACAAACAGGGCCGGTCCAGTGCTGCGCGCGGGATTGACCGAGGTATTGGTCACCGGAATGCTGATTAGGTGGATCAGGGTCAACCCCAGGCCGATGGCGATCGGTGCGAAGCCCTTGGGCGCCCGGGCATCGGTGGCTCCCAGAATGATGATCAGAAACATGAAGGTCATCACCAGCTCGCACAGCACGGCGGCGTGCAGGGAGTAGCCTCCCGGGGAATGTTCCCCGTAGCCGTTTGCAGCGAATCCGCCGCCGACATCAAAGCCGCTGGCGCCGCTGGCGATGAGATAGAGGATGCCGGCACCGGCCACTGCTCCCAGGACCTGCGCGATCCAGTATGGCAGCAGCTCCGACCCCTTGAACCGGCCACCAACCAGCAGACCCAGCGAGACCGCCGGATTCAGGTGGCAGCCGGAGATATGGCCGATGGCGAAAGCCATGGTGAGCACCGTCAGGCCGAAGGCGAGCGCTACGCCCACCAGACCGATGCCGACTTGCGGAAATTTCGCAGCCAGCACCGCCGCGCCGCAGCCACCCAGCACCAGCCACAAGGTGCCGAGGAATTCCGCAGCCAATCGTTTAGTCAAAGACATCGTCGATCTCCCCCGTTAAGAAGCTACTTGAGCGCCAGTTCCAGACGTACCGTACTGCCCGCGGGCGGCTGGGTGGTGCCGTTGATGAGGAATATGCGCACCGGATCGATGTTCGTGCCATGCAGGAGCGCATCCTGCACTGCACGCGCCCGCCGCGTTCCCAACTGCTGCAGCTGCACGTCGTCGATCTTGATCGTCTCCAGCAGCGCGGCAGTCAGTTCAGCGCTGGCCGGTGCGTAGTCCGGGGTCTCGCCCTTGGTCTTCTTCGCCGTGGTCATGGCGGTGGTCAGCGGCGGCAGTGGGGCCTTGGCGCCGAACTGCGCACGATACTGCGCCAGCAGCAAAGTGAACTGCGCGGCGGGGTCCGTCGGCAGCGGCGCCTCCTCGCCGACACCGGCGCGCTTGCGCAGCTGGCTCTGCAGCTGCTGCTGCGCCAGCGCCGGCGCATCGCTCAGCGTCGAGTAGGTGCCGGGCACGTCCAGTTCCAGGCCCGGGCGTGCGTCCAGCGCCTTGGCGACGCTCTCGAGGCGGGCGAGCGCCGCGGGATCCAGCGTCGCGCTGCCGGGCGCGAACTCGATGACATTCACCTGATCGCCGCCGCCGAACAGGTGTCCGAGCAGCGAGAAGGGCGCCGTCACCGCTTTCTCCAGCAGGTTCACGAACACCTTCCAGATGATGGGTCCGATCCGGAACTGCGGGTCATCCAGGCTCCCGGTGACCGGCAGGTCCAGGTCGATGACGCCGTTGCGGTCCTTCAACAGCGCGACGGCCAGTTTCAGCGGCAGGTTGACGGCATCGGGGCTATCGACCTTGTCGCCCAGCTGCAGCTGGTCGACGACGATGTGGTGACTGGCGGTGAGCTTGCGGTTCTCGATATGGTACTTAAGGTCCACCGTGAGCTTGCCCTTGCTGATCTTGTAACCCGCGAAGTGCCCGGAGTAGGGCGTGACACCGGTCAGTTCGATGCCCCGATAGCTCATGCTCACGTCGGTATAGGTGGCCTGCGACAGCAGATTGGTCTCACCCCAGATATGCGCCGGCGCGTAGCGATCCACCGAGCCCTTCAGATCGATCTTGGCGCGCGATGCCGGATCGGACGACAGTCCGTCAATGGTCCCGCTCAGCTGCTGGATGCCGATGGCAAAGTGCGGCTGTATCCACTGATCGGCGTAATTGGCGGATCCGTCGGTGATGACCACCGTGCCGATGGACAGGGGCAGGGCGCTGGCGTGGGCCGGCGGGGCAAGCTGGGCGCTGCGCGTGGTGCTGGAGGATCTGGCGAGCGGGGGCGGCGGCACAGTCGGCGCGGGGGAGGAGTCGGTCACCGGGGCGCCGGCCGGGCGCAGCGCCTCGGAGATGTTGAGGTGACGGTTCTCATCGATGATCACGCGTGCGTAGGGCGCCTGCGCCCGCACGCTGCGGATGCTCAACGATGCCGGGTCACTGCGATAGCGGATGCCGGCAACGCTCAGCCGGTCCCACTTGACCAGGTCCATGCTGCAGTTCGTCGTCCACCGTACGAAAGCGCGTCACGTCAAGGTCCGCCACGGCGCTCAGGCGGCCCTTGGCATCCCGTTCGATGTCGGCCCGGGTGCCCAGCGTGCCGCTGAGCAGCGTAATCCCGGTGTAGCGCGCGACGTAGGGCTGCAGCGCCGGCAGGTCGAATGCCGACAGCTCCAGGTGGCCCTTGAGTGCGGCATCGGCAAGTGCGACCTCGGCCTGCGCGCTGAGCGTGCCGCCAGCGCCCAGGCCGGCTTTTACCTGCACCTGCAGCGGCGGTCCGAACGGCCATTGCATCTGCCCCACGCTGACATCGAGCGGCGCCAGGGTGAAGGTGGGCGCGCTCTTGAAGGTGCGGTCCTGGAAATCCACGGCCAGGCCGGCCAGGGCGATTGTCGGGATCTTCACCGTCCAGCCGGGCGCCGCGCTCCGCGGGGCGGCTGTGGGGGCCGGCGCGGCCGCTGCAGCGGGCGGCGCGGATGAGGGCGTGGCTGCGGCGCTCGCGCCGAATTCGGCGAGATTGAGGCCACCGTCCGCCTTCAGCCAGGCGTGAATCTGGCCGCCCGCGACCTTGATCTCATCGACCAGCACGCTGCGCTGGGCCAGATCCACATGGGTGCCATTGATCTCGATGCGCGGCAGGCTCACGTAGTCGGCAGGCGCATTGATCGGGCGCAGACCCAGGTCGCTCAGCGCCAGAGTGTGCAGCTCGACCTTCAGCGCGGTGGCCCCATTCTGCAGCTTGAAATCATAGCCGCCGTCCAGGCCGATGAGGCCCGAGGAGACCGTCAGGGGTACGGCGCTTCCCGCCAATCCGGTCAGCGTGACGACACGCAGCGCCTTGATGTTGAACTGGCCGCGCGAGGCCACCGGGGAGATCGATACCGTCCCGGACCAGTTGAACTGTTCGCCCGCGGGTGTCGCGGCGGCCAGCGTGTAACCGTCGCCGCCGTTGCCGACGGTATTGAAATCGCGCAGCTCGAAATTCACCGGACTCAACTCGGCGTGCAGCGTAGCCGGATGTCCCAGATCGATGAACGTGAATTCGCCGCTCGTGACCGCCAAGCGCCCCAGAAAGATCCGTGCCGGCGCCGAAGGAGGCGAGGGTGCTTGCTCGGCAAAGGGCTTGGCGAGATCCGCCAGGTTGAGCGAGCCATCGGTGCGCAGCTGCGCGTGCACCGCCGGATGCTCAAGCTCAATGTCCTTGAACGTCGCGCCGCGATTCCACACGCTGGCGACCTGCAGGTTCACGTACAAGCGCTGCGCGGCCAGCATGGGTTTGCCGTCCCGGTCCGGGAAGGCGAAATCGCGGATCTGCAGCTCCAGCGTGAACGGATTGAAATGGATCTCACCCAGCTGCAGGGTGCGCTGGAATTTCTGGGTGACGAACGCGCTGCCCTGGGAGCGGATCAGCGCAGGCACGGCGAAGAATCCGACTCCCGCATAGACGGCCACCAGCAGCACGACGATGGCGCCCCATAGGATGAGGCGGCGCGCGGCGCCCGGTCGCAGTGATACCGCCAAGGTTGTCTCCCGCCTATTCTTCTGTCCCGCCCATTATAGCGACCGAAGCGGGCAGGATACCCACCCTAGTGCGCACCCGCCGCATCGACCGCGCCGCCGGAACCGGGTCGGCTGGGTTTCGCCAGCCAGATCACCATGATCAGCGCCAGGAAGATCACCCCGGAAATGTAGAACAGATCATCCGCCGAGAGCATGAAGGCCTGGATGTCGACCAGCCGGTTCAGCGCCGCGGCGCTCTGCTGCGCGTTGAGCCCGTTGGACTGAAGTCCGGACAGTGCGGCGGCCGCGGCCGGATTGTCGGCCGTCAGGTGCTCGACCAGCCGCAGGTGATGCACGGTGGCGCGCCGGTCCCACAGAGTCGTGAAGATCGAGGTACCGAAGGAACCGGAGGTGATGCGCGCGAAGTTGAACAGCCCCGAGGCATTGGGAATGCGCTCGGGCGCCAGGCCCGACACACTCAAGGTCACCAGCGGCACGAAGAAGCTGGCCATGGCCGCACCCTGAATCAGGGTCGGGATCATCAAGGTCCTGAACGTCCACATCGGTATCGAAGCGCGCCCGCATCATCATCACCGTGGCGAAGATCGTGAAGGAGACGGTCACGATGACCCGCAGGTCGACCCGATTGGTGAGTTTCGCCACGATCGGCGTGACGATCACCGCCAGGGCGCCGACCGGCGCGAGCACGAATCCGGCCTCCGTTGCCGTATAGCCCAGGTATTGCTGCAGCCACAGGGGCAACAGCACCAGGTTGCCGAAGAACACGCCGTAGGCGAGCAGCATGCACAGCGTGCCCACCGTGAAGTTGCGCAACTTGAACAGCGACAGGTCGACGATGGGGTGCCGGTGGTGGATTTCCCAGATCAGGAAGTACACGAAGGCCACCACCGCGGTGAGCGCCAGCATGATGATCTGCGGTGAGCTGAACCAGTCCAGGTCCTTGCCCTTGTCCAGCATGATCTGCAGCGCCCCGACCCAGGTGACCAGCAGCACCAGCCCGATGGCGTCGATCGGCACGCGCAGCGTCGGGGTCTCGCGGCGCCGATACAGAATCCAGGTCAGCGTGCAGGCGAACAGGCCGATGGGCACGTTGATGTAGAAGATCCAGGGCCAGGAAATGTTGTCCGTGATCCAGCCTCCCAGCAGGGGACCTGCCACCGGTGCGGTGAGGCTGGTCAGCGACCACAGGCCCAGGGCCGTGCTCTGCTTGGCGGGCGGATAGCTGGACATCAGCAGCGACTGCGACAGCGGAATCATGGGTCCGGCGACCGCACCCTGGATGACGCGAAAGAAGATCAGCCAGCCGATGGAGGGCGCCAGGCCGCAAAGGAAGGAGGCGATCACGAACAGGAAAATGGACAGCGTGAAGAGGCGCACCTGGCCGAAGCGTCGTGTCAGCCAGCCGGTCAGCGGCACCGAGATCGCGTTGGCCACGCCGAAGGAGGTGATCACCCAGGTGCCCTGATCCGGGGAGACGCCCAGGTCCCCCGAAATCGCCGGGATGGAGACATTCGCGATCGACGTGTCCAGCACGTTCATGAAGATCGCCAGCGACAGCGCCAGCGTGCCCAGGACGCGCGCGCTGCCCTGCAGCGGCGCAACGGCCGCCGGCCCGTTCATGTGGCCGGGCGCGTGACTACCGGCGTCCGACGCCGCACCACCCGCCCGTGCGGCGTGGGGCCGGCGAGATTCTGCGCGATGATGGCGCAGACACGCGCATCCGCCTGCCGATCCGCATCATCGAATACGCCGGTCGAATAGGCCGGGGCCGCGGCGGCAGTTGGCGGCGCTCGTGCGTCGTCGCGATTCCTCGTGGACACCTTCACCCGCATGGACAGACCGATCTGCAGCGGATGCGCCGCCAGATCCTGCTGATCCAGGATAATCCGCACGGGCAGTCGCTGTACGACCTTGATCCAGTTGCCGGTAGCGTTCTGGGCCGGCAGCAGGGCGAAGGATGCGCCGGTGCCGGCACTGAAGCCGGCGACGGTGCCGTGATAGTCGACCGAGCCGCCGTACAGGTCGGCCGTCAGCATCACCGGCTGTCCCACGTGGATGTTCGCCAGCTGCAGTTCCTTGAAATTGGCGTCCACCCACACCTGGTTGAGTGGCACGACCGCCATCAGTACGGTGCCCGGGCCGACCCGCTGTCCCAGCTGCACGTTGCGGTGCGCGACCAGGCCCGCCACCGGCGCCGGCAGCTGGGTTCGCGCCAGATTCAGGAACGCGCCGTGCACAGCGCTGGCGGCGGCCTGCACCTCCGGATGATCATCGATGCGGGTGCCGTCGATCCTGGCCCGATCGGCGGCGAACTGCTGCTCGGCGGCCAGCAGTGCGGAGCGGGCGGCCGAGACCGCATCGCGTGCATGCTGCAGCTCCTCCCCGGAAATCGCGCCACTGCCCGCCAGCCGTTCGCGGCGCTGCAGATCCTGCTGTGCGGTGTCGAGATCCGTCTGCCGTACGCCCTGCGCGGCGGCCAGCTGCGCCGTGGTCGCAAACAGGCCGCGCACCGAGCGCACCGTCAGCGCGAGGTGCGCCTCGGCCTCATCCAGCGCGACCTTGGCATCGGCCGGGTCCAGCCGCACCAGCGTTTGGCCTGCGGCTACCGCCTGGGTGTCATCGGCATTGATGCCCACCACGGTGCCGGCGATCTGCGGGGTGATCTGCACGATATTGCCGTTCACATAGGCGTCGTCGGTGGTCTCCCGATAGCGCAGCACGCTCTGCCAGTAGATGCCGTAACCGATGGCGCCGACCAGGATGGCCAACGTCATGCCGAGCAGCAGCCGGTTGCGCTGGCCGTTGCCCGCGTTGGCCGGGGTCGTGGTTTCAGAATTCAATGTGGTCTCCAGAAAGCGGTGGTACGAAGCCACCACCGAGGGCCTGCGCCAGGTCGACCGACAGATCCAGCGCCCGGGCCCGCAGCGCCGCGTCCAGGCCGCGCTGTGCCAGCAACTGCGATTCGGCGCTCAGCACCTGCAGGTAGTTGCCAACCCCCTCGCGATAGCGCAGCACCGACAGATCGTAGGCTTCCTGCGCATTGGCCTGCGCATCGCGCTGCTCGGCCTGCTGGCGCTTGAGGCTGTTCAGGGAACTCAAGGCATCGACCACTTCGCGCAGGGCGTCGGTCAGGGTCTGGTTGTACTGCTCTACGGCTTCGTCGTATTGCGCGTCCCGGGTTGCGAGATTCGCCCGCCGCTTGCCGGCATCGAACAGCGGCAGCGTGAACGCCGGCGCCAGTCCGTACTGGCGGTTGGCGGCGCTGAGCAGGGAGGCGGAACCCAGATTCTGCAGGCCGATGAAGGCCACGAGATCCACGTTCGGGTAGAACTGCGCGGTGGCCTCGCGAATGCCCTGCGAGGCGGCCTGCACGCGCCAGCGCTGTGCCACCAGATCCGGCCGGTGACCCAGCAATTCGACCGGGAGCGCGCTGGGCAGGCCGGGCTGCATCGCAACCTGCAGGGCCGGATCGCGGATGCTCAAGGAGCGGTCAGGGCCGTTGCCCGTCAGTGCGGCCAGTATCAGTCGGGAATGGGTGGCCGCATCCTCGAGCTGCTCTATCTGCTCGCGCGCTGCCGGTAGGGCCGCCTGCGCCTGCGTGAGTTCCAGCCGTGAGTCAAGGCCTGCCGCATTGCGCTCGCGGGTCAGCGCCAGCACCTGTTCGCGCTGCTTGAGCGTCTCACTGGCGACCTTCAGCTGCAGGCTTGCTTGCTCCAGCTGCGCATACACATGCGCGATATTGGCCGCCAGGATGAGGCGCGCTGCCTGAGTGTCCAGTTCCGCGGCCCGCGCGGTTCCGAGGGCGCGTTCGTAGGCGGCGCGATTCTTGCCCCAGAAGTCCACTTGCCAGGACAGGGTGGCGGTCAGCTGCGCCAGCGTGCCCCAGTTGCCGGCCAGCGGCGCGGGAAACAGGCCGTGTTCCGAAAAACGCCCGCGCACTGCCTGGCCGCTGACGCCCGCGCTCGGGTAGCGGGAGCTGTCGATGGCCGCAACCTGCGCCAGCGCGGCCCGCGTGCGCGCTTCGGTCACGCGCAACCCCGGATTGGCGCTGAGCGCCTCATCGATCAGGTCATTGAGCTGCGCATCGCCAAATGCAGTCCACCACTGCTCCCGGGGCCAGGCCGCCGCATCCAGGGGCGTGCCGCTCAGGGACTTCTGGACCTGCAGGCTGTTGGGCGGCCGGACCACGGCCTGCGGCCGCAGTTGATGGGTGCTGGCGCAACCCAGCAGCGCCAACGTACACAGTGCCAGCAGTGTGGGACGCGCGCTCAATCACTCCCCCACATTGTGCGCCAGACGCTGCAGCAGGCTTTCCAGCGTGCGCGCCTCATCCTGGGTGAAATCCCGCAGCGAACGATTCAGCACCCGCATGGATACCTCGCGCAGTCGCGGATAGGCGGCCTGACCGGCGTCGGTGAGTTCCAGGTTGACCAACCGGCGGTCATCGGGCGAGCGGGTGCGGCGCACCAGCCCCTTGGCCTCCAGGCGGTCCAGCATCCGCGTCATGGCGCCCGCGTCATAGGAAATGCCCTTGCAAAGCTCCGAGGCCGAGGTCGCACACTCGCGGCCGGCCAGATTGACAATGACGATGAGCTGGGCGGCCGTCACTTCCAGGGGCCCCAGGAATTCATCGCGCGCCAATTCCGCATCGATCGCGGCCAGCAGCTGGCTGCGTACCCGGCCAATCAAATGCCCGAGACCGCGCCGCGGCTCATAGCTATCCAGGCTGTACACGTCCGCCAATGCAGTCCTCCTGTCCGATGGGCTCCGTCACTGGCTCAAACAATAATTGCCATGGCAATCATTGTCAAGGCTTTGGCAGCTTGAGCAAGTCTAATGCCAGGCAGAGCGGCGGGATGGCTGTGGCCGGGTCGGACCGCCTAGGGGGTGGTCAGTTGCGCGACCAGCTGGTCGGCCAGATCCCCGAGGGCGGCACTGAGCGCGGCCGGCAATCCGGCCGGGCAGCCGGCGGCGGCGGCGGCGAGATGCGCAATGCCCCGGCGGGGCGGGGCAGCGGCACTGGCCAGCGTCCAGCTGACCTCGGCGCTGATGCCGCAGCGCTCATCGGCCGACAGCACCACAAAATCCAGGTCCAGCAGCGTCGGAGGTGATGCCGGTGGCAAGGCGCCTGCGGCCACCACGCGCTCGTACCCTAAGCGCGCACCCAGGTCGCGGGTGAGGGTCCCCTGGATGAGCACCTCCAGCGGCGCGCTCCAGTGGTCATCGTCGGAAATCACCAGCTGCGCGGGTCCTGCGCGATGGGTGAGTCCGAGGTGATCCATTTCCGGCGGCAGGCCGACATGGCGGATCCGGACGGTCGGCGCACTGCCGGCCTGGCGCACCGCGTCGGGGCTCACGGTCTGCAGCTCGTAGTAGTGCAGGGCGGGCAGTGCCCGGCAGCCCGGCAGGGTCGCGGCGAGGCAAACGCAGGCGAGCCAACGCGCAATGCTCATGGTGCAGCCTCGTGCCGTCCGCGCAGCAACGCATCCGGATGGCGGCCCAGGAAGTCGGCCAGTTCACGCAGCGCGCGGGCCGCCTCGCTGACCTGCTGCAGTAAACCCGGCAACTGCGTGGCCAGCGCGCCATCGGGTCCCAAGGTGCTGCCGGCCGACTGGGCCGCCACCCGCGCCGCCTCGGCGGTGGCCCGCAGGCTCTCGATCAGTGGTTTGATCTGCGGCTGGGCATCGCGCGTGATCTGTTCCAGGTGCGCGAGCGTGGCATCCAGGTTCCGCACGGCATTTCCCAGCGCCGGCCCCGCGGTGGCCAGATCGATGTGATGCAGAGTGTTCTGCAGACTGCTCAGGATGGCGTCGATGTCCGCGCCATGGGTGGTGGGAAATTCCGGGATCGCGGCTTTCGGATCCAGGCTCACGGCCGGCGCGCCTGGCACGATGTCCAGGGCGATCACCTTCTGGCCGGTCAGCAGATTGGAGGTGATCAGCTGCGCGCGCAGGCCGCGCGTGACCAGCCGCGCGAGTCCGGCGCGCACCGCGTTCACCTGCCCAGCCTCCGAGCCGCGCGGGATTCCGACCAGCTGCACGGCGCTCGGATCGATATTCATGGTAGCCGACTCATACAAGGATCCGGCCGTCGCGTCGTATACCAGAGCAGTTTGGGAGATTTCGCCGACCTGCACGCCCTGCAGCTGCACCGGCGTACCGGCCTGCAACCCGGAGGCCGATTCAGCAAAGCGTAGCGCGTAGCTCAGGCGCGGTCCGCTGTGATTGCGCAGCGCGACCGCCTGAGTGTCGTACAGCGCGAAGACCTGGTCGGCGGCCGCTTGCGTGCCGGGCGCGCCGGGAGTGTCGAAGCCGATGGCGCCGGTCACCAGCTGCTGCAGCGAGTTCAGACGCACGCGGATGCCCTGGGGACCTGCCGAGACGTCAATGGCGCTGGCATCCCAGAAGCGCGTGTTGTCATGCACCAGTACGTCATAGGGCGCGCGCACGAAGGCGTAGATGTTCACGTGTCGGCCATTGGCATCCAGCGCATAGCCCTCGACCTGGCCCACCTGCACGCCGCGATAGTTGACGGGTGTTCCCGGGCCGATGGCGCCGAGTTCATCTTCGGTGAGCGTGAAGGCCCGCCCGGGGGTGTCCGGCTGCAGCAATGGCGGATCCTCGAGGCCCACGAAGTCGCGTTGCGGATCTCCGTCGCCGGGATACATCTCGATATACGCCCCGGACACCAGCGTGTTCAGTCCCGATATGCCGTTGGTGCCGACCCGCGGTGTGACGATCCAGAAGCGGGTGCTGGCCCGCAGATGCGCGCTGACATCGTGTGTCATGCGCGCGTGCACCAGAACTTCGGCCAGGTCCGCCGACAGCTCGAAGGATTCGACCGTGCCGACGCGCACGCCCTTGTGCCGGATTTCGGTCTCTCCGGCCGTCAGGCCCTCGGCGCTGGCGAAGCGGATGGTGATCGCAGGGCCACGCTGCATCAGCGTGTGCCAGCTCAGCCAGGCCACCACGGCCAGTGCAAAGGCGGGCGCCAGCCAGATCACGCTCAGGCGGCGAGGCACCGGCTGCGCCTGGGGCATGGCGTCGGGCGGGTCCGATGGCTCCTCGCTCACGCCCGCAGCTCCGGCGCGCGCGCCGCCCGCCACATGGCACGCGGATCAAAGCATTGCGCGGCGATCATGGTGATGAGCACCACCGCCGCGAACGCCAGCGCGCCGCGTTCCGGCCGCACCTTCTCCAGGGCGCCGAACTGCACCAGCGCGCCGAGAATCGAGATCATGAAGACATCAATATTGGACCAGCGGCCGATGGTATCGATCAGGCGGTACACACGGGTGCGTTGCCGCAGCCGCCGCGGCGAACCGCGGTGGGTCTGCCACAGCAGCCAGGCCAAACCGAAAAGTTTCGCCAGTGGTACCACCACGCTCGCCATGAAGACAATCGCGGCCAGAGGCCACAGGTCATAGTGCACCAATTCCAGAACGCCGCCCATGATGGTGTTTGTCTCGATGCTGCCATAGCGTTCGATCTGCAGTATGGGCAGCAGGTTCGCCGGTATGCAGCAACACCAGTGCCGTGAGCACCAGCGCGGTGGTCGCCTGCAGGGAGATGCGTGCGGAACCCAGCGGCGGCGGCGGTGCGTGACGGGGCGCGGTCTCGCCCAGCAGCGCCAGCGATCCCAGCAGCAGCGTCGCCGAGCCCGCCAGGCACCAGCCACCGGCATCGACGCTGACCGCCGCGACGGCCTGGATGCGCGAGTAGGCGACACAGCCGCCCACGACGAACACCTCCATCATCAGCCAGGGCCGCAGACGCTGCGCCAGCCGCCGGCACAGCGGCGCCGGCGCACGCCCGATGGGCAGCGCCAGGGCCAGGGTCTGCAGCAGCATGAAGAGGGTGGGAACGGCGAGCATCAGCACCACCAGCAGCAGGCCCAGCGGCGGATAGCCCGCGCGCCACAACCTGGCGGCGCAGCCGAGCAGGTTGGTGCTGCGGATGGCGCCGCTGGCATCGACGGTGAGCAGGGGCGCGAGGCACCCGGGCACCCACAGCAGCAGCGCCGCGACCGTGAGTGCCAGGGAGGCGTGGGCGAGGCTCTCCGGAGCCTTCAGCAGCCGGTGACAGCGCGGGCAGCGCGCCACCTCATGAATGCCGATCGCAGGCAATGCCTGCTGCAGGCCGCAATCCGGACAGGCGACCCGTTCCCGGCTGGTCACGTAGCCTGCCTGCCCATCGCGCCGTCTAAGCGCTGTGGCGGGCGCCCGAGCCGCCGGGTGCACTGTCGCCGATTTCGCCGCTCACGCCGAGGCGTTTCTGCAGCAGTGGACTGGTCGTCGTGTACTGCAGATGGATCTTCTCCCCGGGGCGCAGGTGCTCCTTGACCGCGAAGGCCGCCAGGGCCGCTTCGTGGAATCCGGAGAGAATCAGCTTCTTCTTGCCCGGATAGTCATTGATGTCGCCCACGGCATAGATGCCGGGAATGTTGGTCTGGAAGCGGTGGGTGTCCACGGCGATGGTGCGCCGATGGATGGTCAGGCCCCACTCGGCGATGGGCCCCAACTTCGGCGAAAGTCCCCAGAACACCAGCACCTGGTCGGTGGCGACGGTGCGGGTCACGCCGTCGCGCGCCGTGACGCGCACCCCGGTGAGCTTGCCGTCCTGCTCGACCAGGGACTGTACCTGGCCTTCGATGAAGTCCAGGCGACCTTCCTCGACCAGCGCCAGCATGCGCTCCACCGAGGCGGGGGCGCCGCGAAACTCGGCCCGGCGGTGCACCAGCACGACGCTGCGCGCGCGCTCGATGAGTTCCAGGGTCCAGTCGAGCGCCGAGTCGCCACCCCCCAGGATCACCAGATCCTTGTCGTGGAAACTGGCGGCATCCTTGACGCGATAGTGGACGCTGTGGCCCTCGTGCCGCTCGCTGCCCTCGACGCTCAGACGTCGCGGCTGGAATGAACCGACGCCGCCGGCGATGATCACCGCGCCGGCGTCAAAGCGGGTGCCGCGGCTGGTGGCGACATCGAAACGACCATCCGCGCGCGCGGTCACTTCGGTGACCTCCTGTCCCAGATGATAGCCGGGGTTGAACGGCTTGATCTGTTCCTGCAGGCGCTCGATGAGTTCGCGCGCGGTGCAAACGGGTATGGCCGGGATGTCGTAGATCGGCTTGTCCGGGTAGAGCTCGGTGCACTGGCCGCCGACCTGCGCCAGGGAGTCCACCAGTTCCGCCTTCAGGCCCAGCAGGCCCAGTTCAAATACCTGAAACAGGCCGCAGGGGCCGGCACCGACGATGACCACGTCTGTGACGACGGCCAGTTTGGATCGATCAAGCGACAAGGACATTCTCCAGTTGTATGGGCTCGTGGCGCGCAGCCGGGCCGGCCTGCGCCGCCAGCCCCTTGGCTTCAAGCCATTCGCGATTGAAAAGTCGGGACTGATACTTGGCACCGCCGTCGCACAGCACGGTCACGATGGTGTGACCGGGCCCGAGGTCGCGCGCCACGCGCACCGCGGCGGCGACGTTGATGCCGCTGGTGCTGCCGACGAACAGGCCCTCCTCGCGCAGCAGCCGGTACACGTAGCGCACGGTGTCACCGTCCTCGACATGCACGGCGTCATCCACCGGTGCATCCTTGAAATTGACGGTGATGCGGGCGATTCCGATGCCTTCGGTGATCGAGCCGCTGCCGGTGGCCTTGAGCGCACCGTTGCGCACGAACTCATACAGGCTGCTGCCCGGCGGATCGGCGAGCACGCAGCGCACCGCGCGGTTGCGGCTCTTCAGGTATTCGGAAGTTCCGGCCAGCGTGCCGCCGGTGCCGCTGGCGGCGACGAAGGCGTCGACCTTGCCGTTGGTCTGCTCCCAGATTTCCGGTCCGGTGGTGGTCAGGTGCGCGTGGCGATTGATCGGATTGTCGAACTGATTGGCCCAGATGGCATTGCGCAGGGAGGCGGCGAGACGCTGCGACACCTTCTGGTACTGGTTCGGGTTGCTGTAGGGAACGGCCGGTACCTTGTAGAGTTCCGCGCCGAGCATTTCCAGCAGCCGGTACTTCTCCGGGGACTGGTTATCGGGCATCACGATGATGCAGCGATAGCCGCGTTCATTGCAGACATGCGCCAGCCCGATGCCGGTGTTGCCGGCCGTGCCCTCGACCACGGTGCCGCCGGGGCGCAGTTCGCCGCGCTGCTCGGCATCCGCCACAATGGCCCGCGCCGCCCGGTCCTTGACCGAGCCGCCGGGATTCATGAACTCGGCCTTGGCGAGTATTTCGCAGCCGGTCTCCTCGCTGACGGCGCGCAACCGGATCAGCGGCGTATTGCCGACGGTGCCGGCGAAGCCGTGTGTGATACCCATACGAATGCGATGCTCCGGGCGCGGCCTACGCCACGCCCTCCAGGCAGGGCTCGAGGCTCTCAAGCGCCTGCTGTTGTACGACGCGGGTGACCTCACCCACGAACAGCAATGCCGGTGCGCCATACCCGCCGGCGCGTGCCACCTCGGCAATGTCGCCCAGTGTGCCATGCACCACACGCTGCGTGGGCAGGGTCGCCTGGGCGATCAGCGCCACGGGCCGCTCGGCCGGGGCTCCCGCCTGCCGCAGCCGCTCGGTGAGGCCGGCCAGTTGCGCCATGGCCATATAAAAGACGACGGTATGACCGGAGCGCGCCAGGGCCGGCCAGTCCAGGGTGTCCGCCACGGCCACGTGGCCGGGGGCGAAGGTCACCGACTGGGACACATCGCGCAAGGTGAGCGGGATCTGCGCCGCGGCCGCCGCTCCCAAGGCGGCGGTAATGCCCGGCACCACGGTAACCGGAATGCCGTGGCGGGCCAGGGCCGCGATTTCCTCCCCGCCGCGCCCGAAGATGAACGGATCACCGCCCTTCAGCCGCGCCACTTTCAGTCCCCGCCGGGCATGCTCGATCAGCAGGTCATTGATCCGCTCCTGAGAGAGCGTGGATTCGCCCACGTCCTTGCCCACGAACACCCGGGTGGCCTCGCGGCGCGAGCGCTCCAGAATGGCGGGCGACACCAGGCGGTCGTACAGCAGCACGTCGGCCTGCTGCAGCAGTTGCAGGGCACGCAGCGTCAGCAGGTCCGGATCGCCGGGCCCCGCCCCGATCAGATAGACCTCGCCCAGCCCCGTGGCATCGCTCGCCTGGCTGAAGCCGGTGAGCTCGGACTGGAACCGCGCGCGCGCGGTGGATTCCTCGCCCTGGAAGCGCTCGAGGCTGGCGGCCGAGCCGAAGAAGCGCTCCCAAAAGGGCCGGCGCAGCGCCGGCTGCAGCAGTCGGTTGACGCGCTCGCGCTGGCTGCCGGCAAAGCGGGCGAGGGCCCCCAGTTGCGCGGGCAGCAGGGCTTCGACCTGTTCGCGAACCCGGCGCGCCAGTACCGGGGCGGTGCCGGCGGAGCTGACCGCCACGATGAGCGGTGAGCGGTCGACGATGGCCGGCAGGATGAAATCCGAGTGCTCGGCATCATCCGCCACATTCACCGGTACGCCGGCGGCCCTGGCAAGTCGGGAGACCTGCGCGTTGAGGGCCTCCGAATCAGTGGCGGCAATCACCAGCGCCGCACCCTCGAGGTGCCGGACATCAAACGGTGCGCACAGGTAGGTCATCTGTTCGGCCGCGGCGTGCTCGTGCAGCAGTTTCCGGGCGCCGGCGGCCAGCTCAGGGGCGACCAGACGGACGCGCGCGCCGCACCTCAGCAGCAGGTCGACCTTGCGCGCCGCCACCGCTCCGCCGCCGATGACGACGCCAAGCCGATCGCGCACCCGCAGAAATATCGGCAGGTAATCCATGGACTGCCATTGAGGTTCAGGACCTAAGGTCCTGTCAACCCTGGGCCGATACGCCGGTCCGGGCCTTGGGGTGCAGGCCGCACTCGCGCTGCTCGGGCTGCTCCCACCACCAGCGGCCCGCGCGATGGTCCTCGCCCGGCATGATGGCCCGGGTGCAGGGCGCGCAGCCGATGCTGGGATAGCCCTTTTCGTGCAGGCTGTTGAAGGGCAGCTTGCGCGCACGGATGTAGGCCCAGATCTGCTCTTCGGTCCAGTCCAGCAGCGGGCTCAGCTTCTGCAGCCCGTTCTGGGCATCCCACTCGACGGGCTGGCCCTCGGAGCGGGTCTTCGACTGCTCCCGACGCACGCCGGTCACCCAGGCGTCATACCCGGCCACGAACTTGCTGAAGGGCACTACCTTGCGCACGTTGCAGCAGGCGCCGCGCGCTTCCGTGCTGTCGAAGAAGCCATTGATTCCCTGGCGGGTCACCAGGTCCGAGACTTCCTGGGCATCCGGGTAGATGACCCGGATCTTGTTGTGATAGCGGTGCTGCAGCTTGGCCAGCAGCTCGTAGGTCTCCTCATGCAACCGACCCGTGTCGATGCTGACGATGTCGATCTGCGGCACGCTGGAACAGATGATGTCGGTGAGCACCATGGCCTCGGCGCCCAGGCTGTTGGCGTAGACCACACGGCCATACTTCTGCACGGCTGCATTGAGGAATTCGCGGACCTGCGCGGCCTTCGATTCCAGTTCCAGGGTCAGTATCTGCGCCATAGTGGAGCGACTTTACGGGTGACAATCCGGTAACAGAACGAATCATTGCTTCTGATGAGCTGCGTCGCGGTTATGTGGCCCCCGGGGCGCCGGCCATGCCTTGCGGTTATAATGCGGTCACGCCGACGTCACTAAAGGGTCTGAAGGGGCCGGTTTCCATGAAATTGCACCAGCTGCGCTACCTCGCGGCCGTCGCCCAGAGCGGACTTAACATAACGGCAGCTGCGCAGAAACTGCACACCTCGCAGCCGGGCGTCAGCAAGCAGATCAAGCTGCTCGAGGACGAATTGGGGTTCCAGATCTTCACGCGCGAGGGCCGCAATCTCACGCGCATCACGCCGGCGGGTCAGCAGGTGATCGACCGGGCGCTGCAGATCCTCAAGGAAACCCAGGCCATCCGGGACCTGGCCACCGAGCTGCGCGACGAGGGGCGGGGCAGTCTGGCCATCGGCACTACCCACACGCAGGCCCGCTACGTCCTGCCGGGCGTCATCCAGGAGTTCCGCGCCCGCTATCCCGACGTGCGCCTGAATCTGCATCAGGGCACTTCCGAGCAGATCGCCGAAATGGTCGCGCAGGATCGGATCGACTTCGCCATCAACACGGGCTCCGAACACCTGTTCAGCGATCTGACGCTGCTGCCCTGTTATCGCTGGCACCGGGTCCTGGTGGTGCCGCGCAGCCACCCCCTGGCCGAGGTCGCCCGGCCCACCCTCAAGCAGCTGGTCGCCTATCCGCTGATCACCTACACCTTCAGTTTCAGCGGTCCGTCCTCCCTGCAGCAGGCCTTCGCCAAGGCGGGCCTCACTCCGGATGTCGCCATCACGGCGCGGGATTCGGATGTCATCAAGACCTACGTGCGGCTGGGGCTGGGAGTGGGGCTGGTGGCGCAGATGGCCGTCAACGCCAAGGAGGACGGGGACCTGATTTTCATGGACGCCTCGCACCTGTTCTCCAGCCACGTCACCTGGATCGGCTTCCGGCGCGGGGTCCTGTTGCGCAAGTACATGTATGACTTCGTGCACCTGCTGGCGCCCCACCTGGATCGCCGGATCGTGGATCGCGCGCACCGCATGACCACCCCGGAAGAGGTGGCGCAGCTGTTCGAGGGGGTGGAGCTGCCGCAGGCACACTAGCGCCGGCGCGCCGCACTTTCAGGAGTGAGCGGCGGTGAAGCGCGGTTCCTGCACGGCGGCGTACGGCACGGCCGGCTGGTACGCCAGGGTGAAGCGGCGCAGTGCCTGGCGCGCTTCGGCCACGTTCTCGGTGGCCACCAGTTCGAACGCATTGATGCCGCAGCGGACCATGAAGAACAGCAGGTCCTGCTTGACCCCCGCGCCCACGGCGCGAATCTCGCCCTGGAAGGCGAGACGCTGCCGCAGCAGGCGCGCCGAGGTGAAACCGCGGCCGTCCCCGGGTCCCGGAAATTCGATACCCACCAGCGCGAGGCTGGCCAGGTGCGGCGCCAGTTCCTCGACCTCATCGGCGGGCGCCACCCGCACGCCGACGCGCCGGCCAGCGCCGGTATAACGGGCCGGATCGGCGAGGAATTCGCGCTGCGGGATCAGCTCCGCGGAGCCGTCTGCCACCAGCTGCGGCTCGCCGGTCGCGGTGCCCGCCGTCTCAGGCAGCCGCAAGATCTTTCGCATAGACGCGCTCCTTGAAGGGGGTGGCGCTGACCCGGCGCACGGTATCGATGAAACGCTCATCCTCGCGGCGCAGTTCGCGATAAACGTCCAGGATGCGTTCCACCGTGGCCGCCACCTGCGCCTGCGGCACCGACGGGCCGATGACATGTCCCAAGCTCGCGCCTTCCCGCGCCGAGCCGCCGATGGTGATCTGGTACCACTCCTCGCCGTGCTTATCCACGCCCAGGATGCCGATGTGCCCGACGTGGTGATGACCGCAGGCATTCATGCATCCGGACATCTTCAGCTCGATTTCGCCGATGTCGTACAGATAGTCGTAGTCGTCGAAATGACGTTGCAGCTGATGCGCGACGCTCAGGGTGCCCGCATTGGCGAGGCTGCAGAAATCCAGGCCCGGACACACGATCATATCGGTCAGCATGCCGATGTTCGGCGTCGCCAGATTCAGCCGCTTGAGCTCCCGCCAGGTCTTCAGCAGCTGCCCCTGCGGCACGTCCGCCAGCACCAGGTTCTGGGCGTGGGTGACGCGGATCTCCCCGAAGCTCACCTCGTCGGCCAGCTGCGCCACGGCCTCCATCTGCGCGGAGGTGACATCACCGGGCGGCACCCCGACCGGCTTCAGGCTCGCCAGGACCACCCGATAGCCGGGCACTTTGTGGGCCACGGTGTTGTAGCGGTACCAGGCGCGAAACTGCGCCGCCTCGGACCCGGCCAGTGCCGGTGGTTGCAGGTCGGGCAGGCGCTGGTAGGGATGGGGCTGGAAGAAGCTGCGCGCATGGGCGACCTGGGCGCTCGTGAGCTGCGCGCCCGTGTCACGCGAGGCCAGCCATTCGGCTTCCACCTGCTCGCGAAACTGCGCGATGCCCACCGCCTTGACCAGGATCTTGATCCGGGCCTTGTGAATGTTGTCGCGCCGGCCGTGGCGGTTGTAGACCCGCAGAATGGCCTCGCAGTACGTGAACAGGTCCGCCACCGGCAGGAACTCGCGGATGCGCTGACCCAAAATGGGAGTGCGCCCCAGCCCGCCGCCGACCAGCACCCTGAAACCCAGCTCGCCCTGCGCATTGCGCAGCAGGTGCAGGCCGATGTCGTGCACCTCGGTAGCCGCCCGATCGGCCGGCGCGCCGCTGACGGCGATCTTGAACTTGCGCGGCAGATAGGTGAATTCCGGATGGAAGGTGGACCACTGGCGCAGCAGCTCGCAGTAGGGCCGCGGATCCTCGAGTTCATCGGCGGCGACCCCGGCCAGGTGATCGGAGGTGACGTTGCGCACGCAATTGCCGGACGTTTGTATGGCGTGCATCTGCACGCTCGCCAGATCGGCCAGGATGTCGGGCACATCGGCCAGTTTCGGCCAGTTCAGCTGCAGATTCTGCCGCGTGGTGAAGTGGCCGTAGGAACGATCGTAGCGGCGCGCGATCGACGCCAGCATACGCAGCTGGGTCGAGCTGAGCAGCCCGTAGGGGATGGCAATGCGCAGCATGGGCGCGAAGCGCTGGATATACAGTCCGTTGCGCAGCCGCAGGGGTCGAAATTCATCCTCCGACAGCTCGCCCGCCAGATAGCGCCGCGTCTGGTCGCGGAACTGCGCGACACGCTGATCAACCAGCGCCTGGTCGGTGGAATCGTACTGATACATCCTAGGGAATATAGGGTCAAAGCGACCGGCTTGGAAAATACCGGCTTGTTAGGGGCGCCGCACCATTCAGTTATGGGCCGCCAAGCGGATGATTATCCAAAGACTTCTGCAGGCCCAGCAGATCCTCCGGTGTGTCGATGTCGAGGGCCGCGGTGGGCATCGGCACCCGCACCAGCCGCTCGAGTGCCGACTTCAGCAAGGCGCGGGCGCCGGCATCCCCGCGCAACCTGCCCAGCGCCGCGAAATCCTCGCGCGGAAAGATCGCCGGAACTCCCGCCGTGCCGGCGTACTGCGCGGCCACCCGGCACTGGGGTTGGCGGCGCCAGACCTCCACCAGGCGCCGCAGATCATCGGCGGTCACGGCGGGCTGGTCGGCCAGCATCAGCAGCGCGCCATCGGCCGCGGCGGGAATCCGGGCGACCGCGGTGCGCACCGAACTGCCCACCCCCTCGGCCCAGTCGCGGTTGATCAGAATCGAGGCGCCGGTGTGACGCAGCATCGGCGCAAGCTGCGCGGCGTTGGCGCCCAGCACTACGGTCACCGACGGGCCCGCGATCTCCACGGCGCGCGTGACCGCCAGGTGCAGCAGCGGGCGGCCGCTGACGCGCGCCAGCTGCTTCGGTGAGCCGAAGCGGCTCGAGGCCCCGGCGGCGAGCACGATGACCTGCAGGTTGGGGATCTCGCTCATGGCGCCTGCGCGGCGGCGCGCGCTGCCGCGTACAGCTGGCGCTCCTGCAGGATGATGTCGGCACTCAGGGGCGCGATGCGTCGCCAGTGGCTGATCGGAAGGGTCTGACCGGCCTGCGGCTCGAGACGCTCGCGCCATGTCTCAATCAAGGCCAGCAGGCGCTCGGGGGTCACGGTGCCGGCCGGCTCGCCCAGCTGCGCGAGCAGCCGGCGACTCGCCCATTCGATGTAGGCGGCGATCGGGCGGGCCCGGCGCACCGCGGCGCTGCCGGTGCGCGCGATGCCGAGAATTTCCTGCAGGTGGGCGCGCTCCCGGGCCAGCTGCTGACGGATGAAATCGGTTTCGTTCATTTAGGCTTGGGTCGCCACGGCCTTCAGAAGGGGACGCCGGGGGCGCCGGTGATGCGCGCGTGGATTTCCGCGACGATGGACAGGGCTATGGACTCGGGGGCACGACCGCCGATGTTGATGCCGATGGGGGAGCGCAGTCGCCCCTCGAGACTCCCGGCATCGCGGCCCAGATCGGCCAGCAGTTTCTCCCGGCGCCTGGGCGGTCCCAGCAGCCCCACGTAGGGAATCGACGTGCCGCCCAAGACCCGCAGGTAGGCGAGATCCGAGGGCAGGTGATGGCTCATGACGACCACCGCGTCATATTGGTTCAGCGCCACGGCCTGCGCCAGCGCTTCGGGTCGGCCCAGCAGTACTTGTTCGGCGTGCGGGAAGCGGTCGGCCTGCGCATAGGCGGGTCGATGGTCATACACCGTGATGCGCCAGGCCATGCGCGCGGCGAAATCCACCAGCGGCAGTACATCGGGGCCCGCTCCCAGCAGCAGCAGCCGCGGCGGCAGGGCCACGGGCACGGCCAGGATGCACAGCGCTTCGGCGGGGCTGCCCAAAACGGCAGGGCGCCGGCTTTCCACCGCCCTGGCCAGCAGGGTCTGCACGGCGTCCCGCAAAGGCAGGGGCGCCTCGGCTCCCCCGTCCTGGGCATTGGCCAGCAGTACGCTGCCGGGGGGTAGGGCGGTGTCGGGGGAGGCGACCACGAAGGCGGCAGCCACCCGTTGGTGGCGCCGGTGGGCCTCGACGAACAGCCGCAGCGGCTGCCAGCCAGTCTCCGGGCCCACCCGCAGCAGCAGGATCTGCATCAGGCCTTCGCAGCCCACCCCCAGGCCCCACAGCAGGTCATCGCTGCCGCCGGTGTCATAGGTGATGAGCTTGGCCTTGCCGCTGCGCATGACCGCCAGGGCGTGTTCGTGCAGATCCGATTCCAGGCAACCGCCGGACAGCAGCCCGGCGTAGCCGCCGTCGGCGCCGACCAGCATCAGGGCACCGGGTTTGCGGTAGGTGGAGCCCTGGGTGTGCACCACGACGGCCAGCGCCATGGCGCGGCCAGCGGCCCGCTCACGTTCATAGAGCGGCAATAGTGGTGCGATGAGGGCTTCCATGGAGTAATTATGCTTCAAGTTGCGCCGGTTCAAGCGCGTCAGTAGAGTCACGCGGCCTTTTTTGGCGTGCGTCCCCGCAGATGATCAGATGAGTTCAAGCACCCTTTCCGCTCCCCATTCCCAGTCGGTCGACGGCTGGGTGGTCCACAAGTTCGGCGGTTCCAGCGTCGCGGATGCCGCCTGCTTCGAACGCGTCGCTAATATTCTGGAGGCGCAGCCGCAGCGGCGCCTGGGCGTCGTACTGTCCGCCTGCCGCGGCGTCACCGATGCCCTGCTGCGACTGGTGGCGCTGGCCGAACAGCAGGACGAGCGCTACCAGGTCGAGGTTCAGGCTCTGCGTGAACGGCACGCGACCATCGCCCGCGCGCTGCTGGCGCCGGAGGCTGCGGCGCTGTACCAGTCGGCGATGGACCGGGATTGCCACGACATCGAGGGCATCCTGCACACGGTGCAGCTGACGCGCTCGGCGGCCGACAACGTCCGCGACCTCATTGCCGGCTACGGCGAGATCTGGTCGACCCGTCTGTTCCACAAGTACTTCGAGTCGCGCACCCGGCGCGCCGGCAAGACTGTGTGGGTGGATGCGCGACGCATCGTCGTCGTGGAATGGGGCTCGCTGGGACCGGCCGTGCAATGGACCGAGTCGCAGCAGAACATCGACAAGCTGGTGGACAAGGACTTCGAGGGCACCCTGATCATCACCGGCTTCATCGCCTCCAATCGCAAGGGCCTGCAGACCACCCTCGGCCGCAATGGCAGCGATTTCTCAGGCTCGATCTTCGGGGCGCTGCTCGGAGCCGTGGAGATCCAGATCTGGACCGACGTGGATGGCGTGCTGTCGGCGGATCCGCGCCGGGTGCCGGACGCCAAGGTGATCGATTCGCTTTCGTACAATGAGGCGATGGAGCTGGCGTATTTCGGCGCCAAGGTCATCCATCCGCAGACCATGGCTCCGGCGGTGCGCCGACGGATCCCCATCTGGATCCGCAACACCTTCGCACCCGAGAAGCCCGGCTCGCTGATCTGCTCGGCACCCGAGTCGACCCTGCCGGTCAAGGGCATCACCAGCATCGAGGGCGTGGCGCTGGTCAATGTCGAGGGTGCCGGCATGATCGGCGTGCCGGGGACCGCGCATCGCCTGTTCGGCGCGCTGCGTGAGGAGGGGATCTCGGTGATCCTGATCTCCCAGGGCAGCTCCGAGCATTCGATCTGCTGCGCGATTCCGGCCGACCAGGCTGAGCGCGCGGCCCGCGTCGTGCGCGCGGCATTCGATCGTGAACTCACCGAGGGCCAGATCCAGCGCGTGGACGTGGATTCTGGCCTTGCCATCCTCGCCGTGGTGGGCGATGGCATGGCGGGCATGCCCGGCGTCTCGGCCAAGGTGTTCAATGCGCTGGGCGGATCGGCGGTCAATGTGCGCGCCATCGCCCAGGGTGCCAGCGAACGCAACATCTCCGTGGTCATCGACGCCAAGGATGTGACGCGCGCACTGCGCGCGGTGCATTCCAGCTTCTATCTGTCGCCGCACACGCTCTCCATCGGCGTGATCGGGCCCGGCACCGTCGGCCAGGTGCTGCTGGACCAGCTGGCCTCGCAGAGCAGCCGGCTGCGAGAGCAGTTCCAGATCGACCTGCGGGTGCGCGGGATCATGGCCTCCGAGCGCATGCTGCTCAGTGATTCGGGCGTGAACCTGGCCAACTGGCGCGAAGAGTTCCGCAGCGGGTCGGTGAGCGCGGACCTGGGCCGGTTCGTCGAGCACCTGAACGTGGACCACCTGCCGCACACCGTGATGATCGACTGCACCGCCAGTGAGGCGGTGGCGCGCAACTATCCGCAATGGCTGGCCAGCGGCATTCACGTGGTCACGCCCAACAAGAAGGCCAACAGCGCGCCGCTGGCTTTTTACCGGCAGGTGCGCGCGGCCGGTCGCAACAGCGGCGCTCACTACCTGTATGAAGCCACCGTCGGGGCGGGGCTGCCGGTGATCCAGACCCTGCGGGACCTGCGCGAGACCGGCGATGAGATTGAAAGCATCGAGGGCATCTTCTCCGGCACCCTGGCCTATCTCTTCAACGTCTACGACGGCAGCGTCTCCTTCTCGGACATCGTGCGCGACGCCAAGCAGCGCGGTTACACCGAGCCTGATCCACGGGATGACCTGTCGGGCCTGGACGTGGCGCGCAAGCTGATCATCCTCGGCCGCGAAATGGGACTGGCGCTGGAAATGGCGGACGTGAAGGTGGAGAGCCTGGTCCCACCCGGGCTGTCGGGCGCTTCCATCGAGGAATTCATGAACGGGCTGCCGAAGTTCGACGCCGGCATGCTGGAGCGCCTGAAGGGGGCGCAGAGCCGCGGCAAGGTGCTGCGCTATGTGGGACGCATCACCGCCAAGGGTGAGGCGACCGTGGGTCTGGTGGAACTGGATCGCAGCCATGCCTTCGCGAACATGGCGCTGACCGATAATGTCGTGCGCTTTGCCACCGGCCGGTACAATACCAACGCTCTGATCGTGCAGGGTCCCGGTGCAGGTCCCGAGGTGACGGCCGGCGGTGTGTTTGCCGATCTGCTGCGGCTGTCCGCCTATCTCGGAGCGCATATTTGAACGTCCCGACCTCCGCCACGGCGTATGCGCCGGCCTCGGC
The DNA here is from genome assembly GCA_963726995.1 of uncultured Pseudomonadota bacterium. Classification (GTDB taxonomy): domain Bacteria; phylum Pseudomonadota; class Gammaproteobacteria; order Steroidobacterales; family Steroidobacteraceae; genus DAIDKA01. The sequence continues at coordinate 232,532 of CAVSEP010000004.1, forward strand.
CGGCAACGTCGCCATTGGCTTCGATATTCTCGGCTTCGCCGTGGATGCCTTAGGGGACAAGGTCTCCATCACCCGCACGCCGCAACGCGGCGTGACCATTTCCGCCATTACCGGTGTCAGCGTCGACCTGCCGCGCAATCCGGAAGGCAATACCGCCGGGCGCGCCGTGCTCGCCATGCAGGAGGCGCTGAACCTGCCCTTCGGGTTTGAGATGCGCATCGAGAAGGGCATCCCCCTGGGTTCGGGGCTGGGCGGCTCGGCGGCATCGGCCGTGGCCGCGGTGGTGGCCGCCAATGCCCTGCTGCCCACACCCTGCAGCAAGCTCGAGTTGCTGAAGTTCGCCATGCATGGGGAGGCCGTGGCTTCCGGCTCCATGCATGTCGACAATATCGCCCCCTCGCTGTTCGGCGGGCTGGTGCTCACCGTGGGCATCGACAATCCGCATGTCAAACAGATCCCGGTGCCCAGCGCGGTGCGCGCGGTCATGGTCCATCCGCATCTGTTCCTGTCCACCAAGGAAGCCCGCTCCATTTTGCGCAGCAGCGTGGCGATGTCGGACTTCGTCTGGCAGACCGCGCACCTGGCCGGCTTCATCGCCGGTTGCTACACCGATGACATCGAACTCATCCGCACCTCGCTGGAGGATGTGGTCATCGAGAAGCAGCGCCAGACGCTGATTCCCGGCTTTGCCGACGTGCGGCGCGCCGCCATGGCCACTGGCGCCCTGGGATGCTCGATCTCCGGGGCAGGTCCCACGGTGTTCGCCTGGGCACTGGAGCATCAGGCGCAGGCGGTGCTCGCCGCCATGCGGGTGGAGTTTGGACGCCACAATGTGCCGATCGATGAGTGGATCATCGAGATCAATTCGCCGGGCGCGCGCGTCATCGGGCCCTGAGCCATGCGCTTCCAGAGCACGCGCCGCACGAGCCATCTGCCTGCCGGCGCAGAGTCCAGCGATTTTGCGCAGGCGTTGCTGCAGGGACTGGCGCCCGATGGCGGGCTGTATGTCCCGCTGCAGTGGCCGGTGCAGCAGCCGGCGCAGCTGTGCGCGAAGATCGGCTTGCCGGCCGCGCAGTATCTGACGGCCACGGGACTGGCGCGCATCGGGCAGCTGCTGCTTGAGCCGCTGGTGCAGGGCAGCGAGCTGGCCGAGCAGCTGCCGGCGATCTGCGCGCAGGCATTGAATTTCCCCGCCCCCCTGGTGCCGTTGGAGGAGCAGGGCCGACTGGGCGTGCTGGAGCTGTTCCACGGTCCGACCGCGGCGTTCAAGGATTTCGGCGCGCGCTTTCTCGCCGCCTGCATGTCGCGGCTGCGCAAACCCGGGCAGCGGCCGCTGAACATCCTGGTCGCCACTTCCGGGGACACCGGGGGGGCGGTGGCCGCCGCCTTCCATCGAGTGCCCGGCGTGCAGGTGTCGGTGCTGTTTCCCAAGGGCCTGGTGTCCCCGACCCAGGAACACCAGCTGACCTGCTGGGGCGAGAACGTGCGCAGCTTCGCGGTGCGCGGCACGTTCGATGACTGCCAGCGCATGGTGAAGGCCGCTTTCATGGATGCGCAGCTGAACCAGCGCTTCGATCTGTCATCGGCCAACAGCATCAACCTGGGACGCCTGCTGCCGCAGGCGGTGTACTACGCAGCCGCGAGTCTGCAGGGCTGGTCCGCACATGGCGAGCCGGTATCCTTTGTGGTGCCGACCGGCAACCTGGGCAACGCGGTGGCCGGGCTGTGGGCGCGACGCTTAGGTCTGCCCATCGACAAACTGGTGCTGGCCCACAACGTCAACCGGACGGTTCCGGACCTGCTGGAGAAGGGCAGCTTCGAGCCGCGCGCCAGCATCGCCACGCTGGCCTCGGCCATGGACGTGGGCAATCCGAGCAACCTCGAGCGGCTTCAGTGGCTGTATCCGGATATCGCGCAGTTGCGCGAGGCCGTCAGCGCCGATGTCGTAACGGATGAGCAGATCCGCGAGCGCATCCGTACCGGCTTTGCGCAGTACGGGCAGATCTGGTGCCCGCACACGGCCACGGCGGCGGAGGTGTATGCGCGCCTTCCGGCCGGCCGGCGGCAGGCGGGTCGCTGGGTGCTCGCCGCCACCGCGCATCCGGCCAAGTTCCGCGAGATCGTCGAGCCATTGATCGGCCGCAAGGTGCCGGTGCCCGAGTCGCTCGAGCGCTTGTCTGAACTGCCCGCGAAGTCGCGGCAGATCGATGCGGACCTGGACGCGCTGCGTCGGGAGTTGACCTGATGGATCTGCTGACCGAGCTGCCGCCGCTGACCTGGGCGCTGGTCGCCGGCGCGGCGGTGGCCGGCTGGGCCCTGTCGTGGTTGTGGCGCTGGTATCGGCAGCGCCGCGCCCGGCGCGCGCTGGTCGCCGCGGTGGCCGCCGTGGGCTCGGACCACCTGGCCGATGTGCTGGTGCCCGATGGCATGGGCAGTTCCTTCCATGTCGATTTCGTCCTGCGCACGCCGCGCGGCGCGGTGGTGCTGGACCTGCGCGACGTGCGCGGCAATGTCTTCGGCGGCGACCAGATGAACGAATGGACCGTCATGGACGGGCCACATCGCTACACTTTCGTGAATCCGCAAAGCGCGCTGTACGACCGCATCGCGGCGGTCAAGGCGATTGCCGGCGAGGACATGCCGGTTGAGGGGCGCATCGTGTTCACCCGGCGGGCGCGCTTTCCCAAAGGACTGCCGAAGTGGACGGTGATGCTGGATTCCCTGCCGCGGGATTTCCCGCTGATCGAGGGCGGCACACCCGGCGGCCCCGACCCGTTCGATCAGCCGTGGGCCAAGGTGCGCCAGGCCGTCAGTCCCAGTCTGATGGCCCAGGCCCGGCCCGTCGGCGCCTGAACGCACGCCTCACACCGGCGGCAGCCTGAACAACGCCCGACTGGCCGCGGTGGCCGTGGCGCTCAACTCCTCGAGGCTCTCACCCCGCGCGCGGGCCACCACGGCGGCGATGTGGCGCAGGTACATGGGTTCGTTGCGGCGGGACTCGGGGCGGGGTTTCAGATCGCGCGGCAACAGGTAGGGCGCATCGGTCTCCAGCTGCAGCGCGCCGGCGGGAATCTCCCGCATCAGCGGCAGCAGATGCGCGCCGCGGCGCTCGTCGCAGATCCAGCCGGTGATGCCGATGGCCAGCTCCAGCTGCAGATAGCGACGCAGCTGCTCGCCCGTGCCGGTAAAACAATGCGCGATGCCGCCCACCAGCGCGGCGCGGTGCTCGCGCAGGATGCCCACGAAATCATCGTGGGCATCGCGTTCATGCAGGAACACCGGCTTGCCCAGTCTTGCGGCCAGCTCCAATTGCGCATGAAAGGCGCGCCGCTGATCCTCGCGCGGTGAAAAATCGCGAAAATAGTCCAGGCCGCACTCACCGATGGCCACGACCTCGGGCGCACGCGCCTGGGTTTCCAGTTCGCTCAGCAGTTCGGCATCCAGCTCCGTGGCGTGGTGCGGATGCACGCCGGCGGTGGCGAACAGGCGCCCCGAATCGGTGCGCGCCAGGGCGATGGCATCCCGAGTCCCCTGGCCGCTGGCGCCGGTGATGATCATCTGCACGACGCCGGCCGCACGCGCCCGCTCCAGCACCGCGTCGCGGTCGGCTGTAAAGCTGTCGTGGCCCAGATTCAGGCCGACATCGATCAGCTGCGGCGTAACGAGCGTCATGGATTGATTCTGGCACAATGCTGACCATGTTCCGTCTGCAGCAGGTATCGCGACTCGGGGTGGCGCTGTGGCTGGGCCTGCCGGTCTGCGCGCTGGGTGCGCAGACCGACTGGCGCGATATCGAATCGCGGGTCCAGTACGATTGGTATACCGAGGATGCGCGTGACCTGGGCGCCCTCGCCAATCGACTCGCCGAGCTGCCCGACTCCGATGCGCGGCGCGGTTACTATCTCACGTTGACCCGGTTGCGCGAGGCGCAGGTGCTGCAGGCGGGCAAGTCGGTCGACGCGGCCGCCGTAGGCCGCGCGGCGAGCGGCTGCATCAGCTTCGCCGACGAGGTGCTGGCGGCCCGTCCGACAGATGCGGAGGTGCTGGCGCTGCAATCATTCTGCATGGAGTTGCGCAGCCGCGCGCGCGCGCTCGATGTGCCGTTCACCGCATCGCGCAGCCGGGCGCAGATGCAGAAGGCCGCGCAGCTGGCGCCGCAGGATCCGCGCGTGCGGCTGCTGGCCGCGCAGCTGGCGTACCTCGCCGCGCGCTCGACGCAGGAGCGCGCGCAGCTGCTGGCCTCCTTTCAGAGCGCCGTGGACGCCTTCGAGCTGGAGCGCCAGGGCCTGGACCGGATTCCCGGCTGGGGCGCCGCCGAGGCCTGGCAGGGACTGGCGCAGGTCTACCTGGATCGCGGCGATGCTATTGCGGCGCGCGCGGCGCTGGAGCACGCTTTGCTCCTGATGCCGGAATACAAATCCGCGCATCGCCTGCTGGACCACATTCTGAAGGGGTAGCCTCTTGGACGGTCGCCTGCCGATTGCGGTGCGCGTGCTCTACATGATCGCTTTTGCGATCGCATTCTGGATACTGACCTGGATTCTCGCCGTCACCGTGGTCGCGCAGCTGATCCTCACGCTGCTGGCCGGGCAGCCGCACCCGGAGCTGCTGAGGTTCAGCGAAGGTATTTCGAGATATATTTCACAACTTGCGGATTTTCTTATGTTTCTTACGGAAAAGCCGCCATTTCCCTTTGCCCCCTGGCCGGATCGCAATGCGGCCGATTGATTTCTTAGGAGAGCCCGATGCCCAAAATCCACACCTTCCTTGGCACCAGCGCCGGGGCCGCGCTGGCCGTGCTGCTGGCCGCGGCCTCAGCTGCGGCGCCGGCGCAGACCGCCGGATCGGGCGTCCCCTCATCCTCGGCGCCCGCGGCGCGCGCCGCCAGCCATGGCGTCCGCAAGGGCAGTGCCGCCGCGCGCAAGTCGCTGGATTTGCATGCCCCACCGCTGAATCACATCTACTCGAGCTCTGACCTGCGGTACATCCTCGCGCCGGAGGAAGTCAGCGCCGATTCAGCCACCGAAGTGAGAGTGAAAGGTGCGCGCGTGACCAGGGTGCCGGTTGCGCCCGGCAACCAGCTGCAGGCCATACCCTGGGCGATCTTCCATCCCACTCAGGCCTGGCGGATATTCACGCCGCTGGAAGAGCAGTAAGGGCGGCGCACAGGGCATCGACACTGGCCTGGGTCTGATCCCAGGAGACGACGAAGCGCGCCTCGGGACCCGCGGTGGCCCCCCAGTCGTAAAATCCGAAACCCTGCATTCGCAGCGCCGCCTTGCCGGTGGTGCCGAGGTTCAAGAACAGTTCATTGGCTTCCACGGGGTGCGCCAGGCGGGCGCCGGCGGCGGCCGCAATCCGCCGGGCGAGCTGATTGGCACGCGCGGCGTGGCTTGCCCACAGGCCGGTGCGCACACAGGCCAGCAATTGCGCCGCCGCGTAACGGGATTTGGACAACAGGTGGCCGGCGCGCTTGCGACGCAGCTCGAAGTCCCGCACCAGTGCGGTGTCAAAGAACACTACCGCCTCGGCGGCCAGGGCGCCGTTCTTGGTGGCCCCGAAGGACAGGACATCGACGCCCGCGCGCCAGGTCACATCAGATGGGTGGCAATTCAGGAACTCCACGGCATTGGCGAGGCGCGCGCCGTCCATGTGGACGCGCAGGCCGTGCCGATGCGCCACGCCGGTGAGGGTGCGCAGCGCCTCGGGTCGGTAGGTGGTGCCCAGTTCCGTGGCCTGGGTGAGCGTGACCGCCGCCGGCTGCACGGTGTGCACATTGGCCGGATGCGCGGTGATGGCCTGCTCCAGCGCCTGCGGATCCATGCGACCGTGCTCGCCGGGCACCAGCGTCAGGCGGGCGCCGGCCGAAAAGAACTCCACCGCGCCGCACTCATCCTCCACGACGTGCGCGCCGCAGTGGGCGTACACATTGCCGTAGGGCGGCGCCAGGGTGGCGAGGCTCAGGGCATTGGCCGCGGTGCCGGTGCTCACCACGAAGGCGCGCACCCTGGCCGCAAAGAACTCGCTGAAGGCGCCATCCAGCTGCACGGTCCAGGGATCATCCCCGTAGGCCTTCTGCGGACCCTCGTTGGCCGCGGCAATCGCGGCCAGAAGTTCGGGCGCGACGCTCGCCGTGTTGTCGCTGTAAAAGGCGTGACGGTCCGCTGCCGGCGTCATTCCGGTCTCCAGCGGAACGAGAACGCGCCCACGCCCAGGAACACCAGCGTGGTGCCGGCCAGATAGAGCAGATCCGCGCCGATGCTCGCCAGTCCCGCGCCATCCAGCGTGATCGCGCGGGCCGCCTGCAGCATGTGGGTCAGGGGAAACAGCTGCGCCACCAGCTGCATCCAGCGCGGCGAGCCCTCCAGCGAGAACCACACCCCCGAGAGCAGCATCATCGGCCACATCAGCAGGTTCAGCATGCCGTTGACCACCTCTTCGCTGGCGAAGCGCGCGGCGATGATCAGGCCGAAGGCGATCAGGCTCAAGGAACCCAGCAGCGGCCACCAGGAACAGCAGGGCGGTACTGCCGGCATTGTGGAAATGGATGACCGTGCCCACACCGACGTACAGGATCAGCGTCACGGCGAGCGCCAGCCCCAGGCGGCTCAAGACCTGCGCACTCAGGAACTCGAAGGCCGACACCGGCGTGGCCGACAGCCGTTTCAGGAAACCATTCTTGCGGTAGCGCACCACCACGTAGCCGGCGCCCATCAGGCAGGTGAACATCATGTTCATGCCCAGCACGCCCGGAAACAGCCAGTCGATGTAGCGGGTGGCGGCGCCGGTCACGTGCTGGCGCAGCGCCTGCGGATCGGCCTGCAGCAGCAGTTTTTCGGCCATGTAGCCCTTGGGGGAATCCACGATCGCCCAATAGCGAACCGGACGCTGACGCAGATCCAGCAGCAGGTCCAGATCGTTGCGCGCGACCAGGTGCGTGGCGGGGCCTTCCTGGGCCTCGGGCACGAATTGGAAGTAGCGTTCGTTGAGGAAGGGGTAGCTGGCCGCGGCGGGCGGGGTGCCCAGAACCCCCACCTTGAACAGGGGTCGCGGCGGGCCGCCGAAGATCAGCGCCATGGCGACCACCGTGGCGATCGGCAAACCCTAAGGTGAATATCAGCGAGGTGCGGTCACGCAGGAACTCGAGATTGCGCGCGTGCCACACGGCGAACAGGCGTTTGGCGCTGCGGCGTACGGTCGTCATCAGGTTCATGCGCGCAGATCCTTGCCGGTCAACTCCAGGAACAGGTCTTCGAGATTGGGGGGGCGGATGCGCAGGTGCGCCAGCGACACCCCCGCCTGCATCAGCGTCCGCAAGCGTCCCCTCCAGGTCATTGGTGGTGAGCTCCACGCGGCCGGCGGCCTCGAAGAAAGTCAGGCCCAGGGCGCGCCCGGCCGCCGTCCAGTCCTGCGTGGGCAGCTCCAGCAGCACCGCCTTGAAATGCTGGTGCAGCAGGGCATGCGGGGCTCCCTGCGCGATGATCCTGCCGTGGTCCACGATCACGATCTCATCGCACAGCAACTGCGCCTCCTCCATGTAATGGGTGGTCAGGATGATGGTCTTGCGCTGCGCCTTGATGGACTGCACCAGTTCCCAGAAGCGCCGACGGGCCTGCGGGTCGAGTCCGGTGGTGGGCTCATCCAGGAACAGGATGGCCGGATCATTGACCAGCGCCACCCCCAGCAGCAGGCGCTGCAGCTGGCCGCCGGAGAGCTTCTTGTTGTCGCGCTTGAGCAGTTTCTCCAGCGCGCACAGGCGGATGACTTCCTCCACGCTCAGGCCGTGGTCATACAGGCCGCGAAACAGTTCCAGCGTCTGGCGTACCGACAGGAAGTCCTGCAGGGCGGTCTTCTGGAACAGGATGCCGGCCTCGGCACGGAAACGTTCGCCCAGCGGGGCGCCCCGATAGCGCACGCAGCCCGCCGTGGGCGCCAGGATTCCCTCCATGATCTCGATGGTGGTGGTCTTGCCGGCGCCATTGGGTCCGAGCAGGCCGAAGCAGCTGCCTTCGCGCACGCTGAAGGACAGTCCGTCGACGGCGACCGTGCTGCCGTAATGCATCACCAGGTTGTCCACCTGGAGCAGTGAGTCGATTATCATGAGGTGAATTGAACCAGCTTTTTCTTTGGTCCGACACTGATACGCATTCCTGGGTGGTGCGCGAGAGCCGGCGGGCGCGGCGCCTGGCCGTGCGCGTGCACCGCACCGGGCGGGTCGAGGTGGTGGTGCCGCCCCGGACCTCCCGGGCGACCGTCAGCGCCTTCCTCACCGAACATCGCGACTGGATCGAAACCCGCCGGGCCGCCGCGCTGCGCCAGAAACCGCCCGAAGACCCGTTTCCGCCGCAGCAGATCGCGCTGCCCGGGGTGTACGAGTCCTGGCGGGTCCACCTGGCCGGGGGCGCGGGCCCCTTGCGCCTCCGCGAGTCGGGCGATGCGCTGCTGGTCGTTTCAGGGGATGGCGGCCCGCCGCAGCGTCTCAAGGATGCTTTGCGGCGCTGGCTGGTCGTGCGGGCGCGGGTGGTGCTGGGGGATCACCTGGCCGAGTGCGCCCGGGAGTTCGGTTTCACCTATGGGCGCCTGAGCATTCGCCGGCAGCGCACCCGCTGGGGCAGCTGCTCGGTTAGGGGCACCATCAGCCTGAACTGCTGCATCCTTTTCCAGCCCCCCGAAGTGCTGCGCTACCTGCTGATCCACGAGTTGTCCCATACCCGACACATGAACCATTCCCGCGCCTTCTGGCAGTGCGTGGCCCGCTGCTGCCCGGAATACCGCAAACTCGATCGGCAATTGCTCGATGGCTGGCGGCGTGTACCATCATGGTTGCCATGACCCAGCGACCCTACGACAAGTCCGAGCGCGTCGACCTCTCCGATGAGCCGGTCCACTGGGACCTGGGCTCCTCGCTCAGCTACGGCGACTACCTGCGCCTTGAGCAGATCCTGACCGCGCAACGGCCGCTGTCCTACGAACATGACGAGATGATGTTCATCATCGTCCATCAGAATTCGGAGCTTTGGATGCGGCTGTTCCTGCACGAGCTCGAAGCAGTGCTGGATTGCGTGCGGCGGGACAACCTGGGGCCCACTTTCCGCATGCTGGAGCGCATCGCACGCGTGCAGACGCAGCTGACCGCAATCTGGGACGTGCTCAGCACCATGACGCCGGCGGACTACTCGGCCTTCCGCAACGTGCTGGGACGCTCGTCCGGATTCCAGTCCGTGCAGTACCGGGTGCTGGAGTTCACCATCGGCAACAAGAACGCCGAAATCATCAATGTACACCGCAAGGATCCGGTGAGCTTCGCGAAACTGCAGCAGGTGCTGGCGGCGCCGTCCTTGTACGACGAGGTGCTGCGGCTGCTCAGTCGCCGCGGCTACGGCATTCCGGAGGATCACCTGTCGCGCGACTTCAGCGAGCCGTACCAGTCCAGCAAGCAGGTGGCGGGCGCGTGGCTGGGCGTGTACCACAATTCGGAAAAGGAGTGGGACCTGTACGAACTGGCCGAGCGGCTCATCAATCTCGACCACCAGTTCCAGATCTGGCGCTTCCATCATCTGAAGGCGGTCGAACGCATCATCGGCATGAAGCACGGCACCGGCGGCACCAGCGGCGTGCCATACCTGGCCAAGGCGCTGGAGCTGAGGTTCTTCCCCGAGCTGTGGCAGGTGCGCACCTCGATGTGACGGGCGGTGCGGGACGCTAGCGCGCGGCGTTCCAGTTGGCGAAGGGCGCAACACCCAAGGCCCGGGCCTGGCGCAGGGTCGCACGCGAGGCGTTCACCAGCCGCGGCTGATCCGCCAGCAGCAGATGCGCGAGGTCCGTGCCGGCATTGCCGTAAGCCACAGTCTCAAGTCCCGGATGCCGCTGCCGCAATTGCTCGAAGCACCGTGCCTTCTCGGATCCGCGGCGATTGGGCGTCGTGAGCGTCCCCTGCAGCGTCCCCGCCGCATCGAAGGCGACGCCGGTGCAGATGACCTCATCGAAACCCAGAGCCGCGCCGATCTGCGGCACGTACAGATCGGTGCTGGCGCTCATGAGCACCAGATGGTCACCGGCTTCACGATGCGCCTTGACCATGTCCAGCGCGCCGGGACTGCTGCCACGGCTGCAAGGTCAGGGCAACGAATTCATCGGTCCAGGCGCTGAGCTGGGCACGGCTCGCCCCACCCAGGGTGTGGCGGATGAAGCTCGACTTCACGGCGCCATGGTCGGCGGCGCCCACGGCGAACGCGGCCAGCGTCGGGGCGACGCCCAGCATGCGCAGGCGGCTGCGGCCGGCGCGCGCCAGGAAGCCGCTCACATACGGGAACAGCGTGTCGCGGTACGTGATCGTGCCGTCGAGATCGAAGACGACGAGCCGCATCGCTTTTCGGTGCGGCCCGTTCTTCGGATCAGGCCGCGCGCGCGGTGGCCAGCTGCCGCAGCACGTACTGCAGGATGCCGCCGTGCTGGAAGTACTCGTGCTCCTTGGGCGTATCGATGCGCAGCCGCACCTCGAAGCGCAGCGGCGTGCCGCCGCCGGGCGGCGTGGCGGTCACGTTCACGGTCTTGGCCCCCGGCTGGGTGAGCCCGTCAGATCGAAAGCTCTCCTTGCCGGTAAGACCCAGACTCTGGGCGTTCTGACCGGGCAGGAACTGCAGCGGCAGCACTCCCATGCCGATGAGATTGGAGCGATGGATGCGCTCGAAACTCTCGGCGATCACCGCTTTCGCGCCCAGCAGCATCGTGCCCTTGGCGGCCCAGTCGCGCGAGGAGCCGGTGCCGTATTCGCGGCCGGCGAGGATCACCAGCGGCGTGCCCTCGGCCTTGTAGCGCATGGCGGCGTCGTAGATCGACATGCGGCTCGCCGCTGGGCACGTGCACCGTGACGCCGCCCTCGGTGCCGGGCGCCAGCAGATTGCGCAGGCGGATGTTGGCGAAGGTGCCGCGCATCATCACCTCGTGATTGCCGCGGCGCGCGCCGTAGGAGTTGAAGTCGACCGGCTGCACGCCCTGCTCGATGAGGTAGCGGGCCGCCGGGCTGGTCTTGGAGATATTGCCGGCCGGTGAGATGTGGTCGGTGGTGACCGAGTCGCCCAGTACGGCCAGCGCCCGGGCGCCATGCACATCGCCCACCTTGGCGGGGGTCATGGTCATGCCGTCGAAGTAGGGCGGATTCTTGACGTAGGTCGAGGCCTTGTCCCAGGCATACACATTGCCCTGCGGGATCTTGATGCTCGACCAGTTCTCATCGCCCTTGAACACTGTGGCGTAGCCGTCGCGGAACATCTTCGAGTCGATGGCGCGCAGCACCGTCTCCTGGACTTCCTTCGCACTGGGCCAGATGTCCTTGAGGAATACCGGCTGGCCGTTGCTGCCGACTCCCAGTGGCTCGGTGACCAGGTCCAGGTCCAGGGTGCCGGCGATGGCGTAGGCCACGACCAGCGGCGGGGAGGCCAGGAAGTTCATGCGCACTTCGGCATGCACGCGGCCCTCGAAATTGCGGTTGCCCGAGAGCACCGAACAGGCGATGACATCGCCTGCCTTCGCGGCGGCCGAGATCTCCGGCCGCAGGGGACCTGAGTTGCCGATGCAGGTGGTGCAGCCGTAGCCCACCAGATCGAAGCCCACCGCCGCCAGCTCCTCCAGCAGGCCCGCCTTGCGGTAATAGTCGGTGACCACGCGCGAGCCCGGGGCGAGGGAGGTCTTCACCCAGGGTTTCGCGGTCAGTCCCAGCTTGTGGGCATTGCGGGCCAGCAGCCCCGCGCCCAGCATCACGTAGGGGTTGGAGGTATTCGTGCAGCTGGTGATGGCGGCGATCAGCACGGCGCCGTCCCGCAATTCAACGGACTTGCCGCCGGTGGTGAGGGGCGCGCTGCCGGTCGCGGTCGGATTGCGCTTGCCGCGCTCCTCGGCCATCGCCACCAGACTCTTGCGATACACGCTCTTGGCGTTCTTCAGCGCCACCCGGTCCTGCGGCCGTTTCGGCCCCGCGAGGCTCGGCTCGACGCTCGACAGGTCCAGTTCCAGCACGTCGGTGTACTGGGCGGCCGCGGCGCCGTTCAGCCGCCACAGGCCCTGCGCCTTGGCGTAGGCGGCGACCAGGGCCACCTGTTCCTTCGGCCGACCCGTCAGTTCCAGATAGCGGATGGTCTCCTCATCGATCGGGAAGATGCCGCAGGTGCTGCCGTACTCGGGGGCCATGTTGGCGATGGTGGCGCGATCGGCCAGCGGCAGATTGGCGAGCCCGTCGCCGAAATACTCGACAAACTTCTCCACCACGCCTTTCTTGCGCAGCATTTCCGTGAGGGTCAGCACCAGATCCGTGGCGGTGGCGCCCGCCGGCAGACTGCCGGTGAGCTTCACGCCGATGACCTGCGGAATCAGCATGGTGATGGGCTGGCCCAGCATGGCCGCCTCCGCCTCGATGCCGCCCACGCCCCAGCCCAGCACGCCCAGTCCATTGATCATGGTGGTGTGCGAATCGGTGCCGACCAGCGTGTCCGGATAGGCCTGATGGGCCTGTCCGACGGGGCGGTCGAACACCACGCGTCCCAGGTGTTCGAGATTCACCTGGTGCACGATGCCGGTGTTGGGAGGGACGACCTTGAAGTTGTCGAAGGCCGTCTGGCCCCAGCGCAGGAAGGAGTAGCGCTCGCCGTTGCGCTCAAACTCGATCCGGTTGTTGTCCGCGAGGGCCTGCTTGGTGCCGTACTCGTCCACCTGCACGGAGTGATCGATGACCAGCTCCACCGGGGCCAGGGGATTGACGCTCTCGGCCACGCCGCCCAGCTTCACCACCGCCTCGCGCATCGCGGCCAGATCCACGACGCAGGGCACGCCGGTGAAATCCTGCAGGATGACCCGCGCGGGGGTGAAGGCGATCTCATGGGCCGGGGTGGCCTTGGGGTCCCAGTTGAGGATCGCCTCGATGTCCTGGCGCGTGACGTTGATGCCATCCTCGAAGCGCAGCAGGTTCTCCAGCAGGATCTTCAGCGAGTAGGGCAGGCGCGCCAGCTTGTCCTGCGGCAGTGCCTGGAGGTTGAAGATTTCGTAGGCGCGGTCACCGACGCTCAGGGTGCTGCGCGACTTGAAGCTGTCAGTCATGAATCTCTCCGGCTTGCCATGTGCGGCGTATCTTGCGGCAACGCCGGTGTGGAGTAAAATGACTTTAACTGCGTTATTGATGCATGTTCTGCATGAAAATCGACACCCTCGGCGTGCAGGCGTTCGTCGCCATTGCGGAGAGCGGGTCCTTCAACCGGGCGGCCGCCGCGCTCAGCATCACCCAAAGCGCCTTGAGCCGGCGGCTGCGGGGTCTGGAGACTCACCTGGGAGTGCGCCTGATCGAGCGCACCACCCGTTCGGTTGCCCTGTCCCGCTCCGGCGAGGGCTTCCTGCCGCAGGCGCGGCGCCTGCTTGGCGAACTGGCGGCTTCCCTGAATGAGATTCGCGAGACCGGCAATGCCACGCGCGGGGATGTGACGCTGGCGTGCGTGCCGACCATGGGCGTTCACTATCTGCCGGAAGTGCTGCGCGAATATGCCGTGCACTTCCCCAACAATCGCATCCGGCTGCTCGACCATTCCTCCTCGGCGGTCGCCGAAGCGGTGTTGAGCCGCGAGGCTGAGTTCGGCATCAACGTGGCGCGCCTGCGGCATGCGGACCTGGACAGCACGCCGCTGCTGCAGGACAGCTTCGTGCTGGTCTGCCGGCGCGATCATCCCCTGGCGCAGCACCGGCGGGTCTCCTGGCAGCAGCTGCAGGGCCACCGGCTGATCTTTCCGGGCGCGAGCAGCAGCAACGAGCCGTTGCTGGAACAGGCCCTGGGGGTCGAACACCGCTCGCTGGCGATCTTCTACGAAGTGCAGCGCAGTTCCACGGCCGTCGGGCTGGTCGCGCAGGGCGTCGGCATCGCGGTGGTGCCGCGCCTTGCCATGCAGGATGGGGCCTATCCGAGTCTGCGGGTGGTCGACCTCATCGCGCCTACCGTCTCGCGGACCTTCAACCTGCTCACCCGCAAGGGTGCGGTGCTGTCGCCGGCGGCACAGAACCTCTACGAGTTGCTGCTGGCACGCCGCGCGCGCTTCAAGTCACGCGGCGCCCGATAGCACCTGCGAACTGACGGCGCTGATGGTGCCGCCTCCCAGGCATAGTTCGCCGTCATAGGCGACGGCGAACTGCCCCGGGGTGAGGGCGCGCTGGGGTTCATCGAAAATCACCCGTGCCGTGCCGTCCGCCCCGGGATGCAGCCAGGCGGGCCGGTCTGCCTGGCGGTGGCGCACCCGTACCGTGCAGCGGCGCGGACCGGTGGGCGGCGGGATGAGCCAGTGCAGGTTTTCGCAAGCCAGCTCGCGGGCGCACAGCAGCGGATGGTCATGGCCCTGCACCGCGATCAGCACATTGCGGGCGGCGTCCTTGGCGGCGACATACCAGGGCTCAGCCTCGCTGTCGCGGCGTCCGCCGATCCGCAGACCGTCACGCTGGCCCAAGGTATAGAAGGCCAGCCCGCAGTGAGTGCCCAGTTGTTCGCCGTCCGCAGACTCGATCGGTCCGGGTGTTTCCGCCAGATGCTGGCGCAGGAACTCGCGGAACGGGCGCTCGCCGATGAAGCAGATGCCGGTGCTGTCCGGCTTGTCGAACACCGGCAGGCCCGCCGTGCGGGCGCGCTCGCGCACCTGCCGCTTGGTGAGATCCCCCACGGGCATGCGGGCCTGGCGCAGGTCGGCGGGGTGCACCGCGTGCAGGAAGTAGGTCTGGTCCTTCTCGGCATCCACGGCCTTGAGCAGCTGCACGCCGGCGGCCGCCTCGCGCAGCCGGGCGTAATGCCCGGTGGCGAAGTGGCTGGCGCCCAGGCGCCGTGCATGCGCCAGGGCCACGCCGAACTTCACCTCGCGGTTGCACAGCACATCCGGATTCGGGGTACGCCCGGCTTTCAGTTCCGCCAGGAAATTCTCGAACACGCGCGCCCGGTACTGGGCGGCGAAGCTCACCCGATGCAGCGGTATGTCGAGTACCCGCGCCACCGCGCGCGCGTCGGCGAAATCCTCGGCCTGGGTGCAGTAGGCGTCGGCCTCGTCCCAGTTGCTCATGAAAAGCCCCTGGACCTCGAAGCCGCGCTCCACCAGCAGCAGCGCCGCGACCGCCGAATCCACCCCGCCCGACAGCCCTACGATGATCATGCGATCTGCACCGCGGGAATGCCGAGCGCCCCTTGCATGTCCAGCTGCCCGATGCCCTCCAGCGAGCGGCGCTGGCCGGCCAGGTAGTCATCGATACAGCGCAGCACCAGCGGGCTGCGCAGGCGCGCCTCCCGTTCCAGCAACTGGCCGCGCGTCAGCCAGTGGGTGCGCAGGATGCCGCGATCCAGCGGCTGCATGGCATCGTGGTCGCTGACGCTGCCGATGAATGCGAAGCGCAGGGTTGCGCGCCCGGTGCCCGGATGGCGCCACTGGTAGGCGCCCAGGAAGGCCTCGCCGGTGAAGCGCCAGGCGGTTTCCTCGCGCGCCTCGCGCGCCACGGCCTGCAGCAGGGTTTCACCCCGCTCGACGTGCCCGGCGGGCTGATTGAACACCAGACGTCGGGCGATGCGCTCCTCGACCAGCAGGAAGCGACCCTGTCTTTCGGCAAGGGCGGCGACGGTGACATCCGGTGGCAGTGGCATGGCGGGGCATTATAGCCAACCCGCCGCGGGCGCCGATCGGGCTTGATCAGCTGTGGCGGGCGACGCGCAGGGCGCGCTCGGGCGCGCTGGCGTTCCAGACCGTGTCAAACTCGGCCAGATGCAGGCGGGCGACGGCCGGATTGTTGAAGTCGGCGATGCCGTCCCAGGTGTCCGCGCGCAGGCGGTAGACGATCGCCCGTTCGTCGGCGATTAGGTAGGCGCAGGAGCGTTGCTGCGGCATGTGGCTGGCGACGTAGCGGATGTCGATGTAGCTGGAAAGCCTCCGCCCCATGGCGATGAAGCGGTTGGTATCGGTCATTACCCGCGCGGGGTCCACCAGCAGCACGCGCACCTTGGCGAAGCTGCGCGCCAGCACGAAACTCTTGATGATCTCCAGGAACGGAGTCTGGTCGTAGACCTCGGGCTCCAGATCCTGGGTATAGATGGACAGCATCCGGCTGGCGGAGGCCGCGGCGGTGTCCACCGCAATGCGCGCTTCGGCGATGCTGGTGATGACCGACATGGGTTCGACACTGCGCTGGGGCGTGGCCAGGCTCACGACGCCTGCGGACTTCTCCGGGGTAAAACGGGCATGCGCGAGCGGCGCCAGCACTCCCGTATCCGCACCTTCCCCGTAAGATTCCACGTTGGACCGCCCATGCGCGCCTGCTTATCTGCAGGCTGTGGCGATCTTAGAAAGGCGGCACCGGGTGGATTGTCGACCCGATCACGCTTTGACCGGGTACGCCTGCGGCGTTGCGCCGGATTCGTGGCGCGGATCACTCAATAATGCGAGTTCATGGGACCTTGCGCGCAAGATCTGCCGCCAATCCGACATAATCCTGTGGTTTCAGCTGCAGCAGCCGGGCCTTTTCCGCAGCCGCAATCGGCAGGCTTTCGATCAGCGCTGCGAGGCTGGCCCCATCGATGGTGCGCCCGCGGGTGAAGTCCTTGAGCAGTTCGTAGCCGTCGGGCACGCCCTGGGCGCGCAGTACCGTCTGCACCGCTTCTGCGAGTACTTCCCAGGCGCCGTTGACGTCCGCGCCGATGCGCACCGGATCGGCGTCGATCTTGGCCAGCCCGCGCAGCGTCGAGCGCCACGCCACCAGCGTGTGGCCCAGCGCCACGCCGACATTGCGCAGCACCGTGGAGTCGGTCAGATCGCGCTGCCAGCGTGAAATGGGCAGCTTGTCGGCGAAGTGACGCAGCAGGGCGTTGGCCAGGCCGAGATTGCCTTCGGCGTTCTCGAAATCGATCGGATTGATCTTGTGCGGCATGGTGGAGGAGCCCACCTCGCCGGCGACCGGTCGTTGTCGCAGGTAGCCCAAGGACACGTATCCCCAGATGTCCCGGCACAGGTCGATGCTGATGACGTTGATGGCGGCCAGGGCATCGCAGTACTCGCCGATCCAGTCATGCGGTTCGATCTGGGTGGTGAAGGGATTGTTGACCAGACCCATGGATTCCACGAACTGCTGCGCGACCTCAGGCCATGCCAGCTGCGGAAGCGCGGCGCAGTGCGCGTTGAAGTTGCCCACCGCGCCGTTCCACTTGCCCAGTATCGCGACCTTGGCGAAGCGCTGCTGCGCGCGCGCCAGCCGCGCCACGACATTGGCGAATTCCTTGCCCAGCGTGGTGGGGCTGGCGGCCTGGCCATGGGTTCGGGCCAGCATCGGCAGCTGCGCGTGGCGCGCGGCGAGTGTCGCCAGGGTGCGGATGAGTTCATCCGCGGCCCCGAGCATCACGATGCGGGCCGCCGCCAGCAGCTTTGCGTAGCTCAAGTTGTTGATGTCCTCCGAGGTGCACCCGAAATGCACCAGCTCGAGGTTTGCGCCGCTGGCGCCCGCGGCCTGCAGCACTTCGCGCACGTAGTACTCCACCGCCTTCACGTCGTGGTTGGTGCGCGCCTCGATGCCCTTGACGAGGCCGGCCGCCTCCAGCGGCGGATGCTCGGCCAGCGCCTGCGCGGCGCCGCGTACGCCCGCAGTGAGTTGCGCCCCGGCCAGCTGTGGCGCAGCTGCCGCCAAATGCAGCAGCCACTTGGCCTCGATGCGGATGCGCTCGCGGATCAGTCCTGCCTCGGACAGCAGCTCCCGCAGCGGCTCGGTGGCGCGCCGATAGCGGCCATCAAGGGGCGATAACGCATCGAGGGCGGCGGTGTCGGTCGAAGACATACGTGCGCAATCCGGCAATAGGCAATTCAGGATGTTAGGATTTGCAATGATACCGTGCCGGAGTGCTTTTGATGACAGCTTCTTTTCGAACAGAACGGGACAGCATGGGCGAGTTGCAGGTGCCCGCGGGTGCACTCTGGGGCGCGCAGACGCAGCGCGCCGTGCAGAATTTTCCCATCAGCGGCCGGCCGCTGCCGCGCGCCTTCATCCGCGCGCTGGGGGTGATCAAGCAGGCCGCGGCGCTGGCCAATGCCAAGCTGGGACTGCTGGACGCGAAGGTGGCGCAGGCGATCGCGGCCTGCGCGGCGGAAGTGGCCGAAGGGCGCCACGATGCCCATTTTCCGCTCGACATTTTCCAGACCGGTTCCGGCACCAGCACCAACATGAATGCCAACGAGGTGATCGCGCACCTGGCCTCGGCGCGGCTGGGTCGGGCGGTGCACCCCAACGATGACGTGAACATGGGCCAGAGCAGCAATGACGTGATCCCGACCGCCATCCACGTCGGCGCCGCGCTCGCCACCAAGACCCAGCTGCAACCGGCGCTGGCGCACGTCTGCGCCGTGCTGCGGGCCAGGGAGCAGGAGCTGGCCACGGTGGTGAAGACCGGACGCACCCACCTGATGGACGCGATGCCGGTCACCCTGGGCCAGGAACTTTCCGGCTGGCGGGTGCAACTGGAAAACGGCCAGGCGCGATTGCATGCGGTGGAACCGCGCCTGCTGGCGCTGGCCCAGGGGGGCACCGCCGTGGGCACCGGCATCAACGCCCATCCGCAGTTCGGCAGCGTGTTCTGCGCGGAATTGGCGGCCATCACCGGCATCGCCTTCGTGCCCAGCCGCAACTACTTCGAGTCCCTCTCCAGCCAGGATGCCGCCGTGGAACTGTCGGGTCAGCTGAAGGTCATCGCCGTGAGCCTCATGAAGATCGCCAATGACCTGCGCTGGATGAACAGCGGACCGCTCGCGGGGTTGGGCGAGATCGCGCTGCCGGCGCTGCAGCCGGGCAGCAGCATCATGCCGGGCAAGGTCAATCCGGTGATTCCGGAAAGTGCGGCGATGGTCGCCGCGGAAGTCATCGGCAACGATGCGGCCATCACGGTGGGCGGGCAGTCCGGCAACTTCCAGTTGAACGTGATGCTGCCTTTGATCGCCTACAAGCTGCTGGAAAGCATCCGGCTGCTGAGCAACGTGCTGCAGGCCCTGGCCGATCGGACGCTGGCCGGCTTCACGGTGAACGAAGCACGGCTGCAGGAGGCCCTGGAGCGCAATCCCATCCTGGTGACGGCGCTCAATTCCATCATCGGCTACGAAAAGGGCGCGGCGATTGCCAAGAAAGCCTACGCCGAAGGCAAGCCGATCCGCGAGATCGCCCAGCAGATGACCGATCTGTCGGCCGCGCAGCTCGCCAAACTGCTGGATCCCCTGGAGCTGACCCGCGGCGGCATCAAGGGCGGCACCAGCGGCGGCGGCTGAGTGCGGTGGTTGCACAGCCCGGTGAGGATCCCCAGTTCTGGCAGCGACGGATTGCCGAGCGCCTGCGGGGCAGCACCGTGCGCCACGAGCGCGCCGACTGGGTGCTGCCGGGCCTGAGCGCCGAGGCCAGTCGCGCCTTCGAGAGTTTTATCCCCGAGACGCTGGTGCCGGCCGCGGTGTTGATGCCCATCATCCTGCACGACCCTTCCCCCACGGTGCTGTTTACGCAGCGCTCGAGTGCGCTCAAGCATCATGGCGGGCAGATCAGCTTCCCCGGCGGGCGGCTCGAATCTTCCGACAGCAGTCCCATTGCCGCCGCGCTGCGGGAAGCGCGCGAGGAGGTCGGCCTTGATGCGGATTTCATCACCGTCATCGGCTTTCTGCCGGACCATATCATCGGTACCGGATTTCGCGTCACGCCGGTGGTGGCGTTCATCCGCCCCGGATTCACGCTGGCGCCCGATGCGCGTGAAGTGCAGGAGACTTTCGAAGTTCCCCTGGACTACCTGTTCGACCCTGGCGAATTTCCGGCCCCGCATGCGCCAGTACGTGCCGGACCTGCCGGCGGTGCAGCTGAATGACATTCCCGTCGGCGAACGCAATATCTGGGGCGCCACCGCCGGTATGCTGATGAGCCTGTACCGGCTGTGCAAGGAGTGAGCATGTCCCGAAGCGGCAGCGGCGATCTGGCCGCCATGAAGGAACTGCTGGCATTGATGGGGAGGCTGCGCGATCCGCAAAAGGGCTGTCCCTGGGATCGCGCGCAGACCTTCGCGACCATCGCGCCGTATACGCTGGAGGAGGCCTATGAGGTCGTCGATGCCATCCAGTCCGGCGAGTCACCGCCGAAGCTGCGTGATGAACTGGGCGATCTGCTCTTCCAGGTGGTGTTCTATGCGCAGCTCGCCCAGGAGCGCGGCTGGTTCGACTTCGAGGGCATTGCGCGCGGCATTCATGACAAGCTGGTCCGGCGCCATCCCCATGTGTTCGGCGCCGCGGCCGCAGTCAACACGCCGGATGAAGTCCTGGTGGCCTGGGAGGAACTGAAGGCCCGCGAGCGCGCCGCCGCGCAGCAGGATCCGGCCACGCCGGTCGGCGTGCTGGCGGATGTGCCGCGCGCGCTGCCGGCCCTGACGCGTGCCCAGAAATTGGGCAAGCGTGCCGGCAGGGTGGGATTTGACTGGACCGACATGCGCGATGTGCGCGCCAAGATCAGCGAGGAACTCGCAGAACTTGACGAGGCGGCACAGGAAGTCCGGGATCACCCGGATACCGGTGCGCCGCCGGCCCACCTGGTGGAGGAGATGGGCGACCTGCTGTTTGCGATCGCCAACTGGGGGCGCCATGTGGGCGCCGATGCGGAAGGCGCACTGCGGGCCGCGAATTCCAAATTCGAACGCCGGTTTGCGCGCATGGAAGCCCTGGCGCGCGAGCGCGCGCTGGTGCTCACCGAACTGACGCTCGAGCATTGGGAGGCGTTGTGGCAGGAGGCCAAGCAGCGCCGAGCGCGGTGCCGCTACGGCAGCTCGAACCTGATGCCCTGGGCCAGCGGCAGCGAGCGGCTCCAGTTGATGGTGTTGGTCTGGCGACGCATGTAGGCCTTCCAGGCATCGGACCCGGACTCGCGACCGCCACCCGTGTCCTTCTCGCCGCCGAACGCGCCGCCGATTTCGGCGCCCGAGGTGCCGATGTTCACGTTGGCAATGCCACAGTCACTGCCGGAGGCCGACAGGAATAGTTCGGCATGCTGCAGCCTATCGGTGAACAAGCGAGGAGGACAGGCCATGGGCGGAAGTATTCTGCAGGGCGATTGCCTCGGCCAAGGACGCCACGGGAATGACGTACAGAATCGGCGCGAAGGTTTCGGTCTGCACGATGCTCCACTCATTGCGCGCGCGAATCAGCGCCGGCGTGACGAAATTTCCCGCACCGGGCGGCACCTGTCCGCCGTGCAGCAGCACGCCTCCCAGGGCGACGGCTTCGGCGATCGCCGCGCGGTAACCGGCGACGGCGGCCGAGTCGATCAGCGGCCCCATGAGCGTGCCGTCTTGCAGCGGGTCCCCGATTCGCACCTGCCGGTAGGCATGGATGAGCCGCCGTTCCAGTTCCTCGCGGCGCGCCTCATGGACCAGCACCCGGCGCGTCGTCGTGCAGCGCTGACCGGCCGTGCCGACGGCGCCAAAGGCGATGGCCGGGACGGCCAGATCCAGGTCCGCGGTCTCATCCACGATCACCGCGTTGTTGCCACCCAGCTCCAGCAGGCTCCTGCCGAGTCGACGCGCGACCTTCTCGGCCACCTGGCGACCGACCGGGGTGGATCCGGTGAAGGAAACCAGGGCCACGCGCCGGTCTTCCACCAGCGAAGCGGCCAGCTGCGCGCCGGCATCGACGAATATCTGAAAGATCGGCGGCGCCTGATGCGCCTGCAGCACGCGGTTGCAAAGATGCTGCACGGCCAGCGCCGCCAGGGGCGTGCGCGGTGAGGGTTTCCACACCGTCGCGTTGCCGCAGACGGCGGCCAGAAAGGCGTTCCAGGCCCACACGGCCACCGGAAAATTGAAGGCGGAGATCACGCCGACCACGCCCAGGGGATGCCACTGCTCGTACATGCGATGCTGGGGCCGCTCCGAATGCATGGTATTGCCGTACAGCATGCGCGACTGGCCCACCGCGAAATCCGCGATGTCGATCATCTCCTGCACCTCGCCCAGGCTCTCGGCGAGGATCTTGCCGTTCTCGAGACTGATCAGCGTAGCGAGGTCCTGCTTGAGGCCGCGCAGGGCCTGCCCCAGGACCCGCAGCAGCTCGCCGCGGCGCGGGGCCGGCACTGCACGCCATTGCGCGGCGGCGGACACGGCGCTGTCCAGAATCTGATCCAGATCTTGCGCGCTTGCCGCGCGCACCTGCGCCAGCGGTTCGCCGCTCGAGGGGTTGCGGACGCTGATGAGGTCGGTCGCAGTGCCTGCGGTCCAGCCGCGCGCGCCGGACCATGCGCCGGCGTTGTGCGCACCGAGCTCGAGGCGCTTCAGGAGCTGTGCAATCTCGGTGGTATTCATGGCCGGCCCGCCGAGGCCAGGCGGCGCTGACGACCGGCCTTGCCGGATGCGACGGTGTCGGCGGAAGTTTGCTTGGTGTCACCCTGGGAGTAGTAGCGGCCGAAGCGATTCTGCAGGATCTGCGGCAGTCGGAAGCGCTCCTGGGCGACGAATCCTGCATAGTGCTGCGGCTGCGTGACCACGATATCCGCCACCGCGCAGATTCCCGCAGCGGTGGTGACCTGGATCGCGGACCACAGGCGCCCGCCGATCAGTTGCGGATAGATCTTGTTGACGTAGTTCTCTTCGCGCAGTTCCCCGTCCTGGCGGCCGGTCACGGCGGCATAGACGATCACCACATCCTGCAGAGTCTGCGGGACGGCGTTTTCGAGAATGCGCTTGAGCGTGCTGCGATCCTGGTTGAGCTTCAGGTCATTCATCAGCAGCTGCATCTGGGCGCAATGTCCGGGGTAGCGGATGGTCTTGTAGTTCATGGAGGCAATACCTAAGCCGTCAATCTCGCCGAGGGAGCCAAGTCCCCCGGAAGTATTGAATGCCTCGTACAAGGTGCCGTCGATTTCGATCTCCTCCAGCCCCTGCAGCGGCGCGACCTCGACCAGGCGTCCATCGACGATGGCCTGGCAGGCATTGCCGTATTCGTTGATGAGGCCTTCCGTGGACCAGGTCAGGGAGTACTTGAGCACATTGTTCGGGTGCTGGGGCAGGGCGCCGACCCGCAGCTTGACCGAGCGGACCTCATCGAAGTGGGTCATGAGTTCGTGGGCCGCGATGCTGATGAACCCGGGCGCGAGGCCGCATTGGGGTACGAAGGCGCTGCGGGCACCCTCGGCCGTACGCCGCACGCTGCGCGTGACTTCGACATCTTCGGTGAGATCAAAGTAGTGGCAGTTGGCCTGTCTGGCCGCAATGGCGACCGTCGTGTTGCAGTAGTAGGGAAGGCTGGAGATCACCGCATCCACCGGATGGGCGCCGAGCCGGGCATGCAGGGCTGCCGCATCGGTGGCGTCGAGCCTGAGCGCGCGCAGGTTCGGACCGCCATGGGCCGCGACCACTCCTTCGGCCGCCGCCGGGTCCTGGTCGGCCAGTTGAACCTCCCACGAGCCGGACTCGGACAGCAGACCTGAGATCAGGGCGCCGATCTTGCCGGCGCCGAGAACCAATACTTTGTGCATGGACTTGCCTCCTCAAGGACGCGGCCCCAGATTCTCCAAGCATGGACCGGAATGACTTTCGTGTTACGATTTATGCTGGTTTTTCATGTCCCCGGCGCATCGTCGGGGTGTGTATCGGAATTTCCCTATGCGCTCGCCGGTTATGACTTCCTGGAACCCCACAAGCTGGCACACCAAGGCCGCGCAACAGCAGCCCCGCTACGATGATACGGCCGCCCTCGAGAAGGTGGTGGCGCAGCTGTCGCGCCTGCCGCCCATCGTGGTGTCCTGGGAAGTGGATGCGGCCCGCGAGCGGCTGGCGGCCGCGCAGCGCGGCGAGGCTTTCCTGCTCCAGGGGGGCGATTGCGCGGAGACCTTCGAGGACTGCGAGTCCGATCAGATCGCCCGGAAGCTCAAGATCCTGCTGCAGATGAGCCTGGTGCTGCTGCATGGCCTGAAGAAGCCGGTGATCCAGGTCGGCCGCATGGCCGGCCAGTACGCGAAGCCCCGTTCGGCCGACATGGAGACCAGGGACGGTGTGACCCTGCCCAGCTATCGCGGCGATCTGGTCAACCGCCCGGAGTTCACCCCCGCGGCGCGCGCGCCGGATCCGCAGCTGCTGCTGCGCGGCTATGAACGCGCGGCCCTGACCCTGAATTTCGTGCGCGCGCTCATCGATGGCGGTTTTGCCGATCTGCACCATCCTGAATACTGGGATCTGGGCTTCCTCAACCACAGCCCGTTGAAGGACGCCTATCAGCGCATCGCCAACTCCATCGCCGACTCCCTGGATTTCTTCGAGGGCATCAGCGGTCGTCCCATCCACGAGGCGGCTCAGCCGAGCTTCTACTGCAGCCACGAGGGCCTGCACCTGCTGTACGAGCAGGCACAGACGCGCTTCATTCCGCGTCAGCAGCGCTGGTACAACCTCTCGACGCACTACCCCTGGATCGGCATGCGCACCGCGCAGCTGGACGGCGCGCATGTGGAATACTTCCGCGGCATCTCCAACCCCGTGGCGGTGAAGGTGAGCAGCGGCATGGACGATGCCTGGGCGCAGGGCCTGGTGACGACCCTGAACCCGCAGAATCAGCCCGGCCGGCTGACCTTCATCCATCGCTTCGGCGCCAAGGACATCGAGAAATCCCTGCCGCGCCTGATCAGGGCGGTGCGCGAGACCGGCCAGAGCGTGCTGTGGGTGTGTGATCCCATGCACGGCAACACCGAGACCAGCACCGGGGGACTGAAGACGCGCCGCTTCGAGAACATCCTCAAGGAAATCGATCTGGCCTTCCGCATTCACGGGGAAATGGGTTCCTACCTGGGCGGCGTGCATATCGAGCTGACCGGTGAGGATGTGACCGAGTGCACCGGTGGGGCGCGCGGCCTGACCGACGCGGACCTGCAGCGCGCCTATCGCTCGACGGTTGATCCGCGCCTGAACCAGGAGCAGGCTCTGGAGCTGGCCTTGCTGATCGCGGAGCGCAGCCACAACAGTCGTCAGCGCTGAAACCTAGCAGGATGCGATACGACCACATCGTGGTGCCGAGCGAGGGCGCGAAGATCCGGATCAATCCGGACGGTTCGATCAATGTGCCCGATGAGCCCATCATTGCCTTCGTCGAGGGCGATGGCATCGGGATAGATGTCACCCCGGCGATGCTCAAGGTGGTGGAGGCGGCGGTCGCCAAGGCCTATGGCGGCAAGCGCCGCATCCACTGGATGGAAATCTATGCCGGCGCCAAGGCCAACCGGCTCTACGGCAGCTGGCTGCCCGATGAAACCCTGCAGGCGCTGCGCGATTTCGTCGTGTCCATCAAGGGGCCGCTGGAGACCCCGGTAGGTGATGGGATCCGCTCGCTCAACGTGGCGATCCGGCAGACCCTCGACCTGTACGCCTGCGTGCGCCCGATCCGCTATTTTCCCGGGGTGGTCAGCCCCATGGCGGACGCCAGTCTCACCGACATGGTGATCTTCCGCGAGAACACCGAGGACATCTATGCGGGCATCGAATGGGCGGCCGGCACTCCGGAAGTCCACCAGCTCATCGAGTACCTGCAGACCCAGCTGAACGTGCGGGAGATCCGCTTCCCGGCCAGCTCCGGCATCGGCATCAAGCCGGTGTCCAAGGAAGGCAGCCAGCGCCTGGTGCGCAAGGCCCTCCAGTACGCCATCGACGATGACCGGGTCTCGGTCACGCTGGTGCACAAGGGCAATATCATGAAGTACACGGAAGGCGCCTTCCGCAACTGGGGATACCAGTTGGCCCGGGAGGAGTTCGGCGCCACCCCGATCGGCGCCGGCCCCTGGCTGACATTCCGCAACCCGCGCAGCGGCTCGCAGATCGTGGTCAAGGACGTGATCGCCGACAATTTCCTGCAGCAGGCGTTGATGCGGCCCGAAGAGTACGACGTGATTGCCACCCTGAACCTCAATGGCGATTACATTTCCGATGCGCTTGCGGCGCAGGTCG
This sequence comes from uncultured Pseudomonadota bacterium, assembly GCA_963726995.1. Taxonomy (GTDB): domain Bacteria; phylum Pseudomonadota; class Gammaproteobacteria; order Steroidobacterales; family Steroidobacteraceae; genus DAIDKA01. The sequence continues at coordinate 258,507 of CAVSEP010000004.1, forward strand.
GCGGCATCGGCATCGCGCCCGGCGGCAACATCGGCGATGGGCCGGCCGTATTCGAGGCCACCCACGGCACGGCTCCCGGATTTGCCGGCAAGGACCGTGTGAATCCGGGCTCGCTGATCCTGTCGGCCGAAATGATGCTGCGGTACATGAAGTGGACCGAGGCTGCGGACCTGATCGATAAGGGCGTCGCCCGCACCATCGCCCACAAGGAGCTGACCTATGACCTGGCGCGGCTGCGCGAGGCCATGCGGGCGAGCAAGCGGGAGATCGCCGCGCGCCGCAATGTCGAAGAGGACCTGCAGCGTCTGGTGCCCGGCGCCACGCTGATGAGCTGCTCGGGGTTTGCGCAGGCCATCATCCGGCACATGGATGACTGAGCTCTACGACCGCCACTGCACCGCCTGCCCGCGGCTCGCGAAATTCCTGCGGGACTCCAAGCTGCGCTTCCCGGACCATGTGTGCCGGCCGGTGCCGGCATTTGGCGATCCGAAGCCCTGGCTGCTGATTGCAGGTCTGGCGCCTGGATTGCATGGCGCCAATCGCACCGGCCGGCCTTTCACCGGTGATTACGCGGGCGTGCTGCTCTACGAAACGCTGTTCGGCCTGGGGCTATCGAACCAGCCCAATGGCAAGGATCCGGATGACGGCCTGGCGTTGAAAGGGGTGCGCATCACCAATGCCGTGAAATGTGTGCCGCCGGAAAACAAGCCCGACGGGGCAGAGATCCGCCGCTGCAACAGCTACATGGCGGCCGAAATCGCGGCCCTGCCCAGTATCCGGGTCATCCTGGCGCTGGGTCGGATAGCCCACGAGGCGGTGCTGATGGCACTGGGCCAGAAGCGCAGCGGCTTCAAGTTTGCCCACGCCGCCGAGCACCGGATCGGCGAGCGGCATTTCATCGACTCCTACCACTGCAGCCGCTATAACACCCAAACGCGCCGCCTGACGCCGGAAATGTTCCGCGCCGTCCTGGGCCGGGCGGTGGAGCTTGGCCACGTTTGATGCGAAGGAGTTCGTCGGTTCACTGCCCAGGCGACCGGGCGTGTACCGCATGTACGGTGCGAAACAGGACCTGCTGTATGTGGGCAAGGCGCGCAACCTGCGCGATCGCGTCGGCACCTACTTCAATCCCAGCAATGTATCGCCGAAGGTGCACGCGCTGGTGCAGCAGATCGCCGCAATCGAAGTCACGGTCACGCACTCGGAAGTCGAGGCGCTGCTGCTGGAATTCAACCTCATCAAGGAGCACCGGCCGCGCTTCAACGTGGTGCTGCGCGATGACAAGAGTTTCCCCTACATCCAGCTGCGCACCGACCATGAGTTTCCGAAGCTGACCTTCCATCGCGGCGCGCGCTCGCAGCCCGGGCGTTATTTCGGACCGTTCCCGAATGCTGGCGCGGTGCGCGAGACGCTGCAGGGACTGCAGAAGCTGTTCCGGATCCGCAATTGCCGGGACTCGTTCTTCGCCAATCGCAGCAGGCCCTGCCTGCAGCACCAGATCGGTCGCTGTTCGGCTCCTTGCGTGGGCCTCATTGATCCTAAGGCCTATGGGCAGGATGTGGATGCCGCGGTCAAGGTGCTCGAGGGCCGCAGCCAGGAGGTCAACACCCAGCTGCTGGCGCGCATGGAGGAGGCCGCGGCGCGCCTGCAGTTCGAGCGCGCGGCGCAGATCCGCGATCAGCTGGCGGCGCTGGCGAATGTCCAGTCACAGCAGATCGTGACCGATGAGGAGGCGGGCGATGCGGACGCCTTCGCCATCGTCGGTGAACCCGGCGAATATGCCATCAGCGTCATGCTTATCCGGGGCGGCCGCAATCTGGGCACGACCAGTTATTTTCCGCGGGCGGCGCTGGCCGATCCGGACGAGGCCCTGGGTTCCTTCATCCTGCAGTACTACACGGGGCAGGAGCCGCCTGCCGAGGTGCTGCTGGGCCTCGCGCTGCCCGACAGTGAGGCCATCGGCGAGGTGCTGCGGGAACGCGCCCCGCGTGCCGTGATGGTGCGAAAACCCGTTCGCGGCATCGCCGCCCGGTGGGTGGAGCTCACCCAGGAGAACGCGGCCCAGGCCCTGCGCATGCGCCAGGCGCAGCGACGCAATGCTGCCGAAATGCTGCTGGCCCTGGCCGATTCCCTGGAACTTGCGTCAGTCCCGCAGCGCATCGAGTGCTTCGACATCAGCCACACGGCGGGTGAGGGCACGGTGGCCTCCTGTGTGGTTTTCGGGCCCGAAGGACCTCAGAAGAAGGACTATCGGCGCTTCAACATCGCCGGGATCACCCCGGGGGATGACTACGCAGCCTTGCATCAGGCCCTGCAGCGGCGCTACACCCGGGTCAGGGACGGTGAGCAGGTCAAGCCGGATTTACTGCTGATTGACGGAGGAGCCGGCCAGATCGCGGCTGTTCATGCTGCGTTAGCCGAACTTGGGATCATGGATCTGGCGCTCGTCGGGGTCGCCAAGGGACCGGACCGAAGGCCCGGGCAGGAGCGACTGTTCGTCTTCGGCGAGGCGGTACCCCGGACGCTGGCCCCGGAGTCCTTGGGCCTGCGCCTGATCCAGCGCATCCGCGATGAGGCGCATCGCTTTGCCATCACCGGGCACCGCAAACGCCGGGCACGACGCTTCAACGAATCCATCCTGGAAGCCATCCCCGGCCTGGGGCCGGCCCGCCGCCGCGCCTTGCTGCGACATTTCGGGGGGCTGCAGGGTGTGTTGCGCGCCGCGGTGGCCGATTTCGAGCAAGTGGAAGGTATTGGCGCATCCCTGGCCCGCAGCATTTATGATCACCTGCATCCAGGCGCGTAGCCTGCCGCGTGCAAGTAAGTTGCCCTAACACAACAAATGGAAGTTTCAGTGTCAGATCCCGCGGGCACAGATGCAGAGGGCGCCGCCAGGCCAACGCCCTGGACCGTGCCCAATATCCTGACCTGGATCCGGATCGCGGCCATTCCGCTGGTGATCCTGGCCTTCTATGCGCCGTACCACTGGCACAACCTGGCCGCCTGCGTGGTGTTCGCCGCAGCGGGCATCACCGACACGCTGGATGGCTATCTGGCGCGCAAGCTCGGACAGATCACCCGCCTTGGCGCCTTCCTGGATCCGGTGGCCGACAAGCTCATCGTCGCCACGGCGCTGGTGCTGCTGGTGGCCCGGGATCCACGGCTGCTGGTGGTGCTGATGGCCATCGTCATCATCGGCCGCGAGATCGCCATCTCGGCACTGCGCGAATGGATGGCGGAGCTGGGGCAGCGGCGCAAGGTGGCCGTGTCGTTGCTGGGCAAGTACAAGACGATCTTTCAGGTGGTCGGCCTGTCGATGATGTTCTATCGAAGCCCGCTGTGGGGCCTGGATATCTACCTGATCGGCGTCGGATTGACCGTGCTGGCGGCGGTGCTGACGCTGGTTTCCATGGTGTCGTACATGCGGGCGGCGTGGCCGGATTTACGCAGTTAAGTGCCTCATTCGCCTTGACTTCACGGCCCCACCCCCTACAATTCCGCCTCCGCACTTGAGAGGCGGGAATAGCTCAGTTGGTAGAGCGCAACCTTGCCAAGGTTGAGGTCGCGAGTTCGAGCCTCGTTTCCCGCTCCAACTTCTCAAGATCCGCGACAAATCCGTAGGTCACTGGCTAGGTGGCAGAGTGGTCATGCAGCGGCCTGCAAAGCCGTCTACGCCGGTTCGATTCCGACCCTAGCCTCCAATAAACCACTTTCTCCAAGGCCCAAATCCTCGATGAAAATCGAAGAACGGGCCGTGAACTGTCCGTTGCGGCTTGGCTGAAAACGGTCTGGTACGGGCTCAAAAGGGCTCGTTCCAGTGGGTCCGGGTGGCAAAAACCACCTCATTACGGCCCACAATCCGTTGACGGCCAAAAAGCATAAAAAGCATCGCCATACGCCTGCGTCGCCTAACCACTTCAGGAGATGCAGATGCCGATCTTTGTTCGTACCCGCAATGGCGGGAAGTCGTACGTGTTGCGCGTGAAGCACGCCAGACTCCCCAAGACCGCTTACATGACCTTTGACAGCGAGGCAGAGGCGCGCCGAGCCGGCGAACTTGCCGAGGCCGCTCTCAACCGAGGAGAGCTGCCCCAATGGCTGCAGGACACCAAGGAGAGCCCCTACCGCACGATCGCGCAGGTCGTTCGCGCATTTATGCGCAACGGCAAGGTGGCCGACAGTACCTCCGATGTACTCGAAACGATCCTCAAGGACCTGGGGGATTGCGAGCTCGCCCAGGTCAACTATGACTGGGCTGAGGCCTGGATCCGTACGATGAAGCGCGAGAGGCAGCTTAAGCCGGGCACGATTCGCAAGCGCAAGGGAGCCCTTTCGCGGGTCCTGGACTGGTTCATCAGGGCACACCCGATTCACCTGTTGGACAACCCATTGCGGCTCTTGCCGCACGGCTACTCGGGCTACGATGCCGAGTCAGTCGATGTCCTGCGCGAGCAGGGCATCGACACGCCCGAGGACATCAAACGCAACCGGCGCATCGATCCGGACGAGGAGCGGCGGATCCTCGATTATCTCGAGGAGCATCTCGCGAAGGCGGAAACGCTCGAGGAGCGGGCCGAAGCCGAAGGGCAGATCTTGACTATATCAATCATAACTCATTGATGTATAAGATTTAGGACAGATTAAACTAAGTTAAGTAATACTTTATAAACTAAGTTAGATAAGTCTATGTATACTAAATAGCGTAATGCGCCTAAAACTAAGTTGAGCCATCATGGCGAGCCCAAACGAAAAGATTGCGACCTCACTGGAAGCCTTGCGCAAGTTGCAGGCTGGCGGGCGGCGCGTCTTCTCTGCCCAGGAGCTCAGTCGCGTTCATCGCGACCGCCTGGTGAAGCACGGCTACCTGCAGCGGGTCATCGACGGCTGGCTCATCAGCGCGAGTCCCACCTCACAGCCTGGCGAGAGCACGCCGTGGCTGACCGCCTTCTGGGAGTTCTGCGGCCGCTACTGTGAGGCCCGTTTCGCGACCAACTGGCATCTGTCGGCCGAGCAGTCGCTGCTGCTTCAAGTCGGCACCACCGTGATCCCGAAGCAGGTCATCGTTTACAGCCCCAAGTCTCAGAACAACAAGATTGATCTGCTGCACGAGACCTCTCTCTACGACATCAAAGAGACGCAGCCGCCGCCAGCGGAAGACCTGACAGTATTCGACACCCTTCGCGTGTTCAGCCTGGAGGCTGCGCTCACGCGCGTGCCCGATGCGTTTTTTGCTGCGAAGCCGCTCGAAGCCGAGATCGCACTCAATAGCGTTCGCGACGCATCGGGCATTCTGCGAATCCTTCTGCGCGGCGGACACTCCGTTGTGGCGGGGCGGCTCGCCGGGGCGTTTCGCAGGATCGGCCGTGGCCCTCTCGCCGATGAGATCGTGGCGGCCATGCGCTCGGCGGAACACACCGTAGCGGAGAGCGACCCTTTCGTGGCGGCTCCCTGGGTCGGGCGACGCGTCGGGGCCGGCGAGGCACCCATTGTCGGGCGACTTCACGGACTGTGGGCGCTGACGCGCGAGACCGTAATCGCGGCGTTTCCGGAGGCACCAGGCTTGCCCCATGACCGGGATGCTTACTTGCATCAGGTCGATGAAATCTACGTCACCGACGCCTATCACTCGCTATCGATCGAGGGCTACCAAGTGACGGCGGAGCTGATCGAGCGGGTACGCACCGGTGCGTGGCGACCGGAAACCAACGAGGAAGATGAAAGGAGCCGCAATGCCATGGCCGCGCGCGGTTATTGGCAGGCCTTCACCGCCGTCAAACGGGGAGTCGCAGCCGTACTGGGAGGGGCGCCCGCCGCAGAGCTCGCACGCGATTCGCACCCGGAGTGGTATCGCGAGCTGTTCCAGCCCTCGGTGGCGGCGGGCCTCGTGGCCCCTGCGGCGCTTGCAGGCTACCGGCACGACTTCGTTTACCTCAAGACCTCCCGCTATGTGCCCCCGCGCTGGGAGACGGTACGGGATGCGATGCCGACGCTGTTCGACTTGATGGCGGCGGAGCCTGAGCCTTCAGTTCGGGCAGTGCTCGGACACTGGCTCATCGGGTACATCCATCCGTACATGGACGGCAATGGACGCATCGCCCGCTTCCTGATGAACGTGATGCTCGCCTCAGGCGGCTACCCCTGGACCGTCATTCGCCTGGAAGACCGGGCCCGGTACCTTACCGCGCTGGACCGTGCGAGTCTGGATCAGGACATTGGGCCGTTCGCTCAGCTGATCGCAGAGCGCGTCCAGGGCGGCCCACCGACCAAGGCCTAAAGAGGCCAGGCGCCCCCTTGGCGCCGTCCGTGTGCGCAACCACCGCAGACCATCCTGCGCATTCTCGAGGACCCGCCGCACCGCCGAGCGCGGCTGCCCGGCACGCTGGGGCAACCCTCCATGAGGCATACTTCAGGGGCAGGCCTCTATGGTGCGTTGTGAGGATGAGTTCAAAAGTGGCTAATCTTGGTGGCGAAATGCGTTTGACGCTGGCCGGCTAGCTCTCGTAACGGCCTGCAAAGCCGTCTACGCCGGTTCGATTCCGACCCTAGCCTCCAGAATAGAAGCGTTTTTCCTCCGGAATCGGAGACCGCTTTCACGAAGCCTGGACACAGAGCGTCGAGCGCCAATCATGGTGCGCATCGCCTTGAATTTGACGCTATGCGGCCAACTTCAGCCGCGGATCAAGGCCAGCCCGCGCCGCGAGGGTCAGCAGCACGTCGAGGCTGAAATCCTGCCATCCACGCTTGATTAGCCGTGACACGCGCGGCTGGGTAATGCCCAGGTGTTTGGCCGCTTCTGCCTGGGTCCACCCCTTGGCTTTCAGCTGCTGTTCCAGGCGGATCATCACTTCGGCGCGCAGAGCCATGACGCGGGCTTCGGCCGGATCAAAACCCAGGTCAAGGAATACATTGCCGCTGCCCCTGATACGGCGGGTATCGGAGAAGCGCGCGTCTGCCTTCTTGCTCATGGCTTGGCTCCAATCACCTTGTACCGGACCTGGGCCAGATCGATTTCCGATTTGGCCGTCTTCAGGGTCTTCTTCTGGAAGGCGTGAAGCACGTAAATTGCTGCCCCGAATTCAACTACACATAGATCACCGGAACGGATAGGCATGGGTTTGAGGCTGGCTCGGCGACGAACTGAGGCATATGAGATTCGGGTCCGGATGTGAACCCGCATCAGCTCCACGCCGATGTCATGCCGGACACCCGCAGGCGTCGCCACCAAGTGATCCCGGCAGGAACCGAGAAACACCAACGGTCTCATCGAGGGCGGCACAGGCGGCTGCGCAGGCTTTTTCGACTTCACCCCTCAAATATATCGATACCTGCATAGCAATACATGTACTTGCATAAGAGCGGCTACTGCCACAAATCCAGGCATTTGCGGGCGGGGCCATACTGCCTTCAAAATATGTCAATACATAGTATTGACATCCTAGGATATCGGTTTTAGACTACGATCATGGCCAGAAACTCAAAAACGGAACAGCTGCAGATCCGCGTATCCAGGGCGGAAAAGGCAGCCATCCGGCGCGCTGCGGCACAAGCTGGGCTGGATGCATCGGCGTACGTGTTGAGCAAGATTCTGCCGGCGCCCGCGGCTGATTTTCAGCGCTGTACCGAGGCGTGCGCGGGACCGGAGCCGCGGTTTGCGCTCGCGGAGCTCAATTCCCTGCTGGCGCGGTTCTCCGCGGGCGAATTGAGCGCTGCCGTTGCCGAATTCCACCCGGCGGGCCTGTCGGCTTTCTTGCGCAACTACGTCGCCGCAATGGTGGAGCATGCCTGTGCGCGGCGAGCAGTGGCTGTACCCTGGTGGGTCAGGGCTATCGAGCCGTTGTCCGATCCGGTCTTCGGCAGTGAGCTGCAGAGTTTGCGGCTACACCTGCTGACGCAATCCCCGCCGGCTTTCCGTTGTCGCAATCTCTTCATCGACTCAAGCGTCGGCGAGCGCGTTTGAAATGCCTGTATCCCTGAGCGCGACGGACATCCGGCGGCTGTTCGAATTGCTGAGCGAGGAGTTGCGAGGAACGGGGACTCATGCCGAGCTGTTCCTCGTGGGTGGTGCCGTCATGTGTCTTGCATACGAGGCCAGGCCATCCACCCAGGACGTTGACGCCCTGTTCCGTCCGGCGGAAGGAGTGCGTAAGGCGGCTGCGCGCGTGGCAGTCCGAGCGAATGTCAGGTCCGATTGGCTCAACGACGGTGTGAAGGGTTTCCTGAGTGCTCAAGGGGAGTTTGCCCCGTTCCTGGAGCTTGATCACCTGCGGGTGATGATGGCGCAGCCGGGGTATCTGCTGGCGATGAAGTGCCTGGCTTTCAGGATTGGCGCCGAGTTCCACGACGAGGAAGATATTCGCTATCTGCTGCGGCTTTTGGACCTCCGTGCCTACAGCCAGGCGTTGGGGGTCATCACGAAGTATTACCCTTTGGAGCGCTTCCCGCAGAAGACCCTCTATGCACTGGCCGAGTTGCTGCCCAAACAGTCCTGATCGGCGTGCTTGCGGAAGTCCCGTTTCATCATTGCTCCCTCGCGGCGCTCGCTGCAAGTGATCGAAAAATCCGCTGATCGATCACGTTTCTCGGCCTTTCGGCGTTGGGGTACGAAGCAGGGGTATGTGATCGATGTCGTTGACGATAAAGACAATGCAGACAATAACTTAGAGGATTTATTCGATTCCGACCCTAGACTTCATGAAAAACGAAAGTAAATCAAATATTTACACATTATAACTCGTGCCATATTTCATTATACGGCATTGCCGGAATACGCAAATCGCGGCAGAAATTCCAATGCTTTGGCGATCCTGAAGGTCAGTAGGCAGGCGAGGGTGCACGAATGGTAATTCGCCAGGCTACGCGAATGGATTCACGATTTTGACCCCAGTGGGCTCGTAATGATCCGTATTGCGGGTAACCACGGTCAGATCGTGAATGAGTGCTGTAGCTGCGATCTGCTTGTCGAGCGGATTCTCCGGATGAGGGGCGCGTAGTCTCCCCCAGATCTGGGCCGTCTCTTGATCGAACGGCAGGATGGCATCCGCATAGTCGACGGTGAGACGATCAAGCCAGCGCTCCAGACGTGCAGCCTGCGCCGAATCACCGCGGTGCCGAATGTTTTCGACACCCTGTCGCAGTTCGCCAATGGTAATCGCGGACAGAAACAGCGCAATGTTGTTTCGACTCGCGTTGCTAAAGAACTCGCGTACGCCCGCATTGCCTTTGTCGCCCTTGCGCGCTTCGCTAATCACATCGGTGTCCACCAGAAACACGATCAGCCTCGGAGATCGACCTGCTCTCTGGCGAAATCCTTGTCGCGGCCAACATCTGGCATTGCAGCCAGTACATCAGCAAGGGCTCGTCGCCGAGGTCCTTGAAGCGCAGCCTGAAGAATTTCCCGATGTTCCTGCTCTGCGCTGCGGTTGTGCTTGGCAGCGCGCTGCTTCAGTGCTTTAACCAACTCTTCCGTCACCTTGCGAACCATTAGCTGTGCCATCTATGTTCTCTTTGCCCCAATCCGCTAGCAATGCTAGCACCTGCCAAGAGTGAGTGCAAGCAATGCTAGCAGTGCGTGACTGCCTTGCGTGACCTGGCCCATTTTCGCCCGCAATCGCCACGCGTAACCGGTCGCTTGAGGCGCACGACCGGGCATCGGATAGGGGTGGCGGAATAGACCGAACGCCTATTGAGTGTGATCAATGGAGCGATTTGAGGGCACGGAGGCTCATTGCGGACCGCTGAAGCTATCGGTCTGATGATCAGTATCGTCATTTTTCGCAGTTGCACCCGTTGCGGTCAGTCGAACCTCAATCAGGATTCGCCTCCGACAAGGCGCTTGCTGACGTCCGAACGGCCGCTTTTCGGCTTTGCCACGGACGTAATCACCGATCTGCTGGCCGACAGTCATGCCGCACGGAACCAACGGGTCGTTGCGACCTCCAATGAGTGTGACACCTGCCATCTCATACCCTGAATCGGAAGGAGGGCGTAATGAGCTTTGGATCGCGGTTGGCGCTCGGCGCCGCCGTCGCCAGTGCGATGATTGCGCAAGGCGCTGCGGGCTTGGCCGATACCCGTGCGAGCGTCCCATCGGTGTGGGGGCGCTACGATCTGATCCTCGATTTGGACCATCTGCCCAAGCAGTATTCCTGTAAGAGCTTATGGTACAAATTCCGTGATGTGCTTTGGGCTGTAGGGGTCGGCGGCATCTCGGAGATACTTCCCTATAATTGTGGAAGTGGGGGTGCTGATCATGGGCTTTCACCCAAGGTACACGTGGCATTCGTGCTCCCGGAGGCGGCATCAGGTATCCAGGCTCGCTATCCGGATCTGAGCGCCCGCAGCGCCGAAATCCGCCTTGGGCCGGGGAGCCCGAGCACCCTCGATGACTCTGATTGCCGCCTGATGCAGCAGATAAACAATTTGCTTTTCAGGTCGATTCCCGTGCACGTCTTACAAGCGACTTGGCATTGCGATGCTGCCGTTGCGGGAGTGCCGCGTTACGGATTGACCCTTGAGGTGCTCAAACCCGTGACGCATGGGGCACCTAAGGCCGGCGCTGTCGGCGAGTGATTGGCGCGTGGAATGCCGTGAGGAGGGGTGGGAGGCGGCGTTCCCCCAAAGCATTGTGACCTGCTGGTCGATTTTCGGTCCATTTAAGACTTTGGATCAGGTCAAGGGCGCGCGCGGCATCTATAGGAGTCGAGCCGTCCTCCCGGAAATCGATTAGACAACCAGGCGGAGGATGACATGCATTGCCAAGAATATTGGAACCAATGTAAGATTCCGGTGTTCGCGAACCTCATTAGTCCGGAGATTCCAGATGCGCAGTAAGATTTTTTTGGCGTCAACAGCGGCGGCGTTGTTTGTGCTGCTTGGTGGCTGCACTGATCTGAAGCCGCTGCAGGCTGACATTGACAGTTTGAAAGGGCAGGTAAGTAAGCTGCAAGCGGACATCGATGCTGCGAGGGCGTCGGCCGATGCGGCCGCGCGCGCCGCAAGTCGTGCCGCCCAGTCCGCGAGTGGAGCGCAGAGCGCCGCCGACAAGGCCCTAGCCGCAGCGCACGCAGCCCAGGCTGCCAACGACGCCACGAATGAAAGAATTGACCGGATGTTCAAGCGGTCGATATCGAAATAGGCAGGCCGGCGGAGAGTTGGGGCACCCGGCCCTATGGTTGGACGCGGCCGTGACTTGGGGATTTGATGAGGTCCGGGTCAGCCATCGGAAACGTTTTGGGCCGATTCTGCGTCTACGTGCGGGCCAATTCTCCAACTGCGAAGTTGCGCATAGGTAAAACAGGCGCGCCCGTAGGGATAGTCGGGCCTTCATAATGCCGCACATGGACATTGAGGCAATTAGCATCGAGGGCGCACGATCTTCCTTGGTGTTCTTTTCTGTGAACCATGACCCTTGCTTGTCATGGTGAACGGCGAATTCACGGTTGAGTCATGGATCGACTTTCGCTCGCCTCGTGGCGAGGCACGAGAGCCTACCGCTGCGCGCGGCCAGTCATAACGGGCATGCAACCGAGAGAGCATCGGACGGGAGAACAGACCTGTACGTGGTGGGAAATTGGCTGCGGACACATTAAGAGCGGGGGTTCGTCATGCGGGTGGCGGATTGCTCTCCTATCATCATTGGAAAGCACGCGCGCTGCTTTGGGCCGCGGCAGTCGGAGTGGGGGTCGCCGCGGTGGCTTTCGCGCGGCTTGCGGATCTTGCGCTGGCCTTGCTTGCCCGAATACTTGCAATGTCGCTGTGGTGGCCGTGGCTGACTGCGCCAGTAGGGTTTTTCGCGATCGCGTGGGCGACACGACGATTCTTTCGCGGTGCCGAGGGAAGTGGAATTCCGCAGACGATATACGCGCTGCGCGCGGATGCCGGCGAGACGGGGGCGCGTCTGCTCAAAGTGCACGTGGTCTTAGGTCGGATCTTCCTGGCAGCTGGCAGCTTGCTGTGCGGGGGATCCATCGGCCGAGAAGGGCCAACAGTCCATGTCGGGGCGCTCATCGCCCACAGTGTGTCGCGCTGGATGCCTCACGGCACGATCGCTGCGCAGCGTCGGGCCTTGATTCTTGCGGGGGGCGCTGCCGGCGTGGCAGCGGCGTTCAATACGCCACTTGCCGGCGTCGTGTTCGCGATCGAGGAGCTGTCAAAGTCGTTTGAAGAGCGGGCGAGCGGAACGACGCTGACGGCAGTTATTCTGGCGGGCGTCGTGGCTATCGCGCTCGTGGGCGATTATGCGTATTTTGGCCAACCCACCGTTACGGCGGCCGTACCGGCCTTCGCGCCGATCACCTGGTGTGTGGCGATTGGCTCCGGCATGGCGGGAGGGGCGTTCAGTCGAGTTACCCTGGCCTGCGTCAGCCAGTTGCCTGGATGGCTTGAGCGTTTCCGCAGGCGCCGCCGGGCACAGTTTGCTGGGCTATGCGGGGCGGCGGTGGCGGCGGTTGGCACGGCTTCTGGCGGACTTACCTATGGCAGCGGCTACTCGCAGGCCCGATCGATCTTGGAGGCCCATGCCCAGATGCCGTGGTTCTACGCGCCGGCGCGCGCCCTCGCCACTCTACTGTCGTACCTGAGCGGAATTCCAGCGGGAATCCTTGCCCCGTCGCTGTCCGTGGGCGCGGGTGTCGGTCAGAGCATTGCGGACCTGTTTGGCGATTCGTCGGTCCCCTTTGCGATTCTAGGCATGTGCGGCTATCTTGCAGGGGTTACCCAGGCTCCCTTGACCGCATTGGTGATCGTAATGGAAATGACCTCACAGCATGCGATGGTCTTGCCACTGATGATTACCGCGGCCGTGGCAACGGCCGTTTCGAGATTGATTTCGCCGCCGCTTTACCAAACCTTGGCGCAGCGCTATGCCGGATGATGCAAGATGATCAATGATTCCCGTGTAAGAAGGATTTGAAGCCAGTGCCAGCGGCCCGCCGGACTCGAAATCCCCGGGGGAAACCGGAAACTCCAGGAAACCACCACGCTCGAAGTCGGCGATCGACGGTCAGGCACGCCGGGGACGCCTCTGAGCTGAAGGCCCTGCAGAGTCTTCGTACCATCTTTGGCTCCGCCCGCACCCATGATGCGGAAGTACGGCGTGCGGCTGGTATTTCCGGCTCGCAGCTATGGGCGTTGTCTGAGATCGCCGCGCAAGCGGGGATCACTGTCAACGGCCTCGCAGCGCGCATGGCATTGCATCAAACCACCGCGAGCAATCTCGTCAATTCATTGGTCAAACACAAGGTTATCCGACGCGTGCGGGATGGATCGGACCGCCGGATCATTCATCTTCATCCCTCGGCAGAGGGCAAGCGACTACTCTTGCGCGTGCCGGGACCGCATGCAGGCTTGTTGGTGGACGCGTTGCGGCGTCTTGACCGACATCAGATGGGACGATTGCGCGAAAGTCTCGCAGCCCTGGTCAGTGAATTGCGGCAGACCACGACAGATGCAGCCGGTGCGACATTACTGGGCGAATGAACCTTGGCACGGACACGGACGGCGCGGTGCAATCGAGCGGCTCGTTCGTCAGCTAAGCGCCCAGGTAGCTCTAGGGTGGACCCGTGGCGTGACATCGCAGCTGTCTGAACTCGGGCTTCTAATCTTTTATGTCGGCAGTTTTGGCGATGCCGTAACGACGCATTCACCAGCCCTCTACGGCGGGGTTGTTGCTGGTGGGCATCGGCCTGAATCTCATACCGATGCCCACGGCGCTCGCGGTGAAGTGGCAGAGCGGATTCATTACGGCGCACAGGGCATTCATCGGCGCCCGTGTCAATTTGAAGGCAAGATCCCAAGTCAAGGGCGTTTTTAAGGCCACCAGCATCGACACGGTCCGCCACGGGAACGATCAAGTACGGCATGCCGGCGAGATCGACGCCGCTCTCTCCGGGTGTGCAACCGAGGCCAAATGCCTGGGTCTGGCAGCCACGCGGGGATCTGTGATCGGGTATCAGCTCATTTGAATGGCCTGACACCGGAGGCGTTGAGGCAACTAGTCGCCAGCGCCAGCGCAAGCGGAATGTCTGCCCCTTGGTACCAGTGCGGGGCTCGGCAGCGTCTGCTGTTCCTCAATTGGCGAACTTGGTTTACCGGCATATACATGTGTGGCAATATAATGGCAACAAATGTATCGGTAACTTGGTCAAGATTGTCGCGATGCGTCTCGACAGTAGATCGGACTATTGGGGTGCCTGCTCGGCAGTGCCCCCGCTGCGGCGGGATGTCGCGTTGTTCCTGGACGTGGACGGAACGTTAGTAGATTTCCACGTCGACCCAGCGACCATCCGGTTCGACGAGGCATTGCGCGGTGCGATTGAACGAACCTGGACGCAGCTCGATGGCGCACTGGCACTGATCAGTGGCCGACCAATCGAGCAACTCGATCGCTGCGTGGGGTGGGACGGATGCGCTGCAGCAGGAGTACACGGGCTGGAGCGCCGGGATACATTCAAAATAGTGCACCGCGAACTTGCGCCTTCGGAGCTACGCAGCGCCTACGCAATTCTTGCGGACGTACTCGCTCCTGGACGTGGCGTCACACTTGAGGATAAAGGGGTTTCGTTCGCGATTCATTTTCGTGAAGTCCCCGAGCGAGAAGAGGCACTTCGGCGCGCTGCGCTATTGATGCTCAAGCACCTGGGACCTAAGTACCGGCTTCTGGAAGGCACAAATGTTATGGAATTGTTACCGCGATCAGCTGACACGGGAACGGCGGTGCGGGCGTTCATGGCGGAGCCGCCATTCTGTGGGAGACAACCCGTGTTTGTGGGCGATGATGTTACGGACCTTGACGGTTTCCGAGTGGCCCGCGAATTCGGGGGCTATGGTGTGGCGGTGGGTTCGCGGATCACTGGAGACTACACATTTCCTGATGTTCTGGCCGTGCGCCGCTGGCTCGGCGCGATTGTTTGACGGGGCGGAACTCCGCCTGAACCACTGTTCCACAGTCGTGCGGCTACTCCAACTGAGTTGCTATGTCTGGGTCTCCCGATCGGCGATCGGGTGTTGGCGTTGATTGGTCGATGGACATCAGGACTGTGGGGACTTGCGAGTCAGAAATGGACGTGCCGAGGGGTCCGGAAGGCCTTGTGATTCCCCGCCCTTGCGATCGGCGGGTGCTTGCCGGCTGGGCGATCCCATGACCGCCTGGATCAGATTGCAGTTGGCGAAAACCCAGTCGACAAGCGCTTTGGGAAAGGTTCGAACATACTCACTGCGGCGGTCTTGATGATCCAGATAGTAAGCGTGCTCCCACATATCGAGCGCGATAAGCACTACGCCACCGTTCAGAAGTGGGGATTCCGAATTGCTTGTGGTTTCGATTTGGATATCCCGTGAGCCCACGTTTGCCAAATCCAGCCGCTGCCATAAAGGCCTGCGGCCACTTGCCGGAATTTCCATACGAAATCCTCATATGAGCCGTATGCGCGTCGTATCAGATTTGCGATTAGCCCCTTCGGAGTCCCCCCTCCAGCGTGCCGCATTGACCGCCAGAACATGTGGTGATTCCACAAACCGGCGAGGAACTGGGATAGCTCCGCTTGCGCCGGGACCCGTGCCGTTTGTACTATGAGATTTTCCAACTCGAGGCCTTCCAGAAGCGTGCCGCTAAGGAGTGCTTGGGCGGACTCGAAACAGGTGAATTGGTGGCGCGAAAAATGAAACCAGAGCGTTTCGCGCGACATTGCCGGTTCGAGCGTGCGAAAGGAATACGGAATTTGTGGCTGTGCAACCTGCATTAGTGACTCACCGCGATGCACGCGGAGCGCGACTCATCAACGGTGTCGGACTTTCGCAGCTGCCGATAGTTCCCCACGGCGATTCTTCGCGCCTGTACGGGTCGGCCTGATGACCAGGCAGGATCGCTGTGAGGTACACCGCGAGAGTGTTTCAGTGCACAAAGTGGAATCTACACCTGAGCCGGTGCGCATGGCTGACACACGGCGGATCCGTCACCCTTTGTTGCAAACTGCAATCGCCTTTCCGCCCGAAGTCGATGGTCCACTGCCCGCTCTCGGTCGAAACCACGGCTCTGCATCAAGGGATGCCCGACTTGGAGATTCCTTCGCGTCGATGAATCGGTAGAGACCGCTAATGGATTCTCCTTCCTCGCGTGGGTTGAAGAGTTGTGCGGGACCCAAATGCGAGTAGCGATCTGGTTCATCACTTCAAGGCTGCACGGATGGCAATCGAGCGGGTGGCTTGCGACGGTGGGCCTGGTGAGCGGAATTGCCTGACGGCTGGAGCCACTGCCTTTTCGACATTCATGAAACCTTTGTTTTGTGTGATTGCCGGCGCGGCATTTCTTTCGGGTTGCGATCGCGATCCGGAAATCCGGCCGCAATCCAGCGCCCCTTCGGTGAGAGTGATTCTCATGAGTCAGGTCGACTTGGGAGCGTCTTTGCTGGCGGAAGTGGAAAATGCACGAATGGCCATACAGGGGCGAGATTCGGTGGCTGCTTCTAACGATATCGCCCAGGCGTTGTTGTTTACTACGCAGCTGCTACAGCGACCGTCAACGTTGATTGGATCGAAGGCCATCGGTGATCGCCAGCGCTGGGGCTCTGGGCGCCAAGCAACCGAAATCGATCACGTTGCCCTTACTGAGTTCGGGGTGCTCGTCGAGCTGAATTCAGCGCAGGCAGAACTGCCTGCCGATTTCGAGGCGGCGGATGCCCACCTGCGGAATATTCAAGACAGTATTCCGGAACAGTTTATTCCCCTTGACCTGTTGCTGCTGCGAGCCGCAGCAAGTCTGGATTTGGCCCAGAATGCCGCCTCTTCCGGGCGGACCGCGGACTTGATGACGCAGCTCCTGAGCGCTCAATTGGCTCTGAGCAACTATCGAGGACCCGGTCACGTAGTGGAAGCGCAGGCAATGGCTGCAACCATTGGTGAAAGTCTCGCGCAACCGCTTTCGGTGGAGGCGATGCTGCCGTACCAACCCGGTTCATGGTTGGCGAGCGTGGTTAAGTGGGCCGGTGCCGACCGGTGGAATGCGCCAATTCGGTGAGCGAGAGCGGCAGGATGGCGTCGCACGGAATTCGCGCAGTTGCGGTGTAGAGAGCAGGAAGAGACAGCGTCTTGGCCACGCAGGTTACAGTCAAAATGTGCGCCCTTCGCCCACTATTTCGAATTGCGCCTGCTTTTCGGCCTCCAGGCAATTCTCCAGCTTGTGCCCAGGTCCGAAACCAGATCTCTTTAGCAGCGGCATAGGGCGTCTCCGCGATCCATGCGCGACAGGCAATGCGAGAATGCGGAATCAGCTCCTCGGGGTATCTCAGCCCATGTGGCTCCGCGCCGCCATTATCCCTGTGGCGCACCCGGGTACGAAGTAGGGGTATCCGATCCATGATGCGTCCGATAATTCTCAAAGGGTCAATACCTTAGGTGGGTTATTCGACTCCGACCCTAGACTCAATAGAAAATGTTGATAAATCAATTCGATATATATTATAGTTAGTGTGTTATATTACTATCCGGCGTAGCGTGTCTTGCGCCAGCACCGATCTTCACGGAAATCAACAGCAGGAATGTGTCCAGGAGCGCCTGGCCACCACCGACTCGTAGGCCTCGATACCTAATGAGATTCCAAAAATAGCGACCGTGTGGTCTTCAGGCTCTCGCACCCTCAAATTCGTCGAACTGGTCTTCATGTTCATCCCATCGGCGGAGGGCGCTACTGTTGTCCACCCAGTGCCTCGAAACCGGAGATCACATCGAAGAGTTCTTCGTCAATGCCACTTTGGCGCAATTGATGGAAAGTGCCATGAAGGGCCTCCAGCAGATCATTGATGTTCCTATCTGCCCGTTCCATGGCCGCCAGGCGGCTTGCATTCTCGCTCGCCAGGGATTCGGCGCAGGCCCGGAACAGCGAGATGAATAGATACTCGCGAATCAGCGCGCGCAGGGTCGCAGTACGGGCGCCCATGATCTCGGGCAAGAAGCTTGTGGGCCATGGCACCTTGGCGAGATCTCGTTGCCATGATGCATCAAGTGGCAATAGGCGCTGGCTCACTGGTTCATACAGTGCCCCCGACTGCGGTCGGTTGTGGAACACCCACACTTGCACATTCCAGCTTCGGCGTCGCTGCGCTTCACTTTCGATTTGAATCTGTCCGACCAGCGGTGTGATAGCCTGAACGGAGTTCGGCACCGCGAACAGACCGGCCATCGCCACCCCAGCATCCGCCAGACGCGCATGAACGCGCTCGCCGACAGCCCATATGGTCACCGTGCCCGGCAGTGTGGCGAGCGTCTTGATTGCGTAATCCGCCACAACGTCATTGAACTGCCCAACCAGTCCCTGATCGGACCCAAAGACGATGGCGTTGATGGCGGCGTCCTGGGGGGCGGACTTGCGTTCCGTGAGGGTGGCTTCTGGCCCGTAGTCCCGAAGGCAGGCTCCCAATCCCAGCTCAATGGTCCGATAGTACCCGGCCAGCGCGCGCACGGAGTTTTCGTATTGCCCGATGCTCGAGGCGGCCAATGCTTTCATGGTACGGACGACGGATTGGAGATCCTCGGCGCTGCTGATTTTGCGCCGCAGGCTTTCCGTGCTGTCGCTCACGACTTCGCCTTGGCCGCTGTGGTGACTGCGGGGGGAGACGCGGCCGCCGCCTTCGGTTGGAAGCTCGTAAGCGCCTGCCGGGCGATGTCGAGGATGGCATTGCGGTCTTCGTCGCTGAGCTTGTCGGAGCTTTC
This sequence comes from uncultured Pseudomonadota bacterium, assembly GCA_963726995.1. Lineage (GTDB taxonomy): Bacteria > Pseudomonadota > Gammaproteobacteria > Steroidobacterales > Steroidobacteraceae > DAIDKA01. Next base: position 277,209 of record CAVSEP010000004.1, read on the forward strand.
GAAGCGCGTGCACAGTGACTGCGGGATGGTTGCGGCCGCCTTTTGCACCGCCTGCTGCGCCTCCGGCATCTGCTCGATCGGCACGGCGTCGAATAGGCGTGCGGTCAACGCCAGTAGGACGGCAATTTGCGCCGGCACTGACACCGGTGCGCCTTCGCCTTGTTTGAGGCAGGCGCGAATACGTCGACCATGTTCGATGATCTTGCGGGTGTCCTCATCTAGTCGCGCGCCGAATCGGGCGAATGTCTCCAGCTCCTCGAACTGCGCGTAGGCGAGCTTCAGGTCTCCTGCCACGGCACGGTAGGCCGCGCGTTGCGCCTTGCCGCCCACACGCGAGACGGACTGGCCCACATCAATGGCAGGCAGGACACCCAATTCGAACAAGGAGGGGGAGAGGTAGATTTGCCCGTCCGTAATGGAAATCAGATTGGTCGGAATGTAGGCGGACAGGTTCTGCGCCTCGGTCTCGATGATGGGCAGTGCGGTCAGGGAGCCGCCGCCGAGTTCCTGGCGCAGATGCGTCGCGCGTTCGAGCAGCCGCGCGTGAATGTAGAAAATGTCGCCTGGGAAGGCCTCTCGGCCGGGCGGTCGGCGCAGCAATAGCGACAGCTCACGGTAGGCGCGCGCGTGGTGGGTGAGATCGTCATAGACAATCAGCACGTCGCGCCCTTGTTCCATGAAATACTCCGCGATGCTGGTCGCGGCATACGGTGCAATGAAGGCAAGACCCGGAGGATCGTTGCCCTCGGTCACTACCAGAACCGTATAGGGCATCGCGCCCTGATCGCGCAGCGTCGCGACTGTCTTGGCAACCGCGGAAGCGCGCTGACCGATCGCGCAATATATGCACAGCACATTCTGGTCACGCTGATTCAGGATGGTGTCAACGGCAATGGCGGTCTTGCCTGTTTGGCGGTCGCCGAGGATCAATTCGCGCTGGCCGCGCCCGACCGGGATGAGCGCGTCGACGACCGTCAGTCCGGTCTGCAGTGGCACGGTGACAGGCGCGCGATCCATGATGTGGGGGGCCGGACGCTCTATCGGTCGGCGCTCGTGGGCAGCCACCGCCCCTTGGCCATCGAGCGGCCTGCCGAGCGGATCGATCACGCGCCCCAGCAGGCCGTCGCCTACCAGCACATCCAAGACCCGGCCTGTGCGCTCGACCTCATCGCCAGCATGGAGGTGCCAGAAAGGTCCCAGCAGCACGACGCCGATCTCGGCGGCGTCCACATTGAAGGCCATGCCGAGTAAATCGCCGGGGAACTTCACCAATTCGTCAAAGCCCACGCTGGGCAGGCCTGACACCTTGGCAATGCCAGTGGCAATGCTGGTGATGGTCCCGACTTCTCGTGGTTGGAGCTGTGGCGTGAAAGAGTCGCGCAACTTCGCGATTCCCGCAAACGCGCGATCGAAGACAGTCTGCAGGGTTTCGAGTTGGAGGGTCATGGGTACGTTGTCATGAGCGTGGCCTAGACAGACTTGGAGGCGGTGCTGACTTCTGGCTTCGAAGCCAGCGCGATGCCAGGCGCCGGTGCGGCCGCGGCCCCGGATGGGGCCTTCTCCTGCAACAACGAATCCACACCCTGTTCCATGGAGGCGAGATAACCCGAGATGCTCCAGGCAATCTTCTGTCCGTTCTGGGTGAGTTCGATGCCACCGATCAGGTCCGGCGCGACCTCGAACCGCAGGTGCACGTCAGCCGAGAAAGTCTCATTGATCGCCTGTTGAATTTGCGCTCGCAGGCCAGCTGGCAGCTCGAATGCGCTGCGCAGGATCGCAGGTTCTGAAGCGGACTTCAGTGCCTGTCCGAGGGACGCTTTTCCCGTGCCGTCCAGTGCGCGCAGGCGCTGGGTGAATACCTCGCACATACGCTCCTCCAGAGCGCTCGTAGACAAATCCGCTAATGCCTTGCGCGCGATGGCGAACACTTCTGCTTGGGTCCGGCGACTCAGGGACTGATGCAGATCGCCGGCCTCGCGTCGCAACGCTTCCTCTCGCTTTGCGCTCAAAGCGACGGCGGCTGCGCGCGCCTCCTCATGGAGGCGCTGGCGTTCAGCTTTGGCCTCCGCGGTCGCCTGGGTCAGCAGTGCGGCGCGCTGCTGGTCAAACTCCGCAATCCTATGCTGAAACTCGTCGCGTTCTTTCTTGGCGTCCGCCCGCTTGGCATCTGCATCCGCGAGCTCCGCAGCGATCCGCTTCTCGCGTGCGTCCACGGCGTTGAGGATCGGCTTGTACAAAAAGCGCTTCAGCAACCACACCAGGATGATGAAGTTGAGCGCTTGCGCACCGATGGTGAACCAATCGATGAGCATGGGCTATTTCCCGGCGGTTTGGGCAATGACGTGATTCCAGAACGGATTGGCGAAGATCAGAATCATCGAGACTACGAAACAATAGATCGCAATGGACTCGATCATCGCAAGGCCAACAAATAGCGTGCGGGTGATCGTCGCGGCGGCATCGGGCTGCTGCGCGAGCGAGCTTAAGGCGGTGGCCACAGCACGCCCCTCGCCGAGCGCCGGTCCAATACTGCCCAGGGCAATGGTCAGGCCAGCGGTGAGAATAGAGGCGATGGCAATGAGGGTCATGCTATCCATGGTGTCTCCACTTCTGTTTGTCTTTCATGCGGGATGCGGATCTGATGGCTTGGGCTTGCGGCTGCGGGTCGCGGCGGCGATGTAAACCGCGGCCAGGATGCTGAAGATGTAGGCCTGCACCATGCCGGTGAGCAGCCCCAGTACGCTCATCGCGATGGGGAAGAGGAAGGGCGTGATGGTGAGCAGAATCGCTAGTATCATCGCGCCGCTCATCATGTTGCCGAATAGGCGCACCGCCAGGGCGAGCGTGCGCGAGATCTCGCTGATGATGTTGAATGGCAACATAATGGGCGTCGGTTCTGCGTAGGACTTCAGGTAACCGCCCAACCCCTGTTCCTTGATGCCAAAGAATGGCACTGCCACCAGCACGCACAGGGCCAGCGCAGCAGTGGTGGAGAGCGACCCTGTCGGGGGCTCATAGCCTGGAATGACGGTGCAGAGACTGGCCATAGCGATGAAAAGGAAGAGGGTGCCCAAAAAGGCGATATATGTTTCCGGTTGGGTGAGGCCGACATCCGCTATTTGCTTCTCGATGCCGGTCACCACGATTTCCAGCAGGTTCTGCCACCTGGAACGTTGCAGGTCCATGGAAAGCTTGCGCGTAACGAGCTTGGAACCAACGGCAAGTACGAACATCAGCGCCCAGGTGAACACAATCGTTCCATTGAGCTTGATGAACCCGTGCTGCCAGAAGATCATCTCATCCGGACTAAGGCGCATAGCCCCTCTCCGCGCTCCTGGCGCTGTGGTGTTGGATCGTCGGGCGTGTCAGCGAATTCACGATCAGGCGTGCGGTGATGAAACCGGCGAGAAGCAGCAGCCACCGTCGCCAATCCTCGCGCCCGACGAAGTAGAAGCCGGCCATCGTAACGCTCATCCGAAGCAGCAAGCTGCCCAGGAACCACAGCGCCGGCGAGGCTGCGGTAAGCCCCCTAGAGACCGTCCAGCGAAGGCCACCGAAGAAGAAGGCTCCGAGGAGAAGGCCGACCAGCAAGGCCGGGAGCAGAGACAAGGATTCAGCCACTGCCATTCTCCTGTTCGTCTCGAATCTCCTGGTGTTCCTTTACCACCCAACGCCAGGCGTTGAAGCACCCGATGACAAGCCCGGCCACCAACAGCGCCAGCGTCCAAGCATGCTTGCCGGGATAGTGATGATCCAGCCAGACCCCAAGCGCCGCCCCGAGAAGCGTTGGAACTACTACCGACCAGCCGATCAGCCCCATCGTCCCCAAGCCGAACCAGACACCCGGCGCGGCGTTGCGCCGCGCCCTGAGCATGCGGTGCTCCTTCGCGCCGACCTGCTCACCGAGTGACGGGGGCGCCTTGACGGGTTTGTCCTGGGGATTATCGGTCACGGTGTAGGCTCGCCATACGGCGGATGAGATCGCCTTCCATTTTGGCCAAGACCGAGCGCACATTTCGCGTGCGGTCATCCAGGGTCATAAATTCTCGCTCCACGGCCTGGCGCAATTGGCCGAGCGCTGCGCCTCCGAGCGCGCGGCGCACCGATACCAGTACGTCCGGACCGGTCTTGACCAGCACCCCTTCATCCACGGCAATGAAGACCTCACCCTCTGACTCTGTTTCGTAGGTCAAGATCCCGGGCGAGAGTGGTGCGATGCAGTCTAGGCGGTGCGGTAGTAGCCCGAAGGATCCATCCGGCGTCTCGGCAACGATCCGGGATACGCCCATCCTTTCGGCGAAGATCCGAAATGGCAGGAGAACCTTAAGATTCATGGCTAACAACGGCAGGTTCGACAGGGGGCTTCGGCCTCACCGCCGGATGCGCCTTTGCCTTCGCTTCGCCGATCGGCCCAATCATGTAGAGCGAACTTTCTGGATAGTCCTTGAATTCATCGTTCAGGATGCGCTCACATCCTTCCAGCGCATCCTTAAGGCTAACGAGTTTCCCTTTAAGGCCGGTGAACTGCTCGGTGGTAAAGAACGGTTGCGTGAGAAAGCGCTCCAAGCGTCGGGCGCGGGCAACGACACTGCGGTCTTCCGGTGAAAGCTGCTCAAGACCCAGCATGGCAATGATGTCCTTCAGATCGGCATACTGGGCGAGGGTGTGCCGGATCTTCTGCGCGAGTTCGTAGTGTCGCTTGCCGACGATTCCTGGCGTGGCCATCTTGGAACTGGATTGCAACGGGTCGATGGCCGGGAAGAGTCCTTCGCTTGCGCGCTTTCGCGACAGCACGATTGAGGCAGAAAGGTGGGAGAAGGTGTGCACCGCTGCCGGATCGGTGAAATCATCCGCGGGCACATACACCGCCTGAATCGAGGTAATGGCACCGGTATCCGTGTCGGCGATACGTTCCTCGAGGCCGGAGAGCTCGGTGCCCATGGTGGGCTGGTAACCGAGCCGCGATGGCATCTGGCCCATCAGGCCGGACACTTCCATGCCGGCTTGAATGAAGCGAAAGATGTTATCGACGAGCAGCAGGACATCGCGGTGCTCGTCGTCGCGGAAATACTCCGCCATGGTCAGCGCCGCGTGCCCAACGCGAAAGCGCGCCCCCGGGGGCTCGTTCATCTGGCCGAAGACCATCACCATGTTGGGCAGGACGCCGGCTTCCTTCATGGCATCGTAAAGTTCCTGGCCTTCACGACAGCGCTCGCCAATGCCGCAGAAAATGCTGACCCCCTCGTGGTGACCGATCATGTTGTGGATCATTTCCGTCAGCAGAACGGTCTTGCCGACGCCCGCGCCGCCAAACAGTCCAGCCTTGCCGCCGCGCTCCAGCGGCACGAGTACGTCGATCACCTTGATACCCGTCTCAAAAATGTCCGACTTGGTGGAGCGGCGCGCCAGCGGTGGTGGTGCGCGGTGCACCGAACGCCATTCGACATCGGATAGTGCGGCCGCACGATCTATAGTTTGCCCAAATACATCGAACATGCGTGAAAGAACGGCTTTGCCAACGGGGGCTTTCAAGGGTGCGCCGGTGTCTTCCACCGTCATGCCGCGCGCGAGGCCCTGCGTGGGTGTCAAAGCAATTCCACGCACGTGATGCTCATCCTGCTGCGCAAGCACTTCGATGACGACCCGCTTGTCTGGTCCGGTGAGCAGCACGGAGTAAATCTTCGGCAGGTGCTGATCGAAGCGAATGTCCACGACACTGCCCCGCACCGCGACTATGACGCCAAGGAACGAGGGAATTACGGGCTTCTGTTCGTGCATCTTCAACCACCCGCCATGTATATCCGTTACGTGCAGAGTCTCAGACGTGCAGTGTGATTTCCTGCACGTCGGCGGGGATGTAGCCTGCGTGCCTAATCAGATCTCATCGATGGCGCATGAATGGCCACAAGCCATTCCTGAACCGGCAAGCTCAAATCCAGTTGTACAACTGCTAAAGTTAATAAACTGAATAGTGGGCCATCCGCTCCGCGCCCACATGACACCATCACCGTATTCGCACCGGGAAACCATAAGTATTTTCGCGGATACGAGGTGTGTCGCGCGGCACGCGCAAGTGGGACCCGCCCCGGGGGCTTCGATGAAACGATAATCCGCGATGGACTATGGCCTTCCCGCCGGCAGCCGAACGGCACGAAAGACTACACGGTCTGCTGCCCGACTCTTACATCGATGGTCGCGCGGCGGCAGATGCACATGGGGTCATCCACCGATGATGGGAAGAAGTTCTCCCAAGGGACTGGCATGACCTCATGCCTCATTCCGATATGTACTGACCACAGTGCAATCCCAACCTTCAAGCACATAGAATGTCCCACACCGCCGCCCCGGACAGTTGCCCATTGGCACGCATCTCGGCGGCAAGCTCGCGAGGCATCCAATCGTCAAAGGAGGGCGCAAAGGTGGCGCGCGAGCGGACGCGTTCATACCAGCTCTCCAGGCGCGGCAGCCTCCCGTTTTGCCACATCCTCTCCATCGAAAGTGCCGCCAACCGGTTCACATACGGTGTCATCGCGATGTCTGCCATTGAAAAGCGGTCCTCGACCAGCCATGCAGTATCCTTCAAGGCGTGCTCCATCTTGTGCATATAGGCGTCGTACAGGCGAATCTTGTCCGCCGCGCCGGGTGCTTCAAGGCCATGCTGAATCCACTCCCATTTGACTCGTCGTGTCGCGGCGCCTTCCGGTGCCCCGTTCGTGAGGAAGTCCTCGAAAGTTCCGACGCCATTGCGTAAGAGGGTATGTCGATGGGAGACGACGTAGGTAATCGCGGAGCAGGCGGGATGGAGCTCTTCGTCAACGGCCTTCGTCCAGAAACGCACCTGCGCGCGGCCTCTTGCGCTAGTCGGATAGATAGCATCGCTGGGGAATGCTTCTTCAAGGTACTCGCAAATTATGGTCGACTCTGGAATCACGAACCCGTCATGTACCAGCACCGGTACGACTGCTTTCGGATTAAGGGCTCGAAAGTCCTGACTGAACTGTTCCCCGCGAAAGATATCGACCACGTGGCTGGCCCAATCCAAGTGCTTCTCCTCAAGTGCGAAGCGAACCTTGGCCGCACACGCCGACGATCCATGGTGATATAGGTCCAGCACGAGTGATGCCCTCTAGAGAATTTGAATGGTGCTCAATTCCGTTGGCGTCTTAGGGAGCCCGACGGTCGCAACGGAAGGGATGCCCTACCGATACTGGCACTGACGCGTTACGGTAACAAATCATCCGTCTTGGTGTAGCCGCCGCCCTTAAACAGAAGCGGCTCGGCACGACATTTAGCGAGCGCATAAGAAAAACAATCGCCGAAATTAAGCCCCGCCGAAAGTCGACCCTGGCCGAAATTCCGAAACGCTTCGCGTGCTGCCGGAGTCTGCGTCTGGCCCGCCGCGACAATCTCGATGTTTGCCGCGGCGCGCAGCCGGTCGAGCGCCCGCACGCCTTTAGCCCCATGGCGCGATTCCAGAGTCATCGATGTCTCCACAAAGCTGGCTGCTGAGAACAGGCGCCGGTCAACAGCCTCGATGGGCTCGGTGAACACGGGTCGTTCGGGTTCATCAAACGAAACTGAAAGCAGTACCGAAATGTCGAGCACCATAAGCGCGGTAGTTCATGCTCGCCGTAGTCCACATACCTTATCCGAGGATCGGGCATCCACGACCGGCAGCGCGGCGAATTGTTTGCCAATTGTATCGAATTCATCGGCGAGCGATCGACGGTGGCGGCCGCGCTTCACGCGCTCCAATCGATCGCGGATGACTTTGTTCACCGCCTCGGTCTTGGTCTCGCCGGTGAGGTGCGCTGACTCAGCTACCAGGGCTTCGGTTTCCGGGGTGCGTATGTTGAATGCCATGGTATTCCCTATAGCTACACCGATAGCTACACCGATAGCTACACCGATAGCTACACAGTACCGTCCGGCGGCATTCTCGCCAAGTGGGCTATCGGAATACCGACGTAAATAGGCATGAAAGCAATCACTTAGTGCGCATTTAGGAGTCATCTTAGTGACCGCACAAGAGCGGGATGCCGCTCATCGTAATCTCCATGCTGGCGAGCCTGGATCTGGATCCATGGCGGAAAGCGGCCCAACTGGCCGCACTTCCGATGATATCCGCCGCGCCGAGGCTGGTCTGCATTCTCGGTACCGTGCCCGATTGGTCCGTGAAGTCGTGTGATCTCTACTCGATCGCGATGTGTTTAGTGGGGATGTTGCCGCGTCCAACTCCATTTCTGATGTCACCACTGAGAGCGGTTTCGATCCGGGCGGAGACGCCTGTTCCGTGGGCGCAGCCGAATGCACTCTACCTGGCCGCATATGTTCTGATCATGCTCGCCACCCAGTCGCTCATGGCGCATCATTGGTCCACGCCTGCCGCTGCGCTGGCGCCGTCATCCGGTTCCGTGCCATCCCTGATGTCACTCGTGCCATCGGCGAGGTGACGGGTTCCGGTTCCCTGATTCTTGCCTGCGCCCGGGGGCGCCGACCGGTGACTCGGTCCAACCACAATATGAGTGTGAGGTTATGAGCGTACAAACACCGGTGACTCACCCCGGGGGGCACCTTGCGGACATAGAAGGTTTCGATTCCCTCACGGAACTCGCCTTGGACATGCGTTGGTCATGGAACCATGCGACCGATCATGTGTGGCGACAGCTTGATCCGGTGCTGTGGGCACTTACGCATAACCCTTGGGTCGTCCTGCAGACGGTGTCGCGGGAAAAACTGCAATGTGATCTGGCCGAACCGGCTTTCCGAAAAAACATTACCGATCTTGTGCAGCACCAGCGGAACACCGCGCAGGCGAGCGCGTGGTTTCAGACCGCCCACCCGAAGTCCGCGCTGAGCGGTGTGGCCTATTTCAGCATGGAGTTCATGTTGAATGAGGCCCTGCCCATCTATTCGGGTGGGCTGGGCAACGTGGCGGGGGATCAACTCAAGGCTGCGAGTGATTTGGGGGTGCCGGTCATCGGCATTGGGCTGCTTTACAGTCAGGGCTATTTTCGCCAGGTAATCGGTAAAGATGGAGCGCAGGAGGCACTCTATCCATATAACGATCCCGGGCAGTTGCCTATCGCGCCGTTGCGCCACGCCAATGGCGAGTGGCTGCGCTTAGAAGTCGCCTTGCCGGGCTACTCAGTGTGGCTGCGTGCCTGGCAGGTGCAGGTCGGCCGGGTGAAACTGTACCTGCTCGACAGCAATGATGCGGCAAACTACCCCGCACATCGGGGCATTACCAGTGAGCTGTATGGCGGTAGCCCGGAGTTGCGACTGAAACAGGAGCTTCTGCTTGGAATCGGCGGATGGCGACTACTCTGTGCGCTCGGCATCGAACCGGAAGTCTGTCACTTGAATGAAGGGCATGCGGCCTTTGCCGTATTGGAGCGCGCCCGCTGCTTCATGCAGCAGTCCTCGCAGCCCTTCGATGTCGCGCTGACCGCGACCCGAGCCGGCAATCTTTTCACCACCCATACGGCGGTGGCCGCCGGCTTTGATCGATTCGCGCCGACTCTCATCGAGCAATATCTCGGACAGTATGCGCAGCAGAAGCTACGCATACCGCTGCACAAGCTGCTGGCGCTCGGGCGCTCGAACCCCGATGATCCCTCGGAACCCTTCAATATGGCGTACCTCGCAGTGCGGGGAAGTGGGGGGGTAAATGGCGTAAGTCGCTTGCATGGCCAGGTGAGCCGGCAGCTCTTGGAACCGCTGTTTCCGGACTGGCCGCAGGAGGACATCCCGGTGGGATTCGTGACCAATGGGGTTCACATGCCCACCTGGGACTCCGCCCTGTCCGATGAACTGTGGACGCAGGCATGTGGAAAGGACCGCTGGCGGGGAATGCCGGACTCATTGGAGCGGAACATTCGCAAGGTTTCCGACCAGAAGCTGTGGCAATTGCGCACCGCCTCCAGAAGGGCCCTGGTCGAATATGCGCGCGAACAACTGTCCGGGCAGTTGGAGGCGTCCGGCGCCTCCCCCGAAGAGGCTGCAGCGGTGAGAAACCTATTGGATCCCAATGCCCTGACGCTCGGCTTTGCTCGCCGCTTTGCGACCTACAAGCGACCGAACCTGCTGCTGAACGACCGCGAGCGATTGCTGCGCTTGCTGAGCGATCCGCGGCGCCCGGTACAACTGATCATCGCCGGCAAGGCACACCCGGCAGACGCGGCGGGGCAGGCTCTGATCAAGGAATGGATCGGTTTCATCCGCCAGCCCGAGACGCGCCCCCATGTGATTTTTCTCAGCGACTACGACATGTTGATGACGCAGCAGCTGGTGCAGGGTGTGGATGTCTGGATCAACACACCGCGGCGCCCTTGGGAGGCCTGTGGCACGAGCGGCATGAAGGTGCTGGTCAACGGCGGCATCAATTTGTCGGAACTGGATGGCTGGTGGGCGGAAGCGTACACCTCGGAGGTGGGCTGGGCGTTGGGAGACGGACAGGAGCATGGCGATGATTCCGCCTGGGATGCCCTTGAAGCCTCGGCGCTGTACGACTTACTCGAACAACAGGTGATCCCTGAATTCTACGCCCGTGATGGGGGCACCCCTCCCACCGCTTGGGTAAGACGCATGCGCGAGAGCATGGCGGAATTGACGCCGCGCTTTTCCGCGGCGCGAACGGTACGCGAATACACCGAACAGCATTATCTTCCGGCAGCGAGCGCCTACCGTCAGCGAGTCGCCGATAAGGGTACGCTCGGCCGGCAGATCATCGAGTGGGAGCATGCACTGGATCGGGAATGGGGCGCAATACGCTTTGGAGAAGTGCGCGTCAATCCGGACGCGAATCACTACGAAATTGAAGTCGAGCTGCGCTTGAATGGCCTCGATGTGGATGCGGTGCGCGTCGAGCTGTTTGCAGACGCAATCAACGGAGGCAATCCGATGCGGCAGGAAATGACCCGGGCGCCAACGCGACCGACGGCACCGACTTGCAACCTCTATCGCGCCTCCGTACCCATGACACGCCCGGCGAGCGACTACACGGCGCGAGCGATACCGCAGCGCCCCGGGGTCGGGGTCCCACTGGAGTACGGTCGAATCCTATGGCAACGATAGTGGCACCACCGGCACGCGACTTGCGTCAGCCTATTGCCTAGAATTCCGAGCATGATGACATCCGGGTGGGCTCCCCGCTGCCGCTGGGAGTCTCAGAAATCGCGGGAGCGGTCAACTTCGCGATTTTCAGCCACATTTGCTGTGGCGGCGTTTTCTATTTCGTTGTAAGGATTGATAATTGCACCGTTGTTTCGGCGATTGGGTCTATTGTCGCCTGCTCGGTAGAATTCGGATCTCGCAATATCCGCGTCCTATAGGCCGCTCTGATGATGTCCGCCTCACGGTACGCGTAAGCCATGTGCCGTACGCGACGTCCCCCGCCGCGAGAGAAGACGGTCGTGCTTGGAAATTCGTCACTTAGAGACCTGTTCGATCCAATCTCGCCCAGTTAATGGCGCACCGGGGTACGAAGTAGGGGTATCCAATCGAAGATGCGTGAGATGATTCCAATGGATCAATATCTTAGCTGAGTTATTAGATTCCGACCCTAGCCTAAACGCCGCATCCGATAACGTCTGATGACGTCTTCTTCTGAAAGGTGTGAAGCACGTAAATGGCTGCCTCGAATCTAGCTACTTAGATCACCCGGAACGCCCCGGAGGCATCCCGGACCGGAATCTCATATGCCCCGGCGCCAACGATTGGCATGGGCTTGAAGGCGGTCGGATCGCCGCCGAACTGAACCTGCATCAGCACCACGCCGATGTCATGCTGGACACCCGCAGCCACCGCGACCAAAGTCATCCCGGCTCATGTGGGCACGTTCGGGGTTCAGAACTTGATCCTACGTTGGAGCCTACTACGCTGATGTCAGCCAAAGGCTGGCCCAGCCTAGGGCGCCTCTGCGGCATGAAAGCAGTCCACTGCACGAGCTGCCGTGCGCGATCTCAGCGAAGCGCTGACAAGGCGAGTGCAAGTGGCAGAAACGCGATCGGGACAGCTCGAGGTATAGCTTCGGATCGTGGGCTCACGGACATCAGCCTCAAGCCTCGTGAATGAGGAGGGTGGGCAGGAGCCACCTAATCTCAACGTCACGCGGAAGCCGCGGTGCCGCACGGAACCAACGGGTCGTTGCGGCCTCTAATGAGTGTAACACCTGCCATCTCATATCCTGAATTGGAAGGAGGGCGTAATGAGCTTTGGATCGCGGTTGGCGCTCGGCGCCGCCGTCGCCAGTGCGATGATTACGCAAGGCGCTGCGGGCTTGGCCGATACCCGTGTGAGCGTCCCATCGGTGTGGGGGCGCTACGATCTGATCCTCGATTTGGACCATCTGCCCAAGCAGTATTCTTGTAAGAGCTTATGGTCCAAATTCCGTGATGTGCTTTGGGCTGTAGGGGTCGGCGGCATCTCGGAGATACTTCCCTATAATTGTGGAAGTGGGCGTGCTGATCATGGGCTTTCACCCAAGGTACACGTGGCATTCGTGCTCCCGGAGGCGGCATCAGGTATCCAGGCTCGCTATCCGGATCTGAGCGCCCGCAGCGCCGAAATCCGCCTTGGGCCGGGGAGCCCGAGCACCCTCGATGACTCTGATTGCCGCCTGATGCAGCAGATAAACAATTTGCTTTTCAGGTCGATTCCCGTGCACGTCTTACAAGCGACTTGGCATTGCGATGCTGCCGTTGCGGGAGTGCCGCGTTACGGATTGACCCTTGAGGTGCTCAAACCCGTGACGCATGGGCCACCTAAGGCCCGCGCTGCCGGCGAGTGATCGGCGCGTGGAATGCCGTGAGGAGGGGTGGGAAGCGGCGTTCCCCCAAGTCAGTCCGGAGTGAGTCCCGGCCTCGGATGCGTGTGCGTAGTCGCGCGACCTCATGAATGAAGGACGGCTACACAGATGAAACGGCACGCGAGGCACATTCTCATCGCACTGCTGCTCGGGATCGTGTTTCTCACGCTTGCGAGTCTCGTGGCACGGGTACTGCTGAGCCGGTCACGAACTGAGGACGGAGACTCGCTACCGGCGAGTTCTCAGGGCCGGGCGCGGATTTCCAGCCGGATCGAGGCCAGCCGGCGCAATAAGCCGCGGCGCCAGGTCAGTGGCCACCAGTCGTAGAGTAATGCCTCGGTTGGTCTCCACATGGCAACCCAGCCGAGAATGAGTAGACCCTCGGCAACAATGCTTCGGTCTATAGCCAGTGGCTGTGCAAGGAGCCAGTGCCGCAGGCCCAGGCACGCCATCAGGAATCCCAGGCCGATTACAAAGCTTATGGCGCCAAAGCGCAGCAGCCGCATTATATCTGCACGCAACTGCCTCTCACGGTAGGCGAAGTAGTTATGGACCGCATCCTCAAGTGTTAGTGCGGCCTCGCTCTGCGCCTCGGGCTGGGGTAGGTAGATAATGAGACGCAGCGGTCTATGCGTCCCCCCTGCTTCGCGACATGCCTCCAGCAGGTACTGCTCAGCAGCCTCGTCCAAATCCTTCTCCCGGAACGGCGCGGGGTCAAGTGTATGAAACAATTGACGAACCTCGCGCAGCCGAATCTCGATGAGCGTGTCACCTCCCTCACGTCGGTAGATCGGCGCGGCGGGTTCCTTTGGCATGCCGATTCCCTCACGTAGCGATCTGGCGGATTTCGAGGAATCATAGTCGAATGGGGATGGCGCTGCAGATAGGTACTGTCCACGACCTTGCGCGCGACGGCAGGCGCTAACCTCAAAAGAAGTTGAGACACCAGCGGTTAGAGCAGGAAGACTCGACTCCACGAGATCCCAGGTTATTTCTGCATTCCGGCGTGATTCGAACAATAGGTAGATGCTCGGAGCGCACCCATCGGCGATCGTGCGAAGGGCCTGGTGCTCAGGTGCGACTCGGTCGCAATAGGCTCCGTTTCGCCGTTTTGGCTCACCCACAAGCAGGCGGTCGAGATGAAGGCTCAAGTTCGCAAGGGACAGCAAGGGTCAACCGGCGTCTTTGCCGACCGATTAACCCAAGTCAACACGGATGCCAAAGGCTAGGAGGTCGAGGAGGAGATCTATAGGAGGGCACCTGCTCCACGCGTTGCGTCGTGACTTCACTGGCCGAAGCCCCGGATTAGATAACCAGGGAAATGCGAACTGCAAGCCATCACATGGGTAATCGAGTTACGATCGTATTCGTCCCCGGATCGGTAAGTCTCGAAATACGCATTGAGGCTCCTTACCCGCTGCGGCATTGCTTCACTGCCTGCAACCCCACTGAAACCCCATAGTTGGTGAAGGCAAACCTAACGATTGCGAGCCCAGGGCTCGCGGCAAAAGTAGCCCTCATCCACCCACATGTGATCAAGCACGTGCAAGCCGCGCGACTTTTGCGTCACTGCCCAGTCTTCCTTTGGAAAGAGATTGCGTCATCCACAACATCATTCCAATCCCCAGATCTTGCGTGATTTGCAAATTCGGGCGCTGATTGCTCGATGAAAGGCGCATATCGGCGATTTCATCAGCCAGCGCGGTTTCATCGAGAAGGCGGTACGAAACATAGCCGTCAAATGCATCGAGCCCCCCAAAACCATAACCGGGATATGGGCCACTAAGATCCTCTTTCATCTTCCAGATGACACCGCGGCCCGGCTCACGAATGCGTCATGGATCTGCCGCACCAACTCGACTCCTATGAGCCGGTAGCCGGGATATGCTGACCGAGGATGCCCAGCCCATAGAGCCACATGGCGAGGTAGTGAAAATATTGGCCATCACGATCCGGCGCCTCACCAATGCGGATGCCGCACGGACGTCCGAGAACGCGCACTACCTCAGCAACCAAGGACTCCGCTTGGTCGAGGTATCGACGCTCGCCCGACTCGCCATATAGCGAAATAAGAGTACCAGACCGAATGCATCGGTCCACAAATACCGAGGCCATTCGGCCAGATACCCTGCCTACGCATCCACACCAATTTGGTGATGGCATACCCGGGGTCTTTGCAAATGGCCATGACCATCACAGGCCGAACGGATAGGTATCAGGAAGGCCCTCAAGTTCCGTGCTCTGCAGCGGGCTGACTGCGCTTGTCTCATCGAACCAGATGTATTCGTCGAACTGGCGCGGCAGGACGGCCTCAAAATAGTGACTTTGAAGTTCGGTTTCGGGCCGGTAGATCACACCGATCGCTCGTTCGAGCCGCGGCTGCAACAGGCCTCCCAAGGGCATCTCAGAACTTATTCCCCGCAACGGCAGCAAGAAGCGCGGATCGCCCGTTTCATGGCATAGGCGCTCGTAACTCCCCGCTAATCCCGATCGAACGGTCTTGATCTGCATCGGCTCGTCCCAGTTCGAGGCAGCCGCCACGGTGCCACTGTTCGTCCCAAAACCAATTGAGTAACTCGAGTCACCGAACTCCTGACGGCACAGATGGCCGATGTTGTATTCCTCGCGAGCCGACATCTCCGTTGCCGCGGAGTCGCCCACATGCGAATTGTGCGCCCAGACGATTCCTTTGCATTGCGGCCCGTGAAAAGCCATTAAGTTCCTCAACGTT
The DNA here is from genome assembly GCA_963726995.1 of uncultured Pseudomonadota bacterium. GTDB lineage: Bacteria > Pseudomonadota > Gammaproteobacteria > Steroidobacterales > Steroidobacteraceae > DAIDKA01. The sequence goes on from CAVSEP010000004.1 coordinate 292,748, forward strand.
TCAAACATATGGCTGTCGCGCAGGTTCCACGAGGCGCGAGATCCGTAATACATGGTCCGATAGTATCGTTCCGCACTCGCGACCAGCCGGGCGTTCTGCACCACGTCCAGGAATCGTTCGCCATCGTGTTCCGCATAAGCGCGGCGCTTTTGCATCAGATCCGTCAGCATCGAGGTGACCTCACGCTCGCAGGTCTCGTATTGGCCGCTCAGCGTCGCCCGACCGTACACCGCCGGATCCGACTGCCACGGAGTCAGGCATCCGTAGCGATGCCGCGCCACTTCGGCAGCCTTCGGATCGACTCTATCAAGGTATTCCAGTACTGAACGAATCGAGTTATACAGGCTGTACAGATCGAGACCGTGGAACGCCACCCGGGCACTCGGCTTGAGGTTAGAATTGCGAGTTCGCAGCCAATCCACGAACTCACGCACCTCCCGATTACGCCACATCCACATTGGAAACCGAGCGAATGCCGTCCACTCGGAAGGCGGCACCTTGCTGTGCCGGACGTAATGGTCGATCCGGGCGGCGTCGGGCCAATCACCCTCGATTGCGATAAAAGAGAACCCCTTCTTCTCGATCAGCTCGCGCGAAATCCGGTCCCGCATGCGATAGAAGTCCGAGGTGCCGTGCGTCGCCTCGCCGAGAAGGACCACACGCGCGTCGCCGATCCGCTTCATCAATGGATCGAGATTCACAGACTCGATCGACGTAAACTTCTCGCTGGATCTCCCAATCGCCTGTGCCAGCGTGCCGTCCGGGGCTTTGGCAGGGCGCCGTCCTTGCATAGCCCAGCCTTCCGCGCCCACCAAGGGAACGAAACGAACATCCGCCAGCTCCGTCGTGGTGAATTCGTGCTGTCCTATGCGGGTTACGCGCACCAATTCCTGCAGACGCCGATCGGCTCCCACAGGAATCACGAGGCGGCCACCGATCTTCAACTGCGCCTTGAGCGATTCCGGGACTTGCGGCCCGCCAGCAGCGACGATGATGGCATCGTAGGGTGCATGATCCGGCCAGCCGAGCGTTCCATCCCCGTGTAGCACGTGGACGTTGTTGTATCCAAGGCGCGAGAGCGTTGCAGCGGATTTCTCGGCAAGCTGTCCGATACGTTCGACCGTGTACACATCCTTCGCAATTCCCGCCAGCACCGCCGCCGCGTAGCCGGATCCGGTGCCGATTTCCAGCACCTTCTCGCCGCCCTCAAGGCCCAATGCCTCGGTCATCATTGCGACGATATATGGCTGGGAGATTGTCTGCCCTTCGGCGATCGGAAGTGGTGCGTCCTCATAGGCAAATTCCCACAGATCTTCCGGCAGGAAGTTCTCGCGAGGCACGCTGCGCATGGCCGCGAGGACCAACGCCGATCGGACGCCACGGTGCGCGATATGGCGCTCGACCATCTCAATTCGATGCTTCTGGAAGTCTCTCTTGATCATTACCGCAACACCTTTGGATACATTGGACCCGAGTAGCGCCCAACTGCCAATACGTTGAAACCGAAACGCGGGTGCGCTTTCCCTATGCATGGGTTAGTCGCCCGCATGGTGGCCTGGCCCATGAGCTACGTCAGATCAGGTTCCCCGCAGTGACCGGGGATGTAGGCGCGGACCATGTCTCGCAGATGGGCAGCGGCGGCGAAGGCCTCATCGCCCGCCTGCGCAGCAAGCGGCGCACCGCCCATGGCCCCTACCTGCGCGCGACGCGGCAACCATTGGCCATCGCGCAATACTAAGCGCGTGCCGTGCAAGCTGACGGGGATGACCGGCACGCCCGCCGCGACTGCTATCGCGAACGCCCCGAGTTGAAACGAACGCAGTCCCGCAGCGGACGCAAAAGTGCCCTCCGGAAGAGCAATGATAGACGTTCCCCCGGCCAAGCCCTCGGCCTAATCCAGGGACTTCTTGAGGCGCAGGATGGCGAGTGCCATCAGCGCGCTGCCGATGCCCAGCCGCAGTACCAGCGGATTACCACGAAAGGGGACCTGGAACCAGATGGTTGCGACCAAGGTGATGAGGGTCACCAACGCCAGACCGACGAAGAAGAAGGGAACGATCTTGCCGACGATCAGCTCGAAGGAGCGAATCGGCGTCACCATGAGTCGCTCCGGGGTGCGCACTTCCCGCTCGCGCACGATGGCAAAGGAAGTGAGCTTGGCGACCATGATGAGCGTGATGGTGGCAATTACGCAAAGCGACCGGCCAATCGAGCAGTCTGCCGTTTCGTTGCACGCAGCGAAAATCCCGGTCACAGACTGGGGTCCTTCTTGCGGAATTGTTAGCTCTGTACGTAGCCCTGAGCAACGCCTAGCAGATGGCCTAGACGGACGGCAGGTTCGGACCCGAAGATACCGGCTGGTCGACATGTCTTCGAGGCGTGCGGCCCGTAACGCTCCAAGGTTCCGCTGCTGCAATCCAGTCCTTCCGGTGAGGGCATGCACTTTCCCGACTTCGACGTTGTCGTCATTGTCAGATGGGAAGTCCGGGAAAGTGCGGATAGGCGGCCGCACCAACCGGGCCATACTTGGCATTGGGTAGGCAGTATCAACGCTGAGGAGATACGTCATCGTGGAACGTCCCGCGCGCATCCATAAGTCTGCGGGGAGCGACAGCACATCTGCGCCGCGGAGCAACTACGAAGCCGAGGTCGCAGCCTTTTCCTGGAGTGATCTTGCGGCACGGCTGGGTCAGGGTCCGGGGACGGCATTTAATATGACTTGGCTAGCCGTCGAGCGCTGGGCGCACTCGGATCGCGCCGGTCATGCTGCATTGCGATGCATCGGCCGCAACGGATCGGTTCAGGATGTTAGCTACGCCGAACTGGCTGCGCAGTCGGCGCGTTTCGCCAACGTGCTTGGCAGTTTGGGAGTGGGCAGGGGCGATCGGGTCTTCGTGCTGCTGCCCCGCACTGCGGAACTGTTCATCACGGCATTGGGTACGCTGCGCAACGGCAGTGTCCTGGCGCCGCTCTATGCGGCCTTCGGCCCGGAGCCGCTGCGGACGCGGCTGACTCTCGGTGGAGCGCGAGTGCTTGTGACAACCGAGTCGGTCTATCGGCGCCGCCTGGCAGGGGTTGTGGCTGAGGTGCCGACGCTCCAGTTCGTGCTCGTGATTGCGGACGACCCGGGTCATCCGGTCCCTGAGGGCACCCGCGAACTGACAGCACTGCTGGCAGCGGCCAGCGAACAGCATGCGGCAGCACCAACCACAGCGGAGGATCCAGCGCTGCTGCACTTCACGAGCGGCACTACGGGCAGGCCAAAAGGTGCCGTGCACGTGCACGGCGCGGCCTTGATGCATTACATGACCGGGAAATACGCGCTCGACCTGCATCCGGACGATGTGTTCTGGTGCACTGCCGATCCGGGGTGGGTGACGGGTACCTCCTATGGCATCCTGGCGCCGCTGCTGCACGGGGTGACGAACCTCGTGGATGAGGCCGATTTTGATGCTGAGCGCTGGTACCGGCTGCTCGCCGAGCAGCGAGTGACCGTGTGGTACACGGCGCCGACGGCGATTCGCATGTTGATGAAGGCCGGACCCGAACCTGCGCGCCGTCACCCGCGTCCGACGCTCAGGTTCGTCGCCAGCGTCGGCGAACCGCTCAATCCAGAGGCGGTATGGTGGGGTCTGGAGACAATGGGACTGCCGATCCACGACAACTGGTGGCAGACGGAGACTGGCGGCATCGTCATCGGCAATACACTGTCGCAGGACATCAAGCCTGGCTCCATGGGACGACCTCTGCCGGGAGTGACGACCGCAATAGTGCGCCGCGAGGGTGATCACGTCGTGGTGATCGATGCTCCGGATGTGGAAGGCGAGCTGGCAATCAAGCCCGGTTGGCCGTCCATGTTCCGCGGCTACCTGCACGAGGACGAGCGCTATCGAAAATGCTTCGCCGACGGTTGGTACCTGTCCGGCGATCTGGCGAAGCGCGATGCTGATGGCTACTACTGGTTCATTGGTCGGGCGGATGATGTGATCAAGTCATCGGGTCACCTGATCGGGCCGTTTGAAGTCGAAAGCGTGCTGATGGAGGACCCGGCCGTCGCGGAAGCCGGCGTCATTGGCAAACCGGACCCGCTGGTCGGGGAAATGGTCAAGGCCTTCGTCAGCCTGAAGGCGGGTTTCGCGCCCAACGAGGAACTGCGCACGCGTCTTCTGGCTCACGCGCGCCGGCGCCTTGGGGCCAGCATCGCTCCGAAGGAGATTGCTTTTATGGAGAATTTGCCGCGCACTCGCAGCGGCAAGATCATGCGCCGCCTGTTGCGGGCGCGCGAGCTCGGCTTGCCCGAGGGCGACATTTCGACGCTGGAGAGTGGCGCGTGAATGACATCGGCACGGATCTGGTGCCGCTGAGGCGCGAGGAGGCCATTGCGCTTGCGCACCAGATGCTGAGAATCCGAAGGTTCGAGGAGTCCTGTGCCGAGCTGTATGGGGCCGGCAAGATCCGCGGCTTTTTACACCTGTACATAGGTGAGGAGGCAGTCGCCGCCGGGGCTTTGAGCGTCCTGCGCCCCGATGAGGCCATCGTCGCCACCTACCGTGAGCATGGCCATGCACTCGTGCGCGGCCTCACGGCCAAATCCATCATGGCGGAGATGTTTGGCAAGGTGACCGGGTGCTGTCGTGGTCACGGCGGCTCGATGCATCTGTTTGATGCCGCGACCCGGTTTTACGGTGGCAACGCCATCGTGGGCGGTGGTCTGCCGATGGCCGTGGGACTTGCGCTGGCAGATCGCATGCAGCACATCGAACGCGTCACGGCGTGCTTCTTCGGCGATGGCGCCGTTGCCGAGGGTGTCTTTCACGAGTCCATGAATCTGGCGGCGCTGTGGAAGCTGCCCGTACTCTTCTGCTGCGAGAACAATGGGTATGCCATGGGTACCTCGCTCGAACGCTCCGAGTCGCAGACGGATCTGTGCGTCAAGGCGGCCAGTTATCGCATCCCGGCCCGGCCCGTGGATGGCATGGACGTGGTCGCGGTGCGGCAGGCGACGGCAACAGCGGCGGCGGCCGTTCGTGCCGGGGAGGGCCCGATATTCCTGGAGTTCAGGACCTATCGGTTCCGAGCGCACTCGATGTTCGATCCGGATCTGTACCGACCGAAAGCGGAAGTAGAGGAGTGGAAGAAGCGTGGACCGCTGCACGCCTTCACGGGCCGAATGAAGGCGCAGGGGCTGTTTACCGAGGCCGATTTCGAGCAGCTGGAGGCCGAAGTCACGGCCGAATTGGCGGCGGCAGTGGCGTATGCCGAGGAGTCTGCCTGGGAGCCGGTCGAGAATCTCCTCAAGGACGTCTCGGCAGACTTTACGCCGGCGACTGCCTCATGAGCGACCGTCTGTCTTATCGTGAGGCTACGCGGCAGGCGCTGCGCGAGGCCCTGCAGCGTGACCCACGGGTGTTCCTGATGGGCGAGGATGTGGGTCGGTACGGCGGCAGCTACGCGGTGAGCCTCGGCCTGCTTGAGGAGTTCGGGCCCGAACGCATCCGCGACGCACCGCTATCGGAACTTGGCTTCGTTGGCGCTGGCATCGGCGCCGCGCTCGGCGGGATGCGTCCCATCGTCGAGATCATGACGGTGAACTTCAGCCTGCTGGCGCTGGATCAGCTGGTGAACACCGCGGCGGCGTTGCGTCACATGTCGGGTGGCCAATTTCACGTCCCGCTGGTCGTGCGGATGGCAACCGGGGCGGGTCGTCAGCTGGCCGCACAACATTCACACAGTCTTGAGGGTTGGTACGCCCACGTGCCGGGCCTGCGGGTGCTCGCGCCTGCGACCGTGGCCGATGCACGGGGCATGCTCTGGCCGGCGCTCCAGGATCCTGATCCGGTGCTGATTTTCGAGCACGCGATGCTCTACAACCTGGAAGAGCCGGTGACTGCGGCGGCGGTCGAGGTCGACATCCGCCGGGCGGCGATCCGGCGCGCGGGGAGCGACGTGACTCTCATTGCGTACGGCGGCATGCTATCGCGAACGCTGGTCGCAGCCGAACAGCTGGCACAGGACGGCATCCAGGCCGAAGTGATCGATCTGAGAGTGCTGCGGCCACTGGATGAGGCGACGATTCTTGAGTCCGTGCGCCGCACGCACCGTGCTGTGCTGGTCGATGAGGAATGGCGCAGCGGCAGCTTCGCAGCCGAGGTGTCCGCCCGGATCATGGAGCAGGCCTTCTTTGATCTGGATGCGCCGGTGCAGCGGGTCTGCGGCGCCGAAGTGCCCATTCCCTATGCCAAGCACCTCGAGGAGGCGGCATTGCCCCAGTCGGCATCGATCATCGCGGCGGTACGGTCGATACTCGCAGGGCGCACCGCATGATCGAGTTTCGCTTGCCTTCCCTCGGTGCGGACATGGACCAAGGCACGCTGCTCGAATGGCGCGTGCGGCCCGGCGATACGGTCCAGAAGGGTGATGTGATCGCCGTCGTCGATACCACCAAAGCAGCCTTGGACGTTGAGTGCTGGCACCCGGGGAAGGTCCACGATCTGCTGGTGCAGCCGGGCCAGACCGTTCCGGTGGGTACCCTGATGGCCCGGCTGCTCGAGGCTGGCGAGGACGCGGCATCGATTCCGCCGCCGCCGGCGGCGCCCGGCCCGCGCGTGGCCGCGCAGCCGGCGGTGGGGGCGCCCACCCTGGCCGCCGCGCCGACGGCGGAGCCACCGGAGCACCGCCACGCGGTGTCGCCGGTCGCGCGCCGACGCGCCGCGGAACTTGGCGTTGCGCTGGAGACCGTCACCGGCACCGGTCCGCACGGCGTCGTCACGCTCAAGGATGTCGAGCAGGCGTCGGACAAGGCGGGGCTGCCCCGGGACCGCAGCGCCGAGATCCGCCAGACGATAGCGGCCGCAATGAGCCGTTCGAAGCGCGAAGTGCCGCACTACTACCTCACCGAGCAGGTTCCGCTTGCTGCCGCGGCGGCCTGGCTGCGCCAGGCGAACGAGGGTCGGCCCGTGACGGAGCGGCTGCTGATGGCAGCCATCTACCTGCGTGCGGTGGCCTGCAGCGCCGTACGCCATCCGGCTATGAATGGCTTCTTCGTTGATGGCACGTTCCGGCCCAGTGCCATGGCGCACGTCGGCATGGCCGTCTCGCTGCGCGGTGGCGGGCTCATTGCGCCGGGCATTCACGCGGTCGAACAGAAGACCCTGACACAGACGATGCAGGCCTTGACCGATCTCGTCGCGCGCGCACGCGCCGGCAGGTTGCGACGCGAGGAACTGACCGAGCCGACCATAACGCTCACGAATCTTGGCGACAACAGCGTCGATGCCGTGCACGGCATCATCTACGCGCCGCAGGTGGCGCTGGTCGGATTTGGGAAGGTGGCGGAACGCCCCTGGGTGGTCGGCGGTCAGGTGGTGCCGACGGCCCTCGTGACCCTGACACTCGCCGCCGACCATCGGGTCAGCGACGGTCACGCCGGCGCGCGCTTCCTCGCCGAGATCGCCGAGCGGCTGCAGCATCCGGAAAACCTCTGAGGAATCACGATGGACGATCACGAGCTGCGCAGCACTGTCGTGACCCTGTTGCAGCGGGTGGCGCCGGAAGTTGATCGGGCGGCGCTTGACGGCAAGGCCCCGCTACGGGATCAGGTGGATCTTGATTCCATGGATTTCCTTAACTTTCTGGTGTCACTGCACGAGAGCCTGCACGTGGACATTCCCGAGTCGGCATACGAGAAGCTGAGCAGCCTCAATGACATCGTCGGCTATGTGCGCGAGCACATACCTGCATCAGAAGGCTGATGCTCTGCGCGAAGGAAGTCCGACGGACAGTAGACCGCGGGTGCCGCCGCGCGCTGCGCCTGCCCGTCGCCTAAGCCCCGAGAAGACTGAGCTGCTGGGACTCCTCGATGCTTCGGCGACGACCTGCGAGGCCATGGGCTCGGACCAGCTCGGCCGCCAGGGTGGTGCGCGCCACCTCCGGCCGCGCCGGCGCTGGTCGCTATGTGCCGACAGCGCTCATCGGGCTACAGTTCATGGCGGCCGGCCTTCTGATTGTCATAGTGCTGGTCGTGCAGCGGCAGAACCAGATGATGCGTGGCGCGCTGGTGGGCATCGCTCGCAACCCGGCAATCGTTGGCACCACCAGCATTTTCCGACACGCCGATCGACATGCAGACGCTGCGCACGCACCTGCTCAAGTCACCGGCTGTGGAGTCAGTGAGCAGCTCGGATACGATCCCCAGGGGCCACTGCTGCTGGGTGTTCATCGTGAGTCACTCGACAGGCCTCGCCATGAAGGCCGTACAAGCCGCGGGCAATCGAATCGGTCGTGACTGCTTCCAGACGGCCGGACTGAGGCTGCTGGACGGCAGGACCTTCCGCCCGGGCTCGATTCCGGCGCCGTAATCAATCTGATGTTTGTACTAAGTGATCACGGCCGTGTCATCCACACAATCGTCTCAAAGGCGCTGCCGCCGGGCTCGACCACGCCGGTTCCAGTTCTGATACACAGTGATGGCGAGAGGGTGGCGTCGCCACTTCTGCCAGGAAGATGATTTGCCGGGTCGAGTAGCGCGGTAGCGGCGCCACCGAGGGCTCGCACTGGTGGAGTGCGCGGCACTGCACCAGTGTGCTTGGCGTGAGCGATGTTGTGGCTTGAGCAGGAGCTGCGCGCGGGGCGGATTCAGCACGATTCCGACCCTAACCTCAAATCGCCTGTTCGTACGTGTTCGCAGACGTTCAATTTTGTCGCGCTTATGCGCAAAAACCCTACAAAATCGCCATATTCTGTTCATGCGCGTTCACGGCTGTTCATGGGTAGCCAGATTTTTAGTGGGGTACGAAGTGGTCGCGCCAGGCCAAGCCTGGGAGGAGAGGATGCTATGTGAGTAGTTGAAACTCTTCGATGGAGTCCAATGGGTTCGACTCCCATCCGGCAAAGTCTAGCCAATCGGCCGGAAGCGAGCCTTGCATGGGGCACGGCAACGTGTCTCGTGAAGCGTAGGCAGCGGATACCGAAGCCGCGTGATAGAGCTTCGAAATTACCGCAATGCTGGTGTCTTCGCTGTTCCTAATACGGGGGACGAGACCGAGCTGACCGTCATGGCGAGGTCGGCTTGGATTGGCCGGGGTCCAAGAGCGGGGCAGAGGTATGGGAAGGACTCTCCAGGAACCTGGGAGATCCGGTGTTGACCGACTTCGAGATAGCCGAAGGTGCCGCGGCTTGATGCGGGACCAGGCCCACGGGGAGGTCTCCGCCATGTGGGAGCGAACGCGGAGACGGGAGTCGGAGCGGGGGAGCGAATCAAATAAGTGACCCCGTGGTAGAGACCGGAAGTCTTAGCGCTCTGATAGCACTTATGACGCCGGGGAACTTCGCTTGAGAGCGGAACCGGCCGAGGGAAGCGGAGCGCCGTTGTAGCAGAGCCGCTTTTGTGAAACACGAGGGTGCATTGAAACCTGAAAGCGTTTCAACGAAACAAGAGCGGATAGCCGAGCTGGCGAGGCGCAGCCCGCAGATGGCTATCACCTCGCTGAACCAGTATCTCGATGCTCGAGTGGTTGAGGTATGCCTTCGAGTGCACGCGCAAGGACGGCGCGGTGGGAGTTGACGGGCAGAGAGGCGGAAGGGTACGCGCTCGACTCTGGAGCAGCAACCTCCCGATCTGCTTGATCGGCTCAAGTCGGGTCGTTACCGAGCGCCGCCTGTACGGCGCCACTACATAGTGAAGCCGGACGGCGGAAAGCGTGGCATTAGGGCATACCGTCCTTTGAGGACAAAGTGGCGCAGCGTGCGATCGTGATGCTGCTTGAGCCGATCTATGAGCACGACTTTCTAGACTGCTCCTTCGGTTATCGGGCAGGTCGCAATGCACACCAAGCGCTGCAGACCGTCCGCAACGGGATTATGGCGCAGCGGGGACACTGGGTGGTGGAGGTCGACGTGCGCAAGTACTTCGACAGCATCCCCCGATGGCAATTGCGGGAGTGCCTGGCCAGACGAGTCACGTGATGGTGTGGTCAGAAGGTTGATCGACAAGTGGCTCAAGGCGGGCGTGCTGGAGTCGGGGCAGGTCCGCTACCCGGAAGCCGGTACGCCGCAGGGCGGGGTGATCTCCCCGCTGCTAAGCAACATCTTCCTTCACTAGGTAATCGATGTGTGGTTCGCCGACCGGGTGCGCCCACGGTTGCGCGCGCCTGGAACACTGGTGCGCTTCTGCGATGATCTGGTGATGCTCTTTGCGCACAGGGTCGACGCCGAGCGCGTACTGGCTGTGCTGGGCAAGCGGCTGGATAAGTTCGGGCTGCAACTGCATCCCGAGAAGACCCGGCTGGTGGACTTCCGACCGATCCGCGACGAGGCGGACGGGGCGGCAGAGGAGTTGCCGACGACCTTTGTCTTCCTCGGGTTCCTGCATCTGTGGGGCCGCTCGAGGTATGGCAAACAGGTGGTGCGTCAGTTCACGGCCAAGGAACGCTATGCGCGCTCGCTCACGGCGTTCGCCCATCAGTGCCGTCGGATGATGCACTAGCCGCTGCCGGCACAGCACGAACGGCTGTGTCGTATGCTCAAGGGGCACTATGGCTACTTCGGTATCTCGGGTAACTTTCGACCACTTGTGCGGCTGCATCATCGGGTGCGCTGGGTCCGGCGTCGGTGGTTATCGCGCCGGACAGCACGACGCCCCGTGAGCCGGGAGCGGTACGAGCAATGGCTCCTACGCTTTGCTCTGCCGCCTCCGCGCATCGTCCATCGCTGTACCGTCGCTTGAGCGACGCTGCATGATGACGAACCGCATGCGTTAATTGCGCTCGTGCGGGTCAGTGAGGGCCGAGGGCCGCAAGGTCCTCGGCTACTCGGAGGTATGTTGAGGGCCGCTGGGCTACGAGGATGAACCGTGGCACTCCTGATCGAGACAAGGCTTCGCAATGCAAGAGCTCACGATCGGCAAAATAAGCCTTTGATGAGCGGGGCCTGTTTCTGCTCGTGATGCCCGCCGGCGGGCGCCATTGGCGGTTCCGCTACTAGCTCGGTGCGATGGAGAAGTTGATTTCCCTGGGGGCCTATCCGGAGACCACCCTCAAGCAAGCGCGGAAGCAACGAGATGCGGCCCGTAAGCTCGTGGCGAACGGCGAAGACCCCAGCGCTGATCGTCAGGCCAGGCGCTTGGAACTCGCCGTCACGTTCGAGGGGGTGGCTGCGGAGTGGCTTGCACTGCAAGCTCAAACTCTCGCATCCGGCATTTTCATTGCTGACTTCGCGTCTGAATAGTTACCTGAATCCATATATCGGCACCCGCCCGCTCGCGTCCCTCACGGCCCAAGAGCTTCTCTTTGCCCTGCGACTGGTCGAAGCGCGGGGACGGCGGGAAACTGCGCATCGAGCGCGAGCGGTTGCAGGCCGAGCGCTTCGCTTTGCCGTCGCGACCGGGCGCGCGCAGCACGATGTCGCAGCGGACCTTCGTGAGGCTCTAGCTCCCGTTAAATCGAAGAACTTCGCATCGGTCAAGGATCCGAAACAACTTGGTCAATTGCTGCGGGCAATCGATGGCTACATCGGCCATCCCGAGACGGCGCTCGCGCTCAAATTGGCGCCGCTGGTTTTTGTCCGACCCGGAGAACTGCGGGGCGCCGAGTGGTCGGAATGTGATTGGGCTTCGGCCGAATGGAGGATACCCGCGGCACGCATGAAAATGGGCCAGCTGCATGTCGTGCCCTGTTCTCGCCAGGCTTTGGCGATTCTGAGCGAACTGCATCCCTTGGGGCGAGGAGGGCATTTTGTGTTTCCTTCGCTGCGGTCGCGTGATCGCCCCATGTCGAACTATACGATTAGCGCGGCGCTGCGCCGACTCGGCTACAGCAATGAGAAGCAGACTTGTCACGGATTCAGGAGCACCGCGAGGACGTTGCTGAACGAGCATGGATTTCCGGCGGATGTGATTGAATTGCAGCTTGCCCACACTGAACGCAACAAGGTCAGAGCTGCGCATAACAAGGCGCAAAGGCTCGCCGAGCGGCGCGGCATGATGCAGCAGTGGGCAGATTACCTCTGGCGCCTCAAGGAAGGTGTGGTCACTGAGTTGGTGCGAGCCCTCCCGGCAACAGATGCTCAAACCGGCAGTAACTGGAACACTCGTGGAGGTCGTGAAACGACAGAGCCTTCGGTGCAAAGGGTTGCTTAGGCGATTTGACGAGTACTCAAGTGGCACCTAACGCGAGTAGGTAATTCTCGAAAAGCCAACGCGGACGCCGGACCGCCAAAGGTGCTGGGGATGGCTGCCCCTCTAGGGTGGTGCGCAACAATCACGGATTCTGCCGTGAATGTTTCCTCGCGTTGCCTGGGATCTGGCGCGCCAGGTGAGACCTATCCAGGGAGCGATCTCCAATGTGATCACACACTGCGCGTCGCCACCGCAGGGGGCACCGTCGCCGCGAACAGCGCAGGGCCCAGCACGGCCAGCTGGCCCATCAGCCACAGTGTCACGGCGCCAACCGGCAGATAGGTCCAAGGCAGGCGTGCCAGCTCGTAATGATGAACCAGGTATAGATTGATACCGAATGCGGCAGACATACCCAATAGCACTCCGAGGCCGATGATCAGCATGTTCTCGGCAAGAAAGTAGTACAGGATGTCCCGTCGCCGGGCCCCTAGCGCGCGGCGTATGCCCACCTGTCGCGTGCGTTGCTGTACCCAGTAACCAGTAAGCCCCATAACACCTATCGCCGTGACCACCGCCGCGACCAGGCACACCGTGCCAAGCAGCCAGACGGCCGCGCGCCAGCTGCTGAACGCGCTATCACGCAGCGACTCGAACGTGTTGGCGCTGATCGTGATTCCGGGCATGAGGTCGCTCCCGAACTCCTTGGCCAATACGCCGGGAACAGCCTTCAGAACACGAGACCGCTGCGCGGCTTGCGCGCGAATCACATAGCCGAGAATGGGTGTACCGACGATATGTACCGGGAGCAGTATCGCGTCCTCCGCGCGGCCATCTGTAGCGTTGTCAAGCTGATACCGCAGTAGGTGACGCACTATGCCGACCACCTGATAGCTGCGCCCATCTTTTGAGTCCGGGCTGCGGAGAGATTGTCCCAACGCATGGCCGGAGGTGAATAGCTTGTTAGCTAATGCCCGCGTAATGATGATGGATTGCAATGTGTGCCCGTTGTTGTTGCGAACATCAAAATCGCGATAATCGCTCGGTAGAAAATCACGACCTTCTGCCAGGTTCAGGCCAAGCGCGTCGAGCATGTTCTGGCCCATGAATACATCCACCGAAACCTTGGGTCCATCGGCCGCCTGGAGTTGGGCGGACCCTCGCATTGAGCTGCTCAGCGGAATGCCCATCGCCGGGGCCACCTTCTCGACTCCCGGAATGTTGAGCAGCGCCTGCGTGCCAGCTTCGATCTCGGCGCCCTTCCACAAACGCCCGCTGGCCACGATCTCATCGACCTCGATGATCTCGCCCGCTGCAATGCCGCTGGGAACCAGCATGGGCGCGAGCCGCTCGCTGAGCAGGAAAAAGGCATTGCACAGAATCGCGCAAGCAATGGCTACCTGCACGATTACCAGCAACGGCATCAACGGGTTGCGGCGAAGGCTGGAAGTGATCTGATGCCCCGACATGGAAAACATCCCTATGCGCTCTTTAACTGTAGAGCCGGCTGCACGATGCAGGCGCGCCAAGCGGGCAGCAGGCCGACCAGCAGACCCACCGCCAGCGCCAGCACAAACATGCTTACGAACATCACTGAATCCAAATGCGCCAGGTCGGTGTAGCCGAGCTTCTGCTGTCGCACCACCCATAGACCAAACAAGGTCAGTGGTAGCGCCAAGGCCCCGCCCAGCACGCCGGCGAGTCCGGCTTCCCATACGCACTGCGCAAAGATTGCCCGGCGCGGCGCACCGAGTGCCCGACGCACGCCGATCTCAGGGGATCGGCGCAGAAAGCGCGCTGCCAGCAAGCCCGCCACGTTGACCATGCACAACAGCAGGAAACTTCCAGCCAGCCATACGTTCAGGCGCACGTTGTCTGGGACCACGTAGTTGCTCGCCAACCAGTCAGGCATTCCGTAAAGCCGGGCCGCGGCCACGCGCTCGAAGAGTCCGGCCGCCTTCTGATCCCGAGCATAGTCGAGCAAGAACTGGCGATAGTCCGTAACTTGGGTCGGCGTATCTAGCTGCGTCCACAGCGACAGCCAGCGGCAGTGCTGCACATCCACCTTGCCAAACGACGCATTGGAATTACGGTCACAGTCACCTGGGGTGAATGGCCCAAGGCCAGCGTCCAGCAAGGTCGTCACCGGTAGAAACAGGCTTTCGGCATTGTCACCGAAGCTCCACATGTCCAGACCATAGAAATGCGGCTGAGGCGCCCATCGGCCACTGATCCCGATGATGCGGAAGAGCTTGTTGCCGATGCGCACGCTGCGGCCCACACCATCATCCGTGCCAAACAATTTCCGGCTGAGCTCTGCGCTGATCACGACCACCGGCGTGTGTTCGGCATCCTCCTGAGCGGTCCAGTAGCGGCCGTGGCGAAGCGGAATCCCGAACATCGGGAACAGCTCACTGCTCGCCGCCAAGCCGACCTGACTGGCCTGGATTTTGTTGTCCTGGGTTTGCACGTTTTGCAAGAATGTGGTCAACATCGCCTGGCGCTGAGCGCGATGTGCCGCCACCAGTGCTAGAGCATCGGCAAGTTTCATAAGGTGTGCCACCGTCGTGCCACCTATATGGTCCGACTCGCCTACATTTGGCGTCTGCCGCGAATCCACCCAGCCCAAATAGAGATGCTGGCTGACTCCCGGCAACGGATCGGCGGACAGCATGTGCAGTAACGTCAGCGTGGTCATCGCCGAGGCCAGACCCAGCGCCATTGTGAGCACTACCAGTACAGTGGTGCGCGGATTGCGCCTCAATCCGCGCAGCGCCAGCTCAAAGTTGTATCCGAACATGCCGATTCCTCGCGCGACTACCAGGCAGTTGGTCGATAGGCCCGCCAACCCGAACAGATGCAGCTCGATGTCAAAAATACGCAGAAGCCAAATTAGATCATTTGCAGTTGGTCGGAAGTCGGCAATAAACGCCTATGCGCCGCGCGGTACGCGAGCGATCCAATCACAATTGATCATCAGCTGCTCTTTGTGGCGCTGAACCAAAGCCAGATGCCGATTCCGGGTGAGTTGCCCGTGGAGGTCGACAATCGTCTGCGTGTGCCATTAAGTTTTGTAACTGTGCGTAACATCGCCCCAGTCGGCGCCATGGTCTAAAGCAAAAGGTACAGCCACCCTTGAGGGATTTGCAAAGCCTTTTTCGGAGCCCCGCGGCGCAATATCATCACCAGTCGCTGGCAGCAGCAAAAGTGCAAAACCCGGGCCGGAGCAGTAGAATAAGCTTCAGGTCATTTGGAGGAATTCGCGATGAACAAATCCGCGATACTGCTTCTTTTGATTCTCGTCGGCGTTGGAACGAGCGAAGCTGCGCCGCCAACTACGTCCGAGCCTTCGAACCCAGTGGCTAGCGCAGCGGCCAATGTGCAGCGTGAAAAACCAAGGATCCTGAGGGAGCAGATGTTAATGCTGCGGGATCAGATCTATTCGGCTTACAACAGGCTCAATTCCGACCGCCAGTACGACATTGTCTGCAGCACGGATGTCCCAACAGACTCGCACTTAAAGAGTCGCCAGTGCCTACCCGCATTTGTCAAGGACGCGCAGGTAGGTGCTGCGATGGACTTTCTCGAGGAAACTGGATTGAACAATGACATTGACGGCTATCCTGCGCGACCCGTCAGCATGGTCGCTCTCGCAAAGCAGGATGAATTCAAGAAGAACTTTGGGAAAGTAATGAAGTCGCACCCGGAGCTTCTCGACTTGGGTCTGAAATACCAGGCGCTGGAAAAGGACTACGAAGCGGCGCGCAAATAGAAATTCAGCGCCGCAACCCCTCGCTCTGAGGAGCCGGCGCGGGGAATTAGGGTATCTGAGCGGGTTCCGCGGCTATCCTCTCTGGGGCGGCGACCGTGGCAACCGGGACGTTGTGCTGAGGGAAATGTACGCGGAAGCAGCTGCCGGACCCGCTCGGCTCGCGACAGTAATTTTTGGCACCGTGACCGACGCAAATCGCGCGAACGACCGATAATCCCAAGCCTGCGCCCCCATCCTCCCGCGATCGGGCGGCGTCGGCCCTGAAGAATCGGTCAAATACTCGCGGCAGCGCGGCCGCCGGTATGCCGACGCCCGTGTCGCGGATCTCCAAGACACTGCCATCTTAGACGGGCAGGACGCGCGGGATGGCCAGCTGGTGGCTCTTGTCGCACAGTGTCACTCATGTCAGCTGACGCGTTCATCCAGGTTCGAGTGGCTCCCGAGGTCAAAGCCCGCCTTCAGGCACTGGCTGAGCGGGAGAACATCACCGAGTCCGCGCTTGTGCGGCGGCTGCTGCTCACCATGCTTCGGGGCCAGGTGTCGGACGAGGAATCGGATCAAGAAGTGGCCTAGGCCATACCGCGAGACTCACGTGTGTGGGTGCGAATTAGGCTCGATGACCGGAAGCTCTTGAAGGCTCAGGCTCAGGCTCAGGCTCAGGCTCAGGCTCAGGCTCAGGCCCGGGCCTGGGGCGTACCCTCGGCAACCTATGTTGCCTTGCTGGTCCGCAGTCATCTTCATGCGGTCGCACCCCTTCCGGAGGCGGAACTGCTGGCCGTGAGGCAGTCGATTTCCGAGCTTCGATCAATCCGGCGACATCTGAACACCTTGTCACGCGCAATAGGACGAGAGGGGGGTGGAATCCAGCCTGGTCAGCGCAACGTCCTGCGCTTGATGAAGGTGGGCGATGCGCTGCTAGACCGGATCAAGGCGTTGTATGTCGCCAACGCGAGAACTTGGGAGACAGGCGATGCCGAAGCATCTCATTCGGCTTGCGGGGAAGCCGCTTTTCGATATCGCGAGCTACGCGCGTTCGGGGTCTTCGTGGCGCGATCACCTATCGCCCGAGGAGTTCGGGCAGGCCACCAGTGACCGGCCATTTCCTGAGTCACCGGTGGACCGTAGAAGGCAATCAGGTCAGTGCATACGCCAGGCAAAATATCATCAAGGCGGTTCATTTACGTGTGTTGCTCACCTCGCCCAAGGACAGCGATTCTTTATAGCCTACAACACTGGCATGATGACTGACGTTGCATACGGCGGCTTCGGCATTGTCTAAGGTTCGACTTTCCGCTTGGCGAAGAGCACTTGGAAACAGGAGATCTCTTCAGTGCATTGCGCTCCTACACAAATCGCGTTCTTGCGCCGCACATGATGATTCGGACGGCTAGCTGAGACAATCAACGCAGTACAAACCGCGGCAGCCGCCTTTTGGCGAGAACAGAAATGTCATTGGCCTTGCGGGTCGGCTTGGCAACTTGGCAGTGCGCTGTCCCACCGAAGCCGGGGCGATCAACGATCCAGAAATCGCTAGCCCTGCTGGCGTGAGCGCAGGAGCTGTAGCCGCCGGTGTTGGATACGTTAGGGGCCACGGCTGTGTCGATAGTCACGAGCGCGACACCGGCCGATCTGATCCAGGCACTCTGCCCATAGGTGAAACTACGCAGGCGTCGCACGATACGGACATTTATACTTTCCATCCTCTTCCCACGCCCCGCAATAAGGTGTGGTGTTGGATGAGCATCGGTGGCGTATTCAACACGGGAGTGCAGCCACATGCCAAGGAATTGGATTCATGCTTACCCGCCGGGTACACCGGCCGAGATCGACGTCGATGCCTACCCGTCTTTGGTGAGTGTGTTCGAAGATAGCTGCCGGCGTTTTTCTGACCGTCCTGCGTTCCACAACATGGGCGTGACGCTGACCTACGCCGAGCTTGAGCACCTGTCTCGCGACTTCGGCGCTTACCTGCAGTCCTTGGAACTAGTGCGCGGCGACCGGGTGGCGCTGATGATGCCGAATCTGCTGCAGTACCCAGTGGCCATGTTCGGCGCACTGCGCGCGGGTCTCACGGTGGTCAACATCAATCCCTTGTATACGCCGCGGGAACTGCGTCACCAGCTGCGGGACTGCGGCGCCCGCGCGATCGTGATCCTGGAGAATTTCGCGCACGTCCTGGCGCAGGTGCGCGCTGAGACGAGCCTCGAGCACATCATTGTCACGGGTATCGGCGATCTGGCGCCGTTTCCGAAGCGCACCGTCGTGAATTTCGTCGTGCGGCGGATCAAGCACCTTGTTCCGGCATATGACTTGCCAGGGGCCGTCAGCTTCCGAAGCGCGCTCGGCGCGGGTTCGCGCAGCCGCTGGGCGCCGCCCACCGTCGGTCCCGGTGATCTCGCCTTCCTGCAGTACACGGGTGGCACCACCGGCGTCGCCAAGGGCGCGATGCTGACGCATCGCAATATGGTGGCCAATCTCCTGCAGTGCGCCGCATTCTGGAAGAACCTGATCGTGCCCGGCAAGGAAGTGGTGATCACGCCGCTGCCGCTCTATCACATCTTCTGCCTCACCTGTAATTGCCTGGTGTTCATGCAGCATGGCGGACTGCTGGTGCTCATCACCAATCCGCGCGACGTGGGCGCTCTCGTGCGCGAGCTTGCTCATTGGAAGTTTTCAATCATGAGCGGCGTCAACACGTTGTACAACGCGTTGTTGGGGGCTCCGGGGTTCGCCCAGCTCGATTTTTCACACTTCAAGCTCGGCGCCGCCGGCGGCATGGCCTTGCATCCGAGCGTCGCCGAACGCTGGCGGGCCGTGACCGGCAAGCCGCTGGTTGAGGGCTACGGCCTGACCGAGACCTCGCCGGTCGTCGCCTGCAACAGCGACGAGTCGCCGCACATTGGCACCGTGGGCTTGCCGCTGCCCTCCACCGAAATCAGCATTCGCGACGACGGTGTCGAAGTGCCGCCTGGCCAGGCAGGCGAGATCTGCGTGCGCGGGCCGCAGGTGATGAAGGGCTATTGGAATCGCCCCGATGAAACAGCCGAGGCCATGACGCCGGACGGCTGGCTGCGCACCGGCGACATCGGCATCCTGGATGAAGACGGCTTCCTGCGCATCGTCGACCGCAAGAAGGATCTGATCATCGTCTCCGGCTTCAAGATCTTCCCCAACGAAGTCGAGGCCGTGATTGGCGAGCATCCCGCCGTGCTCGAGGGCGGCTGCATCGGCGTGCCGGACGAGCGCTCGGGCGAGGCAGTGAAGATATTCGTCGTGGTACGCGAGGGCTTCACGCTCACCACCGAGCAGCTGCGCGAACATTGTCGCCAACGTCTCAGTGCCTACAAGGTGCCGAAGCACGTCGAATTCCGCAGCGAATTGCCCAAGACCAACGTGGGCAAGATTCTGCGCCGTGAACTGGTGCGCCAGGAGGCCGAGGCGTCGCGCGCGGCTTGACCGCCGGGCGGCTACCGCCGGATCAACAGGCGCAGGCTGCGCGCGAGACGCGCACCATAAGGCGGGCGCAGGCCGAGAAGTCCGCTGGCGTCGAGCCGCGATTGCCGAAATACCGCACGTGCATGCGAGAAACGCCGGAAACCGTGTTCTCCATGGTAGGCGCCCATGCCGCTTGCGCCGACGCCGCCGAACGGCAGTTCGTCAGCCAAGAAATGCATCGCCACATCGTTGATCGTCACGCCACCGGAGCGCGTCCGCGCCAGCAGTTCGGCCTCCTCGGCGCGGTCGTGGCCGAAATAATAGAGGGCGAGTGGCGAGGGGCGGCGGTTGATGATGTCGATGGCCTCAGCGACTCCCTCGTACGGCAGCACCGGCAGCAGCGGTGCAAAGATCTCCTCCTGCATCACGCGCATCTGTTCGGTCACATTCAGTATCAGCGTGGGGGCCATGAATCGAGGCGGTTCCGCTTCGCTCGGCCCCGCTGCCGGCGACTGCCCGCCCAGGCGTACGATCTGGGCCCCTTGGCTCTCGGCATCGGCGAGCAATTCCTGCGCGCGGCGCCAATGCCCTTCATCGATGAGACTGGTGTAGTCCGGATTGTTCGGCAAGCCGGGGTAGGCGCGGGCCACCCATTGCCGTGCGCTGCGGACGAACTCATGCAGCGATTCGCGCGGCACACACACGTAATCGGGGGCAAGACACATTTGCCCAGCATTGGCCATCTTGCCGAGCAGCAGGCGATCGGCTGCACGCGTCAGGTCCGCCGAACGGCCGAGCACGGCCGGACTCTTGCCGCCGAGCTCGAGCGTTACCGGCACTAGGTGCTCGGCTGCCGCGGCCATGACGCGCCTGCCGATGGTCGTGGAGCCGGTGAATACCAGGTGATCAAACGGCAGGCGTGAAAATGCCGCCCCCACTTCGACACCGCCGGTCACCGCCGCGACCTCGTCGGCCGCGAATCTCTGCGTGATCAGCGCCCGCAGTAGCTCCGAGACGCGCGGCGTCGCTTCCGGTAGTTTTATCAGGCAACGGTTGCCCGCGGCCAAGACGCCGGCGAGCGGACCGAACGTGAGGTTCACCGGAAAATTCCAGGGACTTATCACTCCGACGACGCCGAGCGGCTGATAGAGGATTTCGCCGCGCGCCCCGGGCACGCCGATCGGCAGACGCAGGCGCGGCCGCCGCGGACGCATCCAGCGGCTCAAGTTGCGGCGCGCACCCTTCAGCGCCTGGACCGCCGGAAAGATGTCCATCAGCTGTGTCGTTGCAACCGGTCGGCGGCCGAAATCCGCGGCCGCGGCCGCGCACAGTTCGGACTGGTTGGCGAGCAGTAGTTCGAGCGCCCGGTCGATTCGATCGATACGCACGCTCGCCGCGGCGGGCTTCTCGCCGCGGACCGCGGCGCGTTGCGCGTCGAAAAGCTCCTCGGCTGTTTGCCCGCTGTGCATCGTGCAGTACTCTACCAGTGAGCGCCCCGCATGAGCGCGGTCAACGCGGCGGCCTCCGCCGCCGGCTGCACCTCGGTTTCGTGTGCGCCGCCGGCAGCCTCCGATTCCGGAAACATCTTGAAATTCTCGCTCATGAAGGCCGTGTTGAATCCGGGCAGCAGGGCCTCGATCAGCTGCGCGAGCGTGCCCAGGCCGGTCGTGAGGCGTACCGGCCGACGAATGATCGTGTCGCAGATCATGTCGGCCGCCTGCTCCGGCCGCAGCAGCTGCAGGTGGTCGTAGATCTTGGTGGGCGCAACCATCGGCGTGCGCACCAGCGGCATATTGATGACGGAGAAGGACACGTGGCGGTCGGCATACTCCGCGGCGGCGCAGCGCGTGAACGCCTCAAGCGCCGCCTTGGAAGCGTTGTAGCCCGCAAAGCGGGCCGCGTTGGTGATCACGCCGATCGAGGAAATGCAGATCACCTGCCCGCCGCCGTGCTCGACCATCGCCGGCAGCAGGCCGAGCGTGAGTCGTACGGCCGCAAAATAGTTTAGGCGCATCAGGCGCTCGTAGTCATGCAACCGATCGTAGGTGTGTTCGACGGCCCGGCGGATGGAGCGCCCGGCGTTGTTGATCAGCAGGTCGATGTGACCATGCTCGGTGAGCAGCCGTGCGATCAAGCGGTCGCAGGCGTCCGGATCAGCGATGTCGCAGGCGTAGCAGCCAACCGTGCCGCCCTGAGCCTCGACCACGCGGGCGGCACGCGCCAATTTCTCGGCGTCCCGGCCCACGATCAGCAGCCGCGCACCGGTCGGCGCGAGCCGCAGCGCGGTCGCAAGACCGATCCCTGATGAGCCGCCAGTGATCAGCACGGTTTTGCCCCGAACGCGCGCGCGCAGGTTCTTCTCGTTGAACAGTTCCGGATCGAGACAGCGCTCCCAATAATCCCACAGGCGCCAGGCATAGTCCTCGAGCTTCGGGATTTGTATGCCCGCCGCCACCAGCACTCGCTGGGCCTCGGCGTTGTCGAATTGCGTCGGATAGTCAAGCAGTGCAACCACGGATTCCGGGATGCCGAATTCGCGCAGGACGCGAATCAGCAGTCGGCGCAAAGGCTGGCGCAGCGTGCCGAATTGCCCCAGCGCCGCGGCCAAATCCGGCCCACCTGGCTGCGGGGCGATGGCCTCCAGCAGGCCCGATTCGATCCTCAGGTTCATGGTCGGCGCATGCGCCGCCTTGGCGAACACGTTCAGGAGCGAGCCGATGCGCCGGTCTGCTGGGTCAGTCAAGTGGAAGCATTTGCCGTCATACCCGGGCGCGTGGGCCAGGTGCGCGAGCGCCGCTGCGACGAAGTCCACCGGTACGATATTGATATGACCGCCCTCGAAGCCGATCAACGGCACCCAAGCTGGCAGTCTGTCGCGGATCTTCTGGATCAGTTTGAACAAGTAATACGGACCGTCGATCTTGTCCATTGCACCGGTCACGGAGTGTCCTACGACCATGCCCGGCCGATAGATGCGCCAGGCTATGGCGCTGCCGCGCACGAGGGCTTCAGCCTGGTGCTTGGTGCGAAAGTAAGGGTGATCCAGCTCGCCCGCCTCGGCGAACATCTGCTCCGTGAAGGAGCCGCGGAAGCGCCCGGCGATCGCGATGGAGCTGATGAAATGAAAGCAACCGGCCTTGAGCTGCTGCGCCAGATCGAGCGCGTGCCGGGTGCCCGCGACGTTGCTGGATTCGAGCGCCTCGGCTTCCGCGGCGAGGTCGTAAAGCGCGCCAAGATGAAAGAAGTGATCGATCTTGCCGTGCAGCCGCTCGCGCTCCGATACTTCCAGTCCGAGTAGCGGTGCGGTCAAGTCTCCCGCGACGGGAACGAGCAGGCTGCCGCGCGAACCCAGGCCCTGCACCAGCCGCTCGAACGCCGCGTGCGAGGCGGGCCGCAGCAGGACGTAGATCGGCACGCCGCGCGCAGCAATTTCGCCGAGGAAATGCCGGCCGATGAAGCCGGTGGCCCCGGTTACGAAGTAAGCCATACGGTAAAGGTACGCCTGGTGCCGCGCAATCCAATAAGGGTATACCGAGGGTCAAAAATCCACGCGGAAGGCACACACTCGCCGCATGCGCGTGCTCGAAGAATTGTCTGGGGTGGATCGGGCCTGGTTGCTGATGGATCGGCCGTCGAACCCGATGATGATTGTGGGCATTATGACGCTGGCGGCGCCGCTCGAGCGCGCGCGTCTGTGCAAACTGCTGCAGAAGCGTTTTCTCTCGTTTCCGCGCTTCCGCTGCCTGCCCGTCAGCAATGCGCTGGGCGGCAGTTGGATTGAGGTGGAAGGCTTCGACATCGATGATCACGTTCCCTGCCACGCGCTGCCCCGGCCCGCGGGGCAGCGCGAGTTGGAGACGCTGGTGGGCGAGCTGGCCAGCACGCCCTTTCATCACGGGCGGCCGCTGTGGGCGTTCCATCTCGTCGAGAACTTTCAGCGCGGCAGCGCCATCGTCGTGCGCATTCATCATTGTTATGCCGATGGGATCGCGCTCATGAAGGTGCTGCTGTCGCTCGCGGACACGGCGCCGGGCGCGCCGCATACGCGCCCGAGGCGCCGCAAGCCTGTCGCGTCCGCACCGGGCATGTGGGACTGGGCGAGCGGCCTGCTGCCTGCCGCCCTGCAGCACACGCTGCAGGAGGGATTCAGCCTCGGGGGCAAGGCGGTGCATCTTGCGACGCATCCGACGCAGACCTCGACGCTGGCCCGCAAAGCTTTCGGTCTGGCCGGCGAATTCGCCCGTCTCGGGCTGCTCGAAGATGATCCGTTGACGCGGCTGAAGCGGCCGCTGTCCGGCATCCGGCATGCGGCCTGGGCGGCACCCCTGCCGCTCGCGGAAATACGCACCCTCAGTCACGTGCTCGGCTGCACCGTCAACGATCTGCTCATGTCGACGCTCGCCGGAGCGCTCGGCCGGTATCTCGCCGCGCGGGGCGATGCGGTGAGCGGCCTGACCATTCGCGCCACCGTCCCGGTGAACCTGCGCCCCGAGTCCGACGGGGCGGCCGAGCTCGGCAACTGCTTCGGGCTCGTGTTCGTCGACCTGCCTATCGGAATCCGCCATCCTCTCGAGCGGCTCTACGCCGTGCGTGCGGCCATGCAGCGCCTGAAGGCTTCGCCGCAGGCCCTGGTCACCTTCGGCCTGCTGCAGGTGGTCGGTAGTCTGCCGGCAGCGGTCGAGGAGCCGGTGATCTCCATGTTCAGCGCCAAAGCCAGCGTGGTCGCCTCGAATCTGTCCGGACCAAGGCAGCCGCTGTTCCTCGCGGACGCCCGGCTGACACAGTTGTTGTTCTGGGTGCCGCAGGCCGGCGACATAGGCACCGGCATCAGTATGCTGTCCTACAACGGTGGCGTGCAGTTCGGCGTGATGGCGGACCGGCAGCTCGTGCCGAAGCCTGGGGAGCTGGTGGCCGAAATCGGCCGTGAGTTCGAGCGTCTCGCGCTCGTGGTGCTGCTCGGCGCCGAGCGCATAGTCGATTGAGTCACGCGCCGCGCCGCTATTGCGGTCCGCGCTGCGCGCGCGCAACGTCCAGCTGTTCCATCGCGTCGATGGGCGTGAGCGCGGCAGCTTCGGCGTACAGCTCCTCGGCCTGTTCGCGGCCGCGCGCCGGGTCGAGCAGCAGGAGCCCGTTTGCGTATTCGATGTGCACGATCGGCGAAGCCGGGGCCAGCTTCAGCGCGCGCTTGAAATGCTCGAACGCCTTATCCTTCGAGGCGCCGTAGGTGAAGGATGCCGCGAGCCCGCCGAGCTTGCCGATCAGCTCGGCATGAAAGAGGCCGAGCGCGACGTGCGCCTCGGCATGACGCGGCTCGAGCGCGAGGGTTCGCTCCAGGTGGTGCTTGACGCGGGTCGCGAGTCCGGCAGCCACGGCCTTCATGATCGAGATGTCCTGACTGTAGCGGCCGAGCACCAGTGCGAGCGTGTAGTGCGCGTTGGCATGCTCGGGTAGCTGCGCCACCGCCGCCTCTGCGCGCTTGGACGCGTCCTGCAGCAGTTCCAGGCGCAGCGCCGTGCCGCGCTTCGAGTTCAGGGAGTGGATCGCAGCGGCCTTGTTCGCGACCACCGCGCCGAGCGCCCCGAGCGTCGCGCCGTGCTTGATCGCCCCCGCAAAATCGCCGGCGTGGAACTTGCGCCAGGCGTCCTGCAGGTGCTGCGCCGCGTCCGCGGCACCCCCCGCGGCCTCCAGCCAATCGCAAAATCCCCGCTCGTGGGTCGCGAGGCGCGCCAAGCTCTTTGCTTCCGGCCAAGGCTCCAGATCACCCCGATGCAGCTTGTCCCAAAGCTGGTGCAATTGTTTGGGTTCGTAGTCGAAGTCGTCGCCCCCGGCAGCGGACGATGATTTCTTTGCGGTGCGCATGACGCTGTTTCCTTGCGGTAAGTACCAATGCCATCTTCAAGGTCGTCTCTTTAGAATCCCCATTGTAGTTAATGGTCGGGATGGTACGGATAAGGGTTTCTACACATCGCAAAGAGGTAATTCGCATGGTCACGAAGAGAAAGGCGCGCAAAGTCGTCCGCAAGCCGAAAAGCACTCCGCCGGAGCGCATGATGGAGGCGATGAATCAAGTCTGGCTGGCCGGTCTGGGTGCCATGTCCAAGGCGCGGCAGGGCGCGCCGCTGATGCTGCAGGAGCTGATTGCCGAAGGTGCCCGCGTCCAGGCCGACACCCGAGACAGCGCCGAGAAGATGCTCGGCGGCCTGATGGGTGACGTGAAGGCGACGATTGATTCGAGCGTCAAACAAGTGCGCAGCCAGGCGGGTGACGCCCTGGACAATCTGGAACAGATGTTTCAAACCCGTGTGCACCGCGCCTTGGCCCAGCTCGGCGTGCCGAGCGCGGAAGACGTCGAGCAGCTCAGCCACAAGGTCGAGCAGCTCAACTCGAGCATCAGCAGGCTCGCCGCCGATCGCAGGGTCGTCAAGACGGTGGGCCGGCCGCGAGCTCGCACCACGAGAATCGCCCACAAGCCGGGATCGCATGGGGCGTCGCGCGCAGCCGCGTCCTGACGCGCGATGCTGACCATCGAACCGGCACGGAAGCGCCGTGCCGGCGGCAGCAAGCTCGGGATCGCTCTTGCGGGAGGGGGGCCGCTCGGCGCTTTTTACGAGCTCGGCGCCCTGCACGCGCTGAGTGAAGCGATCATTGGGCGCGACTTGACGGATTTCGACGTCTTCGTCGGGGTGAGCTCGGGATCCGTGGTCGCAGCGGGTCTCGCGAACGGCATTGACACGACCGCAATGGGGTCGATCTTCATCAATGATACCGCGACGATGCTGCCCCTGACCCCGGAGATCCTGCTGCATCCGGCCTTCGGGGAGTATGCGCGCCGCATTGCCCGCCTGCCGCAGGTGTTGGCCGACTACGGGCGATCCATCCTGCGTGACCCGCTGCAGGGGGTCTGGCCCGGACTCATGCGCTCGCTCGGCCGGGTCTTGCCGACCGCATTATTCGACACCGATCCGCTTGAGCGCTATCTGCACACGGTATTTGGCACCCACGGCCGCAGCGACGACTTTCGCCGGCTGCGGGCTCGGCTGTTCGTCGTTGCGACCAATCTGAATACCGGCGCGACGGTAGTGTTCGGCGATGATGAGCATGCGGGCGTCGCGATATCGCGCGCGGTGGCCGCAAGCGCCGCGCTGCCGGGGTTGTACGCGGCCGTGGAGATTGGCGGCGAGCACTACGTCGACGGCGCCCTGATCCGCACGATGCACGCTTCGCTCGCGTTGGAAGCGGACTGCGACCTGGTCATCTGCATCAATCCGCTGGTGCCCTTCGACGCCTCGCGCGTCAAAGATAGGCCTCACGTCAATCTCGCCGATGCGGGCCTGCCCGTGATCCTCGGCCAGACCTTCCGCGCCCTGATTCACTCGCGCATGCAGGTCGGCATGGCAAGCTATCGAGCGCGATTTCCAAAAGCCGATTCGCTGCTGCTCGAGCCGGACCGCGACGACGCCAAATTGTTCTTTGCAAACGTGTTCCGGTATTCGGGTCGGCAGAGCCTCGCAGACCATGCCTACCAGCGCACGCGGCGCGATTTGCTCGCGCAGGCCGACGCGCTATCCGTCGTGCTGCAGCAGCCGCGGACTGACGCTGGACATGAAGCGCCTGCGCGACCCGAAGCGCACGTTCTGGGACGCGGCCCGGGAGCGCAGCTGCCGCTCGCGGCAGGTGACCAACCGGCTCGCGCAGGCCCTCGGTCGCCTCGAGAAGGCTCTGGGGTGATGCATGGCCGCGCGCTTCTGGGGACTGTTTCTGGTCGGCAACGTGGTCGCGGCGGCGGGAGTCACGGTAGTTGTGGCGCATGCCATGTCGTTGTCGACACCGGCGGCGCTGAGCGTGACACTCGCCGCGCTGATTGGTCTGCCGGCACTGCTTGTGACGGCATCGTTCATCCAGGCCGCCGTGGCGGACGGCAGCGGCGGTGCCGGCCATCGGCGCCTCGGGCCCACGCTTCGCGCCTTATGCGCCGAGTGCCTGTATTTCGATCGCGCGGTGCTCGCCATGGTCACGGCGCCGTACGCGCATGACCCGGAAATCGATACGCCTGTCGGCCGCGCGCGGCCGGTGCTGCTGATCCACGGCATCCTGTGCAATCGCGGCGTATGGCGGCCCTGGTTCGCGCCCCTGCGTGCCCGCGGCTTCGGGCCGGTCCGCGCGGTGAAACTCGAGCCTTTGCTTGGCGATATCGAAGCGCACGCCGAGGCCGTGGCGCAGGAACTGCGCGATCTGCAGCGCAGCTGTCAGGGTGCGCGCGTTACGATCATCGCGCACAGCATGGGTGGACTGGTGGCGCGGGCGGCGCTGCGCCGCGTCGGCGCGGCGGTCGTGCGCGAAATCGTCGCAATCGCATCGCCGCATCACGGCACGACCATGGCGCGTCCGTTCCCGTGGCCGGCGGCACGGCAGATGCGGCCGGACT
This sequence comes from uncultured Pseudomonadota bacterium, assembly GCA_963726995.1. Taxonomy (GTDB): domain Bacteria; phylum Pseudomonadota; class Gammaproteobacteria; order Steroidobacterales; family Steroidobacteraceae; genus DAIDKA01. The sequence goes on from CAVSEP010000004.1 coordinate 320,489, forward strand.
CACCCTGGCTGCATGCGCTCGACACCGCTGCGGCGGCATCCGACGGCGTCACGATCATCAGCATGTATTCACCGCAGGACAATCTGATCGTGCCCGCGCGCAGCGCCATCCTCGAGGGCGCCCACGTACTCGAATTCGCCGGCATGGGCCATCTCGGCCTGCTCGGGCGACGTCGCTGCATCGACGCGGCGATTTCAGCCCTCGCGCCGGCGGCGCCGGCATGATGCGCAGGGACGCTGTGAACAAGCTCGATGAGCTGCTGGCGCGCAAGCGCGCGCTGGATGCGCGGCCGGTCGCTGCGCCGGCGTTCGCGGTCCGACTGCAGCAGCTGCGTGCCTGGCAGGCGGCGCGTCTGGCGCAAACCTACGCGGATCTGCGCGAAGACAGGCGCTATGGCGCGGCCGTGGAGTTCTTTCTGCGCGATGTGTATGGGGCTGACAACATCGCACGACGCGACAGTGATTTCGAACGCGCCTGGCGCCACTTTAAAAGGGCGTTGCCGCGCACCGCGCTCGACGTACTCGAACGCGGAGTGGCACTCGACTTGCTGAGCGCCGAGCTCGATCATGCCATGGCAGAGCGCTTGCCGGCGGTCCCACTTTCGGGGGCAATCTATGCGGCGACTTACCGTCGGGTCGGGCGCGTGGATGAGCGCCGCCGCCAGATCGACCTCCTGATTGGCATCGGCGCCGACCTGGATCGCATCGTGCATCGGGCCTGGATCGCCGTCGCATTGCGCTCGGTGCATGCGCCAGCACACGCGGCGGGCTTCGGCGTCCTGCAGGATTTTCTCGAGCGGGGCCTGGATGCCTTCCGGCAAATGCGCGGGGCAGATGAATTTCTAGGCGTGATTCGCGCGCGCGAAACTCAATTACTGGAGGCCATCATGAGCGGGGATCGTCCGTTCGAGGCCGCGCTCCAGCCGGCGGCCGCGCGATGAGCGGTCGGGAGTTCGACTACGTGATCGTCGGCGCGGGTTCGGCCGGGTGCGTGCTCGCCAACCGGCTGTCGGCGCGTACGGAGCTGCGAGTGTTGCTTCTGGAGGCCGGCGGCCCGGACTCCAGCCCCTTCATACACATGCCCGCCGGCATAGCCCGCCTGGTCGACGATCCGAAGATCGATTGGCGCTACAGCACCGAACCCGAAGCAGGACTCGAGGGGCGCCGCCTGTACTGGCCGCGCGGCCGGGTGCTCGGCGGCAGCAGTTCCATCAACGCAATGTGCTACACGCGCGGCCATCCTGGGGACTACGATGAATGGGCCGATGCCGCCGGCAGCGGCTGGAGCTACGCGAGCGTGCTGCCCTGGTTCCGGAAGGCCGAGGATCAGGCGCGCGGCGCCAACGAGTTCCACGGCAGCGGCGGGCCGCTATCGGTCTCGGACCTGAAATATCGCAATCCCTTGAGCGGCGTGTTCGTCGCGGCCGGCGCGGCCTGCGGACTGCCGCGCAACGAGGACTTCAACGGTCCGGTGCAGGAAGGCATCGGGTTCTACCAGGTCACGCAGCGCGACGGACGCCGGTGCAGCACGGCGGTGGCCTATCTCGTGCCGGCGCGCGCGCGCCCGAACCTCGAGGTGCGCACCAAGTGCCTCGCGACCCGGGTGATCTTCGCGGCCGGACGCGCCTGCGGCGTCGAGTACCTTCAGGGCGGCGCGCTGCACCGCACGCACGCCGCGCGCGAGGTGCTGCTTGCTGGCGGCGCGATCGGTTCGCCGCAACTGCTGCTCCTGTCGGGGATCGGGCCGGCGGCGGCGCTGCGCGCACGCGGCATCGCCGTCGTCGCGGACCGCGCCGAGGTCGGCGCCAATCTGCAGGACCACCTGGATTTCTGCACCTTGAACAAGTGCACGCAGCCGATCACCTACGATTTCTCAAGGTGGCAGGAAATCAAGGTGGCCCTACGTTATCTGTTGACCCGATCCGGGCCCGGCGTCAGCAATGTCGCCGAGGCCGGCGCATTCGTGCACACGGCGCTCGCGCCGGATGCGCGACCCGATGTCCAGCTGCATTTCGTGCCGGCGCAGCTCGACGACCACGGCCGCAATCGACTGCCGAGCCACGGCTTCACCATCCACGCCTGCGCACTGCGCCCGCACAGTCGCGGCTGCCTGACCCTGCATTCGGCTGATCCGTGCGTCCGGCCGCGCATCAGCGCCGCCTACTTGAGCGATGCGCGCGATCTCGACACGCTGCTCGAGGGCGTTGAATTGTCGCGCGCTATCATCGCCGCCGCGCCGTTCGATGCCTTCCGTGGCGCGGAGGTCTTTCCCGGCGCCGGCGTCAGGACCCGCGATCAGCTCGCCGCGGTCGTGCGGTGCAAGGCGGAGACGATCTATCACCCCGTCGGCACCTGCCGCATGGGCAACGATGCCGATGCAGTAGTCGACGCGAACTTGCGCGTGCGCGGTGTCGAGGGCCTGCGCGTGGTGGATGCCTCCATCATGCCGCGCCTGATCGGCGGCAACACTAATGCCCCGACCATCATGATCGCCGAGAAGGCCGCGGCCAGCCTGCCATGATCGCGCGCCTGCGCAGCTTCGCACAGGTGATCGGAGCCGGCCTCGACCGCACGCTGGCCGCACTTCAGTCTTCGCTGGGAGGGCTGCTCGACGTGCCGGCGCGCGAACGGTTTCTCGCGGTCCTGAATGGCGTTCTCGGCGATCGCCTCGCCTCGAGCGCCAGCCCGCTCGCCATCACGATGCACCTGCGGCGCGGCGGCAAGCCGATCGACTTGACCCCGGCCGGCATCGCCGCGGCGGTCCCGGCGGCGAGCGCGAAGCTGCTCGTCCTCGTGCATGGCCTGTGCATGAACGATCTACTGTGGGCGCGTGCCGGCCACGATCACGGCGCCGCGCTGACGCGCGACCTGTCCTATTGCTGTGTCTACCTGCACTACAACAGCGGCTTACACGTTTCGTCGAATGGCCGTCAGGCGGCGCAGCTCTTCGAGGCGCTGCTCGCCGCCTGGCCGGTGCCGGTCGAGGAATTTGCCGTTGTCGCGCACAGCATGGGCGGCCTGGTCGTGCGCAGCGCCGTGCACTACGGCACAGCCGCCGGCCACGCATGGCCCGGAAAGCTCGGCAGCCTGGTCTTTCTCGGCGTGCCCCATCTCGGCGTGCCGCTCGAGCGCCTAGGCCACTGGCTCGAACTTCTGTGGAATAAGACGCCGTTCACCGCGCCTCTCGCCAAGGCCGGAACGCTGCGCAGCGCGGGTATCACCGACTTGCGCTTTGGGTTCGTGCTTGACGAGGACTGGCAGGGCGGCGATCGCTTCGGAGAGGATGGAGCCGTCCGCGCCGCGCTCGCCCTGCCGGCTGGCGTACGTTGCTACGCCATCGCCGCCGCGCTCGGCAAGGAGAGCGCACCGCTGCGCAATGGCTGGCTGGGAGACGGCCTGGTGCCAGTGAACAGCGCACTCGGCCGGCACGCTGATCCCGCCCTGGCGCTCGTGATTCCCGCGGGACGTCAATGGATCGCGTACCGTTGCGGCCATTTGGACCTCCTCGGCCAAGCTAACGTCTACGAGCACATCCGCGGGTGGTTGGCGGATCCCCGCTCTTGATTCCGCGCCAGCCGCGCTACTTTGGCGATGCATGATCAAGGGGGCGATCGGTGGGTGCGCGTGTCCTCATCGTCGGCGGTTCTACGCGATCTACTGACCATTGATGACAACACTGCGCCTTCCCCGCACTGCACTCATGCAGCCAATCGCAGTTCCGGTTCCAGGCCGGCGCGGGCTGCCAATGTCAGCAGCATATCCGGGCTGAAGTCCTGTCACCGGCCTTTGACTAACCGCGACACACGCGGTTGGATAGTGATGTTGTGAGCGAGCAGACGACCGGTTACGGCGCGTGGTCGATCGATCAGTGGACGCGACCGGGAGACAATAGCGTCACGATTCGGTTGAATACCACATTGTTGAATCGCATGGCGGCGCTACGAGCGGCGGGCGACCCACGCTATCAAGCAGGGCCGACGCCGTTACCGGCCGCGGCGTCTGGTCTGATCGGACCCGTGACGCTGATGAGCGTCGCTCGATTGCCCCTCACCGACTAGCACGCAGTGGCCGCCGCGCACTGAACCGCTATCGAACTGGCAAATCAATCGCTTAGTAATCTGGTCGCTGCCCCTTCGGCCAGGTGGCAACGGGCAGGGTTGCCAACCCAGGGTATATGGTTGAAGGGTGATAAGAAAGTCTTTAATAATTAGTTACTTATCGTGTAATTCGCTTCCGACCCGAGCCTCCATTTCTCATCCGGGCGCGATCAGTTACAGCGCGTCAAGCCCTATATTCGCGCAGCCTGCCCCACGGGCGGCGCAGTGCCACATCGGCGTTGCGCCCGCTGCGGGCGTATTCTATTTTGATGGGGTGTACCCGGATTGCTCCAGAAGATCAATCCAAAGTCCTGCCAAAGAACGAACAATAACTTCAAGGATTAGGCATCCATGACGCCCTGCGCTTCAAAGACCGGGTCAGCACGTATTGCTCTGTACGCCGTTCTCTTGAGTCTTTTCGGGGCCGTTCATTCGCAAGTTCAGGCGCAGGACGTGAGCTATTTGAGCCAGATGCCCAGCATCGATCGGGTTGTGCAGGACATGAAGGTGTCGGGCTCGCGTGACAGCGCCGCCCGCACCTTCGTCGCGCTCTCGCGGTTGCTCTCGATCATTCAGAGTCAGTCCAGCCAACGTCGTCCGTTGCCGGCCGAGCAATTGCTGGCCGAGCAGTATTCAACGCTGGCGTTTCAGATTCGAGCGCAGCAGGACGCCAAGGTGGATCAATCCTGCTCCACAAACGATTGCGAGAAGTACCTTATCTATCGTTGCGAACAGGCATACACCTTTGAGCCGGCCTTTTCGCGCGTGATTCTGGACAAGTATTTCACGCCACAGTGGCAGCAACAGTACGGCGGCAAGCTCGGCGGAACGGTCTGGCAGGATGCATTGAAGCTGCCCGCGGGCACGCAGCTGAGCCCGCAGTTCCTCAAGGCCGCAGCCAAATCCTGCGCCGACACATCGATGCTGGGCCGGCTGTTCCACGGCAGCTCCAGTGAAAGCGCAGCAGCGCAGCCTGCGGCCTATCAGGGCAGCAGCGGTCCCGGGCTACTCTCCTTGCTATTGGGCGGGATCTGGAGCCTGTTCAAGGCCATTTGGATTCCGCTTCTGATCGGCTACTGGGTGGTACGGCGGTTCTTTCGCTCACGCTTCTGGCTCAACCGCAAGCGGCGCAAGAACATTCAAGCCAATAACCGTCACGCACTGTCACTGTTTGCCGGCGCCACTCAACAAGAGCGCGAACGTTCGATCATCGACGCCTTCGATGCCCCGGATTTCACCTTTCAATACAGCGTGGTCGACAAGGATGCGAAGAACACTTTCGTCCTGTTGCGCCACACGCGCTCCTTCAAACGCGATGAGTTCGAGGCGCTGCGGTTTGCCTACCTGGTCTACAACCGCGGCATCCTGTCCGATGAACAGTTTCATTGGTTCCGATGCACGGCCATTTACGGCGGCGGCGCCACGGATCCGTCCGAGTTTCGACGCCTGAAGAGCAAGTGGTTTCAGACCGATCGCAACAATATCGAGGAGGGACGCCAGGCCGTTGCCCGCTATATGCAGGCGAACTCCGGCCAGGATATCGAAGGCCAGGCGCTCGCGATCATCCAGAAGTTGACTCAAAGCCATCCGCTGGACCCGCTGTACCGGGATATGAAGCAGCGTTTCGTCGAGGGTGCCTACTGGCTGACGCCGGGGGAACTGAAGCGATCCGCCTTCGCCCCCTCCGAAAGTCCCTACAGCCTGACCTTCGGCATTCTGGACGGCACCACCACCGAGCTGGCCTATTCCGGCGACGGTTCGGTGATCACCGTCGCACCGCCCGGCTCGGGCAAGACGCAGTGCAATGTGTTTCCGAATCTGCTGCGCTGGCCAGGGCCCGCGGTGGTGTTCGACGTCAAAGGCGAGATCTACGATCAGACCAGCCGCTGGCGCTCGCAGAACGTCGGGCCCGTCATCAAGTTCAGTCCGCTGGATCCCCAGCGCAGCGCCTGCTTCAACCCGCTGACCTTCGTGCGTCGTGACACTCTCTACATCTGGGAGGATGCGCGGTTCCTCGCCCAGATGATGATCGTTCCGGTCGCCAAGGAGCCCTTCTGGGAGGACAAGGCGCGCGAGATCCTCACCTGCATCATCGCGGATGTGGCCTTCTGGAATCTGCCCGACAAGCGCCCGCTGTCGAAGATGCTGTCGATCATCAACCGCAACGGCTGGGCCGATTTCGTCGATCGGCTGCAGAAGAATCCTGAATCCCAGACCATGCGCGATGAGGGCGCGAACCTCGCCCACATGGACCCGAAAACGCTGGACGGCGCCCTGCAGACGGCGAAGGCGAGTCTGAGTGCCTGGGTCGGCGAACGCATCGCGCAGGTCACGCGCACGTCGGACTGGTCACCGCTGGATCTGCGCGGCGGAAAAAATCCGACGATCTATATCTGCGTGAAGCCGAACGAGATCGATGCCTACCTGTCATTGCTGCGCGTCGTCATCGCGCAGCACATCCGGGCGCTGACTTCAGCCGAACTGCCGCCCCACGGCGCACCGCCGATCCTGTTCGTGCTGGATGAGCTGCCGCGACTGAAGTACATGCCGCCGGTGGAAGAGGCGCTGGAGGTCGGCCGTGGCTACGGCATCAAGCTGTGGATGTTTGCCCAGAGTCTGGGCCAGCTGCGCAACGCCTATCCCAATGCCGATGGCATGATGGGCAGCTGCGGCGTGCGCACCTTCATGAACCCAAGCCTTCAGGACGGCACGGCGGCGCTGCTCTCGGAGCAGATTGGATTTCGCAGCGGCGAGCATCACGGCGGCAAGGGCCAGGGTGCCAATCAGCGCGGTGCTCCGGAACTCATCATCGATGCTCCCACTCTCGCCGGTGCGAACTTCAAGGATCTGCAGATCGTGCTCGGCGTCGGCAGCAAGCCGGCACGGGTCCGCAAGCGCTTCGCCTACATGGACCCGACCGTCACCGCGAAAATGGGCGCGGCGGCGCCACCCACGGCGACGGCCGCGGGGGGCTAGCAGATGGCGTCCGAGGAAACCAGCTACGAAGCGACCCTGGAAGCGCAGATTCGTGCAAAACGCTCTGAGATGGAGCAGCACCAGACCAAGCTCAATTCCCTGCAGCTGGAATTGAACACGCTGCAGGACATGGCCAAGAGCCCGGAGCGGGTGGGCGAGACGCCCCAGATCATGGACCGCATCGAGACTCTGCCGAGCGAAATCAGTTCGCAAGCATCGGCGGCTAATGAGGCCAGCTCACGGATGGCCGAAGCCACGGCCGACCTGGAGGAATTGCGTCAACACTCCCCGCAGGAGCGCGACTACCCGGGCCGTGAAGAGGCGGCGCGCCAGCACAAGGATGTCGAAGATCAGATCGAGATGATCACCCACGGCGGGGAGGGGCTTGACCCGGAACCTCCCGAGCACCCGCCATCCAACGGGTTGCCACCCACGGATCAGCCGCCGCCGACGCAGGCCATGACCGGTATCCCGAGCCATCAAGAAGGCGGGCATTCGCATACGGCCTCGGCGCCGGACCCTTTCCTCACGGTCGCCATCGCGGCAACGGCCATTCATGTGGCGGGACGGGCGGCCGCGGATGCACATCGGGAGTCGAAGGAGCGCGATCACGCCCAGGCCGAACAGCTCTACGATCGGCAACTGAAGGAAAACAATGCGCTGGTCACGCAGATAAAGGAGCAGCACGAGCTCGCCAACAGGGAAATGAAGGCGCTGGATCTGAATTCCGAGGGCCAGAAGCAGTTCCAGCTCAATCAGTTCGAGATGGCGGCACACCAGATGAATGAGCTGTACACGGCTCAGGATAAGCAGCGCAAGGATCACGGAATTGACATCCCGGAGCGCAATACGGAGCTGCAAGACCAGCGCTTCAAGGACACCAAACAACTGTGCGAGGGTCAGGTAGAAACGGAGATCAAGCAGCGCGAGGACAAGATGCTGCAGGACTACGCGCAGCTGCAGCCGGATCAGGCAAAAGTGGATACATTCCGGCAGCAACTGGCCACGACTGACCATAGCTCCTGGGTCCAGGAGCAGGCCCCGCTGCTGCAGCGCCAGACGTTTCCGCAGGTTGCCGAGCAGGGGCCCTTGCTGGGGCCGGCGCCGCCGCAGCCTCAGCCGCAGCAGCAACAGCAGCAGCCCGGTCCAGGTACCGGGCCTGGGCTGTGAGGGAACTGCCATGAGACGTGCTTGCGCCGTTGGGTGCCGGTGGTAGCCGCGGCGACAACACCGGTCCAACCTGCGGCACGGCAGGGATAGGGCGGTGGCCGCGGGCGATCCGTTGCGCGCTTGAGGAGCGCGGAGCACTCGCAGCATCGCTCCTCGAACTCGCGTCCATCCAGGATGGTGATGCGTCCACGCATGTAGCGAATTGCCCTCAGGGCAGGCAGCTTTCCCGCCGCCTCCGTAGCGCCCTCGCTCTGCCTCCGGGCCGGCGCGGGCTGCAAAGGTCAGCAGCATGTCCAGGCTGAACTCCTGCCACTGGCCTTTGATCAGCCGCGACACACGTGGTTGGGTGATCCGTCAGCGCTTGGCCGCTTCTGCCCGGGTCCATCCCTTGGCCCTCAGATGCTGTTCCAGGCGGATCATCACTTCGGCCCGCGGCGCCTTTATGGTGGCCGGTGAGACCACTAGGCTTGCATCAAGTATGCGGTGAAGCGCTCTTCATGCTGGCGGCTGCGTCCCGACGGAGCCGATGCCCTGTTCCGAGGCAGAGCTTGAGCATTATGGAACCCTGAACGCAAAGTTAGCATGGCATTGCAGGCAGGCGTTCTCCGATGCCCTATGCAGGTGGTGACACGCGGCACAGGGAACCTCGCCTTGGTGCGATTGGTGCGGATTCGGTACGTCTGCCGCGGATTGCGCCGCGAGCGCATCATAGGTTCCGCCATGACAGCGCAGACATATGGCGGTCGTGGGCGGCTGGTTGCGGGCCATCATGTGGCAGCTGGTGCATTTCAGCTTTGCGGCGATGTGCTTGTCTATCAGGAAGCCATGCCCGGCGCCGGGTACCGCTTGGGCGTGCAGTACGGGGGTAACACAGACACCGACTGCAACAAGAATCGCGGCGAGCGTCAGCTTGCGTATTAACTCACCGTAGCAGTCCGCATTACGCCCTGATGGTAGAGCGCTCTGCGCGGTAGCCTTGGGATATGGCACGAGCCAAGCCGCCTTGGCCGACACGCGTGTGCGCGCGCCGACGATCATGGATGGGAGCACAGACCTGCCCACCGTGCCTTACGCCCGCGGATAGCCAACAGTCTGTGAAAAGGTCACGAACTGCTGGTCGGGCAATTGCAGCGCTTTCCCAAGCTTTGCACCGTCGAGTGCCGCGCGGAAAACGGTGGCAAGCCCCTCAGAGGAACAAAACAGATACACGTTCTGGCCGATGAATGCGGCGTCCACCGAAGCAAATACGCGCCTGTCCTCGGCATTGACGTTGAGCATGCGCTCGCCGTGGGCGACATAGATGAGATTGAGCGCGGCTGATGCGACGAAATCCTGAGTGCCGGTCTGGGCTCGAATGTCGTCCGCCAAATGAGGAAGCAGCGCATGGGTCTTCGGCTCGTACAGCCAGACGCCATCCTTCATCGCCGCATAGATGTCCATGACCATGACATGCCGCCAGTACGGGGCCGTCCGGTCTCCGTTCGGCCGATTGATGCCGAACGCACACCACAGCAGATCAGACAGAATTTGGGGCGGCAGCGCACGGTCCGAGTACTCCCGAGTCGAGTGCCTGGACTGGAGGACATCGAACAATGGCCTGCCACCGCTGTTGCGTGGCGGCGGTAGAACCCTTGGCGTGACCTCCGGTGCAGCCATGCTTGGGCCCACAACAGTAGCCGCGCTTGCGAGAATCCCGATGTTTGCGCCGCGCCGAGTGATCATGAGTATTCCTGATGGAGCGATGGGACACCTGATGGCAGCATGTAGCGGGCTGCCGGATGGTGAAATGAGGGGAAGTGCCTACTGGTCCGGGTGCTGGCGCACCGTGGACGGATCCTGGTTCGCGGCGATCCGCGTGGCTGCGTACTAACTGCCAGCCGACGAGGGCTTGGCCGTCCTGTCGGCTGAGAAATAGTCGCGCACCTTGGCCACAATCTGCCGATCGGTCATTCGGTCGGCCGTTTTAACCGCGGCCACCTTTGCGCCGAGCTTATTCCTGATCAGCCGTTTCTCCAGCTCGCCCTTGGCTTCGCCCGGGCCGAAAATCACCAGTGACTCGGCATTGCGCAGCGCCGCGATCACGGCGTCGTAGTAAATATTGAGGTGACCCGTGAGTGCCCGTTGGCGGCTGTCATCGGCCGGCACTTGCGAGGCTTCGTAGGGTCCCTTCAGCGGCGAGTCCCCGGCGCGCCCCAAGTGCTTTTCCACGGCCGAAACCACGAGCACGATGTGCTCCTCAGTAGAATTCACCCATACGATCACCGCCTTGCGATGATCGATCCAGACCCCGGCGTTGCCGTTCATTGTTCACTCCTCATGTGCGCGGCCGCAAAGCAGTACTTTACGAGGCTCCCGGCGCCGGGCCATCGTGGATTGTGCGCAGGTGTCTCAGTAGGTCTGCGCAATGGCTTCTGACGGCAGCTGCCGGACTTCCTCGGCCATGGCCTTGAGTGCCGGATTTCCGGTGCGCTCCAGGGAATGGACCGGATCGATGCTGGCCACTTCGGTCTTGTGGTCGGCTGCCTCGCGCACAATCAAATTGCAGGCCAGCAGCCCACCGAGCCGTTCCTCCAGCTGCAACGCCGCGTACTCCAAACGGGGATTGCAGACACCCAGAATACGATATCGCGGGGAATCCACGCCCAGCTTCGCCTTGAGAGTGGCCTGCACGTCGATGTCGCAGCGCACGTCGAAGTCGCGTGTCTCCAGTTGCGCGTCCAGTGCCGTCACGACCGCCCACCCGGGATCCCAGTGCGGACGAGGGCGCCGTGTGCCGGAACGCGATTGGTATGGGAAGGCGCACAACAAGGCTCCTGCGGGTATTAGGCAATCGTCCCGGTGTCGATGAAATCATCGCGCTCGTGCTCGGCCTGCGTACCCAGCAGACTGGCGAGCGCATTGAGTTCTGCTGCCACGACCGGTATCAGATCATCCACGGACACGATGCCCACCAGATCGCCACCATCGCTGACGATTGGTGCTCGGCGTACCGTTCGGGCGCTCATACGGCGCACCGCAGTGCTGACATCGACATCTTCCTGCAGCGTGAAGGGATTCCCCGTCATGACGTTGCCCACCGTCAGGCAGAATAGATCCGCTCCGCGCACGAGCTGCCCACACACCGCGTCCCGATCGGTCAGAATTCCGATGGGACGCAGACGGTTGGCGGCCGGCTCGACCACTATCACCGTGCCCACATGGCGCCTGCGCATCTCGGCGACGGCGGTCGCGAGCGGCTCGGTAGCCTTTACCGTGTAGAGCAGGCGGCGGCAGACCTTTCCGACATTCATTGGTTGCTTCCTCTTGAGACCTCATTACAAGTAGTTCATTCCAGCCGCACCCGCATCCGCATTGATACGAATACATCATCCGTTCCGGGCGTGCTTGCATGTGGCAGTGAACCGGAGGGTCGGATAATGAAACTGGGAAAGTTGTGCCGTCGCAATCCGGCATGCGTTGCGATCAGTGCACCGCTGTCTGAGGTGGTGATCCTGATGCAGCGCCGTCACATCGGTGCGGTCATCGTCACGGAGTCGATGGGCCAAGAGGGCGTTCCCGTGGGCATCATCACCGATCGCGACATTACCGGTGCGCAGTTGGCATGCGCGGCCGATCTGTCCAGCCTGAGCGTGGCCACTGCCATGACCCGGGACCCGCTGGTTTTGTCCGAGGAGATCTCCGTGGCGGATGCCGTCGAGCAGATGCGCGCCAAGGCCGTACGGCGCGCCCCGGTCGTCGCGCTCGGCGGGCGTCTGGTTGGAATCATTTCGACCGACGATCTGCTTGGGCACGTGGCGCGCGAGTTGTCGGCCCTGGCGCGCCTGGTGGAGCGACAGCCGACATTCGAGGGGTGGCCGTGATGTGCAGGCGCGCAAGGACCGAGATGCCGCATGCGCAGCTATTGGAAAGGTCCGCTTGGATGGCTACCGATTGCGACTACGCCACGTGGAGATTCCATGAAAAGGCAACGACGGGTGGCCGTGGCATTGAGTAAACGCGATATTGCGAGGGGGGTGAGCAGACGGAGTATTTGGCCATGATTTCCATTGCACGCTTGGCGGATTCGGATCGGACCCGGTCTCGTTTGACCATGGTCAAACGGCATATCATGGATCGTTGGGTATGGGACCCGATGGTGCTTGAGGCGCTTCGCGGCTTGGCGCGCGAGGCGTTCCTCCCCGAGAGCCTGCACGAGTTTGCGTACGACGACGCGCCGCAGTTGTGAAGATCCCGTCGTCTCGGTCCTGCAGGACCTCAGGGCCAAGCGCCACGCTTACGCGGAGCACGACGGCGAGTGCTTTCTGGATACGCTGCAGAACGTCCAGTTGGTCACGAACGCGGAGCGTAACTACCGCATCATGTATTACGGCTCGCGGGCGTCGTCGAATTTACGCGACCGGCATATGTTCGATACGCTTCAGAGCCTGCTCGCGTTTCATGGACCCAATAGCAAAGGCATTGTCTGGGCGCATAATTCCCACGTCGGGGATTCGGCGGCCACCGAGATGGGCATCCGCGGAGAATACAACATCGGCCATCTGTGCCGGGCGGAGCAGGGGGTTCGCGCCTACTCGATCGGCTTTGGAACCCACAGTGGTACGGTCGCGGCAGCCTCCGACTGGGGTGGCCCGATGCTGACCAAGACCGTCACACCCGCGCTGCCCCACAGCTGTGAGCGATTGTGTCACGAGACGGGCGTGAATCAGTTCTTGCTGGCGCTGCGCGATAAATCCGCCAATTCCGCATTCAGTGGGCTCCTGTCTCCGCGGCTCGGGCGGGCCATTGGAGTTGTCTCTCGACCGGAGACGGAGCTGCAAAGCCACTAATTCGAGGCGGCGCGGCCCCGGCAGTTCGATGAGTACATCTGGTTCGACCTCACACATGCTGTCACGCCTTTGGCCACCGAGGCACTCACCGGCATGCCCGATACCTATCCATTCGGGCTATGAGGGGAGCGGGCAAGGTGAAGGCACGAACGTTCGGGTCGTTTAGCCGAGTCAAGACAAGGGCCGCTTCCACAATATCGGTTGTGCGGCGGACCCTTGGCAGTGCGTCTGTGAGCTGGAAGATCCCGCGGCGCGCTGCATGACCGGGGTTTGAAGTCCGATCGTCCTGGAGCACATCGCCAAGCATCCAGTAAACCGCATCGATGAACTCTTGCCCTGGAACCTCGCCGTCATTTTGATCGGCAGATTTCCCGAAGATATCGCGGTCAATCAACGGGCATTTCGGCTGCGCATTTGCCGCACGCCTGGCGCAGTCCAACCGATCCATGGTCAGTTGGGGGGCGTCTCGCTTCGCGATCGGTCAGACTGCCGTGGTGACTGCGGTCGAACGTCGGGATTACCTCGTTGCGTACCCGGATGGTCCGCTGCGGTGCGCCGCGCGTCGGGTGCGCCGCGTTGCTCGGTTCGTGGAGGTGATCTATCCCCATCGTTGCGTCGCGGTCGCGGCAACTCGGCGTTGCGCGGTTGGGTTGCCCCGGGGTGCGGCGGCGTGCCGGAAATGCCGGTGGCCTCGCGTCGATCGGGTGCGGGGGGAACCCGGCGTCGTTCACCGCCAATCGACTGTTCGGGTGGCGAAGCCGTCCGCTGGCGCTCCGCCCCCGGAACACGATTCGATGGTGACGGGGCGTTGGGTGCGCGCGATTCAGGTCGTGGCCCGGTCGGCCGTGGCCCGGTCGGCCGTTGGGGCTCCGCCGGGCGACGATTGGAATCTCGCGTAGGCGCAGCCGGCGAACCCCAGAGCCGGCGATCCTCGGACTGGCGCGGGCGAAAGTGATAGTCGCGATCACGCAAGGACTGCTGTTGATCCCGTGAGGGATAGCGATCGCGCGGATAGGCGCGTTGATAGTCTGGAAGCGGTGCCCGCGGCGGCGCGGTGCGCCGGTCCCATCGATCCCAGTCGCGGTGGCGTTGCTCCCACTCCCGGCCCCAACGCTCGCCCCAGCGTGGCGGCGCCAGGGGATTCCAGCCGAGAAAGAACGGCGGTGGCCGCCGATAATATTGCACCGGAACCCGCAGGATGAAATAGGGCACCGCTTCGGGTTCCACGAGTTCCCACGGGCCGTTATACCACTCGCTCGCATACCAGCGATCATCCACGAACACCCAGTACAGGCCGTCATAGAAGAAGAGATTCGAGTCACCGTCGGGAGCATAGTAGACAGGATAGCCCGGCACTTCGACCAGCGTTGGGTACACCGGAAGATTGATTCCGATGCTCAATCCCGGCACGCCAAAGCGGATACCGACCTGCGCTTCGGCGAGACTCCCGAACCCGAGGAATAGCACCAGCGCCACGGATACCTGCAATGCCTTGGAATGCCAATTCGCTGAGCGCTTGACGCCGTTCGCCCCACGCCCAAGATCGCAGTCGCACCGTTCGCTGGAACTCATAGGGTTCTCATTGGATTGCATGACTCGGGTGCCCCTTCAATTGATTCCAAACGACGCAGTGACATGCGAAAAGAATGGTACGGGGACTTGCGCGCGGCAATGCGTAGAATTACCTAAGCTGTTGGATAGGTCATGGCTTATCGCACCGCGCCTGGCACCTGAGTCACTGCGACGCGCGCGTTATCACGCAGGGCATCGCTCGGATAGACGACCACGCGGTCACCCTCATTGAGTCCGGACAGCACTTCGGCATCGCGGTCATTGCGATGGCCGACGCTCACCTGCACCAGGCGTGCGCGGTGCTCCGGGCTGATGAGATACACCTGCCAGCGCTCCCCGGCACGAAACAGCGCGCCAGTGGGAACCGTCAACGCCTTGTCTGCTCCGTACACCTGGATCTGGGCATCCAGTCGATAGCCTTCACCGAGCGTTTCCCAGTCCTTGCGGGGCGAGACGATGTCCACCAATACGTTGACGCGTTGCTCCTCGACACCCAGTGCTGACACCTTAGTAAAGCCCCAGGGTTCGACGCGCCGCACACGTCCGTTCAACGGCGCGGGACCGCCCCAATTGATGAGCCGGACTGAAGCGCCCGCGACCACTGGAGGAGCCTCGGTGGTCAGTAGTTCGATCAAGACCTCCAAATTGAGGGGCTCCCCTAATTCAAGCAGTGGTGTACCGACGCTTACCGTTCCCGCGCTCTTTTGCTGCACTCGCAAGACGCGCCCGGCGACCGGCGCAATCACCAGCCACACCGCACCGCTGTCCGCGGCGGGGGCCCGGGCGCGTGCCAGGGCCGCCACCGCGATGTCGATCTCGTGCAGCGCGACGTGCGCGTCCGCCCGCGAAGTCTCCAGCTCCTGGGTGGCTATGGCCAGTGCCAGTTCATCGGCCTCGAGCTTGGACACCGCAATCAGATGGCTGGTGGCGAGCTGGCGGCTGCGTTCGGCGTCACGCCGGGCCTGCGTCACGGCAACCGCGCTACGCGCGACGCGTGCATCTGCAGCTTCCTTGGCGGCGCGCGCCGCCTCTACGCGACGGCGCAGTTCCAGCTCGGTGCGATTGTCGAGCAGCGCCGGTAACACCGGATGTAAACGAGCGAGCAGGGTGCCGCTCGCCACATCATCTCCCTCTCGCAGCGTGATCCGCTCAAGTTCACCGTTGAGTGGCGCCGTCACTGCGTAGTGATCCCGGATCCGGGTCTTCGCCTGTTCGTCGACAGTCTGTTCAAACGGGCCGCGCCGCACCACTGCGCTCTCCACGCTGATCGGTGCGGGAACGAGCGCCCAGGCGATCAAGGCGCCCAGCAGGAGCAGGGCCAGACCGATCCATACCAATTGACGGCGACTCATGCGTTACTCCCGCGTCTTCAGGGCGCTGACCAGATCCAGGGCATCGATCCGGCGCCTCACAATCAGCGCACTCAACAGTCCGGAGGCCAGGATCGCGACGATCGCGATGGCATAGGTCTTTGGCGCAATGATCACCGGAATGCGAAAGGTATCGCTGTGCATGGCATCGGTCAGAAACAATGCGAGTCCGTAGCCCAGCCAAAGCCCGAGCGGAATCCCCACCGCCACTTCCAGCGCGAGTTCCCCGAGCAGAAAGCTGGAGACTTCGCCGCGCCTGAATCCCAGCACCCGTAGGCTTGCGAGTTCCCAGGCACGCTCCGCGAGGGCAATGCGCGCGCTGTTGTAGACGACGCCCACGGCAATGGTTGCGGCGAAGATGGTAAAGATGGAGGTGAATACCAGGACATTGCGCGCGGAAGTTTCGCGGAAGCTCTGCAGCGAATTGGTCTTGATCGCAATCGTGGCGATCCCCGGGGTCTGCTTAATACGCGAAAAGAGCGCCTGGCTCTGTCTGGGATCCAGCCGGATATCCATTGCCGAGATGGCATCGGCCTCCCCCATGAGGCGATTGAGGGCGGTGCGATTCATGTACCCCACCAGGGCGAAGAGATCCTTGACCACCCCTTCCACTCGAACGTCGCTCTGGATGCGGCTTCCCTCCAGCGCCTCGACACGCACGAAGTCGCCCGCCCGAACGTTCAGTCGCTCCGCCAGGCGACTGGATAACAGGATTCCGGTCGATGGGATCTGCACCGGCCGACCTGCCTCATCCAGGGTCCGCCGCAGCGCCGAACCGGCGTTCAACCCCAAAATGGCCGTCCGAAAGACATGGGGGCCAGCGCGCAGCTGCACGGCGACACTGCGGTAGGGTTCGGCCTGCATGACACCCGGTAAGCGCTCGATCTCGTAGCGCGTGGCCGCCATGCGCGGGTTCACCAGTGCGACCACGGCGTCGCTGCGCTCCACGGCATTGAATTGAATATCGACCATGTAGTTGATCGCATCCCACCAGAATGTTCCTGAGACGATCAGCGCCACGGAGGCGGCGATGCCAACGGCGGCCAGGAGCGAGCGCACGGGCCGCCGCTCGAGGTTGCGCAGAACCATGCGTGCGGACATCGGTAGCCAGCCTGCCACGCCCAGCCGCTCCAGCAGCAGGCGTCGATACCGGGGTGGTGAGGGCGGCCGCATCGCCTGGGCCGGAGAGAGCCGCACGACGTTGCGAATGGCGAGCAGCGCCCCGCCGACCGCCGCCAGCAAGGTGACTCCTGCAGCGATGGCGACCAGCGCCGGCTCCAGACGAAACGGCGCCTCAGGGAAGTGGAAGAAGGCGCTGTACATTCCGGTCATATATCGGCCGAACCAGGCGCCGACGCCGACGCCCAGCAACAGGCCGCACAGCACCACGATGGCGACAAACTGCAGGTAGTGCACGACGATCGCGCCGTTGGCGTACCCGAGGGCCTTGAGGGCGGCGATCTGCTCGCGCTGGACCGCGATTTGCCGGCCGAGCACTACGTTGAGCAGGAATGCCGCCACCCAGATGAAGATCGCCGGCATCACCGTCCCGAGCACCCGCTGCTGGTTCATTTCCTGGGTGACGATCTTGTGAGAGATCTGATCGCGCCGCGCGTAGGCGCCGCGTCCCCCAAAGGGTCGCAACAGCACATCGAGAGTGGCAAGTACGTCGGGCTCGGAGGCGGCCGGTGAGAGGCGCACACTCACGTGATTGAACGCATCCTTCAGGTCAAACGCACTCGCGAGGCGCTCCTCGTCCACCCAGAACACCCCGAGTCCCTTGGGATCTGGAAAGGCGCCGCCCTGCGAGGGATTGATGTATTCCGGGGAGAGGCCGATGCCGACGATGGTGAGCGACTCACGTTTGCCGTTCAGAAGGACCGAAACGGTATCCCCCGGTCTCAACTGCCGCGCAGCCGCGAAGCCTTCATCGACCAGGGCTTCCAAGCCTGCCGCGCGCTCAATCATACGCCCGCGCCGGATATGAAGGCGGTTGAGGCGCGGTCCATCGCCCGGAGGCGTGCCCACCAAGCGGGCAATCAAAGGTTCCGCCACGCCCGCGACCATCAATTGGCTCGACGCCTCCACGTTGGCTTCCGCTTCATCCACGCCGGGAATGTCAGCGATCTGCCGCAGGAGCGACTCCGGGGCGCGCTTGAGGTCGACGAATACGTGCGCGAAGCGCGCCGTCTCATAGAATGTATCGCGTGCCCGTTGCAGCGCATGGTAGGTGCCCAGACTGCCGAAGAATCCACCGGTAGCGGAAGCGACCACTAACGCAATGGTGAGCACCTGACCCTTCATGGCCAGCAGGTCGCGTCCGAGCTTGCGTTGCAGCATGCTCACCAGGTGAGCTCCGCCGGGCGCACCTTGGCGGCGTTGCGCTCTTCGGAGGCGATCCTGCCGTCCATCAGATGCAAGACCCGATCAGCCATGCGTCCGATCACAACATTGTGCGTGATCACGACCGTCGTGGTCCCGAGTTCCGCATTGATGCGCACGATTGCCTCGAGCACCAGCCGCCCGGTCTCGTGATCAAGCGCACCGGTGGGCTCATCACAAAGCAAGAGTTCGGGGCGCTTGACGATCGCGCGCGCAATGGCCACGCGCTGCTGTTCGCCGCCGGAGAGTTGAGAGGGAAAGTGATCGAGTCGGGAAGACAGGCCGACCCAATCGAGCGCCTCCTCAGGACGCATTGGTGAGACAGCGATCTCCGTCACCAGCGCGACGTTCTCGCGCACTGTGAGGCTTGGGATCAGGTTATAGAACTGAAACACGAAACCGACATGATCGCGCCGGTACCGGGTGAGCTCCGCTTCCGATGCGTGGCTCAAGTCGTGATCGCGCCACACCGCGCTGCCACGAGTCGGCGTGTCGAGTCCGCCGAGGATGTTGAGCAGGGTGGACTTCCCACTTCCGGAGGGGCCCAAGAGCACCACAAACTCCCCCCGATCAATGTCGAGGTCAACACCCGTCAGGGCATGCACGACGACCTCGCCCATTACGTAGTCTTTGGCGAGGCCGCGGGCGGTCAGGACCCGCCGGGGTTCAGATGGAAGGATGGCATTCACCGATACTGAACTCCGGCCGAACAGTCTTCTTCGATGCCGCAGCCGACATCGAGGACGAATAATTGAGGAGAGCACTTGATCATGACGCGTCGCGTGCCGGCGGATAGAACATCCGGATCCCTAAAGCCTACTTGCCCATGGGCGCCTCCGCAGGAGGTCCCTTCATCAATTCAGAGCGACATTCTGTGAAAGGCTTGTCAGAGCGCAGACACGTGGCCATCCGGTCGCGCCGTTCGGCCATTTTTGCGCGAAGATCCTTGGAGAGCTCAGGCGCTGACGGCGGCGGCGCTGCCTGCGCAAGGGCGAAGCTTGACATTATGCTTGAGGCGGCTGCTCCCCAGACAAACCCACAGGGCGGCTGTCGTGCAGACATCTTTCACTTACTCCCATTGCGGAACGGATTCCTCCGATCAAGAATATCGGCCCGAACTAGACCGGCGTCTGTACGGATACTTACTTACGAGCTGATAAACATGCCGGCATGCCATTGGTGCCTCCTGACCGATGCGCCAGACACACGTAGATCCGCTCTCAGTGGACACCCGTGCGACAACCTTCGCGACCTCCAGGCACTTAAAGGTGGTTGGAAGCCCTTAAGGCCTCGGCAAGCAGCGAGGTCACGGTGATGGCGTTACTGGGATGCGCCAGCGTGTCGGTGGAGACGATCCGCGCCGCTGCCGCCGACGTTGTGGCAAACGCGTCCCCTCCGAAGATCGCGTGCACCACCACGCAGATAGGGGCGGGAAAACCCTGTTTGCGTAATGCGTCGCTGGCGGCGATCAGGGTACGTCCGGAAGAGGCGATATCATCAATGAGGACTGGCTGGCGTCCGCTATAATGTGCAAGGCGCGGGGCCGCGATCTCGACGGCCCGATCATCCCGCCGCTGCTTCGCGAGGACCGCGTACGGTGCGTGGGCCACAGCCGCAATCTCCGCCGCCCATTGCTCGCTTTCGGCGTCAGGGCCAATGATCAGCGGCTTGGCCACCTCTCGTGCGATCCATTCGCCGATCAGAGGCGCCGCATGCAGCACGACACAAGGAATGTCATAGAGTTCGTTCAAATGTGCGAAACGATGGAGATGCGGATCAACCGTCACTAGACGATCCACGGTTGAGGAAATCAGACGCGCGAACGTGCGCGACGTGATCGCCTCGCCAACGCGAAAGCGAGCGTCCTGGCGCATATAGCCCAAATAAGGCGCCACGAGGGTGACTTCTGCGGCGCCCAAATCCCTGGCAGCGTCAGCCACAAAGGCAAGTGTCAGAAAATGCTGGTCGGCGTTCGGGCAGACTATGTCGACGGGCCGACCCTTCGGGTCGGCGGCGATCCGTACGTAGCGTTCGGCGTCTGGAAAGCGCCGAAACTCTAGCACGCCAAGTTCGAAGCCTCCCGCGACGGCCAATTTGGCCGAGAAGACTTCGCTTCCGGGAAGCGGTAGAAGCAGTCGCAAGGTCACGACTCCAGGCTCAGCATGTCGGGATTGGCGGCGGCGTAGTCCAGCGCGTAGGCCAGTTCACCAGGGGCCTCTGCGTGGACAGTCAATAGAGGATCACCTATTGCGACCTCGTCTCCCAACCGGACATGCATTTCGATTCCAGCCACTTTGTCATCGGGGGCGCCGGCGAGCTTGGCGAGCCGCGACAGGGTACGGTTGTTCATGGTCATCACACGGCCGGAACGGGTCGCCAAGAGCGGCCGGTTGACGGTGGAACGCGGCGGCTCGCGCAGACCGCCCTGGGCTTCGCAGATCCGCTGGAATTTCGCCCAGGCTCGGCCGTCAGCCAGCGTTTGCTCGGCAAGCCGCGTGCCCGCGCCGATGGTGCACCGCCCCGCGAGCTCAAGCGCCGCGCCTGCGAGCAGGCAGGCCCGGCGGCGTAAATCCTCTGGGGCGTCCGGCGCGCCTCGCAGTACGGCCAGAACGTCGCGCGCCTCCAGGGCCGGGCCGATTCCGCGCCCCACTGGCTGACCGCCATCGGTGCGCACGCATCGCACCATGAGGCCGCACGACGCCGCCACATTGGTCAGGGCCTCAGCAATGGCGTCAGCATCTTCGTGTGACCGGACCTTCGCCGTCGTACCGACCGGAATGTCGAGCACCACGTGGGTAGATCCGGCGGCGATCTTCTTTGATAGCACCGAGGCGACAAGCTGACCTTCCGTGTCGATGTCCAGCACCCTTTCGACCCGGATTAGCACGTCGTCCGCGGGGCTCAGCCGCACGGCTCCGCCCCACGCGAGACAACCGCCTTCCTGTTCTACCACGCGGCGCATGGTCGGGAGATCTAGGTCGACGGTAGTCAGCGTTTCCATGGTGTCAGCCGTGCCGGCCGGCGAGGTGATGGCACGGGAGGAGGTCTTCGGGATAACCAGCCCGTTCGCCGCCACGATGGCCACGATGATTGGAGTGGTGCGGTTCCCTGGCAGCCCGCCGACGGAATGCTTGTCGGTCACGACTGGCGAATCCCACGTCAGGTGCTCTCCTGCCCGCACCATGGCGCGGGTGAGATGGAGCACCTCGTCCCTATCCAGGGGCAAAGCCGAGCATGCCGTGAGGAAAGCAGATAGGTGGACATCGGTGTAGCGGCCCGCGGCGACATCGACGATGATCTCACGCATGGCGGCCTCATCGAGCCGCGTGCCGTACACTCGCCGGCGAACGCTGGACATCGATACGAGAGCCGCCGAGTGTCGCACTTGGATCCGGTCCCCATCCGCGACCCCAAGTCTTGCCCACGCCGCCTCCGAGAGGCCCGCCTCATGGACCTGCAAGAGATCGCTGCCGGTGATCTGGTAAAGGGTCGCGGTCACCTCTCGACCATGGGCCATCAGCAGCACCTGTGAGCGCGGCCCGTGCCCCTCCGACTTGCAGACCGGGCTGTCTTCGCGCATCAGCACGATGGCGTCGTGTTGCGACAGCAGACCAAGTCGACGGGCGGTCAAGGTGGGCAGAGCCGACTGTTGACCGTTGGTCACGATAGGACCCACTCGTCGCCTTCAGCAGGAACCTCACAGTCCCAACCGAGTTCCTTCTCAATCCGTTCGTGCAGCGCAGCCGAGGCGCGTCCCTCACCGTGCACAATGAAGGTCTTCTTTGGCGGGCGCCGAAAGCCGCTAAGCCAACGCAGAATTTCGTTGGCATCGGCGTGAGCAGACAGCATCGATAGGGTTTCGATCTGGGCTCGCACGGGCACCCAGCCCCCGTGAATCTTTATTTCGCGCGCGCCATTCAGCAGCGCGTCCCCGCGGGTGCCGGCCGCTTGGTATCCAGCGAATAGAAGGGTGTTCTTAGGATCAGGACCGTAGGTCTTGATGTGGTGCAATACGCGTCCCCCGGTGGCCATGCCGCTGGCCGAAATGATGACTTTCGGCATCTCGTTTTGGCTCAGTGCCTTGGATTCCTCCACGCCCTGCACATAGGTCGCCGAAGCCATGGCCGCTTCACATACGTCCGGAGACAGCCGATGATCCAGCGGATGCCGCTTGAGCATGCCGCTCGCATTGATCGCCATCGGGCTGTCCAGATAGATCGGCGTGAGTGGCAATCGTCCCGCGACTTTCAGCTGCCAGACCAGATACAGAAGCTCCTGCGCACGCCCGACGGCGAACGCCGGGATGATCACCGTTCCGCCGCGCGCCGCGGTGCGACTTATAACCTCTAGCAAGGCGTCGGCCGGCGCGAGCGCCGGATGCAGACGATCCCCATAGGTCGACTCAACCACTAGATAGTCCGCTTGGGCCACCGGTGCCGGATCATGCATCAATGAGTCGTCGTAGCGACCGAGGTCGCCGGAGAAGACGATGGTCTGGCCGCCCCAACGCAACTCAGCTATGGCAGCGCCCAGTATGTGGCCTGCGCAGTGAAAGACTAGATTGGCATCGTGCCCGAGTTCTGACGGCTGCCTGAACTCCAGTGCCGTGAATTGTCGGAGGGCGCGAAGGGCGTCCTGCTTGCCGTAAAGCGGCAACGCCGGCTTGTGCTTCGAAAAGCCATGGCGATTGGCGAACTCGGCGTCACCTTCTTGAATCTTGGCGCTGTCGAGCAACAGGAGCTCACAAAGGTCCGCCGTGGCGGCCGAGCAGACAATCCGACCCCCGAAACCTTCGCGCACCAGCTTCGGGAGATAACCGGAGTGGTCAAGGTGCGCATGGGTCAGAACCACCGTATCGATAGTTGCCGGATCGACTGGAAAGGCGCTCCAGTTCTTCAGCCGCAACATCTTCAGGCCCTGGAATAGTCCACAGTCGACAAGAATGCTGCGGCCACCCTCCCGCAGCAGATGCCTCGAACCGGTGACGGTGCCGACCCCGCCAAGAAACGTGAGACTTACCTTAGGCATGCCACTCCCGGTCGTCTCCAACTTCCGCGCTTGGCACCAATGGCTTCATTGGTCCTTGACCGACCCCATAACGTAGGCGAGCGGATCGACATCGTTGCGTTGCTGACTGGCTCGCGCGGCATAAAGAGCAGTCAAGCGGGAGGTTGTGGATGCATTCATTTGCGGACCAGGATAGAAGGTACCCACTCCTCTTAGCTGCCAAATACCAATGGCAAAAGCGCAACGCCAGCCAAGCCCGCGACGACGCTGAGCAGAAGCGGCGCGGCGGCGGACCAGCCCGCCCGCCCGCGGGCGATTCCTAAAGCAAGGCCTGCCTTAACGAGGGTGTTGGCGAGGATTGGCGCAGCAATTACATAGCCTGCGGTGAGCTTGGTGAGGCTTCCCGGCGGCAAACCTCTCATGGTGATGATAGCCGCGTCCACGTCCAGCATGCCTGAAATACCGAGCACGGTCGCCAGGCCGGCGTTGCCGAAGGTCTGCAAAGCCCAACGGCCGGCCAGGGAGATGACCATGACGAGTAGGGCCAAAAGGAGCGCCGGAACCAGGTCAAAGGGGTTGCGCACCGACGGGGCTTCCGCGTGTCCGACGGCAGTTTTGCGCCGGCGTAGAGCCCATGCGACGTAAGCGCCGCCAACCAGCGCGGCCGGCGCTGCCACCACAGCCAGGGCGGGCAGTGCGATGGGGGCGAGCGCCGCCACCAGGATCAGGACCCGGGTGAACATTATCGTCGAGGCGAGGGCAATCCCCGCCACGAGCGCCGGCAGGTCCGCGTCGCCCCTTCGGATGCGCGCGCTGAGCGCGGCGGTCACGGCCGTGGAAGAGACGACGGCGCCAGCTGCAGCGGTGGCCAGCACGCCATTGGCCGAGCCCAGTCGCTTGCTCGCCGCGTAGCCCAGAAGCGAGAGTCCCGAGACCAAAACCACGACCATCCAGATCTGGCGCGGATTCCATGCGTTCAACGGGCCAAGGCCCCGATCCGGAAGCAGCGGCAGGACTGCAAACGCGATCAACCCAAAGCGCGCAATGGCCTGCAACTCCGGCTCGCTAAGGCGTCCAAGCCAAGCGTGCAAGCGCTGGCGTTGGGCGAGTACAAGGGTCGTGACTCCAGCCAGCACACTGGCCAGTACCAGGTTCCCGGCTGCCGCAAGCACGCCCACTCCGAGGGTAATGACGCCGACCACGGTCGTCGTCGCGCTAAAATCGCCCGCAGTTGCAGCCCGAGCATAGCCGATGAGCAAGGCCCCGCCCGCAATGAGCAGGACCACCACGCCCATCAAAGAGGAAACTTGGGCACTCACTTCGCCGGCGATCCCGCCCGCGAGCCCCAGCAGGGCAAACGTCCTGATCCCTGCGACGCGCGAGCGGTCGGCGTCAAGCCGATGCGACCAACCCCTTTCGATCCCGATCAGAAGCCCCAGAACGAACGCCAGGGCGAGCCCGGCGTGGGGTAGCATCGGAGCAAGACTATCGGCCGCCACCGCACACTCTCTTCACATAGCCAACGTTATTACTTGGATCGCCCGTGCTCTGCGGGGAGTGGCGGCCCACGCCCATCGCAGGCCGTCCGTCAATATACCTGGAGTCGGCCCTGGCGGTTGTGTCGGGCTGGTAGGTCCGTTCGCGAATCCGACGATGACGATCATTGTCATATGGGCCGAGGCGCGGAGCGAGCAGCAGAACACGGGCCGTTCCGAGCCGGAAGCCGATCGCAAAGACGATGACCGCGTAAGCGACTCCGGCCTTCGCGGTCGACGCAAACAGTTGGCCCATACGTTCCGTCATCGGCGGCATCCTTGATGAGGCCTTCCTTGTTCAAATGCAGCAATCTACACGTTCCAGACGATTAACTATGAATTTGTAGTATAGGGACCTCGTTCGACTCCCACCCCAGCCTTCAGAATCGAAGTACCTGTCCTCAGGAATCGGGGGAGGCTACGTACGTTCGACGGAATAGACACGTGATCGACGAGCGCCTGGCCAAGCACAAGATTCCACGGCGCGTCGAGTACTCCGAGATGAACTTCAAATGACCGGCTAATTCTTGCAGCAGTCAACGGCAGCATGGTCAGGAAATCCGCGCTCTCGGCACTCATCGCACCTCCGTTCTGCTGCAACGTGCTGCGCAGACCGGCGCCGCATCGATCCACTCGTCGGTATCCACCAGAAACACGATCAGCCTCGGCGATCGACTTGCTCTTTGGCAAAGTCCTTGTCGCGGCCGACGTTCGGCATAGAAGCCGGTACATCAGCCAGGGCTCGTCGCCGGGGGCCTTGAAGCGCAGACTGAAGAACTTCCCGATGTTCCTGCTCAGCGCTGCGGTTGTGCTTTGCTGCGCGCTGCCGCAAGTTAGGTTTCATGCAGTGCATTGGCGATGCTGGCACGGGCGGCGCGAATCGCCGGAAAGGAGCCGCCCAGGAGGCCCAGCGTACAGGCCAAGCCGACAGCAATTGCGATCAGGGACGGGGTGATGTCGAGCGCGTAGACCAGTTGTGAGTCGAATAGCGCGCCGCCCAGAGTGCTGATCTCCAGGCCATTGAAGGCTGCAAAGGCGATGGCAACTCCGATGGCGGCGCCGACCAGGGCGAGCAGCAGCGCCTCGCTCAATATTGATGCGGCCACGGCCGTGGCGGAAAAGCCGATCGCGCGCAGCGTGGCGATTTCGACGCTGCGGGCGGCCACGGCCGAGTGCATGGCATTCTGGGCGCTGAAGAATGCGCCGATGGCCATGATGGAGCCGATGGCATAGGTCACCAGCCGCAGCATCCGGTTGATGGAAGCGGCGGCGCTGGCCAGATATTCGGGTTCCGATCGCACCACCGCCGACAGGGTCGGCTGGGCCGCGAGGTTGTTCGCGACGATGCCCAGCGACTGCGGCGAAGTCAGCATGGCGGATACGGTACGGGCCGCAGCAAACTTGTAGGCCAACATCAAGGTCTTGAGGTCGGCGACCAGCTCCGATTCCCGGGACCCGTTGCCGCCCGCGAAGCGGCCGACGATGGTCCAGTCGCCTCCCTGCAGGCGCAGCCGATCACCAAGCTCCAATCCCGCGAACTGGTTGCGCGCCGCCGCACCCACCAGCAGTTCCTGGGTCCCGGGATGCAGCATCCTGCCGGCGACCAATTTGAGTTCGGGGCGAATGGCGAAATACTGTTCGCCGACTCCACGTAGTGTGACGTTGACATCGGAGTTGTCGCGCTTGCGGGCGACCGGTGCCTCCACGACCAGTTCCGCGGACACCATTGGCCGATCGCTTGCGTCGCGCCTAATCCCGGGTGCGTTGCTGATGGCAGCAATATTCTCCAGGGACAGGCTGCTGTCGGATTCATCGGTTGCAGTCCTGGACATCACGATGGCGCGATCGGCGCGGCCATCGGCGCTGATCGTGTGCCGGAAGTTGACATACATGGTGAGCACGGCCAGCAGCACCCCGACGACACCGGCAATGCCGACCACGATGACCAGCGAGTTTCCGAGGCGCCGCGGCAGGCTTCGCAAGCTGAGCGCGGTCACCACCAATAGCTGGGTCGGTACCTTCATGGCCTCACCGTCTGCGCAGCGAGATTACGATGGACATCCGTGCCAGCTTCGCGGCTGGCAGCGCGCACCCCAGCAAGGCGAGCAAGGCGGCGCAGGTCACGCCGCCGGCCACCACGGCGGGCGACACGAATATGGTGCCGACATCTTCCCGCGCCAGGGGCGCGAGGACATAGGCCAGGGCCAATCCCAGCAGGGCGGGCGGCAGGCACAGGCACAGCGCCTCGGCAAACGCCAGGGCCAGGATTCCCCGGCCGCTGAATCCCAGGGTCTTCAGGACCGCGAACTCGGGGAGTCGCTGATCCAGGGATTGCCGCAGGGTGTTGCCCGTCACGAAGGCCAGCGTGAACATCACCGCCACCATGATGGCGTCGGTGAAGAGGGCCACATCGCCCATCTGCTTGGCCTGGTTCTCGGCACGCTCCTGCATCGAGCGGGTGTGGGTCTCGTGGGAGGAGTTGGCAAAGATCCGGTCGATGGCCGCACCGGTGGCGATTGCCTTGGTGGGATCGGCAATGCGTACGTAGAAGATTTCCGCACTATCGCGATTCGCGGCGCGGTAGCCGTTCAAATACTCGTAATTGATGATCGCGAAATAGCTGTTGGCGCCGGGGGTGGTGAAGGTGCCGACGATCCTAAAGGTCCAGATCCCGTTGCCGTCGGTCTTCAGGATATCCGACTGCAAGGGGACGGTATCGCCGACCTTCCACCCATACTGCTTCAGCAACAGCTGCGTCGCCAGCATGCCGTTGCGGGTGGTGCGCATTGCCGCCAGGCTCCCCGGGGACGCAACGATGGCCGGCAGGACATCGAAGAAGACATCCGGAAAAGTGCCGAGCGCCGCGAGGTAGTTTCCGGGATCGGCGCCGCGGGCGTTGCCCGTGAAATAGGCGCGTGGCGCAACTTCCCTGATGCCCGGAATGCGTCGGATCTCGTCCATGGCGGCAATCGGCATGGGTGCCCCGCCACGAACGCGGGTATTGACCACCAGGGATTCCCGATGGGCATTGGCGATCGCCCGGGTAAATCCCGCATTGACTCCCTGCAGCAGACCGAACAGTAAGAATGCGATGACCACGGAGAGTCCGGTGAATACGGTCCGCGCGGGCCTTCGCCACAGACCGGCCCACACTAACGGCAGGAACTTCATGGCAGGGCCGGCAGGGCCTGCGGAAATCTCAGGCTGAAGACACAACCGCGGCCGGTCGCCGAGCGAACCGAGATCGAGCCGCGATTCAGCTGCACCAGCTGCCGCGAGACACTCAGGCCCACGCCGGTGCCGTTGCGCTTGGTGGTGAAGAACGGGACGAAGATACTGTCGAGATGCTCCGGCGGTATGCCGCCGCCGTTGTCGATCACCTGCACCTGGATTTCGTTCTGGGTGCTATGTGCGGCACGTACCACGATGCGTGGCTCAGCCGCTGTCTCGAGCGCCTCGATGGCATTGCGCAGCAGATTGATCAGCACCTGTTCGATCTGTCCGGCGTCCACGCTGATGCCCAACGGGTCCCCCGCGCATTGGATCTCCAGCGAAATGCCGCGCGCGCGCAGATCCTGGGACAGCAGCACGCGTACCCGCTCAAGCAGCGAGCGAACCTCGACAAACGCGAATGAGGCTTGCGGCAACTTGGAAAAGCCGCGATAGGCACGCACGAAATCCAGCAGGCCGCGACTGCGGGTGTGGATGGCGGTCACGCTTCGCAGCATGTCGCTTTGCTGTTGCGGCGACAGGGCGCGCGCCGCGGGTGTCGGGGCGGCCTCATCAATCATCGTCTCGCGCACCAGGCCGCTCAAGGAAATGATCGGCGTCACTGAGTTCATGATCTCATGCGTCAGGACGCGAATGAGTTTCTGCCAGGAATCGGTTTCCTGCCGGTCGAGCTCCTGGCGGATATTCTGGAAGGACACCAGCTTGTAGCTGCAGCCCAGGAGTTCGAAGGTGGTCGTGTACAGCAGCAACTGCAGGTTGTCGTCGTCCCGCTGCACCGCCAGCAAAGTGCGCTCGCCATCGGTGGATTTGCGCAGCATCTCCGGCAGGCGCTCATCGATACGCGCGAATGTCTGCCAGCTGTTCAGGTAGGGCAGGCGAAAGAGCTCCCGGGCGGGCTTGTTCATCATCTTGACGTAGCCATGCTCATCCAGACAGCACAGGGCCACGCTGACATGTTCGACGACGGCTTCCAGGTATTGCAGGTTGGCGGCCTTCTGCAGGTTGAGCCGCCGGAACTCCTCGCTCAGGAAGTGATAGGCGGATTGCAGTTCGGTGAACGTCGCCCCCTTGTCCGGCAACGTTATCGGCGTCGAATAGTCGTGATGCGCCACGAAGCTCAGGAAATTGGAGAAATCCCGGACCGTGCGCTCGACATAACGGATGAGCTCGGCGGCGCTGACGGCAATCAGCGCGAGGCACGCCAGGGGAGTCGCCAGCCAGCTGGTGTTGACGATGCCCCAGACCAGGATCAGGCACAGCGCGATCAGCAGCAGCACCCGCAGCAGAACGTTGACGCGAAAGTTATTGAAGCTCATAGCGCGTCATCTTGCGGTACAGGGTGGTGCGGCTCAGTCCCAGGGACAGCGCGGCCTTGCTCAGGTTTCCCTGATGCAGGGCGATGGCCTTCTGGATGGCCTGCTTTTCCAAGGCCTCGAGATTCAAGGTCGCAGGTTCCGGTACATTGGGGTGCGCGAACGGCAGATCATCCAGATGCAGCGGGCCGCGCTCATGCATGATGACCAGGCGTTCGATGACATGCCGCAGCTCACGCACGTTGCCCGGCCAGTGATATTGCTTGAGCCGGCGAACCGTCGCCGCGTCGAATCCCGGTTCGGGCTTGTGGTACTTGCGCGCGAAGACGCGGGCGAAGTGTGTGGCGATCGCCGGGATGTCATCGGCGCGCTCGCGCAGCGCCGGCACCCGGATCTCGATGGTGTTGATGCGGTAGAGCAGGTCCTGGCGGAACTGCGCGCCGGCGCGCAGCTCCGCGGCGGAAAGATTGGTGGCGCAGATCAGGCGCGCATCGATCTTTATGGGACGGTCGGAGCCAACGCGGCTGACCGTCATGCTCTCCAGGGCGCCCAGCAACTTGGCCTGCATGGCGAGACTGAGATTGCCGATCTCATCCAGAAACAGCGTGCCGCCCCGGGCAACCTCGAAGCGCCCGGCACGATCCTCGCGCGCATCGGTAAAGGCGCCGCGCCGATGGCCGAACAGCTCGGACTCGAACAGGTTCTCGGATATCGCCCCGAGATCCACGCTGACGAACACCTGCCCCTGGCGCAGTGACTGCCGGTGAATCTCCCTGGCCACGAGTTCCTTGCCCGTGCCGTTCTCACCCAGAATCAGCACATTGGCTTCGGTGCGGGCGACCTTGGCGATTCTGGAGAGTACCTGTCGCAGCGCGTCTGAGTCGCCGATGATCTGATCCACATCGGGCGAGGGGAATTCGTTCAACGTGCGCTGCCGGCTTTGCAGGCTGGCGACTTCCCGATCGGCCCGGGCGAGCCGCGCGACGGTGGAGACGGTGGCCACCAGCTTGGCGTTGTCCCAGGGCTTCACGACGAAATCCGCCGCGCCCTCGCGCATGGCGTTCACGGCCGTCTCGATGCCACCGTAGGCGGTCATCAGGATGATCTTGGTGTCCGGGGCAATGGCCTGCACGGTTTTCAGCCAGTCGATGCCTTCGCGGCCGGAGGTCGCCCCGACCGAGAAATTCATGTCGAGCAGGATCGCATCGAAGGCTCGCTGGGACAGCAGTGATTTGATCTGGCCGGGGTCGGAGGCCGTGACCACTGTCTGAAAATGACCTTTCAGAACCAGCTCGGCCGCGAGCAGCACTTCCGAATCATCGTCGACAATCAGGATGTCGCAGGGCTGCAGTTTCATGGCTCGGAGACTGTCCAGGTTGTACCGTAGTGGAACACAAACTGTTTCATTTCGGAACGATCGAGTCAGGCCGTGGCCTGCAGGCCGCATCACCCGGGTGTGCTAACTCATTGAATCAGTGAGTTTCTTCGCCTGGTGTGGCCCTGGCATGCATCTTGATCTATGAGATACCCATGCATGGATAGGACCATAGAAAAAAAGGGCTGGTCGCCGGCCAGGTGGGCGATCAGCGCGGCCGTGGGACTGGTTGCCCTGGGCGTCATCTGGCAGCTGATCAGCCGCGCGGGCACATCGCGGCTGAGCGTCGACCCATCGCGCCTCACGACGGCGCAGGTGCGCACGGGGGAGTTCCTGGACTACTACCCCTTCGACGGCACGGTGCAGCCGGCGACCTCCGTATATCTGGATGTCGAGGAAGGCGGCCGGGTCGAACAGATCGTCGACGACGGCGGCCAGCATGTGCAGAAGGGCGACCTGATCCTGCGGTTTTCAAACCCTACGCTGGAGCGCAACACCATCCAGACGGAAAGCACGCTGCTGTACAACCTGGACATCCAGCGCAGCACCCAGCACGACCGGGCGCAGAACGTCAATCTGCTGAAGGAAACGCTGCTCGAGCTTGATCACGAGATCCTCGACGCGCAGAACAAGGATCGGCGCTACGCGCGGCTGATCAAGGATGGCAATACCGCCATCTCGCAGGAGCAGTTCGAGACCCAGCACAACCAACGGGAGTACCTGCAGAAGAAACGCGAGTTGATGGCCGAGCGCATCCGTCAGGAAGACAGCGCCAGCGCCAGGGAAATCGCCGAAGCGCAGAAGTCCATCGATTCAGAGCTCACGAATCTGAAAATGCTGCAGCAGATCAAGCAGAGTCTGGAGGTGCGGGCGCCGATCTCCGGCTATCTGTCGACCATCGACGCCCAGGTCGGACAGAACATCAATGCGGGCCAGCGCATCGGCCAGATCGACCTGCTGGACAAACTCAAGGTGAATCTGAGCATCGATCAGTTCTACATAAGCCGCGTGCAGGTCGGCACCATCGGCCACGTGAATCTGGATGGGCGCAACTGGGACGTGAAGATCCAGAAGATCTATCCGGAGGTCAAGAACAGCGCCTTCGCGGCCGACGCCGTGTTCATCGGTGAGACGCCCGAATCGCTCAAGCGCGGCCAGACCCTGACCATCGAGCTCACCTTCGGCGCGCCCTCGCATACGCTGATCGTGAACAAGGGCAGCTTCTACCAGGAGACCGCCGGCCGTTGGGTGTACCTGCTTGCCAAGGACGGCCGCAGCGCGCGCAAGGCCCAGGTTCGCCTCGGCCGGCAGAATCC
Source organism: uncultured Pseudomonadota bacterium (assembly GCA_963726995.1). Lineage (GTDB taxonomy): Bacteria > Pseudomonadota > Gammaproteobacteria > Steroidobacterales > Steroidobacteraceae > DAIDKA01. The sequence continues at coordinate 352,658 of CAVSEP010000004.1, forward strand.
GCTGCAGGTCGAGGTGCTGGACGGCCTGCGCGAAGGCGACCGCATCATCACCTCCGGCTACGACACCTTCAACAGCGTCGACGAACTGCAATTCACCGAGTCGATAAACACCAATCGGGGCAGCACATGATCATTGAAACTGAGAACCTGAAGAAGATCTATCGCACTGAAGTGGTGGAGACCACGGCCGTGAACGATATCAACTTCTCCTTGAGTCCCGGACAGTTCGTTTCGGTGATGGGCCCCTCCGGATGCGGCAAATCCACGCTGCTGCACGTGCTGGGCCTGATCGACAGTCCGAGCGGCGGGCGCTACCGCTTCATGGGCGAGGATGTCTCGGGATACCCGGAGCGGCGGCGCGCCAAGATCCGCAAAGCCCACATCGGCTTCGTGTTTCAGAGCTTCAACCTCATCGATGAACTGACGGTGTTTGAGAACGTCGAATTGCCACTGATCTACGCGGGTGTGGCCGCCCACGATCGCAAGAGCCGCGTCGAGGGGGTGCTGGAGAAGATGGACATCGGGCACCGTCGCGGGCACTTCCCGGCGCAGCTGTCTGGCGGCCAGCAGCAGCGCGTGGCGGTCGCAAGGGCCCTGGTCAACCGGCCCAATGTGATCTTTGCCGATGAGCCGACCGGCAACCTGGATTCGGAGCACGGCGAGGAGGTCATGAAGATGCTGCTCAAGCTCAATGAGGAAGGCACCACCATCCTGATGGTGACCCATTCGGCGACCAATGCGGCCTACAGCGGCCGGATAGTCAGCCTGCTGGACGGCAAGATCGTTTCCGACAAGTCGGCCGGGCGCTAGGCCATGCGCAACTATCTGCTGGTGCTGCTCAGAACCCTGCAGCGCGAGAAAGTCTACGCCGCAATCAATATCGCGGGGCTGTCACTGGGCGTGGCGTGCTGCCTGCTGCTGGGCCTGTTCCTGTGGAGTGAACTGACCTATGACCGGCACTTCGCCAACCACGAGCGCATCTACCGCATCGAGAACGAATTCGACATCGCCGGCGCACACGATCGATTCTCGATCACCTCGCGGGCGCTGGGGCCCATGCTGATCGCCGACAATCCCATCATCAAGGCCTTCGTGCGATTCCAGAGCAATGGTTCCGGGATCGGCAACAGCGGGGGCGTGGCCATCCATCACGGCACGGATACCTTCTACTGGGACAACTCCTACTACGTCGATGACAATGTGTTCGACGTGTTCTCGCACAAGATCATCGCCGGAGATCCCAACACGGCGCTGAAGGATCCCTCGTCCGTTGCCATCAGTGAAACGGTGGCCCGGAAGTACTTTGGCAACGCCAATCCGGTCGGCGAGACACTCACGACGGATGCCGGCCTGCCGGCCCGCGTGACGCTGGTGTTCGCCGATCTGCCGCCCAACACACATCTTAAGTACGATCTGCTCTTTTCGGGCAACGCCCCGTTCCTGCGTGACCCGGACAATCCGACCGTGCGGCGCCAGACGCTCTTTGGCGTCAATTCCTATACCTACCTGCTCATGGCGCCGGGATTTGATCCCAAGAGCTGGCCGCGCATCAGCGATGAGTTCTTCAAGCGCTACATGGCGGATACGGCCAAGACCATCAAGGCCACCTGGTCCAGCTGGGTGCAACCGCTGACGTCGGTTCACCTGCATTCCACGGCGAACTACGATCGGCCCAATGGCAATCCGGTGTACCTGTATGGCTGTGCGGCGGTGGCGCTGTTCATCCTGGTGGTGGCCTGCATCAACTACATGAACCTCGCCACGGCCCGGGCGATGCGCCGCGCCCACTCGGTGGGCATCCGCAAGATACTGGGCGCCAGCCGCCTGTCCCTGGGGCTGCAGTTCCTGGGCGAGGCGGTGCTGTTTTCGCTGCTGGCGCTCATCATCGGCGTGGTGCTGGTGGAGGTCTCCTTGCGGCTGACCAATATCAATTCACTGCTGGGCCAGCAGGTCAGCCTGGACCTGGTGCACCATCCGGCGTTGATCGCAGCGCTGATCGGCTTCGGGCTGCTGATGGGGCTGCTGTCGGGATTCTACCCGGCCGTTTACCTGTCCTCCTGGGCGCCGCTGTCCGCGCTCACCAGCAAGCATGCGGCAGGCAAAGGCAACCTGCGGTTCCGTGAAGCACTGGTGCTGACGCAGTTCACGATTTCGGTGGCGGTGATCGCCTGCACCATCCTCATGGCAGCCCAGATGCGCTATGTCGCCGGCAAGTCCCTAGGCTTCCAGAAGGAGAACCAGGTGGTCGTCACACTGCGCGGGGTGGCCACCATCGACCGGATCAGCACCATTCGCACGGAGCTGGCCAAGAACGGCCATGTGCTGGGCACCGCCGAGGCCTCGATCCTGATGGGGCAGACCCCCAGCATGAACGTCATGCAGCTGGAGAACAACGCCGGCGTGGTCACCCCGGTCACGAGTGCCAACGTCGCAATCGGCGAAGACTTCGTGAACGTAATGGGACTGAAGATCGTGCAGGGGCGCGACTTCTCGAAACGACTGCTCACCGATGTGGGTACGAATGTCCTGGTGAACGAAGCCATGGTCCGAAAAATGGGCTGGAGCGAGCCGCTGGGCAAGCGTGGTCAGATGGGCAACCAGAGCGGACACGTGGTCGGCGTCGTACAGGATTTCAATTTCAAGTCGCTGCACACCCTGGTCGAGCCGCTGCTGATGTTTCCGCTGGTGGACAATTTCGGGCAGGTGCCGGAGATATTCCGCCCCACCGTGCAGCGCCTGTTGGTCGTGAAGATCTCAGGCACCGAGGTGGACAAGACGCTCGCCTATATAGAAAGTGTGATGGCAAAGGCCGATCCCAAGCATCCATTCCAGTACCAGTTTCTCGATGACTCGCTGGATCAGCTGTATAAGTCCGAACACCAGCTCACGCGGCTGATCGGGATATTCTCGGTGATCTGCATCTTCATCGCCTGCCTGGGGCTGTTTGGACTCGCGTCCTTCACCACTGAGCAGCGCAGTCGCGAGATCGGCACCCGCAAGGTGCTGGGCGCTTCGGCCTGGCAGATCATCACCCTGCTGGCGCGCCGCATCCTGCTGCTGGTGGTGATCGCCTCGGTGCTGGCGGCCGTCATTTCCTACTTCGCCATCGATGAGTGGCTGACCGGATTCGCGTATCGGGCGGGAATCAATCCGCTGATATTCGTGCTCGCGGCCGTGGTGGCGGCCATCGTGGCATTCGTTACCGTGGCGCTGCAGTCGTACAAGACCGCCAGCGCCGATCCGGTAGATGCCCTGCGTCAGGTCTAGACCTGAGGAACTGCGTTCATAGGAGTTTTGCAATGAAGATGCGCTCAAGATTCTTCGCGCTGCTGGCGGCGGTGCTGTTGACCGGTGTGGCCCTGGCGCAGCAGCCGGCGGCCGCGCCGCAGGACCTTGCGGGTACCTGGCAGGGCAAGCTGCAGGTGGACCCAAAGACGGCCATGACCATCCGGTTCACCTTCACGAAGAAACCCGACGGCAGCTATGCGGCCGTCCTGAACTCGCCGGACAACGCCAGCATCAAGGATGTGGCGGCAGACTCGGTGCTGTGGAAGGCCGGGGCCTTGAGTCTTCAGGTCCCCTCGCTCAGCGGGTCATTCGCCGGCACGCTCGGCGCGGGTGCGATCAGTGGCCAGTGGAAGCAGCCCGGGGGTGCACTGCCTCTGGTGCTGGCCCGCTATGAGAAGGCGCAGATTTCCAAGGCGGCCACCAGCATTCTGGTCGGCAGCTGGAACGGCCCCTTGGGCACGCCGCAGCCCAGCCTGACGTTCCTGATCGACTTCAAGCTCGATGACAAGGGTCAGCTGCAGGGCAGCCTGAAGTTCGCCGAACAGAATGTACCGGTACCGCCGTTTTCGGATATCGAGTTTGCCGACAACAAGCTGACCGCAAACATCCAGATGCCGAACGGCATTCCGGGGCAGTACTCGGCGACCTATGCCAACGGCGTGCTCACCGGCGTGTGGCGCGCAGGAAATCCGCTGCAGCCGCCGGCGGGCGTGCCGCTGGTGCTGAAGAAGGGCACCTTCGTTCCCGTCGTGCATGTCCTTAAATTGAGCGCGGAAAGCTTCGGCCAGCTCGCCGGCACCTGGAATGGTGATTTGCAGGCGACCGGGCCGCAGGGCCCGGTGACGATTCCGCTGGTGCTGCGATTCGAGACCAACAAGAATGCCGACATGGTGGCATTCATCGACAGTCCGAAGCAGAACGCCATGAATCTGCCGGTGCTGGAGGCCACCCTGGCCGCGGGGAAGCTGATGATCAAGGTCGGCCTGGTCAACGGCGAGTATGACGCGACGCTGTCCGGCAATTCCCTGACCGGTGAGTGGAAGCAGGGGCCTGGTGTCTTGCCGTTGACGATGACCCGGAAATAATCAAAGTTCCCGACGGAGGGATGTCACATGAGAATCCGAAATTGTCTGGCGGCCCTGGCGGCGATGTTCTGCCTGGCCGGGTGGGCCGCAACGCCTGCCTGGTCCCAGGAGCTTGCGGGCACCTGGCAGGGCAAGCTGCAGGTGGACCCGAAGACCGTCATGACCATTCAGTTCACCTTCGCGAAGAAGGCCGACGGCAGCTACTCCGCCGTGCTGAATTCGCCGGACAATGGTGCCCTGAAGAACGTCTCGGCGGACTCGGTGTCCTTGAAGGCCGGCGCGGTCAGCGTGCAGGTGGCCGCGCTCAGCGGCGGCTTCGACGGCACCCTCAGCGCCGGAAGCATCAGCGGGCACTGGAAGCAGCCCGGCGGCACGCTGCCTCTGGTTCTCAGTCCCTACCAGCGGCCGGTGTTCTCGAAGGCGGCCCTGGATACTCTCGTTGGCTCTTGGAACGGCCCGATATCGGCAGGCGGCAACAGCATGACCTTCGTGGCGCAGTTCAAGGTCGACGACAAGGGTGCCCTGCAGGGAACCCTCGCCGTTCCCGAGCAGGGAGGCAGGCCGCTGGACATGGCCGATATCCAGTTTGCCGACAGCAAGCTCACCTTCAAGATTCCGATCGTCTCGGGCGAGTTCAACGGGGCGCTTGCCAATGGCGCGTTCAACGGCCTATGGCGCCAGGGCAATCCCCTGCAGCCCCCGGAAGGCGTTCCGGTGGTGCTGAAGAAGGGAGAATTCGTCGCGAAGGTCCAGGTGCTGAAATTGAGCGCCGAATCCTTCGGCAAGCTGGCCGGATCCTGGACGGGAGAGCTCAACGTGCCGGGTCCGAACGGTGAAGTGGTCATCCCGGTCGTGTTGCGCTTCGAGACCAACCAGCAAGCCGCCATGGTCGGTTTCTGGGATGTGCCCAGCCAGGGCGCCAAAGGCATTCCCGTCTCTGAGGCCAGCCTTGAGGCGGGTAAGTTGGTGATCAAGGTACCCGCCCTGAACAGCGAGTATGATGCGAATCTCTCCGGCAATACCCTAAGCGGGCAGATGTCACAGGGGCCGGGCAGCTATGCCCTGACCCTGACGAGAAAGTAGGCGCACAGCCCGGCCCGCAAGCACGCGGACGGGGAGGGGCGATGCGGGTACATCGATTCGTTTCGAGCATGACCCTTGCATTGCTGACCTGTTCGATGGGGTGGCCCTTCGAAGCGGGGGCCGACGACTACTCCGATGCTCTGATGAGAAGCGAGTTCCTGTTGAAGAACGCGCAGCTTCAACTCTGCTTTGATCTGCAGCAGTCGGCGCCGAAGCGGCTTGCGTCCTGTACGTGGATCTTGGACCGGGAGACGCTGCAGAACGACCAGTACCGGATGGTCTACGTGGCGCGGGCACAGGTCTACCAACAAAGCGGCGATGATCGCGCGGCCTTGCACGATCTGAATGCCGCGGTGAAGGTCGATCCCAGGAGCCTGCAGGCCCGGATCGCGCGCGGCACCTATTTCGCATCCAAGGCGGACTTTGCGGCTGCCATGGCAGACTTCAACGCCGCGGTGGCCGATCATCCCAAGGATGCCGTCGCTTACAACAGCCGCGGAGCTGGGCTGCATACCTTGGGCAAGGATGCGGAGGCGATTGCGGACTTCAGCCGCGCGATCGCACTCGATCGCCATGACCTGAAGGCGTATTCGAATCGCGCCACCGCGGCAGTTGCGGCGGGGCAGCTGGACCTGGCCATCGCGGACCTCTCCGAGGTACTGAGGGTCAAGCCCGACAATGGCATGGCCTTCTATAACCGGGGTACGGCCTACGATCTGCATGGAGAGACCGACAAGGCCCTGGAGGACTACCGCAACGCCGTGCGTCTGCAGCCAAGGTATGCCCCGGCACTCGCGGCGCTCGGGCGGCTGCTCAGGAGCAAGGATCCGGACGCCGCCGTTCACGAATTGAGCGAGGCCATCAGGCTTGACCCGCGCTCTCCGGCACTCAGGAGCCGTGCCATCCTCTACCTGTCGATGGGTCGACTCGACACGGCAATCTTGGATTTCGACCAGGTCATCGCCAATGATGGCTCCGATGCCATCGCCTACCTCGATCGTGGCGTGGCCAACGAGAAACTGGGCCGGCTGAACGACGCCATCCGCGACTTCTCCCGCAGCTACGAATTGAGCCCCACGGTGGCCGTGCAGGTGAATCGCGGTAATGCCTACGCTCAGCTGGAGCAGCCGCAGAAGGCCTTGCTGGATTTCAACGCGGCACTGGTCACAGAGCCGAAGAATCCTCTGGCCCTGATCGGCAGGGCCAACGCGCACTATGCGCAGCAGCTGAGGGCGGAAAGTCTTGAAGACTACACGCGGGTCATCGAAGTGGATCCGAACAATGCCATCGCCTATTTCAAGCGCGGCAATGTGCACCTTGACCTGCAGGAATTTGCCGCGGCCTTCAGCGACTATTCGAGCAGCCTCAAGCTCGCTCCGGACCAGGCCGTGGTGCTCTATAACCGGTCGATTGTCGCAGCCCGCCTGGGGCGCCGCAAAGAGTCTGCCGAGGACCGCCGTCGGGCGCTTGGGCTGGATCCGGAACTGGGCCACGGTGAAGCGCTCTCGCGGGGGAAATGAACGGCGCTAAGCGCGCGGGCGGGTGTTGCTCCAGACCACCTGAGCGATGCCCACCACTGCCAGGATGGCCCCGTACAGCGTCCAGTGCAGGTCACCGACCATGAAGCCCACGCGGAAGGCGAGATTCAGACCCTGCAGCATCCACACCGCGCCCGCGGCCACCATCGCGAGGCCGATCAGGCTGCTCACGATGCGCATGATGATGTTGAAGGCTTGACGCATAGGCTTTCGACTCCCCGCTGGCTCGATCGCGACCGTATCACATCGGCCTGGCGGTGATCTTTCCCGGAGTTTTGCGTTCGGCCGATTCATATGCTACTTTGTGTAGCACTACAGGATGTCGCAGTTATATGAAGCAGATTCCGACGGATCTGGGTGAGCTTGAGCGCGAGGTGCTGGAGTTGGTCTGGCGGTTGGGACAGACCACGGCCGAACAGATCCGCCAGGCGCTGAAACGGTCGCTGAAGGAATCCACCGTGCGCACGGTGTTGAGCCGCCTGGAGCAGAAGGGCTTTCTGGTGCATGAGGTGGAGCAGCGAACCTTCATCTATCGGGCCGCGACCCCGCGTGCTGATGTTACCTCGCGTGCCGTGCAGCGCATCGCCGATTGGTTCTGCAAGGGATCGGTCGATGAGGTGCTGCTGGGCATGGTGGAAGCAAAGGTCATCGACCAGCGGGATCTGCAGCGCCTTATCGCCAAGATCGAGAAACTTAAGACGGGGGACAAGTAATGCTCGCACTGCTCGTGGAAAGTGCCCTGCGGTCTATGTCGCTGTTTGTCATCGTCTGGCTGCTGCTCAAGGCGGTTCGGTTGAGCGATCTGCGCGTCGAGAAACGTATCTGGACCGGGGTGGTTCTGGTCTCACTAGTCATGCCGCTGTTGATTCAAACCCTTGCTTTACCGATTCCCGCGCCGCCGTTGCCCCTGCGGGGCGTGGGCAGGCTTGAGATCTTGATTGCGGCGCAATCCGGCCCGCACGTGCTCGTGCAGCTCGCGCGGGATTCCTACCTGCTGGTCGCCACCGTCCTGCTCGCGCGCCTGGCGATGGGCATGTGGGCGGCGGCCCGCCTGCGGCACATGGCGCGGCGCCTATCCGTGAATTTGGCTGGGCCTGTCGATGTGCGCAGTAGCTCGAACCTTCGGGCGCCATCGTCTTTCGGATCCACCATCCTGTTGCCGGTCGGATGGGAATCGTGGGATGCGCGCAAATTGGCCGCGGTGCTTGCGCACGAGCGCGCTCACATCCGTGAGCATGATTGCTGGCGAATCTGGCTGGCGTCGTTCTATGGTGCGCTCTTTTGGTTCAATCCTTGCGCGTTCTGGCTGCGCCGTCGTCTGATCCTGCTAGCTGAATTGACCAGCGACGAAACGGCTATTGCCGAGGTGGGCAATCGCCTTGGGTACGCAGAAATGCTGATCAACTTGGCGGCTGACGCTCAAATGACCACGGTGACGATGGGTATGGCGTCCCCCTCAACTCTGACACCCCGCCTCAAACGACTATTGGAGAGTGACATGTCGCCGACGAACTTGCGTCCTTCCCGAAAAGTGCTGCTGATGAGCGCAGTGATTCTCACCGCGGCGAGCGCAGCCTGCGCCGCGACTGCGCCATTGGTGCTGACCGAGGCGCAGGACCCGGCCGTGAATTGGGTCGCCGGCGAACCGCTGAGCAACTTCTATCCGAAGGCGCTGCAGAAGCAGGGTGTACAGGGCCAAGTCGTCTGCCGCGTTACCATCGACGCGACCGGGCGGGTGACAAAAGTCGTTGCGGTGAAGGCGGATCAGTCCCATCCCGAACTGACGGTCGCCGCCGTGAACGCAGTGAAAACCTTTCGTTTCAACAACACCCTTGTACGGCCCGTCATCAAGACCATGGCCGTGAAGTTCGTTCTGACCTGAGCTTCCAACTTCGCAACGTGCAGGGCCGGGTCCGGCTCAACCCTTGGAGCCGGGTGATGGGGCGGGCAACGGGGCCTCCTGCTGCGATCTTGGCGCGGTCCGTCTTGCCAGATCCGGCACGTGCGCGCCTTTGAGGAACCGCTCCGTTCCTCCCGAAAGCGGCGCGCGGGGTCGTAGTCCGTCTCGCCTTGAACCTTCGATGCAGGATTCATCTGCGCAGGTCGTGTAGGACTGGACCTGCCGCAGATTCGGCATCGCCACATATCTTTGCTGCAAAGCTCCGTGACCTAATCGCGAGCGAGCTTCACAGGAGTCCTGCCGCAACGCGAACCATGGACAGCGAAGAGCCCATCATTTCACGCAAGGGAGCATCCGCGTCGCAGGTGCAGGGAGTGACGGCACTGCGGCTGCTGGTACTCGGCGGCCTGGGCCTGCTGTTGTACGTGGCCCATGTCGCATTCATCCCCATCGCACTGGCGCTGCTGTTCGCGTTGGTGTTGTCGAGTCCCGTTGAAGGCCTGTGCCGGCGCGGCGTACCCCGCGGACTGGGCGCCCTGGTGCTGCTCGCGGTGGCGCTGACCATCCTGAGCGTGGCGATTTCCCTGCTGTGGAAGCCGGTCCAGTACTGGTACGGCGAAGCGCCGCGGACCATCAGGACCATCGAACGCCGGTTCGCGCCGGCCGTGAAGATCGTGGCGCGCATGGATGCGGTCGGAAACTCCGCGGTGGCGCTGGGCACCAGCCCGCCGCCCCGCTCCGGCCCAGGCACTGGCGGGCAGCCAATGCCGGCTGCCCCCGCGCCGAGCGCCGCATCCACGATTCTGGGCTCTTCCCTGGAGGCGGCAGTGAGCAGCCTCACGTTCATCATCCTGACGCTCTTCCTGCTGACCGGCGGCCCCCCCATGATGGCGCGCATGACGGCGGCTTTCGTGGACGATCTGAACGCATCCCACGTTCTGACGATCATCGAAGCCGTGCGCGCCGAAGTGGGGCGCTTCTACGTCGTCACGGCGATCATCAACGCGGGATTGGGCATTGTGACGACGGTCGTGATGATGCTCTGGGGAATGCCCACGCCCTATGTCTGGGGAATCATCGCTGCCTTGCTGAATTTCATTCCCTACGCAGGGGCCACCACGACGCTCGTGATCGTGACCTTCGTCGCCTCGATGACTTTCACTGACGTGCCGCGGATTCTCGGAGTCGCGGGCAGCTACCTGGCCATCGCGGCCATCGAGGGACAGGTCATTCAACCGCTGTTTGTCGGCCGGCGCCTGGAGATCAATCCGCTGCTGCTGTTTCTGGGACTGTGGCTCGGCGGGCTCTTCTGGGGTGTCGCCGGGGTCCTGCTGGCCACTCCCGTGCTGGTCGCCCTGAAGGTGATTGCCAAGCATTCCCGCGATGGCCGTGCGGTACTGGACTTTCTGGGCCCGAATGATCAGCCAGGCCAGGCGGCCGAACCGCGTTTTCGGGGGTGGACGGCCGGGCAGGTTTCGGATCGATGAGGCAAGGGCTGCCGGCCGCCTGCGACCGGTACGTGTTCGTGAGTAGAAGTTAAGGGGAAGCATGTGAATTTCATCTGGTTCATTCTGGTCGGACTCATCGCCGGATGGCTGGCGGGCATATTGATGAAGGGCGGCGGCTTCGGCGTTCTTGGCGATATCATCGTCGGCATCGTCGGAGCGCTGATCGGCGGCTTCCTGTTCGGCGCCCTGGGAGTTTCCACGGGCGGGGGTCTCCTGGGCGCCATCGTGGTGGCGACCATCGGGGCCGTGGTGCTGATCTTCCTGCTGCGACTGATCAAGCGAGCCTGATGCCGCCCGTCCGGGGCGCGAGCGACGGCGGATGTAGGCTTCGTCCTACCCGATCTTGCCGAGACAGGCGGGCGGTCGGCGATACGCACAGGCCTCAGGATGCAGCCCTGCAGGCACCCATCACTCTCGAGGACTTCCGATGAACAGACTACTTTTGACGTTGGCAAGCTGCGCGATATGCAGCGTGGCCGTTGCCCAGGTCGGCACGACCGTGAAGGAAGGCGCCAAGGCCACTTCCGAGAAGGCACAGCAACTGGGCGATCAGGCCAAGGCGTCCGTGGAGTCGCAGCCGGACAAGTCGATCGACAAGACCAAGGCGCAGATTCACAAGGCCAAGGCACATCATCATGCCAAGAAGGCGAAGGCGGCCGCCGAGGAAATTCCGAAGTAACAGAAGCGGCCCGCCGGGCGCGCGGCTTCCCCTGCGCCCGCTGGAAGTGCCAGAATCCGCGCATGCGGCCCGATGCCTGCCGGATCCGAATCTTCCGTGGCCAGCGACGCTGATAGGGTCGCGACCGAGACCGCCATCTGGCTGGCGCGGCTGGAGCGCGGGCTGCAGGCGCACGAAGGGGCCGAGCTTCGTGAATGGCTGCGGCAAAGTACCCATGGGGATGCCATTGTCGAAGCCGCGAAGCTCTGGCACGGCCCCGATATCGTCGCCGTGCTGGCCGAGCTGGTCCCGGTGGGCTTCGGCACGCCGCGTGCACCCAGGAAGAAGACCCTGCGTCCCATCCACCTGGCCATTGGCATCTGCCTGGGGTTGGTGATGCTGGCGGCGCCCATTGTCATGGTTCGCCAAATGACCCGGGGGCTGTATACCTCAAGAAACGGCCAGTCGCCGGTGAACTCCATGCCATGGGGCGAGACCATCTACACCACCAAGCCGGGTGAGGTACGAGCCGTCACCCTGGCTGACGGCAGCAAGATGACTTTGAATGGTCATACGCGGATTGCGGTGTGGCTGGGCACCGCCTTTCGACAGGCCACCCTGGACTTCGGCGAGGCGATATTCCAGATATCCCCGCAACGCCAGCGCCCCTTTGAGGTCACTGCCGCCGGGCGCAACTTCCAGGCGCCGCCTTCGATGTTCGACCTGCAGGTGAACGGGGCCCACTCGGTGGAACTCCTGGTGCTCGACGGCGGCGTGACGGTGCGCGGCCTGCCCTGGCATTGGCCCGCAACGCCCGCTGAGGCCAGGGTCTTTGATCCGGCCATATTCGTCGATACGGTGGTGGGTCCCCAGCAGGCGGCGCTCATCGAGGATCAGATCTTCAGCCGCCGTACGGTCACCGCCGCCAACATGCAGGCCCGGCTGAAGTGGCGACCCGAAGACGTCATGTACGTCACCCAGTAGCGGCGGGAGCGCCGGTGGCAAAGTGGCGCAGCTCCTCGGCCACGAACGCCAGATCGGTGGCTTCCTGGATGGCCAGCCGCATCTGCAGCTCCAGCACATCCTGCGGAATGGCGCTCTGGTAGCCGCTGAGGCAGCGGGCGAGGGCGGCGGGGGGCGCCACAGATTCCGTGCGGGATACCCGGTAGGCCTTCACGACCAGCGCCTCGGCCGCCCCGGGCGTCAGCATGGCCGGCACCAGCGGCAGCATCTGCTGCAATTCGTCCGCTGAAATCCGCAGGTCGTAGCGCTTCGCCAGAGCCGCGATCAATCCGCTGCTTTGTTCGCGCGTGGCCGTCGGCAGGATGGGAACCTTCAGGTCGATGCGACCGGGTCGCTTGAGGTCCACCTCGATCAGATCGGGGCGCGAGGAACCCAGCACCCACACGACATTGCCGCGATTGGCGGTGTCGGCCATTTCCTGGGCAATCATGGAGTACAGCCGCCCCGAAAGTCCGCTGTCGGAGATCCCCGAGTCGCGCCGACCCAGCGTCTGGTCGGCTTCGTCGACGAACACGATGCAGCGGCCCAGGGCGTGAATCAGCCGGAAGATCTTCTCCAGGTTCGCCTCACTCGAGCCGATCCACTTGTCGCGGAAGTTCTTGAGCTTCAGGACCGGCACGCCGGCCTCGCCGGCGAGGCATTCCACCAGGAAGGTCTTGCCGGTGCCCACCGGGCCGCACAGCAGGTAGCCCATGGGCAGCGCCTTGATGTCGTTGATGCGCCACAGCGCAATGTCCTGCCGCAGCCAGTTCTTCAGCGCCTCCTGGCCGAAGTAGTCGTCGAGGGTGCGCCGCGATTCGACGAATTCGACCAGTCCCGGCGCGTCGCGTTCCAGCATCTCCTTCTTCAAGGCGGCGAAATCATGCGATTGCAGTACCTCGCCGTTGTGGGCGCGTACCTTGGTGATCTGCTGCAGCGTGTTGACGGACAGCCCCGTGATGGCCGCCGCGAGCGAGGCGAAATCGGTGCCGGCGGGAATGGTCTTGGGGTATTCCTGGTGCAGCACGCGCAGCGCCAGATCCAGATCCGCGGCCGATGGCAGCGGAATGCGCACCAGCTTGGACTGCGGAGCGAACGCCAGCAGCGGATCCAGATCCGTCAGGTTGTCGGCGATCAGGAAGCTGTAGAAGGGCAGCTGCGAGAAGGGACTGCTCAGGCCCCAGTCACGCACCAGGCACGTCAGACTGCCGTGCTGCAGTCCCTGGCCGTCGGCCGGCAGCAGCTGATCCGCGCCGCGCACCACCACCGCGACGCTCGGAATCTCCACATGCTGGACGGCGCGCAGATTCGCCAGATAGCGTGCATAGCGGTTGATGAATCGCACGGCCTCCAGGGGTTCGAGCGGCAGGTTGCGCAACGACGAGGGAACCCACTGCGCCAGGTGCTCCTCGCCGCGCTCCACCGTCAGCCCGTTGCCCAGATCATAGGAGAGCACCACCTTCATGGCGGCCAGCAGCGTGTCCTGCAGGTACCGATCGATGCTCAGCAGCCGACCATCCACGGCGAGCCGATCGTGCACGTTGCCATACAGCACACATTGCCCGCTGGCGCCGCTGCGAAATGCGATCTGAAGTTCCGTGGCCCAGGCAGGCGTATTGGGGATCATCCGCCGCTTATACCACGGGCAATCAGCCGATTTGTACCCGCGGTGCAGCGTGCTACCGTGGCTGACATGCACTCCGTGATTGATCCGGCGACCGTGCTTGCTTACCGCCAGACGGAGTATCGGGTTCTGGGCAGCCTGCCGGCGCTGCTGCAGGTGGGCGTTCACTGCGCGCAGCTGGCGCTGCTGCACCGGAAGTTTCGCACCGATTGCAGCGCGTTCGTCACGGCCTGCAATCCATGGGGCGAGCGCGTCGCAGACGCGCTCAACGCCGGGCGGCAGGCTGCGCTGGCGGCGCAACTGTCCCGTCAGGGATGCGTGGCCATCGAGGGCATTGGGCAGCACCCCACCGGTGAGTGGCCGGCGGAGGCCAGCTACCTGGTGCCCGGCCTGCCACGCAACGCCGCGCAACAGCTGGGCAGGCAGTTCGAGCAGAACGCCATCCTCTGGGCGGGCAGCGATGCGGTTCCGGAACTGATCCTGCTCAGATAGTCCGCTGCAGCCGGACTACTTGCCGGCCTTGTAGTTGCCCGCGAATGCCGGGTCACACTCATACGGATAGACGTGCTGTCCCGGCTGCCTGCGCCAGGCGATGAAACGCACGCCACGATTCTCGATCATGGTCGGGTCTTCGTATTCCTGGGTAGCCATCAGGACCTTGCCGTCCGGGCTCAGGCGGAATCGTTCCACGACCTTGATGTTCTCGGAATGATCCAGGCCATTGTTGGTGAGCGTTGCCGCTTCCAGGTGAGTGGTCTCGACCACCAGCGTCGAGCCCTCCCAGTGACCGCTGGAAAAACCCGTCATGGAGTGCGGGAAGTCGGATTCCGGTTTACGGCCATCGAGGAAGATGAGGCGCACCAGGTCGTAGTACTCGAGCTTCATGACGATGAACGCGTCGCTCTGGAAGATCTCGATGGGAAAGGGACCCTGCAAGGCATACACGATGGAGGGCGCACGGCAGGCGTTTTCCGGCTTCAGCTGGTCGCGGGGATTCCATTTCCTGATGGCCGCCTGCGCGGCTGGCGTGGGCAGCAGTCCGCCGTAGTTGCCGGCCGGAAACTCCACCGGTCCCGTATCGTCCATGAAGACGGTGTTGGCCGGCACGAGTGCCATCAGTGCGGAGTCACGCGGCGTCTTCAGGTCGAGATTCCAGAATCCGGACAGATCCGGATGCGCGTTCACCGGCGCCGGCGGCGGCGCGGAGGCACTGGCGGGGCCCGCGCCGGGCGCCGAGCAGCCCGCGATCACCAACAGGGACAGCGCCATCAGGCCGACGGCGATCCGGGAGAGAGTGCCCATGTTCATCATCCCACCGGCTGACCCACGAGGCGGCCGTCCGCGAGCCGCGCGGACTTGAGGCGCATGTAGCGGGTGCCATCCCGGGCCGGCCAGCCTTCCAGGGTGACCTTGTCCCCGACATGAAGACTGTCCGGTGTCCAGCCGCGACGGCGCAGCACCGAGGGCGAATTGGTTTCCGCGCGCCAGGTGATCTGTGCGCCGCCTTTAGGCACCACCAGGGTGATCACCCCATGGGGATTGCGGAACTGGAAGTCCCGGACCACCCCGGTCACCTTCACCAGCTGCGCATCGGTGTTGAAAAACACCGCGAAGGAATGGTGAGCGGCGGCTGATTCCGCCAGACCCAGACTCAACCCCAGGACCACCGTCAGGACCACTTTCTTATTAATCCGCAACACCGCACCCCTAGATGCCGGCCACCTGCGCCGCGGGGCCATTCTAGTGCAGGTTTGGCCGCGCAGGGTTACCGGATGCAAACTTGAGCCTGAGCGGGCGAACGGGACGGTGCAGGGAGTCATTTGACGGCCGATGGGTTTTCGCAGTCTGATGCCCTCTGCAGTGCGTGCCAGTCCAGGCAGGAGGAGCCCGAAGTGCAGGTCAGGCCGCGATTCGATGCGCAGGTACCGCCCTATCAGCTGTCGCTGCACGTCCGCCACCCCAGCGTGGACCCGGCGGAGATTTCGCGCGAGTTGGCGCTGGAAGCCACCGAATCCTTTCGCGCCGGGGAGCCGCGCGAGTCGCGCAGTGGAATCGCGGCCACGGCCGTACATCCGGAAACCTACTGGGCCGCGGTGCTCGATCCCATGGTCTGGTCGGCGCCGGCCACCGTGGCGCGCCGATCGGGGATCACAGGGTCCGAAGCGCGCGTACCCCGCGCGTCCGAGACGACCCAGGAGTTTCTGGCCGCGTTGCTGCCGCTGGAGGCGAAGGTGCTGCGGGCGCGATTCGGACTGGAGGAAGGCGAGGCCAGCGCTCGCGGCAGTCTCGGCTGGGGCATCGTGCTGGTGTGTTATTGCCTGACGGTGCGTCATGGCCGCTTCCTGGCGCGGCTGCGGCAGCAGGGCGGCTCCCTGACCCTGCTCGCGGCGGTGCAGCCGGAGGCCCTGGTGGGTTTGCGCATCACGCCCGAAATAGGGCGCCAGCTGCATGATCTGGGCCTGACGGTCAAGATCGAACTGTCGAACCAGCGCGAATTCAATCCCGACCTGAACTGAGCTTGCCGCACTGCGGTCACGCGCCGGGTCCTGCCCGGCGGCGTGCGCGAAATTATCTAGCCCACAGGTTATTCACAAGCCATCCACAGCCCGGAGGCGGTAACATGAATGCCATGGGTCTCCTCAAGACATCCGCGGTGCGCTGGCAGCGTCGCCTGTCGTCCACGGCGCTGTGCACCTACCAGGTCGGACAGCGCACGGTGCAACTGTTCCAGCTGGCCAATGGCCACATCCAGTGGGTGTGCAACTGCGACGACTATGCCGCCTCCGCCGGCTTCGCCCAGGGCGCCTGGTGCAAGCACGTGGCCAAGGCTTCCGCCATCCGCTCCATCGAGAGGCTCACGGGGGCCCGCGTGGTGGGGCGCAGCCGCGCCGCTTCCGCCCCACTGTCCGCCGCGCCGGATGCCGCGCGGGCGCAACTCGACGAGCCCTCCGAAGGCCTGATTCAGCCGAGCTGACGCGAACGCGGATGCCGAGGCGATGACCGACACCATTTTCGGCAAGATCATCGCGGGCCGTATTCCCTGTCACAAGGTGTACGAGGATGCCCAGGTGCTTGCCTTCCTGGATATCGCCCCGCTGAGTCGGGGACACACCCTGGTCATTCCCAAGGAGGCTGCGGCCACCCTGGACCAGCTGTCGGATGAATCCGCGGCGGCACTGGGGCGGGTGCTGCCGCGCATCTGCCGGGCCGTGATCGCTGTCACCGGCGTGAGTGAATACAACGTGCTGGAAAACAACGGTGCGGGCGCGCATCAGGCCGTGCCGCATGTTCATTTCCATATCATCCCGAAGCCCGCCGTTGCGGGGGGGCTGGGCATCCACTGGCCCTCAGGCGAGGTGGGGAGCGATGCCGCGCAACTGGCCAGTCTGCTGGCGCAGCATCTTCAGGGCGGCTGATCGTCGTGCGCGGCGCGCGGCGCGCGTCGCGCGGCAGCGCCGTAGTAGTTCGGATAGTCGGCCGTCAGGCCCTTGAAGCGCCGGTGTATCCACCAGTACTGCGGCGGATTGCGGCGCACTTCTGATTCCACGAAACGATTGAACTGTTCGGCATCCTCGATCGCCGACTCGCTCGGATAACCCGCCGGCGCCGGGTGGATGCTGACGCGGTAACCCGCGTTGCCGCTCAAGCGCTCGTGACCGACGAACAGCACCGCGGCGCCCGTCATGCTCGCCAGCCGTGAGGTGAACACGTTGGTGGCCGCCGGAATCCCGAAGAACCGGATCATCTGCGCCCCCTTCTTCCGGTAGCTCTGGTCGGGTGCGTACCAGACGCACTCATTGTCACGCAGCGCCCGGACCATGCCCCGGACATTGTCGCGACTGAAGATGCGCAGTGCGTGGCGACCCCGATGCCGTTCGAAGAAGTGCGCCAGCAGTTCGTTCTTGGGCCGCTTGTGCATGGCATTGAGCGCCACCTGCGTGTTCAGCACCCGGGCGCCGATTTCCAGAGTCGTGAAATGCGCCGTGAGCAGGATCGCGCCGCGCCCCTGATCCAGGGCGTGCCGCAGGTGCTCCACGCCCACCACCTGCGCCAGGCGCGAGATCTGCTCATCCGTGCCCCACCAGGTCATGGCCGATTCGCAAAGCCCCATGCCTAAGGCTTCGAAATGTTCATCGAGTACCCGCTCGCGCTGCGCCGCGGTGAGCGCCGGCAGACACAGTTGCAGGTTGCAGCGCACCACCTGCGCATAGTGCAGCGGCAGGCGGCGCACCAGGCGGCCGATGGCGCGTCCCACGCCCAGCAGCAGGCGGTGGGGCAGCAGCTGGATCAGCCGCAGCAGGCCCAGTCCCAGCCACGTGGGCCAGTAGCGCGGTCCGAACAGTCGCCAAGGCAGACGGGCGCTGCGGACCGCCTGGTCCGTCGGCGCCGCCGGGACGTTCACGGGGGTGTCGGCCCCTGACTCACGCGCACGAAATCGCCGGGACGGATCCATTTCCTGAAGGCATCCTGCACATCCTGGGGCGTCAGTTCGATATAGCGGCGGGCGGCGATGCTGGGTTCATCCAGCGGCAGGCCCAGGTCATCCCGACTGATGATGCCGCGGGCGATCTCCGCGGTGCTCGCTTCCGAGAGGGGAATCTGGCGCAGCATCAGTGCCTTGGCCCGCAGCAGTTCCTCGGCGCCGACCGGCTGCTCCTGCAGGCCCTTCACATCCTGCAGGGCCATGGCCGCAGCCTTGGTGACGTTCTGCGGATCGCTGGCGAAGTCGATGAGGTAGATGCCGCGCGTGCGTCCGACCTGCAGATTCGAGCTGACCGAATACACCAGGCCCGCTTCCTTACGCAGATGGATGGACAGCCGTGAGGAATAGAATCCGCCGCCCAGCAGCGCGCTACCCATTTGCATGGCGTAGTAGTCCGGATTGCTGCGAGTCAGGGCGAGGTTCTGCGCCAGCAGCACCACGTCCTGCACGCGCGTCGCATCCGGAACGGCGACAGTCGCAGCGGCATTGGCCGGAACGGGCGGCAGGTCGGTGTCGGGCTTTGGACCTGTGGCCGACCAGGCGCCAAAATATTTCTCGATGGTGGCGCGGGCCTTCTGCGGCGTGATCCTGCCGATCACCACGATGGTGGTCAGGTCCGGCCTGAAGGTCTGGGCGTGGAAGGCGCGCACCTGATCGATGCTGATGCCCTGGACGCTGGCCGGCGTGGTCTCGCGCAGGCTCGGGTCGGTCGCCGGGAACAGTGCGCTGCGCAGCGAGCGCTGCATGAGGTAGCCGGGGCTGCGGTTGCGTCCGGCCACTGCCTGCGCGAACTGCGGCCGCATGATCTCCAGCGCCTGCGCCGGCAGCGCCGGGTGCAGTTCATTGTCGGCCAGCAGTTCCACCGAGCGCTCGAAGCCGCTGGCGAGGGTGGCCGCGGAGAAGTCGGTGCCGGCGCGCGCTTCGGCGCCGATGGCATCCAGCGCGCTCTCGAAACTCAGGCGGTCCAGATGCTGCGAACCATAGGTCAGCAATTCGCCCAGCAGATTGGAGACGCCTTCCTGGCCTTTCGGCGCCTGCACTTCGGGCCGATTGCGGATGTGGCCGAACACGGTCACCGTGTCGCTCACGTCCTCGGGCTGCACCATCAGGGTGAGTCCATTGGGCAGGTGACTGACCACCGGATGGGAGGTCACGGCCGGCACGCTCAGACGGTTCACGGCCGCCTGCGCCCAGCTGGGCAGGGCCGTGGGCTTGGCTTCCCCGAGGGAAATATTCTCCTGGCCGCCGAAGCCGCTGCCGCCGCCGCTCACGGGTTTGCCCGAGCCCTTGGGCAGCATCACCGCCGTCACGGCCTGGTCGAGCTTCAGGTATTCACGCGCCACGCGGTTCACGTCCGCAACCGTGACCTTTTCGATTCGTGTGAGGTCCGCTTCGGGTGACTCCAGCCCGTACAGTGCCAGCGCGTCGGCCCAGACCGAGGCGAGGCCGGCGATGGAGTTCTTCTGGAATTCCGTCTGGCGCCGCTCCTGCAGCTTTGCCGCCGCCACCAGTTCCGCCGGCACGCCCTCGCGGGCGACGCGCTCGAGAATGGCGCGCACCTGCTTTTCCAGTGCCTTGTGATCCGCGCCCGCCGGAAACGACACGGTCGCGAAGGCGAGCCCGGCATGGGGCAGGGGATCCACGGAGAACTCCGCGGCCAGAGCCTTGCCCTGCGGCACCAGTCCGTACAGGTCAAACCGCCGGCTCGCCAGCACGTCCGAGAGTACCTCTAGTGCCGGCGTGTCCGGACTGTCCAGGCCCGGAACCCGGAAGGCAATCATCTGTGTGCCCTCGGGCCGGTCCGTGTCGACGCTGAAGGAGGTCTCCTTCAGCGGCTGCAGGTTGACGGCTGGGCGCGCGGGCAGGGCCTTGCGGGGAATGGCGCCGAACAGCGACTTGACCTGGGTCAGGGTGGCGGCGGGCTCCACGTTGCCGACGATGATGAGCAGCGCATTGTTCGGCGCATACCACTGGTCGTGGAAGTGCTTGAGCATCGCGGCCGTGGTCTTTTCAAAGGAGGGCCGGGTGCCCAGCGCATCGAAAGCATAGGGCGTGCCCTTGAAGGCGATGCCGCGCAGCTTGGAATACAGGATGTAGCCGGGCTCCGAGAGGTCCTGGGCGACCTCCTGCTCGATGGCGCCACGCTCGTGGTCCCATTCCGACTGGGCATCCGAGACCCCCTGCATGCGCAGGGACTCGATGTGCAGTGCCACGTCCAGATCTTCGGAAGGCACGGTGTACAGGTACTGGGTCAGGCTCTCACGGGTATTGGCGTTGAAGTCGCCGCCCATGATGCTGCCGATGTTCGCCAGCTGATCCGCGCTCAGGCCCGGGCTGCCGCGGAACATCATGTGTTCCTGCGCGTGCGCCGTGCCCGGAAAGCCGGCCGGGGTCTCCTCCGAGCCCACCATGTAGTTCACCGAGGTGGCCACCACCGGCGCCAGGGTATTGCGCACGATGACAACCTTCAGGCCGTTGGCGAGGGTCGCGCGCAGGACATTTCCCGCGGGAGTGGCGGTCACGGTCTGGGCATGGCAGCTTTGCGCCAGCGCCGATCCCAGCAGCAGCGTGGCCAGGATACGACGCACAGTCAGCAGGAACATGGGCAACCTCGGCACAACCATTTGGCTGTAAGGATACTCGTTGGCCCTCGGACAAACCATGTGGGGTCGATTATCCTTGAGCCATGAACAAGTGGGTCATCGTGCGAGTGGTGGTCGTGCTCCTGGCGGCGGTGCAGGGGGCACTGAGCGGCGACAACTGGCTGCCGGCGCGCCCGGTGACGGGACTGCTGCTGGTGGGCATGGTGGCGTACGGGGTGATCGCCGTTCCCGTCGTCGTGTGGGCGCAGCGGCTCAATCCGCGCAACACCCCGGTGTGGCACTTCCCGTCCTGGCGACGCAATCCGCTCACCCTGCGTGATCCCATGCAGTTCTTTCACATGGTGGGATTTGTATTCACCGCCGCGGGCCTGGGGGTCGCAGGCCACGCGCTCGCCATCGGCGAGCCGCCGCGCCTGCCCTATGGCGTGCTGCCGGCCTTCGGCGTGGGCATGATCATCGGCTGCTATGTCGCGGCCCGGCTGTTCAAGAAGCAGCTGGATGCCGTGCGGGAGCCTTGAGCATGCCGCGGCATCGACTGGCCATCGCCGGCCTTTCAGTCACTCTCGGCCTGGCGCTGACGACGCTGGCGCAGGGCCAGGTCGGTACCGATCCTTTTTCGCAGGCCCCGCCGACGCGGCTGCCCTATGACAAGGAATATCCTGCCCTGCACTACGAGCGCGTGCCGACGCACAATGCCATCGCCCGTCTGCAGCAGCGCCTGGCGGCCGGGGAGCTCAAGCTCACCTACACGGCACCGCGCGGGTACCTGGATTCACTGCTGGCGGCGCTGGCCATCTCGCCCAGCTCCCAGGCCCTGGTGTATTCCAAGACCAGCCTGCAGACCGGATCCATCAGCGCCGCCACGCCGCGGGCGCTGTATTTCGACGCCGACACCTACGTGGGCTACGTGCAGGGATCCGGAAACCTGGAGCTGGCTGCCATGGACAGCGAACTGGGGCAGGTGTTCTATCTTTTGCCGAACCGGGAGTCCACGACTCCGGCGCTGCAGCGTCAGACGCTCACCTGCCTGGCCTGTCACGACACCTATGAAATGTCGGGCGGCGGCGTACCGCGCTTCCTGCTGATGTCCTCCTACGTGAGCATCCGGGGCGATCAGCTCACTCACGAGGACAACATCCTGACCACGGATGAGACCCCCATCGAATCGCGCTGGGGTGGCTGGTATGTCACGGGCCAGACTGGCAAGCAGGTGCATGTCGGCAATATTCTGGTGAAGAGCGTGCAGGAACTGATGAAGCTCGAGAGCGTGCGCCGTGGAAACATCGACACGCTGGAGGGCCTGTTCGATACCGCGCCCTACCTGACGAACCAGAGCGATGTCGTGGCCCTGCTGGTGCTGCAGCATCAGGTGACGGTGCAGGATCTGATCACGCGTGCCAACTTCGAAGTGCGCCAGGCGCTGGCGCGGGTGAAGAACCGGCCGGGCGCGCTGTCGGCGAAGACGCGCAGCGCGCTGCAGGGCTATCTGGATGATCTGGCCAAAGCCATGCTGTTCGGCGACGCGGCACCCTACACCGATGCCATTCACGGCCATTCGGGATTCGATGCGTGGTTCCAGAGCCAGGGGATCCGCGATCCGGCCGGCCGCTCGCTGCGCGATCTTGACCTGCACTCAAGACTATTGCGCTATCCGCTGAGCTACCTGGTGTACAGCAGCGCGTTCAGCGCGTTGCCCGATTACGCCCGCGACCAGCTGTTCGGTCGTTTCGCGGATGTCCTCGAAGGCCACGATCACTCGGATACCTACGCCTTCATGAGTGCGGCGGACCGAGCCGACACGCTGCAGATCCTGACGGCGACGCTGCCGGCCTTCGCGAGCTACCGGGCGAGACATCCGGATATGGCTCGATGAGATTCGGGCCGCCGCGGGCGCTCATGCTCGCCGGCCTGGTGTTGCTCGCCGGCTGCCGGACCGCGCCGCAGGGGCCCGGCGCAGGTACCGCGCCGCCTCGCGTCGAGTACGTCGCGGCGCAGTGGTCGCAGCTGCCGGGCTGGCAGACGGATGCGCTGCTGGAAGCCTGGCCGGCCCTGCTGGCCAGCTGCCGCGTGCACACCCGCCCTGAATGGAATCAGGTCTGCGCCGCGGCAAGCGCGCTTGCGCCGATTTCCGAAAGCTCGGTCCGCGCCTTCTTCAGCGCGAACTTCCAACCCCTGGCGCTGCTTCGCAGCGGTAGCCGGTCCCGAAGCCGGCAGGTCACGGGCCTGCTGACCGGCTACTACGAGCCGCAGCTGCGCGGCTCACGGGCGCATCTGCCCGGATTCGATACGCCGCTGTATGCGAGCCCGGATGATCTGCTGACCGTGGATCTGGCCGCCGTCATTCCGGAGCTCAAGGGCCGCCGGGTGCGCGGACGGCTGGTGGGCAAGAGCGTGGTTCCCTATTTTCCGCGCGGCGAGCTTGCGAAGGATCCGGCGCTGCAGGGACGCGAGCTGGTCTGGGTGGAAAGCGCCCTGGATGCCTTCCTGCTGGAAGTGCAGGGTTCCGGGCGAATCCAGTTGGACGACGGCACGGTGATCCGCCTGGGTTACGCGGACCAGAACGGGCAACCCTATCGGTCGATCGGCCGCTACCTGGTGAACCAGGGAGCCCTGAGCCTCGAGCAGGCCGATATGTCGGGCATCCGGGCGTGGCTGGCGGCGCATCCGGAGCGCTTGCGCGAGGTGCTCGATGCCAATCCCAGCGTGGTGTTCTTCCAGGAACTGCCGCTGGGGGATGCGGCGCAGGGTCCCCGCGGCGCGCAGGGCGTGGCGCTGAGCGCGGGGCGGTCCATCGCGGTGGATCCGTCCTATGTGCCGCTGGGTACACCGGTATTCCTCGCCAGCGAGGATGCAACCCTGCAGCGCCTGGTCGTGGCGCAGGACACGGGCGGGGCGATCAGCGGCGCCCCACGTGCCGATCTGTTCTGCGGTACCGGCGATGAGGCGGGTCGGACGGCCGGGAACCTGCGGGCCCAGGCGAGGCTGTGGTTGCTGTGGCCGCGCGCCGTGCCACCCCCTTAGGCCAACGGCTCAGAACTCCAGGCAGATCTTGCCGAAGTGCTGGTTGGATTCCTGGTAGCGAAACGCATCCGCGAGCTCGCCCAGGGCGAAGCGCCGGTCAATCACGGGCCTGATGTCGGTGAGGTCCAGGTCATGCACCAGCTGCTGCTGTTGCGCGCGACTGCCCACGATCAGCCCCTGCAGCCGGATCTGCTTGCGCATCAGGGTGGCCGTGGGGACCTGACCGGCATGTCCGGTCAGCGTGCCGATCAGTGAGATCTGGCCGCCGATGCGGCAGGCGGTGATGGACTGGGGCAGCGTGCCCGGACCTGCGAGTTCCAGGACCTGGTCGACGCCGCGCCCGTCGGTGAGCTTGAGCACCTCGGCGCCCCATTCCGGCAGCGAGCGATAGTTCAGCAAGTGATCGGCACCCAGCGCCTTCGCACGCGCCAGCTTCTGATCCGAGGAAGAGGTGAGGATGACCGAGGCGCCGATGGCCTTGGCCAGCTGCAGGCCGAAGATGGCGACTCCTCCCGTGCCCAGTATCAGCACGGTGTCGCCGGCCTTGATGCCGCCATCGCCCACCAGCGCCCGCCACGCTGTCAGGCCCGCCGTCGTCAGGGTGGCGCTTTGCACCGCCGACCAGTTCCGTGGAGCCTTGGTGAACCAGGTTGCCGGCCGCACCACCCGTTCGCGGGCATAGCCGTCAACGCCATCGCCCGGGACGGTCGTGAAATCGCCGTTGACGGGCCGACCCGCCAGCCACTGCGGAAAGAAGGTGGAGACCACCGTGTCGCCGGGCGCGAATTCAGTCACTGCGGCGCCCACCGCTTCGACCACACCGGCGCCATCGGCCATCGGGATGCGGTCCACGGTATGGGGCGCATCGAAGCGCGCCACGGCATAGTCGTGGAAATTCAGGGAACTGCCCTGCACCCGCACCTGGATTTCACCGGCAACCGGCGCCGGCGGATCCGGCAGGTCGAGCAGCTTCAGGCGCTCAAGGCCACCGCTGGCGCCCAGTTTCATGGCTTTCATGCGCGCTAGCATAGTCGGGTCGGCGCCAACGCGCTGCCCCCCCGTGAGTTATGCTTACGAGTCGTTGCCCAGGCCCCTTTTATTGCAGTCAACGCCCCAATCATGACAACCGAAACCTTTCCCATCGACCTTGGCAAACTGCTGCCGCTGAAGCTCAATCCCGCCGTCACCACCCTGACCGACGAGCAGCGCGCCGCATTGCGCCAGAACATTCAGCTGGCACGCGACGCCATCGTGTTCTTCACCGCACTGGCCGGCGCCCGCGGCCTGTCCGGTCATACCGGCGGCGCCTACGACACCGTGCCCGAGGTCATGATCGTGCGCGCCTTCATCGCCTACGGCGCCCCCATCGTGCCGGTGTTCTATGACGAGGCCGGGCATCGCGTGGCTACTCAATACCTGCTGTCGGTACTCGACGGGCATATGCCGGCCGAGCGCCTGCTGCACTATCGCGAGTTCAACGCGGGACTCCCGGGTCACTCCGAGAGGGGGGTGACGCCCGGAGTCGAGTTCAGCTCCGGACGCCTGGGGCACCTTTGGGCCTTCTGCAACGGCGTGGCCATGGCCAATCCCGGCAAGGCCGTGGTGCTGCTGGGTTCCGACGGCAGCCAGATGGAGGGCGATGATGCGGAAGCCGCGCGCCTGGCCGTCGGACGGCAGCTGAACATCAAGGTGCTGGTGGACGACAACAACGTCACCATCGCCGGACACCCGCAGGAATACATGCCGGGCTACGATCTGTCGCGCACGCTCAACGGCTACGGCCTGACCGCCGAGACCACCATGGGCGAGGATCTGGATGCGCTGTACGTGGACCTGTGCCGGGCCTTCAGCGATACCCGTCCGCATGCGCTGGTCATCAAGCGCCCCATGGCGCCGGGCATCGCCGGCGTGGAGGGCAGTCCGCATGCCCACGAGGTACTCAAGGCCGACGTGGCCGTCCAGTACCTGCAGCAGCGCGGCGGCTATGATGCCGCCATTGCGTTGATCAAATCGGCGGTCGGCGAGAAATCGCCGCTGACCTACCAGGGCTCCAGCGGCGTGGGCAAGAACCGCGATGACTTCGGCAAGATCATCAACGGCATTCTCGATGCCCTGACGCCCGAACAGCGCCTCGCCAGCGTGCGGGTGTTCGACAACGACCTGGAAGGCTCCTGCGGCCTGGTTCACATCCGCAAGCAGCACCCGGAAGTGTTCGTACGCGGCGGCATCATGGAGCGCGGCAACTTCTCCGCCGCGGCCGGCTTCGGTGCCAGCCCCGGCAAGCAGGGCATCTTCGCCACCTTCAGCGCATTCCTGGAGATGTGCCTGAGCGAGATCACCATGGCGCGCCTGAATTTCTCCAATGTGCTGGCCCATTTCAGCCACAGCGGCGTGGATGACATGGCCGACAACACCTGTCACTTCGGCATCAACAGCATGCTGGCCGACGGGGGGCTTGAGCCGCATCACGGCGCGGATACGACGCGTCTGTACTTCCCGGCCGACCAGCACCAGTTTGCCGCCTGCGTGAAGCGCATCTTCAACGACCCGGGACTGCGTTTCCTGTTCAGCACGCGAGCTCCGGTGCCCGACATCCTGGATGAGCAGGGCCGGCCCCTGTATGCCGGCAAACCCTTTGATCCGTTGAGCGATACGGTGGTGCGCGAAGCGCCGGCCGGAGGCGGCTATGTCGTCGCCATGGGTGAGACCGTGTATCGGGCCCTGGATGCGGTGATCAGCCTGCAGAAGCAGGGCATCAAGGTGGGCCTGATCAACAAGGCCACCCTGAATGTGGTGGACCAGGCCATGATGCGACGCCTGGCCGCGGCGCCCTTCGTGCTGGTGGCCGAAGGCTGGAACGTCAAAACGGGCCTGGGTAGCCGCTTTGGCAGCCACCTGTTGCAGGTTGGCTTCAAGGGGCGTTACAACCATGTGGGTGTATATCGCGAAGGTTGTGGCGGCCTATGGCAGCAGATGGGGCATCAGGGCCTGGATTCACCGGGCATCCAGGCGGCCGTCAAGGCGCTCATCTGACGCGGTCCGAACAGGCCTGGCGACCACCGCTGTGGCCGCGCGACTAGGGCCTTCCCGGATTGCCGCCGGTGTGGTGCTGGCGGCGCTCTCGGCGGTGCACGCTGCCTGGGGCGCCGATCCGCTCAGCTACCGCGTGCGCCTGGATGGCGCGATCGCCAAGGACATCGAAACCACGCTGACCGCCAGCTCCGACCTGGAGACTCTGCGCAAGTCCGCGCCGGTGGGTCCGGTGGGCCTGATCCTGCGCGCCCGCGGGGACACGGTGCGACTGAAGACCGTGTTGGAGAGCTACGGCTACTACGACAGCGCGGTGACGGCGACCATCGATGGGGAGACTCTGACCAGCGCCGACCTGGCCGACAAACTGGCGGCGCTGCCGGCCGGCAAGGATGCCGGCGTCGTGGTGGCGTTCACTCCCGGTCCGCAGTACCACCTGGGGAAGATCAGCATCGAGGGTGACCTGCCGGATGGCATGCGGGATCTGCTCAACCTGCACGCCGGTCAGGCGGCCATCGCCGCGGACGTGCTGATCGCCGGAACGCGCCTGCTCACGGCACTGCAGGATCGCGGCTATGCCTTCGCCAAGGTCGATGTGCCGGTGGCCGACCTGTTGCCGGACTCCCACGAGATGGAGGTGAGCTTTCACGTGCAGACTGGCGTGATCGCCCGCTTCGGGGCCATCAGCGTGACCGGGCTGCAGCGCACCCGGCTGGCCGCGGTGCTCTCGCGACTGGGCCTGCATGCCGGAGATCAGTACAGTGCCCAGGCGCTGGATCGGGCGCGCCGCAACCTCCTGGCCATGGGCGTGCTCGGCAGTGTCGATGTGAAGATCGCAACGGCGGTGGACGAGAATGGCGCGGTTCCCGTGACGTTTCTGGTGACCGAGCGCCAGCGTCACGACGTGGTGTTGAACGCCGCCTACTCAAGCGATCTGGGCGGCAGCGGCGGAGTCACCTGGAGTGATCACAATCTGCTGGGCAGCGCCGAGGAACTGGTGCTGTCCGCCTCGGTGATCAACATCAAGGGCAGCGCCACCGACGGCGTCGGCTATGACACCGGCGCAAAATTCATCGTGCCGGAGTTCCAGCAGTATGCGCAAACCCTGCAGGTGTCGCTCGATGCCATCAAGCAGTCGCTGCTGGCCTATGACCAGCGTGCCGAAACTGCCGGATTGACCCTGATCCGCAACTTGTCCAAGAGCTGGAGCGCCAGTGTCGGCGTCACCGCCACGGTGGATGCGATCACCCAGCCTCAGGAACTCATCGTCCCGGCCCTGAACAAGGCCAACTTCTTCTACACCCTGTTCGCCCTGCCGCTGAGCCTGCGGTACGACTCGACCGGCCTGTCCTCGCCCTTGCTCGATCCTACGCATGGCATCCGCGCGGCGCTGACCGTCGCTCCGACCCTGTCCCTGGGACCGCCCGACGCCACCTATGTCATCAGCCAGTTCCGTGCCTCGGCGTACCTGGACCTGCATGACTTTTCCTGGACCGCACCCGGCCGCACGGTCATCGCGCTGCGTGCACTTTATGGTTATGCGCAGGGCGCCAAGGTCATTGACCTGCCGCCGGACCAGCGTTTCTATGCCGGGGGCAGCGGCACCCTGCGCGGTTACCCGTTTCAGTCGGTAGGCCCGCAGTTCTCGAAATTCTGCGGCCCTCCCGGAGGGCCAATCCCGGTACCGCCGAACGCGAGCCTGCAGGTCGCATCAGCTTTCTGGCAGTTCTGTAACGCAGCCAAGCCGCTAGGTGCGACGCCATTCGGATCGAACTTCTCGATTAACACCCCGGTGGGCGGTGTGGCCGTGCAGGCCGTGAGCGTGGAATTGCGCCAACGCGTGGGTACTCACTATGGCTTTGCGGTTTTCGCCGACGGCGGAACCATCGGTCAGTCCGCGCTGCCATTCAGTGGCCAGTTTCAAGTTGGCGTCGGCACGGGTGCGCGTTATTACACGCCTATCGGCGCCATACGGTTCGACATTGCCTTTCCGTGGCAGCTGCCGGCGAACGAAGTCGGCTCGCGCGCGCGCGGACTGCAAGTTTATATCGGTCTGGGACAGTCCTTCTGATGTCACGACTCCCCCGCATTGCTCTGGTCATCATCGCAGTACCGCTATTGCTGGTCGCGATAGTGTCGGGCGCAGTATTTGCGGTGGGAAACACGGACTGGGGCCGCCAGCGCGTTGAATCGCTGGTCGCCTATCTCACGTCCAATCACGTGCAGCTGATCGGGCTGGGAGGTGAGTTCCCCGGTCGGCTCACGCTGCGCGAACTGAAGCTCAGCGACTCGCAGGGTCTGTGGCTGCAGGCCCAGGACCTTGAGGTGCAGACCTGGAATCCCTGGGCGCTGCTGCACAGACGTGTTGAGATCGGCACGGGCCATGTGCGTCAGATCGACTGGTTCCGGCTGCCGGTTTCCAAGTCGCACCGGCCCGGGCGTGGCCGCATTCCGGATATCGAAGCGCGTGAGCTCACCGCCGACGTCGTGCACCTCAGTGCCGCGCTCGCCGGCACGGCCGCGACCGTCAATCTGCATGCGGGCGCGCACCTGCGCAGCCTGATGGACATGCAGATGGCCTTCGCCGGCACGCGCCTGGACGGTCCCGGCACGTATTCATTCCAGCTGGCATTCGATCAGCAACGCATGGACGCCGTTATCAACCTGCGGGAACCTGCGCAAGGGCCGCTCGCCGGCCTGCTGGGCGTACCGGCCATCGGTGCGGTGCAGGTCGCTGGGGAGCTCACGGGCCCGCGCAATGCCGAGCATGTCAAACTGCAGGCCGATCTGGGTGACCTGCATGCCTCGGCCACCGGCGCGGTGGATCTCATTCACCGCTCGGCCGATCTGGAATATTCAGCCGAGGCCGGTGCGATGGCGCCGCGCGCCGATCTGTCGTGGCAGCAGCTTCACGTGCGGGGCAGCTGGCATGGAGCCTTGTCGAGCGCCGCGGCCGCCGGTGATGTCAAACTGCTGGCGCTGGTGCTTCCGGACGGGATCCGGATCGGCGCGCTCGATGCGTCGCTCGAAGCGCACGCGGGAGATCTGAGCGCCCATGCGCGCCTGGTCGATGCGAGCGCACCGGGAATGTCTGCGGGTCTGCTGTCCGGTGCACCGCTGCTCGTCGAGGGTTCGATCCGTCTCGAGGAGGCGGCCCGACCCTTCCAGCTGCAGGTCTCGCATCCGGACTTCGAGCTGCGCGCCAAGGGGCAGGCCGCGGGCGCACGCGCTGTGGATGCGGATCTGAATGCGGCCAATGTCGCGCCCTTGCTGCAGTCCCTGCCGGGAGGACTCACCGGTCCGCTGCACGTGCACGCGACCGTGCAGCAGCAGGGCAGTCAATACCAGGGACGCCTGAGTGCCACGGGCAATTTGGATTCGACGCTGCCGGCATTGCATCCGTGGCTGCGCGGGCCCGAGAGCGCCGATCTCCGCGCCACTTTCGGCGCAGGCGACGTGAAGGTCGAATCCTCCTCGGTGTCCAACAAGGCGCTGAGCGTGTCGCTGTCGGGCCGACTGTCGGCATCGACGGGTTCGGATGCGTCCTGGACGGTCACCGGAAAATCCCGGGCGACGCTCGCGGATCTGTCGGCGCTGTTGCCCGGCTTGTCCGGACACGCCGACATCCGGGCCGATCTGGCCGGTACCACCCAGGCGATGCGCCTGGCCGGTGAACTGCAGGCTTCGGTGGCCGTCGGGGACTCCGCTCCCGGGGCGGTGCGCGGCACCTTTGAGCTGGCGGACCTGCCGCACGCACCGCGGGCGCGGGCACAGTTGCAAGGCCAGCTGGCCGGTGAGCCGCTGACGCTGCAGGCGGATCTGCAGGACAATCCCGGGCAGGCGGTGCATATCCGGGTGCCGCAGGCCGACTGGCAGAGCCTTCATGCCCAGGGCGACCTGACGCTGGCGCATGACCTGGATCAATCCGCGGGCCAGTTCAAATTGTCGGTCGCGAAACTGAGTGATCTGAATCAGCTGTTGGGTCGGCATTTTGGCGGCAGCCTCGCGGCGGCGCTGACCCTGATGCCGGCATCGAAAGGCGCCGGGGCCACCGCCCAAACCAGTCTGGAGGTCACCACCGAGGGCCTGCGGGTGGGCGGGTTGAGTGTCAACGCCAAGCTCACGGGCACCGGACCGCTGCATGCCCTGCAGCTGTCGCTGGCCGCGCAATCCGAAGTCCTGGGAGCCGCCTCGCATGTGGAGGCGCAGGGCCTGATGGATACCGCCCGCAGAACGGTGCAGTTGACGGCGACCACGGGGCTGGTGCGCGGCGTGCCGATCAAGCTGCTGCAGCCCGCGGCGCTGGACTTCGGGCGCGGCATTTCACTCGCCGACTTGCATGCCAGCCTCGCCGACGCGCAGCTGCAGGCGGCCGGTCAGATCTCACCGCAGCTGCAGTTCCACGCCGAACTCGCGGATGCCACCGCCGGCCTGATCGATGCGGTGCTGCCCGGCTACCTGGCGTCCGGAAAACTGCTGGGCACGCTGCAGCTGCAGGGCACCGTGGCGCATCCGCTGGGGGAGTTGAAGGTCACCGGCACGGACCTGCGGGCGGCCGGCGATGCCGGGAGTCTGCCGCCGGTGCAGCTCACCGCCACGATTGATATGGCAGCCGATGGCGCGCGGCTGGCGCTGCGCACTTCGGCCGGCAATTCCACCCATATGACGGTGCAGGGGAGCATTCCCTGGAGCGGTCCCATCGCCGTGGATGTCAACGGCAACATCGACCTGACGCGCCTGAACCCCCTGCTGGAAAGCGCCGGTCGGCGGATCACGGGAACTCTGGACGTGAATGCCCAGGTGGCCGGTACTCTCGATGCACCCACCGTCAAGGGCTCGGTGCAGCTGCACAAGGGTTCGGTCCACGATTACCGGCATGGCGTGGACCTCACCGAGATCGAGGGCAACCTGGAAGGCACGCAGAATGAACTGCGCATCACGCGCCTCACCGCCCATTCCGCCTCGGGCACGGTCGCCGTCACCGGCACGCTCGGCGTGCTGCAGGGGGGCTGGCCGCTGGATCTGCGCTTCACGGCGCACGATGCGCAGCCCTTGAGCAGCAGCATCGTGACCGGGGTGGTGAACGCCGATCTCACCCTGCAGGGCACCGCGCTGCATGAACTGACGCTGGCCGGCATCATCGGCATCGACAGGGCGACGGTGGAAATCCCCAACAGTCTGCCGCCCAACGTGGCAGTCCTCAATGTACGGCGGCCCGGACAGCAGCGCGCGCCCGCCACCCTCATCGGCCCGGTCATCAATCTGAAGGTGACCGTGAATGCCCCGCGCCAGATCCTGGTCAAGGGTCGCGGCCTGGACGCCGAACTGGGCGGCCGCGTGGAAATCGGCGGCACGGCCAGGGCGCCGACCGTCGCCGGCGGATTCGACCTGCAGCGGGGCCAGTTCTCCCTGGCCAGCAGCCGCCTCAACTTCACCTCCGGACGGGTGAGCTTCGCGGGCTCGGATGTCACCGGCACGATCGATCCGACGCTGGATTTCACGGCGCAGACGACTGCGCTGGATGCCACCGTGACCTTGCGCATCACGGGCGTGGCGGATGCGCCCCAGTTCGAACTCACCAGCGCACCCCCCATGCCGCAGGATGAAATCCTGGCGCGCATGCTGTTCGGCGAGAACTCCGGGCAGCTGTCGGCGATCCAGGCCGCGCAGCTGGGCGCCGCACTGGTGACCCTGACGGGCGTCGGCAGCGGTTTGAATCCACTGGTGGAGCTGCAGAAGCACCTGGGCCTGGATCGCCTGGCGGTGGGCAGCAATGAACCGAATACGCCCGGCAATACCCAGAACACCGGCGCCACCATCGAGGCGGGCCGCTATGTCACCAATCGGATTTTCGTGGATCTGAAGCAGAACACCACCGGATCCACCCAGCTGCAGGTGGACGTGGATCTGACGAATAAGCTGAAACTGCAGACCCGGGTGGGCACCGGCACGGCCACCGTGCAGGGCACCACGCCGGACAACGACCCGGGCAGCAGCGTCGGTCTATCGTACCGGTTTGCCTATTGAGCGGGCGAGCACGCCGTCCAGGGCGCGTCGCACCTGCAAACCGCAATCCTCGAGGCGCTGCAGCACCTCGCCCTGCACATCGCGTCCGCTGGTGAGCTTGTTGGGACTGCCGGTGTAGTGGAACAGCGCGCCGCCGGGTTTGAGCACCCGCGCCAGCTGCAAGTAGAACTGGCGCGAATACAGCTCGCCGGCAATGCCGAAGCGCGGCGGATCGTGCAGCACCACATCGAATGACGCCGCGGGAAGCGACTCGATCTGGGTGTCGATGCCCACGTTGCGCACTTCCAGCACGGCATTCGCGCGTGGCGACCAGGGATTCAGTTCGCGCAGCCACAGCACGCTGGGATTCTTTTCACACGAGAGCACGTGCGTGGCCCCCAGGCGCAGGCACCAGGCCGCGAAATAGCCCAACCCGCCGCAGGTGTCCAGCACCCGGCGCTGCCGCACGCCGACCAGCTCGACCTTGCGCCGCGCATCCTCGAAGGGCGAGTCCTGCGACGTGGGCAGCATCTTGATGCCGTCGATTTCGAAGGTGGGTGCGCCCCAGGGTGTGGGCACCAGCTTGATCAGTGAGCCTGCGTAGACCGATGCAGCTTCGAAGCCGCTGCCGTTCCAATAATAGATGGTGCGGTCCCTGATCTTTCCCGGCCAGGGGTAGTTCACACCGCCGACGCTGAATCCGGACGCCGCCACGCTCACCTGCACCTCGGTGCGGCCCAGATCCAGCGAGCAGGCGCATTCACTGGCGCCGCCCGCCAGCGCCTGGCACATCAGGGCATGGGTTTCAGCCGTCAGCAGCGGTACGAGGGGCATCCCTCAATGCGATTCCTTGGCCACAAGGTACTTCACCAGCTGGATCACCTGGTCCGCGCCGCCGGCTGACTGGGTGCCCAGGCGATACTTGCCGTTCACGATGATGGTCGGCGTGGAGTCGACCTGGCCGTGCAGCACATAGGCGTCATCCGCCTTCATCTTCACTTCCACCGCGAAGGACTGACTGACCGAAACGAACTTGTCCACCGGCACACCGGTGAGCTTGTTATAGACCTTGGCGGCATCCTGGATCGAGGGCAGCGGGCTTCTGATGCGGTTGGTCTGCGGATCTACTACCGAAAGTTCGCCGCTCTTCCAGATGGCGTCGAATATCCCGTCATTGGCCTTGTCGGCGATGCCCAGCACTTCAGCGGTGACGTAGGCGCGCTGGAACATCGGCCAGTCCTCGGCCGGATTGAAGGAAGCCGGCCGCTGCACGAACACGGCATTCGGCGGCAAGGCCGCCTTCAGCTGTTTGATGACGGGCCGGAACTCCGAACAATGCGGACAGCCGTAGGAGAACACCTCGGTGACTTCCACCTTGCCCGCCGGCACGCTGGTCTGCAGCGTCGGGGTGACCAGGAAGTAGTGCTTGCCCTCGGTCCAGGTCTGGCCCTGGGCCATCAGGGGCAGGGCCGTGGCGGCGAGTGTGAACAGGGCAAGGAGGCGTCGAATCATGGCTGAACTTCCGCGGCAATGTCGAAGTGAGAGGCGGCCATTATGCCTGCACGGGCGTCAGATGCAGTTCGGCCTTGGGCAGGGGCACCAGCACCGCAGCGGCTTCCTCCGTCGTGCCGGTGAGCCAGGCGGCCTGCTCGGCGGGTCCCAGGATGACCGGCCCGCCATCGGGCAGCAGTACCAGGGCGCAGCTCTCGATCATCGGGCCGTCGACCGGCTGCGAGCGATCCCACAGCGCGGCCAGGCCGAATACTTCGTGGCGACGGGGCCGAACCTGCCAGCGGCAGGGCCGCCCCTGGTCATCGATCGTTGCATACTGGTAGCTGGTGGCCAGCTGCAGGCAGCGTTGTCCGTTCACCCAGGGGCCACGGTACAGCTCCGAGTTCGCGAGGCCCTGCAGCGGCACGTGAATCACGGGTCGCTCCCCGGCGATGCCGCGGGCGGCAAACGGAATCAAGCCCCAGCGCATGGCCAGCTGTTCGCGCGGCCCGTCGAATTCCCGCAACACCGGCACCGGTTGGCCGGGAAGAGCTTCGCCATGGGTAAATTGGTATTGCTCGCACATTGCGGGATCTTCAGCGCACTCGGCTCCAGGACTTCTCGGTCCACAACCGGAAGCCGCCCCGGAAGGCATTGGTATTGTGCCCGGCGCGCACCTGCGGCGGCAGCTTTTTGAGCTTCGCCACATTGCCGCCGCCCAACATCACGTAGTCCACCTCGAATGCCTCGCTCAGTCTTTCCACGATGTCGAAGACGGCGCGCCGCCAGCGCTTCTTGCCCAGTCGGTTGAGCCCGCTGATGCCGGCGTAATCCTCATAGGTGCGGCCCTTGCGATAGGGCAGGTGGCCCAGCTCCATGGGCTCGATGACGCCGTCCAGTATCAGCGCCGAGCCCAGTCCCGTGCCCAGTCCCAGGAACAGCATCCGGCCGCCCTCGTAACTGCCGATGGCCTGCATGGCCGCATCATTGATGATGCGCACGGGTTTGCCGAAGGCCGCCGCATAGTCGAAGGTGACCCAACCCTTGCCCAGATGGTGCGGTTCGACGATTGGCCGCCCATGCCAGACCACGCCGGGGTAGCCGATCGCGACCGCATCAAACTTCCAGTCCCGGGTCATGGCCCGCACCGCCCTGACCATCTGCGCGGGGGTCAGCTGCGGGCCCGAAGCGCTCAGGCGCTCGCTCTGGTTCGCCGGCAGCCCGGAAAGCAACACCTTGACGTGACTGCCGCCGATATCGACCGACAGGATCCTTTGGGGTCGGCGACGCTTCTTCACCATCGATGCACGCACCAGGCTAGTCTGCCTTTCTGCGGCAGCGCCGTCATTCGGCAGGGCACGATCATATCGGGGTGCGACTGGCGATTTTCGCCATCCGGCGGCTTCCCCGGGCTGCGCGCGGCAATGAGCATGAGGACTCCGTTACGCAGATCAGGTCTCCCGATGATCCTTGGTGCCCGGAGCCGGAATCGAACCGGCAAGGGGTTGC
Organism: uncultured Pseudomonadota bacterium; assembly: GCA_963726995.1. Classification (GTDB taxonomy): domain Bacteria; phylum Pseudomonadota; class Gammaproteobacteria; order Steroidobacterales; family Steroidobacteraceae; genus DAIDKA01. Next base: position 388,487 of record CAVSEP010000004.1, read on the forward strand.
CCCCGAGGGATTTTAAGTCCCTTGCGTCTACCAATTTCGCCATCCGGGCAGCGCGGCGCCGACAGCCGGCAATTCTACCCCGGGGATGGCGATAAGCCACTGACTTTGCGAGACTGCGACCATGTCCGATTCAAATCTCAATGCGGAAAATCTGCACCTGTGGCGCGCGGAGCGGCATGTCCTGAAGGGAGTCAACCTGTCGGTGAAGGGTGGGGAATTGCTGCAACTGACCGGCGCCAATGGCGCGGGCAAGACGACGCTGCTGCGCGCCTTATGCGGCATCAACCATCTGGAGGAGGGCCGGGTGTTCTGGAATCGGCGCGATGTGCGCGAGGACCGCGAGGGATTTCACGCCGCGCTGGTGTACCTGGGTCATGAACCGCCGCTCAAACCGGACCTCTCGGGGGCCGAAAACCTGAGATTCTGGATGGGCATGCGCCGGAACATCTCGCCCACGGCAATCCATGACGCCCTGGCGGGCACAGGCGCGGGCGAATTCGCCACCCGCGCGGTGCGCACACTGTCGGCCGGGCAGCGGCGGCGCGTGGCCCTGGCCGGACTGCTGCTCGCAGCGGCGCCATTGTGGTTACTGGATGAGCCCACCACCAATCTGGACAGTGCCGGCCAGGAGATGGTGGCGTCGCTGCTGGATGCGCACCTGGCCTCGGGGGGGCTGGCGATCGCAGCCGTGCATCACCGCCTGGCCATCGAACCTGCGCGGATTCGCGAATTGAATCTCTCGGCGTGATGTTGCAGTCAGCACCCGCACTCACCGCACCGCTGTTGGCCGCGCGTCTGGTCGTCACGCGCGATCTGACGCTGGCGTTTCGGCGCCCGGAGCAGCTGCTGCACCCGCTGGCGTTCTTCGTGCTGGTGACGACCCTGTTCGCGCTTTCGCTGGGTCCGGAACGCACCATCCTGCGCTTGATAGCCCCCGGTGTGCTGTGGGTCGCCGCGTTGCTGGCCGCGCTGCTGGCGCTGGATTTTCTGTTCCGCGACGACGCGCAGGATGGCACGCTGGAGCAATATGCCCTGTCGGGACAGTCGCTGACCTGGCTGCTGCTGGGCAAGACCGCCGCGCACTGGCTGCTGACCGGGGTACCCCTGTCGCTGATGGCGCCCCTGATGGGTTACACCCTGGGCGTGCCGTGGGAGGCCAGCGTGGGTATCATGCTGACCGTGGCGCTGGGAAGCCTGGCCCTGAGCTTCATCGGATCCATCGGGGCGGCATTGACCCTCGGCGCCCGGCGCGGCGGGGTGCTGCTTTCCATATTGATCCTGCCGCTTGCGGCGCCGATCCTGATTTTTGGGAGCCGCGCCACAGAACTGGCGATCCGCGGGGAGTCGTACCTGGCCCCCATGGAACTGCTGGGGGCCATCGTGGTCCTGTCGTTCACCCTGGCCCCTCTGGCCGCGGCCGCCGCCGTCCGCATCAGCCTGGAGTAGACGTAACGTGACTTGGACATGGTTTCACCGGCTGGGATCCCCGCCATATGTGTACGGACTGGCAGGCCGTCTGACGCCCTGGTTCGCCTGGAGTGCCGCGGTGCTGATCGTCGCGGGTCTGTTCGGCGGGCTGGTGCTGGCGCCGCCGGATTATCAGCAGGGCGATGGCTTCCGGATCATCTACGTGCACGCGCCGACCGCATGGCTGTCGCTGATGGTCTACACCTGGATGGGGGTGGCGGCGGCCGTGGGGCTCATCTGGCGCATCAAGGTATCGCATGCGCTCGCCGCCGCCTGCGCGCCGGTGGGCGCCTCCTTCACCGCCGTCGCCCTGGCCACCGGTTCGCTGTTCGGGCAAACCCATGTGGGGCACCTGGTGGGTATGGACGCCGCGCCTGACTTCCGAGCTGTTGCTGCTGTTCCTGTACCTGGGATACATGGGTCTCAGGGCGTCATTTGATGACATCCAGCGAGCAGATCGTGCCAGTGCCGTGCTGGCGGTCGTGGGAATCGTTAATGTACCCATCGTGCATTATTCAGTAGTGTGGTGGAACGATCTGCACCAGGCCTCCTCGGTGACCCTGGCGGGCAAGGACACCATTGCCACCTCCATGCTGGTGCCGCTGCTGGTGAGCCTGCTGGGATTCACGTTGTTCTTCGGCGCCATCGTGCTGGTGCGGCTGCGCGGGGAGATCCTGCGGCGCGAACGCTCCACGAACTGGATCCGGGAGGCGCTGGCATGATGGTCCAGTTCCAGTCGCTGGCCCAGTTCCTGGCCATGGGAAAATACGCCGCCTACGTCTGGCCCTCCTATGGCCTGACACTGCTGGTGGTGGCGTTGAACGTCGCCTGGGCACGGCGCCTGCTGCGGGATGCGCAAGGCGAAGCGCGCCGGCGGCTCGTCATACAACAAGAGGAGCGCGCATGACACCGCAACGCCGCAAACGGCTGTATCTGGTGCTGGGGATCGTCGCGGGCGTAGGCGTCGCCACCGCGCTGGCTCTGTCGGCCTTTCGGCAGAATGTCACGTTCTATTTCATTCCGACTCAGGTGTCGCAGGGCGCCGTTCATAACGATGAGTCCTTCCGTCTCGGCGGCATGGTCAAGAACGGCAGTGTCCAACGCCAGCCGGGCAGCCTGCAGGTGAGTTTCGTGCTCACTGATTTCAAGCATGAGGTGCCGGTGACTTATGACCGCGTGCTGCCGGACCTGTTCCGCGAGGGCCAGGGCGTGATCGCTCATGGACATCTGGACGGCCGGGGTGTGTTCGTCGCGGATGAGGTGCTGGCCAAGCATGATGAGAAGTACATGCCGCCAAAGATCGCCGGTACGCCGCCGGTCGCGCAGGGAGGAGGCTGATGCTGCCTGAATTGGGTCACTTCGCACTGGTGATGGCGCTGCTGCTGGCGGGCCTGCAGGCTTTCTTCGGCATTCTCGGGCCCGCGCTGGGCCGCGATCGCTGGGTCGCGGCGGCGACTTCCGCGGTCGCCGGGCAGTTCGTGATGGTGGCCACGGCGGTCGGCATCCTGGTCTACGCCTTCGTCAACTTCGATTTTTCAGTTCTCTATGTCGCCGAGAATTCCAACTCCGCGCTGCCGTTGATGTACCGCGTCGCGGCCCTGTGGGGCGCGCACGAAGGCTCGCTGTTGTTGTGGATCTTCCTGCTGGCAGTGTGGACGCTGGCGGTGGCCATCGCCTCGCGCAATCTGCCGGAGCGTTTCACGGCCCGCGTGCTGGGTGTGCTGGGGGTGCTCAGTTTCGGGTTCCTGCTGTTCACCCTGGCCACTTCGGATCCCTTCCGTCGGCTGATTCCCGCGGCAGCGGATGGCCATGACCTGAACCCGCTGCTGCAGGACCCCGGGCTCGCCGTGCATCCGCCGGTGCTGTACACGGGCTATGTCGGTCTCGCGGTGGCTTTCTCGTTTGCCTGCGCGGCCATGCTCGAGGGTCGCATGGATCCGGATTGGGCCCGCTGGACGCGGCCCTGGACCACGGCGGCCTGGGCCTTCCTGACCTGCGGCATCACGCTCGGCAGCTGGTGGTCGTACTACACGCTGGGGTGGGGCGGCTACTGGGAGTGGGACCCGGTCGAGAACGCCTCCTTCATGCCGTGGCTGGTGGCCACCGCGTTGATCCATTCGCTCGCCGTTACCGAAAAGCGCGGCCTGTTCAAGAGCTGGACGCTGCTGCTGGCCATCCTGGCATTCTCATTGAGTCTGATGGGTACCTTCCTGGTGCGCTCGGGCGTGCTGGTGTCGGTGCACTCCTTCGCGGCGGATCCCGCCCGCGGACGATTCATCCTGGCCTTCCTCGGGCTGGTGATCGGGGGCGCGCTGACCCTGTACGCCTGGCGCGCGCCGCTGCTGAAGTCAAATGCGGGCTTCGACCTGCTCTCACGCGAGAGCTTCCTGCTGTTCAACAACATCCTGCTGGTGATTGCCGCCGCGACGGTGCTGGGCGGCACGCTGGCGCCGCTGATCGCGGACACGCTCGGCCAGGCGGCGCTGTCGGTGGGCCCCCCGTACTTCCGGCCCGACCTTTCTGCTGGCGGTGATCCCGCTGCTGCTGCTGCTGTCGATCGGCATCCATGCCAACTGGAAGCGGGGTCGCCTGGAGGAGGCGGGCCGGCCACTGCTGGTGACTTTGGCCGTTGCGATCGCACTCGGCGCCGCCACGGTATATGGCATCTACGAGCGGCCACCATGCGCTGGCCATCGCCGGGATCGGCATCGGCAGCTGGATCATCCTGTCATCGCTGCTGGATCCGGTGGATCGGCTGCGACGCCACCTGAGCCTGTCGCGTGCGGTGCTGGGCATGACCTCGCGCATATCGGCATGGGGGTGGCGGTGATCGCGCTGACGGGCGTGGAGTCCTATACCAGCGAGCGCGATATTGCGTTGGCCGCCGGCGCCAGCGCCGAGGTCGGCGGCTACGAATTCAAGCTCATGGGCACCGCGCCCGTTGAGGGAGACAACTACAGTGCCATCCGCGCGACAGTGACGGTCAGCCGCCAGGGACAGCCGATCACCACGCTGTATCCCGGAGAGCCGCACGTTCTGGGTCCAGCAGCAGACCCGCAAGGTCGCCGGCATCTACAACCTGCACGGCACGGACCTGTTCATCGCCCTCGGCGACAATCTGGGCGCCGGCCGCTGGAGTTTCCGCGCGCAGATCCGGCCGCTGATCACGCTGCTGTGGCTGGGTCCGCTGTTCATGGCACTGGGCGGTGCGCTGGCGCTGTCGGACAAACGCTACCGTCTGCAGCGGGCCGCAGCGCGGGAGGGTGCCAAGCCGGTGCTCGGAGCGGCGCATTGAAACCACGCTTCCTGCTGCCCCTGGGCGTGTTCGCGGTGCTGGTGGTGGTGCTGGCCGTGGGCATCAATCATTCACGCATGGTGGGCGTGTTGCAGTCGCCGCTGGTCGGGCATCAGATCCCGGACTGGGAACTGCCGGTGCTCACGGATCCGGCCAAGACCTTGGGCTCCAGTGAGCTCAAGGGGCAATGGTATGTGCTCAATTACTGGGGCGCATGGTGTTACGCCTGCCGGGTCGAACACCCGACTCTGCTGCAGGCGCAGCGCGAGGCCCGGGTGCAGATCATCGGCGTGGACTGGGTGGCGGGCAACGAAGATGAGAATGCCGCCGCGCTGGATTGGCTGTCGCGGCTCGGCAATCCCTACCGCCAGGTCGTCACCGATCGGGACGGGCGCACCGCCATCGACCTAGGAGTCGCACAGGCGCCGGAGTCCTTTCTGGTGAATCCGCAGGGCGTGATCGTCTACAAGGAGCCCGGGGTCATCACGCCGGAGATCTGGCGCCGGGAGTTCCTGTCGCGCCTGCCGCCGCAGTCCACCGTGTCGGCCCCGGGCCCGGGTGCCTCGTGAGGGCCGTCTCGGTCTTGCTGCTGGCGCTGGGGGCCCTGCTGCTGGCGCGCACGGCCGCGGCGGTGGATCCGGTGAACTTGTCCGACCCGGCGCTGCAGGCACGCTACCTGGTGCTCATTCATGAACTGCGCTGCGTGCAGTGCGAGAACAATTCACTGGCGGATTCCGATGCCTCGATCGCCGCGGATGTGCGCCGTCAGATCCGCGAACGACTCAGCGCGGGTCAGTCCGACGCCCAGATCAAGGACTACCTGGTCTCGCGCTACAGCGAATTCATACTGTTCCGTCCCCGCGGATCCTGGCGCAACGCCTGGCTGTGGGGTCTGCCGGTGTTTCTGCTCTTGATCGGTGCCGCCGTGGGCGTGCGGGTGATCAGGCAGCGCGCCGCGCTCATCGACGCTGACGATGCGAGTGTTTCCGACCCATGATTACCTTTATCGCCATCGCCGCAGCGATGGTCCTCGCGCTTGCCGCGCTGCTCGCCGTCCCGCTGCTGTCGCGCCGCCCCGTGACTCCGCAGCTGCCGTGGAGCGCACTGGCCGTGGTGGTGGTGCTGCTCGGCGGCGGTGCGGGCCTGTACTCGACGTTCAGCAACTGGAAGTGGTCGGCGCCCCAGGCAGATAGCGCGGCCGGTTCGCCCCAGACCATGGTGACGACTCTGGCGCGCCGCCTGGCCAGTCACCCCGAGGATCTCAATGGCTGGCTGCTGCTCGGCCGCTCCTACAGCGTGCTGCAGGAAACGCCGTTGGCGGTGCGTGCCTACGAGCGCGCCAATCAGCTGGCGAAGGGCGAGAATGTCGATGCGCTGCTCGGGCTGGCCGAGGCGCTGGTCGCGGAGGATGACTCCCAGCTCGCCGGCCGGGCCGGGGATCTGGTGGACCAGGCACTGACCCTTGCGCCGCAGTCACCGAAGGCCCTGTTCTACGGCGCCGTGTCGGCCATCCAGCGCAAACAGCTGCCGCTGGCGCGCCAGCGTTTCGTGACCTTGCTGGACGAGGGGCCTCCGGAGAACGTCCGGCCCATCATCCAGCAGCAGATCAACTCCATTGACCAGGCGCTGGCCGCCGCCGGCCAGCCGGTTGAACAGGGCCCGCTGACCGCGGGTGCCGTACCGGCCGCGTCGGGCGGAGCGTCGGCGCGGGTCCGTATTACTATCAAGCTTGCGCCCACGCTTGGCTTCGACGGCAAGAGTGATGCGCCGTTGTTCGTGTTCGTCCGGGATCCCAAAGCGGCGGGCCCGCCGCTGGCGGTGAAACGCCTGACGGCGCACTTTCCGCAGACCGTGGAACTTTCTTCGGCGGATGCGATGCTCGCCGGCCATGGCATGCAGGTGGGCCAGGATGTGGAAATCGTCGCGCGCCTGTCCGGTTCGGGTGGTCCGCTGCCCCGCAAGGGCGATCCGTTTGGCGCCGTCGCCTACCATGTCGCGGCCAACGGCGCGGTGGCCGTCCTGATCGATCGCCTCACGCCCTAGCGCCCCCGGTTCGCGGCTGGCTCGCGGCCAGAATTTATTCTTCCAGCCTGGGCAATCTTTACCCTTGTTCAACGGTCATACGTGATGAGGGACAGGTTGCATTGTCACGAGCGTGCGACCAATGTAGTCAAGAGAGCGGCTTAGGACGGCATGCGTCTTGCTTCAGTCTTCGCTTAAGACTTTCTCATTACGAGTAAGGAGAGCCGGATATGGCACAGACAAGAGGTGCGGAAGGCCGAACTTCCAACCGCGGGTTTGCCTCGATGAACCAGGAACGGCAACGGCAGATCGCCAGCATGGGCGGCAAGGCGGTCCCGGATTCCAAACGCAGCTTCTCCCAGAATCGCGATCTGGCCGCGCAGGCGGGCCGCAAGGGCGGTCAGAGCGTGCCCGGCGAGAAGCGCAGCTTCTCCCAGAACCGGGAACTCGCGGCGCAGGCGGGCCGCAAGGGTGGCCAGAGCGTGCCGGATGAGAAACGCAGCTTCTCGCAGAATCCCGGTTTGGCCGCACAGGCGGGCCGCAAGGGCGGGCAGGCCAGCCACAGCGGCGTGCCGGCGCACGAACCTAGCGCGACCTCGGTAGCCGGCCGAACGTCCGGGCCCATCCCGCTGAACACGCCTCAAGGCGCGTGCAATCTTTACGCGCCGGCATGCAGAAACTGCACGGGATGATTCAGGCCGGACCCGGAAACCTCACCACGAAGCGGGTGCCGCGACCTTCGCGACCCGCCTGCGCGCTCACCGTGGCGCCGTGCACGGTGGCGATCTCGCGCACGATCGCCAACCCCAGGCCGCAGCCCTCGGCATCCTCGCTGGCGCCGCGATGGAAGCGTTCGAAAATGCGCTCCCGCTCGGACTCGGGGATACCCGGCCCGTCGTCAGTGACGGCCAGTTCCGGCAGCGGCGCGGCCGCGACGCTCAATGTGACGCTGGCGCCCTGCGGGCAGTAACGCAGGGCATTGTCGACCAGGTTGTTGATCAGTTCCTCGAGCAGGCCGGCATGGCCCTGGATCATGACCGGCTGCTCCGGGGCCACGAAGCCGAAGTCGATGTGACGGGCGAGGGCGGGCCCGATCCAGTTCTCCCCGGCCGAGCGGGCGATCTGGACCAGGTCCAGGCGTGACAAAGTTCGGGTGGCCGCGGCCTCAGGTCCGGAACGGGCCAGCGCCAGCAGCTGCTGGGTCACCCGGGCGGCACGCACGATCGAGGACTGCAGGGCGTCCAGGGCCTGATTGCGCGACTCGCTGTCCGGACTGCGTTTGGCACGTTCGGCATGCAGCGAGACGGCCGCGAGCGGCGTGCGCAGCTGATGGGCGGCATCGGACACGAACCGGCGCTGCGCGGTGATGGTCTGCTGCAGCCTGCCCAGCAGGTCATTGATGCGCGTCACCAGGATGCGCGCTTCCCAGGGCAGCCCGGCTTCGGAGACCGGGGTGAGCAGATCCTGGCCGCGTGCCTCGATGGCAGCCGACACCACCGTCAGGGGCTTCAGTCCCCGGTCCACGGCGAAGCGCACGAACCACAACGCACCCAGCAGCAGGCCCAACTGGGGTAAGGCCATCTCCAGCAGGATTTGCGACAGCAGCGAGGCGCGCTTGTTGACGGTCTCCCCGACGATCAGGCGCACCATTTCCGTGGATCCGGGCACCCTAAGCTCCGTGGCGACCAGGCGCATCGGCACCCCGGCGATGGTCATGGAGGTCAGCCGCGGCTTGCCGTCGGGACCTGCGGGCACGTCGGGCAGATTGCCGTCGTTGGCAATCGGGCGCCCCTGGGTGGTGATCAGACGGTAGGAGGTCTGGTCGTAGTCGTCGAACTTGAAGATGGCGAGGGCCACGCGCGGCAGTACCACGGTGATCCGGCCGTTCTCGACGCTCAGGGCCTGCGCGAGCGAGCCGGCATCCTCGATCAGCCAGCGGTCATAGGCGAGATTGGCGAAATGCGCCGACAGCGCATAACAGTAGACGCCGTCCAGGGCCAGCAGCAGCAGCGCCACGGCCAGGACGCGCAGCGTCAGGCCGGAGCGCAGCGAGCGTTCAGGCATCGGCTTCCTGTTCCGCCTTGGTCTCCAGCAGGTAACCGAAGCCGCGGATGGTCTGCACCTTCAGATCGAAGGGCTCCAGGCGCCGCCGCAGGCGGTGGATGGCCACTTCGATGGCCGTGTCCGACAACGCTTCCCCCGACGGGGCCAGGCTGCTGGCGATCTGGTCCTTCTTCACGACCCGGCCGGCGCGCTGCGCGAGCAGCTCGAGCAGCGTGAACTCCCGGGCGGTGAGATCCACGGGCGTGCCGGACAGCAGGATGCGCGGCTGTCCCATGGTCAGCTCCAGCGGGCCGATCTTGATGGATTGGGCCCGGTCGGCGCGATGTCGCCGGACCAGCGCGCGGGCCCGCGCCTCGAACTCGGCCATGACGAACGGCTTCACCAGGTAGTCATCGGCCCCGGCATCCAGTCCGGTGACGCGATTGTCGACGGCATCGAGGGCGGTCAGCACCAGGATGGGCAGGCCGCGCTGGTGGCGGCGCAAGGTACGGATCAGCGTCAGTCCGTCGATGTCCGGCAGGCCGATGTCCACGATGGCCAGATCGAAGTCATTGAGCAGCAGGACTTCCTGCGCTTCCCGCCCGCGGCCGGTGGCCTCGACGTGATAACCCTTCTGGCGCAGCAGGTTGACCAGGGCGCCGCGCAGCTCCGCGTCATCTTCGACAATGTAGGTTCGCATGGCGCCAATTATGCGCCTTTTTCTCGGGCGATCGAGCCGCCGGCGCGGCGAAGCCGTGCCGAAAGGCCCGGGTCTTCAGTTGGAGTCCCGGGCGATGCGCTCCAGGCATTCACGGGCCCGGGCTTCGGCTTCCTGCCAGGTCACCGGGCTCTCCAGACGCGCGAGGTATTCCGCGCGCACCAGCCGGCTTGGCGCCAGATTGCGCGCGCAGCCGTCGGTGTCATCCCCGCCGGTCATTGCCTGGGCCACCGCCAGCGCCGAAAGCGGGTCAAGCCGCGTGGACTTCACGCGTTCGGGACGATGATGGTGCGCGACGGCTTCGACGACCGCATACGGCAGGCCCCACAAGGCCAGCAGGTAGGCGCCGATCTCGGCATGCGAGGCGCCCAGGATCTCATGCTCGGCCTGCGGCAGCGGCACACAGGCTGCGAGCGCCAGTTCCACCGCCTGTTCCAGCTCGCGCGGGCACTCCTGGATCAGCACCCAGTAGCCGATGTCGTGCAGCAGCGCAGCCAGCACCGTGTCGTCACAGAACGGGGTGCCGGCGGTGATGGCCTGGGCGACCGCCGCGGTGCGCTGCGCATGCATCTGCAGGTCCTCCAGGTCCACGGCGGCATGGCGCATGCGCGGTGGCCAGCGCGAGAAGACTTCCGCGCACATCACCAGATTGCGCACCGTCTTGAATCCCAGCTGCAGCACCGCCTGTTCGATGCTGCTGATCTGACGCGCGCGGCGGAAGAACGCCGAGTTGGCGATCTGCAGCACCTTGACGGTGAGCGCGCCGTCCTCGGCAATGATGTGCGCCACCTCGCGCGTCGACGTCTCCGCCCGCGCCATGATCATCTGCAGCCGCGCGAACACCTGCGGCTGGGCCGGCAGCTGGCGGATGCGGCCGATGATGGCCTTGACGCCCGGATGCGTCAGCTGCTCGCGCAGCTGCAGACTGCGCACGACCGCATCCTCGAGCTGTTCGGGATGGCAGGGCTTGCTTAAGTACTGATGCGCGAGCGGCAGCAGCCGCAGCTTCTGCTCGATGTCCGACATGCCCGAGAGCGCGATGCGGATGGTGGCCGGCCAGCGCTCGCTGATGGCACGCAGCAGCTGCGCCCCATCCATGCCGGGCATGGCGATGTCGCTGACGATCACATCCTGCGGGGTCAGTTCGAACTGCGAGAGGGCATCCGCGCCGCTGTCGACGAAGGTCATGCGCCACTTGTGCGTCAGCGGCTGCAGACGCTGCCGCAGTCCCTCCAGGACCTGTGGTTCGTCATCGACGAACAGCACATTGCGCAGCGGCGCCGGGACATTGGAACGAGCGTTCATTTGGCGCGCATTTCAGCGGAGATGGCGCGCTTCACGACGGGGCGACATCACAGTATTGGTGCCCGGAACCAGTGCTTCCTCGGGCACTCGACTCGCGTCACGATTCGGCAGTTTACCTATTCGGGCGCGACCGAAAAATCCGTCGTGGCGAGCCTCACTTTGTCGCCCATTCGCGTCAGTTCCCCGGTAATATGACAGGGCGCGGTGCTTACGCCGGGCAACTCAAGACTGACGATTCATTCATGCACCAACGGTATCGGCCGCCCGTGCGAGCCACGGGCATTGTGAGCGCGACTCTCGCGATGGCGGGGCTGTGCGGCTGCGCGCTGGGCCCCAACTTCCATGCGCCCGCGCCGCCCGACACCGACCACTACGTGGCGGGCGACCAGGTCCTGATCGCCGACCAGACCCTGGTCGGCGATCAGGAAATCCCCGAGAGGTGGTGGAGCCTGTTCCATAGCGCGCCGCTGGATGTGCTGGTGCGTACCGCGCTACAGGACAGTCCGACCATCGCGGCTGCCCAGGCGGCGCTGCGTTCCGCCCAGCAAGGTTACGTGGCCCAACGCGGCGCCAGCCTTTACCCGCAGGTGGACGGACAGTTTCAGGCCCAGCGCGAGGCAGCTTCCGGTGCCGCCTTCGGATTTCCGCAGGCAGGCAGCAGCACCTTCACGCTGTTCGACGCCGCCGTGAACGTCAGTTACAAATTCGATCTGGTCGGCGGCACGCGCCGCCAGCTGGAGGCCCTGGCCGCGCAGTCGGACTATCAGCGCTGGCAACTCGAGGCGGCCCGCCTGACGCTGGCCGCCAATGTGGTCACCACGGTGATCAGCGCCGCTGCGCTCAATGACGAGGTCGCCGCCACCCAGGACATCCTCGCCTCGCAGCGCCATCAGCTGGCCATCATCCAGCGCCAGCAAGCCGTCGGCGCCGCTTCGCAGGCCGATGTGCTGACCCAGCAGGCCAACCTCGCGGTACTGGAAGCGACCCTGCCCGGATTGCAGAAGTCCCTGGCGCAGGCCGACCACCGCCTGGCGGTGCTGACCGGCCGGACGCCAGACCACGCCCGCGACCGAAGGCCTGTCGCTGAGCTCCCTGACACTGCCCGCGCAGCTGCCCTTGTCGCTGCCCGCCAAACTGGTGCGCCAGCGGCCCGATGTGCTGGCCTCCGAGGCGTTGCTGCATGAGGCCACGGCGCAGGCCGGAGTAGCCACCGCGAATCGGTATCCGCAGCTGACGCTCTCGGGCAGCGTCGGCTCGCAGAGCACCTCGATCAGCAGCCTGTTCAGCGCCGGCACCGCGGCCTGGAACATCGGCGGCTCGCTGATGCAGCCGCTGTTCCACGGCGGGGAACTGCGCGCCAAGCGCCGCCAGGCCTTCGACAACCTGGATCAGGCCACGGCGCAGTACCGCAGCACGGTGCTGTCGGCCCTGCAGGATGTGGCGGACAGCCTGCGGGCGCTGCAGGATGATGCCCAGGCGTTGGCCGCAAACGCCCGTGCGGAAAGCGCCGCGCATGATTCGCTCGACATCACCCGCCGCCAGTACCAGGCCGGCGGCACTTCCTACGTCAATCTGCTCATCGCTCAACGTCAGTACGCGCAGGCGCGCCTGGCGCGCATCCAGGGCGAAATGGCCAGACTGGCTGATTCCGCGGCATTGCTGCAGGCCCTGGGCGGCGGCTGGTGGAATCGCGACACTAACGGGAGCCGCTAAGTGCAGAACACTGAAATCCAGATCCCCGATCACGATCCGCAGCAGCTGCGGGCGCTGCTGTGGCGGCGGGGCATCATCATCGGCGCGGTGGTGCTGGTTCTGATGGTCGGCATCTTCGGCTTCAATCTGGTCAAGGCGCACTTCATCGGCCTGGCGCTGGCGCAGAACGCCTCGCCGAAGCAGACCGTCGCCACGGCGACCGTGAAGTTCGATGACTGGCAGCCGCAGATCAACGCCGTGGGCACGCTGCGCGCGGTGCGCGGCGTGGATGTGACCACCGAGGTCGCAGGTCTGGTGCGCAGCATCGAGTTTCATTCCGGCCAGCAGATCGCCGGCGGGGCGACCCTGGTGCGCCTGAACGCGGATTCGGATCTCGCCCAGCAGCAGGCGCTGGCGGCGGCCGCGGATCTGGCCGAGGTGGTCTATAAGCGTGACCAGGAGCAGTTCAAGGCGCAGGCCATCAGCCAGGCCCAGCTGGATGCCGATGCGGCGGACCTGAAGAGCAAGCGCGCGCAGGAGGCGGCGCAGGCGGCGCTGGTGGCCAAGAAGACCCTGCGCGCGCCCTTCGCCGGACAGTTGGGCATCACCACGCTCAATCCCGGCCAGTACCTGAATGCCGGGGACAAGGTCGTGACGCTGCAGCAGCTGGACCCCATCCTGGTGGATTTCCGACTGCCGCAGCAGAGCCTGGCGCGCATCGCCGTCGGGCAGTCGGTCGCGCTCACTGCCGATACCTGGCCCGGAGTCAGCTTCCCGGGCCATATCACCGCGGTGAATCCGCTGGTCGACAGCGCCACCCGCAACGTGCAGGTGGAAGCCTCGGTCGACAATCACGCCAGGCAGCTGGTGCCGGGCATGTTCGGCCATCTGCAGGTGGCGGCCGGCGCGCTGGTGCATGCACTGACGCTGCCGCAGTCGGCGGTGACCTACAATCCCTACGGCGCGACGGTCTTCATCGTGATCGCGGATCCGGCCAACAAGGGCGGGCAGACCGTCAAGCAGACCTTCGTCACCCTGGGGGATACCCGCGGGGACCAGGTGCAGGCGCTCTCGGGCGTCAAGCAAGGCGATGTGGTCGTGGCGGCGGGGCAGTTGAAGATCAAGAACGGCACCCCGGTGGCGATCGACAACTCGGTGAAGCCCAGCAACGATTCGAATCCTCTGCCGCAGGAACACTAGGGCTCAAGCGGATGAAGCTCACAGACCTGTTCATCCGGCGGCCGGTGCTGTCGCTCGTCGTCAGCCTGTTCATCCTGGTGCTCGGCATCCGGGCGATCTTCAGTCTGTCGATCACGCAGTATCCGCAGACCGAGTCGGCGAACATCATCATCAACACCACTTACTATGGTGCCGATGCGGCCACGGTGGCCGGATTCATCACCCAGCCCCTGGAGGCGGCGATCGCGCAGGCCCAGGGGATCGAATACCTGTCCTCCTCGAGCTCGACCGGATCCTCGAGCATTACGGCCACGCTGCGCCTGAACTACGACTCCAATCGGGCGCTCAGCGAAATCAGCGCCAAGGTCAACTCGGTGCGCAACCAGCTGCCGCCGCAGGCGCAGCAACCGGTGGTCTACATCGATGTCGGGGACACCACGGCAGCCATGTACGTCGGCTTCTTCACCGACACACTGCCGCCCAATGGGGTAACGGACTACCTGATTCGGGTGGTGCAACCGAAGCTGGATGCCATCCCCGGCGTGCAGTCCGCCGATGTGCAGGGCGCACGCGTGTACGCGCTGCGCGCCTGGCTGGATCCGCAGCGCATGGCGGCCCGCAACGTCACGGCCAGCGACGTCTATGCCGCCCTCGCAGCGAACAATTATCTCACCGCGGTGGGCAGCACCAAGGGCCAGATGGTCTCGGTGGACCTCACGGCCGATACCGACCTGCATTCCCTGGATGGCTTCCGGCAATTGGTCGTGCGCCAGCAGAACAGTACGGTGGTGCGTCTCGAGGATGTCGCCACCGTGGAGCTGGGGGCCGAAGATTACGAGTCCGGCGTGACCTGGAACGGCCGGCATTCGGTGTTCCTCGCGGTCCAGAACGCGCCCAAGGCCAACGTCCTGCGGGTGGCCCAGGCGGTGCGCGAGGCGCTGCCGGACATACAGGCGCAGCTGCCCAGCGGCATGCGCGCCGAAATCGTCTACGACACCACCATGTTCGTGCGCAGCTCCATCCGCGAGGTCATCAAGACCTTGGGCGAGGCGCTGCTGATCGTCACGGCGGTCATCTTCCTGTTCCTGGGCAGCGTGCGCGCCACCGCGATTCCCGTGGTGGCCATGCCGCTGTCGCTGATCGGCACCTTCTTCATGATGCTGGCGCTCGGCTACTCGATCAATCTGCTGACGCTGCTGGCGCTGGTGCTCGCGATCGGGCTGGTGGTGGATGACGCCATCATCGTGGTGGAGAACTTCGATCGGCACCTGAAGGCCGGGGAGTCACCGCTGGATTCCGCGCTGTTCGCGGCGCGCGAACTGGGCGGCCCGATCCTGGCGATGACGGTGGTGCTGGTGGCCGCCTACCTGCCGATCGGGTTCCAGGGGGGGCTTACCGGTGCGCTGTTCACCCAGTTCGCCTTCACGCTCGCGGCGGCGGTGACCATCTCGGCCGTGATCGCCCTGACCCTCTCGCCGATGCTGTGCTCGAAGCTGTTTCGCGCCGACCAGGAGGAGGGCCGCTTCGCCAAGCAGCTGGACCGCAACTTCGAGCGCGTGCGGCGCTTCTACCAGCGCATTCTGGCCGAATGGCTGATGACCTGGCAGGTTCTGGTGGGCTTAGGGGTCGCCATCCTGTGCCTCACGGTCTTTCTGTTCGCCACCGCGGATTCGGAACTGGCCCCAGCCGAGGATCAGGGTGTGGTGGTGGCGCAGATCAAGGGCGCGCCCAATGCCACCTACCAGCAGATGGAGATGTACAGCAAGCAGATGTTCGACGCCGCCGCCTCGCTGCCGGAGTACTACGGCGTATTCCAGCGCATGGGCGGCAACAGCGGATTCGGCGGCGTGCTGTTCACGCCCTGGGGCGAGCGCAAGCGCTCCGCAAACCAGCTGCAGCAGGTGCTGCAGGAGCGCTGGGGCCACATCGCCGGCGCCCAGATCGCGGCCTTCCAGCTGCCCTCGCTGCCGGGTTCCGCGGGCCTGCCGCTGCAGTTCGTCATCACCACCACCGAACCGCTGCAGAACCTGTACGAGGTCACCCAGAACCTGCTGGCGCGCGCCAAGGCCAGCGGCATGTTCTTCTTCATCGATTCGGACATGAAGATCGACAAGCCCCAGGCGACCCTGTCGCTGGACCGCGAGATGGTGGGCAACATGGGCCTGACGCAGCAGGACGTGGGCGCCAGCCTGGGTGCGGCCTTAGGGGGCGGCTACGTCAACTACTTTTCCATCGCCGGCCGCTCCTACAAGGTCATCCCGCAGGTGCTGCAGAAGGACCGGCTGAATCCCTCGCAGGTGCTCGACTACTACGTGCACGGCGGGGATGGCTCGCTGATCCAGGCGGGCACCGTGGCCCACATCACCACCGGCACCGTGCCGGAGTCCATCAGTCACTTCCAGCAGTTGAACGCCGCGACCATTTCCGGCGCGCCGGGCGTCTCGCAGGAGGCCGCGCTGAAGTTCCTGCGCGATACCCTGCAGGAAATCGCGCCGTCCGGGTATACGGCTGACTACGCCGGGCAGTCGCGGCAGTTCATGCTGGGATCGGGCAGCTTCCTGGTCACGCTGCTGTTCGCCCTGGTCATCGTCTACCTGGCGCTCGCCGCGCAGTTCGAGAGCTTTCGCGATCCGACCGTGATCCTGGTGTCGGTGCCCATGGCGCTGTTCGGAGCCATGCTGTTCATCAACACGGGGATCTCCACGCTCAACATTTACACGCAGGTGGGCCTGGTGACGCTGCTCGGCCTGATCAGCAAGCACGGCATCCTCATCGTGCAGTTCGCCAATGAGCTGCAGAAGGCGGGGCGCACCAAGCTGCAGGCCGTTGTCGAGGCGGCCTCGGTGCGCCTGCGGCCCATCGTGATGACCACCGCCGCCATGGTGCTGGGCGTGGTGCCCCTGGTCATCGCCTCCGGTGCGGGCGCGGCGGGCAGGCGCTCCATGGGCATCGTGCTGTTCACCGGCCTGTCGATCGGCACGCTGTTCACGCTGTTTGTCGTGCCGGCCATGTACATCCTGCTGGGCGCGGACCATCACCGCAAGGCACAGATGGACACTCCGGAATCTGAATGAACCCCTGGTAGCGACCGCCATGCCATACATCAAAGTCATCATCCTGGCCATCGTGCAGGGCCTGGCCGAGCTGCTGCCCGTTTCCAGCTCCGCGCATGTCGTGGTGGCCGAGAAACTCATGGGGCTGGAGCCCTCGGCGCCGTCCATGACGCTGCTGCTGGTCATGCTGCACACCGGCACCATGTTCGCCGTGATCGTCTACTTCTGGCGCCGCTGGCGGCAGACGTACTTCGCCAGCATGGCGCAGTTCAAACGTACGGCGCTGCAGGTGATCCTGGCCACCTTCCTCACCGGGGTGATCTACGAAGCGCTGGTGCTGCTCATCGAGAAGACCCTGTTTCGCGATACCCCCCGCGCCCAGATCGAAGATCTCTTCGATCATCTGGAACTGGTCGCCCCCGCGCTGGCCGCGGGCGGCGTGCTGATACTGGTGGCAGGCCTGCGCGGCGGCCGCGCCACGCGCGATCTGCCCGCCGACCTCACCACCCGGCAGGCGGGCATCATCGGCGCGGTTCAGGGCCTGTGCCTGCCGTTCCGCGGCTTCTCGCGCTCCGGCGCCACCATCTCAACGGGCATGCTGCTGGGGGTCGCCAAGGCCAGCGCGGAAGATTTCAGTTTTGCCCTGGCCGTGGTGCTCACGCCTGCCGTGGTGGCGCGCGAAACACTGCGCGTGCTGCATGCTGAACACCAGGGCGGCACCGCCGCGCTGGCCAGTGCCGCCGTGCCCAGTCTGGCGGGAGCCGCGGTGGCATTCCTGGCCGGCCTGGTGGCGCTCAAGTGGCTGAGCGGCTGGCTGGAGAACGGGCGCTGGTACTTCTTCGGCGTGTACTGCCTGATTGCCGCCGCGGCGGTCGGCGGCCTGCACCTGGCCGGTTACTGATTCAGGACAATGGGCACCCAGGCCGTCTTTCCCACGCTGATCTATACGGCCCGGCTGCAGCAGCGGGGCGCCGCGCAGCTCAATCAGCGCCTGCTGCGCGAGTGCCGGCAGCTGCGGCTGGATGATGCGGCCGGCCGGCGCTGGTCGCGCAGCAACTATCCGGGCGGCTACACCTCCTATGCCTCGCAGCACCGGCTGTATGAGATCTCACCGACTTTCGCGGCCCTGCGGGCCCGGCTGGCGCCGCACCTGGCGAGCTTCGCCCGACAGCTCGAATGGGATCTGCGCGGTCGCAGGCTCGAGATGACGGATTGCTGGGTGAACATCATGCCGCACCAGGTGGTGCACAGCCTGCACCTGCATCCGCTCTCGAGTGTGAGCGGCACCTATTACGTGCAGGTGCCCCGAGGCGCGCCGGGCCTGAAGTTCGAAGACCCGCGCCTGGACCGATTCATGGCGGCGCCGCCGCGCAAGAGCAGCTGCCGGCCCGGCAATCGCCAGTGGGTGAGCGTCGCGGCGGCACCCGGTGAGCTGGTGTTGTTCGAAAGCTGGCTGCGTCATGAAGTCTCGCCCAATCCGCGCCGCCAGGAGCGCATCAGCATCAGTTTCAACTTCAGCTGGTTCTAGCGCCCGCAGCGAATCGACCATAATCCGCCGTTCCGCCGAACTATTGTCAAGTCAACAGTGTAGGACGCACACCGATCCCGCCGCCTGCGCCTCGCCGCGTATAATTCGGTTTGAGGGGAATGAGATGACGCGGATGTCGGCATGGCGGGGATGCGGAACACTGCTTCTGGCTTGCGCTGGAGTGCTTCAGGTTGCCGCGGCCGTTGCCGGACCCCAGGTTACCTTCTACCTCACCGTGCCCCTCGGCGGCCCCTCGGCGGGCCACGTGCTGGGTCTGCGCCTGGACCGGGAATCCACTACGCCGGACATCCGCAACTTCAGTCCGGCATCGCCGCTGAATCGCCGTGCGCTGCTGGACCTGCAGCTCGGAGCGGATTCGGCATTCCGACTGGAACTGGATCGCCGGCTCACCTGGGACCTCAACCGGATGCAGTGGCGCGACTCCAGACTGCCGGCCACCGTCACCCTGCGCGTGCCCACCGGGCCCGCGGCCTCAGCGGCCGAGCGGCATGCCCTGCAGTCCCCGGCGTTCGCCAATCCACTGCCGGACCAGAGCCACAAGCTCCTGATGAAACCCTTCCCGATCGAACCCTGAGGGATCGTTCGCGGGCGCGAACTGCGGGTTGCGCATAGGGGCCGGAAAGGGACTCAGGAACGAGAAATGCCCCGCGCCGGCTATGGTGCGCACGGTGACCTGCGCCGGATCGGCCACTCTCGCCAAGGCTGAGCGAACCTCGGCGTCCGGCGTCAGCACATCATGTTGCGCCGTCAGCGCGAGAATGGGTGCGCTGACCGCCGCCAGGGCCGCCGGGGCCAGGAAGAAGCCGCAGGCCGGCGCCATCAACACCAGCGCCCCGATGCGCGCATCGTGCACCACGCTGATCGGCTCGCGCGCGCGCGTCCAGGGCTGAGCGCCGGCAAGGCACAGCACGGTATAGCCCCCGAGCGAATGGCCGATCGCGGTAATGGGCTCGGCCGCGATCGATGCGCCCCAGCGGGAGTCTTGCAGCAGGGCATCGATCAGCCTGACCAGCTGCCGGGGTCGGTTGCGCAACAGGGCCTCCGCGCCCGTCAGATCGTCGCCCTGCAGCTCGTTGTCGCCGAGACTGTTGCCGGGGTGCTTGATGCTCGCCACGAAGTAGCCGCTGCGGGCCAGCGCCAGACTCAGGGTGCGATACAGGAGCGGCGAGCCGCCATTGCCGTGCGAGATCAGCACCAGTGCAAATCGCCCCGGGGCCACGGGGGCCTCCGCGCTCACCTCCATCTGGTAGGGTCCGAATGCAGTGGGGCGCGAGCGGGTCTCGCAAGGATAGTGCAGCAGCGCGGAGAGCGGCGGATTGCGCCCATCACCGCTGACCTGAAATGGATGGAATCCTGCGTATATCACTGAATTTTGTAACAATTGATGCACCGCAACAGGACTTGGGTCACTCTTTTGGAAAGGTGACCGCATTCGGACGCGCCAGCGCTGGAGAACCGGGAACCCATTCGCTTCAGAATAATGCGAATTGAACGATAAAGGTGCCTAGGGAAGCAGCGTCCATTGCTGCGCACTGACAGAGCGCCACGATGCAACCGAACCAGGTCAATACGCAGAACGAGTACATCGTCCGCGAAGGTGCGCTCATCGTTTCCATTACCGACCTGCAGGGTCGGATCATCACCGTCAGTCCTGAATTCGTCCAGGTCAGCGGCTTCAGCACCGAGGAACTGCTCGGCGCGAACCACGGCAATCTGCGCCACCCGGACATGCCCGCGGCCGTCTACGAGGACTTGTGGAAGACCCTGCATTCGGGCCGTCCCTGGACCGGCTTGATGAAGAACCGCCGCAAGAACGGCGATTTCTACTGGGATATCGCCAGCGCCACCCCGGTGCGCGAAGGCGGCGCCATCACCGGCTACATGACCATCCGGACCAAGCCCTCGGCGCAGCAGATCCGCGAGGCCGAGGAACTGTATGCCAAGTTGCGCGACGGTTCCGACAAGACTCTGAAACTGTGCGAAGGCCGCGCGGCCCGAACGCCCTGGTGGAAATACCTGAACCCGCTGCACCGCGTCTCCGAGCAGGGCAAGCGCTGGGTGGACACTGCCGCCGGCGTGACCGTGTTGCTGGCCGCGGCGCTGCTGCTGCTGAATCCGGACCTGCCCGGCGGCCGGCCGGTGCGCCTGGCGGCCGCAGCGCTGCTGGTCCTGCGAGGCCTGTTGTGGGTCTCTCGGGTGGTGATGGCCACCCGAGCCCGCGAAGCCCTCAACCAGGACACGGTGTCCTTCATCCAGGACCTGGCCGAAGGCCGCTTCGCCACCACCTTCAAATCCGTGAGCGCGCACACGGCCGGCGACATCCAGCGGGCGCTGATGACCCTGCGCATCAAGATGGGCTACCAGACTGCCGAGGAACGCCGCCGCTACGCCATGCTGCGCCAGGCGCTCAACAGCGCCAGCGCCAGCATCGTGCTGGCCGACGAGAACCTGCGCATCGTCTACACCAATGCCTCGGCCACCCGGCTGTTCCAGCATCTGGAGGCCGATTTCCGCAAGGAACTGCCGAACTTCCAGGCCGAGAAGGTCATGGGCTCCGACATCGGCATCTTCCACAAGAATCCCGGCCAGGAGCGCCAGGCGGTGCTGGATCTGAAGGAGCCGATGACCGCCGACGTGCGCATCGGCGGTCGGGCCCTGCGGGTGGTGACCACACCGGTGTGCGATGCCGACGGCCGGCGTGGCGGCACGACCATCGAGTTCTTCGACCGCACCCCGGAGGTGCGCGCCGAGGAAGAGGTCAACGCCATCGTGCGCGGCGCCCTGGAGGGCGACCTGGATCGGCGCGTCGACATCGAGGGCAAGTCGGGCTTCCTGCTGGTGCTCGCGCGCGGCGTGAACCAGATGGTCGACAACATGGTCAAGGTCATCCGTGACGTGCAGGATGCCGCCGGCGAAGTAGGCCGCGCGGCCAGTGAGATCTCCGACGGCAATCTGGGACTCTCCGAGCGCACCCAGGAGCAGTCCTCGGCGCTGGAAGCCACCGCGGCTTCCATGGAGCAGATGACCAGCACCGTGAAACAGAATGCCGACAACGCCAGCCAGGCCAATCAGCTGGCGGTGGCCGCCCGCAATCAGGCGGAGAAGGGCGGAGTCATCGTCGGCAAGGCGGTGGACGCCATGGCCGCGATGAATGTCGCGGCCCAGCGAATCGCCGACATCATCGGCACCATCGATGAGATCGCGTTCCAGACCAACCTGCTGGCGCTGAATGCCGCCGTCGAGGCGGCCCGCGCCGGCGAGCAGGGCCGCGGCTTCGCGGTGGTGGCGGCCGAAGTACGCAGCCTTGCCAGTCGTTCGGCGGTGGCCGCCAAGGAAATCAAGGGACTCATCCACGACTGCGTGCGCCAGGTCGACGACAGTTCCACCCTGGTCACGCAGTCCGGCACGACGCTCAACGACATTCTGGTGTCGGTGAAGAAGGTGGCCGACATCGTCGGTGAGATTGCCGCGGCGTCCCGCGAACAATCCGCCGGCATCGACCAGGTGAATGAGGCGGTGATGCAGATGGACGGCATGACGCAGCAGAATGCCGCGCTGATCGAGGAGGCTTCGGCGGCCTCCGGCGCCATGGCTGAGCAGGCCAACCGGCTGGTGGAAACCATGGCGGCCTATCAGCTCGGTAACCCTGCCGGCGGCGCGGATCCTTCGGGCCGCCGCTCCAAGATCCGCTTCGTGGCCTGAAACCCTAGACCGGTTTCTGCCAGGCCTGGCCCGTCACGGGATTTGCGTAGTGATAGGGCGGCACGAACACATGCGGAAAGGCCTGGTACTTGACCGTTAGGGCCTGATCCGGTTCAACCCCGGGCAGGGGTCCGGCCAGCGGCACCCCGCCGTGACTCCAGCCTTTGTCGAACTCCACGTAGTAGGTCGTATAGAAGTGCAGGTGGTGGATCTTCCACACGCCGCCTTCGCGGATGTACTCGTTCTCGTAAGTGCCTTCGCCCCAGCGCGCCTCGCGCCCCAGCCAGCCGATCTGGATGAAGTTGCGCCATCGGCCGCAGGCCGTCTGGCCGTCCGGGGCGATGTGGATGACGGGCTGCAGCTGCATGTGGTTGAAGACGCAGCCGAACTCCAGTTTGGGCAGCGCGTGCAGGTACTGCCGCACCCGATGCTGGCCCACGAACAGGCCGCGGCCGGCGATCTCCAGTCGCGCATCGCGCGAGAACAGATCCGCCGCCTCATCGTAAAGGGTCTTGTCCACGTAGTACCCGTAGGCGGCCTGCAGATTGCAGATGGCCACATAGTCGGTGGCCGCCCGCGCCTGCACTTCGAGGGCTTCGACCCGCTGCCGCAGTTCCTGGATTTCCGATTCCGTGCTCATGTGGGTACTCCATGGTCCTGGTCGACATCCAGGTAACGACCGCTCAGGGCATCGTAGCGACCGCGCGCCAGATCGGAGACGAAGTCCTGCATTTTCGCCATCGCGGCCCGGCTCTGCTCCGGGGTGACCTGTGCCAGCAGCTTCACCAGAGGCGCGGCCCACTTGGTCGCATCGGGCAGCGCCACGGTCTCGCGGGCCATGTCGGTGAGGATGGTGCCGGGCTGGATCGGGAATACGCGGATGTTCTGGTCGCGGCGCTCGGCCGCGACGTGTTCGGAGAGCCGGATCAGCGTCGATTTGGCCACCGAGTAGGAAGAGAAGTTGTTGGCGATCATGATGCCCGCGATGGAACAGACATTGATGATGCGTCCGCCGCCGCCGTCCGCCATGCGCGGCACGATGTCGGTCATGAACATCAGCGAGCCCAGCACGTGCACCGCCTGGGCGGCCCACCAGGCCTGCGGATCGACCACGCCCACCGGCCCCAGCGGGCCTGAAATCCCGGCGTTGTTGACCAGCACGGTGATCTCACCCAGTTCGCGGCGCGCGCTCTCGATGGTGCGGGTGACGTCCTCCCGGCGCGTGACATCGCAGGCCAGGGCGAGCGCCACACCGCCCGCGGCATGGATTTCCCTCACCACCTGATCGAGCTGGTCGCGTGAACGGGACGCCACGGCAACGGCGAATCCGTCCGCGGCCAGGCGCAGTGCGATGGCCCGGCCGATGCCGCGACCCCCGCCGGTGACGAGTGCGACCTTGCTGTGTTTCATGGGGCAATCATACAGGGGACTTCGCAACAGCTGCGCGCGCTTCAGGTACCATCCGCCGCATGGTTGCACTGACTGCCCTGCAGATGCGGGTCTTCTTGCTATGCGCGCTGGTCGTGCTGCTGGACGGCTACGACCTGCAGGCCATGGGACTGGCCGTGCCGGCGCTGGCCAAGGACTGGCATCTGACCGGTGCGGCCTTCACCGTCGCGCTGACCGCTTCGGTGGTGGGCCTGGGACTCGGATCGGCCTTCATCGCGCCCTGGGGCGATCGCCTGGGACGCCGGCCACTGCTGCTGGGCGGACTCGCCATCATCCTGGTGACTTCGCTGGGCGCGGCGACGGCCACCTCGACCTGGCAGATGGCCGGCTGGCGGTTGCTGGTGGGCCTGGGGCTGGGGGTGGGGCAGAGCAATGCTTCGGCGCTCACCGCCGAGTACGCGCCGCTGGCGCGGCGGGCCACGATCATGACGCTGATGGGCGTGTGCGTGGCGTTCGGCGCCATGCTGGCCGGTCTCACGGCACCGCAGGTGATTGCCGCGGCCGGCTGGCGCGGGTTGTTTCTGGTCGGCGCAGCGCTGCCTTTACTGGCCTTGATCGCCTGCACGACGAGTCTGCCGGAGTCTGCCGCCATCGCTGCGGCGAAGCGCGCTGCAGCGACCGCGCCTGCAGGGTCCCCACCGGCGGCGAGCCTGAGTGGCGGCACTTTGCTGGTCTTGCTGCGGCCACCCTACCTTGAACGCACGCTGCGCCTGTGGCTGGTGTATGGCCTCTCGGCGATGATGCTGTACTTCCTGATGGGCTGGCTGCCGCAGTTTCTGAGCAACGCGGGCCTGGCTCCGTCGCAGGCCTCGCATGGCATCGCGCTGCTGCAGTTCGGGGGCATTGCCGGATCCTTGATCCAAGCCTGGCTGGTTGACCGGGGCCGGGCCATCACGGCATTGGTCGGCGCGTACACCATGACGCTCACCATCGCGCTGGTGTTCGCCGTGTTCGGCGTGGGCCCCGCCTGGCAGGTGCTGCTGGTGCTCATGGGCAGCGGTGTCGCGGGCGTGCTGATGTCGATCATTGCCCTCGGGGCCATCTTCTATCCACCGTCGATTCGCGCCACGGGGTTTGGCTGGGCGGGCGCGGTGACCCGGGTGGGTGCCGCCGCGGGGCCGCTCGCCGGGGGGTGGTTGCTGGCGAACGGCGTGGGCCCGCGCACCACGCTCGGGCTGATCGCCTTGCCGGCGCTGCTGTGCATCGCGGGTACCCTGGCCATGCGACGCTCCGTGGCTGAAGCGCAGGGAACATGACCCGCACGGAGCTGTACTGGGTGCTGGATCAGTACCTGAGTGCCCTGCAGGGGCGCGATCCGGAACGGCTCGATTGGGCTCCCGGTGTACTGAATGTCGAGAACAACGTCGTGCTGGAAATCGGCGACGGACTGTGGGGCACGATCAGTGCGCTGCAGGACTACGACCTGCGGTTCGCGGATCCGCACAGCGGGGAAGTGGGGTTCTTCGGCGCCGTGACCGAAACCCACGCCACCTCGCCCCTGGGACTGCGTCTGAAAGTGGAGCAGGGCGCCATCGCCGCGGTGGAAGTCATCGTGGTGCGGGCGGCCGACTCCGGACTGAAATTCCCGGACCCCGTCTTCGAGCACAAACCGGTGATGCACGAGTTGCTGCCCGAGACTGCGCGCTGCTCGCGCGAGCGCATGATTGGCATCGCCAACGGCTACTTCGATACGCTGCAGCTCAATGACGGCACCCTGCACACGCAGTTCTGGGACGGCTGCAATCGCATCGAGAACGGCGTGCAGACCACCAACAATCCGCAGCTGAGCTGGTTGCCGAGCGCGCGGCTGGGCTGTGCGGAGCAGTTCCGGCTGGGCGTGTACCGCTACGATGACCGCCTGCGGGCGCGGCGCTTTCCGCTGGTGGACGAGGAGCGCGGCCTGGTCCTGGCCGGCGGCTTCATCGATCACTGCGGCCGCCTGGCAAGCTATCGTCTGACGGATGGTCGCACCGTGGACTCACCGATTCGCAGGCCGCACAGTTTCTATCTGCTGGAACTTTTCAAGATCCGGCAGGAACGCATCGAGCAGATCGAGGCGGTGTTCATCACCGTGCCGTACCATATGCCCTCGCCGTTTCCAGGCGGAACCTTGCCCAAGAACTAACGGAGATACCATGAAACTCATGACACGCATCTGCGGCGCAGCCATCGCACTGGTCTGGGTGGGGACGGGCATGGCCCAGGTGCCCCCGACGGCGGCACCGGACCAGGCGGCGCTGCTGCAGAGCACCGACCCCAAGCTCGCCGCCAACAAGAAGCTGGTATTCGACATGTGGCGGGCCATCATCCAGGGCGCGCACACTGAACTTGCGCCGAAATACTTCACCCCGGGCTACATCCAGCACAATCCCAACGTCGCCACCGGCCGCGATGCCATGGTGCAGTACATGCGCTCCACGCGCCCGGTGCGCCCCATCGAGCCCACCATCACCTTCCCGGTGGTGGCGATCATGGCCGAGGGTGACAAGGTGCTGGTCGCGTCCGTCACCTTCATGCCGGATCCGACCAAGCCCGGCACCAAGTACGCCGGCACCCACTTCGATCTGTTCCGGATCGAGGATGGTAAAATCGCCGAGCACTGGGACAGCGTGCCCAAGGATCCGGCCGCGCTGCATTTCAATCCGAACACCGACGCCAAGGCGGACCCGGTGAAGAAGCCGTAAACATCCGCCTGGAGACGGCTGCCATGCGCCCTTGCCTTGGAGTCCTGCTTGGTTTTGCCCTGTGGTCCGGCGCGCCGGATGTGCGCGCCGCTACCGCCGCCTCGGTCGATGTCGCGGCGGCATTCGGCGCCCGACCCGATGTGGCGTCGGTGCGGCTCTCGCCGGACGGACAAAGCGTGGCGTTTCAGGCGCCGACCAAGGGGCAGGGCTCGCGGCTGGTGACCCTGAGCCTGGCGGCAGGCTCCAAGGCCCGCTCCGCGCTGCTCGCCGACGGCAAGCCGTTTCGCCTCAACGGCTGCTACTGGGTGGCGAATGATCGCCTCGTCTGCGACGCCTATGCGCTGATGTCCGATCCGCTGGCCATGCACGGACTGCTGCCGGTTTCCCGACTGTTCGCGGTCAATGCGGATGGGTCGAACCTCAAGGTCCTGAGCAACTCGCTCAGTCCCTACAGCCGCGGCTACCTGCTGTCGGGCGGGGATGTCGTGGATTGGCTGCCGGACCAGGACGGCATGATTCTCATGGCCAGGGAGTATCGCCCGGACACCCGCACGGGCTCACTGCTGGGCAGCGACCGGGACGGGTTGGGAGTGGATCTGGTCGACACGCGCACCCTGGCGATACAGCATCGGATCGCCGCGCGCCCCGAGGCCTTCGACTACCTGAGTGACGGCCGCGGCACGGTGCGCATCATCGGCAGTCGCACCAGGAATGCCGCCGGCAGTGATGCCGGCGTGCTCACCTACTCGTTTCGGCTGCAGGGGGCCGATAGCTGGCAGAAGTTCTCGACCTACAACGAGACCGACCACAGCGGCTTCCTGCCGATCGCCGTCGATCATGATCTGAACCTCGCCTATGGCTGGAAGCAGCTCGATGGTCGACGCGCCCTGTATACCAGGAGCCTGGATGCGGATCTGCACGACACGCTCGTCTATGACAGACCGGACGTGGACCTCGGCGGCCTGATCCGCATCGGCCGGCGCAACCGCGTGGTGGGCGTGGCCTACTCGACCGATCTGCCGCGTGCGGAGTACTTTCAGGGCGATATCAAGAACATGATCACGGCGCTGCACCGGGCCATTCCCCGGCAGCCGCTGCTGCACGTGGTGGACTCCAGCGTGGACGAGAGCAAGCTGCTGGTTTTCGGCGGCAGCGATGCGGACCCGGGCACCTACTATGTCTTTGATCGCGTCTTGAACCAACTGCATCCATTGATTGCGGTACGTCCGCAACTCGACGGCTTGAAGCTGGCCAGCGTCAAGCCGGTTTCCTACCCGGGATCCGGTGGGGTGATGATCCCGGCCTATCTGACCCTGCCGCCGGGCACCGAGAGTCCGCAGGGGCTGCCGGCGATCGTACTGCCGCACGGGGGACCGAGCGCACGGGACAATTGGGGCTTCGACTGGCTGGCCCAGTTCTTTGCCGCCCGGGGCTACGCCGTGCTGCAGCCCAACTACCGTGGTTCCACCGGCTACGGGGACGCCTGGTTCGAGCACAACGGCTTCAAGTCCTGGGACGTGGCCATCGGCGATGTAGTGTCCGCCGGACACTGGCTGCTCGACCAGGGCATTGCCGATCCCGCCAAGCTCGGCATCGTGGGCTGGTCCTACGGCGGCTATGCCGCGTTGCAGTCGCAGTACATCGATGCGGGTCTGTTCAAGGCCGTCATCGCCATTGCGCCGGTGACGGATCTGGCGGCGCTGAAGGAAGAACACCGCGGCTGGTCCGACTTCGCGCTGGTGAGCGAGTTCGTCGGCAATGGTCCGCATATGCGCGAGGGATCCCCGATCTCGCATGCCGACAGATTCAAGCAGCCGGTGTTGCTGTTCCATGGGACGATGGATCGCAATGTGTCGGTCGAACAGTCCAGGCGCATGGCCAAGGTTCTCAAGGCCGCCGGCGCGCAGTGCGAGCTGGTCATCTTCGAGGACCGGGACCATGGGCTGGAGGATTCGGATATCCGCGCCGACATGCTGCGCAAAAGCGATGCCTTTCTGCGGCACGCCTTCGGGATGAGCAATTGACGGCTGGAGACGGACTATGACGGGTTTTCCACCAAGGCGCGTCGTCACGGGGCATGACCGGACCGGCAAGTCGGTGGTGTTGTCGGATGGGCCGCCGCCGCAACATCATCCCATGCATGGACCCGAGGTGGGCGCGGACTTCTTCGAGATCTGGAATTCAACCCTGGCGGTGCCGCAGCTGCGGACCACGGAACCGGAACCGAACGACCGGGCCTTCACCATCATGCCGGTGTCGGGCCATCTGCTGCGCATCATCGAGATCTACCCGCCTGCCCAGGGCGGCAAACGCACGGTCATGCACCGCACCCGCACGCTCGACTACGTCGTGGTTATCCAGGGCGAGATCGTGCTGGTGCTGGATGACAGCGAGGTCACCCTGCGCCCCGGGGATGTCGTCGTACAGCGCGGCACCGATCACGCCTGGGAAAACCGCTCCAGCAAGCCGGCGCGCATGGCCTTCTTCCATCTTGACGCGCAATTCGACGAGGAACTGCTCGAGCGGCTGCCGCAGCCGCTGGAGCTGATGCGCTGAAGGGCCGCCCTAGTGCCGCCTGCTGACGGGGTATATCCTGTAATTTTCCGCCAAGGATCACCCATGTCGGCACACTCCAGACTGTTACCAATATTCAAGACGGCCGCCCGCCGGATGATTCTGGGCGGCCTGCTGAGCGCGTTCCTGGCCCCCACGCTGGCCGGCGCCGCCGAGGCGCCCGTGGCGATTCCGGCTGCGGCCTATGATGTGCCCAAGGCGGCTGGCCCGCTGCAGACGGCTGTGCTCTCCGGTGGCTGCTTCTGGGGCGTGCAGGGGGTGTTCGAGCACCTGGTCGGGGTCCGGCAAGTGGTATCCGGCTATTCGGGCGGCGCGAAGAACACCGCCAGCTACGAGGTGGTCAGCAGCGGCACCACCGGTCATGCCGAGTCCGTGCAGATCACCTATGACCCGCAGCAGGTCACTTACGGCCAGATCCTGCAGGTGTACTTTTCGGTGGCTCACAATCCCACGCAGCTGAACCGGCAGGGGCCGGATGTGGGCACCCAGTACCGTTCCGTCATTTTCTACGCCAACGATGTGCAGAAGAAGGTCGCCGAGAGCTATATCGCGCAGCTGGGCAAGAGCGCGGTGTATGGCGCGCCGATCGTCACCCAGCTCTCGCCCCTGCAGGGCTTCTATCCGGCCGAGGGCTACCACCAGGATTATCTGCTGCTGAACCCGACCAATCCCTACATCGTTTACAACGACTTGCCGAAGATCCGTAATTTCCAGCGGCTGCTGCCGGTCCTCTACCAGGCAAAGGCCGTGACGGTCACGGGACTCAAGCGATAGGGATTCTTCATGGTTCTGGCGCTGCTGGCGTTTCTGGGTGGTGCGCTGACGATCGTCAGCCCCTGCATCCTGCCCGTGCTTCCGTTCGTGTTCGCGCGCGGGGGCCGCTCCTTCCTCAGCAGCACCCTGCCGCTGCTCATCGGCATGGCGCTCACCTTCGCGGGCGTCGCGACGCTGGCGGCGGTCGGGGGTTCCTGGGCGGTGCGCGTGAACTCCTGGGGGCGCTGGGCGGCGCTCGCGCTGCTCACCGTCTTCGGACTGGCCCTGCTGTCGCGTCGGCTGGCGGACTGGGCCTCCCGGCCACTGGTTGCCTTCGGCAACCGGGTGCTGGCCTCCGGAGAGCGTGAGGGTCGGGCAAGTGCGGTGCAGTCCCTGCTGCTGGGCTTCGCCACCGGCTTCCTCTGGGCGCCCTGTGCCGGGCCCATCCTGGGATTGATACTCACCGGTGCCGCCTTGAGCGGGCCGAACCCAAGGACCACGCTGTTGCTGCTGGCCTATGCGGCGGGCGCCGCGGCCTCGCTGGCCATCGTCATGCTGGCCGGCGGCCGCGTCGTGCGTGCGTTCAAGAATTCCCTTGGCGCCGGCGAATGGGTGCGCCGCGGCCTCGGTGTCGCGGTGCTGCTGGCCGTTGCGGCGATCGGCCTGGGCTGGGATACCGGCATCCTGACCCAGCTGTCGTTGAACGGCACGAATTCGCTGGAGCAGTCGCTGCTGGAGAAGATCCATCCGCCCGGCGCGCCCGCAGCGGGCGGGGCGGGCGGGGCCATGATGATGTCGGCGCACGGTTCCGGCGCGAGCGGCGGTGCGGCCGCCGCGGGCGATGCCGGCGGCGCCATGATGATGATGGCGCCCAAGGGGGCCGGTGGCGGCTTGCCAGCGGAGGGTCCGATGCCGGCCCTGGCCGGCGCGGTGGCCTGGCTGAACTCCAGCCCGCTCACCCCCGCCGCACTGCGCGGCAAGGTCGTCCTCATCGACTTCTGGACCTACTCCTGCATCAACTGCCTGCGTGAACTGCCCTACGTGAAGGCCTGGGCGCAAAAGTACGGGCCGGCGGGCCTCGTGGTCATCGGCGTGCATACGCCGGAATTCGCCTTCGAGCGGGTCGTGAACAATGTCGAGAAGGCTACCAGGGACTTAGGGGTCAGCTATCCGGTGGCGATCGACAGCGACTACAAGATCTGGAGCGCCTTCAACAATCAGTACTGGCCGGCGCTGTACTTCATCGACGGCACCGGCACCATCCGTCATCACCATTTCGGCGAGGGCGAGTACGACGAGTCGGAACGGATCATCAAGCAGCTGCTGCACGAGGCCGGGGCCGCCGAAGTGACTCCCGGGCTGGCGCAGGTCAGTGCCGAGGGGGTGCAGGCACCGGCCAGCAACCTGTACCAGATCTCCCCGGAGACCTACGTGGGGTACGCGCGCGCCGCGCACTTTTCATCGCCTCAGTCGGTCACCCGGGATCAGCCCGCCCGGTACACGGTGCCTGCGGCGCTGACGGCCGATCAGTGGGCCCTGGGGGGATCGTGGGTCATCACCACCGAGGGCGCGCAACTGCAGCAGGCGCATGGCAGGATCGTGTACCGCTTCAATGGGCGCGACCTGCACCTGGTGCTGGGTCCCATGAAGGATGGTCAGGCCGTGCGTTTCAAGGTGCGCCTCGATGGCGCGGCGCCGGAGGCGAACAAGGGCGCCGATGTCGGCGCCGACGGCGCGGGCGTCGTCACCGAGCAACGGCTCTACCAGCTGATTCGCCTGGCACAGCCCGGCGCGGAACATACCGTGGAGGTCGAGTTCCTGGATTCAGGGGTCGAGGCCTTCGCATTTACATTCGGGTGAACACCGGAGAACTCTCATGCACAACCGCAGATCATTACTGGGCTCAATCCTCGCGGTCGGTGGCATCGGGCTGCTGTCGCGCTCACGCGCCGTGGCGGCGGCCGCTGCCGCGCCGGGCAAGGTCACCATCGTCATGTTCACCGACGCCGGGGTGAGCCAGGGGCCGATGCTGGTGGACAAGGTCGTGAAGACCGATGCCGAGTGGCGCGCGCTGCTGCCGGCTGCCTCGTACGACGTGGCACGCCACGCCGGTACCGAGCGTGCCTTCAGCGGACCCTACAACGCCCTGCACGATCACGGACTGTTCCGTTGCCTGTGCTGCGCGACCGCGCTGTACAGCTCGGACACGAAGTTCGAATCGGGCACGGGCTGGCCCAGTTTCTACCAGCCCATCGCCAAGCAGAACGTGGTGGAAAAGGCGGACAACAGCTATGGCATGACCCGCACCGAGGTGCTGTGCGCCCGCTGCGACGCGCACCTGGGCCATGTCTTCGATGACGGTCCGCGGCCCACGGGTCTGCGCTACTGCATGAATTCGGTGGCGCTGAAGTTCATCAAGCATGCCTAGGACGGGCGGTCCTAGGGCAGGTTGTTGACGCTGCGGCTGGTCTGGCGCGAGACGTAGCTGGGCGTACCGTAGACGCCGCGGGTTGCGGTGGCCGTAACGGCGTACACCTGATAGGACACCCCGTTTACCACGTAGGTGCTGGCGGTGCAGCCCACCTGCACGCTGAAGCCGGTGAGCGCACCCTGATTCAGGGCCAAGGGCGGCGGGGCCGCGGCACAGTTGGCATGGCGCAGCGCCTGATTGGCGCCGTATTCGATTCCGGCTGATGCAGCCGCCTCCGCCCGCGCACCCAGCAGATCCAGGTTCACGCTTTGCTGCTGGCCGTTGCCGATGCGCATGGCGAAGAGCCCGAGGCCCGCCAGCACGACGATGACGAACAGCGCGACCACCAGCGCGACCCCGCGCTGCGGCCGGATTGCCTGACACTGCGCACTCACGAGGGGTTGTCCTCCGAGACTTCTTCCATGACGGGCAGGTTCTCACCGCTGCTGGAAAGCAGCATCTGCACCCTCACTAGCTGGCCGTACTGGGGCGTGCCGAGCGGCGCATTGAAGGTACAGCTGGTGACGTTCTGGGCCACGAGCGCGCTCTTTGCGCCGGCGGCGGCCATCTTGGCGGCGCTGTCATGGGCGCCGGGGTTGGCCGAGATCGCGTAACCCCAGTAGCGCGTCAGGGTTTGCGCCGCCTGATCGCACAGGTAGGCGACCGCCGGCAGCGCCGCTACCAGGAATACACGGTGCTTGGGCGAGTCGGCGACGAAGGTGAAGGCGGGGTTCAGGTGCACGCGATCGATGGGCGCATTGGGGGGTTGGGGCGCCGTCGTGGCTGTGATCGTATTCACCGGCGCGATCACATTGGTCAGGGTGTAGGCATCGGCTGCCGGTGGGGTGCCCAGGTTGTTGACGACCGCGTAGCCGGAACTGGCCGGCACCGGATTGCCGAACACGCCGACGGTGGAGAAGTCCGTGTCCGGAGCCGCTACGGTCAGGTCCAGCAGCGGATTGGGCGATGCAGGTTCCGAGTAGTAGGCCGCGGTGTAGGTGGTGGCCAGCAGCTCGAGCATCCTGATGTTGCCGTTGCTCCAGGAGCGCGCGCTGTTGGGCAGGGCGCTGCGCACGTCGCTCGCAATCAGACGCCGCGCGCTGTTGGCGGAGTCCACCAGCATGGCGCGTCGGGTCTGGGCGAAGTAGGCCTGGATGGGCGTGGCCATCAGCATCGCCAGAATGCCGACGATGATTGTCATGATGGTGATGACGACCACCAGCTCCACCAGGGTGAATCCCGATGCGCGCCGTGCCCTCATGGATACTTCGTGCGATAGCCGCTCATGGCCACCACGACGCCGCTGGGATGGTTCACGGTCACATCGACCCGGACGACTTCATTGGCCGGGACGGCGCCGAGTACGCCGGCAACCACGCTCACGGCCACCCGGAACTGGGTCAGGTTGGCAAGTGCGGCGCCGCTCTGGTCGTGCGCACCGTTGTCGATGAGCCCGCTGTAGTCGCTGACGGCAGTGAAGTTCGCGCGGGTCAATGCGCCGCTGCTGCCAAAGGGCTTGGCCAGGGCTTCATTCAGATAGGAGGAGGCGATGGCCACGGCCTGCTCGCGAACCAGGGAATCGGCGCTGCGGGCCGCGATCGAGGACAGGAAACCGATGATGGACGTCACCGCGATGGCCAGCACCACGATGGCCACGATGAGTTCTATCAACGTCACGCCCCGCAGTCGGCGCCAGGCGATGCGGGGCTTCATTGCACCTGCACCAGGCCGCTGACAGGATTGATGGTCAGGGTGAAGGGCGCGACCTGCAGCGCCGCGGGCGTGCCGTTGGTCACCTGGCCGGCGCCATTGAACACAATCTGCATGGGATTCGCGGCGGTAATGCCATTGGGCGCGTTGCCGGACAGCACCGTGCCGTCACTGCGCCGGATCGGAGTCACCCAGCCGCCGGCGACGACGCAGGTATTGCCGGCTGCGCCGCGCTGCAGGGCGCTGTAGCGGGTGGCGTTGATGGTGATTTCGGCGTCGCAGTTGCTGGCCACCGCGACCGCCTGGGTCTCGTGTACGGCATCGGCCACTTCCTGGGCGTAGCCGTGCGCATTGAAGCTGGAGTTGTCGAAAATCCGCGGTCCGACCGTCGCCGCCAGGATGCCGATGATGACCAGGCAGCTGATCAGCTCAATCAGCGTGAAGCCGCGCGCGCGGTGAACGCGGAACTCGGGGCGTGCGGCGCTCATGGGGCCTCACGCCAAAGCCGCTAGCAGCCGGATACGACCGGTACGCTGATCGTAGGTGGCAAACCAGGGCCAGCTGAGTTCGTGTAGGTGAAGCTGCAATTGGCCGGGGTCACCGCACTGGTCACGCGCCACGTGCCGCCATTGACCGTGAAACCCGCCTGGTTCGCCGGTTGCTGCAGCAGCTGCTGGATCGTTGCAGTCGTCGGATAGCCATTCACCACGGTGATGGTGCCCACACCCGGGATGGTGACGTTGTTTCCGCCGACGCCACTGGCTTCCCAGACGCCGTAGGCCATGTTGGCCGCGCTCAGCAGCGTTCCCTGCATGCTGGTCAGGGTGGCGGCACGGGCCTTGTCTTCCAGACCCATGAACCGGGGGACGGCAAAGGCCGCCAGAATGCCGAGAATGACGATCACGACAACCAGCTCGATCAGAGTGAAGCCGCGTTGTTTGAGCTTAGGCATTACTGTCCCTTCCACACTCGGTGATGCATTAAGTAGCTTGATTTTGAGCCTCGCCGTGACACCGGACGTTACACTACGTCACAGATTGCGGTGCCGGCCATGAACCTCGTTCGGGCAAAGTGCGGGTCAATTCACACTTGGAACGCGGCTGGCGATTTGCGCTAGTTCGCGCTGGCCGCCACCTTGCCGATCATGTCCCACATGGGCAGAAATACTCCCAACGCCAGCAGCAGCACCATGCCGCCCACGCAGACGATGAGGATGGGTTCGAGCGCCGCGCTCAACGTCTTCAGGGCATAGTCGACCTCGCGCGCGTAGTGCGCCGCGACATCGTCCAGCAGGTTCGGCAGTTGGCCGGTTTCCTCGCCGACCTCCATCATCTGCAGCACCAGGGGCGGAAACAGCCCGACCGCGGCGGCGGCACGGCTCAAGGGATCCCCGCGCTCGACCGAGGCGCGCAGGCGTCCGACCCGTTCGGCCATGTAGTCATTGCCGGCGGACTTGGCGATGAGGTTCAGGGTCTGGATCATGGGCATGCCGGCGGTCAGCGACACCGACAGAGAACGGCTCAGGCGCGCCAGCAGCGCCTCGCGCACCAGGGGACCGATGCCGGGCAGCTGCAGCTTCAGGCGGTGCCATTGGAACCGGCCGCGCTCGGTACTGGTGTATTTGCGGACGATGAGAATCACGGCGGCGATCCCGCCGATCACTACGTACCATTCGTGCTGCGCGAAATTCGAAACGCCGATGATGAGACGGGTGGGCCACGGGATGTCATCCCCCAGCACCCGGAACAGCGGCTCGAAGCGGGGGATGACGAAAGTCGTCAGGATCACGATGGCGATGCTGATCATGACCACGACGATCAGCGGATAGCGCATGGCGCTCTTGACCCGATCCTGCAGGTCCTGATCCTGGGCGAGGTATTCGGCCAGGCGCTGGAAGGAATGCTCCAGGGTACCGGTGGATTCACCCACGCGCACCAGGCTGATGTACAGCGGCGGGAACAGCTGCGGATGGCGCGCAAAGCTGCCCGCCAGGTCGCGGCCGGATTCCAGGCTGGTCAGCACGTCCTGGAGCGCCTCGCGCAGCACGTCGTTGTGGGTGGAGGCGGCGAGACTGCGCAAGCCGCGCAGCAGCGGCATGCCCGACTTGGTGATGGTGTACATCTGGCGCGAGAACAGCACCAGATCCGCCATTTTCGGCTTGCCGAATCCGAGGCGCCGCAGCACCGGCTGTTGCGGCGACCCCTGGGTGGAGGGGGCTTCCAGAATCTCGATGGGCGTGACGCCACCGCCGATGAGACGCGAGGCCACGGAGTCGGCCGTCTCCGCTTCGATGCTGCCGCGGATCAGATCACCCGTCAGCGAGCGGCCGCTGTAACGGTACAGACTCACGAGGAACTCGAGCGGGCGTCAGCCGCCAGCGCATCCTCCAGCAGCGGCTCGGCGACTTCCTCCTGCTCGTCCAGCCCGCTGGTCACGCTGATCGCTTCGGCGAGACTGGTGACGCCCTGGCTGGCCAACCGCAGCGCCGCCTGGCCCAGCGGTACATAGCCGCGCCGCAGCCGCGCCGCCTGGCCGAACCGCAGGGAGTCATTGCTGCGGATCGCATCTGCGAGCCCCCGGTCGAGCTCGAGGATTTCGTACACGGCGATCCGGCCGCGATAGCCGGAAAGATTGCAGTAGGTGCAGCCGGCGCCGGCCTTGAAGCTCATCGCGCCGGCCTCGGCTGCGCCGACCTGGGAGGCGAGCCACACCTGCTGGTGCAGGTCCGGCGCAGCCGGCTGCGCGCAGTTTTCGCACACCCGTCGCACCAGGCGCTGGGCCACGATGCCGTGCAGCGCGGCGGCGATCATGTAGCCGGCCGCTCCCATGTCCAGCAGCCGGGTGACGGTGGCGACGGCATTCATGGTGTGCAGCGTGGAGAAGACCAGGTGACCGGTGATCGCGGCGCGCAGGCCGATCTCCACGGTTTCCTGATCGCGCATTTCCCCGACCAGGATGATGTCCGGATCGTGCCGCAGCGCGGTGCGCAGCACCCGTGCGAAATCCAGCCCGATTTTCGGGTGTACCTGCACCTGGTTGATGCGGTCCACCCGGTACTCGACCGGATCCTCGACGGTGATGATCTTGGTGTCGGCCGAATTCAGATGGTTGAGCGCCGAGTACAGCGTGGTGGTCTTGCCGCTGCCGGTGGGGCCGGTGACCAGCACCATGCCGGCATTGCGGGTGATCAGGCCCTGGAACTGCTTGAGCATCTGCGGCGGCATGCCCAGCTGGTCCATGGTCATCAGGTTCGCCGACTGGTCCAGCAGCCGCAGCACCACCGACTCGCCGAACTGCGTGGGCATGGTGGACAGGCGCACATCGAGCGACTTGCTGCCGACCTTCACGGAGAAGCGTCCGTCCTGGGGGAGACGCTTCTCGGCAATGTCCAGCCCGCTGAGCAGCTTCAGGCGGGTCACCAGGGCGCCGGAGACCCGGTGTCCGTCGATGCTCTGTTCGTGCAGATTGCCGTCCACCCTTTGGCGAACGCGCAGCGAGTTCTCGCCCGGCTCGATATGCAGGTCGGAGGCCCGCACCTGCACGGCGTCCTGGAACATCGACTGGATCAGCCGGATGACCGGCGCGTCGGGCGCGCCTTCGTCGGTGGCCAGCTGCTCGATGTCGATGTCGCCCTCGCGCATGTCATCGCGGACTTCCTGCGCGATGGAGGCGATCTCATCGGTATGCCGATAGACGACGTCGATGGTGCGGATGAGATCTTCTTCGCGGATTAGGGCGATGCGCAGCGGCTGCTTGAGACGGGCGCTCAAGTCATCGTAGGCCACCAGGTCCGTGGGGTCTGCCATGCCGACCATCAGGCCGCGCTGGTCGGCCTGCAGGACCAGCGCCCGGTGGCGACGTGCCAGCGCCTCCGGCAGCAGCCGTACCGTGGCGGGGGCGAAGGTGACCTGGCGGACATCGACGAAGGGCACCTGCAGATGCTCCGCGAGCACCTGGTGCACCTTGTCTTCGGACAGGAACTTCAGATCCGCCAGCACGCGGCCCAGGCGCCGGCCCGAGCGGCGCTGCTCGACCAGGGCCAGCTGCAGCTGCTCGGCCGTGATGGCCTGCTGATCGACCAGCAGGTCGCCCAGGCGTAGTTTCTTGCGTCGTGCCGGCTCGTTCATGGGATTACTTCAGATCACCCTGGCGCCGCAGTTCCTCGGCGCGGTCGGTGGGTTCCTTCACCAGTGCCGGCCAGTCCGAGTCCGTGACCACCAGGGGTCGCAGCAGGATCACCAGCTCCGAAGTCGTCGACTGCTTCTGCTCGCTGCGGAACAGCTTGCCCAGGTAGGGTATGTCACCCAGGATCGGCGTTCGGTAGTTGGTGTTGTCGCGGCTCTCGCGCATCAACCCGCCGATGACGATCAGCTGACCGCTGTGTGCCCGCACGATGCTGTCGGACTCGCGCACCTGGCTGAGCGCCAGCGGCAGTACGTCGGTCGTGCCCTGCACGTTCAGCGTCGTGACCTGGTCGGTCACCTCACTGACGGTCGGGTGCACGTGCAGCGTCACATTGCCGTCCGCGTCGATCTGCGGGGTCACATCCAGGGCCACGCCGGAAAAGAACGGCGTGAGCTGGACATTGTTGCTGGTGGAGGTGGCGGTGGATGTGACGGTGTTGCTGGTCACGCCGGTGACGAAGAACTGGTCGGATCCGGCCTTGATGATGGCCTTCTGGTTCTGCAGCGTCGAGACTCGTGGGCTGGACAGCACGCGGGTCTGGCCCTGGGTGCTCAGCAGCTCGATGAAGGCGTTGAAATCGGAGAAGTTGGCGGCGACGGTGAAGGCGCCGCCGAGCGTGCTTTGCATGAAGCCGTTGATGATGTTACCGGGCGTGACGCTCACGGTATTGCCCTGCGGAGTGAGCGGATTGGCGCTGAAGCCGCCCGGTGGCGCCGATTGGCCCAGGAACAGATTCGCACCGCCGGTCTGCGACAGCTTGGTCCAGTTGATGCCGGCCTGGTAGGCATGATTCAACTGCACCTCGACGATGCGCGCCTCCAGTATCACCTGCCGGCTGACGGTCTCGGTGGTGTTCTTCAGGTAGGTCTCGACGTTGCGCAGCTCACGCGGCATCGCCCGGACCATG
The DNA here is from genome assembly GCA_963726995.1 of uncultured Pseudomonadota bacterium. Taxonomy (GTDB): domain Bacteria; phylum Pseudomonadota; class Gammaproteobacteria; order Steroidobacterales; family Steroidobacteraceae; genus DAIDKA01. Next base: position 427,244 of record CAVSEP010000004.1, read on the forward strand.
ACGATGCCCGACTGGCGATTGATGAGGAGGCTGCGGCCGGGCTGCGAGCCGACGATGGTCTTCAGATCCTTCTCCAGGCCGCCCCAGAAATCCGAATTGCTGGTCGTGACCACGGCCGTGCTGTTCGGATCTAGCACCGTCTTGCCGTTCTGGTCGCGCTGCGCAATGGGCGCGGTGATCGCGCCGCCGGTGGTGGTGGAACTGTTGTACTGGGAGTTCTCCTCCTGGCTGACCTGGCCGGAGCTGATGCGCGTCTTGGACGTGCCGGAGCGCTCGAAATCCAGGTAATTCACGTAGAAGATGCGCGTCTGGATGGTCGCCGGCAGCACCAGGTAGCCGGTCGCCGTGCGCCGATAGTCGTAGCCATACACGTCGCGTGCGGCGCCCAGGGCCTGCTCGAGCGTCACGTGCTTGAGCTTCAGGGAGATCGGCCCGGTCACGTCCGGCTGGACCATGATGTTGTAGGGGGTACCTTCGCCCAGGCCCTGGAAGAAGGCCTGCGCCGGCGCATCGGTCACGGTGACGTCGAAATGCGGGTCGGAGTCCGCATGTGCGGCGGCCGCCATCAGGAGGCCTGCGGCCAGAGCCCATTTGGAGCGAGTCATGGAGAGTCCTTTGAAGGTGCACTGAGGCGACGCACCTGGAGAGTCGATTTCGCCAGATAGGCGATGAGGTCATGCCCGCCGCGCTGGTAGTGCACGGCATCGGTGCCGATTTCCCCGATCAGCACGTCATTGAAGTGATCGCCGCGATGAACCACCCGGCCGTCGATGATGGCGAGGTTGTCATTGTCACGGTGCAGGATTCCCTGCAGGCGCAGCTGCGGCCAGCCCGCCACGGCGCGCTCGCCGTGCGCATCGCTGGGGCGGGTGGGATCGATGAGCACCGGTGCATCAGCGGCTGCCCGCTCGGCAAGGCCGCCGAGGGCGGCGATCAGGAGCAGGGCGGGAAAGAGGATCTTGCGCATCGGTTCAGATTCCCAGCCAGGCACGGTCCAGACTGATGGTGCCGATCTCGATGCGCACCCGGTCGATGGGATACGCCGAGTTGTCCAGTTCCAGGCTCTTCCAGTACAGACGCCAGTGCAGCGCTTCCAGCGCCCGCAGATAGTCGAGGATGTCCAGATAGCGTCCCCGCAGCACCAGCTCCACCGGGTGCACGTACGGGCCGCCCTGGTCGGAGGTTCCCTGCAGCAAGGAGGCGGGGGCTTCGGTACGCAGGCTCATCAGTCGCACGTCGCGGCGCTCGCGCAGCACGTCCTGCAGGACGCTCACCATGCGGTCCGGCGGCAGCAATCCCACGGCCGCGGACTGCAGTTGCCTATCCAGCGCATCGATGTCGTGCTGCGTGCGTTCGATCTGCGCCTGGGCGTGGTGCGCGGGATCGGCGTTCACGGAAGTCTGCAGGGCCGTGGAAGTCGCGCTGATGCCCGCCTGCAGCGAGTCGACCTCGCTGCTCAGGGCATGCCGCCGGGCCTCCAGCGGCGCCAGCAACAACACGTTCCAGAGTCCGACCAGCAGCGCCAGCGCGGCCGCCAGGATCAACAGCCGCTCACGCAGACTCAGGCGGTCAAAGCGGGCCGCGGAGGTCTCAAATAGCGCGCCGATGCTCATGAGCTGCTCTTGGCCGGCGCGGCCGGCTCGGCACCCGTCTGGGCCTGGAAGCGCAGGACGGGCGGCCGCTTGGCCGGCGCCGGAGCGGAGGAGGTCTCGCCGTCTGCGGCCACGGCCGGTGCCGCTTCAATCCGGAACTGCTCGAAGCGCGTGCCGGACAGCGCGGCTTCGGCCGTCAGCGCCTGCAGATAGACCGGCACGAGCTGCGGATCCAGGGTACGTCCGCTCAGGCTCGCCACGCCGGCGCCGGCGCCGAGCACGATCTGGTCCAGCCACAGGCCATCCACGTGGCGGTGCGCCAGCGCCTCGAGGCGGTGGGCGAAGCCGCCGGTGTCGCCGGCGGCGCCGGAGCGCAGCACCTCGAGCGCCTGTTGCCGCTGTTTCAGGTCGAGGAGCAGGCGGTCGGCCCGGGCCTGGAGATCTTCCGGGGACTGGCGCCGGGCGTGCGCGGTACCCCCGAGCGCGGCGATCTGCAGCAGCTGCTGCTGCTGCGCACGCAGTTTGACCAGCTCATCTCCCAGGTGTGTCACGCGCATGAGTCCATAGCCCCAGGTCGCCAGCAATGCCAGGCCGACCAGCGCCAGGCTCAGCAGGCCCGTGCCGGCCGCGAAGGGCCGGCGCTGCGGGCGGAAGATGGGCTGATACAGATTGATTTGCTGGCGCATGATCAAGCGTCCGCCTGGTCGGGGCGCAGCGCCGCACCCAGGGCGATCAGGGCGTTCCAGCGGGTGTCGATCTCGACGCCGTCGGCGACCTCGAACAGCCGCTCCGGTTCGAACAGCGAGATGTTCACGCTGGTCTCGCGCGCCAGGGCCGTGGCGAGCGCCCGGACCCGATCATCTGCCGGCGCCAGCACCAGCTCCGCGATCGGCGGCTGGTCGTATACGTTTTCGTAGTAGTCGAGCGAGCGCTGCAGTTCCAGGGCCAGCCCACCGACATCAAACTGCGGCGCGGCCTCCAGGTCCAGCACGTCGGCGGCGCTGCGGGCGCGGCTCAGATCGATGCGTCGCATGACGTGCAGGGTGCCGCGGCAGGTGATCAGCAGATGCGCGAAATCATGGCCGAATGCCAGGAAGGCCACGCCTGCCTCATCCTGCGGCAGCAGCGCACTCAAGTTGCGCAGGCACAGTTCCGGAATGTCGATGACGTCAAAGCCGCGCGCCCGTGGCGCCACCAGGGCGGCGAGCCGTTGCACCGCGGCGCTACGGGCCGCGAGGGCGAAAACCATCTTGTTCTGGGTCTTGCGAGCCGGATCAGGCAGATCGAAGATGTCGATCACGGCCTCATCGAGCGGGAAGCTGATGAGGTCGCGCACCTTCCAGCGGATGGCCGCGCGCATCTCGGCGGCTGCGACCTGGGGCGCCTCCACCTGCATCAGCTGGTAGTCATCCGGCGCCGCGACGGCGCTCACCGGCGCGCGCGCCAGCTGCCGGCCGCTGATCATGGCCGACAGGACATGCTCGGCCTTGATCTCAATGGCAGGATAGGTGCCGCAATGCTGCAGCAGCGGGCGTTCGCCCTTGCGCTTGCACACAAAGGCGAGCCCGGTCTCCTGTTCGGCAGGCACCAATGCGGCGCGCCAGCCACTGCTGTTCTGCTTCCGCCACGGACCAATCAATCGGCCTCCCATCCCCACGCGCTGCGTGACATTCGGGTGACCAAACGTTAATCAAAAACGGGCCCTCCAGTGGGCAATGGGTCACAAGTGCCGCAGATTATGGTGAGAACTGGATTCCACAACGTCGAGTAGGCACTGTCGCCGCCGACAGCGCGCGCTTACAGTGGCCGCAGCTGCCCGAGCGGGGCATGTAAGGGCCCAAAAACAGGGAGCAAAGTTGATGCCGAGCCGGATTCTTGCCGTAGACGATTCCCCCTCGATGCGGCAACTGGTGCGCGGAACGCTGGCCGGCGCCGGCTACGACATTGCTCAGGCGGCCGATGGGGTCGAAGCGCTGGAATATGCGAAGGGCCACAGCGCCGATCTGGTCCTGACCGACGTGAACATGCCGCGCATGGACGGCATCGCGCTGGCCCGCGAGCTGCGCGCCCTGCCCGAGTACCAGGGCATTCCGATCCTGCTGCTGACCACGGAGTCGAATCCGGAGCTGAAGCGGCAGGCGAAGGAGGCCGGAGTCACCGGCTGGCTGGTCAAACCCTTCAGTCCCGCGGACCTGCTGGCGAGCGTCAAGCGCGCCTTGTAGAACGCCTGCCGGTACCGGCCTGTTCCACCAGCCATTGGTGGGTCTGTGCGCCTTCCTTCAGCAGCCATTCCTTGAACTGCCGCACCTGTGGGCGCACCAGTGCATCGCTGCGGATGCGCGCCTGGAACGCATGGCTGGTCCAGGTCCCGGCAGCCATTGAGAACGGCATGGACACCGCGCCCTCGTCCACGATATCCGCGATCAGCGCCAGGCCGCTCAAGGTCAGACCCGCGTTGGCGAGTACCGCCTCGAGCGCACGGCTGGTGCGCTGAAAGCGGATGCCACGCTCCGGGGCGGTTCGCCGCAGCCGCCGGCGCCTGATCCAGGCCGTCCAGTTGGGCACCGCCGGATCATTCTTGTAGAAATCCAGATGCAGCAGCGGAAATCCCTCCAGGCGCTCGCGCCTGGAGAGTTTCAGGAACCGCTGGGCGATTTCGGGGGAGGCGATGGGCAACACGAAGTCCGGGAACAACACGACATCCGTGCTGCTGGCGGGGCGCCGCGGCCCGAAGCTGATTTCGCAATCCATCGGCGCGATCCTGATTCCCGCTTCACCCTCGCCGTTGACCGAGAAGCGGATGTTCGGATGCAGCGCCTTGAAGCGGTCCAGCCGCGGCTGCAGCCACAGTTCGGCGAAATCGGGCACTGCGGCGATGTGGATCTCGTGGCCGCGCTGCATGTCGAGGATGTCGGCCACGGCTTCCAGTTCACGAAAGCCACTATCCAGATGGGTGAGAGCCTGCGCAAAGGCCGCCGTCGGCTGCAGCCCCGAGCGGCCGCGCACGACCAGTTCCATCCCCAGGTAATCCTCCAGCGCCTTCACCCGCTGGCCGACGGCTGCCGGTGTGATGGCCAGCAGCTGTGCGGCGCCCTTGAGCGAACCACAGCGCAGCGCCAGCTGCAGGGCCTGCAGGGACTTCAGATGGGTCAGGACGAACATGGTCTAATACTAAAGTGGGTCTTTACTGCAATCAAGAATATTTAGCTTGGCTCAATGCATGGGTCGCCTGAGAATGGCGCCCAACGACAACGGAGGAAGACCCATGGCTCACTTGAAGCGATATCTGATTGAACGTGACATCCCGGGAATCGGCGGCATGTCGGTGGTGGAATTGTGCGGCGCCGCGCGTGCGTCCAATCGTGCGATCGAGAAGCTGAGCGGCGACGTGCAGTGGCAGCACAGCTACGTCGCCGGCAACAAGACCTTCTGCATCTACCTGGCCGCCAGCGAGGATGTAATCCGCAAGCACTCGGAGATGAGCGGCATTCCGGTGGCGAAGATCACCGAGGTGCCGCAGATCATCGATCCCTTGACGGCGAACAATTGAGAGCCTCCTGCGCGCAGGACCGATAGCCCTTTACCTCGCAATCGGCTACTGCCTGTTGCTCGTCGCGCTGCTCGTGGCGATCGAACGCGAGGCGTACCTGCCGCAGGTGATCTGAGCGGGACATGCCTCTCGATGGGAAAGTCATACCAGGCCTCACTCACGGCAATCTCGGCGGCCAGCGACAGCAGCTGGCCGGCCTTGCCGGCCGGCGCAGGTGGCGCGACGGATTACAGCGCTGCCTGCGCCTGCTTCCTGCAATGGCGACTGGCCCCGCCGCGGCGCCGGCAGTGGTGGCTCACCGATCCGGTCGTTTGTCGCTATGCTGGTGATCCGATCCGACACGGCCGCTGAACATGATGGATTTCGCGCAGGAAGCCCCCGGCGCCATGCTGCTGCTGGTCAGCACCGCGGCCATCAGTCTGCTCGGACTGTTCGTGGCGCCGGGCATCATAGGCCTGGCGGTGTTTCGTCCCTACCGGCTGGTCAGGAACGCGGAATACTGGCGGTTGCTCAGCAGCGGCTTCGTGCATGCCAGCCTGAGCCACCTGCTGCTGAATCTGCTCAGCTTCTGGTTCTTCGCCTTTGCGCTCGAACGGCGCATCGGCACGGCGGCCTTCGTGCTGCTGTATACGCTGGGACTGCTGCTGGGCAATCTCGGCACCTACTACCGGCATCGCAACGACCCCGACTACGCCTCGCTGGGGGCATCCGGAGCAGTCAGCGCGGTGCTGTTTGCGGCCATTGTCTATTTCCCGACCAGCAGTTTGTACATCCTGCCGCTGCCGGTGCCGATTCCCGCGCCGGTGTTTGCGCTGCTGTATCTCGCGTACAGCCTCTATCAGTCGCGCCATTCGACCGGTCGGGTCAATCATGACGCCCACCTAAGCGGGGCGATGACCGGGCTGGCGTTTGTGGCAGTGACGGATCCGCGCGCTTACGGCCATCTGCTGTCGATCTTGGGAGCCACATGAGCACCCCGGTGACGACCAGGCCGGCGGGCGCCAGACCCAGGATCACCCATAGCGTTTCGACCGGGGTTCCAAAGGCGCGTCCGAAGTGCAGGCGCACCACCCAGGCAATGGCGTCATCGGTCAGGTCATTGAAGAGGGCCGGATAGGCGAAGTAAAGGCCGGTCACGCACCACAGCAGGATCAGGGGCAGCAGCCACATGCCCGGCACGGTGTGCAAGTCGCGCAGCAGGCGGCGCGGACTCACGCCAGGGTGCAGCAGCAGACTGCGCCACCAGCGCGTGGGGCCCGGCCACCAGAGGATGGCGCCGCTCAGGCACATGAGCATGACCACGAGCGCGCCCAGCCCGTTGAACAGCAGGCCGCTTCTGCCGAGACTCAAGTGATCGTGAAATTCCGCCAGCCTGCTGACGAAGGTCGGCTCGCACACGGTCCTGATGTGGCGGCCCGAGGGCGTCACGACGATGTCGCCCGGACACAGCGTTCGGTCCAGCTCGCGCCGGAACACGATCAGGCAGCCGGACAGGCAGATGATGAGGATGTACAGGCCGGAGGCGAGTCCCACCCACCGGTGCAGCTGCAGCAGCACGCGCCGCATGGCGGTCAGCCTCGCGGGGCGCTCACTTGGGTCGCCCCTTGAAACCCTCGCTGAGCATCTCGATCCGATAGATGGTCATGGCGGTATTGCGCACGCCGGTGGGCGTCGCCCAAGGCTTGCCATCGGGCCCCACGGCGCCCATCTGCGCCACATAGAGCGTGCGTTTGCGCGGCCCGGCGAAGGCCAGCGAGATCGGCACCCGGGGTGTCGGAATGAGGCCGAGATGCACGCCCTGCGGACTCACCACGTGCACGCCGTGCGCCGCGGTGACGTAGATCCGGCCTGCGGCATCGATGGCCATGCCATCGGCGCCGGTGTCGCCGGCGAGCTGGGCAAACTCACGGCGGTTGCGCGCGCTGCCGTCCGGCTGCACATCGAAGGCGAGTACGGTGGTGCCGTTGGTGACGTAAAGGATGCGGCCATCGGTGCTGAGCATCAGTCCATTGGTGCGGATGTCCTGGTCCGCCACCGTGCTGACCACGCCCTGGGCGTTCACGTAGTACAGGCCGCCGACCGTGAAATAGGCGCCGCCCTTGCCGTCCGCGATCAGATCGTTCAGGCGACCCAGCGGCCGGCCGTCGCCGAAGCTGTTGGCCAGCAAGCGCTGCTCCGGGGCCACAATACTGAGGCGCGTGAGTTCCTGGCAGGCGCTGCTGAACGGTCGGCCCGGATCCGTGCAGGTGCGCTGCACGACGTACACCCGGCCCTGCGCATCGATCGACACGGCGCCGGCCCCATGGGTGTCGGTCAGGTACACCGATTCATGGTTGTTCACGTCCAGCTTGCGCAGGGTGTCGCTTTGTTCCTGGGCGAACAGCACGCCGCCATCGGCCGTGCCCACCAGACCGTCCGCCGTCTTGAAGTCCGCCCAGACCAGCTCCCAGTTGGCGGTGGCGCTGATGACCCCGGGAATTTCCGTGACCACGGCTGCCCGCTCGCCGGGCAGCAGCTGCGCCCTGGCAGGAGGGGAGGCGGCCAGCAAGGCGCCGCAAGCGGCCAGAACCCACGCGCTCATGAATCGCATCATCACGGCCCCCTCGTTGTCGGCTTCGGCGCCGATCTGAAGAGGCATTATGCAGCCCTTGCCAGTCCCCGTTCACCTGCAATGCGTGGACGAGGACCGGCGCGACGGTCAGGGGCGCTTGTTGGCGTCCTTCAGGTGGTCCTTCAGCGTCTTGCGGGCGTCGCCGAACTGGGCCTGTGCGGCGCCTGTGACCTGCTTGCCAAGGCCTTTGGCCTGCTGGCCGCTACTGCCCACTTCCTTGATGCGGCCTTCCACTTGGTCCTTGTTCACGCCCATATCGTTGACTCCGGTCTTTCAGCTTTGACAGGGGGTCGACCTCGGTCGCCATGCGGGCAAGTCTCGGATATCCAGGCGCGGGCGCCTGTAGGAGTCCTGCCCGAAGGCACGTCAGGGCGGGGCGCATCCGATAAGATGGGGTGCCAACGAGGGCCCACCATGTCGACCAGAAAACCCGTGTCACTCGCCGAGCCGCTTGCCGCGACCGATCATCTGATCGGCTCCCCCCATGCCCCGGTGCAGCTGGTGGAATACGGCGACTTCGAATGTCCGATCTGCCACGCCGTGGAACCTGCGGTGCAGCAGCTGCTGCAGAGCCACTCGGCGAACCTGGTGTTCGCGTTCCGGCACTTTCCGCTGGAGGATTCCCATCCGCATGCGCTGATGGCGGCGCAGGCGGCGGAGGCCGCGGCCGCGCAGGGAAAGTTCTGGCCCATGCATGACCTGCTGCTGAGCAATCCGGCGCACCTGGCGCGACGCTACCTGGACGCCTACGCGGAAAAACTGAGCCTGGACATGCCGCGCTTTCGCGCCGACCTCGACGATGAGATCTACCGCCAGCGGGTGCGCGAGCATCAGGCCGGCGGCACCCGCAGCCACCTGCGCGCGACGCCCGGATTCTTCGTCAACGGTGTCGTGCAGGACGTGAGCGGCGGCATGCGCGCCCTCGTCGAGGCCGTCAACGAGGCGCTGCGCACCGCGGCCAACCGCTAGCTCCGGACTACTTGCCCAGGACGCTCAGATCCACGGCATCGCCCATGGCCTTGTAGCCGGCGTCATTCGGATGCAGATGATCCCGGTCGTTGTAGGCCTTGCCGAAGGTGAGCGGATTGGCGGAATCGGCGACCACGGGCGCGAAGTCGACGACGGCATCGAATGCGCCGCCGGTCCTGATCCAGTTATTGAGCGCCGTGCGCACCGCCTCGCCGGCCGGTGAGGCGTACGAGGCTCCTTCATAGGGCGTCAGCGTGGCGCCGATCACCCGGATGCCGTGCTCATGGGCCCGCGCGATGATCTGTTCGTCCGCGGCCTCCAGGGCCTCGGCCGTCACCGGTTCGGTGGAATTGGCCGCACCCAGCCCGCGACCGATGTCGTTGATGCCTTCCATCAGGATGATGGCCTTGATGCCCGGCACGCTCAGCACGTCCCGATCCAGCCTCGCCAGGGCGCTGGGACCGGCGCCATAGCGCAGCAGGCGGTTGCCGCTGATGCCGGCATTGACGACGGCCCAGTGATGTCCCGCGGCCCGCTCGGCCAGCCGATCCGGCCAGCTGCGGAAGGCATTGGCCGTGGAGGCCGCCCCTTCGGTGATGGAGTCACCCAAGGTCACGACCACATTGGTGGGCGCGGTGGTCTGCGATTCCACCAGCGTCACCAGTACCGGCACGCGCATCAGGCGCACGCCCGGCAGCGCCGGGGAGGCCGTGAAGTCACCGGGGGTTCCCGCGACGTACTGGAACAGGCTGCGCGCGGCGCGCAGCCCCAGGGGACCGGGTATCTGGATGGAGATGTACACCCGATCGAGGGCCTTGGTGGGCAGGTCGATGGCATCGCTCAAGGTCGGCGCGCCGGCCGGAATCACCACTCCCGACTGGCCATGAAAGGACACGGCGCGGTCGCTGCCGGCCACGACCACCCCATCGGCCGCGGCCAGGCCCACGTGCACGGCGCCCAACTGCAGCGGATCGTTGCCATCCTCGTTGGAGAGGCGCAGTCGCAGGCGCAGCCCATCGGCCGACACGCGCACCAGCTGGCGCACGGTGGTGTTGCGGATCTCGGTGGTGATCACATCCACCGGCACGTTGCCGGGATTCTCCAGCAGCGGGGGCGGAAAGACTCGCGGCGGCGGCGGTGCGGGGGACGGGACCAGCGCACCCAGCGGCGTGACCACCGGGGCCGGCGGTACGAAGGGCGCGGGCGCCGGGCCGGGCGCCACCACATAGCCCCAGACCCCGACCCAGCTCTCGGCCGCCTTGTGCGACGCGGCAACGGCGGCCTGCGGGAGGATGCCCAGCAGCGCCAGTGCGACTAGAATTCGTTTCAGAACATGCATTTGCCTTCCCCCTGCGGCCGATGACCTGTCAACTATCTTACCCGTCACACGATTCACCCGCGCGGGCCACGCAACTTTTCTCCGGCTGCCGTGTTCTGGGACACAAGTCTGCGGCCGATTGCGATCTTGAAGAGGAGCCCATCATGACGACCCGTTCCACCCTGCTGGTCCGTTTCCCGCTCGCCTACGCGCTGGTGCTGGGCGCGATGATCACCGGTTGCGCGCATGCCGAGGAGTACTTCAAGTCCTACGCGGTCAACGGCCGCGCCAATGTGCAGGTGCAGGCCCGCTGGGGCTCGGTGCGTGTCTTACCCGCGAGCGGCAGCAAGGTCGAATTCGACGTGACCTACGACAAGCGGGACTGGGCCTCCGCGGCGCCGATCGAATCGCATCAGCAGGGCAATCTCGTGGCGCTGCGGGCGCTGGCCGAGGATGAGTCCGGGCATGACAGTTGGTGGGGATGGTGGGGGTGGGGACGCTACGGCAGCCACCGGCTCGACATCGAAGTCCGCATGCCCCGGGATTCGGACCTGCAGCTGCAGACCACCAATGGCGCGATCGAAGTGTCTTCGGTGAACGGCAATATCTCCATCCAGACCCGCAACGGCAAGGTCAACGCCCGGGAACTTTCCGGGACCATTTCAATCGGCTCCACCAACGGCGCCGTCGAACTGGATGCGCTCAAGGGCGATATGAACGTGCGCACCACCAATGGCCCCATCACCGCCAGCCACCTCGACGGCCGAAGCGAGCTGTCCACCACCAACGGCGGCGTGCGCGTCGAGGGTCGTTTCGAAGCCCTCACCATCAGCTCCACCAACGGCGGGGTCATCGCCCGGGCCGAATCCGGATCGCGCATGGCCTCCGACTGGCGCATCCATACCACCAATGGCCATGTGGACCTCTCCGTGCCCGCCGATCTGAAGGCCAACATCGCGGTCGACACCAACAATGGCCGCATCAGGCTGGACCTGCCGGTGACGACCCAGGGTTACGATGACCGCACGGAGCTTCGCGGCACCCTGAACGGAGGCGGCCCGGAACTGTCGATCGGCACCACCAACGCGAGCATTCGGATCGGGGCGATCTAATCCGGCCTGTCGCGCTGCGCCGAGGCCCGCCGGGCCCCTTCGGCCAGGGCGTTGAGTTTCGCCCAGGCGATCTGCGGGTGACAGCGCAGGCCCAGGCCGCAGTCGGTGGAGGCGATCACATTCTCGGCGCCGACACGTTTGGTGAAGCGCAGGATGCGCTCGGCCACCAGATCCGGATGCTCGATGAGGGTGGTGGCGTGACTGACCACGCCGGGTGCCAGGATCTTGCCCTCGGGCAGGCGGACGCTGTCCCAGATCCGGTATTCGTGCTCGTGGCGGACGTTGGCGGCCTCGAACAGATACGTCTGCGCTTTTACTCGCAGCAGCACTTCGATCATGTCGGCGAGCGGAATGTCCGAGGCATGCGGGCCATGCCAACTGCCCCAGCACAGGTGATAGCGCACCTTCTCCTCCGGAATGTTCCGCAGGGCGTGGTTCAGCGCCTCGACGCGCAGCAGGCAGAAGCGCTGGTAGGCCGCAAGCCCCATCGAGTGGCCAATCCGGTCCCACAGCGCCGCGAGCCAGGCATCATCCACCTGCAGGATGAATCCGGCGGCCACGATCATTTCGTATTCCACGCGCAGCGCTTCGGCGATCGCGACCACGAAGTCCTCGGACGTGCGGTAGTACTCGTTCAGGCGGCCCGCCTCGATGCTGGCCGGCGCGGTCGAAGTCAGAAAGGCATCGGCCCGATCCTGTGCCCCCAGTGCGCCCCGCAGCGTGTCGATTTCGCGCTGCAGCGCCGCCTCACCGACGTAGCTGATCGGCGCGGTGCAGACATGCTCCGCGGTTCGAACCTGGCTCTGGGCGGTTCGGGTCTGCTCGAACAGCGTGCCGCCCGCCGTGGCCGCGGCGTAGAAATCCCCAAACGCCTGCCAGTCCTCGCTCTGCGTGAGCAGTGAGACCAGGGCGCCGGTGGGGCGCTCTTCGAAGCCGGTGAGCCGGTCATTGATGAAGGTCACCCAGTTGCCGCCCTTGGTGAGTTCTCCCTCGTTGATGATGTCGATGCCAGCGCTGCGCTGGAACTGGACGACCCTGGCGACTTCCGCGCGCAGCCGGGGCAGATCCGCGCCGGGATTGGACCAGACCTCCACGGGTGCGGGCAGTGCGCCTACATGAGTGGTCAGTATTTTCCCGTTACTTCGGCGCATGGATGGGATCCTTAAGGCGGGCCGGAAGCACTATCATCGCGTGCGGGCGCCGACATTGGGAGAAAACTTCGTGGAATTCGACAACCGACATGTGGTGGTGACAGGCGGAACCGGGTCGCTGGGCGTCGCGGTGGTGGGCGCGCTGCTGGCCTCAGGCGCCGTGTGCCACGTTCCCTATCGCAGTGATGAGGAGGCGCAGCGCTTCGCGCACCGGGACTCTTCGCGTGTGTCGCTGGTGCCGGTGCGCGACCTGGCCGATGAGGCGACCGTCGCCGCCTTCTATGGCGCCCTGGAGGGGCTTTGGGCGTCCATTCACATCGCCGGGGGCTTTGCCTTTGCGCCGATTGCGCAAAGCAGTAAGGCCGTGCTGATGTCACAGCTTGAGACGAATCTGGTCTCGGCCTGCCTGTGCAGTGCGGCTGCGGTCACGGCGTTCCGGCGCGCGGGCGGCGGCGGGCGCATCGTCAATGTGGCCGCGCGCCAGGCCCTGGAGCCGCGCCTGGGCGCAAACCTCACCGCCTATGCGGCCGCCAAGGCGGGCGTTGCGGCGTTCAGCGTGGCGTTGGCCGAAGAGGTGGCCCGCGAGGGCATCCTGGTGAACACCATCGCACCCTCGATCATGGATACGCCCGCCAATCGCCAATCCATGCCCAAGGCCGATTTCAGTGCATGGCCGAAGGTCGCAGAGGTCGCCGTGACGATTCTGCAGCTGGCCTCCCCGCTGAATGCAGTCACGCGCGGGGCGATCGTCACGACCTACGGCCGGGCATGAAGAAGGCCCGCCGACCTTTGCGGCCGGCGGGCCTGATTCAAGCGTCGGCTTACTTCGTGCGCCAGCCCGATGCATAGTTCTTGCGCGCATCCTCACCGTAGGGCACGGCCGCCACCTGCACGCGCACTTCGGTCTGCTGGTGACGTTCGACGGTCGCTTTGGCGGTACCCTGGTCGGCTTCGCCCCAGATCAGCGTCAGTTCCTCACCGATCTTGATGTCCGGGTTGACCACGCCCAACGACAGCGCGGTGCGCTCGTTGAAGCTGTAACCACCGAACATCGAGTACCCGACGACCTTGCCGCCCTTCTTGACCGCATCGAAGGTGGCCGAGCCGTAGTTTGAGTTGGGAAAATCGAAATACTTGTTCGACAGCTTTCCGGGAATGAAGAGCGAGGCTAGAACCTTAGCCACGTCCTCGCCGCTCCAGGCGAAGGTCACCTTGTTCTTGTGCGGCTGCTTGGAGAGCTTCTCAAGCGCCTCCCGGCCGGCGAACTCATGGTCGAACTTCACGAACGGGCCGTAGCCCAGGTCGTAGGGCGTCGTGTAGTAGTCCTCGATCTTGTCGGACACGAAGCTGCCGGCGATCGAGCAGGTGGCCTCGTATCCGTTGGCCGGAAGCCACTCGCGGTACTTCTTCATGCTCTCGCCGCTGTATACGGCGGGCAGGGGGGACGGGATCCAGCCGGACTCCAGGGTGTTCGAGGAATACGCACGCGTACCGACGGCGGCGATGCCGAACTCCTGGCCTGCTTCCATGATGGTGTTGAAGACCTTGTCGTAGTCCGCGTACGGACCCCAGACCTCGAGTCCTGGCGCGCCGGCCATGCCGTGCCGCAATGCCTTGACCTTCTGGCCGCCCAGGTTGATGTGGCTCCAGTTGAAGAACTTGATTTCCGGCACCACCGGGCCGCCGTTGAGCTTCTCGATCACTTTCCAGGCGTTCGGGCCCTGGATCTGGAAGCGGTAGCGGCGGCGGGTGACGGCCTTGCCTTTCGGCGCCGACGGCGAGCGGTCGTCACGGATGCTGTCGACCTTGAAGTTGCCGGTCTCGGCCTGGAACTGTAGCCAGTTCACAGAGGGCGCGCGGCCGACGAATACCAGCTCGTCCGTGTCCTCGTAGAACAGGATGCCGTCGCCGATGACGTAACCGTCATAGCTGATCGGCACCATCTGCTTGGCCTTGCCTACGCTGAAATTGTTGAAGCTGTTGATCGTGCAGTACGACATCAGCTTGAGGGCATCGGGACCCTTGACCGTGAACTCTGCCATGTGGTGAGTCTGGTCGAACAACACGACGCTCTCGCGCCAGGCGCGCTGCTCGTCGCGCCAGTTGGTGTATTCGCTCGGCACGACCGGGTAGACGTAAGCACCGATCTTTGAGTTGCGCAACAACTGCACCGGACTACCGGCTGCCTTCAACACACTTTCCAGGTTCTGCTGGCTCATTTCCCACCTCATTGAAAACGTCGAAATCCTAAAAGAAAAAGCTTCGCCTACACGCAATTTGTGAGGGTTTCAAACTCCGCACACGCGACTCGCGCCTCAAGCTGCATTGTCGGCCGGACGGCGATCTTGGGACTTGGGATCCAATCCTGTCAAGATGGGACCGCTCGAGGGGCCGGATATGTGAATAATTGACCTTTTGGGATCCAATGCGGCAGGATCCCCCCATGGACACCCAGTTGGCCCGTGCCACCGTCAGCATGCGGGAAATGATTCTGCGCGGACGCCTGAAGCCCGGCCAGCGGGTCACGGAAGTCATGCTGGCACAGCTGCTGGGCATGTCCCGCACGCCCGTGCGCCAGGCACTGCCGGTGCTGGCCCGGGAGGGCCTGCTGGTGGAGTCCGGCACCCGTGGCTACCTGGTGCGCACCTTCACCCGCGGGGACATCCTGGATGCCATCGACCTGCGCGGCGTCCTGGAGGGTTTCGCGGTGCGCCGCATCGCCGAACGCGGCGCCTCCGCGGGGCTGCTCAAGCAGCTGCGTGACTGCCTGGAAGAGGGCGACCAGATCTTCCGCAAGCGCCATCTCATCGACACCGATGAGGCAGCCTACGGGGCGATGAATGACCGCTTTCACGCCGCCTTGCTGCAGGCAGCCAACAGTCCCATCATCGCCAGCGCCCTGGCCAGCAATGACTGCATCCCCTTTGCCAGCGCGGGCGCCATCGCCTTTGACGTGACGGATCTGCAGGCCATGTTCGATGCGCTGTATTTCGCCCACATGCAGCACCATGCCATCTGCGATGCGCTGGAGGCCGGTCAGAGCGTGCGCGCCGAGTTCCTGATGTGCGAGCACGTCAACACCGTGAAATCCAGCATCAACATGCTGCAGCTGCAGGTCGCGGATCCCGAGCGCGCCAACGCGCTGCGGCTCATCAAGAGCTGAAGTCAGCCCTTCAGGTTCGCGGCGAGGAAATCCCGCAGGTTCATGGGCGTACGCCCGAGCAGTTTCTCTAAGACCGGGTAGCTCAAGTCGAACTCGCCGGCGCGCATGGCATCCCCCAGCGCCACCGACATGGCCACCACCGGCGGCGGCAGACCCGCCTGCTCCAGAGCGGTCTTGAACTCGGCGCCGTTCAGCGGCTGGTAGCGAATGGTCTTGCCGGTCGCGCGGCCCAATTCCGCGGCGATTTCGGGCAGGCCATAGCACTCGCGGCTCACCGTAATCGGGTACTCGTGATTCAGGTGTCCCTCGCTGGTCAGCACATTGGCCAGCGCCTGGGCGATGTCGTCACGGGCGATGAACCCGATCCGGCCCTCGCCGCCGGAATGAGCCAGGGTGCCGGCGGCCAGCGCACCGCCGAAGAGGAAGGGCACGATGTCCAGATACAGATTGTTGCGAAAGAAGGTGTACGGAATCCCCGACTCCAAAATCAGGGCTTCCGTATGGAAATGTCCCGGGGACGCCGCGAAGCAGGCGACGGCGGCCGGCTTGATCACGCTGGTATAGACGATGTGCTTCACGCCCGCACCCCGGGCGGCGTTCACCACATTGCGGTGCTGGAGCATGCGCTCCTCGCCCAGGGCGCTGGTGGAAATGAACAGTAGCTTGTCGATCCCGCTGAAGGCGGCCTCCAGCAGCGCGGCGTCCGTGTAGTTGCCGTAGGCCACATCGAAACCGGCGTCGACCAGATCATGCGCCTTGGCCAGGTCCCGCACGATCGCTCGGACCGTCTCGGGCGCCACGCCGCAAGCCAGCAGGTGCTGAAGCGTCGCGCGCCCGAGTTTTCCGGTCGCGCCGGTCACAGCAATCATGGTCACCCGAGGCTCTCCGTCGAGGGTCATTTTCCGTAAAGTGCGCGGATACTGGCCGATGGGATCCAGTCCAGTCAATGTGCCATCCGGCGGGGACGAGTGATATTCTTATGGCATTGATTCGCGGAGATTTTCGATGAAGGACTTCCGCCGTTCCCTGGGCCTCGCCGTGGTCCTGATGGGGCTCGCCGGGGCCAGCCCTGCGGCCGACTGGGTGCAGACCTGGGGCGCGGCGCCCCTGCCGCCTGCACAGGCCGTAGGTCCGTTGCCGGCGACCCCGGGATTCGAGGACCAGACCATCCGCCAGGTCGTGCGCATCAGTGTCGGCGGGCAGCAGCTGCGGATACGCTTCAGCAATGAATACGGCGCCAAGCCCCTGGTCATCGGGCGGGCGCGCATCGCGCTGGCGGATGACAAGGGCAATCCGGTCCCCGGCACTGAGCGCGAGGTGCTGTTCTCGGGCAAGCCCGGCACGACGGTGCCGGCTGCGGCGCCGTACCTGAGCGATCCCATCGATCTGCCGGTAAAGGCGCTCAGCTCGCTGTCGATCAGCCTGTACCTGCCGCAGGCCACGGGACCTTGCACCTGCCACAGCACCGGCATGCAGACCGCCTATGTCTCGAATCCAGGCGACTTCACGGCCAAGCCCTTCAGTCTCAAGCAGACCGTGGAGCTGCGGGCCTTCATTTCCGGTGTCGAGGTGCGGGCTGCGCCGGGCGCGCGGACGCTGGTGGTGCTGGGAGATTCCATTTCCGATGGCATCGGCTCGACGGTGGATGCGAATCATCGCTGGCCGGACCTGCTGGCCGATGCCCTGGACCGGGGTTCGGGCGCCTGGGGCGTGGTCAACATGGGCATCAGCGGCAATCAGGTGCTGACCGACGGCGCCGGCCAGAGCGCCCTGGCGAGATTCGATCGGGATGTGCTGTCGGTGCCGGGCGTGCGCACCGTCATTGTCTTCGAAGGCGTGAATGATCTGGGGATTTCCTACGGGCACTTCGAAGGGCCCATGGCCGCGGTCTTCAAGTCCTCCTTCTCCGGCGCCAAGGTCACGCGCGAGTCACTGATCGCCGGCTACCGGCAGCTGATCGCGCGCGCCCATGCACGGGGGCTCAAGGTGATTGCGGCCACCATCACGCCTTATGCCGGTGCCATCTACTATTCCGCGGAAGGCGAGGCCATCCGCGTCGCCGTCAATACCTGGATCCGTACCTCGCATGAGGCCGACGGGGTGCTGGATTTTGATGCGGCGCTGCGCGATCCCGCCAAGCCCAGCCAGATCAGGGACGGACTGCACATGGGTGATCACCTGCACGGCAGCGATGCCGGTTATCGCGCCATGGCGGCGGCCATCGACCTTTCGCTGTTCAAGTAAATGATTCCACGCAGGCCATGACCTTCCCGTTGCGCCAGCTGGCCTTCCGCCTGCTGCCCTGGATCGTGAGCCTGCTTGGGGCCACGGCGGCGGTTGCGGATTCGGGCGGCGCCGCGCCGGTAGGTGCGCATGCGGGCGGTAACTTCGCCCTGCTGGGGCATTGTTCCAAGTGCCACAATGCCGAGGACTGGGCCGGCGGCATCGCCTTCGACACCATTCCCACCGATGACATTCCCGCCAATGCGGAAGTTTGGGAGAAGGTGGTGCGCAAGCTGCGCGGCCGGCTGATGCCGCCGCCGAATGCCCCGCAGCCGGATGCGCACGCCATCGACTCCTTCGTGAACTTCATGGAGAACTCCCTGGACCATGCGCCGCCGGCCGATCCCGGCAATGTGTCGCTGCACCGGCTGAACCGCACCGAGTACGGGCGCGAGATCCGGCGCATCCTGGGACTGGACATCGATGCCTCGACGGCGCTGCCCAATGATGTCTCGAGCGATGGCTTCGACAACATCGCGGCCGTGCTGCGCACCTCACCGACCTTCCTCGATGAGTTCATCACCGCGGCCCGCAACGTCAGCCGCCAGGCGATCGGCCGCGCCAGCGGCAAGCCCAGCAGCCGCGCCTACCGGGCCGGGGCAGGTCTGCAGCTGGAACACCAGGAGGGCCTGCCGCTGGGCACCCGCGGCGGCATGCTGGTGACGCACTACTTCCCGGCCGACGGGGAATATATCTTCAACATCCGCGACTTCTTTTTCGGCGGCGCGGGCTACGTGACCAAGGTCGATGCGCCGCACACGGCCATCCTCACGATCGATGACGTGCGCGTGTTCCAGGGCACCGTGGGCGGGCCCGCGGACCTGCAGGCGGTGGACCAGCGCCAGGCCGAGGCGGCCGATGAGCTGCAGGCGCGGTTCAATCATATCCGGGTGCGCATCAAGGCCGGACCCCACAAGATCGGGGTGGCCTTCGTGCAGCGCTCCTTCGCGCAGTCCGACTCCCCCCTGCAGCCGGTGGCGGAACTTCCGGAAATGGAGCGTTACCCCAGCATTCCGGGCTTCGATGTCTCCGGTCCCTTCAATGTCACGGGCGTGGGCGATACCGAAAGCCGCCGGCGCATCTTCATCTGCCACCCGGCAGCCCCGGCCGAGGAGGAACCCTGCGCGCGCCGCATTCTGTCGAACCTCGCCACTCAGGCCTTCCGGCGGCCCGCCACGGCGGCGGATCTGGAGCCGCCGATGCGCTTCTATGCCATGGGACGGCAGGTCGGGGATTTCGACGCCGGCATTGAAAGCGGCCTGACCGCCATTCTCTCCAGCACCAAGTTCCTGTTCCGCGCGGAGCCGGCGCCGGCGGATGCCCGTGCGGGTTCGGTGTACCGCTTGAGCGATCTGGAGCTGGCCTCGCGGCTGGCCTTCTTCATCTGGAGCGAGGGGCCCGACCGGCAGCTGCTCGATCTTGCCGCCGCCGGGACGCTGCATGAGCCCACCGTGCTGGACGCGCAGGTCAAGCGGCTGCTGGCGGATCCGCGCTCCGGCTCGCTGGTCAGCAATTTCGCCTTCCAGTGGCTGAACATTCCGAAGATAGACACCATCGAGCCGGATCCGGTGCTGTATCCGGACTTCACGCCCGATGTGCGCGCGGGGTTCCGCGAAGAGATGCGGCGCTTCCTGGACAGCGTGCTGCGCTCGGATCGCAGCGTGCTGGAATTGCTGGGCTCCGATCGCACCTACCTGAATGAGACCCTGGCCCGGCAGTACGGCGTGCCGAATATTCTCGGGGATCAGTTCCGCGAAGTGCGGCTGACGGATCCGAACCGTTTTGGCTTGCTGGGCAAGGGCGCGGTGCTGATGACGACCTCCTATGGCAACCGTACCGCTCCGGTGCTGCGCGGCGCCTGGATACTGGAGAACCTCACCGGTACGCCGCCGACTTCGCCGCCGCCGGGAGTGGGCGCGCTGAAGGAAACGGAGCCGGGCAAGGAAGCCGAGACAGTGCGCGTGCGCCTGGAGCGCCATCGCCAGAACCCCTCCTGCAATGCCTGCCATGGTGTGATGGATCCGATGGGATTCGCACTGGAGAACTTCGACGTCGTGGGCGCCTGGCGCGACACGGACCGGGATGCCGGCAGCCCCATCGACTCCAGCGGGCAGCTGGCCGACGGCACCCGAGTCAGCAATCCCGCGCAGCTGCGCAAGGCGCTGCTGGCGCGCCCCGATCAGTTCGTGCAGACCCTGACCGAGAAGCTCATGACCTTTGCCTTGGGACGCTCGGTGGCCTACCAGGACATGCCGACGGTGCGCGCCATCGTGCACCGGGCCGCCGCCGACCATTATCGCTTCGAGGCCCTCGTGGCGGGCATCGTGGCCAGCG
Organism: uncultured Pseudomonadota bacterium; assembly: GCA_963726995.1. GTDB lineage: Bacteria > Pseudomonadota > Gammaproteobacteria > Steroidobacterales > Steroidobacteraceae > DAIDKA01. Next base: position 447,327 of record CAVSEP010000004.1, read on the forward strand.
ATGCCTTCCAGCTGCGCGAACTGCCGCGCCAGTCTCTTGAGCTGAAGCAGGCGTCGCTGACCAGCCAGATCCAACGGAGCTCACCATGACCTTCATCACCCGCAAGTCCCTGTCGCGGCGCACGCTGCTGCGTGGCGCGGGCGTGGCCCTGGCTCTGCCGCTGCTGGATGCCATGATCCCGGCGGCCACCGCCCTGGCGGCCACCGCCGCCGCACCCAAGCCGCGACTGGGCTTCATCTACTTCCCCCATGGGGCCGTCATGGAGAAGTGGACGCCGACCAGCATCGCGCCGGACTTTACGCTCGGTTCCATCCTCGAGCCGCTGAACCCCTTCCGGGACCAGCTGACGGTGGTGAGCAATATCGGCAACAAGCCCGGCGAGAGCCGCGCGGTGCATGCCCTGGTGCCGGCCACTTGGCTGTCCTGCGTGCATCCCCAGGAAACCCTGGCGCCCAACATGGCCGCGACCGCCGATCAGATTGCGGCCCAGCACATCGGGCAGGAGACCCCCTATCCCTCGCTCGAAGTCGCCACCGCCCAGGGACATGGCGTGGGCAGTGCCTGCGAACGCGGCTTCGGCTGCACCTACTCCGGCACCCTGTCGTTCTCCACGCCTTCGACGCCCCTGCCGATCGAGAGCAATCCGCGGCAGCTGTTCCTGCGCCTGTTCGGCTCGGGCGATACCCCGGAGGAGCGCCGCTTCCTGAATCAGCAGACCGTGAGCATCCTGGACATGATCGCCGCGGAGACCAATTCCCTGAGCCGCACACTGGGCCCGCAGGACCGGGCGGCCTTGAGCGATTACCTGGAGAGCGTGCGCGAGATCGAGCGGCGCACCCGCAACGCCGAGCAGGGCGACATCGCGAAACTTGCAGCTGCCGGAGGTGCCGGGCGCCACCTCGGAGAATTTCGATGAGCACCTGAATCTGATGTTCGATCTGATGGCGCTGGCCTACCAGGGCAATCTCACCCGCATCCAGAGCTTCATGATGGCCGCCGAGGTCAGCGACCAGACCTACACCCACATCGGCGTGCCCGATGCCTTCCACGCGCTCTCGCACCATGGCAACGATCCGGCCAAGAAGGAGCGGTTGTCGAAGATCCAGCGCTACCACACCCAGGCCTTCGCCCGCTTCGTCGGCAAGCTCGCCGCCATGCCCGACGGGGATGGCAGCATGCTGGATCATTCCCTGCTGCTGTATGGCAGCAACATGAGCAACAGCAACGCGCACAACCAGTATCCGCTGCCCACCGCGCTGCTGGGCAGGGCCTGCGGCAAGGTCCGGGGTGGACAGCACATCAACTTTGAGCAGCGCACGCCGCTGGCCAACGTGCTGCTGACCATGCTGCAGCGTACCGGCGTGTCCATCGAGAAAATAGGCGACAGCACCGGTGCCATTGCACAGATCTAGATACGCTGCGGCACCGCAATGGCTGATGGCGCTGGCCATCGCCGCGGCGGCGCTCGCGCAGCCGGTGAGCCGTGCCGATACGGCAGCGCCGGCCGTGGTCGAGCCGGTCGAGAAGGCGGCTCCGCTGGTGCTGGCGGCCCGGGACGGCGATGCGGCGAGGGTCCGGGCGTTGCTCGCGGCGCAGGCGAAGCCGGATGTGAACCAGCGCACGGCAGATGGCACCAGCGCGCTGCATTGGGCGGTTCATCACGGCGATGCGGATCTGGTGGCGCGGCTGCTGGCCGCGGGTGCGGATGCCAATGTGCACAACGACTATGGTGCCAGCCCGATGTCGGAGGCCGCGGTGCGCGGCGATGTCGGCGTGTTGCGCGCGCTGCTGGCGGCCGGCGCCAGCGTCGAGTCGGCCAATGCGGATGGCCAGACCGCACTGATGATTCTGGCGCGCACCAGCAACCTGCCGGCCGCGCAGCTGCTGATCAGTCGCGGCGCCAACGTCAATGCGCACGAGCAGTGGCGCAACCAGACGGCGCTGATGTGGGCGGCTGCCGAAGTGCAGCCGGCCATGGTCGGCCTGTTGCTCGCTCACGGGGCGAAGGTGGATGAGCGCTCGCAGGTGAATGACTGGGCGCGCCAGGTCACCGCCGAGCCGCGCATGCAGGCGCGGCCCGCGGGGGGCTTCACGCCGCTGCTGTATGCGGCGCGGGCAGGGTGCCTGGAGTGCGTGCAGCGACTGCTCAAGGCCGGCGCCAACCCCAACCTGGCAGATCCGGAGGGCGTCAGTCCGCTGCTGCTGTCGATACTGAACTTTCATTTCGACGTCGCGGCGTTGCTCATCCAGCGCGGTGCCGATGTCGACCACTGGGATACCTGGGGCCGCTCGGCGCTGTATGCGGCTGTGGACCTGGGCTCCCTGCCGGTGGGCGGGCGGGCCGACCGCCCCTCGCTGGACAAGACCAGCAGCCTGCAGCTGATCAAGCTGCTGCTGGATGCCGGCGCCAATCCGAACCTGCAGCTGAAACTGTTCCCGCCCTATCGATCGCTGCGGGATGATCGCGGCGCCGATACCCTGCTCACGGTGGGCGCGACGCCGCTGCTGCGCGCCGCCAAAGGCGGGGATCTGCCGGCCATCAAGCTGCTGCTGGCTCACGGGGCCAAGGTGGATCTGCCCACGGCCACGGGCATCAGCCCCTTGCTGGCCGCGGCGGGCGTGGGTTCATCGGCGCTGGACACCCGCGGGCGATACAAGAGTCAGGCGCAGGCCGTCACGGCCGTGCAGGCGCTGCTGGATGGCGGCGCCGAGATCAACGCGGCCGACCGCAATGGCCAGACGGCGCTGCATGGCGCGGCGAGCTGGGGCTGGAACGACCTGGTGAAGGCGCTGGCGGAGCGTCACGCCAACCTGCTGGCCAAGGATGGTCGCGGCCGCACGGCCGCGGATGTGGCCATGGGCAGTGCCAGTGCCTCCGGACGCGCCAGCGCCGAGGCCCATCCGGAAACCGCCGCGCTGCTGCGGCAGCTGATGGCCAACGCCGCGCAGCCCACCGCGCGCAACTGATTCAGACGATGTTGACGCCCAGTTCGCGGGCGCGCTGGGTGAGCCCGGGGAAGGCATTGGCGATGAACAGGCCGGGATCTCCCCACTTGGCGTCGAACTCGCGCGAGGGCAGCGCGGCCAGCATGTCCGGCACGCTCATTCCCTGCGCCAGCAGCTGCGAGAGCCGCTGCTTCATGGCGGACAGCATGTCGCGCTCGGCCTCGACGTCGGCGCGCGTCTGCAGCGATCCCATGCCTGGGACGATCCGGGTCTTCGCATCCGCCAGGCTGGTGAGGCTCTTGGTGGCATCCAGCAGTCCGCCGATCCAGCCGTTGGTTGAATAATCGATGATGGGGTAGGACCCCACCGCGATCACGTCGCCCGCGACCAGCACATTGGCGTCGCGGAAGAACACGTACAGGTCACCGTCGGTATGGGCCTGCGGCAGGTAGCCATAGTCGATGTGTTCGCCGCCGAATGACAGCGAACCGGTGGTGTAGAAGGTCTGATTGGGTCGGGCATTGCGGGGCAGGGGCGGATAGGTCCGATTCTGCCACTTGGAGAATACTTCAGTGCCCAGCCACAGCCTGGTGTTCTCGTGCGCGATGATGCGGGTGCCGGCCGCACCCAGCGTGCGGTTCGACCCGGTCTGGTCCCAGTGCCAATGGGTGTTGAACAGAGTGTGGATCCTGCCGGCGCCGGTGCGCGCCTGGATGAGCTTCAGGAGCGATGCCGAATGTTCCGGTGAACCCCCGTCCACCAGCAGCACGCCCTCCGGGGATTCGAACACCGTCACATTGCCGCCGGCGCCGGAGACGACGAACAGACCCTTGGCCAGGTCCGTGACGGCCAGCGAAGGCGCCGCCGCCACGCTGACCCGGCCCACGAGGCCCGTCGCGACCGCGACCGCGACCGCCGGCAGTGCCTGAATGAAATCCCGTCGATCCACATTCGGCAGAATAGCAGAACATCCGGTGGACTCCGTGCGCGGGCCCGCGAGGGCCTCAACGGGACGGGGCGGATATGGCAGTATTCGGGAAAGGCCTAGGGGGATGATGAGAATGAAGCTCGCACAGCGATGCCTGTTCGTCGTGGTCACGGTGTGTGCGCTGAGCGCACTGCGGGCCCAAAATGCCGGCAACAGTGCCGGCACGGGGGCGCCGCAGCTGGCCCATCCGGCGGCCGTGGACCAGCAGCGACTGGCGGCGGCGGACCAGGATCCGGGGCAGTGGATGTCCCACGGCCGCGACTGGACCGAGCAACGCTTCAGCCCCCTAAAGCAGATCAACGACCAGAATGCCGATCGGCTGGGTCTTGCCTGGTATGCGGAGCTCAATACCTATCGCGGGGTGGATGCCACGCCGCTGGAAATCGACGGCGTGCTGTACAACATCTCGGCCTGGGACGTCACCACCGCCTACGACGCCACCAACGGCACCGTCCTGTGGACCTACGATCCGAAGATCCCGCTGGAGTGGGGTCGACTGGCCTGCTGCGGCCCGGTCAGCCGCGGGCTTGCAGCCTGGAAGGGCAAGATATACATCGCGGCCCTGGACGGCCGGATCATCGCGCTGGATGCGAAGACCGGCAAACCGGTCTGGACCACACAGACCCTGGAACCCGGCCAGCCCCTGTCGATCACCGGTGCGCCGCGCATCGCCCACGGCCAGGTGGTCATCGGCAATGGCGGCGGTGACTTCGGGGCGCGCGGCTACATCTCCGCCTACGACGCGGAAACCGGCAAGCCGACCTGGAAGTTCTACATCATCCCCGGGGATCCTTCGAAGATGCCCGAAGGGGCCGCATCGGACTCGGTCATGCCCATGGCTGCCAAGACCTGGACCGGTGAATGGTGGAAGGTCGGGGGCGGCGGCAACGACTGGGACACCATCGTCTATGACCCCAAACTCGACCTGGTGTACTTCGGCACCGGCAACGGCTCGCCGCATCCCGAAGACTTCCGCAGCCCGGGCGGCGGCGACAATCTGTTCGTGTGTTCCATCGTGGCGGTGAATGCCAAGACCGGCCATTACGTCTGGCACTACCAGGAAGTGCCGGGCGAGGAGTGGGACTACGACTGCACCGCGCCGCTGATGCTGGGCGAGCTCACGCTGCACGGCAAGAAGCGCCAGGTCATCATGCACGCGCCCAAGGACGGCTTCTTCTACGTGCTGGACCGGGCCAACGGCAAGCTGCTCTCGGCCAAGGGGTACGTGTTGAGCACCTGGGCGCAGAGCATCGACATGAAGACCGGCCGGCCGGTGCTGGACCGCGAAGCCCGCGTCACCGAGAAGCCGCACCTGATGACGCCCGGACCGGGCGGGGGTCACAACTGGAATCCCATGTCCTACAGTCCGCTCACCGGGCTGGTCTATATCCCGGTGATGGAGCAGTGGACGGTGACCTCCCAGCTGCCGCCCGGACAATTCAAGTTCCAGCTCGGGCGCAGCACCCTCGGCGCCGCCTACAGCAACGAGCCGGAACTGCGCAAGCAGCTGAACAAGGAAGTGGAGGCGCGCGACAAGGGATTCATGCTGGCCTGGGATCCGGTAAAGCAGAAGGAAGCCTTCCGCATTCCCTATTCGCATCCGGGCAATGGCGGCACCATGGTGACGGCCGGCAACCTGCTGGCCCAGGGCACCATCGATCGCACCTTCGCCATCTATCGGGCCGACAACGGCAAGAAACTCTGGGAGCTGCCGGTGGGTTCGGTGCCCGTGGCCGGGCCCATCTCCTACAGCGTCAATGGCCGCCAGTACATTGCCGTGAATGCGGGCTGGAACAGCGCCATCGTGCACGGCCTGGATGAGGGCGGAAAGGCCTTTTCGGTCGCGCCCGCGCGCCTGCTGGTCTTTGCGCTGGATGCCAAGGGCGTGGTGCTGCCGCCGGCGCCGCTGGCCGTCTCCATTCCCGAGCCGCCGACCGAGACCCAGCCGCAGGCCCTGGTGGATGCGGGGGCGGGTCTTTTCAGCACCAACTGCGCCGTATGCCACGGACAGAACGCGGTGGGCCAGGACGTGAAGGATCTGCGCCATCTCACCCCCGAGCTGCACGCGCAGTTCAGCGACATCGTGCTGGGAGGCAAGTTCAAGGCCCAGGGCATGGCCTCCTTCAAGGATTTGCTGACGCCGGACCAGGTGGCGGCCATCCACGCCTTCGTGATCGCGCGCGCCCAGGAGGACTGGCAGCCGGACTTCCTGCATCCGCGCCGGCAGCGCTAGCGGTCTTCAGCGTCCCACGAGTTTCTGGAATTCCGGCGGGTAGCGCTCGCCGGTCACGGTCACTGCTGCGATCGCGCGATCGATCTCGCTCAAGTCCTGGGCCGTCAGGGCAAGTTCGGCGCCGCCGAGATTCTCCTCCAGGCGGTGCAGCTTGGTCGTCCCCGGAATCGGAACGATCCAGGAATGTTGTGCCAGCAGCCAGGCCAGAGCGACCTGGGCGGAGGTGGCCTGCTTGTCGCGGGCAATCCGGGCCAGCAGCTCCACGACCGCCTGATTTTCCCGTCGCGCCTGCGGCGAGAAGCGCGGCACGATGTTGCGGAAGTCACTGCGATCGAACTGGGTGTGCTCGTCGATGGCGCCGGTCAGAAAACCCTTGCCCAGGGGACTGAAAGGCACGAACCCGATGCCCAGTTCGGCCAGCACCGGCAGAATCTCCTGCTCGGGCTCCCGCCACCACAGCGAATACTCGCTTTGCAGGGCGGTCACCGGCTGCACCGCATGCGCCCGGCGGATGGTCGCGGCGCCGGCTTCGGACAGACCAAAATGCCGGACCTTACCCTCCTGGATCAGGTCCCGGACGGCCCCCGCCACCTCTTCGATGGGCACGGCCGGATCCACCCGATGCTGGTAGAAGAGGTCCAGCGAATCCACCCGCAGGCGTCGCAAGGAATCCTCGGCAACCTGCCGGATGCGCGCCGGGCTGCTGTCCAGTCCCTCCATCTTGCCGTTGTCCGGATTGATCTTGAAACCGAACTTGGTGGCGATCACGACTTTGCCGCGGTAGGGACTCAAGGCCTCACCCACCAGCTCTTCGTTGGTGAACGGGCCGTACACTTCGGCGGTATCGAAAAACGTAACCCCGCGATCGGCGGCCGCGCGGATCAGGGCGACGCCCTGGCTCTTCTCCACCGCCGGTCCCAGGCCAAAGCTCAACCCCATGCAGCCGAGACCCAAGGATGAGACTCGCAGGCCGCTCTTCCCGAGGGTGCGTGTTTTCATGGGGTTTCCGCCGCTAGCCGCACGGGGCTAGTGAAAGTGCAGACTGCCCGAACCGAACAAACCCACCACACCCACGAGGATGAGATACCCCGCCACGATGTAGTTCAGCAGCTTTGGCGCGATCAGAATCAGCACGCCGGCAATCAGGGCGGCGAGAGGGCCAATGGTCAGGTGCAGATTCATTTGACGTTCTCCAGTTCTCGTTCGATGGCGCCGATCAGCTTTGGATCGCTGGGTGCCGTGTCCGGTGAAAATCGCGCGACCGGCCTGCCATCGCGGGAGACCAGGAATTTTTCGAAATTCCAGAGCACTTCGGGCGCAGGATTCGGGGAAATGTTGAAGCCCTTGAGCTTCTCGCGGAAGGATTCGCTGTCCACCGCGCCGGGTTGTGCGGCGATCAGCGAGGCATACAGCGGATGCTTCTGCGGACCCACGACCTTCACTTTCGAGAACATCGGGAAGTCGACCGAGTAGGTGAGGGCACAGAAACTGGCGATTTCGTCATTGCTGCCCGGCTCCTGTCCCGCGAAATCATTGCTGGGAAACCCCAGCACCACCAGGCCCCGGTCGCGGAAGCGCGTATATAGCGCTTCCAGACCCTCATACTGCGGCGTCAGGCCGCATTTGGAGGCCGTATTCACCACCAGCAGTACCTTGCCGGCATAGTCGCCGAGGCTCGCGGGCTTCTGGTCGATAGTCTCCACGGGAATCTGCTGCACGGTGGTCATCGCATTCCTCATTGTTGGGTGGGCATCGGCCTACTTGCCCGCTGGTGCCGCGCAGACGCCGCGCCTGACCTCATCCAGCAGCGCGCAACGCTTCGCGTCCAGGCCGCCTGCGTCACAGGCGCTCTGCGAATAGCGGGCCGGGTAGGTGGCGCAGAACTCCGCCTTGTCCCCCACGGCCCAGGTGATGCAGTCCGCCGTGGCACCGCCCACATTGACCAGGCACTGCTTGGTGGCGCAGCCCGCCCGGCTTAGCGTGGCGAGGGTCTTCTTCATGCACATGTCCTTGGAGATCGTGCGCATGAAAGTCTGGTTCAGCTGATCGTGCTGCCAGATGGTGGGTTCCTCAACGCGCGGGGCGGAATTGGGCAGGATCCTGAAGGACTGGATGAACGGCTGGTACAGGGCGAGCGCGGGGGCGGCCTTGCCGGCGGGCCATTCCACGGTCAGGGTGTAAACGTTCTGCCCGTTGTGGATGACGCGCACATCGGCCGAGGACATGTCATCGCCATAGGAAATGTCCACGGCCTCCAGGCCCGCGACGGTTACCGGATTGATCCTGGGAGTGGGGAATCCCTCGCCGGCCTTGAATTTTTCGAATTCGGCCGCCGCGACTTGCGCGTTCTTGTAGATCAGTTTCAGGGCGGTGAAGACGATGCCGTTGGGCGCCTTGCCGCCGATGCCCTCAAGATGATCGGCGATGCCTTCCGGATCGCCGTGCACGGAAAAATCGCTGAAGGGACCGGGCATCTGCACGGAGAAGCCGCCATTGGTGGATTCGGCGAGCGCCCAGCCCCGGGCGTCGAAGGCGCCGGCATCGATTCGGTGCATGAGTGTGACCGGCGCCGTGTCCGCCAGTGCGCACATCGGCCGGCACAGCAGCAACAGCAGGGCGAGTCTCAACTTTGGGCAATTCACGTCGCGCGACCTCAACTTCACTTGCACCTCATCTTGTCATAGTTTAACCGGCGTGAAACCATTTCAGGATCGCAAGCCAAGGACGGATCCATCCCATGTCGCTGACACTCTATTATCACCCGCTTTCCTCCTATTGCTGGAAGGTGCTCATCGCCCTGTATGAGGCCGGAATCCCCTTCCAGAAGCGGCACGTCGACCTCGGGGATCCGGCCGACAGGGCAGCCCTGGCGGCCATCTGGCCGTTCGCCAAGTTTCCGGCCATTCACGACTCTGAGCGCCACCGTGATCTGGGCGAAAGTTCGATCATCATCGAGTATCTGGATCGGCATTGGCCGGCAGCCCAGCCGCTGATCCCGGCGGATCGCGACCAGGCCCTGGAAGTGCGCTTCTGGGACCGGGTGTTCGACAATCACGTGCAAGGTCCCATGCAGCAGATCGTGCTCGACCGAATGCGCAGCACGAATCTGGACCTGACCCGCGAGCGCGCGACGCTGCTCACCGCCTACCGCCTGCTCGAGGCACACCTGGAATCCGACACCTGGATGGGCCGGGCATTCAGCCTGGCCGATTGCGCCGCTGCGCCCGCGCTGTTCTACGCCCGGGCCATCGAACCCATCCCCGCCGACCTCGGGCGGGTCTGCGCCTACTTCGACCGGCTGGTGCTGCGGCCTTCTGTCCAGCGCGTGCTCAAGGAAGCGCGGCCTTTCTTCCAGCTCTTTCCGTTCGCGAATAGTCTCGAAGCGCGCTTTCGCCAGGATGTCTAAATCGAGCCTCAGGCCGCGGCGGGCGTTCCGAAGCGATTGGCTGTGGCCTGTCCGCTGCCCGCACAGCCCCACAGGGCAAAGCCGGCGCTGACGATGAGTGCCGCCACCGGGATGTCGGTATTCAGCAGCGCCCCGAAGTTGGCAAACTTGAGCCAGATACCGAAGGCCGACACGCCCAGAACGCCGGGCAGCAGCAGCAGCCATGCGCTGTACCCCATGTCGTGCAGGCGCCGGGCATGCAGCATGAGGGCCGGGAACACCAGCATGAACAGGCACCAATGGGCGGTGAGGCCCGTGACGATGTATTCATAGAACCAGGCCACGAGCAGCAGCACCAGCAGCGCCGCGATGAACTGGCCGCGGGCGCTGCGCCCGTTGGGATTCACGTAGACCAGGCTGAAGGACTTCGACTCGCCGGTTGATTCGCCAAAGGTGAGGGCGTGCCGCTGCAAGGCACCCTGGTAGTACGGCAGATAGGCCAGCATCAGCAGGCCATTGAGGGCGAAGGCGATGAGCGCGGTGAGCGCCCCTGCGGGCTGGTGATCCAGGATGACCGACCAGAACAGCGCGCAGGTCGAGATCGGCATGACCACGCACAGCGCCAGCGGCACGAAGAAGCCGGTGAGGAGCAGCGCTCCGCTCACCAGCTGTATCGCCATGGCCACACCCAGCAGTCCGGAATGGACCAGTGCGGACATCAGCTGGATGGCCAGCGGCTGGTGCCCGCTGGGCAGGCTCCACAGCGGGTAGAAGAAGTGGTTGGCGCCGTTGGCCAGCATCCAGGCGCCGAAGATCAGGCGGCCGACGAGCGTGTACGGCCTCATGACCGGGCCCCCTGCGGCTGGGCCGTGCTCACCCGCAGAGTGAACATCGAGCGATAGCTGGGCAGATGGGCCAGGCAAAGCAGCACATTACACAGCAACACGGAGCAGCCGTAGATCGCGGCCCGCGAGCTCCAGCCCTCCAGCGGGGTATCCCAGAAGAACACGCAGAAGGACACCGGCATGCACAGCAGCAGCGAGAGCGGAGTGTAAAAGCCGGTCAGGACGCTCAGGCCCGCGATGAGCTCCACGGCCTTGACGAGATCAAAGAGGTGGCTGTCCAGCAGCGCCACGATCAGCTCATGGCTCAGGGGCTTGGTGCCCATGGGCTGGGGAAACAGCGGTACGAAGTGGTTCAGGCCCGCCGGAATCATCCAGGCCGCGAACACCAGTCGCACCACCCATACGGCGTACTTCATGCTGCCCCCTTACGTCGGAATAGGGAGGGGGGCGGACAGCGTCTCACCCCCTTCCCGATGCGGCAGATCTAGCGCGTGGCCGGGTCCCAGTGCTCGTCGGCCTTGCCGTCGACGAAGCGCCACATGTCGAACCAGGTGGTGGTGTAGGTCTTGTCGGGATCCTTGGAATCCTTCATGGTCCGTGGTTGGGTGACGATCACGTAGTCGCCTTCGGCAACCACCGAGACGATGGGCGTGCCGAGTTTGTCGGGAATCGCCGTCGGCGTGCGTTTGAGCACCTCGGTGAAGAACTTCACCACCGCGGCGCGCCCGTTGGCGGCCTGCGGATTGTGCTGGGTATAGCGCTCGGTGATCCACCGGTCGACCATCTCCCAATGGTTGGCTTGCAGCAGCTCCTTCATGATGTGGTAGGCCGCCTGCTTGTTCTTTTCGTATTTCGGATTCTTGCTGTGGAACAGCGCTTCGGCATCCTTGACGCCGACCACCGCATCCTGGGCATGGACCATTCCGGCGCCGCTGATCAGCAGCGCCGTCATCACTCCGACTCTAAGGCTCGCTCGCATGGAATCCCCCTTGTGCTTGCTCCAAATGGTGCCGCGCGAGTGTGCAGTCCGCGCCGGCGAATCGCAATCGGCTGCGGCGCGGGCCAGACCGCCTGCCTCGCTGCAGTGCCGCAGTCGCCTATCTCGCCGGCACGGTGGCTTGGGCGCTGGGACGGGCCAGTAGCCGCTCGGCCCAGGCCTTCACCTTCGGGCCGGCGGGCACCTCCAGCATGGCCAGGAAGTGCAGGAACGGCAGGTAGGCCACATCCGCCAGGGTGAAGGAATTGCCCACCAGATAGGGCCGCTCGCCCAGCGCCTGCTCGACGATGGCCAGGTGCCGCTCGATCTCCTTGCGCGCCGCCTCCATGGCGGCACGGTCCCATTTGTCCTCCGGCAGAAAGCGCTTGGGAAACAGCACCGCGCCGGCGTAGCGGCCCAGATGGGCATCGCACAGCCGCACATGCATGTCCACGAGGGCGCGGCCCCGCAGATCCGGCGGCACTAGGGCGGGTGCGGGATGGGTGGCCTCCAGGTACGCCATTATCGCGGCCGACTCGTACAGGGACAGATCGCCATCCACCAGAGTCGGAACCTTGGTGTAGGGATTGAGCGCCGCATACCAGGGCTGCTTGTGCTCCCCACCCGGCAGGTTCACTTCGATCAGCTCGCAGGCAATGGCCTTCTCCAGCAGGACGATACGCACCCGCCGCGCGAAGGTCGAGGCGGGAAAATGGTACAGCTTCATGATTGGCTCTCCGCAGCGGTGGATGGGCCGCGAGGCGGCCGGCGACCCACGGCAGTTTGCCACAGCCGTGGCGCCTGCATCCCGAATGCCGATACACTGAGCGATTATTCGGTCGGGAATCGGAATGACCCTACTGTTCCAGGACGGCTTCCACACGGGCTTCTTCGCCCCGATGCGCTTCGAGGCCGACATCCATGACTGCGAGGTCGAGGGCCGCATTCCGCCCGAGATCGAGGGGTCCTTCTTTCGCACCTGCATCGACCGGCGCTATCCGCAGCGCCTGCCCAACGACATTGCCTACAACGCGGACGGGGCCGTGGACCGTTTCCGCTTCCGCAACGGGCATGTCGACTTCCGCTCGCGCTATATCCGTACGCCGCGGTACGTCGCCGAGCGGGCGGCACGCCGGGCGCTGTTCGGCGTCTACCGCAACCCCTATACGAACGATCCCAGCGTCGCCGGTGTCTCCATGAACACGGGCAATACGACACCGCTGGTGCATGCGGGAAGACTGTACTGCCTGAAGGAAAGCAGTCCGCCCATGCTGATGGATCCGCATACGCTCAAGACCGTAGGTGAATACGACTTCGAGGGCCGACTCGAAGCCAAGACCTTCACCGCCCATCCGAAGATCGATCCGGTGAGCGGCGAGATGATCGCCTTCTCCTACGAGGCGAGGGGCGATCTGACGGACGATGTGGCCGTGCAGTTCTTCGATGCCGCCGGCCGCCTGCAGCGCGAGATCTGGCTCAAGGCACCCCTCGTATCGATGATGCATGACTTCGCCATCACGCAGCGGCACATCATCCTGCCGACCACCGCCATGGTCACCGGCCTCGAGCGCCTCAAGCAGGGGCTGAATCACTGGGCCTATGACCGGAACGTACCGGCGTGGGTCGGCATCCTGCCGCGGGATGGCACGGCGCAGGACCTCCGCTGGTTCAAGGGACCGCCGGATCGCGCCATGCTCATTCACGTGACCAATGCGCGCACCGAGGGGCACAAGGTCATCCTGGATGCGCCCGTGGCGCGCGGCAATTTCAACCCGCAGTTCCCGAACCTGGACGGCGCCCCCTTCGATGACGAGGCCCGGCGCAACACCATCCGCCGCTGGACATTCGATCTGTCGGCTGCGGGCGATGAGGCCTGGCAGGAGGAGATCCTGTTTCCGCAGCTCAAGCCCACCAGTTTCACCCGCATGGATGACCGGTTCCAGACTCTGCCGTTTCGCTACAGCTTCAATCTATTCACCGATCCGCAGGTGCCGCTGCGCGAAGCGCGCGGGGAAACACCGAACGCCTGGGTTCGGCTCGACTACCGCACCGGTCAGGTGGAGCAATTCTCGGCCGGCAGCAGCCACGGGCTCATGGAGCCGCAGTTCGTGCCGCGCGCGCCGGATGCACCCGAGGGCGAGGGCTACCTGATCGGCATCGCCAACAACTACGCGGACATGAAGAGCGAGCTGGTCATCGCCGACGCGCAGCATCTGGCCCAGGGCACCCTGGCGCGAGTCAAACTGCCGTTCAGGCTGCACATGCAGGTGCACGGCTGCTGGGCTTCCGCAAAGGAACTGCCCTTCGATTTCGACTCGGACCCGGATTTCTAGAACGTCGAGCGGGTTGCTCCGCCATCGATGACGATGCTCTGGCCGGTGATATATCCTGCGTGCCGGCTGCACAGCCAGGCAATCAGCGCCCCCACGTCTTCGGAATCACCGAAGCGGCCTGCCGCAATGCGAAAATCCGCGGCGAAACGTGCCACCTCCTCATCGTAGGAGGTGCCATTGGCCCGCGCCCGGGCACCCAGCTGCTCCTGGGTGAAGGCCGTGTGGAACATGCCGGGCAGCACATTGTTGATGGTCACCCCGTGTTGCGCGACGCGCAGGGCGACGGCGCCCGCATAGTTGATCAGGGCCGCGCGCGGCGCTCCCGAGAGGATGCGCAGTTCCAGCGGGTATTTGGCGGCGATGGTGGCGATGTTCACGATCCGGCCCCAGCGGCGCGCCACCATGCCGTCCAGCACGGCGTGCATGAACTTCACCGGGCTCAGCAGACCAGTGTCGAGACTGGCCTGCCATTGCGCGGCGTCGATGGCGCGATAGTCCTCGGTCATGGGCGGCGGCGAGCAGGTTCCCACCAGAATGTCCGGTGCTGGACATGCCGCGAGAATGCGCGCGAAGCCATCCGGCTGGGAATGATCCGCCACCACCGTCACGACCCTCACCCCGGTGGCGGCCTCGATTTCCCGCGCCGTCGCGTGCAGGCGCGCTTCGGCGCGCGCCGACAGCACCAGATCCACACCCGCTTGCGCCAGCGCGAAGGCGGCGGCCTTGCCCATGCCGGCGCTGGCACCATTGACGAGGGCATTGCGGCCCCGAATTCCCAGATCCATTGCGCCCCCTCAGTGGCCTTCGAATGTATTGTCAACCACGACGGGCAATACTAAGCTATGCGTAGCATATGGACCAATACCCCACCGACCCGGTGGCCCTGTTTCTGCGCGGAATTCTGGCGCTGGGACGACGGGTGCGCGCCGAGCGCCCGCCCGGCTCGCTGGGACTGTCGAGTCTCGGCATTTTAGGCTCGCTCAATCGCAACGGGCCGCTGGTGGCATCAAGGCTGGCGGTGGAAGAGCGGCTGCAGCCTCAATCGCTGACGCGGCTGCTCGCGGAACTTGAGCAGTTGCGGCTCATCACCCGCAGGCGCAGCGGCGTCGATCGACGCGCAGTCACCATCAGGCTCACGGATAAAGGTCGCAGCGCATTGCTGGACGACATCGCCGCCCGTCGCACCTGGCTGGAGTCCGCCATGAACACGGCACTGTCGCCCGCCGAGCGCGAGGCCATGCTGACCGCCTCGAGCATCATGATCAAGCTGGCTGCCTGTGCGTAACGCCTTGCTCATCGGCGCCCTGTGGTGCGTTGCCGCGCTGGCAGCCGTCCCGGCTTTGGCGCAGCCCAGGGTCGATTATGCGGCACCGTCCAGCTGGCTGTGCCGGCCGGGCCGCGCGGAACGTTTGTGCCACCGTCATGACCGCGACCATCGTATCGCCCGATACCGGTGATCTGTCGAAGCAGGCGTATGCGCCGGATCCTGAGGCGCCCATCGACTGCTTCTATGTCTACCCGACCGTCTCGCGGCAGGCGAGTGCGAATGCCGACATGCAATTGGGCGAAGAGCAACAGCATGCGGCACTGGAGCAGTTCGCACGATTCAGTACCCGGTGCCGCACTTTCGCGCCGCTGTATCGACAGGTGACCGTGGCGGCACTCAATGGCACGGCGCCCGGGGCGGATCGCGAGCTGGCGTACGGCGACGTGGTCGACGCCTGGCGCTACTACCTCGCGCACGACAATCAGGGACGCGGCGTGGTGCTGATCGGGCACAGTCAGGGGGCAAGCCTGCTGGTGCGGCTGCTGGCCGCAGAAATCGACGGCAAGAAGATCCAGGCGCGGCTGGTGTCGGCCATCCT
Organism: uncultured Pseudomonadota bacterium; assembly: GCA_963726995.1. Classification (GTDB taxonomy): domain Bacteria; phylum Pseudomonadota; class Gammaproteobacteria; order Steroidobacterales; family Steroidobacteraceae; genus DAIDKA01. The sequence continues at coordinate 462,898 of CAVSEP010000004.1, forward strand.
GGCCGGGGCCAACATCCAGATACCCATCGGGCGCGATGTCGGGGGCACTTTCGCCCATGTCCCGGTGTGCCACCAGGCCGATCAGGTCGGCTGCGTGATCGGCTACTCGAGTTTCCTTGCCGACCATCCCCCGGGTCCCGAGGCCTATTTCGGCGCCGCGCGGGGACCCGGATCGGCCGATGTGTGCGTGAATCCGGGCGCACTGGTGCAGTCCGAGTCGTTGCACGCGCAAGTGCCGGTGGTCGGGGAGGTGGCCAAGGCGCTCGGCACCCACTTCGTCGAGAATCCGGGGCTGGTGTCGGCCAGGTGTGTCACGGCGGGCGATCGGACCTTCCTGGCGGTCACGATCAGCAGTTCCGGGTTTGGCGCCGAGCGGCTGGGCAGGGCGCTCACGGCGCTGGATGCGCGCCGCCCGGGCTGGGGGCTGCACGTACTGGACATGAATCTGGCATTGGGCGATCTGGTCGAGATCGTCGGCCGCCAGAGTCGGGCCTGGCGGGCCGCAAAACGCTAGGTTGAAAGTGCGAATCGGCCCGCGGCCTTGTACTCTGGCGGGTATGACGCACGGTCGCGGTGAACTCGCACCCGAGGACTATCGACTGATCGCCGAGGGCGGCCACGATTGGGAATCGTGGATCGCTCCGGATGACTCGCTGCGCTGGACCAGCCAGGCGGGCTTCGGCATCTGCGGCTACACCCCGGGAGAATGCCGCGCGATGACGCGCTTCCCCTGGCCGCTGGTGGCCAAGGATGATCACATCACCTTCGAGCTGTTCGATCATCTGGTCGGCGAGCAGCGCCCGGGGAACGATCTGCCGCTGCGCCTGGTGCGCAAGGACGGCTCGGTGATCTGGGTGACGGCCTCCTGGAAGCCGCTGCACGATGCCGCCGGCAGCTACCAGGGCGTGCTGCTCTCCATCCGCGATCGCAGCTGGAGCCTGCACAACCGGTACCTGGATCACTTCCGGCCCGTTGCCATCGAGCTGCTCGCCGAAATCATGCCGGCGGCACGCGCAGGTGACATGCAGCGCGTCTATCGGCTGATGACCGAGCGGGCTTCGCGCGCGCTGGGTGTGGCGCGGGTGGGCATCTGGATGTTCGACGACTCGGGTCAGTCGCTGGTCGCCGCCGACCGGTTCAGTAGCCTGGATTTCCTGCACCTGGAGGGCGCCGTGCTGTCGCTGGAGCAGTGCCCGCGATATCGGGCGGCGCTGACCGGGGATCAGCTGGTGGTGGCGACGGACGCGATGAATGATCCGGTCACCAGCGAACTGGCGGACTTCTATCTCAAGCCTTTAGGCATCGCCTCGATGCTGGATGCGCCCATCGTGCGCAAGGGCCGCACCATCGGCGTGATCTGCCATGAACACGTCGGCCACATGCGCTCCTGGTACGAGACCGAGCTCGCCTTCGTCGAGAGCCTGTCGGACTTCGTGACGCTGGCGTTGTACGCCAACGAAGGCGCGCAGCTGGCCGAACGCAACCGCATGCTGGCCTCGATCGTGGAGGTGCTCCCGGATCCGGTGGTCACGGTCGGCCTGGACGGCAATCCCGTGTACGTCAATCGCGCCGCCGCCGCCACCCATGAACCCCGCGCGGAAACCGGACAGGCGGAGTTTCGGATCCAGCACATTTCCGAATCCTATTCGCCTGAAGCCCTGAAGTTCCGTTCCGAAGTCGTCGTGCCGACGGCGTTGAAGAACGGCTTCTGGAATGGCGAGGTGCGGCTGAAGACCACCCAGGGAACGGAAATCCCGGTATGGCAGACCATGGTGGCCCACCACGATCGCAACGGCGAACTGAAGCTGCTGACCTCGATTCTGCGCGACCTGCGGGAACAGAAGGCCGTGGAGTCGCGCCTGCGGGAAAGCGAGACGGCCCTGCGGACCCTGAATGCGCAACTGGAGGTGCGCTCGGCAGATCGCGCCCGCCGCCTCGAGCAACTGGAGATTGACCTCACGGCGTTTGCGGCAGCGGTGACCCGGGAGCTGGAGGACTCGGGCTCGACGGCGGGCATGCGAGCCTTGACCGAGGCATTGGTGTTTCATTCACAGGCAGTGCGTCGGGATGCGCAGAACTCACGTTTCCTCGCCGATGACCTGGTGCGGGCGGTGCTCAAGGACCTGAAAGAGCAGGGGCGGCTGGATCAGGTGAAGGTCGATGAGGATCTCGAAGCGGCACCGCTCGAGGCGGATGCGGAATTCTTCCGGCAGATCATCAGCCAGCTGCTCGACAACGCCATCAAGTTCTCAGCCGGCGCGAAGGCGCCGTCGGTGGGCGTATCGCTGCGCAGAAGACCCGATGGCCTGCATTTCACGGTCACGGACAACGGCCCCGGGTTCGACGTCGGCGCATCAGGATGCCATCTTCGGCATCTTTCACACGCTTCCGGGAACGCGACGCCATGCGGGTTCCGGAACGGGTCTTGCCATCGTCAGGCAGGCCGCCGAGCGACTGGGAGGACGCGTCTGGGCCCACAGTGCTCCGGGCAAGGGAGCGGTGTTCACTTTCCTGTTGCCCTGAATGAATGGCGCGGCGCGGGTCAGCCCTTCGGCAGGACGATGGGCCGGTCGCGCAGCAGCCGCACCCAGTCGGCATTCTCGATGAGGGCTTCCCGGCCCAGTTCACGCAGCACCGCCAGCTCTCCCTGACGGCGCGACGCGGTGGCCGGCTCCTGCTCCAGACGCGTAATGAACCGCTCGGCCCGGTGGAAGATGACGGCAAAGCGAGCGTATTGATTGGCCTGCGTGCGCGCGCCGCTGCGTTCGCCGTAGGCCTCCCACAGCGCGGCGCCCACCGGCGCGATGCCCATGAGCAGCACGGTCCAATGGTGCAGGATCGAGAGTCGCTCGAGGTACGACCAGAAGATCACCAGGCTGAATGCAGCCGCCAGGCCCATGACCAGGAACACTCGCGACCAGCGCTCCAGCCGCGCCGAGCGCTGCTCATGCAGACGCGCGCGCGCCTTGTAATAGGCAGCCTGTCCCCGGACCCAGCAGGTCAGGGCCAGGTCCGGTCGGGCCGAGACCGGCGGGGGCGCTGCCCCGCTGGCCCGCAGGGCCTCGCGGATCCAGCGCAGTTCATCCAGCTGCTTGCGCAGGTAGGAGGAGGAGGTGTTGTCGGTCATGCCGGCAAGCCTCCAGTAGAACTGCACGCGCAACCCTTCCGCCAGGGCCCGATAGTCCAGGTATCTTCCCTGGGCATCGACCCGGCGATGCCACACCAGGACCAGGGTAAGCAGCGCGAAGCAGAGCCAGGTAGCCCAGCGGAACGATGCGCAGCGGAAGTACTTCAGCGTAGAGCTCGAAGATCAGCGCGAGCAGGGCCGCCAACAGCAGCGTCAGCCGCAACACCCGATGCGTGATGCGTTGATAGTGGGCAGCCAGGCGATCGGCCGTGGCAAATGTCCGGGCCAGCACGCCTTCCGAACCCGCGCCCTCCTCGATGCCGGGCAGCAGCGATGCGGCCGCCTCGGGCAGCTGCGACTGGATACGGGCGCGCACCGATTCCGCGTTGAAGCGGTCGATGCGGCTGCACACCGTATGAAAGAGCTGCGGATCATTGTCATGGGAAAACAGCCAGTCGGGCGGCTGAAGGGGGGCTGCGCCGTTGCCGGCACGCACGGCATGCACGTGAAAGACCGGTCCGCTGTCATCCGGATCCAGGGCCGTCTGGGCGTTCGGGTGGCTGCTGGCGGCGCTGCCCAGCTTCACTGCCACCACGGTGGCGGTACCGGCAGTCGTGTCGTTCATCACGCCGTCCCAGATGGCCAGCAGAATATGGCTTTGCTGGGCCACGAACGCGCCGACCTCTCGGTACTGCCGATCCCGATCGGCCTGCGACTCACACCAGGCCGATGCGGCACCGGCCGTGGCGGGCGGCCAGACGAACACGTTGCGCGGCGGCACGCGCTGCAGGATCGCCCGAAACTCCGCCACGCTCTCCGGAAAGTCGCGCTCGTAGTCATCGGCCGTCAGGGGCAGCGGAACCAGGATCTCGTAGCCGCGTTCGAGCGCGACCTGGGCGACGACGCGGTCGGCGCCGGCCGCGAGCGCCGAGATCACCCGCAGGGGCGTGGCCGGATAGCGCTGCTGCAACAGCTCGAAAAAATCGACGATCTGCGCCCGATAGCGCGGCAGATCGGCCGCGCGCAGGTGCCGGTGACCGGTGACTCCGATGACGATGGGCAGGGCACCCCGAGCCGTTGTCGTCCAGTCATGCCGCGAGGCTTCAGTATTCATCGATATTCCGGTCCGATCGCGGCACTGCGAATCTCGGCAATCGCATCGAACACGAAGGCGCGGTGCTCGGGGCGGACGGCCGTGTGCGCCATCATGACCTCCGGCGTCACATTTGTCATTTGCTCGAACAGCAGCAGCTGGATCCGCGGGCGACGGGTAGGTCGTGCCCGCCACCGCGATGTTGGGAGAAGACCGCAGCTTCAGTCGCTATGACATTCGAAGTTGGCCGCGTCCTTCGGATCGCCGCTCCCCTTGTAGCGCCCGTACTGCGGCCAGGGGCACAACGGCCGGGTGCCCAGCCTATGGGTCCAGTCGGTGGCGATGATCCGGCTCGGGGCCTTGTCATGCTCGACCCACTCCACGATGGCGTTGAGCAGGTCGAAGCGTTCGAGGCCGCCATCGCTGCAATGGGCCATGCCCGGCACACTGTAGAAGCGGCTGGCGTCGAACTCGGGATTGGCGATCTTGTTCCGCTGTACGTAGTCCAGGGTGTCGTACAGGGAATACCAGGGGTCGCTGGCGCCGTGGTAGAAGATGATCTTGCCGCCGCGCCGATAGAAGCTGCCCAGATCCGTCCAGTCGGCCGTATCGGTGAGCATTTCCACCGGGTCCGCCCGGGCGCGCTCCAGTTCCGCCTGCACATCGAGGGAGATGGGCGAGGGTGAATCGTTGTAGGGATTGAGCCCCGAGGTCGGCACCCGGCTGGCCGAATTGCCCACCTGTTCGCCCAGCAGCCCCAGATCGTAGGGAAAGGGTGGATAGACTGCCTTTCCCAAGGCATCGCGGGGGCTGCCGAAGGCCGTCTGCAGCGCCTTGACCTGCGGGGCGCTCAGGCAGCCCGCGTTCTTGCCGGACTTGCACTGCAGCACCTTGGGGTCGAAGCGGCAGGCGGCGAGATTGAGTATCAGCCCGTCCTTGAGGCCATCCAGGCCATCGCACTGGGCGGCGACCGCGGCAGCGAGCAGCTTCTGATCCTCGGCCGGGAAGGCCTTCAGCGGCAGGGGCTTTCCGGCCGCATCCTTCGGTGCGATGCGGTTGAAGGCCACGGTCGCGGCCCAACCGGAAATGCGGGTGTTTCCGGAACGCATGGCCGGATCGCCCGCGATGATGCCGTCGAACAGCGCGGGATAGCGCTCGGCGGCCATCATTCCCTCGCGCCCGCCGGTCGAGCAGCCGTCACTGTAGGTGTGATGGGGGCCGCGCCCGAAATAGGTGGTGACCAGCTCCTGCCCGAGGTGAGTCACGGTGGGAACGGCGAGCAGGGCGAAATCCATCGCCGCCTGCTGGTCCTTCAGGAATGCGACATCAAACGGCGCGCCCTTGTGTCCGCCATCGCTCGAGACCACCGCGAAGCCGCGTGCCAGGGCGGCCTCATCGCCGGTGGCCAGCAGGCCGTAGGCATCGACGATGGTGCCATTGAAGCCGCTGCCACCCATGAACAGCAGGCGGCCATTCCAATTGGCCGGCAGGAGCAGCGCGAAGCCGATGCCGTACTCGACCCCCGCCGCGCCCTTGCGCCGGTCGATCACACCCTCCACCCGGCAATACTCTGGCAGAGCCGTAGGCACCTTGTACTGGGTGAAGGGATTCACCGGCACGGTTCCAGCCGCCGCGGGCGGGATGAGTTTGGCGCGGGTGATCTCGACGCCGGGCCACCTCGATGCGGTGAGCGCCTGGCATCGTCCGGCGGCCGCGGACGCGCTGGCAGGGCCACTCGCCGTGCTGTCGGAGGCTCGGGCTGACTGTCCCAGGGTGCCCTGCAGCAGGATGACCAGGAGGATCAGGGGGATGGTGTAGCCCACCAGCTGTGGAAACCCGCCGTTGCTGCGTCCGCCCATGGTTCTCTCCTTCGCCGGATTCATCCTTTGTTGGGGGTAGCACACGGCAGCGCCTGGGAAGTTGCACGCGCGATGTCTCGCGCTGGAGCAATCGGTCTGCCGCTGCACGGTTTTGTGGCCCCGATCGCGTGGGTGCACTCGAACAATTTGCAACATCCGGCGGCCGCGGGAACGCTCGACAGGCCTGCTTTTGTAAGGTTATCGTCATGCAAAGGGAGGCATTTCTCGGGCCACGGGGCTGCGCGCCGCAGCATTTGCCCATGGCACATCCCTTGCTACTTGTAAGGTCGTGGTCAGTAGCAACGCTGACGCCTCGGTCTCGACCGCGAGGCGCAGTTCCTGGCCTCGATCGACATGGCCGGCCTTTTGGGGAGAAACGGAAAGTGAGCAAAGACTGCACACGCAGCAACAAGGTCCCGTCGTACCTCGCGTTTGGAGCGGGCGGTATCCTGGCATTGAGTGTCGGGGTTCCGCTGCACGCGGCGCAGACCGAGGACACCGAGAAGGTCGAGACCGTGACCGTCACCGGCACTCTGATTCCGACGCAGAAGGACGTGAACGTCCCGACGCCGGTGATCACCATCAGCCAGGATGACCTGCAGGCCCAAGGATTCACCTCCGTATCCGATGCCCTGCAGCACGCATCGTTCGCCACCGGCCAGGTGCAAGGTCCCCAGTACAGCGGCGGCTTCACCCAGGGCGCCCAGACCCTGAGCCTGTTCGGACTGGATCCGAGCTATACGAAATTCCTCATCGACGGCCGGCCGCTGGGGGATTACCCGGCGCTCTACAACGGCACGGAAAACTTCAACAGCATCTCCGGCATTCCGGTGGAACTGGTCGATCACATCGACATCCTGCCCGGCGGCCAGTCCTCGATCTACGGCTCGGATGCCATCGCGGGTGTGGTCAACATCGTCATGAAGAAGAAGCTGGATGGCCCCGTCGCCGACGTGCGCTACGGCTGGACCAAGGACGGCGGCGGCACGGACAAGCGCTTCGCGCTGGCCGACAGCCTCACTTTCGGCAACTTCACTCTGGTCGGCGGCCTGCAGTACGAGAACACGGCGCCGATCTGGGGCTACCAGCGACCCCTGACGGCGAGCCACTATCTGTCGGGCACCAGCCCCGTGGTGGCGACGCGCGACTTCCTGGTCTCAGGCTATGCCGGCAACTACTACTTCCTGGACCCGGCCAACTGCGGCAATGTCTCGGGGCTGTTCGGCGGGACCATCGGCCTGCAGACGCGCGCCGGTCACGGCCAGTTTTGCGGCACCACGCACGACGGCGACTACACCATCAACAACGGCGATTCGGGCATCCAGGGCTACTTCCACGCCACCTACGATGTCAATGATCACATGCAGATCTACGCCGACACGCTGCTGAATCATGATGTGGTGAGCGACAGTGTGGGGCCGCTGTTCTATGCCAACGACCAAGATGCGAACAGCCCCTTCTACTACTACGAGGACCCGAACCTCGAGGACTTCATGATCCTGCAGCATGTCTTCTCGTCCGAGGAGGCGGGGGGACTCAAGAACACCATGAACGAGCAGATCGTGAATGCACAGCGCACCACGCTGGGCATCATGGGCACGCTTGGCGCCTCGAGCTGGGCCTACGACATCAACATGACCTACGACCAGGAGAAGCTGGACGAGCGCACCCATATACTGTTCACCGCACCGCTGGAGGCTTACTTCAGTCAGATCATGGGGCCAAGCCTGGGGTATGACGCGGCGAATTTCGCGTACGTGTACACGCCGGACTATGCCTCTTTCTACAACCCCGTGAGTCCCTCCGACTACGCGGGGTTCAGCGGCTATGCGACCAGCCACTCCTACACCGAGCGCAGCCTCGCCCGCGCCCAGCTGGCCAACCCCTCGCTGTTCCAACTCCCGGGCGGTAACGCTGGCATCGCCGTCGCCATCGAAGGTGGGGATGAGGGCTGGAACTACGCGCCGGACCCGGGGTATCTCGACGGCACGGTGTTCGCCTATACCGCGACGGCAGGATCCGGCCATCGCTCCCGCTATGCCGGCACCGGCGAACTGCGCCTGCCGCTGTTCTCCATGCTCAGCATCACGGCCTCGGGGCGCTACGACAAGTACAATGTCACGGGCGGGGACTTCACCAAGTTCACCTACAACATCGGCGCGGATTTCAAGCCGCTGAAGGGCCTGTCGTTCCGCGCCCGCTATGGCACGGCCTTCAAGGCCCCGACGCTGGCGGATGAGTTCCAGGGACCCAGCGGGTTCTTCCAGACGGTCACTGATTACTACACCTGCGCCAAGCAGGGCTTCAGCGGCGTGAACCTCGGGAACTGTTCCCTGCAATACCTGGATGACTCGGTGCAGGGAACGACCGAGGGCAATCCGGACCTGAAGCCCATCACCGCCAAGGTGTGGGATGTCGGCATCGTCTGGCAGCCCCTGGAGCGAGTGACCATCACCTCCGACTTCATGCACTGGGGAATCAGCAATGAGGTGGAGCAGCAGAACTCCTCGCAGCTGCTGATCACCGAGTCGGAGTGCCGGCTGGGGCAGCTGGACATCAATTCCCCGACCTGCGTCGATGCGCTGAGCAAGGTGACGCGCAATGCCGTGGGGGATCTGCAAGCCATCCTGACGCCCAAGGTGAACGTGGCCCAGGAGACCGTGAACACGGTACTCACCACCTTCAAGTTCGTGATGCCGGCCGGCAAGCTCGGCACCTTCACGCTGGGCGGTGCCTGGACCGACATGATCAAGCACACCACCGTGCAGTTCCCCGGCGATGATCCCATCGATGCCCTGGGCGATCCAAGCTGGAGCCAGGAATTCAAGTCGAAGCTGGATGGCGCACTGACCTGGGATTTCGGACCCTTGAGCTCCACCGTCTACGTGGAGCGCTTCGGCCAGACGCCCAACTACCTGGCGACCATCGACGGCTACAACACCCCGGGGGCCGGAAGACTGGGCCAGTACACGCTGACCAACTTCACGGCGCGCTACCAGGTGACACCGGGGCTATACGTTACGGCCACCGTGGACAACATGTTTGGCACCATGCCGCCGGTGGATCACAGCTATCCGGGTACCGCGGGCACGACGTCAGTGGAGGCCTACGACATATTCGACTACAACGTGTACGGCCGTCAGTACTTCCTCGAGGTCAATTACAAGTTCATGAAGTAGCGCCTGAAGCCGAGTCCCAGAACTGTTCCATCCTGCGCCGGATGGCCTCATCCGGCAGGCGGCCCCGGGCTGCGGCCTGGTTGTCCACCAGGTGCGCGACCTGCGTGGAGCCCGGAATGGCGCAGGTGACGGCAGGATGGGAGATCACGTACTTGAGCAGGAACTGACCCCAGCTGGTGACGTCGATGTCGGCCGCCCAGGCCGGTAGTTTCCTGGACTGGGCCTGACGCAGCACGCTGCCGAAACCGAAAGGTACGTTGGCCAGCACCGCAACATGCCGCTCCTGGGCGAGGGGTAGCAAGACTTTCGCGGCATCCCGATTGTCGAGCGAGTAGTCGACCTGCACGAAGTCCAGCGGATACTTGCGCAGGTACCCGATCATGTCCTCGTGCTGCGAGACGCGCGAGGTCGTAATGCCGATATAGCGGATCTTCCCGGCCTGTTTCCATTGCTGCAGTTGCGGCAGCAGCGCATCCACGCCATCCAGGTTGTGGACCTGCAGTAGATCGATCTTCGAAGTCCGCAGGCGCCCCAGGGAGCGCTCAAAACTCGCCACACCGCCAACGCCGTCACCGTGAAAGCCCCGGCCGCTGAGGGTCAGCTTGCTGGCCACGAACATGCGGTCGCGGCTGCCGGCCAGGGCCTCGCCGATGAGGGTTTCGCTGTCGCCGTAGGAGGCCGCCGTGTCGATTACCGTCCCGCCCAGCTCCTGCATGCGCTGGATCTCGGCCAGGATCGGCCCGCGATCTTCCAGGCTGAACTTGTCGGTACCCAGCCCGATGGCCGGCAGCTTCTCGCCCGTCGAGGGAATCGCCTTGGTGATCAGGGACAGGGCGGGGCCGCTTGCGCCGAGGCTGGACCTGGACATTAAGGCTCCCGCACCGAGTGCCAGCGCGCCGCCCAGGGCGTCACGCCGGGAAAAATGGTCTGTTCGTGATCGCTGCATGGCCTGTTCCTCGTTGCCGATGAGTCTGACCCGCTGCACTTCGCCAGCATACGGGCGTACGCTAGGGAGTACTTTACCGCCTCGCACGACGCGCAGGACAGTGGATCATGTTCGCAGGCCGTTCATGGCAAGAGTGGATCAGTGAGTATGGCGGTAGCCATCGGCACCCGCTGAATCGGTTCTGCCATACGCTCGGTATTCCGTTGATCGCACTGACGCTGCCCCTGTTCCTCGCAATCCCGTTCGTTCGTGGCTTCTGGGTCATTCCGACCGCCATGTTCCTGCTCGGCTGGGCACTGCAGTTCATCGGCCACGTGTTTGAAGGCAAGCCACCTGAGTTCTTCAAGGACTGGCGCTTTCTCTTCGTCGGATTGCGCTGGTGGTTCGCCAAGGTGCGGGGCCGCGCCTGAATGCCGATCGTGCGCAACCTCGGTTACCGCTGCGCTCAATAGCTTGGCCGAAACAGGTCCGCGTTCCGCTCGTGGCCGCGCGAGCATGTCCCGCTGTCCCACCTTGGTCCATCGGTCACCTAGGAAACGGCCGCCGCAGGTGGGAATCGGGCGCCTGATACCGCGTCGCTTCGCCGCGGCTTCGTAATATGCGGTCGCGTTGTCCGTGTGCGAATGGCGGCTTTGCCTGTTTGGAAGGAGTCATTCCGCGACGGTACCGGCCCGGAGCCGGCACTGAGGTGGCCAATCACGCGGCCTCAAAGCGGACATATCGGATTTTCAAGCAAATCGAATTGTATACTGCTACAGCAATTTGACTGCTGGTCGCGGGAATGCTGGAGTTGGCTCATGGGGTTACCGAATTCAAGCATTCAATCTGCCGCGCTTGCGCGGTCTAAATTGCGTTAGGCTATGAAGCTCTGGCAGCGCATAGTTGTAGTAATTGTGGCTGTTACTGCAATCTACTTATGGCACCACGAATTCCACGGGGCGGAGGGGCTCGTGCTGACCGTTGCGGCGCTCTTTATGGGGCGCCTGCTGTACACGTCGAAGGTGACAAACAATCTCCTCGGTGAAAGTCGCGACTATTCCATAAAGCCGGTGTTACTCGCGACAGCTAAGGGCGTCGTGTTCTTTGTTGTTGCATATTGTGGGCGGTTATGTCGATAGTCGCCACTCGCCGCTGGCATCTGCCTGATACCTATCTTGTTGCTATTGGACTTGTAATTGCGCCAAGTATGATTTTGATTGCCGCGGCGCAGATCAATTCTGGATCGCAATGGGTCGATTTCAGTTTGGGGGCAAGCAGCGTGGTGCATAGAGACTGCCGGGAGCATCGCTGTGCCTAACATTCGTTGGAGCGGACGCGCGCATTAATAAAGTGCTTGGTCTGCCGCCGAGCTACCTCGCTGGTGCGATCGATGCGGTGCCGCGCCGCTCAACTTTGGCGTTAGTGGTCATGGTCAGGCAATCATTCCTCTCGGCATTGATCGTCGCGGCGCTTCTGGCTGACCTCACATGCGGTTCCCCTTCGGTTGCGGCGGCTCCGGCAGTGATGCCTGATGCGGTGGTGACTTTCGATGGCCCGAAACACAGATGCGCCGTTGCTGCTAAGGGCAAGACCGAAATCGCGATCGTGCCATGTGCGAAGGTGGCGGCCTATCTTCAAAGGACATTGCGACTCGCCCGAGGCTCCTTCGTGGAATTGGCATGTTTCCTGACGTAGACGTCTAGTGAATATGACCACACAGTGTCTGAACTGCGCGCTGCTGGATTACGACCGACGCCTGGCGTACACGTGGGATTTCTGACTGAGCCTCATCTCCTTGACCACTAACATGCGTTTGAGCGGATGCGCTGCTCAACATTGGCGCTATGCGTCCTAATCGGACGATGCGCTTCGCCTCGCCCGCGGGATGACGACTGCCTCGCAACGCTTGGGTCGCAGACCTGGCTTCATACCTACGCAACGCGAGGGGATTCGACCCGCCATTGCCCGGTTCGTCCGAGAGCACCTGTCACCGTCTGCATTTCGATTGCAGTTGGAGCGCGCAGACGCCTTTACGTTGGTAGCGGTAGTGGATGAACATGTGGTTGGCTACGCCACCGTCGAAGTTGGCAGGCCATGCCTTGCCCGGTCAACGGCGATTACCCACTTCGATAAGCTTTTTGTTCAAGAGCATTTCCTCGGGAGCGGCATCGGAAATGCACTCCTCACGGAAGTGAGATCGGAGGCTAGACGCCGTGCTGGAAGCTCCGCGCTGTGGCTAACCGTAAACTCACAGAACCAGCGGGCCCGAGCCTTCTACACAAGGCAGGGTTTCATGGAGATCGGCGTCACGAACTTCGACCTCTACGGTGAACAGCATGAGAACCATATCCTGTACGCGCCGGATGCCTAATTTGCAACGGAGCGGACGCGCCGCCTGTAATAAGCCTAATTGAACTACTCAATACCGGACGCTCGCGACCGTCTCATATGGGTGCACGACCGGCATTTCAGGGGGCGTCGAGCCGGGAGGCAGGTTTCAGGAATTGTTACCGGCGCTTCCGGTTCGAGGCAGCCATTCGCGGTTGATCCCAACAATCGCGAAAGCGGTCATCCATCGCAAGGGCGGTCCGAATTGCGGCTGAGGTTGAAATGATTAACAATAGGCCGATGTGGAGAATTGTCGAAGCTCACTGATCGATTTCTAATCGATCATCGGAATCCCAACTAGTCCGAGTCAGCATGTACTGATCGGGACTCTCTTGCATTTTCCGAATAGGGCTCCTCATGAACGACAATTTCTTTGCTGCTCGAAGCAGCGGCTTTCGAAGTCAGACTTCCCACGATCTTCGGAATACGACCCGCATTGGCTCATAGCGAATGCTATGGGTCCACACGCACTATGGCTTGTAGAATGGCTTTCCCAGCGCCTAGAACTCAACCGGGGATGAAGGTTCTCGACCTTGGTTGCGGTAAGGCGCTTACTCCATTTTCTTGGCGAAAGAATTCGGTGTAACCGTTTGGGCCGCGGATCATCGGATCAAGCCCAGCGAAAACCAGATACGAATCGAGCAGGCGGGGCTCTCAACTGCCGTGTTCCCGGTCTCTGTCGAAGCACACGCGCTACCCTTTGCACAGAATGGTTTCGACGCAATCGTGAGCCTTGATGCATATCACTACTTTGGAACCGATGACTTGTACCTGGGGTACATATCGTCCTTCCTAAAGCCCGGCGGCCGATTAGGTGTCGTCGTACCCGGGACTGTGAAGGAGCTTTCTGAATTACCACCATCACATTTGGCGGACTACTGGGTCTGGGACTTCTGCAGTTTTCATTCCCCCAGCTGGTGGCGTCGGCATTGGGAAAAGACAGGACTGATGGAAGTAGAGGTAGCGGACACGCAGACGGATGGCTGGAAGCTTTGGCTTGAGTGGAATGAGGTTTGTGAGCAGGCCGGTCAGGGGAATCGGGCGAACCTTGCTCGCCGGGAGGCAGAGATGCTACGCATAGACGGTGGACGTACGCTCGGTTTCACCCGAGTGATTGCAAAGCGGATGAGCCGCTAGCTCCTGCGAACGCTGGCCGACGCTCTCTTGACCGTAGGCTAGGAGTCGGTCATGGACCACGTTAGAACCCTGTCAGTTGAAGTAGCGACTGGATCCGATGCGGTCGAAATTGGCCAATTTGTACCTACTTTCCCGCGCGAAGGCACTTCCATTCCTTCGGCGGGTACACGCAGATTCCGAAGTGCTGGCCTGGATACGTGACGTCCTCCTCAGGCGAGGGGAAACATCGGTCGTCAGAAGTCAGGGGACGATACTGGGATTTGCCTCTCTAGCTGGCGAGAACTTGGACCAATTGTATGTGCTCCCTGGTCAATATCGCCGGGGCATTGGGCAAATGCTTCTCGACTGGGCTAAGACCCGTAGCCCCCAGCGGCTGTGGCTATACACCTTCCAGCGCAATGAACGGGCGAAATTGTTTTATGAGTCCCAGGGGTTTCGCGCTCTCCGTCTAACCGACGGGGAACGAAATGAAGAAAAGGCGCCGGACGTGCTTTACGAGTGGATCCCGGCTGAGTGATGAGCCGCAAAGCAGATATTCTTCGCCGTCCGCTTCGGGTCAATATTGCCAAGTCTCATGATGGGCAACATCAGTTAGGATTGTATCGAGATCACCCCATAGTCGACTCGGGCCTGACTGCATGCCTCCGCCCATAAAAGTTGAATTGGTAGCCTACGATCCACAGTGGGTTGAAACCGCTAGAGTGGAAAGTGACGCGCTTGGCGCCGCACTCGGGCCGACCGTAGTGGCGGTACACCATATCGGTTCGACCGCCATACCAGGCATCCGCGCGAAGCCGATATTGGACCTCATGCCCGTTGTCACCAGCTTGGCGAAACTCGATGAATTGCGCGAGGTCGTTGAGGCCCTTGGATACAATTGGTGGGGAGAATTCGGTCTACGGGGCCGTCGTTATTGTACAAAGGATGATCGAATAATCGTAGTCGCTTGGTGCAGCTTCATTGCTACGAGAGGGATTCTCCGAAGTCGTCCGCCATCTGGCATTCCGAGATTACCTCCGAGCACGATCAGACCTCGCGCTCGAATACGAGAACGAGAAACTCCGTTGTCAGCTACAGCACCCAGACAATTCTCACTCGTACAGTGACTGCAAAGGTGCGTGGGTGGAGAATATCGAAAGTCAGGCTCTGGCTTGGTGCGCCGCCGCGCACTATTGATCGGCCCATAAGCAGACATTGATGACCGTCAGGTGTGGGTCACGACCCGCCGACCGGGGGTCATTCAAGCGACCGGCTGGTTTCGAGGGTGGATATCGGACGACTTCCCGCCCGAACCCGACAGCCGTTAGGCTGTGAGATGTACGGGATATCGGGGGTAGCCCGCGGCGATCGCCGATGCGAGAGACGCGGTGTGCGGTCAAAAGGTCTGGTGAGCACCAAACATTCGAGCGCGCGTCGGATTTTCCTCTTCCAATCGATCCGCGGATATTGGAAGCGACGCGCCGTTCCTGCTAACCCCCCGGGCGGCCATCCGCTATGTACTGGGCGGTACTGGGCACTAAAGCGGGTCCCGTGTCACGTACGCCTGATGCGCGACTACTAACGAGCAGCCGCTCCTTCAATTGAGCCCGTGTGTAACAAACATAGACCTGAAAGCGGTTCTGTGATTCTTTGTCGCAGTACAATTCCTGGCCGTTACTCACTGCGCGAACGTAGCCACGAAGGTCTACTTTCGAGTAGCCCGTATCTGCAGCCATAGATGCGCATGCGCCCAGCGCCGATGTTGCAACTAAAGCGAACAGGATTCGCGTGATTTGCCGTTTCATCCAAGCCTCCCGCGCACGCATAACAATCAGCTAAATTGTACTACCCCACGCATAGAATTTAAAACCGTTTGCGCGAACCAATCATTTGTGGCAACGATCCGCTTCATCGATAACAGGTTGATTTATCAAGGCGATGATCTTTCTTGCGGACTCGTGGCACGAAGGCTTCGCTGGTTTTGATACGGGCCGGGCCTTTCTCCGGGACTTATTGGCCGTCTAGAACATCAAATGAGAACGGCAGAGTCAGTACAAACCGGACTGCCGTCAAGACGTTCTTGAACACCGTTCGGGGCAGCACGTGGACGCTACCTCTCATCGGGAGACCGGCCGATTCGGCGTTCCTGAATGCTGCCGTTGGCGATCGTCTGCAATGGGTGCCCAGCCGCCGTTCAACCGCCCTCGGTTGCGCGCCGCCAATACTCCCCCGGTCGAATGATTGGGATCTCATGGATGTGTTGCATATCGAGCAGGTCACGATCAACGCTGATCAGGAGCGCGCAGTCGCCACCAACCGCGGTGCCCAAGACGGGTATGTCTGTCGGGTCCCGACACAGGTCTGACGGCAAATCGGCTGGCTCAACAACCACGGCCACGCGGCGAAGAAATGCGGCGAGCTGGTTGGCCTCGCGCTCCGGGAAGCGGAATTTCTCCACCAGCTTTCGTCCCAGTTCTCCGAGGATGAATTCGGAAATCACAAGCTCATGGTGCAAGAGCAGATCTTCCAGCAACTCGGCACACACGCCTGCGCGGCTAATATGAGCCGCGATCAGCACAGAAGAATCAAGCGCAATCCTCACTTCTTCTGTAGGACTTCGAAAACATCCTCATCGGTGTTGATCCCCTCAGCCTGTGCGCGGGCGACCAACCTGGACCGCAAGGTGCGAAATTCTGCGACCCGCAGGTAGCGCTTCAGCGCCTCTCGCGCAAGATCGCTCTTGGAAATTCCCAGCGCGGCGCTTTGCCGTTCCAGGGCCTTGTCCAAATCTTCCGGTACGCGCAGCGTCAAAGTGCTCATGTATTACAATGTACTACATCGCCATTGAGATGGCAAATCTGCGCGTTGGACGCGTCCTATGCCTCAGTTCTTGCAAAATCCGATGGCGGTTAGCTGACGTTCGCGGACGGCAGCTTCGGGTCAACTTTCGCCATTCGCTGCAGTGCGCGATGAACGGCAGGATACAGGAACCAATTTCTACGCTTTCGGCGCAGGAGCGGCCGGTCGAGGTAAGTGCCCGTATTTCTCCGGAGCAGTCATTTGCAGCGCAACAGGGCCAACGCGTTTCCCGGCGGTCCGCAAAGGCCCTGCAAGTGCTGAAATGCCACGCGTCTGCCATGCGGGGCGTTACACCCGCACGTCAGAGGCGCCTCGTTACCGGTGAACGAGTCGACGACGACAAAGGTCGCAGCAGATTCTAGGACGGCGAGCCGCTAAGCCATGGCCGCAGCCGTTCCTGCCTTGCCCTTGTCAATGCAACCCCAGAGGGTGAAGCCGATGAAGGCAGCAAGCGCGACCACTGGCACGGCGAGATCGAGCTGCACACCAAAGTCGAGTCGGTGAGCCCAAATCGCCATGGCTACGACCGTCAGACTCGCCGGCACAATCAGCGGCCATCCGCTATGTCCCATGTCGTGCAGACGCCGGGTATACAGAACGATAGCGGGGTACAACAAAACCAATACCATCCAAGAGTTATATGGGCCTGGACCCGAATGCGTGTAGTCCCACACGGCGATCGCCAGGGGGATCAACGCGGCCATGAAGTGTTTGCGCGAGGTGCGGCCATGTGAGAACACGTACAACGAGTCGAAGGTCAAGGCTTGCTCAGATTCTCCGAGCGTTAGTACACGACGCTGCAATGCATCCTGGTAGTAGCCGAAATAAGCCAGCATCAGTAGGCCGTTCAGGGCAAAGGCCGCGACCGCCAGCAATAAAGACAGAGGCTCATGTTCCAGCAGCGCCCAGAACAGTGCACACACTGAAGTCGGCATTACCACACACAGTGCAGCCGGGGCGAATGCGCCAGTCAATATGAAGGCGCCTGCGATCAGTTGAATCAGCATCGCAACGCTCATCAGGCCAGAGTGCACAAAGGAGCCCATCAGCTCAGCGGCAATCGGTTCATGGCCTGTCGGCATTGTCCAAAGGCCGAATAGCAGGTAATTGGCGCCGTTGAGCAACATCCAGACGCCAAAAATGATGCGACCGGCCAGCACTAACTGCTGCATGCCAGGACTCGCCGCCGCGTTTACAGTGCCATCGGCGCCAATGGGCAGTGGCTTCGCGCGCAGCGTAAACATCGCGCGATAGCAGCCGAAGAAGGCCACAGAGAGAAAAATATTGCTAACAAGAACTTTTCCACCGGCGATCATCGATCCGATTTGGTAATGCGCCAGTGGTGCGTCCCACCAGAATACGTTGAACACGACTGTCATGCATACGAGAAGCATGAGCGGAGCGTAGAAGCCGAACAGGACGGCAATTCCGGTCAGCAGCTCCACGGCTTTCACGGCATCAAAAAGATGGCTATGCAGAAATGCAAACAGCGTCTCATGCTGCAAAGGAATAGTCGTGAAATATCCCGGCTGCGGAAATATATGAACAAAGTGCTCAACACCCATCGGAATCATCCAGGCCGCGTACCAAAGTCGCACGGTCCACGTTACGTATTTCATCCGATTCCCCCTTCCTTCTTTGAGATCTCGTACTGCGACTTGATGCCGCAGGAGAACATTAGCTTTAGTCAACTATTTAAGGCTAATGCCACGTCGCCGCAGTTACTAGAGATTTATGACTACCAAATCGCCATGCTGCAGCGCGCCCTAACCTTCTCGGGCCTGTTCAACCTCCCGATTCCGGTTCCCATTCTTGACGTGTGTGCGCGCCTGGGAGTGGGGCGGTGCGAAACTGGCGGCGCGATCCTTCCCACCTGAAACTCGACCTCGGCGCCTGCTCGAACGGGCCACGTCTTTTCGCATCGCCTATCAGTGGGACCGATACCGCCTTTCCATGTGGTGCAGGCCTGCAGGTGAGACATGCGGCCATGGCGCTTCGCATCGAATGCGAGCGCCTGAGCGACAGCCATGGCGGCCCGGAACTTCTCTCCGTTGGGGCGCCATGGGCGTGTTGAGAGTGCCGGATCGGTTTTCGCCTTCTCGGTTCCAGACACTCACAACGTCCGCTTTGGGTCACAGCGAAGATTGGATGGTCCTCTCCGGTGTCTGCGATGCCTCGCCGAAGCGCGTGAGGAGGCTTGGACCTGCGTGAATTGGAGAGCGAGCTCGCTCATCGGTACGGCTGCTTGCACTGAATGTGGTATTACCGCGAATGCAACGGGGGCCGAATCGGGACCAGCAATCCTGGTGGGCTCGGCGCCGGATTTCCTGACCGACAGGCAGAAGCGGGAAAATGAATTGCGCAGCATGCCTCTCCCGAATAGGGCGCTGTTCTGTGCCGCCCTGGTACTGGCTGGTGCGGCGGTGCCCATGGCCCTTTTATTGAAGCTAGGTTCGATGCTCGATTGGATTGCTAGGTAATAGGACCTACCAATCATCGATACGTGAGTTTTGCAAGATAGTGCGAGCCGGCCTGCGACGGTTTATTCTCACAGTCCTCATCGATCTGTCTGATTTCTGGAGCGGGCACAATATGGTTGATAACGCAAATGTGAAATCCGGGCTGTCACCCGAGCGTCTGCAGTACCTCAGTGAAGTGATCCGGCAGGAGATCGAGGCGGGGCGCTACCTGGGTGCCAGCATCGTGGTCGCGCGCCACGGCCGGATCGGCCTGCAGACGGCGATCGGCCGTCATCGCTCCGATGATCCGCGGCCGCTGCGCACCGATTCGGTGTTCAATTTGCTGTCGGTGACTAAGGCGTTCACGAACGTGCTCATGCTGCGGGCCATCGAACTCGGTCGGTTTGCCCTGACGACCAAGGTCTCCAGCGTGATCCCCGAATTCAGTGGCTATCCGCGGGAAAACATCACGGTCTACCACATGATGACGCACATGTCGGGCCTCCCATCGTTGTTCATGCCCGTGCCGGGAATGTTCCTGGATCGGCTGGAGGAGGTAATCGGAATCATCTGCAAGCACGTGCACTCGACCGAGGAGCCAGGTCGGGCAGTGCACTACGCGCCGATGATTCCGCACGCACTGATGGGCGAGATGTTGCGCCGGACGGATCCGCAGCAGCGGGCGTTCCGCGCCATCATGGACGAGGATCTGCTTAAGCCGCTCGGGATGGCCGACACCGCCGTCGGCCTGCGCGCCGACCTGCGCGACCGACATGTGGTGCTGGAATTCCCGAAGGGCTTTCCTGTGCAGCATCTGGGGCACGGCAACCTCGGGCCCCACGGCGCCTTTCTAGAAGAAAAGGCCGAAATGCCCTGGGTGGGCATGGTGTCGAGCGCCTACGACATGTATCGATTCGCCGAGATGCTGCGCCGCGGCGGTGAATTGGACGGGTCCCGGATTTTGAGCCCGGCAACCATTGACCGAGCCACCCGAGCGCGCACCGGGGAGCTGCCCAACGAGCTGTACCGCTCGCTCGCCGTGGGCCGCGGCTGGGAACCCTATCCAGCCTATCTCGGGATCGGCTTTGCCTTGCGCGGCGAGCGGATTTGCCATCATCAGTTCGGCACGCTGACCTCGCCGCGCACCTTCGGCAATCATGGGGCGGGCAGCACGCTGTTTTGGGTCGACCCGGAGCTGGATCTGACATTCGCCTGCCTCACCGCCGGGGTCATGGACGAGGGCGACAATATCGAGCGCTTCCAGCGCCTGTCGGACATCGCGGTGTCGGCCACGATCGACTGAGGCTAGTCAATCGGTGGTCCGATTGACAGACCGCCGTCGTTGAAAAGCTCTGCACCGGTCATGAAGCTGGAGGCGCCGGAGGCCAGGAACAATGCCAATCCCTTCATCTCGTGTGGCTGCCCGACCCTATGCAGTGGGATGATGCGCGCCGCGCGCTCCTGCCACTCCGGCTCCTTCAGGTGACCGCCGCCGATGTTGGTGGCAAAGGGTCCTGGGGCGATGGCATTGACATTGATGTTGAAGCGCGCGAGTTCGAGCGCGGCATTCCGCATCAGCGCGGCGGTTCCGGCCTTGGCCGCCGGGTAGGCCGCCGCCAGGGCGCTGTTGCGCACCGAAGCGACCGATGTGGTCACGATAATGCGCCCCGCCCGCTGCGGCTTCATGTGGCGCGCCGCTGCCTTGAGGGTATTGAAGACGGCATTGAGGTTGACCTCGATGTTGCGGTTCCAGCGCTCATCGTCATAATTTTCCAGCGCGCCCTCGAGCGTGCGCTGTCCATCCGGGCCGATGATGCCGACCCCTGGATCGACACCCGCATTCGCAAACACCACATCCAGCCGTCCGTGCGCCGCCACGGCTTCGTCAAAGGCGCGTTGCGTCGCCGGTCGGTCGGTGACATCGACCACCGTGCCCGCGAACCTCCCACCCCAGGGCGCGCAGCCGCGCGCACTCGCGCGCCAGCCCGGCCACATCGGCATCCAGTATGGAGACCCGCGCGCCGTTTTCTGCGAGTGATTCCACGAAGGCCAGACCGATGCCGCTGGCGCCCCCGGTCACGATGACGCCAAGACCGGTCACGTCGAAGAGTTCCGCTGCCTTCATCTTGTCTTGCCCCTGCGCCGGCCACTCGCTGGCGGCCTGTCCGCTAGGGTGACATACCCGGGGACGCAGGGGATACTCGACCCCGCGGCAGCGTAACGACCGAGGGGGGAGCAGGCATGAAAAACGTCCACGACCGAACGGCCTTCGTCACCGGCGGGGCGAGTGGCATCGGCTTAGGCATGGCGCAAGCCTTCCTGCGCGCCGGCATGCGGGTGATCCTCGCGGATGTACGCGCGGATGCGCTGGAGGGCGCACTGGCCAGCCTCGATGTCCATGGCCGCGCGCACGCCTTGGCGCTGGACGTGACCGACCGACACGCCATGCAGGCGGCCGCCGAGTCTGCCGAGCGCCAGTTCGGGCCCATCCATGTGCTGTGCAACAATGCCGGCGTCGGCATGATCGGCGCCGTCAAGTCCATGACCTATGACGACTGGGACTGGTGCGTGGGTGTCAATCTCGGCGGGGTGATCAATGGCATTCAGACCTTCCTGCCCCGGATGCTCGCGCACGGCGAGGGCGGCCACATTGTGAACACCTCCTCCATCGGCGCGCTGTCGCCGGGCCCGGGCGGCTGCGCCTACCTCGCCGCCAAGGCGGCCGTCTTGGTTCTTTCGGAAGCGCTGCGCATCGACCTGCTGGCTGACGGCATCGGTGTGAGCGTGCTGGTGCCCGGTCCCACCCGCTCCAACATCAACCAGGTCGGCCGGCTGCGGCCCGAGCGTTTCGGCGACACGGGCTTGCGCGAGGTGGAAGCACAACTGGCGGGCAGGCCGCTGTTCGAAAACGGCATGGACCCGGTAGCCGTGGGGGAGCGGGTGCTGGAGGCCATCCGCGAGGATCGTCTGTTTGTGTTCACGCATCAGGAGTTCAAGCCGGGTGTGGCGCAGCGGTTCCAGGCAATTCTGACCGGTTTCCCGCATGGACCGGTGGACCCGGAGCGCGCCAAGGGGTACAGCTTCCCGCTGGTGCATTCGCAGTATGCTGAGATTTTGGGGCGCAATGCATGATGGACCTGGCCAAGAAAGTTGCGTTCGTCACAGGTGGCGCCAGCGGTATCGGCTTCGGAATGGTGCGGGCCTTTCTGCAGGCCGGCATGCGAGTGTTCATCGCCGATGCCTCGGCTGCGAACCTGGAGGATGCCGTCAGGCAGCTGCGGGGCAGTCGTGGCGACTATCGGGCGCTGCAGCTTGACGTGACTGACCGGGAGGCGATGGCGCGGGCCGCGCAGGAGGTGGAGCGCGCGTTCGGCGCAGTCCATGTGCTCTGCAATAACGCCGGCATCGGCATGGCGCCGCCGGTGCGCGACGCGGGGTACGCCGACTGGGACCGGATGCTGGGCATCAATCTGGGGGGCGTGGTCAACGGGATCGTCACGTTCCTGCCTCGAATGCGGGCCCACGGGGAGGGCGGCCACATCGTCAATACGTCGTCGATGGCTGGGATCATCCCGCTTCCGGATCCGGGCACTCTGTATTCCACCAGCAAGTTCGCGGTGCGCGGACTGTCCGAGTCGCTGCGGTTGGCGCTCACGGATGATCGGATCGGTGTCTCGGTGTTGTGTCCGGGGCTGACGCTGACGCGCATCCTGGATGAGGCGCGAGAGGCCATGCGTGCGGCGCCGCTCGATGAGCTGAGCGCCGGGTTTGTGAATGCCCAGCAGTTCGCGATGGATCCGCTCGTCGTCGGCGAGGCGGTAGTGGCCGCGATCCGCCGCAATGAGCTGTACATCCTGCCGCACGCGGAATTTGTCGAGGAGGTGCGCGAGCTGCATGCCGAGCTGTTGGGCGCGTTTCGCACGGACCTGCCGCCCCACCCGGATCGCGCCGCGTTCGAGAATGTGCGCCGCAAGCTCATCGCCGAACTGAAGGCCAAGCAGCGCGAAGGGTAGGCCTGGGATGGAAACCACCATGATCTCGCCTACCAAGACGATCGGCACGGGTCGCCTTGGGCTCATCACGGGCCTAATGTTTGCCCTCGGGCCGGTGACGGTTGACATGTCCCTGCCGGCAGTGCCGGCGATGCAGCAGGCCCTCGGCGGCTGGGGGCGGCCGCGTCGAGCTCACCTTGACGGTGCTGTTTTTCGGGCTCGCGGTGACCCAACTGATCTATGGTGCGGTCGCGGACCGCTACGGACGACGCCGACCGTTGTTGCTCGGACTGGCGCTGTACACCCTGGCGTCGGCGCTCGCCGCGGGCGCCGGACTCATCGCCCACCTGGCAGTTGCCCGGTTGGTGCAGGCGCTGGGCTACGGAGTCGTGATCGTGCTGATTCGCTCCGCGGTAGGGGATGTGTGCACCGAACGCGCGGCGGCACGGGTTTTCTCCACTGCCATTACGCTGATGTCGCTGACTTCGGTAATCGCGCCGGCGATAGGGGGTCAGATCCTGGTCCATCTGGGCTGGCGCGCCGAGTTCCTGGTGATGGCAGCGATGGGCCTGGCCGCCTGGCTGCTGACCGTGACCTCCGTGCCGGAAACCCAGCCTGTCGCCCGCCGGGCCCATCAACCCATCGGGGCGGTGTTCTCCAACTATGCGGCGCTGCTGCGGAACGGCCGCATCGCCGCCTTCGCGATTGCGGCCGGCGGGGCCGTAGCCTGTCAGTTCAGCTACAACACCGCCGGGCCTTCGATGCTGATCGACCATTTCCGGCTTTCGCCCGCCACCGCGGGCGGGTTGCTCAGCCTGATTGCGCTCAGCACGGCGGCGGCGGCCCAGGCCAACATGCTGATTCTGCGGCGGGCCTCTCCCGAGCGGCTGCTCATCATCGCCGTCGCCATTCTGGTCGCTGCCGCCGGCACACTGGTGGCGGTGACGGTCTGGCACATCGGGGGCGTGTGGGCGGTCGTGTGCGTGCTGTTCGTGCTGGTCGCCGTGCCCGGGGCCATCGTGCCCAATGCCATGGCGGCCGCCATTTCCTCAGCGGGGGATCGAGCCGGTGCCGCCTCGGCGCTGATCGGCGTGCTGCAGTTCACGCTCGGAACCGTCGGCAGCGCGGTCGTGGGGTATTTTCACGATCCGTCCGGCCGCGTGCTGGGTCTGACTGTGCTGGCGATGAGTGTGGCAACGCTGGGCTGCGCGCTGCTGGGCCGGCGCGGGGGGCAGACGCCTGCGCCCATCGCCAGCCCGACAAATTAGCACCGATGGCCAACAAGCTACTGGCGGCGTTGCCGACGGCCGCCTACCGACGCTTGCTGCCGCATCTCGAAGCAATAGCCCTCTCAGTGGGCGAGGTCTTGTTTCACCCGGCCGGGCGACTGCCGTTCGCGTACTTTCCCACCGATTGTGTCGTGACGATGTCTTATGCCGCGGAGGACCACGGCGTGATGGCGAAAGCCTGGCCTATCGGAAACGAAGGCATGGTGGGAATTTCGGTAATCCTGGACAGTCCAGAGCGCGACAAAGAAGCCGATGCTCAAATCGGCGGAACTGCTTTTCGGCTACCGGCTGCCGTACTACTCCGGGAGTTTGGGCGGGCGGGCGCATTGCAGCACCTACTGCTGCGTTATGTGTTCGCCTTGGTCACGCAGGCTTCCCAATTGGGCGTCTGCGGTCACTACCATCCCATTGAACAACGGTTGTGCCGTTTCCTGTCGCGGGTCTTTGATCGAGTTGTCGGTCATGAAGTCTCTCTCACCCAGGAGCGGATCGCGCATCTACTTGGCACGTGCCGGTCATCAATCACGATTGCGGCTGCGCAATTGCAGGCAGCGGACGTGATCAAGTACCGGAGGTGCCATGTCAGGCTCATTAGTCGGAGGAAGCTTGACGAGCGCTCATGCGCCTGCGCCGCCATTATCAGGCGGGCCTTTGAGGCCGTCACACAGGACCGCTCCGTCTTTCCGCAGAAGGGTATTCAAGTTCACTCTGGGCGAAATTCCATTCGGCATTTCCGCGAAATCGGCACCGCATAGCGGTCATCGATGAGCGGCAGGAATGGGTCAATTATGCCCGTTCGCCGGGACAGCCACTCAATGGCGGTCGGTGAACGCAGTTATGAAGATCTGTCTACCGGAATGATGGATAAAGGCGCAAGACCGCCGACCCCTATACAAAGGCGCCCTCGTGCGAGTCCCCCAGCATCATGCCGCCGAGACGTTCGATGACGCCATCATTGAGGCCCAGATGCTCGTTGATCACGATGGCATCGCGCAGCAACGATCCCAGCGGCAGGCTCTCATAGACGGCAGGTGCGCCCACCGTATCGAACATGAGCTGGGCCACCTCCCGGGCCGTACGATGGGCGTGGATGCGCGCCAGCCCCATGTCTCGCCGTGATTGCAGTGAGCCGTGTCCATCGGCCAGCAGTTCCGCCCAGTAGCGGTTGACGCTCTCATACACCGCTGCGCGCGCCGAGCCGTAGAGCATTTGCGCGCGGGCAAGGGCGAATTTCACACGTGGCAGGTGGCGCATCAAGGTCGGAGGTGGCGGCAGGCTGATCAGCCTCTCTTTAGCTAGCGCAACCGTTACATCGATGGCCCGGCGCATGAGCCCCAGGGGCGTTCCTGCCATCGGTATGAAGACGGTTGCTGAACCGGCATCGGCATACAGGGGGCCGTCAATTTTTGGGGGCCCGGCGAATGTGAAGGTATGGCGCTCGGGGACGAAGAGGTCCGTGGCCTTGTAGTGATGGCTGCCGCTGCCGGCCAGGCCAACAGAATGCCAGGTGTCCTCGATTTCGAAGGAGGAAGCGCGTGCAAGTATGAAAGTCATGCCGGTGGGAGGCGCCATTTCGGTGTCGAGGGTGATACAGCCGCCGACCATGACGTTCGCATGAGTGCATCCCGAGGCGAATCCCCATCGCCCCGTCACGCGGTAGCCGCCGTGTACGCGCACGGCTCGCCCATTGGGCGGTGCCTGTCCGGCCGTTGCAAAGTCGATGGATGGGTAGAGCTCGCGCGCTGCGCTGGGTTCCAGGAATGCGCAGAAGTAGCCGCTGTCCGAGCCGATCTTCACCGCCCAGGCAACGGAGGGGTCGCCATAGGCGAGCGTCTCCATCAGTTCGACCTGCTGCGGAAGCGGCATCTCCGGGCCGTTCCAGGACCGGGGAAACATGATGCGAAAGACACCGGCTGCCCTCAGCTTCTCCACGAGGTCGAGTCGGAATTCGGCGTAAGCTCGCAATTTCGCCGGTGCGCTGTTGAATCTCAGGTACCAAAGTTCGAGCATTTGCGAGAATTTCCGCGCTCGTCATGTATCGATCCACTGGCGCTCACTCCATGGCAGATGTTCCCTGCACTCTGACACAAGACTCTGGCCGTGCTCCACTGGCTTGCCAATAGCGATGCAGCGCGGCCATGTTCGTTAGACATCGAATGGCAACAATGCGCTTATGGGCTCATGATGCTCTTGCGACTGCACCGAGCCGGTGTCGCCAGATTCGACCACAATGATTACTATGGATTCGGCTTCGACCAACGATAGATCAAGGTCGCGGGCTTCCCGAGGCCATGACAGAATGCGACGGGAGCGCCGCCCAATGACTCGGCGGGACGGGGCGGCTTCACCCACCGACTTGGATCACGTGCTGAATGCTCATGACCACTGCTGACTCCTCCGTAGTTAGTGTTGCCGCCCGCTTCTGCGGTCCGCCGGGTTCGGCCAATGGCGGTTACATCTGCGGCCTGGTCGCCCATTGCATTCCCCAGCCCGTCACGGTGCGATTGCTCAGGTCCCCGCCGCTTGCCACGGCGCTCGAAGTGCATGGCGTGGAGCCGGGTCTTTGGTCCGTCGACAACGCGGGAATGCGCTACATCGAAGCGCGTGCGACGGCGCCACTGGAACTTGCGATTCCCGCTTCGCCCGGATTCCTGCAGGCGCAGGAATCCTCACTGCAGGGACCTGATGACCCGCTTGAACACCCGTGCCCGGGCTGTTTTGTGTGCGGACCCGACCGCGCACCGGGAGACGGCCTGCGCATCTTCGCCGGGCCGGTACCCGGTCAGGATCATGTCGCCGCCGCGTGGGTACCGGACGCATCGCTTGCTCGAAGCGATGGCAAGGTGCTGCCGGAGGTGCTCAGCGCGGCCCTGGATTGCCCAGGCTTCCAAGCGCTGCGCACCGGGCGGCAGCCATGGCTGTTGGGGGAGTTCACGGCCCAAGTCGACAGACTCGTGCACGTGGGCGAGCGCTGCGTCATTGTGGGCTGGAAGATTGACGGCGAAGGTCGCAAAAGACGGGTCGGGACTGCACTGTTCGATGAAGTCGGCAATCTCTGCGCTTGGGCGCGGGGCACTTGGATTCAGCCGCGGGCCGAGCCTTCGGTTGCACCCTAGGCGGGAACCACGTCGTAGGTCCTGCTCTGGCAGGCCGTAGTCTGCGCTTCAGTCAAAGACCGGGGCCATTTCAACAGCGCCCGGTAGCCATCCCGAGGGACCATGGCCCTTACTGACTGCGCGTCGGGAGGGCTTCCAAAGTCTTGCCGTCCGGTGTGATGACCCTGACGTAGAAGCCACCAGGCCTGCTGTCCTTGAGCGGATAGTAGACGATGCGCACTTTGTCGCCGGCAGCGAGCGAATGCAGGCCCCAGCCGCGTCGTCCGAGCCAACTCGGGCTCATGCCTTCCAAGCCCCACTCGCGCGTCTTGCCTGACTTATCCGCAACGACTATCCAGATGAATGTGTGCGGTTGCGTCCACTGGTACTTCTCAATCGTACCGCTGAGCGTCTTTTCCGTGCCCCATTCGAACATTGCGGTGGAATGGTGCGCAGCGGCCCACTGCATCGGAACGATTGCGCACGCCGCGACTATCAGCCATTGCCTGGTTTTCACAACTTATTCTCCCGGGTTGTGCTTGAGGCTGAAGGCTGCATTACCCTTGGAATCCAGCGAATCATGGTTGTTCTGTTCACATACATATTCCATGATTTTCCAGTCCCGATGCCGTTTGTAGTCCGCAATCGTAGTGTAGGGCTCGAGGAACACGGCCGGATCCGTGCGCGTGGTCGTGATCTCCAGGGTATCGGGGTTCGCAAGGTGAATCCGCTCGCTAATGTGCAGCTTGTCACTGTGTCCGTTGATCCCATTGACCGGGCTGGTCTGCGGCAGGATCCCTGCGGTTTCGACCACCAGCGTGTCGCCCTCCCAGTGGCCGACCGAAGTGCCCTGAAAGGAAGGATCCGCACTCTCCGGCAGCGCGCTGCCATCCGTATAGATGCGCCGCGTCAGCCCGTAGGTCTCAATCAGAATCGTCACCCTCCCCGGGGTGAACAGAAACTCGATTGGGTAGGGCTCCGTCATGCTTTGCGGGAGGCCCGGCGGTATGCAACTGGCCACTTCGGACACGAAGTTCAGGCCCTTTTGTTTCTTATTCAACGCCTGATACTTGTCCCACTGCTTTTGGTAGGCGGCAGTAAGCTTCGGCGGTTGTGGCGGCGCCGCGCCGGGTTTTGGCGGTACGAACGTCACATCCCACACGCCGCTCCAGTCGGGCAACTGGGCGAGCGCCGCATAGGGATTGGCGGGCATCGGCGGGGCTGAAGCTGACGATCCGGTCGATCCCGCCGCCACGGGCGAGGTGTTGTTGGTTCCACAGGCCGAGAGCGCAACAGCGCACAGCGTTATGAGGCACCCAAGGTTCGACGATGCTCTGCCCATGGTCTGCTCCCTTTCACGCCCCAGTGGCCTTATGCTGCCACTGGCAAAGCAAAATGACCAGTGGCCGGATGATTCGCCCGGAGGACGGAATGCCCGGGCAGGAGTGTGCGCCTTGAGGCATTGGCTGCTCGAAGGAACAGACGATGGCCGCTCCTTCCCACCGGGGAGGCCGTCATGAGCCTGCGAGGCAGCCCCTGCGATGGCGTCCTGGCTGAGTCGGTCCTCTCAAAAATAGCCGTCTCGGAATCGAACGCCGCTGCCAAGCACTCCCGGCAAGTCTGCGGCGCGCAAGCTAGTTGGGAAGCTTTGGACTCAGTAGTCGTTCCACATTGAACAGCTCGATTGGCCGGGCAGTTTTGCGATCAATCGCCAGATCGGCCAGGACCTCACCCATGACGCTGGCGAACTTGAACCCGTGACCGGAGCAGGGCGAGGCAACCACTATCTGTGGGGCTCGCGGATGCAGGCCCACCACGAAGTGCCCGTCGGGAGCCCGAGTGTAGATGCAGACGCTCGAATTCATGAATCGGCCGGCCGCAGCGGGAACATAACGCAATAACATCCCCCGCAGGTGTTCGACTTCCGCTTGGGAGACTGCGCTGCGCGTTTCCTCGGCAGAGGCGAGGGCGCCGCCGCCAAGGTGCGAGGCCACCTTTATTCCGGTGCCGCAGAGGTTGGGTAGTCCGTAGATCAGGTCCGCAGGTGTCTGGAAGAGAAAGGCGGGCATGCGGCCGTGGCCCACCAATTCGGGACTTGCGGGCTGAAACCACATCAGTGGTTGGCGGGTCAGGCGCAAGGGTGCGGCGATATCCGGCAATAGATCTGCGATCCAGGCGCCTGTCGATACCACAGCCGACCCTGCGTCGATCCGCTCGCCACCCTCCAGAACCACCTGCACCCGGTCACCTGCGGGCTCGACGGCGATGACGCGCGTGTTCAGCCGGACATTTGCGCCATACGCCTTGGCGCCCTCGACGAACAGGCGGATCGCTTTTTCGGGCAGTAGGGCGCCGGCGTCGGGTTGGAAGATCACGTCCCAATCGCCCGGCAGGTTGAAGGCAGGAAAGCGCGCGTTGGCCTCGGCCGCAGTAAGACGCTGACTAGTTAAATTGTGCTCAGTGGACGAGCGCCATGAATCTACAAGCAGGGGCGCGCCAGAGAAGCCGGCCTCGATGGCGCCCGTGACCAGCAGGACAGTCTCACCGGTTGCCGCTTCCAGGTCTCGCCAGAGCGCCAATGCTTCTCGCACCAGCGGCACATATGCCGGGTCCTCAAAATAGGCAAGGCGGATCAATCGGCTTTCGCCGAAGGAGGAGCTGCGAGGGTGTCCAGGCTCATAGCGATCCACGCCAAGGACGCGAAGGCCCCGCTTGGCGGCCGCATAGATGCTGGCGCTTCCCATGGCGCCGAGACCGATCACTGCGATGTCAACGCTGCGCACCTGGTCTTCCTTCGGAAGCATCCGTGACTCACCAACATGGTCATCAATGCCGACGGCAACGCGACTTCCTATAAATCAAGAACCCAAGATGAGATTGGCGACGCCGGGTAAGTTGCGGACCACGGAAGGTTGCATATCGGCGCCCGGTCGGCTCAGTCGCGCAATCTTACTGCACTTGTTCCGAGCCGGTACTTCGGCCGGAGATTCGCGACGCCGCAGCAGGCGTGCTTTTGCGCGCCGGCTACGCGGCCGTGTTCATAAGGAGCAGGTTGAGGTCCAACGCAGAATGTCCGGCGTGCGAGGTCGGGGGCGGCGGGCTTCGAAGCTGATGGACGCTGTCAAGAGAAACTCGTGTTACCGAGTACTGGTTGTGAGAATCAGGACGGCGGTGACAAAGCGCCGCAGGCCGGCGACCACGATTCGGACGATCTGTCAGTAATGCGTGGCCGGGGGAGGCGGGGTCATCGAAAACCAGTGTCAATATGACGGTAAATCAATGGACTAGCCCGTCGTGGGACGCTCGCACCACTCAATGGCGACCTATCTGGACGAGCGCAATAGTGGGCACTATTTTCGATGGAAGCGGGCGTGCACACTGCGCGGCACCGAAAAGCACCCAGACGGGCCTCACTTTGGCTGAGGTCGGTGTCTAGCGTGATCACTGATTGGGGGATCAGGGGGGCGTTTGAGCCTGAGAATCCGGCAGCTTGGCCGGCGGCTTCAGATGCGAGGCTTTCGGCGAGTATGGACCTGCACCGGGAGCCGCAACGTGAGCACAAAGACATTTTTGGGAATCGTCGAAAGAACGAAGAGCTGGGATCAGGCGACGCCTGCACACCTGCAACCGGGCTTCGCGGCACATGCGGCATTCATGCATGGGCTGGAAGCTGAAGGTTTCATTGTGTTCGCGGGCCTGCTGCAGGACAGTAGTGAAGTCGTCTTTATCTTCCACGCGGCGGACGCGCAACAGGTTCGACAGCGCCTGACTCAGGATCCGTGGCAGCAGGACGGGCGTGCGCGTCTGATTCGCGTCGAGGAAATCCAGATCCGCACCGGCGCACCTCAGCCGAAAAAGGGCGCCTGACGGCGGCCTCCAGGGAGCAGCGTACATGCAAGTTTTCGTCTTTGACTGGATGGCCTACGGGAAAAGCCTCGACCACTTTCGGGTGAACGGCCAGATGCCGCACCTGGGGCGTGCGCAGTTCGATTCGCAGGTTGCCGTAGACACCTACTCGAATCACCTTGAAGCGTGGGTCGAAATGGAGCGCCAGGGGTTTGATGGCATCGCCATCAACGAGCATCATTCAACCCCCTTCGGCCTGAACAATTCGCCCAACCTGCTCGCTGCGGCGATCGCCCGACTGACCACGCGCCTGAAGATCCTGGTGTACGCCAATCTATTGCCGTTGCACGACCCGCTGCGGCTGGCGGAAGAACTCGCGATGCTGGACTGCCTGTCGAACGGGCGCCTCATCGCTGGTGTCGCGCGGGGGGCACCGCGCGAGTACAAGATATTCAACGTGCCCATGAAGGAGTCCCGCGGCCGCTTTGAGGAGGCTTTCGAAGTCATCCGTCGGGCCTGGGTGGATGAAAGCTTCTCCTTCGACGGCCAGTACTACCATTACAAGGACGTCTCCATCTGGCCGCGCCCGGTGCAGCGTCCCCACCCGCCTGTGTGGGTACCGGTCACGGGTTCCCGGGAGACCGTCGAATGGGCCGCCGCTCATGACGTTGTCATCACTCCGGGGGTGTTTGCCGGTCCAGTGCGTGAGGACACCATCCGCCACTACGCCCAGTGCCAGGCCAATCACGGACGCCTCGTGACGCCCAAGCACATCAACGTGATGATCGATTGCTATGTGGCCGATTCGAAGGAGCAGGCCGTCGCCGAATACGGGCCCTACCTTATGTACCTGTTCAACACACTGCTGCCGTATGGACAGGTCATGCAGAAGGATGTGAAAGGATATTACAGTTCAACTGCGTTCGAGCATCTGCGCAATGGTTCGAAGGGCACTTTGGCAGAGGACGCCACGTTGTTCAGCGAGTGGAGCATGGATACGGTCCGCAGCGCTGCCGAGAACATGCCGATCGGCACCGCCGATGAGGTCGTCAGTCGCATCATTGCCGAGTGCAACGACGCGGGCGCCAGTGCGGTTCTACTGGTCTGCAATCGGGCACATCTACCGCAGGAGATGTTTCTTAACCAGGTCCGGCGCATTGGCAGGGAAGTGCTGCCGCGCCTTCAGGCACACCAAGTCAGTGTGGTGCCTTATGCCCAGGGGATCTCCCCGGCGGGCCCGCGTGATGCCGCGAGCCGCCCGGCGGCCCCTGCGGTACAGGTCTAAGGTCGCTTCATAGCCCGCAGGAGCCAACGACCGTGGTAACGCTCGACAGTTCCGTCGCTCATCGGTCCGGCGTGGAAGCCGTGATCAAGTACCCTGAGCGCGCCGCGGCAGGAGGCCGGATCTGGGGAAATAAGGACTTCAACTTCCAGCTGGAGGACCACCTGGTCCGAATCCGCAATGCGCGCCTGGAGCCGATTTCATTTGCGCGACAGGGGTTTGCGCTGCTGAAACGAACACTGGACGTCGATTTCACCGACAAGGCCAGTGTCGAGAGTCGCTGGCATCCCCAGGCCCAGCGGCTCATCCGGGAACTCACCCGCGCTACGGACGTATTCCCCTTCCTCGGGATCCTGCGCGGTGGGGAAAATGCCGAGGGCGGCGGTCCGGCGCTCATGGCGCACGTCGACTTCGACGCGAACACCCTTCGTGAATGGGTCACGCGACTGGGCGGAGAGCGGGGCGCGGAGCTCGCCCGGCGGCGGCTCGTGAACATCAACCTGTGGACTCCGCTACGGCCGGTGGAGAACAGTCCGCTGGCGGTGTGCGATGCCAGCAGCATTGAAAGCGAAGATGTCCTGAGGATTTCCTTCGGGCGACCGGAAACACGCCAAACTGACGAATTTGCCGGTGGTTTCGAATCGGGGGGCTTCGTGCTGGCCAGCAATCCGCGCCATCGCTGGTATTACTATCCGGACATGCAACCCAACGAGGTGCTCGCCTTCAGACTATGCGACACCGGCGGCGACAGCACGCACATGACCGCGCACACGGCGTTCGACGACCCCACCTCGGTACCGGGATCGCCCAAGCGCATGAGCTACGAGATCCGCACGATTGCGGTCCTGGACTGACCCGCGCCGCCCATGATGCCGGCTCGCGAGACCTCTCGCTGAAGAAACACCCTGCCGCGACTTGATGTGCGCGAACAGAACGCGCCTGGAGACACAATGAGTCCTGTAAGGAGACCTTAGAATGCAGATCAACCCGCTGCACCCGATGTTCGCTGCGGAGATCATCGGCCTGGACACTGCTGCTCCGGTCGGGCCCGACACCATCAAGGCAGTGGAGGAGGCCATGGCGCACTATGCGGTTTGCGTCATTCGCGATGCGAGCCTGAAGGACGAGGACCAGATTCGCTTCAGCCGGGCGTTCGGATCGATTGAGATGCCACCCACAGCGGAGGCGAGCCGGCGTCCGAACGTCGCGCGTGAGCTCTTCGATGTCACGAATCTCGGCGCCGACGGCGAGATCGTGCCGACCAAGATGGATCCCAAGACGCAGAAGGTCCTGGACAGCTTTCATACCGACAGTCCGTTCAACGACCTGCCGACCAAATGGTCGCTGCTGCTCGGACACATCGTGCCGCCCGAGGGGGCCAACACGAATTACATCGATACCCGCGCCGTCTACGAGGCCCTGCCTCAGGACCTCAAGCAGCGAACCGAACGGTTACATGCGGTCCACGATCTGTTTGACGCATTTGGACGTCACGGGATCCAGTTCGGCAATGCGGCAATGCGCGCCGAATATCCCAGCAAGGTGTATCCCCTGGTACGCACGTCGGCAAGCGGCCGCAAGGCGTTGTATTTCGGGTGGCACGCGGTGCGGATTGTCGAACTGAGCGAGACGGAAAGCAATGACCTGCTGAACACACTCTATAGTTTCGCCACCCAGCAGAAATTCATCTATTCACACAAGTGGCGACGGGGCGATTTGGTGATCTGGGACAACCGCTGCACCATGCATTCCGCCACGCACTTTGAACGTGCCCGATACAAGCGCGACTGTCGGCGCGTGACCATCAACGAATTCACCGCGGCGGAGGTAATGCATCAGCGGGCCGCCGCCGGCCATTGACGGCATTGCGAGATTGAGGGCCGACCGCTCGCGTACATGCGGGGCCGGGACGACCAGACCTATTGCGAAGGGAAAGGACAACGCGAATGGCAAAGAAGAGCGGAACGATCGTCATTGTCCACGGTGCGTGGGTCGGCGGCTGGCGCTGGCGCGGTGTGGCGAATCTCCTGGCCGCGCGCGGCCATCAGGTGTTCACGCCGACGCTCACCGGCCTGGGGGAGCGGGTCCATCTTACCAGTCGCAACGTCAATCTTTCCCTGCACGCCCTGGACATCGCCAATGTGATCAAATTCGAGCAACTCGAGAACCTGCTGTTGGTGGCGCATTCCTATGGTGGCATGCCGGTCTCGGCCGCCACTGAACTCGTGCCGCCCGGCGTCATTGGCTCAATTTTGTATATGGACGCCTTCTTCCCCGAGGATGGTGACAGTCTGAATGATCTGGTCCCTGGTCCGCCGCACCTGCCGCCGGATCCGGCTGACTACCTGGTGCCGCCGCCCAGGGTGAATCTGGTGGGCTTCAATGCCCACATGAGCGCCGAGGCGCGCGCCTCATACGAGGAACGGCGCGTGCCCCAGTCGGTGTACTGCTACAGCGAGAAAGCGCAACTGCGGGGCGCCCGCGAGCGCATCGCGCACAAGACCTATGTGCTGGCGACCGGTTACAAGAACGACACCTTCAGGCCCATGGCCGAAAAGCTGCGCACCCGCCCGGATTGGCGGGTGGAGGAAATGCCCTACACCCACGACCTGATGCACGTTGCGCCCAAGGAATGCGCCGACATGATTGAGTCGGCGCTGCCCTAACAGTGACGCATTCTGCCGAGTCCGATTTTTCACTGCGCAAGATGGTCATTGCGACCGCCTGCCTGCTTGGGTCGACGTTTGTCCCGTACGTCCAGGCGACGATCAGCCCATTGATGATGTTGCCGATGACAAAGGAGTTCGGTTGGGGCCGGACTGACTATGCTTTGGCGTCCACGTTCTTCTTTCTATTCGGAGCGGTGACCGTACTGGTATTTGGCCGAATTGCAGACCGCACTGGGGTGCGCCCGGTGCTTCTGACCGGCGCGATATTGGGCGGCGCAATAATGATTCTGATTTCATTCCAGACCGCAGCGCTGTGGCGGCTGTATGCGACGTACGCGCTG
Source organism: uncultured Pseudomonadota bacterium (assembly GCA_963726995.1). Classification (GTDB taxonomy): domain Bacteria; phylum Pseudomonadota; class Gammaproteobacteria; order Steroidobacterales; family Steroidobacteraceae; genus DAIDKA01. The sequence goes on from CAVSEP010000004.1 coordinate 498,417, forward strand.
CTTGGCGCCTTCGGGTCCAGCGGTGTCGGCTACACCAAGGTCATTGGCGCCTTATTCAGCCGGCATCGGGGCAAGGCGCTCGCGGTATTCGGCGCGGAGTCGACAGTCGCCCTCTCGGTGCTACCCTTGTTGACCAATACTTTCATCGCGCATTTTGGATGGCGCGGCGCCTATGTGGCCTTTGGTCTTATCAGCTTCATGGTGGTGCCGTTGATCTACTTCTTGATTCAGGAACCAGGGGTGCAGGCGCCGGCAGCCGCTGGAACCAAGGCGGCACGCGTACTGAACAAGTCGCCGTTGCGACGACCCGCGCCGATGGCCGGCATGACGGCGGCGCAAGTCCGTCGCGATGGCACGTTCTGGATGATCGTGCTCTTGGCGGTACTTAGCGGTGGCCTCAATCAGGGCATGATGACGCATGTCGTGGCCGCCATCACCGATAAGGGCTTCTCGGCGACAATCGCCGCCGAGGCGCTGTCGATTTCGACGCTGATGGGCATCGGCGGAACATTTGCGGGCGGATTCACCGTCGATTATTTCAAGACGGCGCGGCCCGTTGCCGTATTTACCATGCTGGCCGCTCTGGGCGCCTTGCTGTTTGCCCTGGTGAACACATCCTTTGGCGGATTGGCGCTGCTCATTGCGGCGATGGCCATGCAGGGTGCCGCCACGGCTGCGATGCGTCCCATCGCGACGTATCTGCAGACCAGATTCTTCGGCTTGCGGGCATTCGCGGAAACCAATGCCATTCAAATCGTTTTCCAGGGCATAGCAATGGCGATCACGCCGCCCTTGTTCGGCATGATCTATGACCGCGAGGGCAGCTACGTCCCGGTTTATTGGATCATGATAGGGGGCGCTGTTCTGGGGTCGCTGATCTATCTCGCCCTCGGGCCGTACCGCTACGCTGCGGATGTCGGCCTGGATCGGGACCGGGAGTTCCCGGACGACGGCGCGGGCGGGCCGGCCGATCCGAAGGTCCTAACGCTGGCCTCCGGGCCTTCGTGACGGTCAAGCCAATGCCCATCGAACCCACAGCATCAGTATCGGAAGCCGCGGCAGCGGGCAGCTTGAGGACCCATCCATTACTGTCGCGCCGCTACAAGACCTGGCTGGTGGTGGTGCTGCTCATCGTCAGCACCTTCAACTTCGCTGATCGGGCGGTGCTTTCGGTGCTGGCGCAGGCGATCAAGGAGGACTTGAGGTTCACGGACGCAGACCTCGGCATGCTGCAGGGTCTGGGGTTCGCAATCCTGTACTCGATTCTGGGGCTGCCGCTGGGCTGGCTCGCGGATCGAGTGAGCCGCAAGCAACTGATTGCCGGATGCATAGCGGTCTGGTCGTTCATGAGTGCGGCGTGCGGGTTTGCCTCCAGCTTCACCACCATGCTCCTGTGCCGAGTGGGGGTGGGCATAGGGGAGGCCGGATTCCAGCCGCCGGCCTTCTCGCTTCTGGCGGATCACTTCGGCCCGAACCGCCGCTCCACGATCTTGGCGATCATGGCGCTCGGGGCGCCCCTGGGCTTTCTGGTAGGTCAGTCCGTGGGCGGGTGGGTCGCCGCAGCATGGAACTGGCGCGCGGCTTTCGTGGTCCTTGGGGCTCCTGGGCTGATCGTGGCCCTCATCGTGTGGTTCACGTTGCGCGAGCCGCCGCGGGGACTGGTCGAGGGTCGCCTCGCGGCCGGATCGCCCCCTTCGTTCAAGCTGGTCATGGCGGAACTGTTTTCCAAGCCCAGTTTCCGTCATCTGCTCATCGCATCGACGGTGAGTGGCTTTACCTACAATGCCGTCACGCAGTTCGTCCTGCCCTTTTACTTGCGCGGCTTCGGCTTGCCGTTGGCGCTGGTCGGCGTGGTGTTCGGGATTATCGGCTTTACCTCCAATAGCCTGGGCATGATTCTCGGGGGCGTGGGCTTCGATTGGCTTTCAAAACGCGACGCGCGATGGCTTATGTGGGGACCGGGGGCGCTGTTCCTCCTGGCTATGCCCCTTTATGCCGGCGCATTCGCCAGCACCCAGTCGCACATATCCTTCGCTCTAATCTGGCTGGCCAACTTCGTTGCGGCCTCCTACTTCGCCCCGACCTTTGCAGCCGTGCAAAATCTTGCCGGCCCCCGCATGCGCTCATCGGCCACTGCGGTGCTGACCGTCGTCGTGGGGGTCATTGGGGCCGGATTTGGTCCTACCGTCCTGGGAATCATCAGCGATCAGTTCGCCGCCGCGGCATTCCACCACGGCAACTTTATCGCCAGTTGTCCGGGCGGACATGCTCCCACTGGGGCCGCTTCCAGCCTCGATGTGGCCTGTCGCAGCGCGTCGGGCCAGGGGCTGCGCCGCGGCCTGATCTGGGTGCAAGTGGTCTACATCTGGGCGGCATTCCATTATCTGCAGGCGGCGCGCACGTTCAGGCAAGACCTCTACAATCCGGGCTCAGATGAGCGGTAATTCGTGCATCTTTCGGGAATTGGCCGCGGATCATCCATCTGCTGAGCGATCTCGCCTCACAAGCTGGCTATTCGGTACAATCCTGCGTGCCCGCCCGTGGGGGCTTGAAATGGCGCGACCGATTCGGATGCTGGGGGATCCGGCATGAGAATGGATGTAGCAGAGCGGATTTATGTCGCCTCGGCCAGCGACGGGGATTCCACCTCGCGGCTGGCGGAGGAATTGGCGCGGCGCATCGAGGATGATATCGCTGCCTTGGGCTTGATGCCGGGCGCCTCGCTGGGATCGCTGCGGGTCCTCGCCGAACGATATCGCGTCGGGCGGGCGGTGGTACGCGAGGCAGTCGGTCTGCTGGAACGGCGCGGTATGGGCCGAATGCGGCCAGGCCCAAGCGGCGGCTTCATCCTCGCCAAGCCGCAGTTCTCGGCCGTTGCCGCAGAACTGGCCGAGCACTTCCACGCCTCCGGAATCACGTTGCGGCATCTGCTGGACGCCCGTGAAGTGGTGGATCTGATGGCGGCCCGAATGGCCGCCGTGTCGAAACCGTCGCAGTCATCGCTTGCACGCCTGGATGCCTGCGTCGGCACGGCGCTGCCGGGCGGCGTTCTGCTGGCGCGGGCAGAGATTGCCCGGCTGGCGCAGCAGCCGGCGCTGGCGCTCATGGTGGAATGCCTTAACCGGCTGACCGTGAAGTTCCTTGGCGCCGAAACTCCCGCTTCAGTTATCGCCCCACCTGCAGCCGCGGCCGCGATGCGCCATGCCCTGCAGAATGGCTGCGTGATCGGCGCCGAAGCGGCAGCCGCAGACGCACATCGCCACCTGATTGAGACCCTCGCGCAGCCGAATCTGACCGAGCCCGTGCTGGAATCGAGCGATTCGGTCGATCGATCCGGCTCGCTGCCGGCCATGATTGCCCGCCGATTGGCCGCTCAGATTGCACGCAGCGGCGCGGCCGGATCGCGCCTCGGGTCTGAATGGGATCTGTGCGAACAGTTCGGTGTCAGCCGGCTAACCTTGCGTCAGGCAATCCGGCTCCTGCAGGACAGCGGCCTCGTCGAGTGCCGTCGGGGTCGCGGCAATGGCCTTGTGGTGCGCAACCGCCGCGCGGCCGGTAGCATCCGGCTCGTGCTTGCCGCCCTGATCAGCGAGAAGCTGGATCCGATAGCCGCGGGCATGCTCTTGCTACAACTGAACTGCTTTATTCCTGCCCTGGCGGTCAGCCGGGCCGATGCCGAGCAGCGGACCCGGCTGGCAGCTGCGATCGCGCGTCTGGAAGGCGACGAAAGCATCGAACGCTGCGACCTGCTCAGCCTCGTACAGAGTGTCTCGCGCCTCGCGGACAGCCCGATCATCGATCTGTTCTCGCGTTGTTTGGCGGCCTATGAAGCGCGCTTTCGCACCTCACTCGCGGCGCGACTGCCAGCAAGCGCCCACACCAGCTATTTCCAGTTGCTGCGTCGGTTGCTGGATCGAATACCCCTCCACCCGCAGACCACTCCGGAATGGGCGAAGCAGGACTCCGCGGCACTCCTCCTGGAGATGAGCCTCGGTCGCCCGATTTGATCGCACAGGCTCCAGCGCCGCGCTCGGTACGAGGACCAGCGATGGCGATGACAAACATTCTTGATGTATCGCTTCCGCGCTCCGCAGTGTGCGCGCCCATCGAGTAAAGAAATAGTACGCGCAATTAAATTAGGGTCAGGCGGGCGCGGGCATTGCGAGCCCATCGCCATGGAGGCATGCTTGTGATCCTACTCAATCGTGCCTAGCGAACAGATGTCAGATCGCCCGCTGTATTGCGGTCACTGTGGCAGCGCCCTCACAGGCCCGCTTCCCGATCCATCGGAGCACACATTCAACAGGCCCGGCGGCCCGGCCCTGTTGGTTCTCGTTGCACTGTTTGCACGCGATCGGCTGCTGCTTCTGCGGCGCGGACTCGAGCCTTACCGAAATCGGTGGGCGCCGCCAGGCGGGTTTGTCGAACATGGCGAATCACTCGAGGCGGCTGCGGTTCGCGAAGTCTGGGAGGAGGTGCGAATCAGAATCAACGAGTCGCAACTCATACCTTGCGCGGTCATCAGCTTGCCGACTCTCAATCAGGTTCATCACGGATTTGTCGTGCGACTGCCTGACACGGTGGAAGCTCATGCGGAAGCTCCGGAGGCTCTCGAGGCAGGCTGGTATACGGAGCAGGAGGTACGTGGCATGGACAACTGGGCGCCGGCGGCGAATATCGACATTGGCGTGCAATTCCAGTTCTTTCGCTCCTCAACGTTCGAATTCATCCAGCAGGCAGAGCAGTTCCTGCGGGTCATTCGAGCTGATGGGATTACCTATCTTAGCGGCTGCCCGGTGACCTGATTCCGGGTACGACAACGCAATCGAAAAAAGAGGCGGCATATTGGCAATTTCGAGAGATAGCTATCTGCAACTGGGCCGCTCGCTTGCCGGAGCTGTTTCGGTGGTGGCGGCGATGGAGCGGGGCACCGATGCCGTGGTCGGCCTTACCGTGTCCTCCTTTGTCTCTTTGTCCCTGGAACCGCCCTTGGTGATGTTCGCCATCCAGCACGACGCCAACAGCTATCCGGCCATCGTTGCCAGTAAATGCTTCGGCGTCAGCGTGCTGACCACGAAGCAGGCCGAAATCGCCCGGCGTTTTGCCGTCAAAGGATCAGACAAGGCAGCCGACACGGCCATTGGCATAGGCGTCGAGCTGCCGGTCCCACTGGTGGAAGACTCCCTTGCGCACGTGGAGTGCGCCACAAGCCAGATCATCGTCGGCGGAGATCATGCAATCGTCGTGGGCCGCGTCGAAGCGATTAGGGTTTACCTCGGCGAACCGCTGGTGTACTACGGTCGAGCATTCGGGTCTTTCATCCCGTTCGAGGTATAGTCGGGTGGCAGACACTGTCGTGATCAAATAGTCGGACAACGGGATTCCACAATGACATTGATGCGCTTACCTCGTGTCGCGCTGCTGCTGGGCATTAGCTGCGCGCCGGTTTTGGGCCTCACTCAGCAGATATTGCCAGGGCCGCTGGCCGGTGGGCCGCCGAGCGACGTACCCAATGCCGTGCAAATCCTGCGCTGGCACATGCTCGACAACGACGTGAGTTCGCTCACCTTTCGCAGCATGGATACGCTGTTCACCACCCGAACCGTGGCGCGCAGCGGAGCAGTGTGGGCGCTGCCACGCGAAGATCGACCGTTGCTGGTCGGCTACAGCTGGAAGGGGCAGAACTATACGACCCAGCAGTTCCTCGAGCGCACCTACACCAACGCTCTGCTCGTCATGAAAGATGGGCGGGTCATCAGCGAAATCTATCGCAATGCGTCCAGCGAGCATTCCCGCTTCATTGGCTGGTCGATGACCAAGTCGATAACCTCGGTGCTGATCGGTTGTGCACTGGCCGAACGGCGTATCGATTCGCTCGACACGCCGATCTCGCGGTACCTGCCGGAACTCAAGGGCGGCGGCTATGAGGGTGTATCAATCCGCCATGTGATGCAGATGCGCTCGGGCGTCGACTACGAGGAGCGCTATGATTTTGAACACCCGGGGCGCGCAGCCAGCAACCATATTGCGGCGCTCGTCAAGAACGTGGCACGTTTCGCGGATGCGGCTCGAACGTTGCCGCGAATCCATGAGCCCGGCAGCTTCTTCCAGTACAAGACCATCGATACCGCCGTATTGGGTTGGCTGATCGAGCGCGTCACGCAGGGTAGTGTCGCCGCGTACACCGCCCGCTGCCTATGGGAGCCGCTCGGCGCCGAATCAGATGCCTTTTACATCATGGACGGGCCTCCCGGCGTGGGACGCGAATTCAGCGGCGCGGGGTTCAATGCGACGCTGCGCGATTTTGGCCGCTTTGGTCAGATGGTGCTGAACGGAGGCGTGGCGAACGGCCGGCGAATCGTGTCAGCGGACTGGATTCACGAATCCACGCGGCCGTCCGGCGACACCGGCAGCCAGGGTGGCGGCTATGGTCTCCAGTGGTGGGTACTGGGAACCACGGGAGCATTCTCGGCGATCGGCCTGCAGGGCCAATATATCTATATCGATCCGGCGACCCGGACCGTGGTAGTGAAGCTCAGCTACTTCCCGCCCGGTGACAACAGCGCACTGGATGCCGAGACTCAGGTCTTTCTGCGCGCCGTTTCGGCCTGGAAGCCCTAAGATAAGGTTGCTCAACCGGCGCAGGCCGGTGGAGGGTGGGGCGTCATTCCACGTCCTCATTCGCGCCGAACGGATCGACTTCGTGAATCTGGCGGGTAATATCCCGCAGCTGCTCGATCAATCGGGCTGCATCGGTCTTGGCGAACAGGCCGGTGAATACCCGATCATGGGCCCTCACGAGACCTCTCGCCTTCATCAGCAGTTCACGCCCGGCCGGCGTCAAATGCAAGTCTTGACGGCGCCGATCGCGCTTGGAGCGTCTCCGCGCAACCAACCCCCGGTTCTCGAGCCGATCGATCACGATCATCATCGGCGGCCGATCGAGGTGCAGTGCAGCAGCCAGCTCCACCTGGGAAATGCCCACATTCACTCGAATGAGCTCCAGTACGGCAAATTCCCTCTGCCGCAGATTCACCGATTCCAAAGACACATTAAAATGACGGTACAGCGCGCCCTGCGCCATGCGTACATGAAACCCCAGTAAATCCCCCAGTATTCCGAGTTCGATCGGCTCAGGCGTCTGAACGGCGTTCTTTCGTTTTATTGCGGACATCTGTTTCCTGTCTGAGCGGCCTTTGAGCCAAGCGGCACCTGCCGCTCCCAATACTAGCCTCGCCCCCCCGAGGCGGCCAGCCGCTCGCTGCATTGCACCGTTTCCGCCCGTCACCCGCAATTTGTCACATTTTCCAAAGCGGAACAGGTGATATATGATCGCAACCGTATATTAAATAAACGATATGCGGCGCATGGAGCGCGCTAGCGCATCGAATCCACGCTCGCCTTCGGCCGCTGCTCCTGGGTACGCCTCGACAGATCGCTTGATGTCACCTCAATGCGCAGGCACTGGACGGTGACGCTACCGAACGCCAACACGGGGGAGACGATCAATGAGTCACTTCACGGCATCCCGGCTTCCGATATGGGTCGTCGCCATGGCAACTGCGGCAGGGGCGCTGTGCCTGTGCCGGCCGACGCCGGCGTTCGCGCAACAGAACAGCTCCGGCGCCGCAGTGGCGGCGGCCTCAGACCAGCTTCAGGAAGTGGTCGTCACAGCCGAGCGCCGTACCGAGAACCTGCAAACCACCGGCATCGCGGCGACGGTGCTCAACGCCGATGAACTGGTGCAGAAGGGCGTCGTGCAGATGCAGGATTTGCAGACCGCCTCGCCATCGCTGTCGATCACTCCGGCCGGTTTGACCTCCAACGTGAACATCCGCGGCATCGGCCTGGACAGCGGCTCGCCCTCGGTGGTGCCCGGAGTTGCCACCTATCGAGAAGGCCTGTGGCAGCCGCCGATTCTCACCACGGACAGCTTCTATGATGTGGGCAGCGTCGAAATCCTGCGCGGCCCGCAGGGCACATTCGTCGGTTCCAACTCCACGGGCGGGGCGATCTTCGTTAACAGCCAGAGCCCCAATTTCAATGGACTCAATGGCTATCTGCAGGCTCAAGGCGCCAACTATGGGGACGCCGCATTGCAAGGCGCCGTGAATCTGCCCATTGACGATGTCTGGGCGGCCCGCGTGGCCGTGGACCTGGAGAAGCGCGAAAGTTTCTACACCAATCTGGGCTCAGAACTGACCAACGTTCCTCAGCAGTTCGCCCCTCCGGGCTCGCTGGATGAAAAGAACATGCGCTTCGGCCTGCATGGCAAGCCGATCGGCGATCTGGACATTCTGTTCAAGCTCGAGGTCAACGACAAAAGCACCGGCGGGTATGCCTACAAACCTGTTCCGGGTACGCAATATGCTCCCTTTGTCGCCTCGGCGAATCCGTTCGTACTCAACTACGACCACTACACCCTCAACGACGAGCTCGGTGTGCGGGGCAGTCTGAAGGTCGATTGGTCCATAGGTGACAGCGGCATGCTGTTTCGGTCATTGACCGGAGTCCAGTTCATGCGGGTGCACAACGTCGAGGACAGTGATGGCACCTCATCGACCTTGCCGGCGGGCCCGCCTGCGATGACCACTGCGCAGGCCATCATCGAGCGGCCGCTCACGCAGGAGTTCAACCTGATCTCACCCTCCACCGGTCGCCTGCAATGGGTAGTGGGCACTTACTACCTGCACGACATTCGCGAAATTGAATTAAACATCCAAAGTCAGGGTATTCCCGCCCAGGTTGTGCCGGATTTCACCCAGGTGCTGGAATCCGCGGCGGTGTTTGGCCAGATAAGTTATGCGCTTGTTCAGAATCTACAGCTGCAGGTCGGAGTTCGTTACACGTCGGATCGCAACTACGTGCCGGAGGGTGGTCAGGTGACCATCAATCTCGGGATTCCCTTCGTGCCCCCGATCCACAGTTCAACCGTGGGAACCGAGACCGATTCGGCGACCACGGGCAAGGTGGCATTGAACTGGACCGTAAATGACAACAACTTCCTCTACGGCTTTGTTTCCAAGGGTTTCAAGGCCGGCGGCTTCAACGCCGCATCAGGGCCCACTCCGCAGACCAACTTCGCCCCGGAGATCGTCTGGGACTATGAAATCGGCTGGAAGGGCAACTTCCTCAACGATCATGTGCGCGCCAACGTGGGCGGGTTCTGGAACAACTACACGGACTTGCAGGTCGGTGCGTTTAATCCGACGACCGCCGGGACCTCCCTAATCAATACGGGAAAATCCGTCATCAAGGGTGGCGAGCTGGAAATGCACGGGCGATTCGGCGAGTTGCACCTGGATATGGGCGGAGCGTACGTCAACTCGCGCCTAGGGGCGATCTCGCTGGTCGATACGGAAACACTGCCTCCGGGCACCTCGGTGCCCCAGTGCGTCAATGGCGCGCTGCCGCCGACCTGTTTCAACTACATCCCGTATACGTTGAATCTGTCAGGCGATCAGAATCCCTTTTCACCACAGTGGACCTTCAACGCCGGCGCGGAATATGGCATCCCGGTCGGCAATTCGGGTGTGCTGACCCCGCGGCTCAACTATTCCTACATTGGGCACCAATGGACGACACTTTTTGAGGCGCCGGCGGACTATCTGCGCTCGGTGGGTCTGTGGAGCAGCAGCGTAACCTATGACAACAAGGCGTGGCGTGTTCAGGCCTACATCCTGAATCTCGCCGACAAAGTGTACGTCGCCGGCCAATTTGCGCCCGGTTCCAGTACCAATACGCAGTTCGTCGGCAATCCGCGCCAGTTCGGCGTACGGCTGTCGTATCGATTCTAGGCGTACAAGAGCAGGCGAGTTCGGAAGTTGGAAGCCGGTTAGCGCGCGAAGCGTAGATTGTTGCTGAAGAACGGCAGGACGAAGTCCTGGAAGCGAAAGGCCACATTGCTGGTGTGCGTTCCCGGATAGACTTCAAAGGTGTGGAGGATCCCATAACGTTTCAGTGCATCATCGAGCTTGGCCGCATCGGCACGCAGGCCGTCCTGATCGCCAACATCGATTGCGATCGCCTTGTACTCACGCAGGTTGTTCACCGCCTGATCAACGAACGCCAGCGGTGCATTGGCGGCCCACTTTGCCAGCACTTCAGGCTGGGCCACGTTTTCCTTGACCGGCAGGTCGAGGAACAGCGGTGGCCGCCCCGGATCCGGCGACCATGCGGCGGCGGTGGCCAGCGCCGCTTTTGCGGGAAACGGAAGGTTGGCGGCATCGGCCGGCGATTTCAGCGCCTCGACGGCAGCGAGGTTCTCCGCACTGAGCGCCGCGGGTTGCATGGGAGAGAGGCAGCAGCCGCTCATGATATACAGCGCGCCGAACACTTCCGGATGACGCATGCCAAGGCGCGCCGCACCGTAGCCGCCCATGGAATGTCCCACCAACCCGCGACTCAGACGATTCGGAATTGTGCGGTAGTGACTGTCTATATACTGGACCACATCGCGCACCACGTAGCCTTCAAAATCCCCGGTCGTCGCCGACTGTGAGTAGAAAGAGCCACCGTACGCAGTCTTGGAGTCCGGAAAGACGACGATCATTTCCCGGGTGCCCTTTGCAAACGCGCCCTCTACGGTTTGCGGCACATGAATCTCATGAGTCCATTGCAGTGCACCGATTGTGTAGCCGTGAAGGGCATAAACCACCGGATAGCGCCGCCGTGGACTGCTCTCGTAGCCCGGCGGCAACACCACCACGGCGTCCCGGTCCGTGGCTTCGCCTTCAAGATTCCCCATCAGGCTCTTGCCATGAATGGTGACAATCTGAACCAGCGGCTGGCTTGGCATTGGGTACCGGCGGCGGCACATTCGTGGCGACCTGAGAGTGCGCGAGGCGACCCCAAAATGTCGTCAGCAGCAGGCAAAGCGGCAGGATGAAGTGACGCAATGGGCCTCCGGATGTATTTGTCAGACTATTTGTCATGAGCCACAGTAGACTATTTACGCCGCGCGTCGGTCAAGCGCGCTGAAACAGGTCCGGATGCGACTCGATTTTGGTAACAAGTGGGGGGATTGGCCAGTCATGACCGCGCCAAGAAGGCAATACCTTATTTCGGTACCGACCCTCGTCCTGGCCACTGCGACGATGTTGTTCGGGGTGCTGGTCTCGGCAAGCGCTAGCGCTCAAGGTTCACCCGCGCTGCCCGCCGACCTGCAGACGCGCTGCGATCTGATGAACGAGGCGCTGGGTCACCTACCCGATCCTTCCACCCACCTTCGTGAGGTGAATTGGCGCCCGCAAGGCACGCAGATTCGGACAATGATGGGCCCGCAGGCGCTGCCGGGGCACTGTGAGATTGTCGGTTCCCTGCAGGAGCGCACTGGAGTAGACGGCCAGCGCTACGCCGTGCGCTTTCATCTGCGCTTGCCCGAGCACTGGAATGGGCGGCTGCTTTTTGAGGGTGGCGGTGGTACTGAAGGTGACCTGGGCGCAGCCGTTGGCGCGATCGGCGCCGGCCCACCGGCATTGATGCAGGGATACGCCACCGTCTCGCAGGATGCGGGCCACGACAATGCGACCAACACCGATCCGCAGCACGGCGGGCCTGTGGCCTTCGGCTTCGATCCGCAGGCCCGCGCCAATTACGGCGGCGCCGCACTCGGGGTCATCGCCGATACCGCCAAGGCGGCCCTTCGCAACTTCTACGGCCAGCCGCCGTCGCACTCCTATTTCTATGGCTGCTCCAAGGGCGGTCAGGAAGGCATGCAGTTCGCGCAGCGCTTTCCGGCACAATTCGACGGCATTGTCGCCGGCGCACCTGGCTTTGCGCTGCCGCGGGCCGCCATCGCCGAGGCCTGGGATACCCAGGCCTTCAGTTCAATGCTGCCGGCCGCGAAGCGGGCAACGCCCGGAGCCATCAATTCAAGCATGACCGACCCGCAGTTTGAGACCCTGCGTCAGGCCATTCTCGCCGCCTGCGATGCGGATGACGGAGTGAAAGATGGCATTACCGCCAATGTGGGCGCCTGCAAGTGGCAGAAGGTTGCGCGGCAGCTGCGTAAGCACCTTTGTGCAAGTCAGCCGGAGGCGGGTTGTCTGATGCCCGGGCAGATCGAGGCGTTGCAGCGCATTTTCGGGGGTCCTCGGACCAAGTCGGGCGGCAGCCTGTATGCCGATTGGCCGATCGATGCGGGCGCGGGCAGCCCGGGCTGGCGTCAGTGGAAGATCGGCTCGGCGGATGGGCGCGGACCCAGTATCAACGTGGCCATGGGCGCGCCGGCCCTGGCGGCGGTTTTTACGACGCCGCCCACGGCACTTCCGGCCGACATCGGCGCCTCGCTACGCTACGCACTCAATTTCGACTTCGACCGTGACGCGCCCAGGATCAACGCCATTGCGCCGCCCTACACGACTTCGGCCTGGGCCGACATCTCGGCCCACTCGACCGACCTTTCGAAATTCAAGGCGCTGGGCGGAAAGATGATTGTCTTTCAAGGCGCCTCCGATCCGGTGTTTTCGCTGAACGATACCTTGGCGTGGTATCGACAGCTCAATAGCGAGCAACACGGATCGGCCGGCGCGTTCGTGCGCGTTTTCCCGGTTCCCGGCATGGGGCACTGCGCAGGTGGACCGGCGACAGATCAGTTTGATGCGCTGGCAGCGCTGGTGGACTGGGTCGAACATGGCGCTGCGCCCGCGAGCCTGCTGGCCAGGGCCGGGCCGGGAACCCCGTGGCCCGGCAGGAGCCGGCCCCTTTGTGCATATCCGCAGATGCCTCATTATACAGGTAGTGGCAATATTGAGGACGCGGCGAGCTTTCGTTGCCAATAGCATTGGCGCGCTCTCATCACGGAACTTGGAGCCAGGGCAGGGCAGGCAGTGAGGCTTTATCGCACCCGTCAGGGCCATTTCCTGGAGCATGAAGGTGGCTGCTATCGCGTGCCCGGAACTCACTGGGATGCGCTGATTGCGCAGGCCGACCTGCACGATTATCTGCTCTCCGGGGCCACGGAGGTTCATCGTGTGCCGGGCCTTGAGGGCACGCAGCTCCTGGCTCCCCTGGGCAACCAGGAGATCTGGGCCGCAGGGGTCACCTACTATCGCAGTCGCGATGCGCGCATGGCCGAGTCAAAGAGTGCCGGTGGGGGTGACTTTTACGACCGCGTGTATCTGGCCGAACGGCCCGAGCTGTTCTTCAAGGGCACCGCGAGCCGCGTGGCGGGGCCTGGTGAGGTGGTCCGAATCCGCAGCGATGCCCGATGGTCCGTGCCCGAGCCCGAGCTCACCCTGGTCATCAATCCGCGCGGCCGGATCATCGGCTACACCATCGGCAATGACATGAGTTCGCGCGACATCGAGGGGGAGAATCCCCTCTACCTTCCGCAGGCCAAGGTCTATGACCGCTCCAGCGCACTGGGTCCATGCCTTCTGGTGTCATGCGAGCCACCGCCGGCCTCGACTGCCATCCGGCTGGAGATTGATCGTGGCGGCCGCCTCGTCTTCGCCGGCGCGACGACCCTGGCGGAGTTGAAGCGCGAGCCCACGCAGCTGGTCGAGTATCTTTTCCGGGACAACGTCTTCCCCCTTGGCGCCTATCTCATGACCGGGACGGGGATCGTGCCACCCGATTCCTTTACCCTGGCCGCCGCCGATCGTATTCGTATCACCATCGATTGCATCGGCACGCTGGAGAATACCGTGGTGCAGGCCGGCCCCTAAAGCAAGGCGAGGCGAAGGAGTTCCGTGGCACCTCGGGAATGGGAGTCGGATGGGCGTATTCCACGGCGCCGTTGGCGCATCGGGTGGCTACTGGCGGCCGGGGTCCTGGTCAGCTACTTCGATCGAGTGAACCTGTCCGCCTCGCATGCCGCGTTGATCGCGGCATTCGGCATCTCCGATGTGGCATTCGGCTACCTGTCCGGGGCCTACAATCTCACCTACTGGTTCTGCCAGCTGCCCATCGGGGTCATTCTCGACCGATTCGGCGTGCGCCGCGTCGGCCGCCTCGGGATCTTTCTGTGGACCACCGCGACCTTCGGCGGGGCAATTGCGCCCTCATTGGGCGCCCTGTTTGGTGCGCGATTCCTCCTGGGCGTCGGCGAAGCGCCGACTTTCCCGGCCAGCGCCAAAGCCGTGGGGCGCTGGTTTCCGCCCCATGAGCGCAGTCTGCCCACTGCGCTGTTCGACTCGGCCGCCAAATTCTCAAGCGTACTGGGCGTTCCGCTGGTGGGATTCATTCTGCTCAGGGCCGGCTGGCGCTGGGGCTTTGCGGCGACCGGTCTGATCAGCCTGGCTTACTTCATCTATTTCTGGCGCGTCTATCGTGAGCCGAGCGAGGATGCCGGCCTCACCGAGGCGGAACGCCGCTACATCTCAGGTTCCGAGGCCACGCGGGAAGCGCAGGAGCCGGGGCGCTCGCTATGGCAATTGCTGCGCGAGCGCAAGGTGCTGGGACTGGCGCTGGGTTTCGGGGCCTACAACTACATTTTCTATCTGCTGCTGACGTGGTTGCCCAGTTACTTCGCCTTCGCCCTGCACATCGACCTGATGCATTCGTTTCTCTATACGAGTGTGCCGTGGCTGCTGGCGACGGGCTGCGAATTGGCGATCGGCGGCTGGCTCGTGGACTTCCTCATCCGGCGCGGTGCCAACGCCAGCCGGGTGCGGCGAGTGGCGATGATCGGGGGCGCGTGCTGCGGCCTGGGCATCCTGGGCGCCGCTCATGCGCACACCGCGGTGCAGGCGCTCGCCTGGATCAGCCTGTCGATCAGTGGCCTATCGGTGCATTCAGCCGTTGGCTGGTCCGTGCCTTCCCTCATCGCCGGGGAAAAGGATGTCGGTAAGGTAGGCGGGATCGTTAATTTCTCCAACCAGGTGTCGGGTGTCTGCGCGCCCATCATCACCGGCTATCTGGTGACGGCCACGCACTCCTATGCCTGGGTTTTCGGGGTGGCGACCATCTACCTGTTTGTCGGCATCTGCGGCTACATCTTTCTGCTGGGCCGTATCGAACGATCCGCGCGCAGCGCCTCGTAGAACGCTCGGTCCACTTTCGAGCGTGGTCGCTGGGATTACAGCACCATCTCCGGAACGTCTTCGGGCGCGATCAGGGCGCCGGCGGTTCGCGAGCGGATGTGGGAAATCGTCACGCCGGGGGCGCGCTCGCGCAGCAGGAAGGCGCCCGAGGCGATGTCGAACAGGCCGAGGTCGGTGATCACCCGATGGATACAGCCGGCGCCCGTCAGCGGCAGGGTGCAGCGATCCAGCAGCTTGGATTCGCCGTCCTTCGAGGCGTGCATCATCATCACGATGATGGTTTCGGCGCCCGCGACCAGGTCCATGGCCCCGCCCATGCCCTTGATCAACTTGCCGGGGATCATCCAGGAGGCGATGTTCCCCAGCACATCCACCTCGAAAGCCCCGAGCACGGTCAAATCGACGTGGCCGCCGCGAATCATGGCGAAGGAGTCGGTCGAGGAGAAGATGGCCGCCCCGGGCAGTGCCGTGACCGTCTGCTTGCCCGCGTTGATCATATCCGCGTCGACTTGCGCCTCGGTGGGGAAGGGGCCCATTCCCAGCAGCCCATTCTCCGATTGCAGCATCACCTGGATGTTCCGTGGCACGTAATTGGCAACCAGCGTTGGAATACCGATGCCCAGATTCACGTAGTAGCCATCCCGCAGCTCGCGAGCCACGCGCTGGGCCATCTGTTCCCGAGTCAGTGCCATAATCTACGCCTTAGCCCGCGCGCAGCGTCCGGTTCTCGATGCGCTTTTCGAAGCGGCCCTGAATCAACCGATCCACATAGATTCCCGGGGTGTGGATGTGGTTCGGATCCAGATCTCCCGGCGGGACGATCTCCTCCACCTCCACCACGGTGATGCGTCCGGCTGTGGCCACGGCCGGATTGAAATTGCTGGCCGTATTGCGGTAGATCACGTTGCCAAACCAGTCCGCTTTCCACCCCCGGACGATGGAGAAGTCGGCCTTCAGGGCGTGTTCCAGAATGTAGTGTCGACCATTGAACTCGCGCGTCTCCTTGCCGGCGCCCACCGGCGTGCCGTAGCCCGTCGCCGTAAAGAACGCGGGGATGCCCGCACCGCCGGCCCGCAGCCTTTCCGCCAACGTGCCCTGCGGCGTCAGCTCCACCTCGATCTCGCCAGACAGCAGCTGGCGTTCAAATTCAGCGTTCTCGCCGATGTAGGAGGCAATGACGCGACGGATCTGTCGGGTCTTGAGCAGCACCCCTAAGCCAAAGTCATCTACCCCGCAGTTATTGGAGATGATCGTCAGGTTGCTGGTCCCGCGCCGCCGGATCTCGGCAATAAGGTTCTCCGGAATGCCGCACAGGCCGAATCCACCTGCCGCGACGGTCATTCCGTCGGCGAGGCCTTCCAGGGCGGCCGCGTAGCCGGCCACACGCTTGTCCAAACCAGCCATTGAATCCGTATTCTCGTTGTTTTGGCAACAACCACAAGTATTCCGCCAGCCTCCTACCTTAGGCGAAGCCGGGTGCGTGTGGTTGTAAATCCTACCGCAAGGAAATAATATTCCCAACAAGAGGAATTGTGCTATACCGCCTCCTAAGAATGACCGTGGGTGGTCTTGGCGCGCTCGTACCCCGGCATTCACGACAACTAATGAAAACTTGGGAGGGGCCGTGATTCCAATCCGTCGCACTGTTTCGGTCATCATCGGTACGCTTGCCGCCGGCGCGGCCTCCGGGCCCCTGGCGCATGCCGAAGGCGATGACGCATTGGTGGAGGTCATCGTCACCGCAACGCGTCATAGCGATCCGGTCAATCGCGTGCCGCTGTCCGTGACAGCGCAGACGCAGCAGGATCTGGATCAGCAGGGCATCCAGACCATCCGCGATCTTCAGGCCGTCGTGCCCGGACTGCGCCTGTCCGGCCAGGAGGCCTCAGGCAACGCGACCGTGGCGATTCGCGGCATCAGTCAGCAAAGCGGCACTTCCGCCACCACCGGTTTCTACCTGGATGAAACCTCCCTGGCCAAGCGCGCGGCCGGCGGGTTCGGTTCGCAAAACGGCACCCCGGTGCCGCCGCTGTTCGACCTGGAGCGCGTCGAGGTGCTGCGCGGGCCGCAGGGCACCTTGTTCGGCGGCGGCTCGGAGGGCGGCACGATCCGTTACATCCAGCCCTCACCGAGCCTCACGGACTATTCCGGATACGGGCGCGCACAGTTCCTGACCACCCAGTACGGTACGCCGTCCTATGAGGCGGGCGCAGCCTTTGGCGGGCCCATCATCGACAACGTGCTCGGGTTCCGGGGCAGCGTGTTCGCCCGCAAGATCGGCGGCTACCTTGATCTGACCGACTACCGGACCGGACAGGTGTATGACGCGAATTCCAACAGCGGCCAGATTCACATGGGACGCCTTGCCCTGACGTGGGCGCCGTCCGGCACGACGAAACTGACGCTCTCGTATTTCAAGTCCGAGACCAACACCGACAACCTGGGCAGCGTTTCCAATCTGTCCGAACCGGGGCAGCTGCAGGTAGCGCCGCTGTGTTTCAACATTCCCTACATTCTTTCCCTGCCGGTGGGCGCCCGCGCGTTTCTCGTTCCGCCGGCCACACTGCCGGTCAATCCGGGCTGCAACGCCAACACCGGGGCCCACGTGTCCCCGGGTTACACTGTCGGACCCTTCAATCTGAATCACTACCAGTCCCTGGCGCTCGGTCCGACGCCCACCGAGACCGGCCTTGATGTGGCCAGTGCGACCTTCCAATGGGATATATCCGACGGTCTGCAGTTGAAGGCGATCACCTCCTATGTCCAGGATCTGAATCGAGGACAGAGTCCGCAGAACTTCCCAATCACCCTGTTCGTCTACCCCGGCACGGCCCAGATCGTCACACCCGGGCAACCTACGATTCCCGTTCCTACCGGGTCGGGCTTCAATCCGAACGTCACCTCGGTGCCCAATGGGCTCGGACTCGGTGCGCTGCTCGAGACCAACACGCACAATCAGCGCCAGGCCTTATCGCAGGAAATACGGCTGGCGTCCTCGGGCGACCAGCGCGTCAGCTATGTCGTCGGCGCGTACTTCACCAACACCCAGGCCGTCGTCAGGCAGGTCGCCACCAGTTCTGATCTGGGCTTCCAGCAGCTGGACGGCCTGACCATTGCGCAGGCCTACGGCGTGCCCTATACCGGGTTCTTTTCCAATATCTATGAATTCGACAAGGATTTGGAAATCGCCGGTTTCGGCGACGTCACGGTGCGCACTGACGGACCACTTGCGCGCCAGCGCCGGCGTGCGGGTCACCAACGTCAAGTCCTCGTTCGTACAGTCCAACTATGGTCCGAATGGCGGTACCACCTCGGCCGCGCAGTCACAGGTTACCGGTGAGATCACCGCCACGCCCGTGACGCCCAAAGCGTCCCTGCAGTACTTCTTCACCCCCGACGATCTGCTCTACGTCACGGCGTCGGAGGGATTCCGTGACGGCGGTGTGAACCAGGCGCTCACCTCCGCAACCGTGGGCACACTCGCGCAGTACGGCCTCACGACCGCGGTGTTCCCGAAGACCTATCGTTCGGATACCGTCTGGAGTTATGAGCTCGGCAGCAAATTCCGGATGTGGGACGGACGCGCCCAGCTGAACGCGGACGTGTACGATCTGGAATGGAAGAACGTGCAGACCTTCTTTTTCACCGGTGACGGCGCGGTGTTCAATGTGCCCAAAGCGCGCAGCCGCGGCGCGGAACTGGAGGCACAGCTGCGTCCGTTTCGGGCACTGACCCTCAACGCCGCCGTAGCCCGTACCAAAGGCGAGTACACATCCGGACTGTCCATTCCCGGCGGGCCGGGCTCGCGCGCGGGCAACCTCGTCATCGCGCAGAACGGTCAGGCCTTCGCACAGCCCCCCTGGACCGTCGATTTTGGCGCCCGCTATGACATCGCCATCGGGGGCTCGTCGAACGGCTATGCCCGCGCCGACTATCGCTGGTTCCACGGCTATCCGACGGTCCCGGCGGGCACCGGTGCGTTCTCGCCCGACTCGAGCAATATCCCCAGTCAGCGCAATGTCGACCTGCGCATCGGCTTCGAGCATGCCGGAATCGACGTGAACCTGTTCATCCTGAACCTGACGGGCGAGTACGATGGCGCCCGCACCGGTGGCCGTTCCCAGTGCACCAACGCCGACTGCAGCACGTACAATAGTTACACCTATGGCAGGACGGTGGCGGCACCGACGCCAAGACAGATCGGGCTGCAGATCGCCTATCGGCACTGAGGTACGCAATGAAAGGATCAACGAGCGCATCGATGCTGCTGTGCGCGCTGGCGGCCATGCCGCTGGCGCTGCAGGGCCAGACCGTGGGCGCAGAGGCGGTGGACAACCGGTCCGCACCGCAGATGCGCTTCGAGGCTGAGGAGTTCGTCAAGCTGAAACCGGGCGAGAATCTCGGCGAAGTGCTGGGTGTCGCGGTCAATTCGAAAGGGGAGGTCGCGGTACTCAACCACCCGGGATCGGCGACCACGGGGCCCTTGTTCGGCAATGCCACGACTGAGATCCTGGTGTTTGACCGCAACGGGCACTTCCTGCGCGAAATCGGCCGCAGGGTCTATGCGCTGGGCTACGGCCACTCCATCCGCTACGACCGGTACGACAATCTGTGGATCGTCGACAAGGGGACGGATGCGGTCATCAAATTCGACCCGAATGGCAAGGTGTTGATGAATCTGGGTCGTCGTCCCGAGGGCTTCGACTCCGGCCATATCGAGCATGCCAAACAGGCCGATGCCCGGGCGGTGGATGGATGGTTGGGCTCGCCCACGGATGTGACGTGGGATCAGGATGACAATATCTTCGTCAGCGACGGCTACGTGAACTCGCGCATCGCGAAATTCAACAAGGATGGAGACTGGATCACCTCCTGGGGCAAGTACGGACACAGCGGCAAGAACGCTGACGAGAATCCGTACAGCATCGACAATCCGCACAACCTGCAGGCGGACCGGGACGGCAATATCTATGTCGCCGATCGCGGCAATCGCCGGATTCAGGTGTTCGACCGGGATGGAAATTTCAAACGTTTCCTGTTCCTGAATGCCCCGTACGACAAGACGCACCATCCGGCGCTCGGCAACCTGCCGAAGGATCCGTCCACCCGGCCGGACCAGACGGAACCCTGGGCGATCTGCATCTCCCCGACCACGCCACAGTATCTGTGGGCCATCGATGTCGAGCCCGGCCGGCTCTATAAAATGACCCTCGACGGCAAGATTCTCGGCATGCTGGGTTCTTCGGGCCGAAGAATGGGGCAGTTCAACTGGGCGCATGCCATTGCCTGCCCGTCGGAAGAGACGATCTTCGTGGCCGACATGAACAATTGGCGGGTCATCAAGCTGAAGCTGTTCCCGAATGACAAGTCGAAGCAGTGACGGAGGCGCATAGAAGCACGGCGCTGGTCGTCGTTGCCTCATCCGTCGGCACGGCATTCGAGTGGTATGACTTCTTCCTGTTCGGGACCCTGGCTTCAATCATCGCGACCCAATTCACCGGCGGCAGTGAAACCGCCGGTTTTGTCTTCACCTTGGGTGCGTTCGCCGCCGGCTTCTTCGTGCGCCCCTTCGGGGCGATGTTCTTCGGTCACCTGGGGGACCGTTATGGGCGCAAACGCGCCTTCCTGCAGACCATCCTGTTGATGGGGGCGTCGACCACGGCGATCGGCTTGCTTCCCGGGATCCAAGCGATCGGTGTGGCGGCCCCGGTGCTGCTGGTCCTCACGCGCATCGTTCAGGGATTTGCCATGGGCGGGGAGTACGGGGGTGCGGCGGTCTATGTCGCCGAACACGCGCACCCGCATCGTCGCGGCTTCCTCACCGGCTGGATCCAGTCCACCGCGGCCGTGGGACTGCTGCTCGCGGTTGGGGTCGTGCTGGCGGTCCGTCTGGTTCTGGGCGAATCCGTCTTTCAACGATGGGGTTGGCGCATCCCATTCCTGTTCTCCGCCGTGCTGCTGGTGTTCTCGCTGTGGATCCGCCTGAAGCTGGGCGAAAGCCCGGAGTACCAGCGCATGCGCGCGCGCGTGGCGGCGGTGCGGGCTCCCCTGGTCGAGGCCTTTCGGGGCCGGAACCTGCGGCGCATCCTGCTGGCGCTGGTCGCCATCCTGTTGGCGCAGGGTGCCGTGTGGTACACGGGGCACTTCTATGCCCAGTTCTTCATCGAGCGGGTGCTCAAAGTGGATGCCCGGCTGGTCAACGTGCTGGTCATGCTGGCCGTGGTCCTGTCCTCACCCGGGTATGTGTTCTTCGGCTGGCTGTCCGACCGCATCGGTCGCAAGCCGGTGATGCTGTTCGGCATGGGCGTGACCCTGCTGCTGTACTTCCCGGGATTCCACGGCCTCACGGCGGCGGCCAACCCCGCTTTGCAGCGCGCCGCGCAGGCTTCCCCGGTCGTGGTGACCGCCGATCCGGACACCTGTCGGCTGCAGTTCGACCTGCTGCGGCGTCACCCGCCGACATCGGCTTGCGACGCGCTGCGCACGACCTTGGCGGATGCCGGTGTGCCCTATCGGCTGGTGCGAGACTCGCGCGGCGGATGGGCGCAGGCTTCGATTGCTGGCAGGCAGGCGGTTCAGGGGTCCTTGGACGGGCGGAATGAGCCTGGCAAAGCAGGGGAAAGCGAGCGCATGGCGCAAGCGCTCAAGGCCGCACTCAAAGCGGCGGGGTATCCGGCGTCTGCGAGCCGCAATGCCATGCATCTGCCGGCACTGCTCGGCATCTTGCTGGCCTTCATGCTGGCCTCGACGGCGCTGTACGGTCCCCAGGCAGCCGCCCTGGTGGAACTGTTTCCCACCTCGATCCGCTACACCGCCTTGTCGGTGCCCTACAACATCGGCACGGGCTGGGTCGGCGGATTGCTCCCGGTGTCCGCCTTCGCATTGGTCGCGGCGACCGGGAATCTCTACTCGGGGCTGTATTATCCGCTGATCTTCACCGCCATCAGCTTCATCTGCTGCTGGCTGTGGCTGCCGGAGACTTCGGGTAATTCACTGCAACTCACAGGAGCGGGCCATGGCGAATAGGAGACGATGGACGCGTCGCGAGGCGCTGGGGATGCTGGGGGCGGCGGTGGCCCTGCCCGGGCTGCGCGCGACGCGGGCCGCCAATGCTGGCAGCGGCCGAAACATCATCGATGTCCACGCGCATTACCAGCCCCCTGCGATCCGCAGCCTGAATCTGCCCGGGCCGATGAATGCCTGGGACCTGCAAAAGCAGATCGACGACATGGATGCCGCCGGCGTGACCCGCGCCGTGCTCTCGGTCACAACCCCGGGAGTACCGGCGGCCGGTGAGGCGGCCCGCCGCATCGCCCGGGAATCCAATGAGTATGCCGCGCAATTGGCCGCCGACCACGGCCAGCGCTTCGGTTTCTTCACTTGCGTGCCCATGGATGACCTGGATGCGGCCTTGAACGAAGTCACCCACGGGTTTGATGTCCTGAAGGCGCAGGGCGTGGGCCTGTTCACCAGCTACTCCGGCCGCTGGCTGGGTGATGCGCAGTTCGATCCCTTGTTCGCGGAGCTCGAGCGACGCGGCGCCATCGTGTATGTGCACCCGACCAGCGCGGCCTGCTGCACGCGCCTGATTCCGGAAGTAGCCGACACGCTCATCGAGTACGGCACCGACACCACCCGCGCCATCGCCAGCTACGTGTACCGCGGTGCGGCGCGGCGATTCCCGAATGTGCGGATGGTCTGGAGCCACTCGGCCGGCACCATGCCGTATCTCATCGAGCGCTTCGATGGCGCGGACCGCAGCGCGGCGGCCAAAGCGCAGGAGCCGGAGGGGTTTCGGGCCAGCATCGGCCGATTCTGGTACGACGTTGCGCAGGCTTCCAATCCGGTCGCAACCCGAGCGCTGCGCTCCGTCGTGCCCATGGAACGCATCGTATTCGGCACCGACTATCCCTTCCGCAGCTCCCTGGAGCACGTGACGGGGCTGGAAACGGGCAAAGTCTTCGACCGCCGGGAGATCACCGCCATCTACCGGGAGAATGTCGCGCGGGGTTTGCCGCAGCTGCTGTGAGGGCTGACGTTGTTGTTTCAACGCCGGCGGGGTAAAATTCCCGGCAGAAGGAATAAAATCGGAGAGCTCATGTCGCAGCCACTCGCCCGGGTCGCCATCGCCCTTTCCCTGTGCTGTTGCGCCCTCGCGGCGCCCGCGCGGGAAGTCATGCTGATGAACCGCATCAGCCCCTCGGCAATGACCCTGTACATCGCCAATGCGGACGGCGGCGGCGAACGTCGCCTGCTGCCGGATTCGGTCGGCTTCGACTACGACGCGAGTTTCTCGGCGGACGGCAAGTGGATCGTGTTCACCTCCGAGCGCGATCCCGACGGCAGCGGCCAGGCGGATCTGTGGCGCGTACATCCGGACGGCAGCGGGCTCGAGCAGCTGACCAATCAGCCCTCCATGGAGGACGCGGGCGTGCTCTCGCCGGATGGCAAGACGCTCGTCTACGTCTCCACACACGGGGGCGCCCGGACCGCCAACATCTGGGTGATGGACCTGGTGAGCCACCGGACGCGCAATCTCACCGGGGATGATCGCAAGGACATCCCGCTCACCATGAACGGCAATTTCCGCCCCGCCTGGTCCCCGGACGGGCAGTGGATCGCATTCACCTCCGATCGGGGCGAGCGGTGGATCGGCGCGGAGCAGGGGGCGGGCGCCGGCCACTCCCACCCCACGAGTCTGTACGTCATGCGGGCGGACGGCAGTGCGCTGCGTCGGCTGACGACCTCGGCGCCCGCCACCGCCACCGGGTCGCCGCAATGGTCCGCGGACGGCAGCAAGGTCCTGGTCTATGAGGTACCGACGCGGGACACCTTCGGCGCCCGCATGGGCGGCTTCGGCATTGCGCAGCTGAGCGCCACCTCCCAGATCGTGGAGATCGATGTCGCCAGCGGTGCCCGCAAGGTCCTCACGCAAGGGACGGGCCTGAAGACCAATCCGCACTACCTGCCGGGCGGTACGGTGGCCTATCTGCTGAAGGCCTCCCCGAAGGAGGGACCCGCGGCCGGGATCGTCTACACCGATGGGTCGCGCGGTCCGGCAGGTGCGGTTCGCAATCCCTCCTGGAGCCCCGATGGCAAGCTCATCGTGTACTACCGGTTCGGGGTCACCAACCGGGCCCAGTACACGCGCCTGCACAGCTGGGATCCCAGCCGCGAATACCGCTATACGGACGTGTTTCCCACGCTGTGCCGTAAATCGGGGCGGCTGGCGATCACGGATCTGGACTTTCCATTCGGAAATCCCACCGCCTCCCTGAGCGTGATGAACATCGACGGTTCCGGGCGTCAGAAGATCTTCCAGCGCCAGGATGGGGCCTCGCTCATGCCCACCTGGTCGCCGGATTGCCAGTGGATCGCGTTCGGATTCGGGACCTTCTTCGGCGGCCGTGGATTCGCGCCGGCGAACGTCTTCATGGTCAAGGCGGACGGTTCCGAGAGCAAACAGATCACCCAAAGCAAGGTCAATGCGGGCTTCCCGGCCTGGCATCCGGATGGCAAGACCATCATCTTCCGGGTCTGGGGAACGAAGGATTCCCCCGAGACCCGGGGTCTGCGCGCATTGGATCTGCCGAGCGGCAAGATCACGGTGCTCACCACCGAATGGGACAATTTCCCCTTCATCTCGCCCTCGGGCGATCGGGTGGTGTTCACGCGCCGCATGCCGGACTTCGATTTCGAGGTCTTCAGCATGAAGCCCGATGGCAGCGACGTGCAGCGGCTCACCACCACGCGCGGTGCGGATGCCCACGCCACCTGGTCCGCAAACGGCAAGGAAATCTGGTTCGAAAGCACGCGCACGGGTTTCAAGGACGAGGCGTCCTTGTACGACACCTCCCCGCAGCCCTATGCGCAGGTTTTCCTTATGAACCGCGACGGCAGCAATGTGCGCCAGATGACCGACAGCAAATGGGAAGACTCGATGGGCATGTACGTGACCGTCAAGTGAGCGGTCCACACGAGGGGCAGATGAGTATGGAAAACGGCCATTTCACCCGTCGGGCAGTGCTGGGCGGCCTGGGAGCATTGACGCTGGCCAGCCATGCCAGCAGCTCGTTGGCGGCGGCGCCGGCCGCAGCTGCCGCCGCCGGTATCCCCGGCGGGGCGGCGCCCGCGACGGAC
This sequence comes from uncultured Pseudomonadota bacterium, assembly GCA_963726995.1. Taxonomy (GTDB): domain Bacteria; phylum Pseudomonadota; class Gammaproteobacteria; order Steroidobacterales; family Steroidobacteraceae; genus DAIDKA01. Next base: position 523,544 of record CAVSEP010000004.1, read on the forward strand.
ATCCGCAGCGAGCTGAAGATGCTGGCACCCAACGTCTACGCGTTCCTGCAGCGCGAGGCGCCGGGGCAGAGCAATTTTTCGGTGTCCAACTTCGGCATCGTCGCCGGCCCCAAGTCACTGCTCGCCATCGATGCGGGCGGCGGACCGCAGCACGCACGTAATTTCATTGCGGCGGCCAAGCCGCTCGGCAAGCCATTCGATCGCGTCATCATCACCCACGAGCACCCCGACCACATCGTGGGGCTCACGCAGTTTCCCGCCGGTATCGAAATCGTCGCGCAGCAGGAGACTCGCGCGCAGATGGTGAAGATGGGACAGCCGCCCACCCCGGGGTACTGGGCCACGAATCCAGCCTGGGGCAACCCTCAGGACGTCAATCGGGTCATCCTGCCCACCGTCACCTTCCACGACCGCATGTCGGTGTTCTACGGCGACACACAAGTCGACTTCGTCTGGCCGGGTCGCGCGCATACCTCCGGGGATGCCCTGATTCGCATTCCCCAGGCGCGGGTCGTGTTCCTGGGTGATATTGGATTCTTCGGCGTCACGCCCCTGAACGGGTCGGGTTTCATCGCCGACTGGATCAAGGTGTGCGACAGCCTGTTGCAGGACCCGGAGGCGCAGATCCTGGTGCCCGGCCACGGACCGGTGGGCGGCAAGGCAGATCTGAAGCAGATGCGCGATTACCTGGCGTTGCTGCTCGATGCGGGGCGTCGCGGCTACGCGGCCGGCATCAGCGCCGGGCGTGCCGCCGCGCAGCTGGATCTTGGGGTATACGCGAGCTGGACCGATGCGGATCGTGTCGCCACCAACATGGCGCGCCTGTATTCCGAACTCAAGGGCACGATCGGGGCCGACATGGATCGGGATCTGGCCCGACAGGCCGTGATGGAATACAGCCAGCTCAAACGTCGCCCCTGAGTGCGCTTCAGTCCGCCATCTGGGAGCGCAGGCCATTCACCACAAGATTTTGGATGAAGGTTTCATAGCGCTGCGCCAGCTGCCTCGCATTGAGGTCCTTGGGCGCCAGCGGCAGGATCATCGACTGTGCGGCGGCGAAGAACTCGCACAGACCAATGACGGCGATATAGATGAACAGCGGTCCAAGCGGAGATTCGGCTTTATCGCCCTCCAGGGGCAGAAATTGGGCGTAGGTGAGCAGGGCACGCGCGTTCAGTTCGCGCACCCGGGCCCGCACGGTGGGAGATTTCGCTTCGCATGCGTCGATCATCAGTCGCTGCATCGAGCGCATCCGGCACGAAAACTCCAGCATGTGGGCAATGTGCGCAGATAGTTTTTCCGCGGGCGGCAGGTCCGGGAGCGGATGCGACTCCACCCAGGTGGAAATGATGTGCTCGATCACGGCGAACATGAGCTCTTCGCGGTTGCGAAAGTAGTAGCGCACCAGGGCCGGGTCGACGCCCGCCTCGCGTGCAATCAGGACGGTCGGGACCTGGTGCGGCGGCAGCTTCTCCAGCAGCTGATAGGCCGCGGCGACGATGGCTTCGCGTCCGACCACGGCATGGCTGGCTCCCGGTCGTCCGCGACTGCGCTTCAGGCGGGTGGCGGAGGCCTTCTTGCGGCTGGGGGAAGTGGGGGTCTTGCGAGTCATCGTTGCGTTGCGTGGTGCCAGAGGCCCGATTCTAACCCGGCGCGGGGCGCGCCTCCCACGATTTGCTCTGGGCAAGGGATCGGACTTGCTGTAAATTCCTATCACAGGGAAATATGGGAAGCGCAGGATGAAAATCAAGCCTTTGATCTTCTGGGGGGCGGCCGTGGTGGCCATGCTCGGCGCGCTGGCGCAGGCGGCGGGGCCGGCAATGAAAAATCCGCTCTATGGGGATCCCGCGCATCCGAACCTGTCGGGGATGTGGAATCCCGAGTTCGCCTATCTGGGGCCGCCGGTAGGTCCTGCCCCGGCACGCCCGCCCGGCCCGCCCCGGGGTGGTCCGCCGGGCGCCGGCGCTTTCCCACCGGGCCCCCCGCCGGGCCCGCAGCTCACGCCCCCCTATGCCAAACGCTTCGCCGAGTGGAAACACAAGTTCGACACCGACGGCACCCAGGAACCGGACTCAGTCACGCGCTGCCTGGCATTCGGCATGGCCAGATTCGGCACCATGCCGGTGGAAATCATTCAAACGCCGGGCCAGGTCACGATGATCCTCGGCGTGCTGCATGACGTGCGGCGCATCTACCTGGATGGCATCGGCCACACCGTGGGTGCCGACCCGAGTTTCAATGGCGATTCCGTCGGTCACTGGGAGGGCGATACCCTGGTCGTGGAAACCAACAACATCCGCGCAGGCACGCTGGACCGCAACGGCATGCCGTACTCGGACAAGCTCACGGCCGTGGAGAAGTACCGCCTGGTCAATCCCAAGCGACTCGAGGTCGAGACGACGCTGACCGACCCGGAGGCCTTTGTGGTGCCGTTCACGATGAAGCGTGCGTACGTGCCCATGCCGCCGGGCAGCCGCTTCGAGGAGTACATCTGTGAAAACAACAAGGATCTGTGAGATGTCGCGTCGGCTGAGTTTCATATCGCTCCTGCTGCTCGCTTGCTGGTCGTCGATCGCTTCGGCGCACCATTCCTTTGCCATGTTCGATACGGCGAAAATGCAGTCGCAGAAGGGGGTCATCAAGGAGGTCCAGTGGACCAATCCCCACGTCTGGGTCCGCCTGGCCGTTCAGGAAAATGGTCAGGAAGTTGTCTATGCCTATGAGGGTGCGGCGATCGCCGTGCTCAAGCGCGTCGGCTGGTTGCGAGACAGCGTCAAGGTGGGTGACAAGGTAACCGTGGTGGGGCACCCCTACAAGGATGGCAGGCCGGGCGGCAGCATCGAACATCTGGTGCTTCCCGATGGCCAGATGCTGGGCACGGGAGATGCGATCCCGGGCGCCCTCACCGTTCCCGGCGTACAGTGATTCGACAGTCCCCGGGGTTGAAACTTCAAGCCCGCCATTTGCCAAGCAGTGAGAGTGCACCATGAGCATCAAACCGGCAGTTTGGGTGGCCAATATCGGACTGGCCCTGGTTTCGGGCCTTCTGGCGTGCGCAGTATTCGCGGCGGATCAGGCCTCGACGCCCTTCAAGCTCGGCACCTTCCGCACCCATGAGGGACGGGAGTTTCTCGGCCTGGTGCTGCAGGACACCCGCGTCCTCGACATCGCCGCCGCCAACAAAGCCTTCGAGCGCAGTCATCACCAGGCGCCCAAAGTGCGGCCGCCGGCGCAGATGAAGGAGCTGATCTCCCGTTATGAAGAGGATGTCGGTCCGAGACTGCGGCAGCTGGCTGCGACCAGCGCCGCCTCGGGGTCTAAAGCGCATGTCTATGCCATCGACTCTCTTGAGGTGCTCCCCCCGGTGCAACCGGCGGTGATCCTGAACGCGGGTGCGAACTATCCCGAACACGCCCAGGGCATCGTGGCCCAGGCAGCGCGCGCGGCGGCCGCGGCAGGCGAGGGGAGTGCACCGGCGGGGGCGCCCGGCGGTGGCCCGCCGCGGCAGGCTGCGGTGTCGAAACCGGGTCTTTGGGAACGGACCGCGGATGATCCGCGGCCGGATAACCCATATCTATTCCTCAAGTCACCCAGCGTCATGGTCGGTGCGAATGACGACGTGGTCTTGCCCAAGGGACGGGACGAACTGGACTGGGAGTGCGAATTTGCGGTCGTGGTGGGCAAGCCGGCGAAGTACGTGCCGGTGAGCGATGCGCCCAGCTACGTATTCGGATACTCGATTGAATTTGACGTATCGGACCGCGAGAACCGCGGCGACCGCAAGATGGGCGGCGGACCGGATTGGTTCGTGCAGAAGAACCACGACACCTTCGCACCCGTCGGTCCCTTCATCGTGCCCAAGGAATTCGTGGCCACTCCGATGAACACCCGGCACTACTTCACGCTCAATGGCGAGATCAAGCAGGATTCCAATACGAACCACATGGAATACAACATTTGGGAAATGCTGGCGTACGCCTCAAATGTTATGACGCTGCATCCGGGAGATCTGATATCGATGGGAACTCCGCCCGGCACCAATATCGAACGCCAGAACCCGAGATGGATGAAGCCGGGGGACCTGGGCGTGTGCGTGGTGGAGGGCGTGGGCGAACAGCGGCACAAGATCGTCGCTCAGAAGTAATTGCGACTGGGCTGGTTCAAATCCAATGCCGGCAAATTTTGGCTGTCGCACGGTCCCCTGCCGGCGACAGTCGCGTTTTCTGTAGAGCGCGAGCGCCCGAGGAACGCATCCTGCGGGTTGGTGGACCCTCACCCAGCCTTGGCAAGCTGCGCCACGGCCTCCCAGGTCGTGAGCCGCATGCATGGGCGCTCATTCATTCGCCCCAGCCACTCGATGAGATTGGGTCGGTCCCGCGTCAGCGCATTCCACTCCGGTGTTTGCGCAAGAAAATCCATATGCGGCGCGACCATGAGGTCCGCAAGACTCACCTGCTCAGATACTAGGTAAGCCTTCTTGCCCAACAGGCGGGAAAGCTCCCCGAATACAGAGTGCGCCAGTGGCATGGCGGCCGAAATGGCCGTCTCATCGGGAGTGAGCCCCATAAGCCGTGGCCCCACAATCCGCTGAAAGCCGATGACGCCATTGACGCCCTGAAAAAGGTACCAATCGGAAATGCCCATGACCTGGTCCATCCGCGCGGCAGCCTTGCGTTCTTCGGGGACCAGCGGCGGGGAGGGCAGCACCCGATCGAGATATCGCAAGATGGCCTGTGCCTCGTACAGCGTGAAGTCATCGTGCTCCAGCACAGGCATCTTGCCGAACGGATGACGGGACAGGTGCGGCTCCCTCTTGTGCGCGCCCGGCGTCAGGCCGGCGACCCGAAACGACGCGCCTTTTTCCACCAGTGTGGCCATGACGGCGCGAGCAGCAGGGCTGCCCGGTATGGTATGGACAACGAACGATGACGTCATACGTACCTCAGATTTTGCCTGCGGAGTATACCGCGAAGTTCCCCATGCGCTCCGGCCAACCCGAGCGGACCTTACCGGCGAAAACCTCGGCGTCGGCACCCAACTGCTCCAGATTGCGATGTTCGAGGCTCACCCGCGTGCCGCCGCCGGCGAGTTCCTGGAAGAGAATCTCCACCTCCATGAGCAGGTCGGCGTTGAAGCGGAACTGATGGTCCAGTTGCCAACCGAGGAGCAGCCGATGTGGCGCCTCCCAGGCAAGGACCTTGCCCCACTGCGTCTCATGCCCGTCGGCATCCCGTTCAAACCAGCGTCCGTCCTTGCGCGGCTCGATGACCAGTGCGGCGTGCGGGCTGCCCGCCGGCGTCTTGCCGCGAGGCCACCATGCGCCCATGTTGCCGGCAAAGAGATCAAAGGCCCGCGGCAACGGTGCCTTCACATCCACGGTGCATTTCACGGGGGCGATGCTCATAGAGACTACTTCTTCTCCTTTTCGACCGCGGCGTCGGCAAACTCCTGAAATGCGGCGAGCGCATCGCGCCAATGTCTGTCCAGCCACTCACGCATGGCGCCTACGCCCCGCGGATCAATGTGGTAGACGCGCCGTGTTCCTGCCGCAACTTCGCGCACCAGGCCGGCCTCCTTCAGCACCTTCAGGTGTTGCGAGACGGCCGGGCGGCTGACCGGCAAGCCGCGCGCGAGGTCGCCCACTGACCTAGGGCGCTGAGCCAGGCGCTCAAAGATCTCGCTTCGCGTCGGATCACCGAGCGCCGACAAACTCGCACGAGCGGATGATCGGTAAGCCATGACTTACGGTAAGCCAATGCTTACCTAAATGTCAAGCGCCCGTCTGGGTGCCCCGTTCCATGTACAACATGCCCGGTCCCAGATCCAAGGGCTTACCGGTCCCGCGCCTCACCGGTAGCCTAGGGAGACCATCGGCCGGCTCGCGCAGCGGCCAGTCAACCGGGAGACGCCGTTGAGCAAGGGGTTCGAGCTGATCATGCGCCCCGGTGTGTCTCCGCAGCTGGCGCCGGGACGCAAGCAGGCACTGCCGCCGAACCATTCCGTGGTGCGCGAGCGCGGCTTGCGTATCGAGCGCAACGTCCAAGTCGCGATGCGCGATGGTGTGCGGATATACATCGACATCTACCGGCCCGAGAAACCCCCGGAGGCCCGTGTCCCGGTGCTGCTGGGATGGAGCCCCTACGGCAAGCACAACACGGCCGATCATCTGCCGTGGCCGCAGGCCGGGGTCGAGGCGGGCTGGATATCTGAATACACGGCATTCGAAGGGCCTGATCCGCTGTACTGGTGCCGGCGTGGCTATGCTGTCGTCTACCCGGATCCGCGTGGCTGCTGGTATTCCGAAGGCGAGCAGCGCCACGGGGGCATCGGCGAGGGCGAGGACTGCTTCGATCTGATCGAATGGCTGGGGGTGCAGCCCTGGAGCAATGGACGGGTGGGCATGAGCGGGGTGTCGTATCTGGCGGCAATCCAGTGGTTGGTGGCCCCCCTGCGGCCCCCACACCTGGCGGCGCTCAATCCCTGCGAGGGCTTCAGCGACTGGTATCGCGAATTTGCCTACCACGGCGGAATTCCCGAGACCGGCTTCGTGCCGCGCGGCAGTGCCAACCTGCAATGGTCGACCACCCGCACCGAGGATACGAGCGCCAACGCCCGGGCGCATCCGCTGTACGACGAATACTGGGCTAGCAAGGAAAGTGATCTGGCCGCGATCGTGGCCCCGGCCTACGTAGTGGCCAGCTGGTCAGATCAGGGCCTGCACACCCGCGGCACGCTCGAGGCTTTTGGCAAGCTGGCCTCGCCACAGAAGTGGCTGGAGGTGCATGGCGGCAAGAAATGGCAGCACTATTACCAGCCACAGAGCCTGGCGAAGCAATTTCAGTTCTTCGAGCGCTTCCTGAAAGATGCGCCATCCTTGGTGCATAGATGGCCGCCGGTGCTGATCGAAGTGCGCGAATCGGCCCACCGCGGCGCATCGCGCGCGGAACTCGGATGGCCCCTGGCCCGCGCCGTGTATCGTCCGCTGTTCCTGGATGCGAGGCACGCCACGCTGTGCGATGCGCTGCCCCCAGTGGCGGCGCAGGTGAGCTACGAACCAACGCAGCCGACCGGCCGCGCTCTTTTCGACTATCGCTTCGAGCGCGATACCGAACTCACCGGAACGATGAAGCTGCATTTATGGGTGGAGGCCCAGGACGCAGATGACATGGATCTGTTCGTGGCCATCGAGAAGCTCGACAGGCGGGGCACGCGCGTGCCCTTTGTGTTCTACGCCATGAACGAGAACGGCCCGGTGGCACTGGGCTGGTTACGGGTGAGCCATCGGGCGCTGGATGCACTGCGTTCGCGCCCGCAGCAGCCGGTGCACAGCCATCTGGCCGAACAGCGGCTGGCCCCGGGAGAACGGGTACCCGTGGACATCGAGATCTGGGCCTCGGCGACGCAATTTCGAGAAGGGGAGTGCCTGCGCGTGGTCGTGCAGGGCCACGACATTCCTGAGCCGGGCGTGCCGAATGCTCCGATGGCGCGGCACGAGGACACCCGCAATCGCGGCCTGCACATTCTGCACACCGGGGGCGCCTACGATACGCACCTGCTGATTCCGGAGACTCCGCCGCGTGCGGTACGCTCGCCCGCTCAGTCACGGGCCCCGGCCGAGGGTGGCAGCAGGTCGTAGCGATAGGCCGGATGGGCCCGCAGCCATTCGATTCGGGAGACCTCAATGGGCACGACCTGCCCGGGACTTGGGCCGCCCCATTCGAGCTTCACCTCTCGGGATGGCGCCCACGCCGGCCAGGGAACAGCGGGCGTGGACGGATCGCCACGTGCCGCGAAGGCCACCAGGGCATCCATCATCATCCCCGAGAGCCGATAGTCGGCGGCCGCCCAGTCGCGCGTGTGGCGCTGCAGGTTGAAGGCATCGAGGGTGCCGAACCAGAAGGGAATGTCGGCCGTATGGTAGGCCCCCGTCGTGGCGACATCGTAGTCGGCGATATGCACCCCCGGAGTGAAGGAGGGAGGCTGCGAGAACAAGGAGATATAGGTCTTGGAACGACTCGCGCGTCCCTGCAGCTGCGCGCAGGCACGGGCATTGCCTTCCAGTGAGCCCTCGCGGGCGATTCGGATGCCGGTTGCGCGCAGCTGCGCCGCATCCGTCACCGGGTACAGTGCCAGGAACGCATCGGCATCCGCCCCGTAGATCCGCCGCGCGATCCCCCGGAATTCATCGATGCTTTGCGCGTTCACGAAGGGGCTGGCGGACTCCTCCTTGTTGAAACTCGCAATGAGCGGCATGTCCTGCAGGTCCTGCGCCTGAACCGCCCGCGGCAGGAAATAGCCGTCGACGACCGGCCCGGCCCGAACGCCCTTGGTCACGGTGACGCCAATCTGGCTCTCCAGCTGCGCGGCAACCAGCCGGTCGGCGGGAATGTTGCGCAGTTGCGCAAGGTTTGTGGCCCCTAAGTACCTTTGGATCGCGGTGCCATTGCGCTCCCCGTCGGCAAGCGAGGGCGGGTTTGGCGGAAAGTTGCATCCGGAGGACATCATCGCCCGACTGAACAGTCCCTTGGACAGTGGGCTGAAGAGGTGCAAAGCCACCGAGCCGGCACCGGCCGACTGCCCGATGACCAGGATGCGCTGCGGGTCTCCGCCGAAGCGGGCGATGTTCTCGTGGATCCAACGCAGCGCCAGGACCTGATCCAGCAAGCCGTAGTTGCCCGAGTGCCCGCCCTGTTCTTGGGTCAGCTCTGGATGCGCGAGGAAGCCAATGATTCCCACCCGGTAGTTGAGGTTCACGAACACCACACCGCGCTGCGCCATCACATCGCCGCCGTAGGTCGGAATTCCCGCCGACCCGATGGTGAAACCTCCGCCGTAGAGATAGACGATCACCGGCAGATGAGAGCCCGGCTCGGAGCGGGACGGAGCCCAGATGTTCAGGTACAGACAGTCCTCGGAGCTGGCCTCCTCACCGTAGTAGTGATTGATGTCATGGGCACGCAGCACCTGCACGCACTCGGGCATTTTGCGGTCGGCGTTCCAGACTCCCCGCCAGCTCATCGGCTGCGGGGGCTGCCAGCGCCGTGCCCCGGTGGGTGGGGTGGCGTAGGGGATGCCCAGCCACGCCTTGACGTTCGGCGAGAGTTGCAGACCCACGACCTTGCCCCCGCTGGTCGTAACGGTCGGCAAGGCCCTCTCGACGGGCAGCGCCTGCACTCGAGGCATCGCGCCCAGTAGCCCCGCTACGCAGGCGATGGTCAGCATCCCGTACCGCATTGGCATCTCCCGCTGTAGCGGCCGCATTTGTCGGACAATATAGCAGCCGCGGCGGCAGACCGAACAGGGGCACAAATCCCGCCCGCCGGGGCGGGACTTGCGGCTGTCAGAAGTTGCGCTTGAGGGTCACGGCCCACTCCTGCGGCGGGCCCGGCGCCCCCTGAACCGTCTGCGAGGAGCCCCGATTGTCGAACAGTCCGGTGTAGTAGAGCTTGTTGCCGAGGTTGGTGAACTGCGCCGCGATCTGCCAGTGATCATCCGCAGACGCCCAGGTGACCCGACCGTTGACCAGGCTGTACCCGGAGATCTCGTTGTAGCGGGCGTTCTGCGCCGACTCGTACAGCGACCCCTGGTAGCTGAAGTCCACGCGCGGGGTCAGGGTGCCCATCGATCCGAGACCGAAGGCGTACTGGATGCCCGAGCTGGCCTTCCAGCGCGGTGCGAAGGGCGTCGTCATGCTGGTGGTGATGCCTGCCTTGAGCGCAAACGGCGACAGCGACACGTAGTTGAAGTCCAGCAGACCGGCGGAGGCGTCGATCGACAGTCCACGAACGGGCTTGGCCTCGATTTCCAGCTCAGCCCCCTTGACGTTCGCATCGCCGGCGTTAATGAACGCGGCGCACGGGGTGGCCTGCGCGGCAGCGATGCCCGCAATGAAGGAGCAGTTGTTGACCGCGAACTGGATGTCGCTGTACTTGTTCCAGAAGGCCGCCAGATTGGCCCGCAGCCGATGATCCAGCCACTCACTCTTCACACCCAGCTCATAGGCCGTGACGTGCTCGGGCTTGAAGCTGACGACCTGGGAGGGATAGAACGGACGCGGATTGATGCCGCCGCCCTTGAACCCGGTCGACACATCGGCGTAGGTCATGAAGTTGTCGAACCACGTGTATTGCAGCGCCGCCCGGTAGTCGATCTTGCTGCCGCTGTAGCCGCCCACGACTCCATTCAACGCTGCGACCTGCGGCGCGACCCCGCCCGGGTAGGTATTGCCGGGGATGCCCAGCCGGCCATATTCAAAGGTCTTCTGCTGGTCCGAATAGCGCACGCCCGCATTCAGTTCCAGTTTGGAGGTGAACTTCCAGTCCAGATTGACAAAGCCGGCCTTGTTCTTGGCCGGGATCAGATCGTTCTCGAAAAACTCGAAGGAGCCCAGATCGATCCGGCCGCCGTAATGACTCACCTCATCCAGATAGAAGCCGCCGACTGTCCAGGTGAGCGCCTCATTGAGCAGATTCCCCTGCAGGCGCAGTTCTTCAGTCCACTGGCGGTGCCAGACGGTATCGTGCAGCGTTTCATCGCCCAGCGGCGTGCCATCCTCATCCTGCGACCAGTCAGCCCGATAATGCCGCAATCCAGTGATGGACTTCAGGCTGACCTGACTGGAGAGGGCATAGTCCACCGTGGCCGCAAAGCCGTAGCTTTGCAGGCGCCGATTCGCCGGATCGCAGTACGCGGCCGTGCCATCCGGTGGCTTCGGATCGCAATAGGTGGAGTAGTCGACGTACGGACTACGGCTGAAGGTATCCTGGGCATAGGGCCCGAAGGGTGAGTAGGCAATGAACGCCGAGCCGCTGGCCGTTCCCAGGGGCAGCCCACCGGTCACGGCGCTCGAGAAGCGCGGATAGCTGGTGTTGCTGGTGCCGGTGACACCGCTCGCCTGGCCGACGTACAGCAGCGTCGAAGGGGAGGCCTCCGAATTGTCGTTGGTATTGTCGACGGACAAATTGACCTCGAGTTTCTCGCTGGCTAGCCAGCGCACCGCCGCCCGCACGGCGGCGTAGGAGGTTCCGCCCTCGGTGCCGATCAGACAGCTCTGATCCGTGACCGCGGTGGGTACGCCCGAGTTCGGGTGCGTGCAGGCGAAATCATACCGGTCAACATAGCCATCCTGGTGTTTGGCGACGGCGGACACGCGCACGAATAGTTGGCCGGGCACCACGGCGAACTCCCCAGCACCGCGCACGTCGGTGCGGTTGAACCGCCCGTAGGTAGCCTCAAGATACCCGCCGTTGTCCCCGGTGGGTTTCCGGGTGTACAGCTTGATGGAGCCGCCTTCCGAGTTCATCCCCGAGAGGGTTCCTTGCGGACCGCGCAACACCTCCACGTGGTCCACGTCCAACAAGTCGAAGATCGAGCCGGTGAGGGTGGCGTAATACACATCATCGACGTACATGCCCACGCCGGGCTCGAAGGCGAAGTTGAAATCGCTTTGGCCGACGCCGCGGATGAAGGCCTGCAGGGAGGGGCCGAATGCGGCCGGTCCCGGCTCCAGCACCACATTGGGCGCCTGGGCCGCAATCTCGTTCACCGAGTCTTGGCTGCGGGCCTCCAGGTCTGCGGCGCTGATCGCCGTGAGGGCGATCGGCGCGCTTTGGGCCCCTTGCTGGCGAAACTGGGCGGTGACGACCACTTCCTCGAGCGGCGCGTCCGCGCTCGACTGGGCGCTCGTTGTCGCCGGCACAGCCGGCGCCGACTGGGCCGAGGTCAGGCCCGCATAACTTCCCAGACACAGAGCCAGCAATCTCGTGCCGAGCGCACCAGCTCGGCCCGAGTCCATCGCACGCGATCGTGGCGATGCACCATTATTCACCGACCAAGTCATGGATCCCCCGGCGCCACCCGACCCCTCAGTCCCGTCGTCGAAGCGCAACGGATACAGGAGCAATATGTACGCCAGAGCAGTATTCAGTGAGTCTGGAAACCCAACAAGGTATCGGAACTGGGACCCACCGTTCCATTTGATACCCTCCCGCGTGGCGTGGGAGTGCCGCCGTTGGAACAGCCGGTGCGAACGCTTATTGGGGCCCCAAATTCGCTATGATACGAAGCGAATCATAATCACAAACCACCTCGGGCGCCCGGATCGCCAGACCCGCCGCTGCCACGGGCACAGGAGGGCAGCGCATGCCCATGGACTCCACCTCGGACCGCATATCCAATGTGGCCTTGAGCAACTCGACGCCGCGCCTCGACCTGAATCTGCTGATGCTGTTCCTGGAGATCGTCAGCGCGGGCAGCATCAGCCAGGCGGCCCTTCACCTTCATACTCCCAAGGCGACCCTGAGCCGTAAACTGCGCCAGCTGGAGCAGCATATCGGCGCCGTATTGGTCAAACGCGGTTCGAAACGGTTGGAGCTGACCGATATCGGTGAGGCCTTCCTGCATCGCTGCGAGCGCATCGCGGTCGAGACGCAAGAAGCCAGCCAAATTGCCTCGGAGATGCAGTCGCAGCTGCGGGGCATCATGCGCGTCAGCATGCCGATTGGGCTGGCGAACACCTGGGTCAGCCGCGCACTGTCGGACTTTGCGTTGCGTTACCCCGAGGTGCGCCTCGCGATCCATGTGACCAACCGCTGGGTCGATGTGAGCGAGGAACCCTACGATGTCGCAATCTGCATCGGCCGAGTGCGCAACGCACAGCTTCCGACCCGGCGGCTTGCCGAACTGCCCCGCGGGCTATTTGCCAGTCCAGAGTACTGCGCGCGCAAGGGCGTCCCGCAGTCAGCCGGCGAACTCGTGGATCATGACTGCATCGTGCTGGACACCCAGGTCAACGACGGCTTGTGGTCGATTGCAGCCGGCCCCCGTCCCGCACTCGTGCCGCGTCTGACAACCACCGACATCGTGGTCGCCAAGGAGATGGCGGTGGCGGGCGTGGGCATCGCGATGCTGGCTCGGCCCATCTGCGAATCGGACGTGCACGCCGGCCGACTGGTACAGGTTCTGCCGCACTGGCAGATCCCTCCGGTGGCCATTTCGGCGACGTTTTTGGAGCGCCGCCACATGCCCGTGAGGATCCGTGCCTTCATCGACCTCATGGTCAGCGCCCAGCGCAGCCACGGAGGGAGTGTGCCGGAACGAGAATCATGACTTGCGTGCGACGGACGAGGCGCTGAAGGCCATCCGGCCGCTCTGCTGCAGCGCTTCGCCGCAAACCGTTGACTGACCTTCGGATCCCGACAACTGCTGAGGCCGCCCGATTCGCTGTTGGGCCCCGTGTTTGATACCTCTCAACTGGAAAACGGGATCCCAATCGGCCCGCGACAGGGCGCGGCATGTCTCGGCACTATTGCGGTGCGTTTTCCGGGACCAGGAATCCAATACTCATGACCGGCGCCCATCGTGCCAAGCAGGTTGCGCCCGCTGCCAAATGTTGCAAACGTTTGCGCCTTGAGTTATTTGTAAGCGCTTGCAGACGGGGGCGAACAAGTTCGCTGCCGGGGCGATGCGGCCCGGGGCCGGATGATCGACCAGGCGGTGACGGTACTGGAACAGTGGGGATTAGCCGATGTTAGGGACGGCCACGCAAGAACGGGCCGCGGGGAAACTCGGCGTGACGAAACGGAGCCGGGCACCGCACGTGCCTTCCGCTGCTCACGTCGCACAATAAACATGAAAGCCAGGGGGTCTGGAATATGCACCACACGCTAACTCAGGGCGAACATCGCGTGCGCCCATCGGCCGTACTTTGCACGGCGGCACTCACTGCAACGTTGATGTGGGCGCACACCGCATTGGCGGCTGGCGCCGCAACAACCCCAGAGCCTGCATCGACCGCAGAGCCCGCATCGACCGATACCGGCGCCCTCGAAGAAGTCATCGTCACGGCGCAGTTCCGCTCCGAGAACCTGCAGAGCACGCCGCTTGCCATAACAGCCGTCTCCGGCGCGCAACTTGAAGCGCAGGGGCTGGCGAATGTGGCTGATCTTGGAAACATTATTCCCAACGCCAATATCCGCCCCAATCCGGGCGCGGGGCCAAGCCCGCAGATCGGCATGCGCGGCGTGAACACGAGCGAGTTCATCTACACAACCGAGCCGGGCGTCGCGGTGTATGTCGATGACGTTTATCACGGCACCCTGACCGGATCGGCCATGGACCTGCTGGATCTGGACCGCGTAGAAGTGCTGCGCGGTCCGCAGGGCACGCTGTTTGGAAAGAACGCCCTCGGGGGCGCCATTCGACTGATCTCGAAAGAGGCGAAAGGCGACAACACGGGGTACATCGAGGCGACCTACGGTACATCCCGACGGATGGACCTGAAGGCGGGCTTTGACATGGCGATCTTCAACAACCTCTTCATGCGTGTGACGGGGGTTTCCAAGCACATTGATGGCTACGGAAAAACCCTGGACTTCACGTGTCAGATGCAGGCCAATGGCACGCCGGCGCTGGCCGGCAACTATCCGAGCGAAGTGCCGTCAAACCGGGAAACGGAGGGCAACTGCACGACAGGCCAGACCGGTGGGTCGGAGAGTCAGGCGGTCAAGGCAATGTTGCGCTACCTCGCCTCGAGTGACTTGGAGTTCAATTTCAGCGCGGACTATTCTCACACCGATGCCCAGCCGGGCGTACAGACCTTGTTGCGCGGCATCCAGAGCACCGGCCTGGATCTGCTGTACAACAACCTCTTCGTGCAGCCTAAGTTCGGTATTCGCTACGACGACAACCGCTTCGTCACAGGCAATCCCTTCACGAGCTATCAGACGTGGACCGACCTGGCATCCGGCGCGACCTTGCCGCGGGATCAGGTGACCAATACCTGGAGCGAGTCCGCGAAGGTGGACTACAAGATCACCGACAGCATCCAGGCGAAGATCATTGGTGCACATCGCGGCTACCAAAGTGACTGGGCGGAACCACCGCTGAGTCCGCTGTCCGGCATCGGGCAAACGTACAATCTTCAGAGTCACGAACAGAATTCGGTCGAGTTGAGGCTCACTGGTGACCTGTTCAGCAAGCGTGTCGAATGGACCACGGGCGGATTCTACTTCGACTCGAAGTCCGCCCTGGGCGGCCATGTGTGGTTTGGTCCACTGGCTTTCCTGGGGATAATCCCCAACTTCGACCAGAACGATCACTTCACGACGAAGAGCAAATCGGGCTTCGCGCACGCCTCGTGGAAGGTCACGGATGCGTTCACGTTGACGGGCGGCGTGCGTGAAACCAGCGAAAGCAAGACATTCGCGTTCGACCATACAAATTACCTGACGATTCCTATCCCACTGCAGTATGGCAACTCGCACTTCGACTGGAAGATCAACGGCGACTACCAGCTGACCGATGGCATCATGGTCTATGCGATGGCATCGACCGGCTTCCGCTCGGATGGCGCACAGCCGCGGCCGTGGGCACCCAATCAGCTGCTGCCAGTGCCAATGGAGCAGATCACGGCCTACGAGGTTGGCGCCAAGACTGACTGGCTCGACCGGCGGCTGCGTGCGAACCTATCCGTGTTCCTCAATGACTACAGCCCGCGTGTTCAGAACGAATTCGGGTATTCCTGTAGTCCGACCGCTGCGAATCCGGGGCCGTTTGTTCCCTTCGGTACGCCCGCCTGTCCGGCAGGGACGCAACTTGCCGGCCAGCCGCCCGGCAATGGCGGTGTGTTCTGGTTCTACTACTTCAGCGCGCCGGGTAAGGCCGAGGGAGCGGAGCTGGAGATCACGGCCGAACCGATCCGCAATCTCAAGATCAATGCGTCGTCCGCGTTCTACGAATACATCAGCAGCGAATCACCGGGCCAGGACGGCTACGAGGATCCGAGTACCCGGGAACAGCCGCGCGTCACCTTCGACCTGGGAGCGCAGTACACCATCAACCTCGGAGACTTCGGTGCACTGACCCCGCGCATGGACATGTTCTATCAGAGTCAGCGCACCAACGGCGGCACGCTCGGCCTGCCGGAGACCTCCTACACAACCATACCGGGCTATACGCTGGTCAATGCGCGGATCGCGTTCGAATCGAACGACGGAAAGTGGACCGCGGCGGTGGGTGCGGAGAATCTGTTGAACAAGTTCTACTGGTACCAGCTGGCGCCGGATCACACCAACGACGGCACCAACTCCCTGGTCTACAACCGCATCGGTTCGCCGGGCAGGCCGAGGGAAATTGCCTTCACTTTGGAGCGCAAGTTCTGACAGCTGCAATCCAGTAATGCCGACGACCTTGGGGGCGTGGAGTTGACTCCACGCCCCTTGTCAATGGCGAGCAGCATCGCGCTATAAGGAAGACACATCACCCTGGTGTACAGTACCCTCCTTGTCCATTGCGGACGGAGCGACCCAGGGGAATGTGCGTGCGCAGGGCAATGACGGTTCAATTCGCCACCAGGTGCGCGGCTGTGACGCACGGCCCCGCGCCCTGCCTGCCAGGTGGCGTCTCGCTGAGGTGGCGGCGATGATCTTCGTGTCGGGTGCGAATGGCCAATTTGCGCGCGCCGTCATCCGAAACGTGCTTGCGGCAAACCGCGGCCCCTCTTTGGTCGTGGGCACGCGGGACGTGCAGTCTGGGTTCGCCAAGGAACTCGCCGAGTTGGGCGTGCGCGTCAGGCAGGCGGACTTCCGCCGTACCGACGTCATGCGCCAGGCTCTCGACGGCGTCGAGAAGGCGCTGTTCATCCCGAGCTTCGATACCAATGACCTGCGCCTGCAGCAGAATCTCAACTGGATCGAGGCCGCCCGAGACAGCGGCGTGAAACACGTGGTTTATGCGAGCTTCCTGCGGGCCGACTCGAAGCTCGTGGAACACAGCCGCCTGGTGCACTACCCGACTGAGCAGGCCATTCGGGATTCCGGCCTGGCGTTCACTGTGCTACGTCACGCGCTGTACGCCGAAACCTTGGTCGGCGATCTACGCGACACGCTGGCCTCCGGCCTGCTGCGCCGTCCCGGCGGTGGCGCTCGCTGTGCTTACGTGGCACGCGCCGACCTGGGCATATCTGCAGCGCAGATCCTGCTGCGAAGCGAGCCGTCCGGCCGTATATACAACGAGACGATGGAGCAGTCCTGGTCCGGACAAGACATTGCGACGCTGATGTCCGAGGTCTTCGCCAAACCTGTGCGCTTCGAGACGGTGCCGGCGGCGGACTGGCCCCGCTACATGACGGAGAACTGGGGCGTACCGCCCGAACTGTCCAAGAGCGTGCTCGGGACGGCGCAGGCGATCGAGCAGGGCGAGTTCGACGTGGTGAGTGGGGACTATCGGCAGATCACGGGGCGCGCGGCACGGTCGCTTCGGGAGTTCCTGGAGGCCGTGCGCGATGCTCCTGCGGCATAACGTTGCCGAACTATTGGTGTGGTATTCGCCGTTCGCGACGTGAGCGCCCCCTTACCGGCATTGATAGGCATTGATTGGGGCAACACGCGACTGCGCGCCTTCCTGTTTGGTGCCGATGGGACCGTGCAGCAAACGCGTGAAAGCGACCGCGGCATCGCCACGATAGGCGATGGCAGTTTCGACCGGATTCTGACCTCACTGCTGCAAGGATGGCCGATCGGAGTGCCCATTCTCATGTGCGGCATGGTGGGCAGTCGGCATGGTTGGTTGGAGGTGCCCTATCTTCCCTGCCCGGTGAGACTCCAGGACCTAAGTCAATCTTTTGGCAGCGTAGAAACGGCCGTTGGCCCGGCCTGGATCCTCGGCGGCCTCGCAACGACGATCGACAGCGGTAACCGGGCGGGCCGCAAGGGCGGCACCTTGCATGATGTGATGCGCGGCGAGGAGACTCAGATCGCGGCGGTCGCACCGCCCACCGGCGAGCTGCTCGCCGTCACTCCTGGCACCCACAGTAAATGGGTCTGGGTAAAGGACGCAGTTGTACAGAAATTTCGCACTTATATGACGGGCGAGATGTATGCGGTATTGCGAAATCATTCAATTCTCGGGAAGCTGATGCAGGAGCCGGAGGCGCGTTTCACGGACGCCGGCTTCATTGACGGAGTCCATGCGGCACTCGAGGATCAGGACCTCCTGCATTGCCTTTTCAACGTTCGCACTCAGGCGCTGTTCAACCGGATGCCTCCGTCGACCCTTTCCTCCTACCTGTCCGGCATCTTGATTGGCGCCGAAGTCGCGGCGGGGCTGAGGTGGCAGGCAGCCGACTCTGTCGTGATCATTGCCTCCCCGGAACTTCGTCATCGGTATCACCTGGCCATGAAGGAGGCGGGGATGAGCAAGGTCGCGCTCATGGATGGAAATGAGGCCGTGGCGCGCGGGCTGTGGCGGCTCGGGCAGCAGCGGGGACTCGCCGGATGACTCCTGCACTCGATGCGCCGTGGCGCCGGCTTCTTCGCGATCTGCCGCTGATCGGCATTTTGCGCGGCATTCAGCCGAGTGAGGCCATCGAGGTGGCGCAGGCGCTGCGCTCGGCAGGCTTTGTGTGCGTGGAGGTACCGCTCAATTCCCCGGCGGCGCTGGAGAGCATCCGCAAGATTCGCGAGCGCTTTGACGGCGAGCTGCTGGTCGGGGCGGGCACAGTCCTGACGGTGGGCGAGGTGGCCGCCGCTTTTGGAGCGGGCGCCCAGCTTGCGGTTTCCCCGAATACCAGCCCGGAGGTCATCCGGGCGGTCACGAGCTCCGGGATGATTTCGATACCCGGATTCGCCACTCCCACCGAGGCTTTCGCAGCACTGGAGGCGGGGGCCGATGCACTGAAGCTGTTTCCCGCCGAAAACGCACCGCCTGCCGTTCTAAGCGCCCTGAAGGCAGTGCTGCCCCCGGCCGTGCCCATCATTCCGGTGGGCGGCATTTCGGGCGCGAATATGGCGGCCTATCTGGCTGGTGGCGCCGCAGGCTTCGGTATCGGTTCATCGGTGTACAAGCCGGGAGCGAGTGCCGAAGCGGTGCACCGACGCGCCGCGGAACTGGTGGCCGCTTGGCGTGCATGCAGATCGCGCGCCATCTGATTGATAGCGAGGATGTCCCGGTCGGCGCTCAGCGCGCTCGAGATCCCGGCGGGACAATCGATGGGGCGGCATTCAACCCAGCGGCCAGGCCGGTGCGTGGAGCCGCTGCGGCGCTGGACGACTGCGTTCATTCACCGCAAAATGCTCGAATATAGGGACCAAATGCGCGATTGTGCACTCTGCGAGGCGCCATGAAACCGGATACGAATCGCACCGAAATTGACCGTGAGTCCATCGATCGGCGCACCGCCCTGAAAGGTATTGCCGGCAGTACGGCCTTGGCGGCAGGGCTCTGCGGCCGCAGCGCCTGGGCGATGACGGCACCGGTTGTCGCAACCGCCAATGGCAAGGTCAGAGGCACGAGCGCGGACGGTATTCATGTCTTCAAGGGGGTGCGGTACGGCGCGCCGACCGGGGGCGCCAATCGGTTCATGCCGCCCCGGAAGCCCGAGCCGTGGGCCGGCGTCCGTGATGCACTGCATTACGGCAACAGCGCCCCCCAATCCAACCCGAATGCCAAGGGGGGTGCCGGTGCGCTGTTCGCTCCCGTGGGGGGCGATGAAAAGAGCCCGGAGAGTGAGGACTGTCTGTTCCTCAATGTGTGGACGCCGGGTGTGAATGATGGTGGCCAGCGCCCGGTGATGGTGTGGCTGCATGGCGGCGGCTTCCTGTCCGGGTCCGGTTCGGACAAGTTGATCGCAGGCGAGAATCTATCGCGCCGCGGTAATGTGGTGGTGGTGACGCTGAACCATCGCCTGAATGCGTTCGGCTTCAGTCACTTCGGTGACATCGGCGGCCCCGAATACGCACTGTCCGGCAACGCCGGCATGCTGGACATCATCGAGGCATTGAAGTGGATCCGCGACAATGTGGATCGCTTTGGTGGCGATCCCAAGCGCGTGATGATCTTCGGCGAATCCGGCGGCGGCCAAAAGGTGTCGATGCTGATGGGGTGCCCGCTGGCCAAGGGCCTGTTCCATCGCGCCGCAATCGAAAGCGGGCCGGGCATCAAAATGCTCGAGCGGGACAAGGCCACACACGTTTCGCAAGTCTACCTGCAGGAGCTGGGTCTGGCGCCGGCACAGCTGCCGGACATCCAGAAGATGTCCACCGAACGCCTGCTCGCGGCATTCTTTCCCGCCATGGCGAAGACCGGCGGCATCACTGCCGGGCTTATTGATAATTTTTCGCCCGTCATCGATCCGGTGGTCCTGCCACAGCACCCCTTTTCCCCGACCGCCGCGCCCCACGCGGCCCATGTGCCGCTCATCATCGGGTGGAACCGAACGGAAATGACCTTGTTTGCCGATCCGGCGGCATTCACTCTGGATGAGGCGCAGATGACCCAGCGCGTCACCGCAATCCACGGTGCCTCTGCCGCGCACATCATCAAGACCTACCGGGAAAAGTATCCGCAACTGTCCGTGCCGGATCTGCATTTTCTCATCTGGTCCGATTATCCGACCATGCTGTTCGAAAACCGGATCGCCGAGCGCCGCGCGGCGCAAAACCAGGCGGCGACCTACCTGTATCGGTTCGACTGGCGCTCCCCGGTGCAGGCAGGCAAGTACCACACGCCGCACACCATGGAAATCCCCTTCGTATTCGACAACACCAAGGTCATGGCAAGCATGACAGGTGCGACGGCTGAGGCGGCCAAGCTGGCGGAACAGGTCAGCGATGCGTGGATTGCCCTGGCCACCACCGGCGACCCGAACTCCTCCAAGGCGGGTCTTCCACATTGGAGGCCGTATTCACCGAGCGAGCGATCAACTTTGCTGATCGACTCCCAAAGCCGCCTGGCCGCCGATCCGGAGCGTGAAGAGCGCGAGCTTTTCTACCAGTTGTACCCGAATATTTGACGATGCAGGCATGAACGTTGCATTTGGCGGCGAAGCTCGCTACAAGAGGGGGGATGGCAAAGCGCGCGACGAAGACATCGGCTCCAAGGAGTGGCCATTCAAAATCCAAGCGCACTCCGCGCGCCTCTCCCAATCGATCCTTGCGTATCCACGGCACCATTGCCCGGCAGCTGGGTATCGCCATTATTTCCGGACGCTACGCGCCCGGAGACATCCTGGAGGGGGAAGTCGTCTCCAGCGACAGCTCTCCGTTTCGCGAACGGCCTATCGCGAGGCGCTGCGTATCCTGGCCGCCAAGGGGCTGATCGATGCGCGACCGAAGATCGGCACGCGCATCAATCCGCGCTCGCGGTGGAATTTCCTCGATACCGATGTACTGGAATGGATTTTCGACACCGAGCCCGACTCCCGCACGCTCAATGCGCTGTTCGAACTGCGGGATCTGGTGGAGCCGGCCGCCGCGGCGCTGGCGGCCAGCCGGCGCACTGCCGCGCAGCTGGCGGCCATGCGGGATGCCCTGGAGAACATGCGCGTTCATACCTTGGCGAGCGAAGCGGGCCAGAATGCGGACCTGGCCTTTCATGCAACGCTGCTGCAGGCCACGCACAATCCGTTTCTGGTCTCACTCGCCACCAGCGTGGGCGCGGCGATCCATATCACGACGGTGTTCAAACAGCGCCACCAACCGCTGCGACGCAATCCCATGCCCGATCATGACCGGGTGTATGAGGCGATCGCGATGCAGGAACCCGCCCGAGCCCGCGCCGCGATGCGAGGGCTGATCCGCCTGGCGCGAATCGATACGGCCTCGGAAACCCGGCGACGACCAAAACGGGCCGGCTAGATCCTCAAGGCTGGCAGCGAAAGCTGTCGGCGTTGTGCGGGTCACCCCCGACATAGCGGGCGATGTTAGGCGAGGCGCACAGCGGGCGGGTTTGCCCCGGAAAACTGTCACCGCGCGCGATGATGCGCTCGGGTGCGGCGCCGTTCTCCACCCAGGCCACAATGGCCGCCAGCATATCGAATTGATCCGTCGCCGGTCCTCCCGCGCAGTGCGTCATACCGGGAATCATGAACAGCCGGGCCCAGTCCCTGACCGAGCCGGCGGCCGGAGTCTGCAGGCGCTCATACCAGGCCAGGGTATCCAGGGGAGACAGTCCCTGATCACTGAGTCCGTGGTAGAGCAGCAATTTACCGTGGCTCGCAAAGGTACCCAGATCGGTCGCATCCGCATCGACGATTTTGGAACTCTCCGCCGTGAGCGCGACATCCTTGTCGAAGTCGAAGCCAAACACATTGAAGCTTGGATTGGCGGGCGTCATGGCCAGGTACCGCAAGGTATCGAAGCCGAGCGTGGCGTCGGCCGAGTTGGGGGTGCCATCCGTGGAGGTGCCCAGGTGCATGCGGTAATAGGCCGGATTGGAGATGCCGGCATCGTAGGGAAAGGCGGCATACAGCGGATGGCCTTGTGAATCATGTGGACCGCCCATCAGCGCCTTGAGCGCCGTGACCTGCGCGGCGCTCAGGCATTGCGGGGTCTTGCCCGCCGCGCAGGTGAGCACGGCGGGGTCAAAGGCACATCCCCGGAAATCGTTGATCATGCCATCCGCCAGGCCGTCGCGGGCGTCGCATTGCTTCAGGACCGCGGCGCTCACCAGTTGCAGATCCGCCGGCGAGAGGGCCTGGCTGATGATCGGCCGGCCGGCGGCGTCCTTGGGTGCGATGCGCGCCAGTACGATCTCGTTCCACGCCTCATCGATGTTGGTTCGGGTCAGGCGAAACGAAGGATCTCCGGCCACGATGCCGTCAAACTGCAACGGCAGGCGCTCGGCGGCCATCATCGCCTGGCGGCCCCCGTTGGAGCAGCCGACAAAATAGGAGTGCTTGGGCGCGCTGCTGTAGAAGCGGCCGATGAGTTCCTTGGCCACCAGCGTCGTCTTGTCCAGAGCGTTATAGGCGTAGTCGAGCCGCGCCTGCTGGTCGAGCGCGAAATGAGGATCGATCGCCGAAGCGGCGCGGTGGCCGCCATCCGTAGACACCACCGCGAAGCCGCGACTGAGCGCGGAGGGAAAATGATTTCCGGAAACCAGGCCGTAGCTGGGCCCAAGGACCCCATCCAGACCTCCGCCGCCTTGAAACAGGAAGCGACCATTCCACTCAAGCGGCAGTCGCAACTCGATACCGATGCCTAGTCGCTGTCCGGCCGCCCCGGTGCGCGGCGCGAGCGTGCCGCGGAACAGGCAGTGCGCGGGCAAATCAACCGGCGCGGTGGCCCCCGGGCCGGTGTTGACGGCACCTGCGGGCACCAGGGCCGCCGTTTCCACGACCAGGCCTTGGATGAGCGGTGCCCGCAGGGCCGCGCAGCGTGCCGCCGGATCTGCCGCCAGCGCCGCGAGCGGCCGTACCCAGCAGCGTGATCGCCAAACACAGTGCCGCGATTGTACCGTTGCGCATGATGACCTCTTCGGTGTGGCTTGGGGGCGCTATTGCAGGTCCACTACAGCGACGGATTTGGCCGGCAGGGTCACAGACAGGACACCGCCCGCGGTTTGGCTGGCAAGCGGCTTCACCACGACTGCATTCGGCTCCTCAAAACTGTTGATCGCATCCACGCCCGGCGCAGTGAGAGCTTGGGCCTGGGCGGTGTGGATCTGCATGCCGCTCAAGTGCGCGTGAATCGTCAGCGGCCGGGCGGGATCCAGATTGACGAGCGACAAGGCGACGTGGCCATTGGCCTGGCGGGCCGCGATGGCATCGAGCCTCGGCAGGTTCACGGCCTTGAAGCTGTAGCGGCCCGCATCAAAGCTGATGGGCAAGAGGTTCGCGCCCTGGAAGGGAACGTACATGTGGAATACGTGATACGTCGGTGTCAGAACCATGCGCGCGCCATCGGTCATGATCATGGCCTGCAGCACATTCTGCATCTGCGCGATGTTGGCCATGCGCACCCGGTCGGCGTGACGCGCAAAGATATTGATGTTCAGGGCGGCGAGGATGGCATCGCGCAGGGAATTCTGCTGCACGAGGAATCCCGGATTGGTGCCGGGCAGGGGGGCAAGCCAGACCCCCCATTCATCCACGGCGAGCGTCACTTTCTTCTCCGGGTCATAGCGGTCCATGATCGAGGAGTGCGCGCTGATGAGACCTTCCATGTGCAGCGTATCGGCGAGCAGCAGCGCATATTCGTCCTCGCCGAAGTGGGTGCTGGGGTGCGCCGGCGGCCAGCCCGCGGACGTGTACGAATGCAGCGAGACGCCTTCGATGTCCCAGGCCCAGACCTTCTCGTGCCAGGCCTTCATCACGCTCTCGAGGTAGTCGGTCTTGTTGCCGTCGGCGCCGACGGCGATGCGTTGCATCGCAAGCTCCCCGGTTTGCGCGGGATTGAAATTGTGCACGAAGCGGGCATAGGCGCGCATTTCATTCACGTAGTAGTCCGGTGAGAACGAGCCGCCACATCCCCAGCTCTCATTGCCCAGCCCCAGGAACTTCACCCGGTAGGGCTGCGGATGCCCGTTGGCCGCACGTTCCTGGCCCGCGGTCGAGGTTGCAGCGGCCGTCATGTATTCCAGCCATGCGGCGGCTTCGCGCGCGGAGCCTGAGCCGACGTTGATCGACAGATACGCGTTGCTACCGATCTGGTCGATGAAGTCCATGAATTCATCAGTGCCGAAACTGTTCGGCTCCAGGGCGCCACCCCAGTTGGTGTTCACGGTGGACTTGCGGCTGGCCGCGGGTCCAATCCCGTCGCGCCAGTGGTACTCGTCGGCGAAACAGCCTCCGGGCCAGCGCACGTTGGGGACTTTGAGGGCGCGCAACGCGGCGACCACATCGCTACGGATCCCGCGGACGTTGGGGATGGTGGAGTCCTTGCCAACCCAGATACCGCCGTAGATTCCGGTGCCCAGATGTTCGGCGAACTGTCCAAACACGTCCGGACTGATGCGGGCGCCCGGATGAGCGGCATCGATGCGCACATCGACCGACTCGATCTGCGCGCTGGCGGCGGCACTGACGCACAGGAACACGACTGCGAGCCCCAGGGTTCTTAAGCTGAAATGGCGCATGCGATCTCTCCGCTAAGGAATGAGGTTCGAAGCTCAGTGGTTGTCGCGCGGCAAACCGGCGGTTTGTGCCAGGTGCTGAAACCGCTCGGAACCCTCCAGGATTGCCCCGGAATCTATCTGCCCCACCAGGGCGCGTTGGATCTGCTGCCAGGGCGTCTGGGAGGGCGGAATCGCAAAGCCGCCGGCGGCCTGCAGCGCCTGCCGTCTGGCAGCCAGCTCTGCGTCACTCACGAGCACATTGGCGGTGCCGCGGCGCAGATCGATTCGCACCCGATCCCCAGTCTTCAGCAAGGCAAGCCCACCCCCCGCGGCGGCTTCCGGTGAGGCATTGAGGATGGAAGGGGAGGCCGAGGTGCCGGACTGGCGCCCATCCCCGACGCACGGCAGGGCATGGATGCCTGCGTGGATCAGGTAGGCCGGGGGGCGCATGTTCACGACTTCGGCAGCGCCCGGATAGCCGATGGGGCCCGCCCCGCGCATGAACAGAATCGATTCAGGGAGGATGCCCAACGCCGGATCATCGATGCTGCGGTGATAGTGCTCCGGTCCGTCAAACACCACGGCGGGACCTTCAAACGCCTCCGGATCGGCCGGATTGCTCAAGTAGCGTGTCCGGAACTCCGGGCCGATGACGCTGGTCTTCATGATCGCGGCATCAAACAGATTGCCCTTGAGTACGATGAAGCCCGCCTTCGACATCAGTGGGGAGGTGAACGGATGGATGACCTTCTCGTCCTCGATCCTCGCCTCGCGGCAGTTCTCCCCGATGCTGCGCCCGTTGACGGTACGGGCCGTTTCGCGGATCAGTCCGTGCTGCATGAGCTCTCGGATGACCGCCGGGACTCCGCCAGCGCGGTAGAAGTCCTCGCCCAGGTACTCCCCGGCCGGCTGCAGGTTCACGAGCAGCGGTATGTCGTAGCCATAGGTCTGCCAGTCCTCGAGCGCCAGGCTGACGCCCATGTGACGCGCGATTGCCGCCAGGTGCATCGGGGCATTGGTCGAGCCGCCGATCGCGGAATTCACCACGATGGCATTGAGAAAGGCATCCCGCGTGAGGATGTCCGAGGGCTTCAGGTCTTCGTGAACCATCCGGACAATGCGCTTGCCGGTTCGGTAGGCCACCTCCTGGCGATCGCGGTAGGGTGCCGGGATCGCCGCCGAACCGGGCAGCATCATACCCAACGTTTCGGCGAGCGAGCTCATGGTGGTGGCGGTGCCCATGGTATTGCAGTAACCGGTCGAGGGCGCCGAGGAGGCCACCAGCCGAATGAACCCCTCATCGTCAATCTCCCCGGCTGCGCGCATCTGGCGCGCCTTCCACACGATGGTGCCGGAGCCGGTGCGCTCGCCGCGATACCAGCCGTTGAGCATGGGGCCGACCGAGAGGGCGATCGCCGGGATATTCACGGTCGCGGCGGCCATCAGGCAGGCCGGCGTGGTCTTGTCACAGCCGGTCGTCAACACAACGCCATCCAGCGGATAGCCGAACAGGGTCTCCACTAGCCCGAGGTAGGCGAGATTGCGATCCAGCCCTGCCGTGGGCCGCTTGCCGGTCTCCTGGATCGGGTGTACCGGAAACTCCAGGGCGATCCCGCCGGCTTCACGAATCCCTTCGCGCACCCGTTCTGCCAGCACCAGATGGTGCCGATTGCAGGGGGACAGGTCTGATCCGGTCTGTGCGATGCCGATGATCGGCCGGCCGGAACGCAGCTCCTCGAGACTGATTCCGTAGTTCAGATAGCGCTCCAGATACAGCGAGGTCATGTCGATGTTCTGGGGATTGTCGAACCAGGCGCGGCTGCGCAACGGCTTGGGGGAATCGGCCATCGGGTTCCAGTGCGTCAGGGCGTGACGGAGAGGCGCAGGAGCATCAGGTGATGATAGGTGGATCCCGGGTCCAGGCGCGCCGAGTCGAATCTGGGTTCATTCGGGGCGTTGGGGAACTTCTGCGGTTCAAGCGCCAGGCCATCGCCCATGCGATACACGTGGCCGTGCTTGCCCACGACGGTGCCGGCCAGGAAGTTGCCCGTGTACACCTGCAGCCCAGGTTCCGTCGACCAGACCTCCAACACTCGACCCGACTTCGGGTCCTCCAGGCGGGCGGCGAACTTGGGTGCGGCGGTCAGGCCGGCATCCAGGGCAAAGTTGTGGTCGTAGCCGCGGCCGGCCACGATTTGCGCATCGCGCCCGTCGCGGATGTCCTGACCGAGCAGCCGTCCGTGCGTGAAATCAAACACGGTCCCTTTGACGGACTGCAGCACGCCGGTGGGAATCAGTGTGGCATCAACCGGGGTGTAGTGGCTTGCGGGAATCGTCAGGTGCTGATCGAGCACGCCGTATGGCGAGCCCTCTCCCGCCACATTGAAAAGCGAGTGGTTGGTGAGATTGACCACTGTGGGGGCATCGGTCGTGGCCGTGTAGTCGACACTGAGCACCCCTGCTTCATCCAGCGAATAGCGCTCCTTGACGTGCAAGGTGCCCGGATAACCCTGATCACCCGCGGGGCTCGTGAGCGTCAAGGTCACGCTGGCACTGGCGCCGGACTGGGTGGATTCGATCTGCCACACCCGTTTGTCAAAGCCCTGCGCGCCCCCGTGCAGGCTGTTGGGTTTGTCATTGAGCGAGAGCGAATAGGCCTTGCCCGAGAGGGTAAAGCGGGCGCCGGCGATGCGATTCGCGAAGCGGCCAATGGTGGCCCCGAAGTAGTTCGGATGCTGCACATAGCCGGCGAGGTCATCGTACCCCAAGGAAATGTCGGCCTGGTGGCCATGGCGGTCGGGGGCCAGGAGCGCCTGGAGGGTCGCGCCATAGGTCATGATGCGGGCACTGATCCCGTGCGAATTGCTCAGCGTGACGGCCTCGATGGCTGTGCCGTCGGGCAGGCTGCCAAAGGGCGCGCGCTGCGCGCTCGCGCCCCAGGTGGCCGCGGGGATGAGCAGCAGCACGGCGGCGGCGACTTTCGAGGTCAGACGCACGGGACTGTTACGTTCAGAACGAGGAGCCATGTCGTTTCCTTAGTGTCATGCGCTAGGGCCGCTGCGCGCCCACGTCGTTGATATACAGCGAGTACACGCTGGTACTGGCGCAGATGAAGAGCCGGTTCTTCTTCGGACCGCCGAAGGTCAGATTGGCGGTGGTTTCGGGCAAGTGAATTTTGCCGATCAGGTCCCCATTGGGCGCCAGGCAGCGCACGCCATCCTCGCGCGCATCCCCCCAGCCGTAGCTGCACCAGACATTGCCGCTCAGGTCGGTGCGCACGCCGTCGGTTATTCCAGGCCCGAACTGCGCAAAGACGCGGCCGTTGCGCAACCGTCCGCCCTCCTGTTCGAACACCCGCATGTGCGAGGGACCGCCCGCCGCCAGGCCGCTGTCGATGAGATACAGGCGCGACTCATCCGGGGAGAAGGCCAGGCCGTTGGGACGCACGAAATCATCCGCCACCACGGTCGCAGCCCCGGTGTGCGGGTCCAGCCGGTAGACATTGGTCGGCAGCTCAAAGGGGCGTTGTGCCGAGGATTCGTAGTTGCCCTGAATGCCATAGCCCGGATCCGTGAACCAGATCGCACCGTCCCTCGACACCACCACGTCATTGGGCGAGTTCAAGGGCTTGCCACGATAGCGGTCAATCAGCACCGTGATCGTCCCGTCATGTTCAGTACGGGTGACCCGCCGGGTATCCTGTTCGCAGGTGATCAGGCGACCTTCATTGTCGCGGGTATTGCCGTTGGCGTAGTTGCTCGGCTCGCGAAATACGCTGACGGCACCGTTCTCCTCGTTCCAGCGCATCATGCGATTGCTGGCCACGTCGCTCCAGATCAGGCAGCGCAGGTCGCGGAAATAGACCGGTCCCTCGCACCAGCGGCAGCCCGTGGCAATACGCTCTATGGCGGCGTTGCCGACGGCGTAAGCGAAGCGCTTGTCGAGCGCCTGGACATCCGGATCCGGGTAGTGTGGCGGGGTGCTCCAGTCTCGCGCCTCGCTGCCAAGGGGGGTCGCTGCGATCGCCAGCCCCATCGTCGACAGGAACCGCCTTCGGTTCATTGCGGCATTCCTCCCATGTTTGCGCTCGCGCTCCCGGTGATCGGGGGAGTATATACTCAGACAAATACGACTGACAGGTCCGGTGGTGCTGCGGCCGTCGCCCCCAAGGGGTAGAGTCGGTCTTCGCCGCGTGCCGGGCACGCCGCGGCGAAGCCCAGGCGGTGTACGATGCGGACAGGAAAGGGGGGCGCGATGATCCGTCGACACCAGGCAGGTTTCCTTTGGATGACTCGCACGGCGACCATCGTTGCCACAGTCGTGATCTGTTGCAGCGCGCCGCCGATTCGCGCACAGCTCAGCAGCGGACGCGGTGCGCGGGATCCTTTGCCGGCCGGGGTCATTGTGGGTTCCGAAGGCAAGGGCCTGTTCACCGGTGCCGGGGTGCCGCCCGGGAACACGCCGATTTTTGCGGCGCGGGACGGCGCCTCACCCCCTGGTGTCAAACCCCTGCCGATCGACATCTTTTCAACCAAGGATTTCTACCAGGATCGCAGCCTGTGGGCCGACCCGCGCTACTATCGCTGCAATTCCCCCGTCGGCATTGAACAGATCTGGGGTGCCTACGAAGTGCCGCTGATCGGCAAAGACCCGCCGCGCAGTGCCGCGTGGGGCTACTGCGATCGGGACTACCCGCGCGCCGAGATCGTCAGCCCCTATCCGTTTCGGAGCGCCAAGGCGCATTTCGAGGCGTTGCGCCTGGCCGCGCAGGCGCACGGGGGTCCGACCCGGTATGCGCAGGGCGCGCCGCCGGACTGGAACGGCAAGTATCTGCGTGACCAGGCGAAGACTTCGACCTGGTATTTCGGCGCGGTGCTGCAGGTCCCCACCTACCTGTCCTTGCTGACGCCTGAATACCAGCAGCGCTTCGTGCAGCAGATGTATCACGATGCGGCCAATCAACCGGAGTGGCCCGGCGGGTATTGCTGGCCGGAAGGGTTCATGCGCCGGTTCGCGCAATACGGTGGTTATTCCATGAACCTGGTCGTCACGCGCGACCTGGTGCTCGACATGCGTGATGCCGCCGCAACCCTGATTACGCAGATCCACATCGGGCGTGACTTCAACGAAACCGGCGCGGTACCGCGCCTCGGACCGCCGATCTCGCGCTGGTTCGGTGAGACCATTGGTTTCTGGGACGGCGAGGCCCTGGTGACCTGGACCTCCAATATCGAGGGCTGGATATCGCACGGCGGAGCCGAATTCAGCCATCAGCTGCAAACCATCGAGATCTACACGCCGCGCAAGGACGGCGGCGGCAAACTGATCGGCCTGAGGCACGAGGCGATTTTGTATGACGCGGATGCGTTGGTCGATCCGGTACGCATCGTGCAGCTGTGGAACAAGGTCGGCGAGCTGAACCAGGGAAATCCGTTCGAAATTCTCGAATGCGTGCCGGCCGCCTATCCGGTCAACGGCGTAGCGACGCCCAAGCTGCCCGGTCAGACGTTTGAATACACCATACCGGATGTCTTCTCCCGGCCCTGGGCAAAGATCTGGGAACAATATTTTGAGCAGGGTATGAAGATTCCCCAGCCGCAGGATGACGTGTTCAATTTCGACAAATCGAAGTGACCATCATTAGGATTCCGCAGGTCCCGCCTCATGCGCCAGAAAGCCCGGGTGCTGCAGGCAGCCGCACTAATCCAGCCTGAATACCGCGCAGCCATGCGCGGCTAAATCCAAAGAGAGCTGCGCGGAAATCGGGCTTACCTGCCCGCTCCACAGATCGCGAGCGACGTGGCGAGTGCCAAGGCCCAACTCGGCCCAGGAGGCTGAACGATGCGCCGGGGCATCCGCGAGATTGAATATCGCCAGGTAGCGGATGGGTTGGGCCCTGGGACCCTCGAACGCCAGCCAGGCCCGGTAGTTCTCGAAGCCGGGTGGCAGTGCGATCGGGTGGTTCCCCCAGGCTTTCTGATTGATGCGAATCACGGCGCGGTTTGTGATGAGGCGCTGGGTGGCGGCATCCAATTCGGTCAAGTTCGCGCCGAGTATGAGCGGTGCGCGGGCGATGGCCCACAAGGTGAACTGGGTCTGCGCTTCCTCGGGCGTCAGGCGGCTGTTGCGCGGTTCGCCCCAGCCGGGATTGGGTCTAAGGGCGCCAAACGGCAGCATGTCCGCGTCGGGCCAGGCGCCGGGGGCAGCGATCGGATTCCACTTGGCCAGGTTGTCGAAGGCTCCCAAGATGCCAAAGGGGAAGCTGGCCGGATGGATGTCGCCGTCCAGTCGCCAACCGTCCCAGACATCGTTGGAGATCCGCCACAATTGGGCGAGGCCTTTCACGAATTGCGCCCGCTCCAGGGGAGTGGGACCCGGAGAGAGGCTCAGGACGATGGGGCGACCGGCTTTCTGGATGGCCTCATGGATCTGGCGAATCTCGGTCGGCCTGAAGGGGTGCGCCGAAATGCAGTCAACCTTCAGAAAGTCGACGCCCCACTGCGCGTACAGCCGCAGCATGGAGTCGTAATAGGCCTGGCCGGCTGGATTGTCCCGGACGCCGAAATTGCCATCGTCCCAGGGACAGGTCTCGCTGGTATCGGCCGCATCGGCGGCATGGAACGCCGTTCCGGAAACGGGCGAGTTCTTCTCGACGGCTTGTTTCGGGATCCCGCGCACGATGTGCAGGCCGAATTTCAATCCGCGGCTGTGAACCCAATCGGCCAGAGGTTTGAAGCCGGCACTGTCCGCAGCGGAAGGGTAGCGCTCGATCGCCGGAATCAACAGCCCGGCGCCGTTCAGCTGGTAACCGCGCTCAACCCGTTTGACGCCGCGCGGATTGCCCATGTACCAACCCTCGTCGATCACCGCGTAGGTCCAGCCGTAGGAGCGCAACTCGGCCAGCTTGGCGACATTGGTCTTGAAGGCCTGCTCATCGAGGGTGAAGCCGTAGGCGTCCCAGCTGTTCCAGCCCATGGGCGGACTGGCTGCCAGAGCTGCCGCGGTGGCTCGGCCACCGGTCGACAACAGGCAGGCCAGCATCAGTGCCAAGGCGTGGAATTGCTGCCGGATCATCGGTGCAAATCCATTACTTCCATGCGGGAACGCCGTGGAGCACGGTCCGGGGCCCCTCGCTATTTTGCGCGTCTGGCCACCAACTCCTCGTGGGCCATGCCCGACACATCACGCGAGAAGTGGATTTCGTCGGCCGAGATCACCTTGCCCGTGTAGGTGATGGCGATCTTGTTGCCCTGGTAGATGAAGTTCTCGACGAAGCTGACGGTGTCGCCGTCGACCTTGCCCCCCACGAGCTCGGACTCACCGGTTTCCCACTTGGCCTTGCCGGTCAGCGTGCCCTCCTTGACCGCAAAGGTGTACGTGTATTCCTGTTTGCCGATGGAGGTATCGAAAGAGGCTTTCCAGGTACCGCTGATGTCGGCAGCTAGGGCGGCCATCGGCAAGATCATGAGGGCGACGAGAGCGGTCAATTGTCTTCGGATCAACATGCCGGCATTCCTCCCCGTGGTATCAAATCTGCGGCGGCGACGGGGCGGGCCGATGTGGCGACGCCACGGCGTCAGCGTGATGGGATATAGCATAATTCCTTAACTTGGGAATAACATTTCCCCAGTGGTCGGCAATCCCTCGCCACGTTCCTGTGCCGGCCGTTCTGGCAGGAGTATATACTCAGACAAATACATCCATCAGGTCTGTTTGTGACACCGCCGAAGGGGGCCGAGATGACTTTGCCGAACGAAACCTCCGGCGATCAAGCACGCTTATCGAGCGCTCAACCCGCCAGCTACGGTCCGGCGCTGAGGCTGCTCGCCAGCCTGTTCTTCATCTGGGGGTTCATCACCGTCATCAACAACACACTGCTTCCGCATCTGAAGAGTGTGTTCGAATTGAACTATGTGCAGACCACGCTGATCGAGTCGGTCTGGTTCATCGCCTATTTCGTGGCCTCCATGCCCTCGGCCTGGTTGATCGAGAGGATCGGCTACCGCAGCTCCCTGGTGCTGGGTCTTTTGATCATGGCGGGCGGAGCGCTGGGCATGATCCTGGCCGCAAGCATTCCCTCTTATGGCATTACGCTGGCGGCGTTGTTCATTATTGCGAGCGGCATCACCTTGCTGCAGGTCGCCGCCAATCCCTATGTGGCGGTCGTCGGACCGGTGCAGACCGCCTCGGCGAGGCTGAACCTGGTCCAGGCCTTCAACTCCCTGGGCACGACGCTTGCGCCGCTGTTCGGCGGGTATTTGATACTGGGCCGCTCGACCTCGGGGGTGGCGCAGGTTGATGCCGTCCTCACCCCAGCGCAACGGCTGGCGGATGCGCACGCCGTGGAACTGCCGTATCTGATCGTGGCGGTCGTGCTGGTGCTGCTGGCGATCGTCATTGGCCGCTTCAAGCTTCCGGATATGGGCCCGCAGACCCGCCGCGTCTCCGCGCAGCGTCGCCGGGGTCATTCGCTGCTGCGGCACCGTAACCTGGTGCTGGGCGTACCGGCCATATTCATTTACTTGATTGCCGAGATCGGCGTGGCGAATCTGTTCATCAACTTTGTCTCCCAGCCGCAGATTGCCAATGTGTCGCATGCGCAGGCTTCCCACTATTTGTTCCTGTTGTGGGGCGGGATGATGGTCGGGCGATTCCTGGGCAGTCTTCTGATGCGCTCGATGCCCGCGGAACGCCTGCTCGCGGTCTTCGCGGTGGCAGCGTTCTGCACGATGCTGGTTGCGAGTCTGGTGCAGGGGCCGGTGGCCATGTTTGCCCTGATCCTGGTCGGACTGTTTCACTCCATCATGTTCCCGACCATCTTCACGCTGGCGATCCGGGGCCTGGGGCCGCTGACCGAGGAGGGCTCCGGCCTGCTCATCATGGCGATCGCCGGCGGTGCGCTGGTAATCATCCAGGGCTGGCTGGCGGACCGATTCGGTCTGCAACGCTCATTCCTGCTGACGGCCGTGTGCGAGCTGTACGTCGTCGGCTATGCGCTATGGGGCTCACGCCCGCTGGCCAGCGGCAACGAATCCTTGAGCGATGAACGACTCGAGGTGTGAGTCAGGCCGGCGGCGCTAGCCGCCGAAGCGACCCGGTTCGCGCCCGCACACGCCGGGGGTGATTCTCAGCAGGCTTCCCGCCAGGGGCTGGGCCGCAAGTCCTGCGGGTGCTATGCCGGTACTTGCGGTGGTGATGTACAGCTGCTGAAGATCTGCGCCGCCAAAGGCGGGACAGGTAGGGCGCTGAACCGGCAGCGCAATCTCAGCCACGATGCGACCGTTCGGTGCCAGGCGCCGCACGCACCAGCCATCCCAAAACGCGACCCAGACATGATCCTCGGCATCGACGGTCATGCCATCCGGAAAGCCCTGTTCCTTCGTGAAGCGGGCGAACTCACGCTCGGCGACCGGCTCGCCGTGCTCATCGAGCAGCAGGGCCGTAATGCGCCGGTGCGCGCTGTCCGCCACCAGCACGGTACCATCGGCCAGGAAGCAGGGGCCGTTCGGCACCCGCATTCCGGTTCGGATCTGCTTGAGGATTCCATTGCCGTCCAGTCGGTACAGACTGCCGAAGGCACCAGCCTCGGCGTCATCCATGGTGCCTGCCCAGAACCTCCCGCGCGCATCCACCTTGCCGTCGTTAAAGCGATTGCCTTGGCGCTCCTGGGGCGCCTGGAGCACCTGCCGGATCATCACGCGAAGGTCCGCGGCGACACTTAAGCGTACGAACCCACGATCGCCACAGGCAATGAGCTCATTGCCGTCGGCAAGTCCCAGGGCGGTGAGGCGAAAATCGAGCGTTTGGGCGCGATTGCGGCCGGATTGCGCCTCATGGCTGTGCAGAGTCGCTGCGCGGATATCCAGCCACCACAGAATACCGCGGCCCGCATCCCATAGGGCGCCTTCGCCCAGTCGCGCAGCCACCGCTGCGACGCATTCAATTTGCATGCGAACCTCGCGCTGTCAGCGCTGCCGAGTATAATGTCTGACAAATGGCGGAACCAACGGAAATCACCGGCGCGATCCTGCTCGGCGCCGAGGAGCGGCACGGCACGATCACCTTCAGCGCCATCGATCCTGCCACAGGCGCAAGCCTGCTACCCGCCTTTGCGGAGGCCGATGCTGCACACGTCGAGGTGGCCTGTGCGCGGGCGGATGCCGCCTTCGCGCCGTTCAGCGAGCTCGTACCCGCGGTGCGGGCGAATTTCCTGCAGTATGCGGCGACGCAGATTATGGGTCTCGGGGACTCGCTGATCGATCGCGCGGCGAGCGAAACGGGCCTGCCACGGCCGCGGCTGGAGGGCGAGCGCACGCGTACGGTGAAGCAGTTGGAATTCTTTGCCGAGGTCGTGCGAGAAGGGGCCTGGATCGATGCGACGATCGATTCGGCGAAGCCGCAGCGGCTGCCGGCGCCGCGCCCGGACCTGCGGCGCCGCCACGTCGGCGTGGGTCCCGTGGCGGTCTTCGGCGCGTCGAATTTTCCGCTGGCCTTCTCGGTCGCCGGCGGGGATACCGCGGCGGCGCTGGCGGCGGGATGTCCGGTGGTGGTCAAGGGGCATCCCTCCCACCCCGGCACGGGCGAGCTGGTGGCGCGGGCGGTGCTTGCGGCAGTGGCAGAATGCGGCCTGCCGGCCGGGACCTTTTCGTACCTGCCTGGGACGACGCACGCGTTGGGCGCGGCGTTGGTCGCCGATCCGCGCATCCGGGCGGTGGGATTTACCGGTTCGCGCGCAGGGGGCCTGGCGTTGGCACAAATCGCCGCCGCGCGCCCCGAACCCATTCCGGTGTTCGCCGAGATGTCGAGCATCAATCCGGTCATCCTTTTTCCTTCGGCGGCGCGCTCGCGGGGGGCGGAACTGGGGCGAGCCTACGCGGCTTCCGTGACCCTCGGGGCGGGACAGTTCTGCACCAACCCGGGCCTGCTGCTGTACTTGGAAGGCACGGAGGTCGGGGCATTCCGGGCAGCGGCCATAGGGGCGATGCGCGAGAGCATCGCCCAGCCGATGCTAGCGCCGGGCATTCATGCGCGCTTCACGCAGGGCATTGAAGGGCTTACCGGTCACGCCGCGGTGAGTACCCTGGCTCGCGGACCCGTCCCACAAGGCGGCTACCGGGCGCAGGGGGCCCTGTTCAGCGTCGATGCTGCCGACTTCATGTCTCATGAGAGCCTGCAGCGTGAAGTATTCGGCCCATCCTCGCTGCTGGTGAAGGCCCAGGATATGGCTCAGCTGGGTCTTCTCATCAATTCACTGGAAGGACAATTGACCGCCACGGTGCTCTTCGATGCGGAGGATGCCGTGGCGGTTGCCGCGGTGCTGCCGCATCTTGAGCGCAAAGTCGGGCGCATCATTGGCAATGGTTGGCCCACCGGGGTAGAGGTGTGCCATGCCATGGTACATGGCGGACCCTACCCGGCCACCACCGATGGGCGTACGACTTCGGTGGGGTCGCTGGCGATCCAGCGGTTCTTGCGGCCGGTGTGCTACCAGGGTCTCCCGGACAGTCTGCTTCCTACGGCACTGCGGTCCGAGAACCCGCTTCAGATCCGGCGGCGTGTGGATGGCGCCGCGGGTTTGCGATGAGCTTGATCGGGGAGCCCAGGTGCACTTGTCGTTAGTTCAGTTTCGCAGTCGGGCCGGAGCCCGGGGTGTGGCGGCGCTTTGGGATGGGGCGCCGGCGCATACCGTGCCGGGGGCTACGACGACGCTGTTGCTTGCCGAACAAGCCTTGTTGGAGCAGCGCTCGTTGTCGGAGGTCGTGGCGGAGCGCGGTACGGGTGAGCCGGTGGATTTGAACCAGGTCGAGCTGCTGACCCCTATTGATCATCCCGATCCTGCGCATCTGCTGGTGAGCGGGACCGGACTGACTCACGTGGGCTCGGCGCAGGAGCGTGACCGCATGCACAGCGAGCTCAGCGGTGCCTCGCAGCTGTCGGATTCGATGAAGATGTTCATGATGGGGATGGAGCGCGGAAAGCCCGGTCCCGGGGAGCGCGGCGTGCAGCCCGAATGGTTTTACAAGGGCAACGGATCGTGCCTGGTGGCGCCCGGGGCACCGCTTGCGGCTCCGGATTTCGCTCTGGATGCAGGCGAGGAGCCGGAAGTTGCGGGCATCTACCTGGTTAGCGCACAAGGTATGCCTGTGCGGCTCGGCTACGCATTGGGCAATGAGTTCTCCGACCATATGACGGAGCGTGAAAACTACCTGTGGCTGGCGCATTCGAAGCTGCGCCCGGCATCGATCGGTCCGGAATTGTGGGTGGGGGAACTGCCCGGGCAGGTCTCCGGTACCAGTCGCATTCTGCGCAGCGGGCAGGTCCTCTGGGAAAAGCCCTTCTCCTCGGGCGAGGACAACATGTCGCACAGCCTGGCGAATCTCGAATACCACCATTTCAAATACGCCGCGTTTCGCGCCCCGGGGCAAGTGCACGTGCATTTCTTCGGTACCGGCACGCTCTCCTTCGGCGACGGAGTGCGCACGCTGCCGGGAGATGTTTTCGAAATAACCGCCTCGCCCTTTCGCCTGCCGCTACGCAACGCGGTGGCCGTGGCGGCGACGCCGGCGGTCGTGATCCGCGCGCTGTGAGCGCCCCGATGCGGGTAGCGCTGGTGGGTCTGGGCAAGATTGCCCATGACCAACACTTGCCGAGTATCACCAACTGCGCGGATTTCGAGCTGGTCGCGGCGGCAAGCCCCGTGGGTCGGGCGATCGGCGTGCCGAATTTTCACAGCATCGAATCCATGTTGGCAGCCGGGATCGGGATTGACGCGGTGGTGCTGTGTCAGCCGCCCCAATTTCGGTATCACGCCGCGGCTCTCGCCCTGCGTGCCGGCAAGCATGTGTTGCTGGAAAAACCGCCCGGGGCCACGACGCTCGAAGTCGATCAGCTTGAGACCCTGGCGGTGGAGTGCGGCAGGACCCTTTATACGGCCTGGCATTCACGCCTGGCGGCGGGCGTTGCGCCAGCGCGCGCGTGGCTGGCGCACCGGCGCATTCTGGGAGTGCGCATTGAATGGCTCGAGGACGTGCAGCGCTGGCATCCTGGCCAGACTTGGATCTGGGAGGCTGGTGGATTCGGCGTGTTTGATCCGGGCATCAATGCCCTGTCGATCCTCACCCACTTGATGCCCGACTCCCTGCGGCTCATCGGCGGCACGCTGGACGTACCGCGCGGCGGGTGTGCCCCGATCCGCGCCGAGTTGCATCTGCGCAGCGCCTCAGAGGTTCCGGTGC
The DNA here is from genome assembly GCA_963726995.1 of uncultured Pseudomonadota bacterium. Classification (GTDB taxonomy): domain Bacteria; phylum Pseudomonadota; class Gammaproteobacteria; order Steroidobacterales; family Steroidobacteraceae; genus DAIDKA01. The sequence goes on from CAVSEP010000004.1 coordinate 561,610, forward strand.
ATGCGGTCTTTGACTGGCGGCACACGGGCCGGGAGATCTGGTCGCTTCGCTTTGATACGGATGTGGGTGAGCTGAACCTGTCGGCCGGCGGTGCAGCGCTGCAGGTTCGTGATCAGTCCGTCGACGTCGGTGCGAGCGATGAATACGAGAAGATTTACCGTCGCTTCGCGGTGTTGGCGCGTGCGCGCGCGTGCGAGGTGGACACAGCACCGCTGCGATTGGTCGGCGATGCTTTCATGCGCTGCCAGACACGACTGGTAGATCCAGCTCCCGGCAGTGCGCAGGACCGACCCTAACTACGACCGTTTCCTTCATGAATGAGGTATCTGTCATGGCCAGCGAAAAACCGGACAGCCCAGCAAGCCCGTCGCGACGGGAAGCGCTGCTGCTCTCGACAAGTGCGGGAATCGGCGCGGCCTTGATGGGGCGCACTTCACCGGCCCCGGCTGCGCAACCGGCGCTGCAGACGCCGGGGCATTGCAGCACGCCCGCGTCGGCGGTCGCAACGACTCAATACGGTAAAGTGCGCGGCTATTTGGATGGCGGCGTCCTGACGTTCAAGGGCGTACCCTACGGGCAGAATACGGGCGGCGAGAATCGCTGGCTGCCTGCAAAGACACCGTCGCCCTGGACGGGGGAGCGGCCGACGTTGGTCTATGGGGCGAATTGCCCGCAATCGTTGCACGATTTCACGGCCGTGGAGCAGTCGTTCCTACAGCAATGGGTGGACGGCTACTTCAGCGAAGACATGCTCAAGTTGAATATCTGGACGCCGAGCCTGACGGGTAAGCGCGCGGTGATGTTCTACATCCACGGCGGAGGCTACAGCTTCGGCTCCTCCTATGAGCTCGCCTCTCACGAGGGCGCACAGATGGCACGCCATCACGATGTGGTGCAGGTGTCCGTGAATCATCGACTCAATGCACTGGGATTCCTGGATGTATCGCAGGTCGGCGGGCCCGCCTATGCGGAATCGGCCAATGTCGGCATGACAGACCTGGTGGCCGCCTTGCAGTGGGTGCGCGACAACATCGCGAACTTTGGCGGCGATCCTGACAATGTGATGATCTACGGCCAGTCCGGAGGCGGTTCCAAGGTCACGACGCTCATGGGCATGCCCGCCGCGGCCGGCTTGTTTCATCGGGCGGCGGTGCAATCGGGCGGTGGCGGCAACCCGCCGGCCTCGGAGCAAGCGCAAGCGCTCACACGTCAGGTGATGGTGGAACTGGGCCTGCAGCCCAATGACATCGATAGTCTCAGGCGCATGGACTGGGGCGTTCTCAACAAAGCGGGCAATACCGCCATCGCCAAGCTCAACCCACCCGCGCAGGGATTTGGCCTGGGCGCGCCTCCGGATCCGAACCCTCGGGTAGGGTGGGGGCCGGTATTGGACGGTCGGGCGGTGACGGTGCGCTCCTTTTTCGAGCGCGCTCCCGAAGTATCCCGGAACATTCCGCTGCTGATCGGCTCGGTAAGCGAGGAGGGCAATCGGATGAGCTCCCGGCCCTCGCGCGAGGAATGGCAGAAGAGTCTCGCGCGCTCCCTGGGCGAGGCGAAAGCCGCGGCACTCGTTGCGGCGATGATCAAGGCGCACCCCAACAAGAGCATCCGCACGCTTTCGTTTGGGGTGGGGGGCATCGGCCAGCGCAATAACGTCGAACGCATGTCGCGCATGAAATACGAGCAACATGGCGCATCCGTCTACCAATACTACTTCACCTGGCAATCGCCCATGCTGGAGGATGCCGGTGCCTGGCACACCGCGGAGCTGGCGTTTTGCTTCGACAATACCGAGCGGTGCAAACAAGGCACCGGCAACACGCCACAGGCGCAGTCCTTGGCGAAGAAGATGGCAACCGCCTGGGCCAATTTCGCGCGCACGGGCAATCCAAGCCAGCCAGGGTTGGAGTGGTCACCAGCGGATCCGGCGCGCAATCAGACCATGATCTTCGATGATCACTGTCAGATGCAGGACGATCCGGAAGGCGAGATCCGCAGGATCCTTCTGAGCTGAGTCCCTGGATGACCAGTGCGCCGGTGCCGCCCTCAGGGCGCCGCCGCCGCCGCTGGCTCAGCGCTGCAGGCTCAAAACATTCCGTTGGCGTTAGCGGATTTTTCGGGAATGTCCTGGATCACATCCCAGTGCTCGACGACTTTCCCGTTGGCGACCCGGAAGATATCGACAATCGCGCGGCCCGGGGTACCATCTCCCCTGGTGGAGTGCACGTGCAGGGCAACCAGATCCCCTTCCGCGATAGTTTGCTTGATGTCTCCGTGCTGAGCCGGGAACTTCGCCTTCAGGAACTCGATGAACGCTTTGAGGCCGGCTGCGCCATCGCCTGCGGTGGGATTGTGCTGCTTGTATTCAGAGCCCAGAAAAGTCACCGCGAGGTCGTAATCCTTCTTGTTGATCGCGGCATCGTAAAAGGCCGCGACGACGCGCTTGTTCGCCGCCAGCCGCGCGGGAGCGGCGCTCCATGCAGGCGGAGAGAGGCAGGCGAGTGCAATCAAAATCGCCGGTATCAGCCGCGCTGCACGCACGATACCGGTTCGAGAGTGGAGGTAGAACACTTGAATTCCTTTTTTCAGTCTGTCGTAGGCGGCAAGGGTCACTTTACCTGGTAGAACTTCAGTCGAATTGCATTGAGCGCCGGCGGTGCGCTGCCGGAGGTTGAACGCGCCGGCGGCTCGACTTCTAGGGAGGCCACAAAGGTCGCACGGGTCAGCCACTCGTGCGGACCCTTCGGCGCCTCAAAGCGCGGTCGAAAGAAGCTGCGGGCGGCGGATGGTCCATCGGGTCGGCAGAACATGCCCTCATTCAGCACGTGAATCGTTGCGCCATCCTCGGCGCGAATGAAGTAATCGGCCGAGAGCACACTGCACCCGTCTGCAAGACCGAGCTGATAGTCCCAGCCGCCCGACAGCACCTCGCCGACCAACTTGGGACCGGCGATCTTTCCACCCGTGATGGGAATGTACTGCCGGTGTCCGAAGGCGGTGTCACCGAGCATCACTGCCGGTGAGAGCGTCACGCGGAATTCGAACGCGAACTCGGTTCGCGGCAGGGCCGATTGCGGGGGTTGCGCTCCCAGCACTACCGGGGAGGGCTTGGAGTCGACCTGCTGGGCGCCGGCTGTGCTGATCGTGAGGAGGACCAGCGACAGGCCGCGGCAAAGGCGATGAGCCAACGACTTGCGTGAGGACATTCAGTTCTCCTGAGTTGCGCGTGATACGTGGGCAAGTATTCTTGAAAACAGATGCCGGATGCAATGACCATCGGTTCTGGCTGGCCTCCCGGTGCGCAAACGTTTGCATGCCTGGCTTTGTTCAGCTAGATTGTCGATGACGCAGCGTGCCGCAGAGTGCGCCAGGGGAGAGATTAGTTCTCGGATGGCAATCTGGGGGAACCGTGTCTACGCCAGAGATTGAAGTGCTCGACTCTTCGTACCGTGGCGGGTTGCGCAAGATCGTCAATCCGCTGTGCAGCTGGGCGCTGGTCGCGTGCATTGCCGCGCTCAGTGGGCAAGCAGTCTGGGCGGGCCCGGCCGAGCATTGGGTGACGACTTGGGCGACGGCTCAAGCACTCGTGGCGGATCCCGTCCCCCAAGGGTTGAAGCCACCGCCGAAGTCAGCGCAGGTGTCGCCGATACCGGAGTACCCGGCCGAATTGTCGAATCGCACAGTGCGCATGCTCCTGCATGCAAGTGTCGGTGGTCGGCGCGTGCGGGTGCAACTGTCCAACCGCCATGGAGCGCAGACCGTGACGATTGCCGCTTCGCACCTTGCGCTCAGCGGCGAGGGTGCGAGGATTCTCGCGGGATCGGATCGCGTGCTGCGCTTTGGCGGGCGCCCCCAGGTCACCATACCTGCGGGCGCGACGGTCATGAGCGACGCCGTGGATCTGGTCATCCAGCCCGCGGGCGCGCTGACCGTTTCCCTGTTTGTCGCTGATTCGGCGGCGACAGAAACAGTACACGCCCTGGGGCTGCACACGACCTATGTGGTAGCGGGCGATGCAACCGGCGCGTCGGATCCTCGAGCAGAAAGTCAGAACCTTTCCTACTTTTGGCTGTCGGCGGTTGACGTGGAGTCGCCTGGCGCGGCCACGGTAGTCGCGTTCGGGGACTCGATTACCGACGGGTATGCGACCACCCCTAACCGCGATCAGGCGTGGCCCGCGCTGCTGTACTCGCGGCTTCGCTCCGCGCACGGTACTGCCGTGAAAGGGGTCGTCAACCTCGGCATTTCGGGTAATCGGGTGCTGCATGACCGCGCGGGTAGCAATGCGCTGGCGCGTTTTGACCGGGACGTACTCGCCCTGGAGGGTGTCCGCTGGGTCATCCTGCTCGAGGGCATCAATGACATCAGCTATTCGGCGATTCCGGGAGTTCCGAGCAGCGAGCGAGTGAGCGCCGAGGACCTGATTGCCGGCTATCGCATGCTCATCGCCAAGGCGCACCTGCACGGCATGAGGGTGATCGGGGCAACCATACTGCCTTACCAGGGCGTGTGGACCTATACCGCCGAAGGCGAGGCGGTTCGCGAGCGGGTGAATGAGTGGGTGCGCAGCGGTGGCGAATTCGACGGGATCGTCGACCTCGACAAGGCTACGCGGGATCCGTCGGCACCAAAAAAACTGCGGGCGGCCTTCGATTCAGGTGATCACGTGCACCCGAATGACGCGGGCAACCTCGCCATGGCCGAGGCCTTTGACCTGGCATTGTTTCACTAACCGGGAGCCATTGTATGTCAGCACCTCACGCTTCGCGGCGCTTCCTGGCCCACCTTACCGCTGCTGGGCTGTCGCTCGCGTGTCTGGCGTTGTCTGCCGCTGGCGTCCGGGCGGCGCAGAGCGACACCTTGCCCAACTCCTTGGCCGTGGATACGGATGGCACGGTACACGTGCCGGCGCAGAACGTACCCGTTTCCAAATACCTCAGTCCCGAGGGCAAGGCCTATCTGGCTGAACATTTGCGTAATGTCCGCAAGCCCCAGCAACTGGTGCAGAACAACGGCATACCGCCGCTGATTGCGGGGTACCTGACCCGGCAAAAGGCGCTGTACGCGGTCGATCGGACTGAGACGAAAATAGGCGGAGTGCATGCCTATGTCTATACCCCCAAGGGCGGGATTTCTGAACGCAATCGCAACCGTGTTCTGATCGATCTGCACGGCGGCGGCTTCTCGGGCTGCTGGCCCGGTTGCGCGGAGCTGGAGTCGATTCCGATCGCGGCGCTCGGGAAAATACGGGTCATCAGCCTGGACTATCGCGAGGCACCACAGTTTCGGTTCCCAGCGGCAAGCGAGGATGTCGCCGCCGCCTACAGCGAGTTGCTGAAGACCTATCATCCCGCTGCAATCGGCATATATGGATGCTCGGCCGGCGGAATGCTCACCGGAGAGTCGGTGGCTTGGATCTTGCGCCACAAGCTTCCCAATCCCGGGGCAATCGCGATTCTTTGCGCGGGACTGACCGCGCCGAATGCCGGTTTCGGCGGCGATGCCGACTACTCAGCCACTCCCATCGGCGAGGCGCGCATGACGGCCGCGCCGCCTGTCGCACCCAAGGATGCCAAGCGTCCGGTCGCCGCTTCCTATTTTGAGGGTGTCGATCCGGCCGATCCGCTGGCCGCGCCGGCCGACTCCCCGGCGTTGTTGGCCCAGTTTCCGCCGAGCCTGGTGGTGACGGGAACGCGCGGCTTTGAACTGAGTTCGGCGGTCGTGACCCACGCGCGTTTGGTCAAGGCGGGCGCGCAGTCGGACCTGCACGTCTGGGAGGGCATGTTCCATGGGTTTTTCTACAATCCGGACGTGCCGGAATCCAAGGACTGCTTCGACGTCATCATCAAGTTCTTCAATTCAAAGCTGGAGTAGGCCGAAATCGAGGGGTGAGCCACACGGCGCAGCCAGCCGCCCTGATCAGGAATCACGCGGGTCCCGCGTGATACAATTGCCGAGCTTGGGGGGTAACCCTGAAAGGCGGCATGAGGCTCAGCGCCGCATCTGATCATCGTCCCGGTGCCCGGCTTGGCCTGCCATTGAGCAGGCGATCCAGCGATATGGCCAAACGCAGACAATCCCCTTCATCAAGAATCTCGAAAATGACCGACATCGCCCGCATCGCGGGCGTCAATGTGTCGACAGTGTCCCGCGCCTTGTCGGGCAACACCCGAATTGGGCGCGCGCAGCGCGAAAGGATACTGAAGCTCGCCCGTGAGCGCGGTTATAAGGTCAATCGGGCTGCCAGTAATCTGCGGACTCGAAGGACCCAGACCTTGAGCGTAGTGATCCCACTGCGCCATGAGACCGGTCAGGCGCTGACTGATCCCTTCTTTCTCAGCATGCTCGGCTACCTTGCGGATGAAATCACACAGCGGGGCTATGGCATGTTTCTCAAGAAAGTACTACCGCCGATGAAGAACTGGCTGCGGCTATTGATCGAGTCGCATCGCGCAGACGGCATCATCGTCATCGGCCAAAGCACCGAGCATGCAGTGATTGAGGCAGCCGCCAAAACCTATCGCCCGCTGGTCGTGTGGGGCGGACATTTACCCAATCAGTCGTATTGCACGGTCGGCAGTGACAATGTCGGCGGGGCGCGGGCAGCCGTCGAGCATCTCATCCAGGGCGGGCGCAAGCGCATCGTGTTCATGGGGGACTCGAAAATCCCCGAAATGCGGCTGCGGCATGACGGTTATCACCTGGCATTGCAGCAAGCGTCCCGGGGCTCCGCCGAGGCCCTGCAGGTGCCTTCTCATATGACCGCCGATGCGGCCTACGAGGCAATGCGCGCCTTCATCCGCGAGGGCGCAAAGTTCGACGCGGTGTTTGCGGCCACCGATGTGATCGCAGTCAGTGCGATTCGCGCAATCATCGCGTGCGGCCTGTCGGTGCCGCGGGACGTCGCGGTGGTGGGATTCGACGATATCGCCATGGCGGGCTACACGAGTCCGCCCTTGACGACCGTCCGGCAGGACCTGGCGCACGGCGCGAAGGTGCTGGTCGATCTGGTGTTACGTCGAATCGGCGGGGAGGACACGCCCTCGGCGACGATGCCCGCGGAGCTCGTGGTGCGCGAGTCCAGCGCACCACGGCGGGGCTAGCGGCCGGGCCGCCCGGCGGCCAGCAACGCGGCGCCAACCAGACCTGAATTCGCGCCCAGTTCCGGCGGGCAGATGCGGTTCTTCGCCGATTCGAGCGGGTATCCAGCCAGATACGCCCGCGCATGGTGGCGGATGTGCTCAAACAGTCCTGCCGTGCTCATGACTCCGCCCCCAAAGATGATCCGGTCGCTGGCGAGAATCAGCACCACGGCAGCCGCAAGCTGTCCAAGATAGTTGCCCAAAATGCTGACCCCCACGTCGTCGGCGCTGTGACGATCCAGCGAATGACCCCAGCGTGCCAAGATCGCCGGGCCGCTCGCGAGGCCCTCCAGACAATCGCCGTGAAACGGACAGATACCCTCGAAGGAGTCCCGCGAATCGCGGACCACGCGCAGGTGGCCCATTTCCGGGTGCGGAAGACCCTGCAGCGGCACGCCGTTGACGACGGCGCCCCCGCCGATGCCTGTGCCAACCGTCACGTAGGCTACGCCGCGGCAGCCGCGCCCCGCGCCCAGCTGCGCCTCAGCGAGCGCTGCGGCATTGACATCCGTGTCGATGAAGACCGGCTTGGCATAGAACTCACGAAAGGGGGACACCAGGTCCGTACCTTCCCAGCCGCGCTTGGGCGTGGCCAGCAGGCGGCCGAAGGATTTCGAGTGCTTGTCGAGGTCCACCGGGCCGAATGAGGCGATTCCGAAGGCGCTCAGTTCCTCAGGGGACGGCACCTGGGAATCGAAAAAGTCGAGACATGCCGCGATTGTCTCGGTGGGCCCGCGGGTGGGAATACGTACTTCGTGCAGCAAATTCCCGGAAAGATCCACAATCGCGCATCGGAACTTCGTGCCACCCGCTTCGATTGCCCCGATGAGTTTCCGACTCATTGTAGCCATCCAGCATCAGGTTGAAGAGATGCTGGCTTGCTCTTCCTGATCAGGATTCACGACGAGGTGCGTGCTCGCGTCGAAAAGCATGGTGGGAGTGGCCTGCGCGGAAACGCGATGCCACGGCGCGATGCCCTTGTGGTTCGGGTCGCCGGTGCGCGCGAACTGAATCCAGGTATCCGCCATGGCGGCCGCCAGGCCACGAGCACCGAGGCCGCCGCCGGTCATGTTTTCGCATCGCTGCACGTTATCGAAGACAAAGGGGATATCGGCGCAGTGGAAGGCGCGGGGACGGCCATCCAGAATGGGTGTCTGCCATGTAAACCAGTACAGATAGGCGGGCGCCTGCGCCAAGGCGGTCTTGGCGCGCGCCTGTTCGATGGCGGCCTGGCGCACCGGCGCGCTCGCCACGCGCGACCAGATATCAAAGGGCCTGGCGGCGGGCGTACGTCGCTGAAATGCCGCGACGATGGCGCGACCACGCCCCGGGTGTCGTGCCTCCACCTTCTCCAGCAGCTCGCTGGCGGTCATCTGCTCGTACTCGGGGTGATTGATGCCGGTGGTGAATTCGTTCAACGTCGTGCCAATGATCATCGGGACGGCTGCCGAGATCGCGGGCGCATCAGGGGCAAACGGCAGTGAGGGCAAAATCACGCCGTCGGCGACCGGGGCGAAGCTCAGGGCACGTATCGCAGCGGCAGGATCTGTGGCGCTCAACGCGGCGCGGTTGGCCTTCTGCAGCGCGGCCGTGCTGGCACGAAAAAGATCCGCGTAGGGCAGTCGTTGCAGCTCATCCAAGCGCGACGCTGGCAGCGCCAGCTCGGCCAGGGTCAATTCAGCGAGTTTTCGGGATCTGTCGAGTGTGTTGCTCAGCGCGAAGGACCCGCTCTGCACGATGGCACGGTGGAATAGGCCCTTGGCGGCTGGCATTCCCATCAGCGTGCTGACCTTGGCGCCACCGCCCGACTGGCCAAAGATCAGCACCCGCTGTGGATCGCCGCCAAATTGGGCGATATTGTCGCGCACCCATTGCAGTGCCAGGACAATGTCGAGCATCCCGGCATTGCCAGAGTGCGCATATTTTTCGCCATAGGCGGAAAGATCCAAATAGCCGAGCAGGTTCAATCTATGGTTGAGGGTCACTACGACTACATTGCCCCGGCGGGCCAGGTTCTCCCCATCGAATGCCGGAAGGTCGTGGCCTGACCCGGCCGCAAATCCACCTCCGTGCAGCCAGACCATGACCGGTCGCTTGCCATGGTCGCGAATGCCGGGCGTCCACACGTTTACTCGCAGGCAGTCCTCGCCCTCAACGCTGTCGTTCCATTGGAAAAGGAACGCCTCCTCGTCATTCTGCCTGCCGGTACCCTTGTCCTGGGGGCATACAAAACCGTATTGGCGGGAACTGCGTACGCCTGTCCAGGGCCGCGGCTTGCGCGCCGGAAGAAACCGCGCCGCGCCTCCAGTTGTGTCCCCGTAAGGCACGCCTTTGAAGGTGTAGATCCCGTCCCGAACGTAGCCGGCCAGCTTTCCCGTCTCGATTTCAACAAGGGCGACTTGCGCCGAGGCCGTTACCGGATCCGGCCGCACGCCTGCCTCAGGAGACTGCGCCGCCAACGAGTCGACCGTCCCAACCAAGGGAACCGCAGCTACAGTGCCGATCGCTGCGGTCAGCGCGGCACCCTTCAATAGCGTTCGTCTATCGGCCCAGACGTTTTTTGCCATGATGCCTGCCTGCATTCTTGACGCAACAGATCCTAAGCACCGAAATGCAGCGCCGGTCACGCTGCTGTTGCCGCCAACGCAGCGAACAATGCAGTGTCTCGCGAGTGCCCGGGAGCATGGGCCGCAATAGACCCGAGGATCTGAGGCTAGCGTAATATGGGCGATCGCGCAAACGTTTGCGCGCGTGATGTTGCGATGTCGCAAGGCGAGCCCGGCGCATGCCAACACTGTCCGCCCGTTTTAACTATGGATACAATTCATTCACACCACCGGACGCAGAGGGCCCCATGACCAAATCCTATCTACTGTGTTGCCGACAGCTTTTCGGCGTCAGCATCGCGCTATGGGCGGTCGCAGCCGTGGCGCAGCAGCTGCCCGACACCGCCAAGTTGCCGGACAATCCGGGAACTGGGCCGTACCCGGCCATGAAAGAGGAGGTGGTCTCCCTGCCAAGTCATGTTGTCTACCGGCCGCGCGACCTTGCGGCGCTGGGCAAGCAGAAACTCGGGATTGTCGCCTGGGGCAATGGCGGTTGTTCCGACGATGGCGCAAGCACCCGCTTCCCGCTGCTCGAACTGGCGTCACATGGCTATCTGGTACTTGCCAGCGGCCATATCCTGAGCGGGCCCGGCGCGCCACCCAGGGCAGCCGCCATGGCGCCCGCGCAGCCGAATGGTTCGGCCCCCGCGGCCAGCGCGCCGCGGCAGCTGCCGCCGCCCAAGACCAAGACCTCTGATCTCACCGATGCCATCGATTGGGCACTCGCGGAGAATCAGCGCCCGGGGAGCGCCTACTTCGGCCGCATCGACCCGAAGCAGATCGCGGTCTCGGGTTGGAGTTGCGGCGGCCTCCAGGCCCTCAAGGCGGCTGAGGATCCGCGCGTGCGCACGGCCGTGTTGCAGAATACCGGCATTTTCATTGACGTCCCGAGCCCGATTCCCGGCATGGATCTGGCCAAGAGCGAGTTGCTCAAACTTCATACTCCGGTGCTTTACATCCTGGGCGGGCCCACCGATATCGCCTATGCCAACGGCATGGATGACTTCAAGCACATCGGGCACATCCCAGTTGCGGTAGCAAACATTGCAACCGGACACGGCGGTACGTACTTCCAGCCCAACGGCGGCCCGGTGGCGGCGGTTGCCGTGAGCTGGCTGCAGTGGCAATTGCGCGGCGACCAGCATGCGGCCGCGCGCTTCCTCGGCAATGAGTGCGGGCTTTGCAAAGACCCGGCGTGGACCATTCAGAAGAAGAACATACCCTGAGTCTGGCGCAATCCTAGCCCGGTTGCCGGGGTTGGCCGGGGGCCGGTCAATTTTTCGAATGCCGGGCGAAGAATGCGTAAACATCCTTCTGGCTGGCGGTGATGACCGGGCCATGGTCGATTCCCGGCAGCTCCGCGTATTCGTAGTTCAGACCCAATTCTTTGGCGGTTGCGACCCACAATCGGGTGTTGGTCGGCGGCACCACGGTATCCGCATCGCCTTGGACGATCAGAATCGGCAAACCGGCGTCCTTGATCGCCTTCAGAACATCGGCGCGATACGGATTCATCATGAACGAGGCAGGCGCGACGGGGGCGACGGCCGCCCACAGGTCGGCATGCTTGGCGGCGAGGAACAATGTGCCCGCTCCGCCCATCGAGTGGCCGGTGAGGTAGATGCGCTTCGGGTCAACGTTGAATTCCGTGCGCGTCATGGCCAGCACGCTCATCACGTCCTGCTCGCTCCACTTTTGGATGTCCTGGTTGCTCGGGCCCGCAGGCGCCGCGGCGCCCGCAGTGTCCGGGTCCCCTCCGGGACCTGAGCCCGCCGCGGGGGCTGGACCGGGGCCGGAGCCGGCTCCGCGCGGGCGCCTGCCATTCAGATTGATGACGGGTGAGCCGTACCAGCCGGCGATGCTGTAGCCCATGGGCGCCACCAGGATGTACCCGCCTTCCTGCGCCAGATCGACGGCCGTCGTGTTGCACATGATCTGCGGTCCGGCGCCCAGTCCGTGCAACGACACAATCAGGGGCGCCGGCTTGTCGCGCGCGACCTTTGACGAGGCGAACACGCAGTACGGCACATCGATATTGGCGCCTTCCAGGTGGTAGGTGCGGATCTGCGCGCGCGCATCGGCGCTGAAGCGAATTCCAATCCGACCCTGACTCCCGCCGGACTGCGGCGCCGACGCGGACGGCGCCTGGGCGAGAACCGGAGCGGGGTACGCAGTCGGCACCAGATAGCACAACGCGGCAATGAGTGCGGTACGCATCGAGCGGCAATTGGGTTTCATGGCTACTCCCGGGAATTTCAGATTTTCGTACGGCACGACTGCTATATCGGCCGCGCCACGCCGGCGCGCAGCCCACTACGCGGTCGGGAACTCGTAAAGCTCGACGCTAATGGGCGCGATCGACAGGGGCCGCGCAGGCCGAAATTCGTCTTCTGCGATGCGCACCTGTGGCGCCTGGGCGACCCGGTTGGAGGCCTCGAGACCGGCGCCGGTAAGCCTCCAGCAGCGCCCGCGACGGCCGGGCGTGAAGTGCTGGAAGGCAAGGTCGAGTGCGCGCGATTCTTCGGTGGCGTTCACGATGGCGACCACGAGCGCCCGGCGGTCGGCGGTGAGCGCCGCCGAAACATCAAGCGGATAGGTGTCGCTGCCGGCGTTCACGCGCGGTTGATCGCCGCCGACCGGATATTGCGGTGCGGGCACCGGCGAGTTGCCCGAGACGGCCACCGGCCACTTGCCGAAGTGGCGGTTGTAGAGCTGGAAGATGCGGCCCTTGGCGCTGACAACGGAACTGACGGAATCGAAATCCAACCACGCCGTGGCCATCGTGTAGCCGGCCATGTCGATGAAGTCCGAGTGGCGAAAGAACTCGTGAAAGGCCAGCGCAATCGCCAATGATCCTTTCAGATCTCCCTGGAAATGATAGGCCCATTCGTCAAAGAACACCTTGACTCGGCCCTGCTGGAGCGCCGGGAAGAGCTTCTTGTAGTCTTCCCAGCAATCGTACATGGTGCGCACGCGATTGGCAGGCTGGCGTGCCCATTCGTTGAGCGACTGCTGCACATCGAACTGGGTGCCGGTGGTGTAGTTGTAACGCTTGTTTTCCGGCGGATAGGCATGGGTGGCCAGTGCGTCGAAGTTCCCCCAGCAGTTCTTGAACATACCGTAGGCCCAGTCGCGCTCTGAACCGATGTCCACCTTGTATTGGCCGGGTATCACGATGCCTTGCCCGGTGGTCATCTCATCGGCGAATCCGCCGGGGGCGACAATGTAGAGCGACGGATCAACCTTGCGCATCGCCTCGGCAAACAGGTTGTGCTTGACGTTATATTGCTCACGACTCATGTGGCCGAATTGCCACTTGCCGTACATCTCGTTGCCGACATTCCAATAGCGCACTCCCCATGGCTGCGGGTGCCCGTTGGCCGCGCGCTTGGCGCCCCAGGGGGTGTTTGCGGCGCCATTGACGTACTCGACCAGCTGCGCACCGGAGCGTGGTTCACCGAAACCCGTATTCACGCACCAGTAAGGCTCTGCATTCACCAGCCGGCACAGGTGCAGCAGTTCATCCAGTCCGGCATCGTTTTGTTGTACGGCATTCCACACCGGGTCGAGGATCGGTGGCCGCTTGTCTGGATCGCCGATGGTGGACTTCCAGTCATAGGCGGAGATGAAATTTCCGCCCGGCAGACGCAGGATCTTGCAGTCCAGCTCCCGCATTAGCGAAATCGTGTCGGCCCTAAAGCCGTCGATATTATCCGCCGGCATCAGTGAGACGGCGCCGATCCGCAGCGTTCCCTGCCCGGCAGCCACGATCTCGATTCGCCCCTGTTTCGTGCCCGCCTGCGTGGTGAAGGCGAACGGCACGGTGCTCCATTCGCGCAAGGCCGAGACGCGCACCGTCTGGCGATCCGCGACACCGGGTCCCCAGATCAGGGTGAGTCTGACTTCGGCGGATGGGTCCGCCTTGAGCACGATACGGCCGGTGTAGGCCTTGCCGGCGACCAGCGCCAGGCCGTCCTGCGCAATACCCTGCGGATTGGAAGCGGCCAGCGCCACCGCAACACTGTGCTCCCCGACGTAGGGGGCGCGGCTATCCATCGTGATGGCTGTGTCGGAACCAATCGGCTGCCAGTGCCGCGGCGCAGCGCCGGGTGGGCCGGGGGAGGCAGATGGCGCGGGGGCCGGAGGATTCGAGCTCACGGCATGAAAGAATTTCCGGTCGGCGAGCGATTCGCCCCAGAAGCAGTCGGTGATCACTCCCCGGAGATGTTCGAGAAAGCCACCGAAGAGAAAGGGGGAGAGAGGCGGGCCCTCATGGCCGGCATCGATCTGACCGGAGATGCCGGGCGGGGCCGCGCGGGCAGTCTGCGGCAGCGCGGCGTCCAGGCCCACGGCGGCTGTGCCCAGGAGGGCTGCTCGGCGCGTCAGCTGCAGTGACCTGTCGTCCATGTACTGCTCCTTTGAACTCTAGTTTGGTGCGCGCTCGGGCTCCGGTCCAGCGCCTGACGAGCCTGACGAGCCTGACGCATGTCCTCCGGAATCCGCTACGCCAGCCGGTTCAGCCACCTGAGGAACAGATCGGTCCACAGCCCCGAAGGGGTGTTCGGATAACCTACGCCAAACGCGTGGCCGCCTTCCTGCAGGAGGTGCGCCTCCACCGGCCGTTTCGCCACTCGCATGGCATTCAAGAAATTCAGGGTGTTCTCCACCGGTACAGCCGGGTCATCGATGGCATGCACGGCGAACACCGGTGGCGTGGCCGCATCGACGTGTCGTTCGGCCGAGCGGCGGTTGATTTCCGCGAGGCTCGGGGCGTCGCCGAGCAGCATGGTCCGGGACACCTCATGGGTCCACGGGCTTTCCATCGTCACGACCGGGTAGACCAGCCCGGCGGCGAAAGGACGCGCACTGAGGTGATCTGCGGCATCGACGCCGTGATAGGTCTGTTCCGCGTGTTGAGTGGCCAGCGTGGCTGCGAGATGTCCGCCCGCGGAGAATCCCAGAACGCTGACTTTGTCCGCGTCAATCGCGAAGCGCTTCGCCTGGGAGCGGATCATCCGCATGGCGCGCTGCGCATCCTGCAGGGGGACATCAGACCGGTTTTGCCAGCCTTCCCCCGGTAGGCGGTAAGTTAGGACGAACAGGGTCACTCCGTGGGGGTTCATTCGTGCGGCAACCTCGGCGCCTTCGTTCGCCACCGACACCAGGCGGTACGCGCCACCCGGAATGACCAGCAGGGCGTGGCCGTTCGGATGAGCGGGGCGAAAGACATGCAGATCAGGGCGGGCGACGTTCTGAATAAAGATCGGCGCCGCGTCAGGGCCTTGGGGCTGGGGCGCAAAGGTCGCCGCCCCAGGAGGGTCCTGCGGCCACAGCGGCAGTCTTTGCGCATTGAGCCATGATGGCGGTAACGCGCGCGGCGGAGTCGGGGGTGTCAGTTTGGAGGCGCCACGCTCCTGGGCCGACGCGTCGGTCACGAGCAGTGCGCCGCCCAATGCGATGAATGTCCGTCGATCGAAGCTCGTCATGGCTGTCCCCCACCGAACGACACGGTAACGGAGCGTACTTTACGCAATGGCGCAATCGTTTGCATGTCGATATGATGAGCGCCCCGTACGCGCTCCAATGCCGCCCAAGACACCTGTCACACCGAGGAGGAAAGCGGATGCCTAGGTTCTTCCTAACTGCCGGGGGCGTGATCTGGCGATCTCTGGTCTGCGCGATGTGCATTGAGGCTGCGAGCGGTGCACAGGGATCAAAGCCGGGCGCATCGGCCGAGCCGCCCCCCGCCATGATCGAGCAGCCGTGCCTGCCGAATCTTGAACTGCCCGCAGGCGCTCACGACCTGCTGGTCGATCTGTTCATCGAACCTCGCACATTGGGGGCGGCCGATTTTGCGCGTCTGACGAATAACGCCGAATTCAAAGTCTTTAACGAGGAAAACCGACGGCGCGTGTCCGGAGATTGGGCCGCGGTGTGTAGATTCCACTGGGCCAACGCCACCGCGCTTGCGGGGCGGGAGCCTGCGCGGGTCGTATTCATGGGCGATTCGATCACCGAGAACTGGGGGCTTGCTGACCCGGAACTTTTCAGGCACGGGGTCCTCGATCGTGGTATCAGCGGTCAGACCAGCCCGCAGATGCTGGTGCGCTTCCAATCGGACGTGGTCGCGCTGCGGCCACGGGTGGTGCTCATTCTGGCCGGGACCAATGATATCGCCGGCAATACGGGTCCGACCAGCCCGCAGGACTTCGAGAATGCCATCATGTCAATGGCGCAGATCGCGCGGGCCAATGGGATTGAGGTGGTTCTGTGCAGCATTCCTCCCACGGCGGCGTTTAACTGGCGGCCGCAGCTTGATCCAAAGCCTTGGATCAAGCGGCTCAACGGCTGGCTTCGTAGCTACGCGTCGCGCAACCATTTCAAGTTCGTGGACTACTACCCGCTACTGGTGGGCCCGGCGGGGGAATTCCGTTCGGACCTGAGCAATGACGGCGTGCATCCGAACCGCAACGGCTATCGACTGATGCGAGCACTGGTCGAGAAAGAGGTGCTGCAGACGGTTCGTTGAGCTGCAGCTGCAAGCCAAGATGCCGGGGCGGGGGATCGTTTCCCCGCCCCGGCACTCGGCGGGTCAGTAGCTCCTGTACCGCAGCTGCAGGCCGATGGTCCGCGGCGCGGGCCCGGCCAGGAAGAACGTGGCATTGGCCTGCGTGGGTCCCCGGAAATCGGAGAGGTTGTCGCAGTACAGCTGCACGTCGTACTTGGTATTTGTCAGGCCGAGGCTGGTCCGGTACATGGAATACGCGGCGATGTTATCCACGCCCGCGGAGGCGTTGCGTGCGGCGCCATTGAGCGTGGCCGACCCGTTGGCATACACCCGCCATCCGGCAGTGCCGACGGCCGTTTCATAGTTCAGATCGAAGCGCCAGTTATGCGCGGGCGTGTTGTACAGGCGTTGGCCGTTGCTGTTGCCGATGTTGGCCGCGGCAAACAACGGATTCACGTTGGTGTACTCCGATTGATTGACATTGCCGATCACCGATGCGAGCAGGCCATCGATTGGCGTCCGCCAAGTGAGGTCGATGTCCACGCCATTGGTCTTTGCGTCACCCACGTTGGCGAAGGCGGCGAGGTTTGAAGTGGTGTTGAAGGCGCTCTGCAAATCCGTATAGCGGATGTCGTAGGCACTGATGGCAAGTTCAATCTTGTCGTCCATCATCGAACCTTTCACCCCAATCTCGACGTTGCGCAACTTGTCGGGCTTGAGGGAAATGGAGCTCGGGACTCCGTCGGCGATGACGGCGTCTGCCTGGGCTTGCGATTGCAGAATGCCGCTGCGGAACCCGGTGGCGGCGTTCAGGAACACCATCCAGTCGTGGTCGACGTGATAGGTGAGGTTCGCGCGCCAAGTCACTGCGTCGGGCTTGCCCGTCACGTACGTGCGGTTGGTGACGGAGTTAGAGTAGGTGTCGGCACTGCGAGTGTCCTGGAAATAGCGCAGGCCTACCAGCGGCACCAACTTTCCGTCGAACAGGTCGTAGCTGATTTCCGAGAAAATGGATTCATTGGTTGTTTTGGTGGCCGTGCCGCCCAGTACCTGAAAGACGGTCGGAATGGCGACCACGAAGTTGTAGTAGCCGATGGCATCCTGCACATAGGCACCGCCCAACCAGTGCAGGGGGCCGGATCCGGCCGATGCGACGCGGAATTCATTGACAAGACCATGGGCCGAGCCCGAATTGATCAGCTGCGCGCCATTGACCGGGATGATGGTCGCAAAGCCGCCCGGCAGTGTCTCCTGGTAGGAAGTGGCATTGGTCACCGTGTATCCATCCCCGTCATAGGTCACGGTATTGGAGAAGAAGTTGGTGCCGCGCCGATCGTTAGACGGGTAGGTGCCTTGATTGAGGATATAAGGGGGCTTGAGCGAGCTCATCACCTGGAGGTAATCCTGGTTGTCGCGGAATGCCCAGGCGCGCATGCGTATGGTCAGGTGATCCATCGGCTTCCATAGCACGACGGCTTGCAGGTCGGAGCTGCGGATGTCGTTGGCATCCTTCTTGTACGGCTGTCCGGTGGCGGTGGCTCCGGAGTAGACGTCCTCGTAGCCTGCACGGTAGTCGTAGCTGCCGCTCAGGCGAATGGCCAGTTTGTCCTGCACCAGGGGAATCGAGACCGCCGAGCCGACCGTATAGTTCAAGCCGCCGGCATCATCGGTCTTCGAGGTACCGAGCTGGCCATCGAACTTGAATTCTTCGAGGTCGGGATTCTTGGTGCGGTAGATGATGACCCCGCCCATGGAACCCGAGCCATACAGGCTGCCCTGCGGGCCGCGCAGGACCTCGATATGGTCGAGGTCGAAGTAACGCACCGGCGGGGCGGCTTGGAAGTTGGGCACACCAAAGGGCGTGTCATCCAGGTAGTAGCCCACCATGCCGTCGCCGATGGGGCCGCCTGCCCCGGAGCCGCGAATGGCGTAGACCTTGTACCCGGCGCTGATCTCTCCAAATGCCGATGCGCCCGGAATCAGTGAGATCAAATCCTCGGCCTCGTGGATTCCCCTGGTTTCCAAGGTCTCGGCGGAGAAAGCCTGGATCGCCATTGGTACTTCCATGACGGGCAGGCTGCCGACCTTTGTCGCAGTGACCACTACCTCCTGGATTTCCGCGGCGGATGCGGCTTTCGGCTCGGCCGCGGCCTGCCCATGCGCGGGGCCTGCGGCAACGAGGAGTGATACAGAACCGACAAGCGTCAGGCCTATTGTGGAATTCCACGAACTGCTTATCCGAGACATGAACTCCCCCTAACTGATTTTCGAAATGTTGCCGCGTCACGACATTTGGCACGCCGTACGGCAAAGTGCTGCGTTCACTCGAAGTTAGGGTCTAAATCAAGCCATTGCAATCGGTTGTATAGCCGAAATGTCCGATTTTGCATTGAAAACGATACCAACTTTGCGTTGCGTTTCAGCTACGTTTCGGAGGCTGCCAGCCTCGACACTGTCGATGGCGCAGGGAGGCCGGCACCTTGAAGCGATTCGGATGCGACGCGGAGGGCACGCTGAACCTAGCGACCGGCACCTGCGCGGGATGAGGATGCTCGAATGATCAGCGAGCCGGTAGGGATGGGTTCTGGTGAATGCGTATCGCCGGGCGCCACGCACAGGCGATGGGCCAAGGCCTCAATGATTTCGGCGCTCGAAGGGGCGAGCGTCGTCAGCGGTGGATCACAGCGGGCGGCGGCTAACGTGCCTCCCATTGCCGCGACCTTCAGGTCGCCGGGCACGCGGGCCCCCAAAGTCTGCAGCGCCTCGATAGCCCGGATCCCGAGATCATCGGTAGCGGCAAACAGTCCGTCAGGAGGCCGCCATCCCGCGAGCAGGCTCTGCAGACTCTCCGCGAGCGATAGTCCACAGGTTGCATCGAACTGCAGGATGTGACTGGAACTGGCCTCCGCGGCGCGCACGTCACAAAATCCCTGGAAGTGCGCCGAACCGATCGGGTGCCGCTCGTCACCGAGGTACGCCACATTGCTGCAGCCGGCATGCAGGAGATGTTCGACGACTGTGCGCGCGCCGCGGCGCGCACTCATCGGCACGTCTTGAATGCCGATACAACCGTTCTCGGTTTCCACGATTTCAATCTGGAAGGCTGCACCCGCCAGAGCGTCTCGCCACGCCGTTGGCACGGTCTTGCCGAGCAGTACGACGGAACGGGCGCCGCATTCCTCGGCCAGATTGCGCAAGTACTCCCGGTCCATGGAACGAACGCGGCGGAATACTGCCAAACTCCCGCACCGGGAGATGGCGTCGATGAGATTTTCGATAACCTCGAATTCACCCTCGCGATCAGTGAATCCGGAAGCGGGTCCCGAGACCACCCGCAGTATCATCACATAGGTCGGGCGCTTGAGGCGCAGGCCCCGAGCCATCGGATCCGGCTTGTAGCCGCATCGCTCAATGACCTCCTGCACGCGCTTGCGCGTCGCAACGCTCACCGCACCCCGACCGCTCGCGACCCGCGACACGGTGGTCGGCGACACATGGGCCAGGCGCGCGATAGTGACCAGTCGCGGACTCACCTCGACGCCCCCAGGCGTAGCGGCGGCGCTGTTGGCGTTCATTGAGCAGACGTTGGCGGGCAAGGGAGCGTTCAACGACAATCCTCTTCCAAACGTCCGGGTAGCGGGCCCTCCGCAGCAGCGAACGGCCCGTTCTACGGTATGCAATCGTATGCATTCTACGGCCTGGGTACAGAGCTGCGCAAGCCGGGGATGCCCCGGCCAGGGCCGGCCAGGCGCCCGGCAGGGCCGCAGGATTCCAAGCGCCGGCGCCTTCTGCCGGGAGCGCGCAACAGAGTTCGGCTATGATTCGATGATGAGCAAGCGCCGTCGCTCCAAGCTACCGAAGATGGCCGATATCGCGAAATTGGCCGGGGTACACCCCTCGACCATTTCCCGTGCACTCGCCGGCAGCCCGCTGGTGGCCGTGAAGAAACGCGACGAGATCTTGAAATTGGCGCGAGAGCGGGGCTATGTCATCAACTCCGCGGCCAGAAATCTGCGGCTGCAGCGCACCCAAACGATCAGTGTGGTGATTCCACTGGGTCACGAGGCGGGCCAGGCGCTCACCGACCCCTTTTTCATGGAGATGATCGGGTACCTGGCGGACGAGATCACCCAGCGTGGCTATGGGATGTTTCTGCAGAAAGTCCTGCCGCCAATGGATGACTGGTTGGTGCGCCTGATCGCTTCCCAGCGCTCCGATGGCATTATCATCATCGGCCAAAGCACGGAACACCAGGCGATTGAGGCGGCTGCCGCCAGTTACCAACCCCTGGTCGTGTGGGGCGGCCCCCTGGAGCACCAGTCATACTGCGCAGTCGGTACGGACAACCTGGGCGGGGCGCGCGTCGCGGTTGAGCATCTGATTCGCACCGGGCGGCGCCAGATCATCTTCCTCGGCGACCCGTCGATCCCGGAGATCAGGTTGCGACACGAAGGCTACAAATATGCGCTTGCCCATGGTCCGCGCGGTATGGGCCGCGAGCGCATTGTCCCCGCCCACCTCACGGCCGATGCGGCCTATGAGGCGATGCGCGCGTTCGTACGGGAAGGCGGGGAAATGGATGCCGTATTCGCCGCGACCGATGTCATAGCCATCAGCGCGGTACGGGCCCTGGTTGCATCGGGGCTGACGGTTCCCGGTGACGTATCGGTGGTTGGGTTTGATGACATTACCCTGGCCGCGCATTTCCAACCCGCCCTGACAACGATGCGTCAGGACCTGGCGCGCGGTGCGCGGATTCTGGTTGACCTGCTGTTTCGCCGCCTCAACGGGGAAAATACCCCTTCGGCGACCATGCAGGCGGAACTGGTCGTGCGCGATTCGAGCACCCGGCCCGCCAAGCCCTGAACCCGGCCGGTCAGTTCTCGAGTACGGCGTACTCCAGGCGATCGAGCTCCCGCAGCCGCCCCTTGGCCGGATCCACAATCCAGTTGGCCAGCAACCCTAGGAATAGCAGGAGCGCAAACCCCGTGGCCAGTCCAAAGCCGTACCGAGGGCTGCCGAAAGTGTCACTGACCGCCGCCATTGCCAGCGGCGCGAGCGCCGCTGCGGCGGCCGTAAAGAACAGAATCACCCCGGCGATCGCACCGTGATTGGATTTGTGAAAGCAGCTGATCCCCTTGGAATTGAGCGTCGGATAAAGCATCGACATGAACAGGCCTGACAGCGGCAGCAGCACCACTCCGGCCTGCACACCGCCGGCGAGACTGCCGGCGAAGCAGGCGAAGATTGCAAAGCCGAACAGTACGAGCACTTTGGTCCACATCACGCGCCGCAGCAGCCATGCGCCGAAGAACCGGCCAGCCGCCCGCAGTACAAAGAAGCCCGTCAGGGCATACGTCGACAACCAAGGATGGGGGCCGCGATAGTCCTGCAAATAGGTCGGCATCCACACATAGATGGCCACCTCGACGGACACGTAGGCGACCACCAGGACTGAAAAGCCCAATGCCAGCGGGTCGCGCATCAGCCGAAAGGTCTGGCGCAGCTGCACTTGCTCCCGCTCGACCTGCCGCGCACCCGGATACCGGACGATCAGGGCAATGACGATCAGCACAGTGCAGATGACGGCCGCAATCTCGTAGAGCCACTTCCAGGAGAGGCCCGCATTGAGCAGTGTGATGACGATGGCGGGGCCGATGATTGAGCCGACCCCGAAGAATCCCTCCAAGGTGTTCATCAAGGAGGTATGGTTGGAGGTGGACTCCGCAATATCACCGATCAGCGCCAGTGCGCCGATCTTGAAAACACTGATCCCCAGCCCGGAGAGGGCCAGCAGTCCAAGAAAGAACCCGAATGAACTGCCCAAGGCAAAGAGCCCCGAGCCGACGGCATACAGCAGCAACCCGGCAACAATGGTCTTCTTGCGGCCCAGGCGGTCGGCCAGGAACCCGAGCAGCAGGGCGCCGACGGCGATCGCGGCCATGGGCGCGTAGTGAAAGGCGCCGGCGGCCGTCATGCTCAGCTTGAATTCCTGGATAATTCGCGGGATGACGCTGCCGACCGCATCGGTGGTCATCGCAAAGATCAGGAACATCATGCAGGTCAACCACCTGATCAAGGTGGTATTGCGGTCCTGCGGGCCCGCCGGCTGCTGGTACACGCACTGCCCCCTATGTCTGCGGCCGGATCATTGATTTTATCCTACAATCGATTGCAATATAGTCGCGCACTGCGCCAATGTAAATGCAGGCCCGATCCGGAATGCGAAATCAAGTTCAACTCATCACGTACGCGGACCGATTGGGCAAGGGCGTGCCAGGTCTGGCACAGCTGCTGCGCGGTCCGTTGCGGGGCCTGTTCGGCGGAATTCATATTCTGCCGTTCTTCTATCCGATTGACGGATCGGACGCCGGATTTGATCCGATTGACCATACTCAGGTCGACCCGAGGCTTGGAGCCTGGAGCGATATCAAGGCACTGACGCGGGACGTGGACGTCATGGCCGATGTCATCGTGAATCATATCTCCGCGGACTCGGCGCAATTTCGTGACTACCTGCAGCACGGCGACGAGTCGCAGTTCGGCGGCCTGTTTCTCACCCTCGACAAGGTCTTTCCGCAGGGCGCGTCGGACGCGGACCTTGCGGGGATCTACCGTCCCCGCCCCGGACGGCCCTTTACCCGCGTGCGTTTTGCCAATGGTGAGCAACGGGAATTGTGGACCACTTTTTCGTCGAATCAGATCGATATTGATGTCAGACACCCGCAGGGAGCAGCGTATCTCGAGCGGATTCTTGACACCTTCAGCGACAACGGCATCCGCATGGTTCGGTTGGATGCGGTGGGATACGCAATCAAGAAGGCCGGTAGCAGCTGCTTCATGATGCCGGAGACTTTCGACTTCATTGCCGAATTTGGCGCCCGCGCGCGGGAAAGGAAGATCGAGAGTCTGGTGGAAGTGCACGCCTACTTTCGCAAGCAGATCGATATTGGGGCCCATGTGGACTGGGTCTATGATTTTGCGCTGCCGCCACTCATCCTGCATGCATTCGCCTTTGGCACGGCCCGGTACTTCAAGGAGTGGATCAGGATTCGCCCCACCAATGCGCTGACGGTGCTGGATACCCACGATGGAATTGGCATCATCGACATAGGTGCCGACCGTAGCGGGCCCGATGAGCGACCCGGTTTGGTACCCGCCAAGGAGCTGGATCGCCTCGTCGAGATCATTCACCGCAACAGCCACGACCAGAGTCGTCTGGCGACCGGAACCGCGGCCTCGAATCTCGATCTTTATCAGATAAACTGTACGTTCTACGACGCCATGCGGCGCGACGACCGCCGTTATCTGCTGGCGCGCGCGGCGCAGTTCTTCTTGCCGGGAATTCCGCAGGTGTACTACGTGGGTTTGCTGGCCGGTACCAACGACATGAAGTTGCTGGCGCGTACCGGCGTCGGGCGCGACATCAACCGGCACTTTTATTCAGCCGAGGAGGTTGAGGGGGCGCTGCGGCGGCCGGTGGTGATGCGCTTGTTGGAATTGATCAGGCTGCGAAACTCGCATCCGGCCTTCTGCGGCAAATTCGAGCTGGCGGATTCTGCGAATGAGATTCTGGACGTGAGGTGGGTCAATGGTGAGGACGTCGCGCGGCTGCGCATTGACTTTATTTCTGCCTCTTATGAGCTCAGCTACACGGAAGCAGGCCACCTCACCAATTTTGCAATTGACGCCTCTGCCGCCTAGCGGGTGATGCCTCCCGCGCGTTCGTGCGCGAGGCTGAACATGATATAAAATATCGCAAAATCAATGATATAGATGCGGGCCGCCCCGGTGCGAGCAAGAATTGCCCGAACGCCTTGAAAAGACTTCGGCCGCCCTTAAATTCGCGCCAATCGCCCGGTTTGCACACCTCCAAGGGCGGGATCCTTTATCGACGACACCAAGAAGGAGTGGTGCCATGAGCGCTGTGACGCGAAATGATCCATGGGGCGTGATGCCCCGCCTGCAGGATGAAATCAACCGCCTGTTCGGGAGCGCCCGTGAAAACGACAGCAGTTCGGCGACGGCCATGTGGGTGCCGCTGGTGGATATTCACGAATTCCCGGACCGCTTTGAATTGTATGTCGATCTGCCTGGCGTCGACCCGGCCACGGTCGATCTGACCCTGGATGGCGGAATTCTCACCCTGTCCGGAGACCGTTCGCCGGCGGTTCAAAAGGTCGGCGAAGAGACGGTCGGCCACCGCATTGAACGTGGCAGCGGACAGTTCCATCGTCGTTTCGTGCTTCCCGACACGGTGGACGGCGAGAAAGTGAATGCCACTGGCACGCACGGCGTGTTGATGGTCACGATTCCGAAGCAGGCAAAGGCGCGGCCGCGCAAGATACAGATCGGAGGATAAAACGATCGGGTCGACCGAGGCGGGAGCGCGCATCTCCCGCCTCGTACTCCAGGTGACTTCGGTGTTGAAGAGAATGGACGCCTGAGCAAGGATCCTTACCCGGGGCACGACTGCACGCAAGCAACTCGCCTTTGGCGGTCGTCCGATGCAAGAACGCTCGGGAGATCCGAGTGCCTTTCGTCGTCGCGGCGAAATTCCCAAGAACGGCGGTTCGGGCGCCTCACTGGAATTCGCCATCGCCGCAGTTGTGCATGCTAAGTGATTGATTTATTGTACAATCTGTCGCCAATCGAAGTAAGGTTCGAGCATGAATCCAGACATCCCGGAGGTTGGAAGCCTGGTTTCGGCGGGCCTGGCGGCGAAGGAGATCGACGCCATATCGGTTCCGGACCGGCGTGCCGCCGAGACCGACCTCCATCATGACTGTTTGAACTGCGGGGCGGCCGTGAGTGCCCGTTACTGCGGCAGCTGCGGACAGCCGGCGCACCTGCATCGTTCGCTGTGGCACCTGAGCGAGGAGTTTCTGCACGGGGTGCTGCATTTCGATGCCAAAGGCATTCGGACTGCGCCGTTGCTGGCTTTCCGCCCCGGACTGCTGACGCGCCGTTACATTGATGGCCAGCGCACTCGGTATGTCTCGCCAATGGCGCTGTTCCTGTTTTGCATCTTTCTTCTGTACTTCGTGTTTTCGCTCGCCGCGCAGGGCGACTCTCAGAATGTCAAAGTCAAAGTCGAGGATGCCCGCGCCGCCAAGGCGGACTTGGCCAAGGCCCAGCAGGAGGCGGACGAGGATGTCGCCAAGGCCAGCGCGAAACTCGAACAGCTCCAGCAGGCCGGCGCCGACCTGAGCGAGGCCAAAGAGGAACTGGCCGAAGCCAAGCTCGCGAAAAAGGTGGCCACTGCCTCAGGTGGCCTCGCCAGTGAGGCGCTCGATCTCGGCTCACCCTCCGCGGCGCCGGCCGCTGCCGCCGCCGGCACCGGTACCGGTACCTGGGAGGAAAAACTGGCGGCAAAGGCCCAGCGGCACGAAGCTGATCCGGGAACCAGAGGCAAGATCTATCGCGCACTCGCCAACCCGGATCTCGCTCTCTACAAACTGAAGAGCACCGCCTATAAGTTCTCGTTCATGCTGATCCCGATTTCACTCCCCTTCCTTTGGCTGATGTTCTTCTGGAGGCGCGGCGTCACGATGTACGATCACGGCGTATTTTCACTATATTCCTTGTCGTTCATGGCGCTGCTGTTCACCACCGCTGCGCTCATGGCGATGTTGGGCGTCAGCAGCGCGGTAATTGCCATGTTCGTCATCTTTGTGCCGCCGGCGCACATGTTCGCGCAACTTCGCGGCACCTACTCACTGGGACTCTTCGCCGCATCATGGCGCACGATTGCGTTGCTGGGCATCTGCGGAACGGCGTTTGTACTGTTCCTGCTGTTCGTGGTCGCCATGACGCTGCATTGATGCCGGCTGCCTTGCCCGGATCTACGGGCTCAAGCGGTAACGATCTCTGGGATACAGCACGGCTTCGCGAACATTGTGCAAACCAAGAATCTGCGCCGTGAGTCGTTCCAGGCCTATCGCCAGGCCCCCATGTGGGGGCATTCCGAGCTCGAACATGCGCAGATGATCCTCGAACGCGGATGGATCCATGCCTCGGCTGCCAAGCGCCAACTCCAGCGCGGCGCGTTCGTGCAGGCGCTGGCCACCCGTAGTGATCTCCAGGCCTTGCAACAACAGGTCAAAGCTCTGGGCCGCGCCGGACCCGCCGCGTGGTGCTGAGTAGAATGGACGGTTCGCGGCTGGAAACCCCAGCACAAACACCGCAGGCACTCCCGTCTCGGCACTCGCCATTGCACATAGCTGGCGTTCGGCCTCCGGATCCAGATCGTCCTTGAGGTGGGAGGTGCCGTGCGCCCGCGCCAGCCGCTCGAGGCACTCGTGAAAGTCCCACACCGGTACCTTGAGCATCGAGGGCAATGCGGTTGAACGGTATCGCCCGAGGACCTTGCCCTGAGTACGATTCAGCTCCTCGAAAATATATGACAGCAGCTGTCGCTCCAGCTCGATTACATCCTCAGGACCATCAATGAACCCGAACTCAAGATCCAGCGAATAGTATTCCGTCAGATGTCTGCTGCTGGCGTGGGGCTCGGCGCGGTAGACGTGGCCGGTCTCAAACACTCGCTCGAAAGCGGCCACCCCATGCTCCTTGTAGAATTGCGGACTTTGAGCCAGATACGCCGTTCGTTCGAAATACTTTATCGCAAAGAGATTGCTGCCGCCCTCCGTGCCCGCGGCAACGATCTTGGACGTCACGATTTCCTGAAAATGCTGGGATTCGAGATACCCGCGAAAGTATTTCAGCACTGCCGCTTGAATCCGGAAGATGTCACCCACCTCCTGGTTACGGCAGGCAAGCGGGCGATATTCGATTCGCGCCTCCGGTCCCACGGCGTCGAGCCTGCTGCTGGCGTTGAATGGCAACTTGTGGCTGGCTGGATTGAGGATGCGCAGATCTTCGACATCCATTTCGCAACCCACCTTCGCGCGCACCTCGAGCCGGATCCGACCGGTCAATTCAACGGCATCATCGAGTTTCAGGTGCAGTTCCCTGAACCGCGCTGTTGCGATCACGCATTGGATCTCCCCGGTACAGTCGCGCACGACGATGAACGTCGTACTGGCGAGCGATCTGAGCCGGAAGACCCATCCGCGTATGAGAATGCGGCCTTCGAGGTGATGGAGCGCCGAACCGGCAAACACTCGAGCCAAGCGTGCGATGGTCACTGCAGATACCTCCCGAACTGGCGGAGTAACATCTGCTGGAACCACAGTACCTGTGGCGGTGCCATCCAGCTTCCGATGTGGAACATCGGCTCTCAACAAGGCTGTGTCGTAGCCCTACGTCTACCCCTACTAAGGCCTGCGCGGCGCTTCCGTTTCGGGGAGCCTCTCAGAGGGGTCTGTCCTCTTCGGCGAGTGTTGCCACTATAGGATATTCAGTGCGCTTGGCAAGTCATCTTCGTGACGTGTGGTCTGCTTGCGGCCGGAGGCTGGCCTCTGTGTTCTATTTTGGAACCCGGGCGGGCGAGCTGTGCAGTGAGTGGGTAGTGTCATCGGCCGTGCCGTCGGACCAGTGCGCCACGGGGACGAAGAATACCGTAAGCGGCTCAAGTCCACCGGCATCGGCAAACACCGGCGATCGTTGCGAATTTGCGCCCCAGGCCGATTCCGCCATGCGGGGCAGGTAGAACATCAGGTGCGGATGCCAATGGCCCGCAACGTCATCGCCGAGATAGCCGTCCTTTGACATCATGAACGCCATCGAACCGGCTTCCGGCGGTTGTATCTCATGTGCCGCCAGTGCCGCCTGAGTGCGTGCACGCATATCTTCCCGCGATATCCCCGCAAGGGCCCATTGCGTGCGCCGCAGGTAGGTGGGCAGAACGCTGCGTGCCGCCGCGGCATTGAAACAGTGCGGTGCTCGAACATGCGGATTCCAGAATTCGCCACTGTCGAAATTGTTCGCCCAGGCTCGCACGACCAGGCAGACGAAGCCATTGGCGCCATGGGTAGCGCTGTCGTAGCCCTTGGCGCCAAGCGTCAGGACCTCGGCATTGGCCGCCACCGCCGGCGGTGCCGCGCTGCGCGCGAGCGCGACTTCCTCAGAGGGACTCAGTCCGAGGTACTGCGCCACGGGCCTCATGGTCTGATATGCGGCAGGGTCATCCGTGGCCGCGTGCGCGCCACAACCCGCCAACAAGATGGCCAAACCCAGTCCAAGGGCTGTCTGTTTATAGGTCATCGGTCGGTCTCCCCGGTGTACCATACTTCACCATATAGGAAACTATCAACGAGCGACCCGGCTGTGTCAAGCGCAAGCGAGGCGCCACTCGCCAGGCAGGCGTTGACTTTGCCCCGGTGCTCTCCAATACTTATCCACATGGTAAACTATCAAGATCGGCTCGGCCGCACCTTCGCGGCCCTCGGGGATCCGACGCGTCGCGCAATCATGGCGCGGCTTGAGAGCGTGGACGTGGCCACGGTGAGCGAGCTGGCGAAGCCGTTCCCGATCAAGCTGCCGGCCATCATGAAGCACCTCGATGTGCTGGGGGAGGCGGGGCTCATCACCCGTGTGAAAACCGGTCGTGCGGTCAGCGTTCGTCTGAATCCCCGGCCTATTCGCGAGGCCATGGACTGGCTGCAGCGCTACCAGCGCTTCTGGGCCAGCAGCCTTGACCGCCTCGCTGCCTATGCGGAAGGCCAGGAGGCTGCCACGAGGGAGCGCGGGGACGGGCGGGCGAGGCGCAAGCGGTGACCAGTCTTACACTGGTGCGCCGGATCGGCGCACGTCCGGAAATCGTGTTCAGGGCGTTGACCACGCCTGCAGGCATCAGGTGCTGGTGGGGGCCGGACGGCGGGCCGGTGCTGATTGCCGAGACCGATCCGCGCGCCGGAGGTCAGTTCCGGGTGCGCTTTCGCACCTTGGACGGCAGCGAGCATGAGACCCAGGGCGAATACCTCGATGTGCTTGAGCCCAGGCGGCTAATCATGAGCTGGCGCTGGCGCGGCGGGGATGTGGACCCGGGCGAATCGCGGGTCGTGATCGAACTGCTACCGATCCCGGAAGGTACCGAACTGACGGTGACGCACACCGGACTGTTCAGCGAGGAGACCACCCGCAGTCACGAGAATGGCTGGAACGGCGCGCTCGACAAGCTCGCCCAGCACCTCCGGACGGTCGCTTCAAGTGCCTAGCATGTCGCCTTCACGCCGGTAGCACTGCCGCGAATGTGACTGCCGACGCCGCGCCGTCTCATGCCGGCAGCCTACTTGACCGCCGCCGCGCCGCTCGGCCGGCGAAAATCCTGATCCGGATAGGTATTGCCGCCCGGAACGCGGACCACGACCATCGGATGGTCCTGACTTTGATGACAGGCATTGCAGGTGATCGTCAGACCCGCATAGGCGGTCTTGAACTGACCGGCATCCCTGGCGTTGATCGCCTGCTCCACGGCCTTCAGCGGCTCATTGGTCAGAACCCCGATGACCGCCGCCATGTCGATGTTCCGGTAGGTCGGAATGGTTCGGCCAATGCGGGCAAAGGCATTTCGCAGTTCGCTCAGCTCGTACTGCGCATAGGGCCAGTTGCCCGCCTGACCTGCGAGTCCGAGCTTGGTGTGCCGCGGCTGTATCGCCATGGTCATCAAGTCCCCCAGGCTTGGATGATAGTCCGGCATTGGCGTCACCGAAGGCGCGCTCGAGGCGGGCGTCCCGGGAGCGGTCTGCGCCATTGCCACGCCATTCCAGAGCAGCAGCGTCGCAGCAACAGTGGTCGCGCGCCCGGCCGAAACGGTACCGTTTGCATATCGCAAGATCGCTCTCCTGGTCAATCTCAGTCGTTGAGGTCGCGCGACAGAATCAGCTTCAGGACGAGGTGGTCGCTCGCGCTCGTGAGGCCGAAGCCCACGCCACCCTCGATCGACCAGGGCTTGCCACTGTAGTCGATGACACCGAACAGCTGGTGCTGCTGCTGCGGGCCTGAATGAAATCCGCGCAACGGGCCGAAATCGGCGTATTCCTCGGCGGCAACCGTCCAGGTCCTGCCGAGGTGGTAGGCCAGGCGCGTGGCGGGTGCGAAATCCAGCCCCGAAAAGCCCTGGTACGAATTGTCGAGAATCGGGTTCACGATGATGTCGAGCGCGCCCAGATGCCAGCCCACGATGGGGCGAATTTCCTGAGTGTGGCGGGTCTGATCCCAGCGGGCGCTGTTCCAGCTGAATTCGAAATTCACTCCATAGAAGAAGCGCTGATTGGCCGCATCGGGCTGGACGAAGAGGGCACGGACCTTGAACCCGTTAAAGGTCACTGCACCATTGCCACCGATGCTATAGAGCGGCAGGTACAGCCCGGCCTCGAACCAGTCCTTGACTCCGTAGGCCCATTCCGCAACCCCGTTGAGGGTGTGTTCCGGGATGATGCCACCGGGAAAGTCCGGCCTGGTACGCCCATCGGGCGTGAAGTTGTCGTGCACGGTCAGATTCAGGACGCCCGGCGCCGCGATCTCGGCGTCATAGACCTGAATCTCATCCGTCTGGGCGTGGATCGAGGCGGACCCGAAGAGGCAAAGGGCCGCGCCGATCGATACCCAGGCGGCGACGCCCGACCGGCAGGTCACGGATTCGTTCCGCGACGGACCCGGTTGGGGCGCAGGCGGGGGCGAATCGGAGTGCGGAGCAGTTCGTTGGCGGCGCTCACGGCATTTTCGTTCTTAGGAGACCCCTAGGCTTTGCCCAGTAAAGTAGCCGCATCGCCGCTCGCATTCAAGCGATCCGGAATCGGGATCACGGGATGTCACCGCCAACGATACCTGCGCCCGGTGCATCACGCGCCGGGTGCAGGAGCGAGCTCCGTCAAGATGATGCGGGCCGACCCGCGCCAAGGCCTTTTCGGTCTTCGAAACTACATCCCGATGCGCAGTCGATTCTCCACTTTCGTGACCCCGGGCACTGCACGCACCGTCATCAGGACCTTGGCTGCCTGAGTGCCTGTGAAACCACCGCCTTCGAGCCGTACGACGCCGTTCTCGGTCGAAACGTGGATCCGTCGTGCAACATCCCGGTCTGACTCCGACAGCTGGCGAACCACGCGACTGGTAATGTCCGCGTCCGGACCTTGTGAACTTGTCGCCGGGTCCGCGAAGGTGACGGCCGACAGACTCAGCCCACACAGCGTCACGGTAACGAGAATTCTCTTGATCATGGGCTCATCCTCCAGATGACATCTACGTGAATGTTGCGAATCCCTGCACCCATCCAGCTGCTGCTCACGCCGGCCCCTAAGTAGTCAGATGCGTCAGGCCCAGGAACCGTTGCAAGCAAAGTGATCTTCAAGATGCGTGCTCAAGGACAGAAGACCAGGAGGAAGCAAGCGCTGTGCCAGGATTTGGCCATCGCGCAAGTGGTTGTGTCGTCGCCGCTTTCGACGCATGGGTTGCAAAGACTTCGGTGTTCAACTGTCCGAAAGTGCGGACAGCGGACGGTCGGTCGGACACTTGGAGTAACTCCGCCGAGCGCCAAGACAGGGGTGCGGTTAACCCCATTGGCGCGGCTGTCGCGTTTCAGTTCCTAGGCGACCCATCGTAAGGAGTTGAAATGATCCGCATATTATGTGCAGTGTTTCTGGCGGCGCTGGCACCCCTATGCACGGCGCGGCCCCTGGGCGAAATTGCCAACCTCACCGTCATAGACCGAGATAGCGGCGAGGCGCTGGTCCCACATTTTCATCGAGGCGAGTATTGGGTGGCAGGAGTGCCCGGCGCACGTTATGCCATCGAAGTTCACAACCGTCTGGGCGAGCGGCTGTTGGTGGTGGCATCCGTGGATGGGGTAAACGTGGTTTCAGGAGAGACCGCCGCCTGGGATCAGGCCGGATATGTGTTCAGTCCCGGCGAGCGCTACCAGATCAGCGGCTGGCGCAAGAGCGACACCGATGTCGCCGCCTTCACATTCACATCTGTGCCAAATTCCTACGCGGCCCGTACGGGGCGTCCGGCGAATGTCGGAGTCATCGGAGTGGCGGTATTCAAGGAGCAGCGGCCGCGGCTAAGCGATGCGCCGGCAGAACGCAGGAGCGACCAGCCCCTGGGCAGCGCACGCGCGCAAGCAGGCGCGCCCGTGGCGAGTGCGGCCGACT
Organism: uncultured Pseudomonadota bacterium; assembly: GCA_963726995.1. Classification (GTDB taxonomy): domain Bacteria; phylum Pseudomonadota; class Gammaproteobacteria; order Steroidobacterales; family Steroidobacteraceae; genus DAIDKA01. The sequence goes on from CAVSEP010000004.1 coordinate 593,924, forward strand.
CGGCGGCGAGCGCGGAGGTCGGCATGACGGGCATGAGGGTGCCCGCAAGCCCTTTTTCGGAGGCGAAGCTTGGCACGGGCCATGGTGAGCGGGAGTATTCCTACGTGATGCGTACGCAGTTCGTCAGGGCGCAGGTGCAGCCGAATGAGCTGCTACGCATTCATTACGACAGCTTCGAGAACCTAGTGGCGATGGGGATCATTCGTCGACCGTCGCCGGAACCGCCCGGCAGCAATCCGTTTCCCGGCTCCCCAATTGGGCAGTACGTGCCGGACCCTCCAGGATGAGGGTGCAGGAATAGCCTGGGAGAAGCTGTCATAGTGCGGGCCATGGATCCGGCGCCTCCGAGTGACGAAGTCCTGCTGCGGCGCTATGCGGGCGGGGATGCGAAGTCGTTTGAGGCGCTGTATCAAAGGCACGAGATGCGGGTCTGGCGTTACCTCGAGCGCAATGTCCGCAACGCGGCGGTTGCCGATGAGTTGATGCAGGAGGTGTGGTTCTCGGTCGCGCGCGAGGCCCCGCGCTACCAGCCGAGCGCGAAATTCTCGACCTGGCTGTTCACCATCGCCCATAACCGGATGGTGGATGCCATCCGGGCCAGCCGACCGCAGGTGAGCCTCGCGGCCCTGGGCTCCGACGACGATCCGGCGTTCGCTCAATTGATCGAGGACCCAGGGCGTGGACCGCACGCGGGTGCCGTCGCCCACCAACAGGCACAGGCACTCAATCGGGCGGTTGAGGCGTTATCGGAGGAGCAGCGCGAGGCATTCCTGCTGCATGTCGAGGCAGAGATGACGGTTGAGGAGATCGCGGCCCTCACAGTCTGCAGCTTCGAGACCGCCAAGAGTCGCCTCCGCTATGCGCGCAGCAAGCTTCGCGAGCGACTCAAGGAGCACCTATGAACAAGCCTCCGCCGAATGATGACCAAGGCGATGACCTCGAGGCACTGTATCGCAAGAGTTCCGCCCAAGATCCGAGTCGACCCAGCGAGAAGTCGCGCCAAGCCATACTGGAATACTCGGCACGGCTTGCGATGGGCGGCATACCGCGAGGCGCCAGATCCTCGGGCCCCATTTGGCGACGGCCGGCTTTCGTCGGATCGCTTGCCGCCGCCGTGCTCGCGGGGCTGTTGGTCGGTCCCCGGTTTCTGCCTCCCGTCGCGCCGCCCGCGAATGTTCGCGAGAATTCCGCGCCGACGTTATCGGCGAAGCATTTGCCAACGCCCGCCGGCCCTTCAAACTCCGCAGTAGCGACCACCGGTGAGCCGGCCCCGGCGGCGGCGAGACTCCCCGAAATTCCGCCGGCAGCGGACGTTCCGGCCCCGGCGATTCAAGTCGCACGACAAGATGCCGCGGCGGCCCCTGCCGGCGCAGACCGGGCGGTTTCCGGGTCCGGCGACGCCACGGCGGCGGCGGCGCTGTCCGAATCACAGGCAAAGTCGGGCGCTCCGGTGGTGATAACCGGCATGCGGGCGCGCCGGGCGCCCATCGCTTCGAGTAGCGAGGCGGGAGCCCTGGCAAGCCCTGCCGCCGGAGTCGCAGAATCATCTGCACCGGAGGCGGCACGCGACTCCTTGGCCGCTGTCGATACCAGAGATGCTGACGGGCGCACCCCGCTGATGGTGGCCGTATTGCAGGGTCGCTTGGACGCAGTCCTGGTTCTGTTGCGGCAAGGTGCCGATCCGAATGCGACAGATCTGGCGGGTGCAACACCGTTGCAAGCCGCCCGCGCCAAGAACCAGCCGGAAATCGCCGATGCGCTGTTGCGCGCCGGTGCCCGCTAGTCGGGTTGCATTGGATTGCAACGCAGGGTCGCTCGCCGGATTTCGTGTGGCACGAATTGGAGTTACTCGGCAGATAGCTAAAGACGACTCCGATGGACGACCGTTACCTATGTCCGCAACCGGACCGTGTTTCGCCACGCCAACCTTGCAGCCCATTTCCAGGGCGCAGCAGTTGGGAGATTGCGCGGCTCGGGACGTTCGAAAATATTACCGCTTAGACCTTTTTGGGTTATCTGGCATACTCTTTTCCGGCCCAATCGCATTTACGGCCCCCAATTTCGGGGATGGGCTTTCGGACCGAATGAGTATCGATGTAGTCGGCGTACAGACCGACGATGGCAACAGCACGCTCTGCGCAAGGATCCGGGCCGGAGACACCGACGCGGAGGCGATTCTCATTGCGCGGTTGCAGTCTGGGTTGCGTCTGGTGGCCAATCGCGCCTCGGGTGGGGACTGGGAACTGTCCTGCGACGTTTGCCAGGAAACCCTCGTGATCCTTCTGCGGCGCCTGCGTTCGACTGGGCTCGAGGATCCTTCCGGACTGGAAGCCTTTGCCGCCCAGACCGCGCGCAACCTGGTCATTGCTGCACGGCGCAAGAAGCACCGACAGCGCACGGCCACTGATTCGGAGGCACTGGATGGCCTGCCCGACCCGCGACCCCTGGCTCAGGAGGAGGCAGCGTCCCGACGGCTGGGTGTACTGGTGCAGCAGCTGGTGGCAGAACTGCCGGGAGACCGGGATCGGGCCATCCTGACCCGTTTTTACCTCAAGGAAGACGAAAAGGCGGAGATCTGCCGCGATCTGAACCTCACCGACATGGGATTCAACCAGGTGATCTTTCGCGCCCGGAACCGGTTGCGCCAATTGCTCGTCCAGGCCGGCATCGACAAGCGCGACCTGTCCGATTCGGAGAGTGGATCGTGACCGGCTTGTTCGAACATCAGGCGCCTGATGAGGCGACCATTGCGGCTTATCTGTCCGATCGCCTGGACCCCTCCCGCGCGGAGGCCTTCGAGGCGTACTGCCTGCAACATCCCGAGTTCGCCGGCCGCGTGGAACTGGATGTCATGCTCAAGACGGGACTCCGCCAGCCCAAAGGGACACCGAGCGCACGGCTCCCATTTCATCGGCGGCGAACCCTGCTGGCAATTGCGGCCGGCCTGGTCGTGGCGGTGGCTTGCGGTCTGCTGCTGCGCCCGCTGGAGCGTACCGGCGGTCTCATTGCCTACCGCGCCGTGACCGAAGCGCCGTCGTCGCTGCTGTCGGGTCCGCGGGTTCGTGCCACGCTGATCCGGCTGCGCGAGGGTTCTGCCGTGCGTCGGATCGAGGCGCCGCCGGGGGCCGGGCTGCTGTTGATTCGCGTGGCGCCGGATGCGGCGCCAGGCCGGCTCGGATACCGGGTGAAGGCGGCCGTTGAGCCACAGGTCATCCCCCGGTCGGTGACCCTGGATGAGCTGCACCCGACGGCGGACGGCTATCTGGAACTGTACCTTCCCGTGGCAGCCGTGGCCGGACAGACGCTCAGAATTACCGTGGACCCGTCTCCTGCCGCGGGTACGGATTCACTGTCATTCCAATTACAAGTGACCTACGCACCGAACACGACGGGCAGCACTCCGTAAGGGCTGCGCAACCTGCCGAACGCTCAGCGAGCCAGGGGGATGGCCTCCAGCTCCGCACGGGTCGGTCGCCCGATGGCGGCGCCACTGGCCCGCGCCGCACGGTGATAGAAAATCGAGTCCGCCTGCTCGAACTCATCGCGGAACATTTCGGCAATGAGGTTCAGAATGCGCGGATTCCAGATGTCGTCGTGATCGCGCATGATGTTCGCATCGACCAGCACGGACCATAAGGGCATGTAGTCCGGGTATTTCACACCCTTGGCCTGGCCCGCCCATTCCAGATAGACGCCTTCCTCGGTTGCCGAGCTGACACCCAAGGCTGCCTCGGCGCTCGACACATGCATCCAGCCGTTCGGACAATGCCAGGAGGGATCCGGCGCATTCATGACACAGGCATTGCCGATACCGGCCGTGCGCAGGCCCAGGTGGTGGGTCCGGTAGGTGTCGATCCAGCCGACGGCATCGCGCTCATCGCGAGTCTCGTCATCGAAGCGCGTATTGGTGAAGAAGGTCGTGAAGAACCTGAAGATGGGAAAAAAAGTGCCGGTGGCCGAATCGCCCTGGCTTTGCAGGGTGATGAGCACGGGAAGCTGCACGTCTTCGTCCTGCGTACCCGGATCTTGCCCGACCGTCGCGGGGGCTGCCACGCAACCTGCCGAAGTCTCGCTGCCGCCGGGATAGGGGCCAAAAGTCTGCGGATGGTGCATGGCAGTCCGGAAGGCCGGGGCATACCGGGCCCCTTCGAAGGCCGGATTGAGCAGGATCGTCAGATCACCGAACACATGCACCCGGGCGCCGCAGCCGGAACTCAACCCGTTCTCCACCCGTGAGATCAGCGTATTGAAATTGATCAGGGCACCGAAACTGTGGCCGAGGGTGAGCATATGGACATGATCGCACTGGGCATACTTCTGTGCGCCCTGCGGCGGTGCGTCGGGCGTGCCGTCCTGGCAGGAGTTCGCCGTGTAGAACTCATGCAGAAAGGCCAGCAGCTCATGAACCGCGCCCTTCGCCACGGTCTCCGCGGCATTTTTGCGGTCCCAGATGTTGAGGGCATTCCTGGAAGGCGGATAGAAGGGCAGGGCCGGAGATTCGAAGGAGTCGCCGCGCCAGGCGATTTCCACGCCGACGGTGCGGCGCGGTTTGACTTCGACCTTGCTCCCGCCATGGACGAAGTTCAGTCGCTTGCGTGAGGCGAAGGATTTGGCCTCCTGCTGCCCGATCTTCTGCAGGATGGCCCGAAACTCGATGGAATAGTCATTGTCGGCCGTGGCATTGCCGTGCCAGCCGTGGGTGAAGACCACCAGGTTGATGCCGCCGAACTCGGCGTCCGCCTTCTTCAGAAGCTCCGACAGTGTGTTCTCGATCAGGTAGACCTCGGATTTCCCGAACTCGATGCCCCGGGCCTGAACGTCGGTGGGCAGGCCCTGGTCGTCGAACTCGGCGTACAGCAGGTCATAGTCGGGGTAATCAGAAGGCGTGGGGGATTTGTGGCGCTCGTACGAGGTGGTCCAGCACACGGACTTCGCATCGGCCCGGATGGCCTGGCCTTCGGACTTGAGCAGCGCCGTGCGCTGGTCTTCAGTGGAGTCGTCGCGACTCATGACGGCCCAGATGTTCTTGTCCGAGGCTGCGTACAGTGCGTCGCACTGCGTGTCCTGCGGTATGGATTCGGCAGAGCGGCGCGGCTCATTCGTGGCGCAGGAGGTCAGCATCGATAACAGCGCCACCGATGAGGCGATGGCTATGCGCATGCTAGTACGCCTTAGCCCGCACCAGCGCCGCCGCGTTGACAATCTTGAGGTGTGATTGGGTCCACTTGGTCGGCGACTTGTTGGCCTTGCGCGATTCTGGCACCAGTTGGTAAACATTGCGCCGCTATTGGGCTGCGTCTTGGCCCCGTCCTGGGACAGATGGGAATTGGATTTCCAGCCCACGTCCAGAATTAGTTGTCGCCGTGTCCGCCCGCTGTGTCCAGCGGCTGCACTGCGCCCGTCGACCCTGAGGAGCCGGAGCCCCTGAGCTGCATCACCAGCAGCGGCGTTCCGGTGGTCGTGGCATGGGGCACACAAACCAGGGTGAGAAAACCCGGGTTGGTATAAGGATCGAGCACTGCTTCCAGGCGTGCCACGGAATCATTCAGCCCGCGGCGCACGGCATCCGCCGCGGCCAGCCATGGACCATCGCCGTTCGGCTTCCAGGGTTGCAGCAAAGGCACGGGCGGCGGCAGCGTCACCGTCCCAAGCGGATAGAGCAGGATCGCCTGCCAGCACGAGGGCATGTTGCCGTCCTTGAAATCGACGGTGTAGTAGACGGTCTTGCCGCTGACGGGATCCGTCACGGCATCAAGGGTAAACGCGCCTTCCTTGGCCGAGGGCTTCAGCCTTGAGCCGCCTTGGCCCTGGGACGCATAAACCTTCCACGCCACGCCTAACCATGGATCTTTGTCCGCCACTGGCACCGCTCCCCGTGTTGATCGCCCGCTGAATGCGGGCAAATAACACTCTGTTCCGAATGCGCTGCCTATCTCAGCGGAATCTTCACGCCCCTCTGGCATACTTCTTTGTCATGCACGGCAGCGCGCAACGTGTCAGGAAACTCGCGGGAACCCGCATTTATCTGCTGCTGGCCGCCATGGCAATGCGTTCAGCAGTCGCGGCCGCCGCAGCCGCGACCAGTCCCTGTAATGCTGCAGTGCAGTCTGCTTCGCCCATCGGCCAGTGGGAAGTGAATCTGGGAGCTGCAGGCGGCTCGGCCCTGACGCTCACCTTGCCGGCCAACCGGAGCATTCTGCTGGAAACACGCGAAGATGGTGTCGACGTGGAGATAGAAGCTTCGACCTCGACGACCGCCGTCTTGCGATCCGCCAATCCCACCCGGCGCTTTGGCCTCCTGCGCCTGCTGCTGCGCACGGATTCTTCCGGACGGGCATCCGTCAACGTTCGTGCCGCGGCCGATGGAGGACCCGGGTCGCATGTCACGCTTCGGGCGTACAACAATGAACCTTCCCACGACAATGCCTGTTCGGCCGTCACGGAGGCCTTGGCGGACGGGGACGCCGCATTTGCGCAAGCCCGCATGATTCACGAGGGACGGGCAACGTCCAACGGCGGGTCCGTGGCGCAGTTGTATGACAGCGCCTATCGAAGCTACGTGCGTGCCTTCGTGGGTTTGGCGCCGGAAAATCGAATACCCCGGGCAGAAATAGCGCTGGCCGTGGCGACCCTGCTGGGCGATCGACTCGAGCGGTGGCGCGAGGGCGAACGCTGGGCGGCCTTGGCCGCCCGACTGCTGCGGCAGATCGGAAACGCCGAGGGCCGTGCCAGCGCCGAAACCTTCCAGGCCCTGGCCTGGATGCAATTGGCACAACTACCGGACGCCGCGACGGCGGCCGACCCTATCCGCCGCGACAGTGATGCCCTCGCGCATCAGGCCGTACAGCAGTTTCAACGTCTGGCGACCTTCTACGAAGACCGCCACGAGCCTTTCGATGCCGCCGAGCAGCACAATCTTGCCGGCCTCACCCTGTACAACCAGGGTCAGTACACTGCGGCGCTGGCGTCGTACGCACGTGCGCGACAGCTCTACGAGAAACTGGGTGAGCGTTATCGTCTCGCACTGGTGATTCAAAACATCGGCCTCGTCGAATGGGACCTGGGCCGGTCCTCGGCGGCGCTGAATTCGTATCGCCGGGCGCTGAGCCTGGTCGATGCGGCCGAGTTCCCAAGCGTGAATGCCCTGATCCTCAACAACGCCGGGCTAGCCAATCGTACGGCGGGGCGCCTGGATACGGCACTGACGCTTCACACCCAGGCTTTGGATCTGTCCTCCCGGATTCAAAACATCGGTGAGCGCGGTCGCAGCCTTTTTGGCATCGGCATGGTCTATAGCGCGGCGGGCGATCGCGCCCAGGCCGCCGATTTCCTGCGACAGGCCATCGATATCTTCACGCACGACGGGGAGGGGCGGGACCTGGTGGGCGCACTTCGGGCTTCAGCAATGATTGCGGCACAGGAGGGTCACCACGAGGAGGCCATCCGGCTTGATCGTCAGGCCCTGGCCAGCGCGACCAGCCCCATCGTTCGCACGCACCTGCTGGCGCAGATTGCGGACTCCGAATCCCTGTCGGGGCAAGCCCGGGCGGCCGCGGATGATCTGACCCTGGCCCGAAAACTCCCGCCGCCTGGTGATGCCGTCAGTCGCGCGCTCGTGCAGCTGCAAGGCGGACTGCTGGACTACCGCGCGGGACACTGGATATCGGCGCGTGCGCAGCTGCGGGCCGCACTGGCCACCGATCGGGGTTTCGGGCTCGACGCCGCAGCCTTCGAGGCCGATGTGGGCCTGGCGCGCGTGGACATGGCGGCGGGAGATCCGGCCCAGGCGCAACGCGACCTGGATGCAGGCCTGGCGCTCTCCGAGGCGCTGCGGGTGCAGGTCTCGAACCCCGAACTGCGGGCGACCACCATGCAGCCCTTGCGACCGGCATTTGATCTGAAAATCGATCTGCTGGCGAACGACTATCGCCAGGCGCAGGGCGCCGGTGATCGCGGGGGCGCAGAACGCGCGGCGCGGGCGGCCCTGGCGGTGGCGGAGCGCTCCCGATCACGGGTAATGCGGGATATCGCCCTGGCCGACTACACCCGCGTTTCCCAGGCCCGCGCCGATAGTCTCCTGAGCAGGAAGTCACAGTTACTCGACGACATCGCCGCTCATGAGGACCGCTTGGAAGCCGGTGGCGTGCGCTCGCTGACGGATCCGCGGGTCGCGGCTATCCGCACCGATGTCGCGCACCTGCGCGAGCAGCTGGCCGTGCTGGATTCGCAGCTGGCGATCCTGAGTCGTTCGGGTCAGAAGGCATCTGAAGCCCATAGCGCCGCCTATGTCCTGCCGGCGGATGTGGCCATCGTTTCCTACTGGCTGGGCGCCGCGCACGCCTACGCCTGGCTCCACACCCAATCGCAGGTGCAGTTGGTGGATCTTGGGTCCGCCGACGGGGTGCGTGCCGCCGCCGAGGCGGATCATCGGGCCTACAGCAGCCCCGATGGAGCGAGCCTGGAGCAACGGCAGCAGGCAGGCGCGGGCTTGAGTCGCCTGGTGCTGCAGCCACTGCTGGCGCAGATACCGGCGCAGGTGACGCGGCTGATCATCGTGCCTGATGGCGCGTTGCACTATGTGTCATTCGCGGCGCTGCCGCTGCGCGCCGAGACGGATGATTCCTTCCTGGTCGAAAAGTACGAAGTGGCGTACGGATCTTCGGTGGCCTCGCTGCTGGCGACCCGCAGCCGCCCGCCGTCGACCGACGGCATGCTGCTGGTGGCCGACGCGGTGTACGGATCGGACGATCCGCGACTCTCACACGCTGCGCCGCCCGCTGCGGCGCTCACCGCCGGGACGCCCCGCCTGCGCAGTGCCCTGAACCTGACGGCGCTGCAGCGCCTGCCGGCGACGGCCGCGGAAGCCAGCGGTATCGAGAAACTGGCGGCGCCGCTCGGCGTGGATGAGCTGGAAGGATTCGCGGCGACGCGGGCCGCGGTGCTGTCACGGCCCCTGGAGCGCTACCGGTACATTCACTTCGCCGTGCACGCGACGACGGATGCGGAAATACCGCAAATGTCATCCCTGGTGCTAAGTACCCATGGCACCAACGGCCGCCCGCTCGAGAATCGAATCTGGGCGGGCGATCTGCTGGGCCGGCGCTTCAACGCCAGGACCATCGTCCTGAGCGCCTGCGACACGGCGCTGGGTCGGGATATGGGCGGCGATGGACTCTTCAGCCTGCGGTACGTGGTACTGGCGCGCGGCGCGCAGTCGGTGATCGCCTCCCTTTGGGCGGTGCCGGATCGATCCACGGCCACCCTGATGCAAAGCTTCTACAAGGCCCTGCTGCAGGAGAATCGCAGACCAGAAACGGCCCTGACGATTGCCCAGCGGCAGATGCTGCAGCAGGGGCCCAGGGATCCCGCATTCTGGGCCCCCTTCACCGCCACCATAGCCTCGCTGTACTAGAGCTTGCGGTGGCTCCCATCGCATAGGGGAGGCGTGCCGCTGTGCTTGCAGCCGCAGAAGTACGCGGTCGTGGACTGCGTAGCATCGAACTGCACGGGTACCAGCCCCGAACCCTTGTGGCTGCCATCGCAGAAGGGTTGATTCGCGCTCTTGCCGCAGGCGCACCAGAAGTAGGTTTTTCCGGCTTCCACCGGGACCGCATAGGGATTCTTCTGCGCAATGGTCGGCGTGCTCATGATTGTTTCTCCTGGCCCCAGATCTTGATCGCCTCGGTGACATCGGCTTTCGGTCCCAGTGCCTGCGAGGCCGCGCTCATCTGCGCTGCACTCAGCTCGAGCATCGGCGCCTGGATCTTGAGTGCCGCGGCGAGGCCTGCGGCTATCCGGACATCCTTGGCCGCCAGGCTCAGCAAAAATCCGGCCGCGTGGCGCCCTGCGATGACATGGTCCTTCATCGACAGTTCGCTGTGAAAGGTTCTGCCGGTGGAGACATTGAGGATATCGATCAGCTGCGTGGCATCGATCCCAAAGCGGCGCCCGATCAGCAGGGCCTCCGAGGTCGCCTCGAAGGCTGCCGCCGATACATAGTTGTTGAGCGCCTTCATGGCGTGACCGGATCCCAGCGCGCCGACCTCGAACAGGCGCTTGCCCAGCAGTTCCAGCACGGGGCGCGCCCGCGCGATGGCCGCAGCCTCGCCACCGATCATGATGGTGAGGCTTGCATCGGTCGCCCGCGGTACCCCGCCCGACACCGGTGCGTCCACCAGACCAAGGCCAAGGCCCGCGAGCTTCGCGCCCAGTTCACGGGTGCCCTCCGGCTCGGAGGAACTCATGTCGATGATGAGGGCACCCTTTGGCAGCTCGGGGGCAATGCCGCGCGGTCCAAGCAATGCTTCGCGCACAATGGCTCCCGTGGGCAGCATCGTCACGATAATGTCGGTCTCTCGAAAGCCTTCCGGCCCCTGAGCGATTTGCGCCGGGGCCTCGGCGGTCAGGCGCTGGGCGGCGGAGACCTCGATATCGAAGACCGTGAGGGAATGCCCGGCGCGGGCGATATGGCCGGCCATTGGACGCCCCATCGCGCCCAGACCCACAAAACCGATGTTAATGTCCGTCTCCCGCTCTTTATGCCGGCATTGCCTGTTGGTGCCGGATTGTCCCAGTATTGGAGTAGCAATGAAACTCACTGCCGCAGGGATACTGATGATGGGCGCCGTGGCCGCCCTTGGCCATTCGGCTCGCGCCGCCGATTGCGACAAGGCCTGCCTGGAGCAGATCGGGGGCGCCTACCTTGCCGCCTACCTCAAGCACGACGTGAGGCTGGCCCCCTTCGCCCCGCAGGTGCGGTATTCGGAAAACAACGCCGCGATGACCTTTCCGGATGGCACCTGGGACACGGTCACGGAGCAAGTGGACGTGCCCCTGGTGCTGTCGGACCCGGTCACCGGCCAAATCGGGCTCTACACCAGTGTCCTGCAGCGCCAAACCCAGGGCTTCCTGGCGGTGCGACTGCGGGTGCGCGACCGGCACATCACGGAAGTCGAGCAGGTCATCGCCACCCTGCGCAATGTCAGCGCGCCACCTGTCCCCATGGGCGATGCCCTCAATTACCACCGCGATCCCGCTATGCGTGCCCCGGTTACAGGCGGCCAGCGGCTGTCACGGGCGGCGATCCGCCGGCTCGCCGACGGCTATTTCTCGACCCTGCAGTACAACACCGGGGAGATCCGCGGTACCCGCTTCGCCCCCGGGGCCGTGCGCCACGAGAACGGCATCCCGTACAACGACATCGAGCAGGGGTTCAAGTCGGGCCGCTATCGCTACAACAACCGGGTGCGGGATCGGGACTGCTTCCTGGTGGATGAGGAACGCGGCTTCACGATGTGCCGCGGCTTCATCGACCACAAGGGCGTACTCGACGAGTACACCATGACCGACGGGACGAAGGCCAAGTCCAACTACCAGGAACCGCAATCCTGGGGCTTCCTCGAAGCCTTCAAGACCACCCGCGATGGCATCGTCGCGGTGGAGTCGATCTTCAGCGCCGTGCCGTACTACCTGCGCTCGCCCTGGACGAAGCACCCGGACCCCACCTACGACGCCTCGAAGTCGACCGCTACCGAGGTCGGCGCGCCCGTGACAGCGCCAGCATCGAAATAGCGCAGACCGCTGCGGGTCCGGCGAGGCCCGCGATCACCCGGGTGGGAGCGACTCCGGCTGAGATCATCGCGCCGCCGATCAGCGGGCTGACGAAGGCGCCGATGCGGGCGATGGCAGACGCCCAGCCGCTGCCGGTTGCGAGAATACTCGAGGGATACAAGGATGCGGCCAGCGACACGATGGCGAACTGCGAGCCGCCGGTGCAGGCGCCGACCAGCAGCAGCAAGGCGCCCCAGGAGAAGAATCCCGACGGCACCACCAAGAACAGCAGCAGCGCCGCGGCATTGATGGCAGAGCCGATCGCGAGCGTGCGCTCGGCGCCAAAGCGGTCCATCAGCCATGCCAGCGAGAGCCCCCCCACGATCCCGCCCAGCTGATTGAAGGACATGGCGTGGAGGGCCTGCGCCGGCTGCCAACCGGCGCCCGTCAGCAAGGTGGGCAGCCAACTCACCAGCAGATACAGGTTGAAGGAGTTCATCGCAAAGCCAAGCCACAAGGACAGCGTCGAGGCCCGATAGCGCTCAGCGAAGAGGTCACGAACAGAGCCCGCCAAAGGCTGTGCGGGAACCCTGAGATAAACGCTGTCGGCGCCGACCTGCGGCGCAATGCGCCGCAGGCTCGCGGCGATCCCCGGGCTACCGGGCCGGTGACTCAGCAGGAACTTGATGGATTCGGGGGCGGTAGCGAGCAGCAGGGCGCTCAAACCCAGCGGCAACACCCCGCCCATGACGAAGGTCCCGGGCCAGCCGTAGTGCGCGATCAGGGTAGGGGCCACCAATCCGGCGACCAGTGCCCCGGTGGCCGTGTTGCAGTACGACAGGGTGGTCAGGCTGGCGCGCCGTCGACGCGGCATGAAGTCGGCCGCCAGGGTGTAGGCATTGGCGAGACTCGCTCCCAGCGCCGCACCCGTGAAGAACCGGCAGACCGTCAGTTGCAAAGGGTTATGCGCCAACGCAGCGGCGAGGGAGGAGACGCCGACAACGGCCAGAGTTGCCGACAGTACGGTGCGCCGGCCGAAGCGATCTCCCAGCGGGCCCAGCAGCGCCGCGCCCAGCCCCATGCCCAGCAGCGATGCGGACAGCGCCAGGCTCAAAGCGGCCGGGGGAATGCCCCAGGCCTTGGTCAGGGAAGGCACCGCCAGCGCCAGTACCTGCAGGTCGTAGCCGTCGAACAGGACCGCCAGGGCGCACAACAGCAGCACATATAACTGCAGGCCCGACAGCGGGCGGGCGTCCATCAGCTCGTCGATCTCGGTGTTCATCCGTCTGCCCGTCGCCGCAAAGGCGGTACTTAAACGGGAATCGCGCCAAGAAAGCAATGCGGACGGAACTTCGGCCCTAGCGTTGTGACCAGACGATGCACCAGGCATTGGCCGGTACCGAGCGGCCGGCGTAGATGTTGCAGCCCGCGCTGGCCTCGGTCGCCGTTCCCAGATAGTGCACACAGGTGGCGCAGTGTTGGCCTTTCTTATAGAGGGGATTGGCGCTGGCAGCGCTCGCCAGGGTGACGAACCCCAGGGCGGTGGCCGCCGGATCCTTGGTATGCAGAGGCGTGAGTCTTTCCGCCTGTGCCCCCTTGGCCACCGTGCCGAACGCCGGCAGCAGGGCGCCGGCGGCAAGGACCTTCTTCATCAAGTCACGGCGCGACAGCCCACGCGACATCGTTTTCTCCTGCGGGTTTGCGTGCCCGTGGGTACGTCGAGCCGGCGCAAAGGTTCTTCGGCGTCGCGGAAAGGGCATAATGACCGGGGCGTGCACGACCCGCCTGGTGGAGAAACTCTTGGCAACGATCAGCGTGATCGCGAAGACCCTGCGCAGCATTCTCATCGCCGCGACTGTGCTGGCGCTGCATGGCGTGCCCGCGGCCGCTCAGCAGGGAATCGACTACTCGACACTGCAGATCAAGACCACCGATCTGGGCCATGGCGTGTATCTGCTGGGCTGGCGGGGCGGGGATTCCCTGGTGCTCGTGGGGGACGAGGGTGTGGTCCTGGTCGATGCGGCCGTGCCGCAGCTCACCGACAAGATCCGGGCGGCCATCGGACAGCTCAGCACCAAGCCGATCCGCTACCTCATCATCACTCACGCGCACGCCGATCACCTGGGCGGCAATGAGGTCCTCGCCAAGGCTGGTGCGGTGATCGTCGGGCACGACAATGTCCGCAGCCGCATGACCAAGGGACAGTACATTGCCGCCTTCAACCAGGTCATTGCGCCGTCGGTGCCGGCCGCGATGCCGGCCATCACCTACTCGACGGCGATGACCCTGCACTTCGGCGGCGAGACCATCGAGCTCGTGCACGCGCCCCGCGCCCACACAGACAGCGACTCGCTGGTCTATTTCAGGAACGCCAACGTCATCCACACCAGTGGCACGTTCGGCAACGATCAAACCTATACCTTCTTCGACCTGTCCTCCGACGGCTCGCTCGCCGGAACGATCGCCGCCCAGGAAAAGGCTCTGGCGCTCGCCAATGACAGCAGCCGGATCATCGCCGACGAAGGCGAACCCTCGACCAGGGCGGCGCTGCAGGCTTCACACGATTCTCTGGTACAGGTGCGTGCCCGCGTCCAGGCACTGATCGATGCGGGCAAGACCGAGGAAGAGGCCGTGGCCGCAAAGCCGACCCGGGATCTCGACCTCAAATGGGTCCACCCCGGAGGATTCCTCACCGGGGACGTGTTCACGCGCATGGCCTATGAGTCTCTCAAGGGCATCAAGCCGCCGAAGGCGAAGTAGCAACGCCGAGATCCTAGGCAAGTTGCGAACTTTGTTGCCAAGTCGTAAAACGATATTCGCGGACATTAGGTAAGTCGATTAGCGCCGCAGGCGTGCCGGGAGCAACATGAACACCTTTCAGATGTCTCTGGTTGGGTTGGCCATCGGCAGCGTCCTGTATTCCGGGCCCTCCGTCGCGCATCACTCCTTCGCCGCCGAATTCGATCGACAGAAGCCGGTGACGCTCAAAGGCACGGTCACAAAGGTCGAGTGGCAGAATCCTCACACGCGGCTGTATCTGAACGTGCCGGACAGTCTGGGCATCGTCACCAGCTGGGAACTGGAACTGGCGAGCCCTAATTCCCTGATGAGGGCCGGTTGGACCCGGCACTCGGTGCAGATCGGCGACAAGGTCACCGTGAAGGGATTCAGGGCCAAGGATGGATTCGCCCTGGCGAACGCCAGTACGGTGATTTCCTCGGACGGGCGCCGAATCCTCTCAGAGCTGTCGTCGGCAGACGCGCCCGCCACCAAGTAACGCGGGCTTCGCCTATTTCCGGATGGCCTTGAAATCGCCTTCCACTGACCGGATGAGCGCTGCCGTCACCGCCCCCGACGGGTTCGTTTCAAACTTGAAGGTCGCCCCGCCCCCGGTGAATTCGGTACTGGAGTCGGAGACCAGCGGCACCGATGAACCCATGCCGCCGAAGACCAGATGGTCCTTTTCAAGCGTAAAGATCAGCTTGAAGACCTGATGGGTCGTGGGCGCCGTGAACTCATACGATCCGACATATCGGCCGAGGATCTTGGGATCGACGGCAACGCCCTTGTCGTCGGAGGCCTTGCCGACCAGGTGCTGACGGTCCTTTTCGTTCTCGTTGCACACGTATTCGAGTTGCTCGTTGTCGGCGTCCAGTTCCAGTTTCACCGGAACGGTCCAGGGCTCCAGCAATGCTCCCGGATCCGTCATGGTCCGGATCACTTCCATATGTCCGAAATCGGTCCGGTGGATGCGTTCGGTGACGCGCAGCTGCTCGGTATGGGGATGACCGTCCCCGTCCAGCCAGGTCTTGTCGTTAAATCCCGCGCTTTCGATGATCAGCGTATCGCCCTCCCAGTGCCCCACGGAGTAGCCCATCCAGTCCGGATTGGGGTCCACCGGAAGAGGGCGACCATCCAGGAACACTTCCCGATAACTGGTGCCGCTCCACAGCATCAGCAGCAGATTGGGCGTCTGGACCACCTTCCCCACGTCATCGTCGATCTCCACCCCGTTCGGCAGACAGCGCACGCTGGGAGAATCCCGGCCGATGTTTTCTTTGCGCTTCTTGGTGAGCGCCACCGCCCAGGGTTTGGGCTTCACCGCATCTTCGGCCTTGCCCGTCTCGAGCGTTCCAGCCGCATCAGTGCGCCACAGGCCTGACAGATCAGGCTTCCCATCCGCCATGCGTGGCGCCGGCGCTTTCAGATCCGGCTTGCCGTCCGCGGTACGCGGAATGCCGGGAGTCTTGTAGTTCAGCCACTGGGCCTGGGCCGGCACAGCCGCGGTGGCGATAAATAAGAGTGTGGCGACCAGGAGAGTGCGCGGCATAAGTGATGCTCCACAGTGCCAGGGGATCCTACGACGATATGCCCTTGATTTACATCATATCATATTTTGACATAATATACATTATGCGAACCAATGGTGATCGATTCTTCGACCCTTGGTATCAGCTCCACGCGCCTCCCCCTCGTTAGTCGCCGAGCAGCCCTTCAGACCCTCCAATTGCCATCATTACCAACGTTTGGTATCCGTTTTGCCGGAAGCCCTATGCCCAGCAAGAACACTACATTCAGCATTGGCGAGCACTTCATGGATTTCGTGGAGACCCAAGTGAAGCACGCGCGCTACAGCAACGCTAGCGACGTCATGCGCGCGGCGCTCCTCGATGGCGAGCACAGCGGCCCGTCTACGGCGCTCTCTCGCCGCGGGCGCAAACCGACTTAGATGATATTTGGGACTACTCGGCGGATACCTGGGGCATCGACCCGGCCGACGCCTACACTTGTGACCTCCGGCACCGCCGTGAAGCACTCGCATCGCACACTAGAATGGGTCAAGCCTGCGCCGACCTACGGCCGGGCTATTACAAGAGTACTTGTGGGTCACACGTCATCTTCTATCGCCTGACGGAGGCAGGCATCGACGTCGGGCGCATTTTGCCTGATCGAGTGGATTTCGAGCGCCCCTTTCCTTGGCCACGCTCCCTAGGATTGCTGATCGATAGCAGCTCCCCATGACGCATAAGGAAATCTGAGGTGCGGATGTCCCGGCCCGAATCAATCGCCAAAAGTGGAGCATGGACTCTACGCCAAGAGCCTGGGTCTCAAGATGCAAACCCGGCTCTTGATTTCGATCGAATCGTCCGCGGCAGATTGAATTTCGCCTTACGCGCCACGCGCTACGTGGCAAACGCCTGACTCTTGAAGGTGGAAGGCACCGGGTCGCCATCGCGGCAGTGATGTCCGCCATGGTGCTAGTGGTACTTGATGCTGCCATCACCAATGTGGCGCTACCGACCATAGCGCGAACGCTGCACACCACACCGGCCATGTCAGTATGGATCATCGCGGCCTACCAGTCGGCCCTGGTTATGGCCGTGCTGCCGTGCGCCGCGCTCGGGGAAAGTCTGGGGCATCGGCGAGTCTTCACGGCGGGCGTCGCGATATTCTTCGCCTCTTCCGCGCTGTGTGCGTTATCGCCCGCCCTGCCGTGGCTTGCGGCCGCCCCCTTTCGCAGGCGCTGGGGGGCGTCATGGCCCTGAGTGTCGCCCTATTGCGGCATGTGGACACCCACGATCGAATCGGCGCCGCCATGGCCTCGGCCGCCGGCCCGACCATTGGCGCCGCAATTCTCTCCGCCGCCATCTGGCCCTGGTTGTTCGCTGTGAACCTTCCCCTGGGCGCATTGGTGCTCATCGCCTCGCGGGCGCTACCCGATGTCAGCGGCACCGCGCGCGCGATCAATAAACTCAGCGCTGCTTTGAACGCCGGGGCCTTTGCCTCCCTTCGCGATCGGCGTCGAAATGCTCCCGGCAAGACCTGCATATGCCGTCCTTCTGCTCGCGGCCGCCAGCCTCCTCATGATGATATCGATTCGCCGGGAGATGCCCCGGGAGGCGCCGCTGATCCCGCTGGATATGCTGCGGTCGCATTATTTTTCCGTCTCGGTGATCGCCTCCGTACTGTGCTTCAGCGGCATGACTATGGGTCTCGTGGCGCTGCCCTTCTATCTGCAGCACCGGCTCGGGCAGGATGCCTGGACGACGGGACTGTATCTGACCCCCTGGCCCTTAACCGTCGCAATCGCGGCCCCGCTGACGGGCCATCTCGCCACTCAAGCCTCGAGTGCCTGGTTGTGTTCCGTCGGCGCAGTTCTGCTCACCGCAGGACTCGCCGCCGCTGCACTGTGGCCGCTTCACGGCCATCCACTGCCACTCGTCTGGCACACCATGACCTGCGGCCTCGGATTCGGGCTCTTTCAGGTCCCCAACGATCGCAACGTGTTGCTGTCGGCACCGCGTGAGCGCAGTGGCGCTGCCGGCGGCATGCAGGGGACCGCGCATCTGACGGGCCAGACGGCCGGTGCGATTGTCGTGACACTGCTGTTCACACTGACCTCGGTTGGCACCGCCCCTCGGATCGGCCTCGCCGTCGCATCCATCTTCACCCTCGCAGCAGGAGTCGTGAGCACGTTGCGAGCCGGACGCATCGCCGTCAACAAACTGCGCGCAACTTGAATCCTATTCACAAAAGGCATTCGATCGCCTCGTCCCAGGGGCGCTTCCTAAACCAGGTCCGTAGAATTCCCTATGGCGCACTTCCCACTCCGCATCTAGGCTTTCTACCCCGTACCGAGGATAAGGAGTAACTGTCATGACGCTACGACATCGCACAAGCCGCACACGGCACCTACACCCCATCTTGATCCTGGCCGTGATGTTTGCCGGTGCCGCGGTGGCCGCCGATGAGATCGAGGAAATCACGGTGACGGCCACGCGGATGGGCCACGAAGCCATCAAAAGGACGGTCGTCGGTCGGTCGTCAAGCGGCGCACCGATCGAACACCTCACTTTGACCTGGTCAGTGGGATACGCCGATTTGGATCTCAGTACACATGGCGGCGCGGCAGTCCTCGAAGAGCGCATTCACGCGCGCGCCCGGGCCGTGTGTCACGAACTCGACCGACTGATGCCACTAGTAAAGGGTGACCGCGTGTCATGCACCAAGGGCGCCGTTGACGGGGCGATGGGACAGGCACACCAGGCGATCGCTGCCGCCGAAGCGAAGCACGCAACATCAACACCGAAATGACCCGTCGCCTGGGTGCACTGCCCGGTTGGTGCACCCAGGCAATCCGGCCATTGGCGCCGTCGACGCCATCAGAGCAACATGGTCGTCACGAACCCTCAACGAACACAATGTCCGAATGCTGTGCGGCATAAGCCAACGCATACTCAAGCTCCCCAAGCGCTTCCGCGTGTACGGTGTATAGCGGCTCTCCCCTCACGACCCGCTGGCCCAGCCGTACATGGAGGTCAACACCCGCGGAACTCGCGCGCGGTGCCCCGGAGAGCTTCGCGACTCGCGCAAGGCGCCGGTTGTCGAGCGCAACGTACCGGCCGCTTCGCGTTGCTGTCACCGCGCGCGTCAGTGGTGCATTCGGCGGCTCGCGCAGACCGCCTTGTGCGGTGCAGATCGCCTCGAACTTCCGCAACGCCGCCCCGGAGTCCAGTAGGTGGCGGGCCAGGTCCAAGGTGGCGCCGGGCACTGCGCCGGGCACGAACTGCAGCACCTCGGAGGCAAGGCTCAGGGCGCGTTCGCGCAGATCTGCTGGCGCACTGGCCTCGCCTCGAAGGACCGCCAGAACATCCCGTGCCTCCAGCGCTGGACCGATGCCCCGTCCGACCGGTTGCATCCCATTGCTAACATATATCCTCGCCTGAACCCCGAGCGCACGGGCGACCGCTTCGAACCGCCGCCCCAGCCCCCGAGCGGCTTGTGCCGAGCGCACCTTCGCGGTCGGTCCCACCGGAACATCGATCAGAATATGGCTCGAGCCCGCCGCGATCTTCTTTGAGAGCACCGAAGCCACGAGCTGCCCCTCACTATCGAAATCCAGCGGGCGTTCCACCCGAATCAGCAGATCATCCGCAGGGCTCAGGCGCACATTGCCACCCCAGACTATGCAGCCTCCTTCCTGCTCCACGACGAACCGCATGCGCTCAATGGTGAGATCAACCGGTGCCAGGACCTCCATGGTGTCAGCAGTCCCCGCAGGGGAAGTGATGGCACGCGACGAGGTCTTCGGAATCGTCAACCCCGCCGCTGCGACGATTGGCACCACGATAAGCGTGGTGCGATTTCCGGGCAGGCCACCCACGCAATGCTTGTCGACGATGCGCGAGTTCGGCCATTGCAAGCGCACGCCGCCTTCAACCATGGCCCGCGTGAGTGCGATCGTCTCGGCCAGATCGAGTCTATCCCCCGCGCAGGCGGTGACGAGCGCAGCCAGATGCAGCTCCGAATAGTGCCCCTCAACAACGTCCGCAAGCACCTCGCGCCAACCGGGTAGCTCGATACGCTGACCATACACTTTCGAGCGCAAGATGCTCAGCGATTCGAGCGGATCGGGATGGGAGACCCGCGCCTGCGAGCCCTCCTGCGCGCCGAGCGCGCGCCAGGCGCTCTCGGAAAGGCTCGCCTCTCCATGCCCCAGCAACGAGTTCGACACCACGTTCACGGTAGCAATCAAATGACGCCCCCCGAGAGTCACCTGTACGCGCGACTGCGCGGCAAATCCCTCCGCGCGGCACACGTGGCAGTCACGCGTCATATAGACGACTGCCTCCTGATAGGTATCAATTCCGAGCCGGCGCAATCGCAGCGTGCCGCGCAGTCCCGGGCTTTCTCCGCCTTCACGTTCTTGCATCGATCCCCTGTGCCCAAGCGGGTATTACAGGCGGGCTCCCTGGACATCGTCGGCAGCGGCGGCCTGGTCTGTTGCGCTGTGTTTGCACCGATTGTACCGCAACGATGGCGGCCGTCTTCGCATTGATCCGGCCCACCACTACGCGGCCGATTTCCCTGATACAGACGACGACCGCTCGGCCAATGCATCCATGCGAATTGTCTGTCCGACCCCTCGCGAGAGATACCCGGGAAAGTACGTAGTTGCCTTGCTGCGGAGGGCAGCGCATCGTGCACTGGTGCGGAGGCGACTATCGGTGCATTTTGGGTTTTCTTGCCGTCGTTCAAATCACAGAACCGCTAAGTGGCCCCGTGGCAGGGTAGACCCACTCCGTGCATAAGCAGCGGGAGGCCTCAATGAGTACGATCAAAGCGATTCTCGCAGCCAGCGATTTCTCCGCGAGCGCAGCACGGGCAGCGCACCGGGCGGCACTCCTGGCGAGAGACCACGCGACCAGCCTGCGGCTGCTGCATATTCTGCCGGCGCTTTCCATGAGCGAGTTCGGCTTGATCTTTCGCGCCTCGGTTTACGTCGAGCAGCACAATCTCGCGGACGCCACGCGTCGCCTGGAGGTGATAGGCGAGGAGCTCCGCTCCATCGTCGACACCGCTCCCGAGTGCAGTACGCGCATGGGCAACCTACTGGACGAACTGCTCGCCGCCGCGGAATCCGCGGACCTTCTCGTGGTCGGCGCACATGGATCGCGCCAGTTGACAGATTTGCTCATTGGTACGACAGCCGACCGACTGCTGCGAAAGTCCCGACGCCCCATGCTCGTGGCCAGACAAGAGGCGGCATGCGCGTACCGCCGGGTCATCGTGCCGGTGGACTTTTCCGAGCCCTCGATCAGCGCGCTCCGATTCGCGCAGCAGCTCGCACCGACCGCGGAGCTGCTGGTCTTTCACGCTTACGACGTTCCGTGCGTGCGCGAACTGGGTCCGGGGGATGCGCCCGGCGGTGACCTCGCGCGGTCATGCAACGACTGGCGCGATGAGGCACTGGCCAACATGGAGCGCCTTCGGAACAGCAATGAGGCGATTGGCGCTTGCACCACCTTTTCCGTGGAGTCCGGTAATGCAAAGATGCTCATTGCGGCGAAGGCGGCCGAACTGGGGTCCGATCTGATCGTGATGGGCAAACATGGACACTCGCCTATCGGTGAATTCTTCCTGGGCGGCGTCACGCGACATACCGTGGCCCGTGCGCCGTGTGACGTGTTGGTTGTTCCGGAATGCCCCAGGTCCTGAACATGCAGCCGCAAGCAACGTCCCTCGTTGTTGGTCTGACCCAGGCGGAAGCGCTGCAACGTCTCGAACAGCTGGGTGCGAACGAGCTGCCGGTCTCCAGACCTCGCGGCGTGCTGCGGCTGCTTCTTGAGGTCGCATCGGAACCGATGTTCCTGCTGCTGGTGGCATGCGGGGCGATCTACATGGGGCTGGGAGATCGGCGTGAAGCCCTCATGCTGCTGGCATTTGTCTTCGTCGTCATGGCCATCACGTTCGTCCAGCAACGGCGCACCGAGCGTTCACTCGAGGCCTTGCGCGACCTGTCGAGCCCGCGCGCCCTGGTTGTGCGCGACGGACAGGCGCTGCGGATTGTCGGGCGCGAGCTGGTGTGCGGCGATATCGTGCTGCTTGCTGAGGGAGACCGCGTCCCGGCGGACATACACCTGCTCGAAGCCTCCAACCTCGCGGTCGACGAGTCCTTGTTGACCGGTGAGTCGGCCCCGGTTCTCAAGCAGTCAGGCCCAATGACCGCCGGCGCCGCGGGCGCGCCCGGTGTCGACGAGGCCGTAAACGTGTTCTCGGGGACACTGGTTACTCGAGGTACCGCGCGCGGCTGCGTGTACGCCACGGGCGTACGCAGCGCCCTGGGACGCATCGGTAAGTCCCTCGAGAACATCGGCGCAGAAAGCACGCCGATTCAGCGTGAAACCCGTCGCATCGTCAAGCGCGTCGCTGTCGTGGGCCTTGCCTTGGCGAGCGCACTCGCACTGGCCTATTGGTTATCGAGCGGCGACTGGCTGCACAGTTTACTGGCCGGCCTCACGCTCGCGATGGCCGTCTTGCCCGAGGAACTGCCGGTGGTGATGACTCTGTTTCTGAGCCTTGGCGCCTGGCGCTTGGCCAGAGAGCGAGTCCTGGCACGCAGTATCCCGGCGGTCGAGCTGCTCGGCGCCACTACGGTGCTGTGCGTCGACAAGACCGGAACCTTGACCGCGAATCGCATGGCCGTGCGCAAGGTCTGGTCGGAGCGCGCAACTTACGACATCACGAAGGCCGGGCACGCGCCGCTGCAGGAGGCCCTACACGAGGTCCTGGAGTTTGCGGTGCTGGCGAGTCATCGGCGCGCTTTCGATCCGATGGAGACCGCAATCAGTGCGGCGGGCAAGGACCTATTGGCGGACACGGAGCATCTGCACGCCGATTGGACTCTGATCGATGACTATCCTCTATCGAGCGAGATGATGGCGATGTCCCGGGTGTGGCAGTCGCCGGACAGGCGCGCGAGGATGGTCGCTGCCAAGGGCGCGCCGGAAAGCATGCTCGATCTGTGTCACCTGGACGCCGCGCGCTGCGCGAGTATCGCGGCCGAGGTCGCCGCCATGGCGGGGGATGGGCTACGGGTACTCGGAGTCGCACGGGCAACGTTCGAGGCGGCGGTTCTGCCAGGAACCCAGCACGATTTCGAGTTCGAATTTCTCGGCCTGATCGCGCTGGAGGATCCAGTTCGCCCTGATGTCCCCGCGGCCATCGCCGAGTGTCATGCAGCCGGGATACGGGTCGTGATGATGACCGGCGATCATCCCGTCACCGCAATTTCCGTTGCGCGGCAGGTGGGACTACCTGCCGATCGTGCCATCACCGGCACGGAACTCGCCGCGTTAAGCGATCCTGAACTGCAGGCGCGGCTTGCCGACAGTCACATCTTTTGTCGTGTTCAGCCCGAACAGAAGCTGCGCCTCGTTCAGGCATTTCGCGCACGTGGCGAGGTGGTCGCGATGACCGGCGACGGCGTCAATGACGCGCCCGCGCTCAAAGCCGCGAACATTGGCGTGGCGATGGGCGCTCGCGGCACGGACGTGGCAAGAGAGGCCGCCGCATTGGTTCTACTGAACGATGACTTCACCTCCCTGGTGACCGCAGTACGATACGGACGTCGCGTCTTCGCCAATCTGCGCAAGGCCATCGTCTTTGTGGTGGCCGCGCACGTTCCGATTGTCGGGTTGTCAATCGTGCCGGTGGTCATCGGATGGCCGATGCTGCTGATGCCGGTACACATCCTGTTCCTACAACTGATTATTGACCCGGCCTGCTCGGTGGTATTCGAGGCCGAGCCTCTGGAAGGCAACGCCATGACCACGCGGCCGAGGCATCCGGACCAACGGCTGTTCGACTCGACGGTGCTCACGCGTGGCCTGTGGCAGGGAACCGGCCTGCTCGTGCTGCTGCTGACCGTCTACGGCGTCGTTCGATCCGCCACGAACTCAGGCGACATGGCACGCGCCGTTATGTTCATGGTGCTGGTGCTGTCGAACCTCGGCCTGATCCAGGCCAATCGTGCGTGGGGACACGCGCGCTGGCGCAGCCACTTAACCTCCAACGCCTCCTTCATCTGGATCACGGTGGCCACGCTGATCCTACTCATGTGCGTGCTGGGGGTTCCGGTGATCGGTCGCCTTTTTGGGTTCGCGCGACCGACGCCGCCTATCCTCCTGGCGGGCGTCGGTGTGACCGTCGTAAGCCTGCTGTGGTTTCAGGTCGTCAACTGGGGGTTCGGTCGCTGGCGCCCTGATCGAGAGCACGCCGAACCTGACAGGTAGGCGCCCGAGCGCTCGTGCACCGGCGCAGGTATCAAAGTGCCCTCAGGGCAAATACGCACATCAGTTTTCGCCCTGGTCGCTCATAGTCCGCGTGGGCAACAACTGCGATAGAGACTTATGACCGCTCCGGTCCTTCTGGCCTACATTTGCGCGGCGGTGCTGTTGCAGCTTGCCATGTTCGTCGGCTTCGCACTATGGCGGCGAAGTGCCGGGGCAGCGGGAGAGCACCGCGCGCAGATTCTTGCAGGCACCAAGTCCGCCCCTGTCGCCTGGTCGGGCTGGCGCGAGTTTCGCGTCGTGCGATGTGAATTCGAGGATCGCGGCCACACAAGATGTTCGTTCTATTTGGAGCCCGTCGACGCGCGCCCGCTCCCGTCATTCAGGCCGGGACAGTACCTTATACTGCAGTTACCAGTTGCCCCGAAGCGCACGGTCACACGCTGCTAATCGCTGTCCGATCTGCCCAATCCGAGGAGCTATCGCATCACGGTCAAACGCGCCCTCGCGCCCCCCGACAGACCGGATGTGCCGCCCGGTGCCGCTTCCAACTACCGGCAGGACTATGTCCAGCAAGGGACGCTCCTCAATGTCAAGCCGCCATCCGGCCACTTCTGCATCGACTCCGACTCCCGTGTGCCCGGCGTGCTCGTCGCCGGCGGAATCGGCATCACCCCAATGCTGAGCATGTTGTGCGGGCTGCGGTACAGCATCTGGAGGAAGAGATTCGCGACCTTGAGAATTGCGTTAAGTGTCGCCGCAGCGCCGGCGAGGAGGCAGGTGCGGGCGGGCACGGGGGCCCGAACCGGGCTTGAGGCGTCTCGTGCTGCGCCGCGATCCGGGTGCGTAAACTACGAATACCCAGCTGCCGCTGCATTGCGTAGGTTGCAAACCAGCTTGTTGGGACATTGGAGACATCACCATGACAATTAGAATCCGCGTCGGAATGCTCGGCTCACTTGCCGCGCTCTGTATTGCTGCCTGTACCACCACTGGAACCGGCTCCGGTACGGTGCGTGAAGGCCTCACGCCCGTGACGTTCGACTGGACGAGTACCGACAATGTGTCCGGTACCCTCACCGCCAAGCTTGCAGATGGGCAGTCATTCACGGGGGAATACTTTCAAATCACGCAGGATATTCGCACTGATCGGCTCAGCCCCCTGTGGGATGGATGGTATCGACCCTGGGGCGGCTGGCCGTACTGGGGCGCGAATGCGGGGCCGCAGTTCGGCCAGTACTACAGCGGTCGTGTCTTGGCGAATCTGCACGCGCCGAACGGAGGGCATCTGCGCTGTCGCTTTCGACTGATTCACCCGTCCAATGGGTTGGCCGGGGGGGCTCAAGGCACCTGTCAGCTGCCCGACGGCAAGAACATGGATGTAACGCTGGGTTCGCGCCCCTAGGTGTGAGCAGCTGTGAACGTGAAGGGGCGCCTCTTCGACGGGTCCGGCGCTTCCGAGGCGCGTCGTTGGCAGTCGTGGCAGTTGCGGATTCGGCGAAGCTGGCGCTCCGGACTTTCTTCGCCACCCAGTAGCGAAGCGCTGAAGGAGCGGGCAGATTCGCATATGACGATGCCAGGTCCTGAATCGTCGGCAGCGATACCCTCCTATTCACGGCCCGCCGCGACGGACGGCCTTCGCCAGAAGATAGGAGTGCGTCCCTTGTCGGAAGGCGACGCCGTACTCCGACAGTGCCATCCGCATGGCAAAGCCTCCAGACAGTTCGGCCTCGACATCGAGGTGGCACGCGATGCCGTTTTACCTTGCTCTTGAGATTGGGTCGATACCGGACTGCGGCGTTGATGTCGCTGTGGCCTGGCCTACCCATTATTGTCTACGTAGACAGGGCCGTCCACAAGTGCGCCCGCCCTACCCTAACGATGCCATGTGAAACGCCATCGGTCCCCTCATCAACTCATAAATTGCTCCAATCGCTTACGTGAAACTACGGATGACGCGCGTGCGTGGATGAGTGCAGGCTCATTCCTTTGGTGACTCAGATTGGCAATAGTATTTCGCCGTAGGTATTCGAGAGGGACTGTTCATGAACGAATTTCATAACGCAATTCACTGGGTGTTTGGGGCACTACACAATTGGCTCTTCGTCGCATTTGCCGTGGTATTGCTGACGCTAGGACTCACCGTGATGATTTTCAGGCGTCGGAAGCATTTTGAAACCAATTTGTAGCGGGCACTTCCAGCAAATCCCGGGCGGGAGTTGCGGACCACCCCGCCGCATCCGAAAAGATCGGTAAAGTCGCAGTCGCGCGCACGTTGAACCCCGGTGCGCGAGTATCGCAACAATGCACCCCCGATCATTAACCGACCCGGTTAAGGTGGAATTCGCATGGCAGAGTCCTCGTACAGGCCCGCTTCGGCATCGAGGTGGCACGCGGAGCAGTTTGCCTTGCTCTTGACGTTGGGTTGATTCCAGACCGAGGCCTTGATGTCCCTGTGCTTGGCCTGCCAATACGGACTCTGCGTAATGCGCAATGGTGTCTCGGACGCCGGGATGGAGCGGCGGATTTTATAGGCAGCTTCTCGTGAGCTCCTTTCTCCTGCATTCGCGACTAGAAATCCAAGAATTGTCTGTTGCATTCTCGCATCCAAGGCGAGATCCGAGCCGAAGTGGGAGGCTTGGCCCGCCATCAGCGCACGCCAAGAGCGTTCCGGCAGCAGATTTGGATGAAACGCCAAATGACAGGCTCCGCACTCCTCGCGCCAAGTCGGATTGTCCGCAAGCGCCGCACTCGTGAAGGCCACGCGCGGTCCTTCGTCTGTTGCAGCGGCTCCTCCGAGGAGTCTTGCCACCGGCGCCGGCACGGCATACAAGAACCACCACAGCGCGAAGGCGGCCACCGCCGTCAGCAGGGCCGCAGCGACGCGGCGGGAATGCACTGTCACGGGGATATCGAGCGGTGCCTCCTTTAGGCCCGTCACCATGGATAGCGGAAGATTCTCCTTCGTTATCCAGCTATCAATGACCACGCCCGCCAAGTGTCCGGCGACCACCGCCAACATCAGGTACGCGGCCCATTCATGGCCTTGCTTGATGATCGTTCCGCCGGCGATGCCTGTAACCCCGGCGCCAACCAATTGTTGCTCCTCCGCGCCCTGCACGAAGATGCCGGTGACAGCGACAATCACGCCGAGACCGAGTAACAGATAAATCGCCTGGCTGCCCGCTGGGTTGTGCCCAAGGTACCTGCCGGCGCCACCTGCAAGCAGGTTCCGCAGATACATGTACCCCGCCCGCGGACTGTAGGCGAAGGAAGCGAAGCGCGCGTGGTGGCCGCCAACAACTCCCCAGACCAGTCTAAACGCGATCAAACCCAGCATTAGAGAGCCAAAGAACGAATGCACGGACAGCCACCGATCCGATCCACTGGTCAACCAAGCGGCCGCGAAACTCACAACCAGCAGCCAATGAAACAGGCGCGTGGGCAGGTCCCAGATCAAATGGCGCTTCATTCCGATCGCCACAAGTGGCCGTCAATTCGGGATCTTGACCGCGTCTTCGTTAAAGTCGCCCTTATCCGCGCCGCTATGACAAACCTGGCAATTGCTTGCGCTTTTCACCGAAGGCCGGGCCCACACGCCGACCGGCAACTCGCTGCCACCATGCTGGCGCTTGAAACCTGCTGTCTCCGTGATTCGCAACGGCGTGGCTGCGCCGCTCCATCGATTGCTGCCGAACTTCACCAGATAGGCCGTAATCTCTTCGGTGTCGACCGGGGTCATTGAAGCATCGGCGCCGAAGTGCTTATCAAGACCGGCCATCACTTTGCGCCAGGACGCCGCCGGCAGCAGGCGCGGCGCATAACCGATGTGGCAACTGGTGCATTCCTGCTGCCATTTGGCATTTGCCGGGATGGGTGGGACTGAAATTCGCGCCCCTTGCGCGACTGCCGAGAGCGGCAATAGCCAGGCGGCAAATTGCCCCCAACTGATGACTCTCCGCCAGAAGGTGGCGCGCATAGTGCATTCTCCTATTTGATCGAGAACATGTAGGTAATGAAGTCGCCTTTCTCCGTGGCGGTGCAGGCGCGCTTCAAGACATCGTTGCAGTTTCTCTTGAACCATTTCTCGACCTTGGCGGCATCGGTGAAGCGCGCCGGATTCGCGGCTGGCGCCATCGGCAGAATGCTCTTGCCGGTGGTGGCATGCTTGCCCGCCTCTCTTGGCGACGCGCCATGACACATCGCGCAGGCCCCGTCACCTACTTTTGATCGGTACAATGTCTCGCCTCGCGCTGCCGAGAACTCCTTGAAGCCCGGCGATTCCTGCTGGGCGGCCACGCGATAGCCGTCCAGTACCGAATTGGCCGCCGCATACAGCGGCACCGGCAAAGCCAGAGCCAGAGCCAGACCAATGACAATGGCTTTCATGCAACTATCCACGTGAGGCCGATTCATCACTCAGGGTTCCGGATTGGGAGTCGACGCCACCCCAGGGGGCAGTGCCGGGTAGATGATGGTCGGAATTTCCCCGGTCAGGCTGCCGAGAAAGGCGGTTATCCGATCGACTTCGACCTCGGACAAATTGGCGCCCAGCTGACTCGTCCCCATCACAGCAACCGCCTGGCGCAAGTCCCAGGCCTTTCCGGTATGAAAGTACGGCGCGGTAAGCGCAATGTTGCGCAGCGTGGGTACCTTGAATACGTACTCATCACTGGGGGTCTTTGTGACCATGAAGCGCCCTTTGTCCTCAGGGGGCAGAAATGCGGCTCCCGGCTTTTCCACCACGCCGAACGGCGCGTATTGACCACCACCGACATTGATGCCGTTGTGGCAGGCCGCGCAACCTTTGTCCATGAACAACTTCAGACCGGATAGCTGGGTGTCATTGAGCGCGGCCGCGTTTCCCTTAAGGTACTTGTCGAAGGGAGCATTGGGAGTGATCAACGTCGCTTCGAATACCGCGATCGCACGCTGCGCATTCTGCAGCGTCACGGCTGGAGTTGCGCCGGGAAATGCCGACTGGAAAGCGCTCACATAGCCTGGAATCGCTGCCAGTTGTTCAGCCACATGCGCCGTGGGGGACGCCATTTCCACCGGATTGACCATCGGGCCGCCCGCCTGCGCCTCGAGATCCTTGGCGCGGCCATCCCAGAATTGCGCCGTATTGAATACGGCGTTGAACACCGTCGGCGCATTTCGGCCGCCGCGCTGCCAGCGGTGTCCGATGGATGTCTCTTGGTCATCGACCCCGCCGAGTCCGATGTTGTGGCAGGAATTACAGCTGATCGCATGACTGGCGGACAGCCGCGGATCAAAGTACAGCATCTTCCCGAGCAAGATCTTGGCCGGCGTCGCGGGATTGCCCGGCAACTCGGGTGCACTCACCGGAATGGGTTTGAACCGTCCCTGTGCCGCCGTCATCACTGAATCCGCTGCAAACAGCGCATGGTTGACGGCCAACAACCCGATCACAATTCCCCAATTGGGCGCTCGCATAACATCTTCTCCCAATACTCAAGAGCCCGACGCTATACACTCCCAAAACCAATGTCTGTACGTGAATACACTTAGACCTCCACTATTGCCGTCGTGCTACGCGGTTCTCTTGAGGCGGTCTACGATGCCACCGCCGAATCGGTCGCGGCAGGCAGCATGCATCCCATCCACTTTCCTTCGGCAATCGTCCGGCACGCGCAAGGGGTTCGCAGGCCGTTGTTCGGCATACCAGCCTTTAACGAGTCATCTTGCCAATGCAGCCGCCACAGATTCCAATGTCACGGCGACGCTATAGGTCTCATTGAACGCCGACGAAATCGCCCGGGGTCCCATCCGCCCGTCATCTCATTGCTGCGTGCCGGCGGTCAGCTCAATGGACTGCATATATTCCGGAACCACGCATTCCCATCCCAGATCTCGCTCGACTCGCTGCCGCAATGCATCTGCCGCGGCCGGCTCGCCATGCGTTATGAACGTGATCTTAGGCGGGGAGACAGACCGGCCCATCCACGCTAACAGCTCATTGGCATCCGCATCGGCGGACGCACCCGTTAGTTGACGCACTTCCGCACGTACATCCACGCGGTGTCCGTGAATCCGAATCGTCTTCGTGCCGGCCAATAGCGATGCTCCTCGCGTTCCGCCGCCCTGGAAACCCGCAAGGAGAATCAGGTTTTTCGGATCGCCGGCGAACGCCTCCAAGTGATGCAGGACGCGGCCCCCGGTCGCCATGCCGCTGGCCGCGATGATCAACATCGGTCCGCGCGCAAGTTCAACGCTTTGGACTCCTCAACAGAATCGATAACAGTCGCCACCGCTGCCATGGCGGCACATTCGGCTGGCGACAGCCGATATTCGCCCTGGTGGGCGAGATAGATGCGCATGGCGGCAGCAGCCATCGGGCCGTTCAAAAACACCGGTAAATCGGGAATGGCGCCGCGCCTTTTCAGCCGCCCAATGAAATGAAGGATCATTTGCGCCCTACCCACCGCGAATGCGGGAATGACAATTACGCCGCCGCGACCGGCCGCCGCATTGATCGGCTCTGCCGATTCCGCCTCGGAATCCACTGTTGGATGTGTCCGGTCACCATAGGTGGATTCAACTGCCAGATGCCTTGCCGCTGCCGGGATACCGGGCGATTGCATGATCGGATCATGCGGACGCCCAAGATCACCCGCGAACACTACTCGGCCCTCCGGCGTGGTGAGATGGACAATCGAGGCGCCAAGCATATGTCCTGCCACCGTAAAGCGACACGTCACATCGCCCGCTAGACCGAAGTCCCTTTCAAAGTCCGTCACCGACACGCGCTTGAGCGCTGCAGCCGCGTCTTCTTGAGTGTAAAGAGGCAATGCGGGGTGATGCTTTGAATAGCCGTGCTTATTGGCGAACCGCGCCTCCTCTTCCTGCAAATACGCACTGTCTCGCAGCAGTACTTCCAGTAGATCGCGCGTGCCCGGCGTACAGTGCACTCGCCCGGGATACCCTTGACGGACAAGCAGCGGCAGGTACCCGCTGTGATCGATATGCGCGTGGGTCAAGATGACGGCGTCTATCGTTCCCGCCCTGATGGGCAGCGGCTGCCAGTTGTGCAGGCGCAATTGCTTGAATCCCTGAAACAGGCCGCAATCAACGAGGATGCGTCGCGAGGCACTTTCGATAAGGTACTTTGAGCCTGTAACGGTGCCCGTTGCACCCAGAAACGAAATCTTCATGAATTCTCGCCTGCACATCCCTTGTTCATGTTACCCACCACAACGGAGCCCAGGCACCGGCCAAGGTGGCGAGGAGGCCTATTGTGACGCGAATACCATACGCCCATCCCCCGGCTCCGAACGCTGCAATCACCTTGCTCAGTGTGATGGCGGACAGGGCCGCGAGGATCGATAAGCGCGCCGTGCCGATCGCCAGGGTACCGTTCGCGACCAGCGACAGCGTTGACGCTGCCAAGGCATGAACGTCAAACGCCCCGGCGACGGCGGCCGTTACCCCAACAACACTCGTACCGAAGTATTTGCTTGCGACAGATACCAACGCCGTTACGCCCGTGAGGCTTGCCGCGAATCCCAGGGCGTACAGCAGGCTGAATGCTCGACCTTTAGGCAGCTCCGGAGCTGGCTTGCCGCGTTGGTGCCACAGGCTAAGGCATGCCACGCAAACGATCACCGCGAGCGCACAGGCGAGCGAGGGAGCGAGACTAAGCAAGGCCGACGGGCACACGGCGAGCACGACCACGGCTAGCAAGATCACTGTCGCGACGGCCGAAAACAGGGCGCCGGCTACGCACGGGGCGCGCAGTGCCGATGATTGACGGGAGCGCGTGCCAAGCGCCGCAATGGTGCCGGTACTTGAAACAAATCCCGCCGCCAATCCCGACACCGCAAGGCCGATACGCGGGCCGGCGGCGCGCGACGCCACGTATCCGGTCGCCTGCAGGGCCAAAAATAGCACCACCAACCGCCGCGGATTGCCACCCGCAAGCCACGGGACCGCCTGGTTCGACAACAGCGGCAGCAATATCAGCGCGGCCGCTGCAAAGATCAGGCCGTCGCGCAGTTCACTTTCCGACAGTGAATGGACCGAAAACTCATGCAAACGCCGCCGCTCCGCGCGCAACACGGTCACGACCACGGCGCCGCCAGCCGCGACCATTGGGTGCTCAATGGCGATCAGCCCGAGCAGGTAGGTCACCAGGACCGCCACTTCAGTCGTGACGCCAGGATCCGAGCTGCGAATGCGCCGGTACCAGGCGAGTGTGAGCAGACCGATGAAGATCGTCCCGATGACGATCAGCCAAGGCTCCTGGAGAGCCTTGGCGACGGCGCCGGCAAGCGCGACCAGTGAAAATGTGCTAATGCCGCCCAGGGCCCGGCGGGGGCCGGAGCCCTTCCGTCGCTCCCGTTCGACACCAATGAGCAGCCCGCTCCCTAGCGCAACAGCCTATCCAAGCAGTGTGGTCGGCGCCATGTTCATAATGTCTTTACACGGTGCTCGCCTTGACAACGACGGCGCGCGCGCCGGAATGAGAGTCAGCGGCTATCGGGACGATGAAGCAATTGTCTACACTCCACCTGCGCGCAGCAGACCGGTTGATGTATCAGCACCGGTGAGTACCGGATGCATACCCGGGCCGGAATTGCGCACGATCCACAAGGAGAGCTTGTAATGGCATCGGAACACGTTCAGCCCATCTATCGTCGTGAGGGTAACCATACATTAGTCGAAATCCGCCTGCGGGAGGTTCGCCAGCTCTTCCACACGCTTGACCCGGCGCCCTTTCGCGAGAAGGACCTCGACGCAGCGGCTGAGGAATATCTGCTGGAAGCCTGCCGTGAAGCCGGCACCCATCGCCCGGTCCGTCTCATCGTTCATCTGCCGAAATCGGAGGCCGAAAGTGAGGCAGCCCTGACGCTGGGGGATGCTGTGCATCACTACTTCGCATACCGCGCAAGCCAGTCGCGAAGCGATATTGTGCGATTGGTTCATTACGGCGCGATCAGCTTCATCATTGGTTTCACGGTGTTAATGGCGTGCTTGGCGCTTCGAGGGGGGCTTGCCACCCGTTCCACGATCATTGATCACCCAATTCTCGGCGAAGGCCTGCTGATACTCGGATGGGTTGCGCTATGGCGTCCCACTGAGGCGCTGTTGTATGACTGGTGGCCGTTGGCGCGCCGTCGGGCATTACTGCAAAGACTCTCCGGGATTCCCGTGGCGGTCAGAATCGGCTCGTAGCGCGTTGGCCGTGTGCCTGCGCGACTGCGATGTGGTTATGCCTGCAGAGCAGCGCCGGTCTTGTGAAGGAAATCCGGCCCCACCCAGGTGGGGTGATACACGCAGCCGCCCGCCGGCGCATGCCGTGATTGGCAGACGATCTATTGGTCACGTTGCGTCAACCGTATGAATTATCTTCTAAACTGACATTGCACGGGGCGGCGGCGCATCAGAGTTTCTACCTACCTGGACCGTATTTACCGGTCTACCTTTTCCGCGTCTGTTCGCCCAGCATCAAAGGCGTTGGCGTTCATCTAGCCACAACTGAGTCGCCAGGGCGGATATGGATCCAGAATCAACGCACGCAGCGCTCGACGCGAAGCGGGGGTCATTTTTCATCCTCTTGGTTGGACTGGGTTGCGCTTGCATTGTGGTCCTGTGGTCCCTCCTGTCGGTGATTACGTGGGCGGCAATACTGGCCTATGTCAGCTGGCCGCTCTATCGTTTGGTACGCCGCCCGCTCGGTCGATTTGAGAACGCCGCGGCATTCTGCATGACAACGATGCTCATGGGCGTCGTGATTCTCCCAGTGCTGTGGTTGTTGGCAATGGTGTGCACGGAGTTGATTGCTGCCCATCGAATTCTTGTGACCTATCTTGCATCCGCGCCGGTGCTGCCGGAATTCATTCGCGGTATTCCGTGGCTGGGCGATCAGTTACAGCTGTTATTTGGCCAACTGGCCCGGGAACCCAACGCGCTGGACGCGCAGATCGCAGATTGGATTCAGTCATGGGCCCGTGAATTGGCGGGGTTGGCGGGCGGTTTCGGGCGCAGCATGGGGAAGCTGCTTCTCGTAATGTTCATGATCTTCTTCCTGTTTCGAGACGGACATCGTCTGGTGAGTCAAAGCCGAGTGTTCGTGCTGCGCTTCTTTGGCAACGGACTGGACTCCTATCTGAATACCGCCGGGGCAATGACCCGTGCCGTCATGTATGGGTTCCTGGCGACGGCGTTCGCTCAAGGCCTGATCGCGGGACTTGGCTATGCCATTCTCGGAATTCACGGCGCGGTATTGCTGGGCACGCTCACTGGCGCCTTGTCAGTCGTCCCGGTTTTGGGGACCGCCCTCGTCTGGGGCTCGGTCAGCGTCTATCTATTTCTCACCGGGCACCTCATTAAGGCGATCATCATGATGGGGTGGGGCTTCTTGCTGGTACATCCGACGGACAATGTACTTCGGCCGCTACTGATCAGTAACGCGACCCAAGTACCGTTCATTATCGTCATCTTCGGGGTCATCGGCGGTGTTGCGGCGACCGGGCTCGTGGGAGTGTTCGTCGGTCCCGTCATCCTGGCGGTCGCACTTGCCGTGTGGCGCCAAGGCTCGGCTGGAGAAATCTGATGCCCCTCTCAATGGGCCGATCAAGGCCAATTGAATAGCAACGCCATTCTTGTCCCGACGGTCCGGCATGTTCTGCAGCTATTGTACCTGATGCTGCCGGCCTATCTGGCAAACATGGCGCCGCCGTTTACGCGCTTTTGGCGGGGGTGGAACCGTCCGATAAGCCGACGGTGGTTGGGTGCTCACAAGACGGTGGTCGGGTTTTGCATTGGGGTCTGGGTCGCGCTGACGGTAACCTTCGTGCAATCGAGAATAGCGTGGGATGGAGCGTTGTTGCCGTACGCGAATTGGCCGCTCCTCGGCTTGGCATTTGGCTTGGGTGCCATGGGGGGTGATAGCCTCAAGAGCCTGGTGAAACGCCTGAAAGGAATACCGCCGGGGCGGCCCTGGGTTCCAATGGACCAATTGGACTTCGTTGTCGGTGCGATATTGTTAGTCTCGCCGTTTGCGCCCCTGAGCTGGCCGGATGTCGCAACGGTTCTGGTGGTCTCCTTCATAGGCGACATCGCGATCAATCATCTTTCTTACGCGCTCGGCATACGCGACACCCAATGGTAGGTTTCGGCAACGGGAAGGCCCGCTGTGAAGCGGCGTTACGGCGTTCCGCGCGCCAGTGTGGACGTGCGCCGGCATGCGAACCGGCGTTTGATACTGACGTTGTGCTGGCGGCCTAGGCGCATGGAATTGCCCGATCCATTGAGGCGATGAGAATCATTCGGCGGTGCAAAGTTGCCTCAGTGATACTGCGGGGAAGCTCCTCGAATTGAATTTGAAAAGGAACTCCGGCGGCCTCTACCTGTACGTCCGCCCCCTCGCAACCGGTGCGATGCGGCCACGCCATAATTGTGTGTACGCGCTTCGCCTTCGTACGAAGCGCAGAATCGACCTGATTGGCGCGGGCACTCCCCCAAGGTCCCGTTCAGCTCGGGGGCTTGTCCTTCCGCGATGGGTCCGTGTGTTGTGGCGGCTGCGGTCGAACACCGCGATCTGCTCGCTGCGGCCCCGGCTGATCAGGGGGCTGCGGTCGAACACCGCGATCCGCTCGCTGCGGCCCCGGCTGATTAGGCGGCTGCGGTCGAACACCCCGATCTGCTCGCTGCGGCCCCGGCTGATCAGGCGGCTGGGGTCGAACACTGCGATCTGCTCGCTGCGGCCCCAGCTGATCAGGCGGCGTGCGTCGAGCGCCGGTCGCCTCGCGTCGGTCGGGCGGGGTTGGCACGTGGCGTCGTTGATCACCGCCCGCCCGATTCGTCGACGGGGCTGCCGGGCGGTGCTCGGCCCCCGGAGGATGGTCCGAGGGCGTTGGCGCGGTGCGCGCGCGCGGATTGGGGCCTGGCGTCAGGGGCCGTTGCGGAGCGGGTGGGCGACGACTGGGCTCTCGCACGGGCGCCGGCGGGGAACCCCAAAGCCGGCGGTTCTCGGATTCGCGCGGGCGGTAACCATAATCCCGATCACGTAACGACTGCTGCTGTTCCCGTGGGGGATAATGATCGCGTGGATAGGCGCGTTGGTAGTCTGGAAGCGGTGCACGCGGAGGCAGCGAACGCCCGTCCCACCGATTCCAGTCACGGTGGCGTTGCTCCCAGTCACGGCCCCAGTGCTCGCCCCAGCGTGGCGGTGCTTGGCGATTCCAGCCGAAGAAATATGCCGGGGGTCGTCGGTAGTAATGCACTGGAACGCGCAAAATGAAGTATCGGGACGTCCTCGGGCTCCACGAGCTCCCACGGACCGTTATACCACTCGCTCGCATACCAGCGATCACCCGCATAGAGCCAAAACAGGCCGTCGTAGAAGAAGAAATTCGCGTCAAGTTCAGAGGCATAGTAGACAGGGTAACCTGGCACCTGGACCAGCCTCGGGTAGACTGGAATATCGATTCCAATGCTCACGCCCGGCACGGTGAATCGAAGTCCAACCTGCGCCGTGGCGACGCTTCCGAATCCGATGAACAGCACCAAAGTGACAAGCATCCGCAACGCCTTGGAACACCGACTCGCCGAGCGTGCAACGGTGGCCGCCGTGCACGGAGGAACGCCGCCGCACGGGTCCCTGAAGCCTATGGAGTCTTGATTCATTCGCATAACCTTGGCGCCTCTTCAATCATTTCCAAGCAAGCGAGTACTCAAAAGTGAGAATGGTATGGAAGCGTGCGTGCGGCAATCCGTAGAATCACTTAAGCACGTCATGCGCGCAAGAGATCCATTGCGGCCGATGGATCCGGCAGCCTGCGATAGCCATCCGGTCAGTTGGCGGCCTATGACCCCACGCCTTGCAGCGGATTCACGGCAACGCGCGCCTGGTCACGCAGAGCATCGCTCGGGTAGACGACGACGCGCTCACCCTCATTGAGTCCATCCAGCACTTCGGCATCGCGGTCATTGCGATGGCCGATCCTCACCGGCACCTGACGGGCGCGGTGGTCCGGGCCTATCAGATACACCAACCAGCGCTCGCCGGACCGAAAGAGCGCGCCGGTGGGAACGGTCAACGCGTTCTGCGCTTGGTACACCTGGATCTGTGCATCCAGTCGATAGCCCTCACCCAGCGTATTCCAGTCCTTGCCGGGCGAGGCGATGTCCACCAGGACGTTGACGCGTTGCTCTTCGACACCCAGCGCTGACACCTTGGTGAAGCCCCAGGGTTCGATGCGCCGCACGCGGCCGCTCAAGGGTGCTGAACCACCCCAGTTAACGAGGCGCACGGCCTCCCCCGCGCTCACCAGAGGCGCCTCGGTCGTGGGCAGCTCGATCAAGACCTCCAAATTCATGGGATCCCCGAGTTCGAGAAGGGGTGCGCCGACACTTACCGGGCCCGCGCTCTTCTGTTGTACGCGCAGCACGCGCCCGGCAATGGGCGCGACCACCGCCCATACTCCGCCACCGCCCACGCCGGGAGCCCGGGCGCGGGCCAACGCCGCCACCGCGATGTCTATGTCGTGTAGCGCAACGTGAGCTTCGGACCGGGAGGATTCCAGTTCCTGAGTGGCCATGGCCAGAGTGAGCTCGTCCGTCTCGAGCTTGGCCGCAGCAACCAGGTGGCTCGTCGCCAGTTGTCGGCTGCGCTCCGCTTCACGACGCGCCTGCGTCACGGCGATCGTGCTGTGGGCGACGCGCGCATCCGCGGCTTCCTTGGCGGCGCGCGCCGCCTCAACGCGACGACGCAACTCCAGCTCGGTGCGATTGTCCAGCAGCGCCGGCAGTACTGGATGCAGACGAGCGAGCAACGCGCCACTCTCCACATCATCCCCCTCGCGCAGCGTAATGCGCTCCAATTCACCGTTGAGCGGCGCGGTTACCGCATAGTGATCCCGAATACGGGTCCTGGCCTGCTCGTCGACCGTCTGTTCAAAGGGGGCACGCCGCACGGTCGCCGTCTCCACCGCGATCGGTGCGGGAATGAGCGCCCAGCCCAGCAATGCACTCAGGAGAAGTACGGCAATGACGATCCACACTACTTGGCGGCGGCTCATGATCTACTCCCGTGTCTTCAAAGCACCGACCAGATCAAGCCCATCGCTCCGGCGCCGTACAATCAGGGCACTCAACAGTCCCGAGGCCAGGATCTCGCCAATAGAGATCACATAGGTCTTGGGCGCAATGATGACCGGAATGCGGAACGTATCGCTGTGCATCGCGTCGGTCAGGTATAACGCGAGCCCGCACCCGAGCCACAGCCCAAGCGGAATTCCCACTATCACTTCCACGGCGAGCTCGCCGAGCAGGAAACTGGAGACCTCGCCACGGCTGAACCCCAGCACCCGCAGGCTGGCGAGCTCCCAGGCGCGCTCGGCGAGGACGATGCGCGCGCTGTTATAGACGACACCCACGGCAATGGTTGCCGCGACACGGCAATGGTTGCCGCGAAGATGGTGAAGATGGAGGTGAAGACCAGGACGTTGCGCGCCGAGGTCCCGCGAAAGCTCTGCAGCGAATTGGTCTTGATCGCAATCGTGGCGATGCCGGGTGTTCGCTTGATTTGGACGAAGAGCCGGCCGCTATTCTTAGGATCCAGCCGAATGTCCATCGCGGAGATCGCATCCGCCTCCCCCATGAAGTGATTGAGGGCGGTGCGATTCATGTACCCGACCAGCGCGAAGAGATCCTTGACAACCCCCTCCACGCGCACATCGCGCTGGATGCGACTGCCCTCGAGCGCTTCAACATGCACGAAGTCACCCGCACGCACATTCAACCGCTCCGCCAGGCGACTGGACAGCAGGGGGCCGAAAGGCGGAATCTCTACCGGCCACCCGGCCTCATCCAGGGTTCGGCGCAGCGTGGATCCCGCGTTCAGTCCTAACACGGCCGTGCGATAGACCTGAGGGCCGGCGCGAAGCTGCACGGCAACACTGCGGTACGGCTCGGCTTGCATCACGCCCGGCAGGCGGTTCAGGCGCGGTCCATCGCCGAGCGGGATGCCCACCAGGCGCGCAATTAACGGCTCCGCCACGCCCTCGACCATTAACTGGCTCGAGGCCGCCACGTTGGCCTCCGCGTCCACCACGCCGGGAACGCCCGCCACCTGTCGCAGTACCGACTCCGGGGCGCGCTTCAGGTCGACGAACACGTGCGCAAAGCGCGCGGTCTCATAGAACGTGTCCCTGGCGCGCTGCAGCGCATGGTAGGTGCCCAGGCTGCCGAAGAATCCGCCGGTGGCCGAGGCAACCACCAGCGCGATTGTCAGTACCTGCCCCTTCATGCCGACCAGGTCCCGACCAAGCTTACGTTGCAGCATGCTCACCAGGTGAGTTCCGCCGGGCGCAGCTTGGCAGCATTGCGCTCCTCCGAGGCGATCTTACCGTCCATCAAGTGCAAGACCCGATCCGCCATGCGTCCGATCACGACGTTGTGTGTAATCACAACGGTAGTGGTGCCCAGTTCGGCGTTGATGCGTACGATTGCCTCCAGCACCAGCCGGCCGGTCTCGTGATCGAGGGCACCGGTGGGCTCATCACACAGCAGCAGTTCGGGTCGTTTGACGATGGCGCGTGCAATCGCCACACGCTGCTGTTCGCCGCCGGAGAGTTGGGAAGGAAAATGATCGAGGCGAGATGATAGTCCGACCCAGTCGAGCGCCTCCTCGGGGCGCATCGGTGCAACGGCAATCTCCGTCACCAGCGCCACGTTCTCACGCACCGTGAGGCTTGGAATCAGGTTATAGAACTGAAACACGAAACCGACGTGATCGCGCCGGTACCGGGTGAGCTGCGCTTCCGAGGCGTGGCTCAAATCATGATCACGCCAAAGCGCTGTGCCACGGGTGGGCGTGTCGAGGCCGCCCAAGATATTTAGCAGGGTGGACTTGCCGCTCCCGGAGGGCCCCAGGAGGACCACAAACTCTCCCCAATTGATGTCCAGGTCCACACCGTTCAGCGCGTGCACCACGACCTCGCCCATTACATAGTCTTTGCCGAGTCCGCGGGCGGTGAGGACCAGCCGCGGTCTAGAGGGGACGTTGCTGTTCATTGATAGCGAACTCCAAGCACGACTTTCAGGCCAGTGCCGCAGATGTCCGGCGTAGGCAATAGCCCGAGTATTGCGCGCTACTTGTACTTTGGAGCGCCCGCCGGAGGTCCCTTCATCCTGC
The DNA here is from genome assembly GCA_963726995.1 of uncultured Pseudomonadota bacterium. Classification (GTDB taxonomy): domain Bacteria; phylum Pseudomonadota; class Gammaproteobacteria; order Steroidobacterales; family Steroidobacteraceae; genus DAIDKA01. The sequence continues at coordinate 634,208 of CAVSEP010000004.1, forward strand.
GATGCGGCGCGCCCATGCCCATCACCACGCAGCTCTGATCGACCGTCAGTTGCTGACAGGCCTTCATCATGTCGAAGCGACAAGTCTCAATTGATTGATCGGACCGCAAACACGTGGCCATCTGCTGGTGAAGATCGGCGATCTTTGCGCGCATATCCTTGGACGGTTCTGCCGATGTGGCCGACCCCCCAACCGCATGGACGGAGACACAATTCATCAACAAGGTGACAACACCCCCCAGTGGTCCACGGGTTCGCTTGCGTTCCAGCATATTCACATACTCCGACTCAAGAATGGGTGTCCTGCCCATGAACTATCAATCCGACGCGGGCCGGCGTCTGTACGGAAACCTACCTATAGCTGCGGAGCGCGCGGGACCGCGCCACGCGAATGGTCCCGCTGCAAATCACAGGTCCTGATGGGTGTGCGGATTGAAAGGCCTTTCGCGCACTGCTGGTGACTTCGCGGTATACACACGGCTGTGCGCACCTGCCAGGCCTCGCGCTTGTAACGCCCCACTGGGCAGAGGGAGTGGCCCCGCGCAGATCGTCCTGGCGGGGCGCAATGGCGCGGGCACCACTACCTTCTTCGAGCTGTAATTCCATGAGCTGCATTTGGAACGCCTCAGGCTCCGCCTCGTCAAATGCCGTCACCGCGTGTACAGCAGCGCTGAGCGGTTCCACAGCTTTCGGCTCGCGGGTTCCTCGACGATCGATTGCAACCGGGGCACCAAGTGTTCCACATCGAACGTTTGCTGCTCCATCAGCGTGATTAGGTAGTCGTAGATCGCCTGGGTTCCCGCGATGATCGTGTGGTCATTGTTTCGCAAAGCCACATCGACGACGGCGAACGCCACCCGCCTATTACCGTCGAGGAACGGGTGGTTCAGAAGGAGACCTTCTAGCAGCGCGGCCGGCTCGCGACTGAGCGCGTTGAAGGACCCGGTCTGCGGCCGATGCAAGGCGAACTCGAGAGCCCCGGCTTCGCGCACGCCGGAGGAACCGCCATATTGCTCGATCAGCTGCTGATGGAAGAAGAGCGCATCAGCGGCGGTGAGGTACTGCGTCACCTGGCCAACGAGCGATACAACTCATCACGCTCCTTCAGACTGTCCTGAAAGGCCTCCAAGACGTGCCGGCGTGGGGCCTGCTGATGCTTGTGAGCCAGATACTCACGCATGGCCTCGCCCAGCACGGCCCGGAACTGACGACCCTCACCAGTGGCAATCTCTTGAAGCCCCTCGATAACCTTCGGATCCGGCTGGGAGGAAAACTTGCGTAAAGTGCTCATCATTCAACTCATCAAGATCACTCTTGATGTAGTGGGTATGTGCACGCAATTCCGACGGGTAATTCCTGGACGTGGATCCACTCCGTCAACATAGCGACCAACGTCGAGACGCTCAGTACGGGTGGCACTCAAGGCGTGGTGTTTGGCGGCAGTCACGCCCGGCTACAGCCTGGTACCCAGTTCCTTTTCACCTCCGATCACTATTCATCCGCCGGCAGCTTGACCAAATGGGATGTGTCCGCCGGGGCGGCTACCTATGTTTACGACTATTCCCTGAGCTCCAGCCCGGCTTGCGGTAACCTCTGGTTTGCGGATGGCGGCGGCACCGTGTATTCCGCTTGTGCCTCCATCTTTTCGATATTGGATCTGCAGCCCACTGGCGCGCCGACCCTTGGCGAGCTGCCGATTGGCCGAGTCAACCTTTATGCGGCCGGGAATATGGAGGCCCTCGGCTATTCTTTGGCGTCGGTCGACGAGTCCGACAACGCACAGGAGGTTCTCGCAGTTGAATCCCGCCAGATCGCCAGCGATTTCTCCTTGGAGCCCGCCGGCTGCCTGACGGAAGTGGATACCTACGACGGCGCCTCGTTTGCAGCAACAGGACAATACTCCTTGCCAAACGTCACGGTGGCGGGCCAGTCGTATCTGCAACGCGTCCCTGTTTGCGTTTCACAGCAGTAACGGAAAGCATCGCATGGTCCTGGGCACGCTATTCGGCGACGCTAGCACCCCCTCCCAGTTCTATCTCAGCAGTTTCTAGTAAGGCCAGTTCGGCTCGCTGCGCTGCGGTCAGCTGCGGGCCGCTCCGTCCACCCGAGTCCCTCTATATAGAGGAGTAATGGGTCTATCGAAGCCCATTCGCGCCCAAAGTCCCGCACCGATCACGCGTTTGCCATAAGGACAATGGAGCGCGACGGCTCCGTCTGCGGCGAAAGCGTGCGGCCTTTTCTTGAACTGTCTCTCACAGCCTGGGCGAATTTGCGCGTCCATGTCACATACGAAGCCGCACCGGGGCTTTACGATCCCCTTGCACTGATCGCAATGCCTCGCCCCCTAAGAGCGTCGAGGCTTAGTCAGTGCCGAGTGTTCGCACTCGCAGCCGCCGCCATCCCCCCGCGGCAGGCACTTCCCCTGGGCCCATCCCCCGCCTGGTATCACTCACTGGCTTTGCCTGGAGATGTTTGCCATGCGCCCTGCCCTCTATCATCGCGACTCCCGTTACCCGGCCGTTTTGGCCGGTGCCTCGCCCGCGCCGATCGGCATTACCGCGCAGATTTCGAGCTGGTACGCCAATTCGCCGCCGTATTTCGCTGTCCGGATCGCCGAGGCAGCATTCAACGTGCTCCGGCGCCCGGCGCTGTCCGTGATGCCATCGCGCACCAGGATGTCCAGTTGTGGCTGAAGCCAACGCTTCTCAGCCCAATGTCCATGACGCAGCAGTCCTGCTGCTGTCGCTGGGCGAACAGGCCGCCGCCAATGTTCTTAAGCACCTTGGCCCCAAGGACATTCAGCGCGTCGGTGCCGCCATGTCCGCCGTGGGTCCGCTCACGGTTGATCAGGTCTCCAGCACGCTTTCCACATTTCTCAATGAGGTCCGGACCCAGGGGTCCTTCGGTGCGAATCATGGCCGCTAGACCTCGCAAGCGCTCCAGCCGCGTCCGCGCCGTCAAGACCGAGCCGGTGACCATTGAGCGCGTGGAGCCCATACCGGAGCCGGCGCCCGTCAGCGAACCGCCCTCCGGGCCGGACCCGACGGTGCGGATTGCCACCCTGCTCGAGGCCCTGCCCATCTGGGCCCGGCAGATCGAGACCTCCCGCGGCCAGACCGAGGACGCGGTCGTTGCGCTCAGTGAACGATTCTCGGGCATTGCGCAGCGATTGGACGCCGCGCTGGGCCGCGAGGAAGGCGCCGGGCGCCAGGACGTCGCCGCGCAGATGCGCGACAGCGAACGGGACCTGAAGCTGGTGATGGATGCACTGCGAGCCATCCAGAAGAGCCGCGACGAGCTGGCCAACGAGATCCGGGGACTGGCCGCCTATACCGAGGCGGTGCGCAGCATGGCCAGCGAGGTCGAGTCCATCGCCTTCCAGACCAACGTGCTGGCCCTGAATGCCGCCATCGAAGCCGCTCACGCCGGCGAGCGTGGCAAGGGCTTCGCGGTGGTCGCGCACGAGGTGCGCGCCCTGTCCAACGCGGCGCGCGACACCGGCAAGCGCATCACCCAGAAGATCACGCTGATCAACGAGGCGCTGGACAAGATCAGCGAGACCAACGAAATCGTCGCGCAGCGGGACCAGCGTGAGGTGACCAGCTCCGAGGCCAACATCGGCGCGGTGCTGAACCGGTTCACCCAAAGCACTTCGCAGTTTGCCGAAACCGCGCAGCGCTCGACGGAACAGAGTCGTGCCATCAAGCATGAAGTCGAGGAATCCTTGGTGCAGCTGCAGTTCCAGGATCGGGTCAGCCAGATCCTGGCGCAAGTGGTGTCCAGCATCGGCCAGATGACGGACTGGGCCGGCAGCGACATTCCGGCGCCGCAAGCGCAGGAGACCAACCAGCTCGCGCAGCTCATGGGTTCCTACGCGACCGAGGAACAGCGCCGCAATCACCAGGGCCTGGCGGTCGAAGCCGTCGCCCCGCAAACCGTCACCTTCTTCTAGCAGAGCATCGCCAAACATGGGAAAGCGAATACTCATTGTGGATGACTCCTCCTCCATGCGCACCGTGGCCGGCATCGCGCTGCGCGGGGCGGGCTATGAGGTGCTGGAAGCCGGCAATGGGCAGGAAGGGCTTGCAAAGCTCGATGGCGAGCGCATCCACCTCATCATCAGCGACGTCAACATGCCGGTGATGGACGGCATTGAGTTCCTGAAGAACGTCAAGAGCCATCCCGATTACAAGTTCACGCCGGTGATCATGCTGACGACCGAGGCTGGCGAGGACAAGAAGGCGGCGGGACGCGCGGCGGGCGCGAAGGCGTGGATCGTAAAGCCCTTCCAGCCGAGTGTCATGCTGGATGCGGTATCGAAGCTGGTCATGGCCTGAAGCACCGGGGGAGTAATCCAAGATGAGCACCAGAATCGAGACCGTTGAAGGCAGTGTCCGGGTCACCGGGGAAATGACGGTCTACACGGCCAGTCAGATCAAGCAGCCCATGCTGGAGGCCATCGCCAGTGGGCCTGCCAATGTCCAGCTGGACCTATCGGGCGTGTCCGAGTTCGACACCGCCGGCGTGCAGCTGCTATTGCTGGGCTACCGTGAGGCGCGTGTCAGCGGGCGCACCATCGAGCTCGGCGCGGAAAGCAAGATCGTCCACGAGGTCCTCAACCTGTGCGGTGCCCGCAGGCTGCTGATGGATGCTCCGAAAGTGGGGATCCGTCCATGAACATGGATGAGGTGCTGCCGACCTTCATCGCCGAGAGTGAAGAGGTGCTGCGCGACCTGGAAGCGGGCCTGTTGGCCTGCACCCAGGGTCAGGCGGATGCGGAGACGATCAATCTGATCTTCCGGGCAGTGCACACCTTGAAGGGCTCGGCCGGCCTATTCGGACTCGATGGCATCGTCGCCTTCGTCCACGGCGCCGAGACGGCCCTGGACAAGGTGCGTCAGGGCCAGATTCCCATGGACGCGGTCCTGCTCAGCGTACTGCTGCGCTGCAAGGACCACATCGAGTTCCTGCTCGAGTCCATCGGCGCAGGTCCGGGCAGCCCCGCCTATGATGCAAGCTACGGCGGTGGCGCCGAATTGTCGGCCGCCCTGCGCGAGCTGAGCGGTGATTCTCCTGCGGTGAAGCCCGGCGGCGGCCGCGGCCACTCCGGCTGCCCAGCCCAGCGCCTCCGCCCTGCCCGCTGCGGGGCGGACTGAACCGAATCAATGGCACATCAGTGTCCGCTTCGGCCAGGAAGTGCTCACCGCCGGCATGGATCCCATCTCCTTCCTGCGTTATCTGGGCAGTTTCGGTGAGCTGCAGGGCGTCGCCCTGATCGCCGATGCGCTGCCCATTGCGGCCACGATGAATCCTGAGGCCTGCTATGTGGGTTTCGAGCTGGGGTTTCGCACCGAGGCGGCACGCGAACGGATCGAGTCCACCTTCGAGTTCGTCAGGGAAGACTGCACCCTTCGGCTGCTGGCTCCCGGCTCATCGTACAGTGACTACCAGAAGCTGCTCAGCGAGGCGGGTGTCGAGGCAGCCGGCATACCCGATATCCTTACGGCCTGCGCGGGAATTTCGGGACAAGAGCTCGATCAATTCCTGCGAGCGGCGGCGCCCAGCGCCGGGCAGTCCGCCTCCCCCGCGCCCCACTCATCCGCTCCGGCGAAAGCGCCGGATAGCGCCGCCCCTGGAAAATCCCAGGTATCCGCGCTGGATAACCGCACTGTGCGGGTGGCGGCCCAGAAGCTCGACAGCCTGATTACGCACATCGGCGAACTCATCACTGCGGCGGCCGGCGCCAACCTGACCGCGCGGCGCTCAGGCAATGCCGAGCTGCAGGAGTCCACCTCGCGGATAAGCGCCCTGATTGAGCAGGTCCGCGAAGGCGCATTGCAGCTGCGCATGGTGAAGATCGGCGGCACTTTCAGCCGCTTCCAGCGCGTGGTCCACGATGTCTCGGCGGAGCTGGGCAAGCAGATCCAGCTGGTGGTCAGCGGCGAGGAGGCGGAACTGGACAAGACCGTGGTCGAACAGATCGCCGATCCCCTCACCCACCTGGTCCGCAATGCCATCGATCACGGCATCGAATCGGCGGACTTGCGCGCCGAGCGCGGCAAGCCGCTCACCGGCACCATCAAGCTCAATGCCTTCCATGACTCGGGCAGCATCGTAATCGAGGTCAGCGACGATGGCGGCGGCCTGAAGCGCGACCGGATCCTCGCCAAGGCGCAGGAGCGAGGTCTGATCGAATCCGGGCGTACCCTGACCGATAGCGAGATCTTCAGCCTGATATTCGAGCCCGGCTTCTCGACCGCAGAGACCGTGACCAATCTGTCGGGACGCGGCGTCGGCATGGATGTCGTGAAACGCAACATCACCGCGCTGCGCGGCACGGTGAACATCCGCAGCACCGAGGGGGTCGGCACGACCATCGTGGTGCGGCTGCCGCTGACCCTGGCGATCATCAACGGCTTCCAGGTTGCCGTGGGCAACTCCATCTTCGTGCTGCCGTTGGAGAGCGTCGAAGAATGCATCGAATTCTCAACGGCCAATGGCCACAATTTCACCAGCCTGCGCGGTGGGGTACTGCCCTACATCCATCTGCGCGAGCTGTTCGCAACTTCGGCGACCGCCACGCGTCGCCAGAGCATCGTCGTGATCAACTATGCCGGTCAGCGTGCCGGCCTGGTTGTGGACGGCCTGCTCGGTGAGTTCCAGACGGTGATCAAGCCGCTGGGAAAGATGTTCCGCCAGGTCGAGTGCGTCAGCGGGTCCAGCATACTGGGGACCGGTGATGTGGCCCTGATTCTCGACGTCCCTGCCCTCGTTCAACTGGCTATCGCCCGCTCCGGAGCTGCCTTCGGGCAGACCCCGCAGGCGGCTGTGGCGTAAACCCAATTATCCTTCTGGAGAGTTCTGTCATGTTCAGCAATATGAAAGTCGCCACCCGCCTTGCGGTGGCCTTTACCATTGTCCTGCTGCTGCTGCTCGCGGTGGTTGGGATGGGCGTCAGCCGCCTGGCCCTCATCAACGAGGGACTGCGGTCGATCACCGAGGAAAACAACGTTGAGATGTCGCATGCCCTAGGGATGCGCGGCGCTGCGTTCGAAACCTCCATTTCGATCCGGAATCTGGTGCTGCTCACGGATGCCGAGAAGCTGAAAAAGGAGCAAGGCTCACTGAATGAGGCCTACCAGCAGTTCGAGAGCCATGCAACTGCGCTCACCCAGATGTTCAATACCATTCCCGGAACCACCCAGACCGAGAAGGATCTGATGTCCCAGATCAGCACTCAGTGGGTTTCGGTCCGCAAGAACCTGGAGGCAACCGCCGCGACGGCGGCCTCAGGCAAGCAGAAGGAAGCCTACAAGTACTACATGGACGTTGCCTCAGTGCCTGGCAAGGTGCTGCGCACGACCGTGCAGCAACTGGCGGACTTCGAGCAGAAGCTGAACAACGAGGAAGTGGCCAAGGATAAGGCGACCTATCAGAACGCGCGCCTGACCATGATCGGTCTGGGCATAGCGGCCGCACTGATGGCCGTGCTCTCGGCCATTCTGGTGACCCGCAGCATCATCAAGCAGCTGGGCGGCGAGCCCGCCTACGCCGCCGAACTGGTGCATGCCGTTGCCGGGGGTAACCTCGACGTGACCGTGAGAACTAAGCGCGGCGATACCAGCAGCATGCTGTATGCCGTAAGCAACATGGTGGATCGCCTGAAGCAGGTGATCAGCGGCCAGGCAACGCTGGTCGCGGCCGCCAACCGCGGTGACTTCACCGTGCGGGTGGACCTGAATGGTCTGGCCGGCTTCCAGAAGGAGATGGGCGAGGGCCTGAACCGGCTGGTGACGACCACCGGCTCCAGCCTTGACGACGTGGCCCGCATGATGAAGGCGCTCTCGGAGGGCGATCTCACCCAGACCATCGACAAGCAATACGAGGGTTCCTTCGGCGAGATGAAGGAATACGCGAACGACACGGTGCTGAAGCTCTCGATGATCATCGGTGAGGTCAACGGTGCCGCCAATGCCCTCGCCAGTGCCTCCGAGCAGGTGAGCACCACGGCGCAGTCGCTGTCCCAGGCGGCCAGCGAACAGGCCTCTGGCGTGGAAGAGACCAGCGCCTCGATCGAGCAGATGACTGCCTCGATCGCGCAGAACACCGAGAACGCGAAGGTCACCGACGGCATGGCCGCCAAGGCGGCCGGCGAGGCGGCCGAGGGCGGCGAGGCCGTCAAGGAGACGGTCAGCGGCAATGAAGCAGATCGCCCAGAAGATCGGCATCATCGACGACATCGCCTACCAGACCAACCTGCTGGCCCTGAACGCGGCCATCGAGGCGGCCCGCGCCGGCGAGCATGGCAAGGGCTTTGCCGTGGTGGCCGCCGAGGTGCGCAAGCTGGCCGAGCGCAGCCAGGTCGCCGCGCAGGAAATCAGCACTGTGGCCACCAGCAGCGTCGAAGCTGGCCGAGCAGGCGGGGAGCGCTGCTCGACCAGATCGTGCCGAGCATCAAGAAGACCTCGGACCTGGTGCAGGAGATCTCCGCGGCCTCCCAGGAGCAGTCCATCGGCGTCGGGCAGATCAACTCCGCGGTGACGCAGCTGAGCCAGACCACGCAGCAGAACGCCGCCTCCTCCGAGGAGCTGGCGGCGACCGCCGAGGAAATGAGCGGCCAGGCCGAGCAGCTGCAGCAGACCATGTCGTTCTTCAAGACAGCGTCTGCCGCCAAAGCCCCGAAGGCTTCCAAGTCAGCGCGCGCCTCAGGCGCTGTCGCCAAGGCAGAGAAGGCTCCGGCTCGGGCGGTGGCGGGGAATCTCGCGCTGCAGTCCGAGGGACCGGATGAATCCCAGTTCGGGAAGTTCGAATAACGCCCAGGTGAATGCCATGACTCAGTTAACTCAGTCCGGCTCCGGCGCGGCGAGCACCGCTGCGGATGGGGCCCAGACCCACCAGTACTTGACGTTCATGCTCGGCGGCGAGATCTTCGCGATCGGTATCCTGGTCATCAAGGAGATCATCGAGTACTCCAGCCTGACCGAAGTGCCGATGATGCCGGCGGCGGTACGCGGGGTGATAAACCTGCGCGGCGCCGTGGTGCCGGTCACGGACCTGCTGGTCCGGTTCGGCAAGAAATCCAGCTCGGTGACCAAGCGCACCTGCATCGTCATCGTCGAGGTGACCGCGCAAGGTGAGCGCCAGGATGTCGGCGTTGTCGTGGACTCGGTGGATTCGGTGCTGGACATTCCGGCCTCCGAAATCGAGCCCCCGCCGACCTTCGGCGCCGGCATACGCACGGACTTCATCCGCGGCATGGGCAAGGTCAACGGCAAGTTCGTCATCCTGCTCGACGTCAATCACGTTCTGGACGTGGAGGACGTTTCGGCGCTGTCGCAGGCCGCCGAGCTGGCCGAGCAAGCCGCCTGAATGAGCGCCGCCCAGGCCAGTGCGCTGCAGCTCGACCCGCCGGAGGGCGTGGGTCCGATACCCATTTCCGACCGCGAGTTCGCGCAATTCCAGGCGTTCATCTTCGAGGCGGCAGGCATCACCCTGTCCAACACCAAGAAGGCGCTGGTCAGCGGGCGGCTGGCCAAGCGCCTGAAGCACTATGACCTGGACAGCTACGGCGACTACTTCCGCCTCATCAGCAGCGGGACCTACCCCGACGAAGAGCAGATGGCTGTCGATCTGCTGACGACCAATGAGACCTACTTCTTCCGCGAGCCGCAGCATTTCGATTTCATGAAGGCCGAGCTGGCCAAGAACGTCCAGTATTCCAAGCCGGTCAGGGTCTGGAGTGCCGCCGCCTCGACCGGCGAGGAACCCTACAGCATCGCCATGCTGCTGGAGGACTGCCTGGGTTCACAGGGTCGACCGTGGGAGATCGTGGCCTCCGACATCAGCATGCGCGTACTGGAGCGGGCGGCGACGGGTCACTACTCCACCCTTCGCACCGGGGGCATCCCGCAGCATTACCTGCGCAAGTACTGCCTCAAGGGCACGGGCCAACAGGCCGGCACCATACTGGTGGACCGCAAGCTGCGGCAGAACGTGCAGTTCCGTCAGATCAACCTGAACAGCGCCCTGCCGCAGCTTGGAACCTTCGATTTCGTCTTTCTGAGGAACGTTCTGCTGTACTTCAACCTGCAGACCAAGCGCCAGGTGGTGGCTCGCCTACTGACCATGCTCAAGCCTGGTGGCTGGCTCTTCGTCAGCCATACCGAAACCCTGCATGATGTCTCGGATGCCGTCGAGGCGGTCCGACCGGCCACCTACCGCAAGCGCTAGGTCTGGAGCTCCCTTCGATGAATCGCATCAAGGTCATGGTCGTCGACGACTCCGCCGTGGCGCGGCAGGTGGTCGTGGGTCTACTGCAGGAAGACTCCGGCGTGGAAGTGATCGCGGCCGTTTCGGATCCGATCTTCGCCATGCAGCGCATGCAGACGCAGTGGCCCGACGTGATTCTGCTGGACGTCGAAATGCCGAGGATGGACGGCATCACCTTTCTCAAGCAGATCATGGCCGAGCGCCCGACTCCCGTCATCATCTGTTCGACCCTGACCGAGGCCGGCGCCCCGACGACGCTCGAGGCTCTGGCCGCCGGCGCGGTGACCATCATCACCAAGCCGCGGGTCGGGCTGCAGCAGTTCCTGCGTGAATCGGCCACAGAATTGACGGAGGCGATCCGCCTGGCCGCGCGCGCCAACGTGAAGCGCCTGGGGACCCGCGCCGCGCGGCCGACTGCAGTGCCGGCGAAGAATTCGGCCGATGTGATCCTGGCGCCGGCCAGGGAGCGCGCCATGACGCAGACCACCGAACGTGTCGTCGTCATCGGCACCTCCACCGGTGGCACCCAGGCCCTGCAGGAAGTCCTGGTGGAACTGCCCGCAGTCAGCCCCGGCATCGTCATCGTGCAGCATATGCCCTCCCATTTCACCGCGGCTTTCGCGGCCCGGCTTGACCGAATGTGCCAGATCGAGGTGCGTGAAGCGCGGCATGGCGACCGGGTCGTCCCGGGATGTGCCCTGATTGCACCCGGAGGGCGCCACATGCTGCTGATGCGCAGCGGCGCCCAGTACCACGTGGAAATCAAGGACGGGCCGCCGGTCAGCCGCCACCGGCCGTCGGTGGATGTCCTGTTCCGCTCGGCGGCCAAGTGCGCGGGGCCCAATGCCACAGGCATCATTATGACCGGGATGGGCGATGACGGTGCGCGCGGACTCAAGGAAATGCGCGACGCCGGCGCTCGAACCGTGGCCCAGGATGAAGCCAGCTGCGTCGTGTTCGGGATGCCCAAGGAAGCCATTCGGCTGGAGGCTGCCGAGCGCATTGCGCCACTGGACGAGCTGGCGCGGATCATTCTGCGCAACGCGGCGTAGCTTCCGATCCGCCCGTCGCTGCGGTTTGCCATAAGAAAACCGTACTCGGGCCCCGCGTTTTTCTTGAACTATCTCTCAGAGCCCGGGCGAATTTGCGCGTCCATGTCACATACGAAGCCGCACCGGGGCTTTACGATCCGCTTGCACTGATCGCAAGGCCTCGCCCCCTGAGAGCGTCGAAGCCGGGCCAGTGTCGAGTGTTCACACTCGCACCCGCCGCCATCCCCCCGCGGCAGGCACTTTTCCTGGGCCCTTCCCCCGCCTGGTATCACCTACTGGCTTTGCCCGGAGATGTTTGCCATGCGCCCTGCTCTTTACCCTCGCGAATCCAGCGCCGCCACCGAGAAGCCGGGGGCTTCCGCGGCGCCGACCGGCAATGCCACGTGGATGCCGATCCACGCTGCGAATGACTCGCTGGAATTCGCCGCCAAGATAGCCCGGGCGCGACGCGACGCGCGACTCGATCCCGAACAGGCCGCAATGCTGCTGCGCGCGTGGATGAGCGATCATGGCTGAAGGCACCGCTCCCCAGCCCAATGTGCGCGATGCGGCCGTCCTGCTGCTGTCGCTGGGCGAACAGGCAGCCGCCGACGTGCTCAAGCACTTAGGCCCCAAGGACATCCAGCGCATCGGCGCCGCCATGTCCGCCGTGGGCCCGCTGACGGTTACGCAGCTGTCCGGCACGCTCACCACCTTTCTCAACGAGGTGGAAAACCAGGCCTCCGTCGGCATCGGCTCGGACGACTACATCCGCAATACCCTGACCCGCGCCCTCGGCGAGGACAAGGCTGCCGGTCTCATCGACCGGATCCTCTTCGGCCGCTCCAGCAAGGGCCTGGAGATGCTCAAATGGATGGAGGCGCGCGAAGTCGCCGACCATCTGCGCAACGAACACCCGCAGACCATCGCCGTGGTGCTCGCCTATCTGGATTCAGAGCAATCGGCCGGCGTACTCGGGCGGATGAGCGAGGGCATACGCGCCGAGGTGCTGGCCCGTATCGCCACCCTGGACGGGGTGCAGCCCAGCGCCCTGAATCGCCTGGATGAGCTCATCGAGCGGCAGTTCTCGGGCAAGGACTCGACCCGAACCACGAGCATCGGCGGACCGAAGGCCGCGGCGGCCATCCTGAACAATATGGAGCCCGGCCAGGAGAATCTGCTGCTGGGACAGCTTCGCAAGTCGGATGTCGCCCTCGCGACCACCATCGAGGATCTGATCTTCACCTTTGACGACCTGCCGGAGATCGAAGACCGTGACTTCCAGACCCTGCTGCGTGATGTATCCCAGGATCTGCTGGTACCCGCCCTCAAGGCTGCTGACGAAACTGTGCGGGCCAAGTTCTTCAAGAACATGTCGCAACGGTCCGGCGAGATGCTGCGTGACGATCTGGAAAGCCGCGGCCCCATCAAGATGTCAGACGCGGAGGCCGCCCAGAAGGAGATCCTGAACATTGCCAGGAAACTCGCCGAAGAGGGCACGATTTCACTGACTCAAAGCTCGGGCGGCTATGTATAGCGCCATCTCCAGGAGTTGACGGCCATGTCGGACGTACAGATTCTCGGTCAGGATGAAATCGATGCGCTGATGAACGGCATCGACAGCGGCGAGGTCCCCACCGAAGCCCCGCCCGGGCGCGATGAGGCGCGGCCGCATGATTTTACCCGCTATGGCCGTATCGTGCGCGGCCGCATGCCCACGCTGGAGATGATCAACGACCGCTTCGGGCGGCTGCTGCGCGGCAGTCTCTACAATGAGCTGCGGCGCACCGCGGTGATCTCGGTCGGATCCGTCCAGATCGTGAAATTCGCCGACTATGTGCGCACCCTGCATCTGCCCACCAGTCTGAATCTGGTCAAATTCAACCCCCTGCGGGGCACCGGGCTGATCATTCTGGATCCGACCCTGGTGTTTGCGCTGATCGACATCTACTTCGGCGGCAAGGGCCGGCACGCGAAAATCGAGGGCCGGGAATTCACCTCGATCGAGAACGAGATCATCGCGAACGTGCTGAAGGAGACCTTCGGCAATCTTCAGGAAGCCTGGTCGCACATCGCGCCACTGGTGATCGAGAAGGTGGGTTCCGAAATGAATCCGCACTTTGCCAATATCGTCAGTCCCACCGAAATCGTGGTGGTCTCGCGCTTCAGCATCGACATCGATGGTACCGGCGGCGACCTGCACGTCACCATGCCCTACTCGATGATCGAGCCACTGCGCGAAATCCTGGATTCCGGCGTGCAGAGCGATCGCGTCGAGCAGGATGATCGCTGGTCCCTGGCGCTTCGCCACGAGCTGGAGGATGCGGAACTGGAGGTACGGGCAGTGCTGGGGACCACCACCCTTTCCCTGTCGGATCTGCGCTCGCTCCAGCCCGGCAACGTCCTCACCACCGACTTCACCGGAGCGATCACGCTCATGGCGGAGGGCCTGCCGGTGCTGCGCGGTCAATATGGGCTGTCCCGCGGCCAATGCGCCGTCAAAGTCACCGAACGCATCCAGCGTTCCCTCGTATCCGGCCTGGACGACTTGCCCGACCCCGGTGTCGTCAAGGCCGCCAAGCCCTCCTCTCACCATGCGACGGAGTCGAAATGAGCACACCTATCAAGTATCTCGTCGTAGATGACTTCTCCACCATGCGCCGCATCGTGAAGAATCTCCTACAGGAACTCGGCTACCAGAATATCCAGGAAGCCGACGACGGCAAGACGGCGTGGCCGATGCTGCAGGCCGGCGGCTTCGACTTCGTGATCACCGACTGGAACATGCCGCTGATGCCGGGGCTTGATCTGCTGAAGGCCATCCGCGCCGATGAGAAGCTCAAGAGCCTGCCGGTGCTGATGGTGACGGCCGAGGCCAAGCGCGAACAGATCGTCGAGGCCGTGCAGGCCGGCGTGAGCGGGTATGTCGTCAAGCCCTTCACGGCCGAGATCCTCAAGCAGAAACTGGACAAGATTCTGCAGGCACGTGCCGCCGCGGCCGGCTGAATGATCCATGGCAGACTCACAGCGAAACCTGGAACGGCTCAGACCCCTGCTCGACCGGCTGACGGCCGCGGTGTCCGCCGGGGACGCCCACGAGTTCGAGCGCGTCCTGGACGATCTGGTCCACGGACGGCGCAAGGACCTGTTTGCGGAGCTGCGCCGCCTCACCGCCCGCGTGCGCCAGGCGCTGGAATCCTTCCAGCTCAACGCCCGCTTTTCGGAGCTGGCGGAGAAGGACGTGCCGGACGCCCGCCAGCGCCTGCTGCACGTCATGAAGCTGACCGATGACGCGGCGCATAAGACCATGGACCTGATCGAGCGCGCGACGCCGCTGGTGACCACGCTGGTTTCCACGGCCGCAGAACCCGCCTCCCCGACCGTGGTCGCCGCCTCGACGAAGCTGCGGTCGCACCTGTCCGACGTCTACCTGGCGCAGGGGTACCAGGACCTCACCGGCCAGATCGTGCGAGGCGTGATCAAGCTCGTGGACGAGGTCGAAGCCACGCTGGCCAGCCTGATGCGCATAGCCGGGGAAGCGACCGAGACGCAGACGACCACCCTGCCGATCGCCGTCAACGGCTACGGGCCCGTCGTGCCGGGCGTGGACCATGGGGCGGCGCTGGGCAACCAGCAGGATGTCGACGCACTGCTGTCGGACCTGGGTCTTTGACCATGCAATCGGTCCAGCTGCCGATGGGCAACACCATTCGTGAATGCGCCGTCCTGAAACGGCAGCTGCTGGCGCTCCTGGAGTGTCCCGAAGCCGTGCTCATCGATGTGGCCGACGTGGAACTCATCGATACCGCGGCGCTGCAATTGCTTTTCGCCTTTGACCGTGAACGAGCCGCCAGGGGCCTGGGCACGGTCTGGCAGGGAGACAGCGCGCCATTTCGCGAAGCCGCCGCGGCAGTGGGCCTGCAGGTGGGCAATTGCGCAACATCGGCCAGCGCCAGCGTGCCGGCATGAGCCTCGAAATGGACCAGTTTCACGCCGGATTCTTCGAGGAGTCCTACGAGTCGCTCGACACGATGGAGAATGCGCTGCTGCAGCTGGATCCCGGCACGCCCAGCGCCGATTCGATCAACTCGGTCTTCCGCGTCGCGCACTCCATCAAGGGCGGCGCCGGCATGTTTGCCTTTACCGAGGTCGCCTCCTTCACCCATACGCTGGAGACGCTGCTTGATGAGCTGCGCGCCGGCCGCATGCCGGTCACGCGTCCCGCAATCGACCTGCTGCTGAAGTCCACCGATGTGCTGCGCGGAATGCTGCAGGCGACGCAGCGCAAGACCCCGGTCGACCAGCAGACGGTTGCCGACGTTCAATTCGATCTCGAGCAGATGCTGGTGATGCGCCCCCCGGCCGGGGATACCCCCGCGCCCGGCAAGACCGGCATACCTTCCGCCCTGCCGGACTCGCTACGACCGAAGCAGATGACCTGGACGATCAAGTTCCGCCCCAATGCACGGCTGGATGCGCCGGGCGCGGATCCGTCGCGGGTATTCTCTGAACTGTCGGAACTCGGAGCCATGGCACTGGTGACACACGCCGAGCAGCTGCCGGCGTTTGCCGAGCTTGATCCGGAAGTCTGCTACCTGACCTGGACCGTCACGTTGACCACCGAACTGCCCTCGGAGGCCATCCAGAACATCCTGGACTGGGCCGAAGCGGACTGCCAGTTGAGCGCGCAGGAACCGGTACGGGCCGAGCCGCCGGCCGGGCCGGCGCCCCTCGCCGCGCAAAGTCCGCCGGCGCCCGTCGCTCCCGCTTCCTCCAGTCTGCCGCCGGCGGCCGCCACAACCCCCGCGCCGACTCCCGATGCAGCGCCCAGCGCGGCCAAGGCTCCTGCCGCGGATTCGAATTCCATTCGCGTGGCGATCGAGAAGCTCGATGAGCTGATGAATACCGTCGGCGAGATCGTCATCGCCCAGTCCATGCTAATGCAGCTCGTCGACGGCAACAAACCCCCGCGGGTGGATCGGATCCGGGCGGGCCTGGTGCAACTCGAGCGCAACGTCCGGGAGCTGCAGGAGAGCGTCATGCGCGTGCGCATGCTGCCCATCCGCTTTGCCTTCAGCCGGTTTCCGCGGCTCGTCCACGACCTGTCCGCCCGGCTGAACAAGCAGATCGAGCTGAAGATGACCGGCGAGCAGACCGAATTGGACAAGAAGGTTCTCGAGAAGATCGGGGATCCCCTGGTTCACCTGGTGCGCAATTCCATCGATCACGGCATCGAACTGCCCGATACGCGACTCGCCGCCGGAAAGTCCGCGATGGGAACCTTGTTCCTGAACGCCTACCAGCGAGGCGGGTCGATCGTGATCGAGGTGGGCGATGACGGCGCGGGCCTGAATCTCGAGCGAATCCTGTCCAAGGCGCGGGCCAAGGGTCTGGTCGGCCAGAACGAATCACTCTCTGATGAAGCCATCGCCAACCTGATATTCCATCCGGGGTTCTCCACGGCCGAAGTCACGACAGACCTCTCGGGTCGCGGCGTGGGCATGGATGTGGTGCGGCGAAATATCGAGGAGCTCGGCGGCACCGTCGAGCTGCGCACCGAAACCGGCAAGGGATCCAGCGTCATCATCAGCCTGCCCCTGACACTGGCGATCGTCGATGGCCTTTCGGTCGCCGTCGGTGCCGAAGTCTACATCGTGCCCCTGGTGGCCATCATCGCCTCGATGCAGTTCAAGCACGGCAAGGTGCGCAGCGTGGCCGGAGTCGGTGAGGTGTTCCAGTTCCGCGGCGACTACATTCCGATGATCCGACTGCATGATGCCTTCGGCCTTCAGTCCCGATACCGGGACCAGGACCTGGGCTCGATCATGGTCGTCGAATGCGACGGTCGCAGGGTCGGGCTCTACGTCGATGAACTGCTCGGCCAGCAGCAGTTCGTCATCAAATCCATGGAGACGAACTACCGGCGCATCGAAGGGGTCTCCGGCGCAACCATTCTCGGGGACGGCAGCGTGGCGCTGATCCTGGATATCCCCGGCCTGGTGCGCTTTGCCGCGGAGCGGAACGCCGCATGAAATCCATCAGATTGTCCAATGAGGAGTGCCGACCGTGAATTCCAACCGACCGGCCCCGGCAACGAACGATTCGGCGGGCGCCGCCCACCAGGTTCTGACCTTTTGCCTGGGCAGCGAAACCTACGCCGTGGAAATCCTGCTGGTTCAGGAGATCCGGGGCTGGACGAGCGTGACGCGCCTCCCGCAGGCCCCGCCTCACATGCTCGGCATGCTGAATCTGCGCGGCTCGATCGTGCCGGTCATCGACATGCGGGTACGTTTCGGTCTGGAACAGGCGCCATTCACGCCGCTCACCGTCATCGTGGTGCTGTCGGTACCAACCGAGGCCGGCCGTCGTGAGTTCGGCCTGGTCGTGGACAGCGTGTCCGACGTGGTGGACATAGACCCTTCGGACCTCAAGGAAACCCCGAGCCTGGGAAACACGGCGAGCGCCGAGTTGATCAAGGGGCTCGCGGCGGTCGCGGACCGGATGGTGATCCTGCTGAATGTCGACGAGCTGATTCGCCGCGACCTGGAGCACACCGAGGCGCCCGCCCTGGCGGGCGCGGCCTGAAGCGGCCCGCATTCTCCATCAATTTCGCAAATAGCTAAGCAACACAAGTCAAGAGGAAGAAGTCATGGCAACGAGGAAGCGCAAGGCTGCGAGCCGCAGTCCGGGAACCGGCAAACGCGCAGCGGCCACGC
Organism: uncultured Pseudomonadota bacterium; assembly: GCA_963726995.1. Taxonomy (GTDB): domain Bacteria; phylum Pseudomonadota; class Gammaproteobacteria; order Steroidobacterales; family Steroidobacteraceae; genus DAIDKA01. The sequence continues at coordinate 652,223 of CAVSEP010000004.1, forward strand.
GCGGCGGCGAACTTGCCGCACTCAACCGGTCGCAGATGGTCGTTGAGTACGCACTCGATGGCACCGTCCTCGCGGCCAACGAGAACTTCCTGCAGGCCATGGGCTTTCTGCCGGCGGAGCTCAAGGGCAAGAACCACCGCCTGTTCGTCGATCCCGCGGAACACGGCACAAGCGGGTACGGCCGGTTGTGGGAGAAGCTGGCTCGCGGCGAGTACGATTCGGGCCAGTACAAGCGCATTGCGAAGGACGGCAATGCGGTGTGGCTGCAGGGCTCCTTCAATCCCATCCTGGGCAGCAAGGGCAAGCCCATCAAGGTCGTGCAGTACGCCACCGATATCAGCGCCCAGTGCCGTGAAATGGAGCACAAGCGCAGTTTCGAGCTGTCGGTGGAGCGGGAGATCCAGGCCATCGTGTCCGCCTTCAATGACGGGGACCTCGAGAGACGCATTGCCCTCGACGGCAAGAGCGGCTTCCACGAGTCCCTCGCCCACGGCATCAATCAACTCGCCGACAACATGAGCGAGATCGTCGGTCGCGTGAAGGTGACGGCCGCCGAAGTGGCCCGCAGCGCCGGCGAGATCTCGCAGGGCAACACGGACTTAAGCCAGCGGACCGAGGTGCAGGCCTCGAGCCTCGAGGAGACGGCTTCCTCGATGGAGCAGATGACCTCCACCGTGCGCCAGAACGCCGACAATGCCGCCCGCGCCGAGCAGCTGGCCGTCGCGGCCCGCGACCAGGCCGAAAGCGGCGGTGTCGTGGTGGCCAAGGCCGTCAGGGCCATGGCGGAAATCGACGAAGCCTCGAAGAAGATTGCCGACATCATCGGCGTCATCGACGAGATCGCCCTGCAGACCAATCTGCTGGCCTTGAACGCCGCCGTCGAGGCGGCTCGAGCCGGGGAACTGGGTCGTGGCTTTGCGGTCGTGGCCAGCGAAGTGCGCAGTCTGGCCGGGCGCAGCGCCACCGCGGCCAAGGAGATCAAGGAGCTGATCCAGGACAGTCGCAAGAAAGTAGACGAAGGCTCCTCGCTGGTCACGGATTCCGGGCATACCCTGGAGCAACTGGTCTCGGCGGTGAAGCAGGTCAGCGACATCATCGCGGAAATCGCGGCGGCGAGTCAGGAGCAGTCATCGGGCATCGAGCAGGTGAACAAGGCGGTCATGCAGCTGGATGCCACCACGCAGCAGAACTCCGCGCTGGTCGAGGAGGCCTCGGCGGCGAGCGAGTCCATGGCAGACCAGGCGCAGGCGCTGGCCGAGATGATGAACAAGTACCACGTCTCGCAGCAGCTGGCGGCGGTGAGCTCCACGGCGGCAGCCGACGCACGCAGCCGCACGGCGGTACCCGCACCCGTGGAGCGGCGCGGCGCGGGACGTCCCTGGGCCAACGCCGACACTAAGGCCCATACGGCCAAGCCGTTTGCGTCACAAGCCCCTATCGTCCGCGCCCCTTCGCAGGTTGGTGCCGCCATCGGCTCCGACAGCGATTGGCAGCAATTCTAGGCTCCCGGGGCACTGACTCGGCCGGGTCCCGATCGCCCGATCGGTCCCCGCATGAATTGCTGCAATGCGTGCATGGCTTCCCCCGGGGTCTCGGGGTAAGCGTGCTATGGCCCTGCGCCGCAACAATCCGCCATACTAATTGTCGCGGTACATCCGGCTCCCGACCCTGGTTCCGAGCCGTCGTGTGCGAATGGCCCAGCACTGTGGAGTCAACGTTGCGCGTGCTGTCACGAATATACGAAGGCATCAGAGCCGGATCATTCCAGGGCCTGACCAGCTCGATCACGGCGTTGCGGTTCGTCGTGCTCGGCTACTCGGCCGTGCTGCTCATCGTCGTGTGGAGCTACGCCCTGCATGTCATCCAGAGCGACTTCCGCCTGACTGAAGCCACCACCCGCGAGCGGCTGCGCGCCCGGGGCGGCGCCTTCAACGCGGAAGTGGAAGCGATGATGGGGGATGGCGTGGGCGCCGCGGTGGCCGCCGCCAATGAGCTTGGAGGTCAGAGCGGCTTTGCGGCCGCCACGCAGGTCAAGATACAGCAGACCCTGGACCACATGCTGACCGGCGGCCCCTATGTCCGGGCGTTGTTCCTGGGAAACGCCTCGCGATTCGAACTGCTGGCACGCGGCGGCCGCCGGCAATCCCTCTCCCAGCTGCCGCCTTGGCTGAGTTCAGCCTTGTCGTCCGGCAACGCATCGAGTTGGGTGGGGGCGCCGATTCCCGATCCAGACCGTGCGGGAGGGCACCTGGTGCCCGTGGCGCAGCGGGTCGGATCCCTGTGGGCCGGCGCCCTCTTTGCCGTGGATACCCTGGCGCCGATCTATACCCCCACTGGCGAAGACAGCGGCACGGGGCTGTTCACCAGCGATTCCACTGTGCTCGAGGCCTTCCCGGAATCCAAGTATGCGGCGCTGCGCGGCGGGAACTTCGCGACTACCGAAATCTTCCGGCGCGCCCTCGCGCAGCCGCCCAGCGGGGGCGTCGTGATCGTGCCGGGAATCACCTCGCAGAAACCCAACGTGGTCGCCGTCCGGCGCGTGGCCGGCTTTCCCATGGTTACCGCGGCCTGGCAGTTCGAGGCGGCGACACTCGCAAGCTGGGGCGACCGGCGGCGCGAGACGCTGGCCCTGGCCGGCGCCCTGACCTTCGTCATTGCAGCGGCGGGCGGCGTGGTCATCTACTTCCTGCATGCGCTACGGCGCCGCGAGCGGCACTATCGCGCGCTGTTCAACAATGCGGCCTTCGGAGTCATGCTCCTCGAGGGCGAGCACTTCGTGGATTGCAACGAGCGCAGCGCCACCATGCTTGGCGCGCTCGACCGCGCAGCATTGAACGGACTGCAGCCTCGGGACGTGGCGCCGCCCAGCCAGCCCCAGGGCCAAAGTTCCGAAGCGAGCATGCGGGAGCGGCTCAAGGAGGCGCTCGCGAAAGGCACGGCGTGGTTCGAATGGACCTTCCGGCGACTGGACACCGGCGAGCCGCTGATCGCGGAAGTGGACCTGACGGGGCTCGAGGCAGACCAGCGGACCTTGACCCTGGCCGTGTTTCACGACATTACCCAGCGCAAACGGCTGGACGAGGAACGAGAGGCAATGCTGCGTGAACTGCAGCAGCTCGCCGGCACGCTGGTGCAACTCCAGGATGAGGAGCGCCGCCGCATCGGCCGTGACCTGCATGATTCCACCGGACAGATACTGACCGCCCTCGGGATGCAGCTGGCGCGCCTGCAGCGGCTCGCGGAGGCGCAGGATTCCACCACCCGGGAACTGATAGCCGATTGCGCGGCATTGGCCCAGCGCTGCTCTTCGGACATCCGCACGGCTTCCTACCTGCTGCATCCTCCGCTGCTGGATGAAATCGGTCTGCTCAGCGCCCTGCGCTGGCTCGCCGACGGACTCACGCGCCGCAGCGACATCAACGTCACCCTGGAGCTGCCTGAATCCCTGCCGCGCTTGGCTCGCGACCTGGACCTGGCGCTGTTCCGGGTGGTTCAGGAAGCCATCAGCAACGTCCATCGCCACGCCCAGAGTCCGTCGGTCACCATAAGAGTGACCGTGGATGCGGAGACGGTCACCCTCGAGGTGGAGGATGCGGGCCTCGGCATACCGGAAGCTTTCAATTCGGGAGATGTGCCGGATCCGATCATGCGCGGTGTCGGACTGGGCGGGATGCGCGAACGACTGCGCCAACTCGGTGGACAGCTTACAATCCTCTCCAGCCCGAACGGTACCTGCGTGCGCGCCACGGTGGCGATTTCGCGGACCGCGACCACGGCGCCCGAGACTGCCCTACCCGCGTGAGCCGAGCCTTGCCATGAAAACGGTCCGTATCCTGATCGCCGATGATCACGCACTGGTGCGACGCGGGCTTGCCTCAACTCTCTCGGAAAAGGCCGGTTGGACAGTGGTTGCCGAGGCCTCCAACGGTCGTCAGGCCTGCGAACTGGCGGCCCAGCTGCTGCCGGACATTGCGATTCTGGATCTCACCATGCCGGAATTGAACGGGCTCGAGGCCACACGTCAGCTGCATGAAACCGTCCCGAAGGCGCGCATCCTGATCGTGACGGCCCACGAGTCCGAACAGCTCGTGCGGGAAGTGCTGGACGCGGGTGCCATGGGCTATGTGCTGAAGTCCGATGCGGGCTCCACGCTGGTCAGCGCCGTGGAGGCGCTGCTTGAGGAGCGGCCCTTCTTTTCATCCGTCGTCGCGCAGCGCGTGCTGCAGGGTTATCTTGGCGCCGGGGCACCCTCGGTCGATGCCGGCAAGTCCATGCTCTCGCCCCGCGAGCGCGAAATCGTCCAGCTGCTCGCGGAAGGTAACAATAATAAGGATATTGCGCGGCTGCTGGACCTGAGCGTTAAGACCGTCGAGACCCACCGCAGCAATATCATGCACAAAATGGATTTCTCATCCTTCGCGGACCTGGTGCGTTATGCAATCCGGAACAAACTTGTGACGGACTGAACACTCCTGCGGTGCACTATGTCGTGCCGGCCGCTGCGCCGCCGCGTGGGTACCCACTGACCCCTGCTTCACTCAGGTCCTTTCCCGATACCGCGACGGGCTGTCTCGCCCTAACGTAGCGCCACTCAACGCCGGACTTCGCGCTGCGCTGCGAGACCTCTTCAGCCCCGAACGGAATCACTGCAGATCATGTCTTCAACGACCGCACAGTTGTCCTCCCGCGCTGCCTGCGCCTCGGCCCTTGCCGTTGCGGATGAGATGCGCGCCGTACTCGGTTCTGCCGGGGAACTCGCTCGCGGCCTGGCTGCCGAAACGCCGACCTGCCGGCCGGAAGTCGGGCGTCTGATCGAATTGTCGGAGACGCTTGATTTCGCCAATGCGGTGCTCGACCAGGCCATGACCGGTGGCGCTGCTACGCGCGAGGCGCATTGTGCCTATTCGGTGGATGCCATGGCGCGCGCCATTCTCCCCCTGCTGCGCGCCTGTGTCAGAGGTAAGGCCAAGGTCACGCTCACGGAAGACAGCCACTCCCCCCTGCTGTACGGGAATCCCCTGGCGCTCAAGCGCGCGCTGCTGCACGCGGTGCGCAGTCTGGCCCCGACGATTGCCGTGCGTCACGGCGTGATCGACGTGGGGGTGACGCTGATCGATTTCGCGGCCAACGATTCCTCGATGGAAGAATCCGATGCGCCGGCGCCGCGCCGGATGGTACGGGTGACCATTGCGGACAACGGTGTCGGCATGGAACCGGAGCGGATACACGCCATCCTGCAAAGCGGTACGGATGTCGGGCCGCTGCTGCGCCTGGAAGATGCGGGCCTGCAGATCGCCTGCCGCATCATCAAGGACCAGGGCGGCCTGCTCGACATCGAGTCGCACGCCGGCATGGGGACCATGGTCCGCATCTACCTGCCGGTCGTCTGGCCCGGGCGCATCGCGCCGGTGCAGCCATGACAACTGCTCCCGTGGTCAATGCGCTGGGGCGCGCGCGCCAGGAGATTGCCCAGCTGTCCTCGCTTCCCGTGATGGACGCCCGGCTGCTCAAGATCATCGGCGAACCGGAAGTGGGCGCCCAATATGAACAGCTGGGCGCCCTGCTTCATGCGGATCCGGCGCTGGCCGCGCGGGTACTGAAGGTGGCCAACTCCGCCTTCTTCGGCGGCATCCGCTCGATTGACTCGATAGACCGCGCGCTTGAGGTACTGGGCACCGCGGCGGTGACCGGCATTGCCATGGCGGCGAGTCTCGACGGCACCGTCAGCCAGCTGGGTACCGCGCACCTGGGCTTCTTCAACCAGCTGCGTCACCACAGTCTGATCACGGCGGTGGCAGCCCGTCAGCTGACGCTGCGCCGACCGACCCCGAGCTGGACGCCGGATGCAGCCTTCGTGCTGGGCCTGGTTCACGACCTGGGATGGCTGGTGCAGCTACAGCTCAAGAGCGACAGCCAGGTAACCACGGTCGGAGCACCGACCGCCCTGGACGGCCTCGTGCTCCCGCCGCCGCCGGAAGCCGGACACGCTCTGCTGGGCGCCGCGCTCTTTACTCATTGGGGCCTCCCGCCGGAATTCGCCGGCAGCGTCCTTCACCACCACCTCCCGGTCGATGCGCATTCCACGCCAGGCCATCAGCTGCTGGCGGTGGCCGACCGCTGCGCACATTTCCATCCGGACAGACTGCCGGAGGGCGACCCGGTGGCGCTGGGCGAGCTGCCCCTGGACGCGTTTCAACTCACGGCGGACAGCCTGCCGCAATTCGCCCATGAGATGGCCGGCGAAGCGGCGCTGATCAGCACCCTGGTGCGCAAATGACGGTCTTCCGTCCAAAAAGTCATGAACATGTTCGCCAATTACCACCTAGTCACGCTGCCCTCGCCTGGTTGGCGGGCCGGTATGGCCGCGGACGATCTCCCGGTGCCTCCGGCGGAGTCGCTGGCATGAACGCGGCGACCAAGACCCAGCATTCCATCGAGACGCCGGGGATGCCGCTCGCGCTCGAGAGCCCCGATGGCGACGCTGCAGCGGCAACTCGGGAGCATGGGCAGACCGAGTCGCGCCCAAGCCCGCGCCGCGTGGTAATGGTGATCGAGCGCTCCCCGGAAGTGCATGCGCTGGTGGATTCTGAGCTTGGCGATGCGAACACCGATGTGTATCACGCCCACTCCTTCAGCGACGCTTCGCTGCGCCTTAGCGCATGCTCGCCTGATCTCTTCCTGGTCGACTACCAGCTGCTCGACTTTGACGGTCTGGAGCTGTTGCAGAACCGCTGCTCGGGGTCGCACCCGCGCTCACCCTCGGTAATCATTTTGACGGGCCCGGACAACCACGCCCATTCGCTGGACTTTGAACCGGGGGCCATCGACTTCCTGCGCAAGCCGTTCGGAGCCGCTGAATTGCGTGGGCGGGTGGGCGCGGTGCTACAGACGCAGACGCTGCTGTCCGGGCTCGAGCACCAGGCCACCCACGATCGCCTGACCGGCATGTTGAACCGTGACGGCCTGTTGCCGCGGATCGATGCCGCCATCGCCAGGTTCCAGGCGACTCCGGAGCGGCATTTCGCCGTGCTCTTCCTGGACTTCGACAACTTCAAGCGGCTCAACGACGCCTATGGACATGATGTCGGTGACGACCTGCTCCGGCAGGTGGGATCGCGACTTTGCGCGATCGCCCACTCCGGCGACCTGATGCAGGACTGCAACTGCGAGCCGGCCGTCGCGCGCCTCGGCGGCGATGAATTCACCGTGCTGCTGGAGGAATTGCCGCGCCCTACGGATGCCGAATTGGTGGCCAATCACCTCATTTCAGCCCTGGGCCGTGAGTACTGGATCAATGGCATGCGAGTCACGAGCTCCCTTAGCATAGGAATTACCCACGGGTCGCAGAGCTATTCCAGCGCCGCGGAGCTGTTGCGGGATGCCGATGCCGCAATGTACGAGGCCAAGGCTGCCGGCCGCGGCCGTTATGTGGTGTTCGATTCCGTATTGCGGCAGAGACTGGAAATGCGCGCCCGTACCGAAAGGGCACTGCGGGTCGCGGTCGAGTCGCAGCAATTCAGCCTCGCCTATCAGCCCATCATCAGCCTCGATTCCGGAAGACTGGTCGGGCTCGAAGCGCTGCTGCGCTGGCAGCATCCCGAACTGGGCTCGGTCGCGCCCGCCGACTTCATTCCCGTGGCGGTCGACAGCGGGCTCATCGGCCCAATCGGCGATTGGGTCCTCAACAAGGCCTGCACCCAGTTCAGGCAGCTGCAGCATCAGATGGGCAAGAATGCCCCCGATTTTGTCGGCGTCAACATTTCCAGAAGGCAGCTGACCGATTCGGGGTTGCCCGCCAAGATCTCCGCGGCACTGAGGGAATCCGGCATCGAGCCACGCTGCCTGCACCTCGAGATCACCGAGAGTGAACTGGTGACCGACCTCAACGCCGCGCGGGACACCCTGCGGCAGATCAAGCGACTCGGGGTTGCCCTTTCCGTGGATGATTTCGGCACCGGATATTCATCGCTGGCCAGTCTGTACGATTTCCCGATCGACGTTTTCAAGCTGGATCGATCCTTCATCGCCGCCGATCTGTCATCCGAGCGCGGCCGGGCGCTGATGGCTGTCACGCATGCGGTATTGCAGCTGGCGCGAAACATCGGCGTGCGCGTCATCGCCGAGGGCGTGGAGACGGCGCAGCAACTGGCAGTTTTACAGTCCCTGCGGTGCGACATGGCCCAGGGCTATTTTCTTGGGCGACCGATGCCCGCCGAGCAGGTCCTCGCCTGGAGCAGGACGGCGGCTGGCGGCAAGGTCATCTGAGCCGCGGCGGTTCGCGGCAGTCACGGTCTTAGGATAAAAGTTGGAAATATGCAAAAGGCAGCTCTTTCGGCGGATGTGGATCGCGAGGCAGTGACTGCGCAGACCATTCTGCTCGTATCGGACGATCAGGCGGCGATCGCGACCCTCGGTGGCGCCCTGCGCGCCACGGGATTTGAGGTCATGGAGGTCCGGGACGGCATCAGCGCCCTGGAGGCCTGTTTGACCAAGCGCCCTTCTCTTGCGCTCATCGATGACAAGGAATCCGATTCCGACGGAATTCAGGTGGCGCAACAGCTGACGGAGCGTTTCTTCCTCCCCTTCGTCTATCTCTCGGCTGCCGATGAGGCCATGATCAGCGCGGCCGTGGCGGCCGGTGCCATGGCGTACCTCGTGAAGCCCCTGAATCCGGCACAGATTGTTCCGGTCGTGCGCGCCGCGCTGCGCCGCTCGCAGGAACTGCGTGCGCTCCAGGCACAGACCGAGCGCTTGACGGCGGCGGTTCAGACCGGCAAGCAGATCGGGATCGCGACCGGCCTGATCATGGCCAATCTGCGGCTGGATCAGCAGGAGGCATTCGAACGCCTGCGCCGTCAGGCGCGCGCGCGCCGTACACGTCTGGAGGAATTTGCGGCAGAACTGCTGCGCGTGGCCGACGAGACCGGTGGCTATTACCGCGCGCTCGCCGCAACCGATGCGTCGCAGAGGCGCCCGGGTGAGGATCTGGGCCTGGTCACGAAGGAACGGGCCAGCGGCTGATCTCTAGAACATTAACTATACTATATAACTAATTGATATAATTAGTTTTACTAGCGCTCCGCCGCGAACGGGATTCGACCACCCCCGCACTAGACCGCGGCGCCGCGGAATCGCTTCAGCGAGAGGGCGCCGACGACGGCAAATGCGACCAGCACCAGCGCCTGCGTAATCGCAAACGGCGGCTCGGATCCTTTGGGCGCCAGCTGGTGCAGCGCCGGCACCTTCAGGAAGGCCTGCACGACCAGTACGAACACGTTCAGGTACAGCGAGGTCACGGCCCCGATGACGTACACCGGGCGCCAGGCGCCGGCCAGGTGGTACAGATAGCGGCCGGCGATCGTCGCCAGCAGAATGATGGTCGACACTATCCCCACCCCGATCGCCGGGGTGAACCCGTGATACGGAAAGCCGAAGCCTCCCAGGGTGGTCGCTAGCGAGGTCGCGAGAAACCAACCGGTCCAGCCGCGCAGGGATCGGGCGGTGAGCAAACCGGACATGACCACGAGGCCGCTTAGAATCGCAATGAGACTGAGCAGGACGTGGGAAAACGTATAGTAGGACATGAGGTCATGCTAGCGTGAAGTTCCACAAGTACCAAGCTCTCGGCAACGACTACCTGGTCGTGGAATTGGCCAGCAGCGAGTCGGCCTCGCCGGCCCTGCTGCGCGCCCTGTGCGACCGTCACTACGGCATCGGCTCGGACGGGGTTCTGATTCCTGGTCCGGAATCGGGCCAGCGGTTTTCGCTGCGAATTTTCAATCCGGATGGTTCGGAGGCTGAAAAGAGCGGTAATGGCCTGAGAATCTTCGCACGCTACCTGTGGGACACGAGCCGGATCACGCAGACGCCTTTCGAGGTCTCAACCAAGGGCGGTGTCGTGCGCTGCCAGGTCGGCGACGGCGGCCAGCGGATCGACGTGGCAATGGGTACCGCAAGCTTCGACAGCACCCGGATTCCGGTCTCGGGGCCGCCGCGCGAAGTCATCGACGAGCAAATCGAGGTCGACCGGCGACGGCTGCGGTTCACCGGCGTGACCATGGGCAATCCCCATTGTGTGGTTCTGCTGGATGAGATATCCCCTGACATAGCCCGGCGCCTCGGTCCGCTGCTGGAGCAGCATCCCTGCTTCCCGAATCGCACCAATGTCCAATTCGTGAGAATCATCAGCCGCTCGAGAATCCAGCTTGAAATCTGGGAACGCGGCGCCGGTTACACGCTCGGATCCGGCAGCAGCAGCTGCGCGGCCGGCGCCGCCGCCGTGCGGCTGGGGTTGTGTGACCGGCAGATCACCGCAGCGATGCCGGGCGGCGAACTCGCGGTGATCGTATCGGAAGACTATTCGGTGCGCATCATCGGCCCCGCATTCAAGATCGCACAGGGCGTCGTTGCGGAAGATCTGCTGCGCGGCGCCGGCAGCGCGCGCCGCAACTGAGGAATCATCCGGAGGTCGATTCAGATGGCGACATTTGTACTGGTTCATGGCGCCTGGCACGGCAGCTGGTGCTGGACGCGAGTGCGCAGCGCGCTGCGCAAGATCGGGCATGAAGTCTTCACACCCACGCTCACGGGCGTCGGTGAGCGCTCGCACCTGCTCGCGCCGCAGGTCGATCTGCAAACCCACATCCTGGACGTGCTGAACCTCATTCGCTGGGAAGAGTTGAACGACGTCGTGCTGTGCGGCCATTCCTACGCAGGCATGGTAGTGACGGGCGCGGCCGATGCCATCCCTGCGCGCATCCGCTCGCTGGTGTTCCTGGACGCGTTCGTGCCCGAAAACGGTCAGCGGCTGGCGGATTTCGCCCCCATCACGGATGAGCAACTCATTGATGGGTGGAAATGCCGGCCCATCAGCGCCGAAGTCTTCGGCGTCAATCAGGCCGACCGGGCGTGGGTCGATCGGCAGTGCACCGTGCAGTCGCTGGCCTGCTTCACGCAACCGGTGTCGCTGACCGGGGGACTGGCACGGGTCCAACGCGTGGCCTACGCCTATGCCTCGGGGTGGGCGGGCGATCAGTCGCCATTTCGACCCTTTTTCGATAAAGCCCGGGCACGTGGCTGGACGACCAGCGAAATCGATTGCGGGCATGACGCCATGCTGGACCGGCCCGATGCCGTCACCGAATTGCTGCTGGAAAGCATCTAATGCGTTGCAACCGGCGCGCCCTTGCCGGCTTCAATGATCCGAAACTCGCCGCCGAGGTGCATGAGGCTCATCAGGTACAGCATGCCGTCGAAATAGCGTTGCTCCCCGGACGGCACCGGCGTGTCCCACAGTTGCTGCAGGAATGCATTGGACACCGCCCCCGGTGTGGCGGCCAGGCTCCCCACCGCGGCGGCCGCCAGCATGCCGGTGGAGTGGCGCATGGAGAGCGGCTCGCCGGCGAGCGTGTAGCGGTCGGCGAATTTCTCGATACCCTGCCCGAACAGGAACTTCTGCAGGCGGTCACTCAGCATTGACTCATGCGCATCCTTGTGCCACCAGCTGTAGTCGACCGACCAGTTGCTGACGGTGCGCCAGCTGTCGTAGCTGAACGGCACGGGCTGGCCGTCCCGCCCCAGCAGCGGTGACATGTCCAAGTTGCTGCGGTCCGGGGAGAGGCCGGTTTCCGGGCCGGTCACGGTCACGAACAGCGCGCGACTGACATCGGCCGCCCGGGCCCAGAAGGCGCGATCCTCCTCGCGGGCCCCAGCGCGCCCACAGTTCGTAGAAACCCGGCAGATGGTAGGAGGCATCGGTGCCCGGCACGTCGGTTTCGGGCACGAAGCGGATCAGCGTATTGGCTTCGTCGACCATCGGGCCTACCGTCACGGGCTGCGGCGCGCGCTGCGGACGCACCGGCGGCCAGGGCTTGCCCAGGGCTGCTGCCTCGGCCATCTCGCGGCGGTTGTTCGGACTCGGCCAGGGGGACTTGGGTTGCACGAAGGGCGGATCATCCGGGTGGATGCGAAACGGCGGCAGCCCCGTCAGCAGGGGATGATGCCGCATGCCGCGCAGGATGCGGTCGGCCTGCGCCTGGTAGTCATAGATTCCCTTGCCATTGCCCCAGCGATGCGCCGCGAAATACAGCGCCATCACATAGTATTCCTCGCCATCCGGCGCCGCGCCGGTGGAGCGCGGCGTGCCGTCGGTATTCATCGACCAGGCGAAGTATCCCACGGAAGGATCCTTGGGATCCGTGACCAGCATGTAGGTCTGGGACCAGTTCCACAGGGCATCGAACTCGCGCTTCCTGCCCAGCTGCACGGCAATCATCATGCCGTAGCTCATGCCCTCGCTACGCGCGTCATTGTTCGCCCAGTCGGTGATGTAGGCCAGCGTGCCGTTGGCGTTGGCACCCGTCTCGAAGTACAGGCGCTGTTCCTGTCCGTCACCGTGGAAGAGCTGTTGAAACGCCGCGTCGATCTTGGCGTGCACCTCATCGGGAGTGCGCGCCAGGCGTTCGACGAACAGATTCTGATAGCGATGCGTCCGGTAAGCCCCCGCGCCATCGCCCGGGCGAGTCTCGATCGCAATTTGCGGCGCAGCCAGAGCCGGCAGCGCCGCGCATAGCGCCATGCCGGCCAGAATCGCGGTCGCAGAACCGGCCCGCGTGGGCCGCGCCCGCGCGGCGGATGGAAACCTTCGGTGCATCGGGCCGGTCCTGTGTTGGGGGGTGGTTCAGCGCTCGGTGAATTGTATCGTGTCCCACTGCGCGCGTCGTTTGGCCTAGAATTCCTGACTCTCATCACGGAGCCACCATGAAGTCCCTGCTGTTCACACTCTTGATGTGCGCTCTGGCGCACTCCAGTGCCCGGGCGGCGAACACCATGCATGCGATGGTCGTCACCGACGGCAAGTTGCACGCCGACCGCCTGCCGATGCCGCAACCGCAAGCCGGCCAGGTGCGCATTCGGGTCAGGGCCGCCTCAGTCAATCCGGTGGACTGGAAGCTGGCGGAACACGCGGCGCCGGGCCTGAGTTCCATTCCCGGACGGGATCTCGCCGGCATCATCGATGCGGTGGGTCCGGACGCCGGAGCCTGGCACAAGGGGCAGGCGGTCATCGCCATTGCCACGGGCGGCGCCTACGCCGAATACACCCTTGCCTCGATTCACGCCCTGGCGCTCAAGCCCAGTCACATGTCATTCGATGAAGCCGCGGGCATTCCGGTCGTCGGCGAGACCGCCTGGCGGGCCATGGTGACCGTGGGGAACCTGCAGCCCGGACAACGGGTGCTCATTCACGGAGGCGCCGGCGGCGTGGGTTCATCGGCGGTGCAGATCGCCAAGGCACGCGGCGCCCGGGTGATCGCGACGGCCTCACCCAGTCACAATGCCCTGCTGCGATCCCTGGGCGCGGACGAGATCATCGACTACCACAGCGTGCGCTTCGAGGAGTCGCTGAAGGATCTCGATGTGGTGTTGAACACCGTGGATGCCGAGACCACCCTGCGCTCGATCGCCGTGGTCAAACCCGGTGGCATGCTGGTATCCGTCGCCGGCGGCGTGCCCACCGCGCAATGCGAGGCGGCCCATATCCGCTGCGCGGTGACCGGATCAGTGACCGGCGAGTTCCTGGGTGAACTCAGTGAGCTGGCCAACCATGATCATTTCCGCGTCAGCATCGAACAGCGCCTGCCGCTGGCCGATGCGGCCAAGGCCTGGGAGCTGAACCGCAGCGGACACACCGGCGGCAAGATCATCCTCGAGGTCAGTCACTGAGGGTGCTGGGTGAGGTAGGCGTCCAGCGCATCGCCCACGGCACGCATCCCCTTCTCATAGGGATGAAACGGCGGAATCGGCAGGCCGCCGTCCGGATGCGCGCCGGCCAGCCAGGGATCAGCGGCGCAGGCATTGTGCGCGCGGCTCAGCGTGGCCAGGTCAAATAGATCCGCCGCCGATTTTCTGGCGACCTCGCGGGTAATGTCGGCCAGGCGTGCCGCCACGCCGCGCACCTGATCCGCCTGCGCCGAGGTCAGGCCGACCCGCGCACAGGTGCCCTGGTCGGGCAAAACCGTGAAATAATTGACGAACACCACCCGCACCTTCGGGCTGCGCCGGCGTGCGCCAGCCACGATCTGAGTCAAGGAGTCCGCCAGGGACGCAAAGCGTTGCTCCACCAATGGCTGCGCAATGCCGGTGCAGGCTCCCGGCGCCCTGGCCGCCCCCGCCGCATCAGCCTTGCAGCTCATGGCAATGAGGTTCGCCATGAAGAACACGTCATTGCCGCCGATGGTGACGGTGACCAGCTGCGTGGTCGGGGTCACCGCATCCAGTTGCGCCGGCAGATCGAACTGTCCGGCGTGCAGCACATCCACGGTCGTGGCGCCCGAACAGCTGACGTCCACCACGGACAGATTGCGATGGCGGGCCAGCACGTGGGCATAGTTGCTGCCGGAGCGCGCGCAGCGCGGCGGGCTGCCGGGTACCAGCGGCAGGATGCCGGGCCCCGCCGCATAGGAACTGCCCATCGCCACATACTGCGCCGTGTCGGCTGCCCGGCTGTCGTTCCAGCCCACTGCGGCCGCGCCGAGCAGGACCATCAGGGCAAGAGAAGCGTTGGTGGCAGGCATGGCGGCTCCCGACTTAGGCCACCATCGTATCAGCAGCGGGCTGCTCCGGCGCCAGGGTGGTGAATTCCGCTTCGACCCGCATCGCGGCGCGTCGCAGCGCGTTCATGCAGCGGGCATCCAGCGCCGTGCCCACGGTCCTTTGCATGATCTGCAGCGTCTCCTCCACCGGAATCGCCGCCCGATACGGCCGATCGGCCGAGATGGCATCAAAGATGTCGGCCGTGGTGATGATGCGGGTCTCGAGCGCAATGTCCGGCGCCGTGAGCCCGCGCGGGTAGCCCGTCCCATCGAGCTTCTCGTGATGCGCGCCGGCAATGCGCGCCAGTTCCGCGAACGGGGCGATACCGCTCAGGATCTGTTCCGTGTAGGTCGCGTGCAGACGCATGAGCTCCCACTCCGCAGCCTCGAGCTTGCCCGGCTTGTCGAGCAGCGAGTTGCTGACGCCGAGCTTGCCAATGTCGTGCAGCAGCGCGCCGCGCCGCAGCCAGCGTCGCCGTTCGACCGAGACACCCACCTGTTCGGCGATCAGGTCGGTATACAGGCCCACCCGCGCACTGTGGCCCGCCGTGAACGGGCTCTTGGCGTCGATGATCTGGCCAAATCCTTCAGCGATCTCATCCAGGTATTCATCATCCAGCGGGACGCTGTGCTGCGCGGGCTCCAGCGCGCACACCCGCGCCGGCAGGTCCTCCGCAGCCAGGTCCCGCCAGAAGTCCGGATCGGCGGCCACTTTTTCGAAGGCCCGCACCAGCAACGGATCGAACCACTGGCCACTGCGCTTGCGGACTTCCTGCAACACCGCCGCGGCGCCACCGGAGGTATTGAAGACGTCAATCACCTGGGCCATCAGCGCGATGCGCCCGTACAGGCTGATCTGCTCCCCGCGCAGGCCATCCGGCTTGCCGCTGCCGTCCCAGTGTTCATCCAGCGAGCGGATGCCGCCCGCCACGGCCTCCCCGAATCGCAGCTGCCGCGCGATATCCGCGCCGCGCTGGCAGCGCGTCTGGATCAGGTCGTGGGCGATCTCGCCGCCGTTCTGGAAGATCTCGATGGTGGCGCGAAAGCGATCTGCCAGTCCTGCCTTCAGGCCGGTGTGAGTCAGCACGAAGCGCACGGCCTGCGGCAGGGAACTGCCCACCAGTTTGAAGTCGCGTTTGAACTGCAGGTCATCCGTCAGGTACAGCTCGCAGATGCGCGCGGCATTGCTGCTGCATCCCAGATCCTTCAGCAGGACGGTGTAGTACAGCTCCCACTGCTGCCGCGAATCCAGTCCGAGCTGCGCGCCCACCGCCATGCCGATCGCGGCGCAGCGCATGCAATGGCCCTTGGGTTGTCCCTCGGTCATGTCGAGGGCGTAGCTGAGCGCGCCAATCAGCTCGGATAGCTTCAGATCCTGCATGTCGCACAATAGCCACCAAGCCACCGAAACCTCTTGATCTGCATCTCAATTCCCGGTGCTTTCGCCGCCCTTCGCGGGCCCGCTGTCTTAATTCGATGCCGAAGGTCAACGGCCAGAGGGTGCTATCCGTTACTATTTGTTATATCTCGCTACGGATGCCCACCATGACGTCGAAGCTGTTCCTTGCATTGCCCTCGGCCGCGACATCGCTGCGTACCACCGCCCTTGCCGTCCTGGCAGTCGGTCTCACGGGCTGCGTGGTGCAGGCGGTTGGCGAAGGGCGGGAGACCGGCTATGCCCAGTCCGACTATGCCCAGTCCGACTACGCCGAGTCCGATTACGTGGATGCGCAGGTTCGCGAGGCCCCGCCGCCGCTGCCGGACTATGAGCAGCCTCCCTGCCCCGAGGACGGCTATCTGTGGACGCCGGGTTACTGGGGCTGGGCCGGCGGCGGCTATTACTGGGTACCGGGAACCTGGGTGTTGCCGCCGCGCGTGGGCGTGCTGTGGACTCCGGGCTACTGGGGTTTCATCGGCGGTGCCTACCGCTTCCACGCCGGCTACTGGGGCCCGCACGTGGGCTTCTACGGCGGGGTCAACTACGGCTTCGGCTATGTGGGCAACGGTTATGTCGGCGGCGCCTGGGAGGGCAACCGGTTCTCGTACAACCGCGCCGTCAGCAACGTCAATGTCACGGTCGTGCACAACACGTACAACAGCACGGTGATCAACAACGTGACCGTCAACCGCATCAGCTACAACGGCGGCGCCGGAGGTGTTGCCGCCGCGCCGAATGCCCAGCAGCTGCAGTTCGCACGCGAAGGCCACGTATCCGCCACGCCGCAGCAGCAACAGCACGTCCAGCAGGCCGCCCAGAACCCGGCACTGTTCTCGCGCGCCAACGGCGGACGCCCGGCCATTGCCGCAACTCCGCGACCCGCAGCCTTCAACGCTCCCGGTGTGGTCGGCGCACGTGGCGCAGGCGCTGTTCAACCACAACCGCAGTTTCAGGGGCGCGGACAGTTCCAGAATCCGCCGCCAGCCCGAGGGCAGCCTGATGCTCCGGCTCAGCAACAGCCGCAATTTCAGGGCCGCGGACAGTTCCAGAATCCCCCGCCAGCTCAGGGGCAGCCTGGTGCTCAGCCCCAGCAACAGCCGCAATTTCAGGGCCGCGGACAGTTCCAGAATCCCCCGCCAGCTCAGGGGCAGCCTGGTGCTCAGCCCCCGCAACAGCCGCAATTTCAGGGCCGCGGACAATTCCAGAATCCCCCGCCTGCTCAAGGCCAGCCTGGTGCTCAGCCGCAGCAGCAACAGCAGCAACAGCCGCAATTTCAGGGCCGCGGACAGTTCCAGAATTCCCCGCCTGCTCAAGGGCAGTCTGGTGCTCAGCCCCAGCAACAGCAGCAATATCAGGGCCGCGGACAACATCCAAATCAGCCGCCCAACCCGGGACAGTCGCCCGTTCAGAGCCAGCCGCCGGTGATGCAGCACGCGCCCAATGCCGGCCAAGCGCCCATACAGCGGCCGCCGCAGAATCACGAACCCAAGCACGAGCGCGAAGGCGAGAAGGCCCCCGGCAGGAAGAAGGACGACAAGGACCAGGGAGGCCGTTAGGCGGCCTCCTCGCGCACCAGCCGCGCGACCAGGCGGTTGAAGAGGGTGACGCCGCGATCGTGGACCGTGGGCATGATGACCGGGTCCGGGGTGCTGTCGATGACCCGCTGCTGTGCCTCGATCATGGTCTTGTCCTCGCCAAAGGCCTGCGCGGCAACCTGCATCAGAAGATCGCGCAGGGCCTCATCCCCATGCTGCCGATGCGGTCCCCAGGAGAAGAAGTAGCGCGCCTTGCGATCGGCCGTGGGGGTAACCGCCTGACTGGTGAAGGTCACCCCGCGCAGGGCCTGCGAATAGTCCGGCCGCTCAAACTGGCAGGCGGCCGCGGTGCCCGCCTTGAAGCTGCCCGACCACATCAGCAGCACACCGGGGATCAGGAAGTCATAGGTCGACCAATTGTCGGTGAGTTCGTCGCTGCGACGGCCCACGGGTCCCGTAGTGCCGGTGATCCAGCGCTCGAAGCGCACGCCCCGGTCGAGGGCCGTGAGCTTGGGGCGATCTTCGGCGAAACTGGGCCCGGCCCCGAAACTCTTGGCATGCACGTACGTCAGGTGGCTGAAGTCGAGCAGGTTCTCATTGATGTGGCAGGCCTCGGCCTGGTAGTCCAGCTGCCCTCGACCCAGCAGCCATTCGGGATCATCGAGGCCGACGGCGGGCGGGATCAGCGCCTCATCGGCGCGCTCCGGTTCACCCATCCACACCCAGATCCAACTGTGGCGCTCCACCACCGGATAGCGACGCACCCTGGCGCCGGGTGGAACTACGGCCTGTCCGGGAATCTGTACGCACTGGCCCTGCGTGTCATACAACAGGCCGTGGTACATGCAGCGCAACCGGTCCGCTTCGCAGCGGCCCAGGGACAGCGGCGCGAGCCGGTGCACGCAGCGATCCGCCAGAGCCACAACCTGGCTCGCCGTGCGCCACAGGACGATGGGTTCGCCCAAAATCTGCACCGCACAGAGCTGATCGGCCCGCAGGTCCGGACTCCAGCTACCCACATACCATGCGTTTCGCAGATAATTCATGCGCCAACCCCCTGTCATTGAACATTGTTCAATGACAGAAACGTATAGTCAACAGCATAGCTTGAGCAACAGGAACACAGCGTCCGTGAAAATCCATCAACGCCAGGTCATCGACGTGGCGCTCACCGTGCTGGACGAACAGGGTCTGGCCGAGTTGCAGATGCGCGCCGTCGCCGGCCGTTTGAACGTGCAGGCGTCCGCGCTGTACTGGCATGTGCGCAACAAGGCGGAGCTGCTCAGCCTGATGTCGGCGCACTTCTATGATGTCGCGCGCAGCGCAGTGCCGGAGGGTCTGGCCTGGCGCGACTGGTTGCTGAGCTTCGGCAAGTCCTTTCGCGCGGCATTGCTGGGACACCGCGATTCCGCGCAGCTATGCGCCATCGCCAAGCCCATCACCGACGACACCGAGGCGGCCGCGGACATCATGACCAAACCGCTGGTCATCGCGGGCTTGAGCCGCCACGTGGCGCTGTCCTACCAGTCCTCGGTCATCTCACTGGTGCTGGGCTGGTGCATCTATGAACAAAGCGAAGCGCTGCACGACTATCTGGCCCGCATGATCGGCTTCGATGAAAGCTTCACCACCGGCCTCACGGCCCTGGTGGCCGGCTTCCCCTAGCGTGCCGCCGGTTGCGACCCGGCCGCGGCCGGCGCGGGACCGGAGCCCTGATGCTCGGCGGCATCGTGGCCCTTCTCGGTGCTCGGCAGATTCGCATTCAGGTTAGGCAGGCATTCCACTTCCGGCACGTCGCTGTAATCCTCGCGGATGAAGTGCTTGGTGTTGTGCCACTCGCCCTTCCAGTTCTTCGGGTCCGTCATGGTGTACTGGACTTCCAGGGTGTGGCCCTTGTCCAGCAGCCGATATCTCTCGACGATCTCGAACTGGTCCGAAATCGGCAGCCCCTGGTCGATCCAGTGCTGATTGGGCTCCAGGTACTTGGTGCTTACCACCAGGCTGTCGCGCTCCCAATGTCCGATGGACTCGCCATTGTAGGTGAGGATGGCGATGTCCGGATCGGTATGCTTGCGGCCATCCAGGTAGATCACCCGGTAGCTGTTGGTGAAACCGAAAATCATGTGCACCGAGGTCGGCAGCTGGATGATGTCCGTGGGCCACACGCGCGTCATGATCATGGGCATGCCGGCCGGGAAACACTCGCCGATGCTGTCGCGGTACGACTTATGGGCGGCGCGCGCGGCGGCCGATTCCACCATGGCCTGCTTCGCCGGCTCATAGAACTCCGGGTACGGCGGTCCGAACATGAAGTCCGCGAAGGCATGGCGCAGATTCACGAACCAGGTCCCGGTCATGTCGAACGGCGGTCTAGGGCGCGCCTTGCGCAGGTTCTGCGGCGCCAGCGCGCCGTAGTAGCCGTCATGCTTGTGGGCCAGATCATCCTCCTGCTTCTGGCTCAGACCCGGACGCGGCGGCGCCTGCTGCGCGCCGGCCAGGGTGCCGGCCAGCAGCAATGCCGCGCCAAGGCCGATCGCCGCCAGCCTGCCGGTGAATCGCAACATTCGCTTCTCCCCCTTGAATCTTGCTTTTTAAGATCAGCGCTGCTGTTCGCCGCCGAGCACCTTGCCGTCGGCCAGGATGATCGAGACGTACTGGCCGCCCGGCGTGCCATCGCGCAGCGGGCGCACCGTAACGGTTACCTTGTCACCGGCCTTGAGCGTGGTGCGCTTCCAGCCGTCGCGCACCAGGTTGTTCGGGCTGTTCATTTCCACCGCCCACACTTCCGAACCGCCACCGGGCTTCTCGACGCTGACCTTGAAGTTGGCGTGCGGATTGCTCCAGTTGAAGTCGATGATGGTGCCGCTCACATCGACCTTCTTGGACGCATCGAACATGGCGCCGGAATGATGCGCGAAGGCGGGGCTCGTCAGGCCCATCACAGCCGCGAGCAACGCGCTACCGAGGACGGAAAGGGAAACTCTACGCATGGGGTTCTCCTGATGAACCGGTCGGCGATGGTATCGCCGCCATAACCGCCGGTGCAACCGGCCTGGGACCAACACTCATTTTCCCGTCACGGGATTCACATAGTGAAACGGCGGCAGGAACGAGCGCGGATACATCTCAAAGTGCACGGTGGGCGGCGCATCCGGAGGATTGGATCCAGTAATGCCCGGCGCATCCCGCGCCGGCAGGTCCTTCCAGCCCACATCGTAGGGTGCAAAGTAGCTATTGATGACGTGATCGGATTCGATTCGCCAGACGCCGTCGCGCTTCACATAGGTGTTCTCGTAGATGCCGCCCATCCAGGTGCCGTTCTTGCCGTAGTTGCCCATCATACTGAAGGCCCGGGAGCGCATCTTGGCGCTCTGGCCGTCGGGCGCGACATCGATGACCGGCTGGTACTGCATATGATTGTGCAGCACGCCGTCGTCCAGTCCCTGCTGGCCATACAGGTTCAGGTTGCGACGCACGGCGGGCTTGCCCGTATAGACACCGCGCAGGGCGATTTCGATGGTGCCCTCCGGCGCCCACAGATCCGTGAGGGCATCCCACTCCAGCGTGGCCAGGTAATAGCCATACATGGCGTGCAGGTTTTCGATCACGGCCGCATCCTCCAGCAGCCCCACGCGGCGCGCGAGCGACTCGGCCGTCGCACTCAGGGCGGCGGGGGTACGGCCCACCGCATCCAGTGCCGCAGCGGTGGGCGTCCCGGCATCGGCCGGGCTGGTGCCGGTCACCGGATTCGCGAAGTCAAGCGGCGCGCTCGCCGGCAGCGCGGCCAGGCCGACGGCGGCGTGGTCCGGCTGCAGATCCGGTTCGAAGCGCGAGTAGGCCGCGACGCCCTTCGCCCATCCCCCGTCGTAGGGGGCGAAGAATGTGGGATAGAAGTGCAGGCGCCGGATCCGCCACACCCCGTCGCGCTTGGCATACTCGTTCTCAAGCACCCCGACGCCCCATTCATGGAACACCCCGGCCTGGGCGAGTTGTGCGAACAGATGCCAGCGCGCGCGGGCGCTGCGGCCGTCGGCACCGACCTGCACCATGGGCTGCAGCTGCATGTTGTCGTACAGGCGCCCGGCAACCGGCCCTTCGGGGCCGATCGCCCGCAGATACGCCAGTACCCGCGCCTTGCCCACGAAGCGGCCGCGGCCGGCGATGTCCACTTCCCCGTCCTCGGCAAACAGGTCCGCCGCCTCGCTCCACAACCCCTTGTCGAGGTAGTAGCCATAGATGCGCTGCAGCTTCTCAATGGCGTTCTGGTCCTCCAGCTGCTGCACCTGCTGCGCCAGGGAAGCGAGCTGGCGACGCAGCTGCGGCTGCGTCCAGGAAACCTGCGCCACGACACCCGCGCTGCCCAGGCCGCCGTCGGTGCGCAGACTGGGGGCCTGGTTCTTGAAATGAAAATGCGGCACATGCGCGCCGGGCCAGACCTTGTACTGCTCGGTCGGGGGCGCATCGGCCGGCAGCGAGGCCGGCGCGTAGTGCCCGCCGTTCACATCCGGGTTGCGGGACCAGCCGCCGTTCTCGTACGGCGTCAGCAAGGTCTGGTACCAGTGCAATGCACTGATCTTCCAGACGCCGCCCTCCTTCACGTACTCGTTTTCGTAGGGCCCCTCGCCCCACTGCGCGCTCTTGCCCACCTGACCGCTGAGGATGACGGCACGCCAGGTCCCCTTGGCCGTCAGGCCGTCCGGATCCAGATTGATCACCGGCATGAGCTGCAGGGATTGATTCACCTGGCCCGGCGCAAGACCCGTGTGACCGCCGCCGACGCTGAGGAAGTACTGGCGGATGCGCTGCTGACCCCGATAAACGCCGTCGAGGCCGATTTCCAAGGTGGCGTTGCGCGCAAACAGGTTCGCCACCTGATCCCACCGCGCCGAATCGACGTAGTAGCCGTAGGCCCGCTGCAGCCGCTTGATGTCGTTGATGTCGTGCAGCGCCTGCGCCCGCGTCTGCAGGGCCGCGACGCGGTGCGGCAAGGTCTGGGTGTCAGGGCCGGCGGCCATGGATGCGGCGCTGAGTCCCAGCGCCAGCGCCCACAGGCAAGCCGTGGAGAATCTGCGGATCACTCTTTATCCCCCTCGTATCCATGGCATGGCTGATGGATCCGCCCTGGATGATACGTCAGCCCACCCGGCAAGCAGCCAGGGACGGGACGGGGTGGCGATTCGCAACGAGGCGGGCAATCCGCTTGCTGCGATGCGGAGCGCGTGCCTGGGATCAGACGGGCGGCTTCTCGCTGACCGTGGCCCGGTCCGCAGCGGCGGTCTTATCCTGCTCCTGACCGGTGATCTGGCGGGCCTGGACCTGCACGGGCGGGGTCTCGGCTTCGCGCTCGCCGTCCTTCATGGACTCCTTGAACCCGCGGACCGCCTGGCCCAGATCAGAACCAATGGTGCGCAGTTTCTTGGTGCCGAAGACCACCAGGACCACCAGCAGAACGATCAGCAAATGCTTGGGAGAGAATAGATCCACAGCGGCTGAAGCCTCCGAAAATTACCGGTCGGGAATGATACGCCTTTGCGGGGACTTCCGGCCGGGCACCCCATCCCAACCTTGGCGAGGTCCCGCCGGGCGCTCCCAAACGGGGCGCCGTCAATCCCGGAACTTTACCTTAGGAATCAATACCGGGGTGGCGATACCTAAGACACTCCCTTGAGTATAGCACCCCGATCTTGTCAAAAATGATTTGACATTGTTTTTCCTGGTGCGCGGCGTATATTCAGCAATGAAAGCCGGACCATGCAGGGTTTACTTGTCAAATAACAGCAATACGTCGGCGCCGCTTTAACCATCCTAAGGTTCAGGCGCCAGGCGCTGGCAATCCCAAGAAGAGGTCGCTATGAGCACTACGTGGGAAAAATTTCAGGGGGCTACCCTCACCTTGGCTCGTTCAGGTCCACTCAAGGACCGCCTGACGGATGCCTACCGCAATCATCTGTCCGCCGTTGCGGAAGACGAACTGCCCCGTGAGATTCGCGAACAGTTCCACCACGTGCGCTGCTCGCTCACCCGTGAACGTCCGCAACGCGGTGAAGATGCGATTCGCGCCACGGTCCGCAAGATGTCCAGCCACGAGGCGGAGAACATTGCCGAGACCGTCGTGCAGATGCTCTCGGTGATGGCCCGCTCGCCGCAGGCCGCGACCCGCGCTGCCGCCAGCGCCGTGCCGCTGTATCTGATCGAGGCGTAGAACTTCCGCTAGTCGAGCTTGAATTCAATCGTTTCCCAGCGATTGGTTTCCTCGTGCCGCGCCTGACGCTTGATGGCATCCACCAGCGCGCGGCCGTCCCAATCCACGACTTCATCGGCCAGGTCCGCGATGACCTTGGCCACCGGCGCATCACTGCCGAAGTGCTTCATCACCACCACCGGCTTGTTGCAGGCCTGGGCGAACACCATCTGGAACTGCAGCAGGTCGCGGTGCCCGTCGGCCAGGCTCGGCAGAGCGATGACCACTTCGGCCGGCGCAATCTGCTTGCGCAGGCTCTCGCGCAGCGCCTCCACATCCCCTGCGGGCATGTGGTCGGGTGTACTGCAGTTCTTGTAGAAGAAATTGTTCGAGCTTTCCAGATACTCGAAAACACGCAGGTAGTCGTCGCTGTTGTCCCAGCCGTGCGTGACGAAGAGTCGGATCGGGTTCGCTTGCGACATGTGGCGAAGTCTGGCACAGCGGGCAGCCGGCCGCAAAATCCGCCTTGGTGAGAGTACAATCTTGCAACTTCGGCATGAGATTAGGGATAAAGAGCGGCAACCGTTGCGCCTGGTCGTCTACAACATCCGCTACGCGACGGGCACCGGGCCCGCTTTTCACCTGCCGCTGCCGGGCGCGGGCTACCTGCGCAGCAACCGCCGCGTGCTCAGCGGCATCACCGAGTTCCTGCGCGCCGAGCGGCCCGACGTGGTGGGCCTGATCGAGGTCGACACCGGTTCGATCCGCTCCGGCATGGTCAACCAGGCCGAATACATCGCGCGGCAGCTGGGACACTTCTCCACCTACGAGTGCAAGTACGGGACTCGGTCCTGGAACAACTTCGTGCCGATCGTGCGCAAGCAGGCCAATGCCTTCCTGTCGGCTCCGCACGTCACCGGGGAGCGCTTCCACTACTTCGACACCGGCATCAAGCGGCTCATCATCGAGCTGGAGCTGGACGATGTGTGTGTGTTCCTGGTGCATCTGTCGCTGAAATACCGCCATCGGCAGTACCAGCTGCGCTCGCTGCACGACCTGATAATCAAGTCCAACAAGCCGGTGATCGTGGCGGGTGACTTCAACACCTTCTGGGGCAATCATGAGATCTACCTGTTCATGCGTGCCGCGGGCCTGCGCAGCGCCAACACCCTGGAACTGCCCTCCTTCCCGGCGCGCGTCCCGCGGGTGGAGCTGGACTTCATCCTGGTCAGCGAGGACATTCAGCTGACCGACTTCCGGGTGCCGGACGTGCGCTTCTCGGACCATCGTCCGCTGATCTGTGATTTCACCGTCCTGACCGGGGCGCAACGCCGCGACAGCGCCGCATGAGACAAGAAACATGAGCACTTCAGCCTGGAAATTGGACCGCGACGACTCAGGGATTGCCTGGCTCACCCTGGACAAACCGGATGCTTCCGCCAATACGCTCTCGCAGCAGGTCATGCGCGAGCTGGATGCGCTGCTGCAGTCCCTGGCGCGCACGCCGCCGCGCGGCGTGATCATCCGCTCGGGCAAGCCCTCCGGTTTCATCGCCGGCGCCGATATCAACGAATTCACCACGCTGGCGAATGCGGCAGCCGGCTACCAGCTCACCCGGGCGGGCCAGGTCACCTTCGAACGTCTCGAGCGACTGCCCTGCCCGACGGTCGCCGCCATCCATGGATTCGCCTTGGGCGGCGGCCTGGAGCTGGCCCTGGCCTGCCGTTATCGAGTCGCCGTCGGCGATGAGCGCCTGCAGCTGGGCCTGCCCGAAGTGCAGCTGGGAATCCACCCCGGATTCGGCGGCAGCGTGCGCGCTGTGCGCCTGCTGGGCGTGCGCCCGGCCATGCAGCTGATGCTCACCGGACGGCCGGTGCGGGCCGACAAGGCCGCGCGCATCGGTCTGGTGGACCGTCTGGTGGGAGCGGCGGAACTGGAGGAAACCGCCCGGCAGATGGTGCTGCATCCGCGTTCGCCCCATCGCCCGCCGCTGCTGGAGCGCCTGCTGAGCCTCGCGCCGGTGCGCCCCTTCATCAAGCCGGCGCTGATCCGCCAGGTGGCCGCCAAGGCTCCGCGCGCGCACTATCCGGCCCCCTACGCCATGATCGAGCTGTGGGCCCGCAACGGCGCGCACGGCGAGAGCGCCTTCGAGGCCGAGGCCCGCTCGATCGCGGCCATGTTCGAGACGCCGACCTCGCACAACCTGATCCGGGTGTTCCTGCTGCAGGACCGACTCAAGGCCCAGAGCACCCAGGCGGCTGCGCAGGTCAAATCCGTGCACGTGGTCGGCGCCGGCGTCATGGGCGGCGATATTGCCGCCTGGTGCGCTCTGCGCGGCTTCAACGTCACGCTGCAGGATCGGGCTCTGGAATACATCGAGCCGGCGCTGAAGCGCGCCGCGGAACTGTTCGAGAAGCGGCTGCGTGACCCGGACAAAGTCAGCGCCGCACGCGCGCGGCTGCGGCCCGATGTCGCCGCCGAAGGCGTGCCGGAGGCGGACGTGGTCATCGAGGCCATCTTCGAGAGCCTGGAGGCCAAGCGCGCGCTGTATGCGGCGCTGGAGCCGCGCATGAAGCCCACGGCGCTGCTGGCGACCAACACCTCCAGCCTCAAACTCGAGCCGCTGGCCGAACAGCTTGCCCGGCCCGGGCAGCTGGTCGGCCTGCATTTCTTCAATCCGGTTTCGCAGATGCCGCTGGTGGAAGTGGTCTGCGGCGAAGGCACTTCGGCGGATGCCCAGGCACTGGCGGTGGCCTTCACGCGCCGCCTGGACAAGCTGCCCATCGTGTGCCGCAGCGCGCCGGGCTTCGTGGTCAACCGGGTGCTGATGCCCTACCTGCACGAGGCCATGTACCTGGCCCAGGAAGGCGTGCCGCTCGCGGCCATCGATGCGGCCGCCACGGATTTCGGCATGCCCGTGGGTCCGATCGAACTGGCCGATGTGGTGGGCCTGGATGTGGCCAAGGATGTGGGGGAGATCATTGCCAGCGAACTGGGCAAGGCCGCGCCCTCCCACCCGCAGCTTGCGGAACTGGTCGCCGCCCGCAAACTCGGCCGCAAGAGCGGATCAGGATTCTACAGCTGGCACGACGGCCATCCGACCAAGCCGCCTGCCGCCCGCGCCGCGCCGTCCGACGCCGCCGATCGCATGATGCTCGCGCTGGTCAACGAGTCGGTGGCCTGCCTGCGCGAAGGCGTGGTGACGGATGCCGACCTGCTCGATGCGGCGGTGATCTTCGGTACCGGCTTCGCACCGTTTCGTGGCGGACCGATCGCTTATGCCCGCGCGCGCGGCATCACCGAGTGCGTGCGCCGGCTCACCGATCTGGCCACGCGCCACGGTGAGCGCTTCCGCCCCGATCCGGGCTGGAATTCGCTGGAATCGGGCCTGCAAACCGTGAACGGTGTACCGGAGCTGCGCTGATGCTGTGCTACCATCAAAGCCCATCAGGAACAGGCATTTACCCGTAGATCAGCCGTGCAAATGACCGAAGAACGTGAAGTCAGCGTTCAGGTTCTCAAGGGCTTCGCACCGCTTGACGGCCTGAAACGCGAAAACATAGCGGCGCTGGCCAAGAAGGTCAGCATCCGCACGATGTCCGCGGGACGCTACTTGTTCAAGGAAGGCGACACGGACAAGCGCAAGATCTGGCTGGTCAGCGGCATGATCGAATTGCGGGAAAACGAGCGCACCGTCGCCATGATCCGCGGCGGAACTCCCGAGGCGCGCAATCCCCTCTCGCCCACCCTGCCGCGCACCGTCGCGGCACGCGCCGTGGACGAGATCACCTATCTGTCCATCGACAGCGAGCTGCTCGATGTGATGATCACCTGGGACCAGACCGGTACCTACGAGGTCGAGGAACTGCAGGCGCAGTTGAACGGCGGCGCCAACGGCGATGACTGGATGACGACGCTGCTGCAGACGCGGTCCTTCCACAAGATACCCCCGCCAACATCCAGGCCATCTTCATGCGCATGCAGCGCGTGCCCTACCTGGCGGGGGACGTGGTCATCAAGCAGGGGGATGAGGGCGATTATTTCTACGTCATCGTCAAGGGTCAGTGCGTGGTGACGCGCGAGACCCCGCTGAACCGCGATGGCATCAAGCTGGCGGAGCTGGGAGTCGGGGATACCTTCGGCGAGGAGGCCCTGATCGCGGAAGCCAAGCGCAATGCCACCATCACCATGCTCACCGACGGGGTGCTCATGCGCCTCGCCAAGGACGATTTCCGCGAACTCATGAACGAGCCGCTGCTGCAGTGGGCCAACTACGACCAGGCCCGCGAAATCGTGGCGCGCGGCGGGCGCTGGCTGGACGTGCGGCTGCCGAGCGAGCACCAGAACATGGCCATCGAGGGATCGCTGAACATCCCGCTGTACTTCATCCGCCTGAAGCTCTCGACGCTGGATCCCAAGACGCCCTACGTCGTGTATTGCGACACCGGCCGGCGCAGCTCCGCGGCGGCCTACATCCTGGTGGAGCGCGGCTTCGATGCCTACGTGCTGCGCGGCGGACTGACCACCGGCGCGGTGGGACTGCATCAGTCCCGCTAGCCGCTCGGTTCAGGAAGGTGATGGCCACCCGCAAATGCGGCAGCTTCGAACGCCGCTAAGACGTTACATCGTATGCGTGGCCTTGTCGCCGGAGAGCGCCCCGGCCAGATAGGTCTCGATCTTCTTCTGGGTCTGGCCCCGATCCTGCTCGCTGAACTGCACGCCGATGCCGGCGGTGCGCTTGCCCTGCGCGCCCTTGGGCGTCACCCAGATCACCCTGCCAGCCACGGGCAGCTTCTCGTCCTCGCCCATCAGATTCAGCAGCATGAATACCTCGTCGCCGAGGCGGTAGTTGCTGTTCGTGGGGATGAACAGGCCGCCGTTGCGGACAAACGGCATGTACGCCAGATACAAGGCACTCTTGTCCTTGATCGTAAGCGTGAGAAGTCCGGGTTTTGGTCCCATTGCCGTGCTGGTCTGATTTCTTGGCTACTGACAGGTACTACGCACAATACAACCTAACTCACACAACGAGGGAGCGTAACAGGCTCTCCAGAGCCAGCGAACGGTTCACCGGGGTGGCCAGAGCCGCCCGCAGCGCACGCAGCTGGTCCAGTAAATCAAAAAGACGCGGCACATTTGACCCCGGATCGGGGCCCCCGGGGTGCGTACCATCCCGCATTTCCACGGAATATGTCCCGACGTTTAGCGCCCGGCGGATACGTTCCGTGAGCCAGGTCTCAAAGCAAGCCAGGCGCAGCGCCAGCTCGGTGCGGCTCCAGGCATCCGCCAGCTGCGCCGCATCGGCGCGCCGGGCGGCGAGCTCGGCAAGTCCCCGCAAAGTCTCATCCCGGATCTTCAGGACCTCCCCGGGATCCAGTGTCGCCGCCAGCAACGGGGCATTGCCGATGACCTCCAACACCGCCTCCCAGGGCCCCTCCCCCACGAACTGCTGCAGCCATTGCCGTGCGCTCTCACGCTCCGGCGCCCGGATCCGCAGGCGCTGGCAGCGACTGAGGATGGTGGCCGGCAGCCGCGAGGGTTGCTGCGCGACCAGGATCAGCACCGTGCGCGGCGGCGGTTCCTCCAGGGTCTTCAGCAACGCATTGGCGGCGTTCCAGTTCAGGGCATCCGCCGGATCGAGCAGCGCGACCTTGAAGCCCCCCTGGTGACTGGCGAGGGCCAGGTGGGCCGCCAGCTCCCGCACCTGCTCGACGCGGATCTGCTTGGACTCCTCCAGCAATCCGACGCGCGTGAAATCCGGATGATGCTCCACGTCGGACGCGCCCAACAGCTGCTGCGCCAGCCATAGCGCCAGCTGCGCACCGCCCGCGCCCGGCGCCTCGTGCAGCAGCAGCGCATGCGCCACCTTGTCCTGCGCGATGCCGGCGAGCAGCTGCTCCCGGGCCGCCTGCAGCCAGGAGGCGCCGACCACGGCGGGCGTCGCGGCCGACATCAGGACCCGCGCGCCGGCACCGCTTTCGCGCGCAGTGCCTCCAGCGCCGTGGCGACCGCCGCCTGCACCTGGGGCAACTCCCGGGCCGCATCCACCCGCACGAAGCGTCGGGGTTCCGCCGCGGCCAGCGCCAGGTAGGCCGCACGCACCCGCTCGAAGAACGCTCCCCGCTCCTGCTCGAACCGATCGGTCGGGCCGCGCCGCGCCTGCGCGCGGGAGAGGCCCAGCGCCACCGGCACATCCAGCAGCAGCGTCAGGTCAGGCTGCAGGTCCGCATGCACCAGGGTGGCGAGGGACTCGATGCTCGCCGGCTCCAGTCCCCGCCCACCGCCCTGGTAGGCGCGCGTGGCGTCGGTGAAGCGATCGCAGACCACCCATTCGCCGCGCGCCAGCGCCGGGCGGATCAGGTTCGCCAGGTGGATGCTGCGGGCCGCGAACATCAGCAGGGTCTCGGCGGCGGCGGGCAGCGTTTCGCCATCCGGCGTCAGCACCAGCGTGCGCACCCGCTCCGCCAGCGGTGTGCCGCCCGGTTCACGCGTCAGCACCGCGGGGATGCCGCGCTCCTTGAGCCACTCGAGCATGAAGCGCGCGACGGTGGACTTGCCGGCGCCCTCGATGCCCTCCAGGGTGACGAAGCGCCCCGGCATCATGGCCGCGCCGTTCCGCTGCGCAGCTTCTGCACGTAGTGCTGGACCGCCAGATTGTGCTCAGCGAGGGTCGCCGAGAAGTGATGTCCGCCCTGGCCATCGCCGGTGGCCACGAAGTACAGGTCGCCGGTCTCCTCCGGTCGCACCACCGCCAGCAGCGCCGCGCGCCCGGGCAAGGCGATCGGCGTCGGCGGCAGGCCCTCGCGCGTGTAGGTGTTGTAGGGCGTATCGGCGGTCAGATCGCGCTCATGCACGTGGCCGTCGTAGGCGGCGCCCACCCCGTAGATCACCGTGGGATCCGACTGCAGCCGCATGCCCTTGCGCAGGCGCGCCATGAACACTCCGGCAATGCGTGGCCGCTCGGCGGGCAGGCCGGTTTCCTTCTCCACCATGGAGGCGAGCACCAGGGCCTGCTCGGGAGTCTGCAGCGGCAGGTTCGCGGCGCGCATGTTCCAGGCCTCCGCCAGCGCATCACGCATGCCCGCATAGGCAAGCTTCAGCAGCTCCACATCGGTGGTGCCGGAGGCAAACCGGTACGTGTCCGGGAAGAAGCGCCCTTCGGGGGCTTCACCGGCATGGCCGATGGCAGCCATGACCTGCGCATCGCTGCGACCCGTCAGCAGCGCATGGACATGGGGGTTGGTGGCCAGTTCCCGGCGCAGATCACTGAAGCGGGTGCCTTCCACCACGGTAAGCTGCTCCAGGATCACCCGGCCCTGCTCCAGCATTTCGATGACGTCGGCGGGACTGGCGTGCGCATCCACTTCGTAGTCGCCGGCCTTGATGGTGAGGCTGCGTCCCGTCAGGCGCAGGTACAGCTGCGTGCACGCCGCGCAGTCCAGTGCGCCGGCGGCCTGCAGGCGCCCCAGCACGCCGCGCACGCTCAGGCCCGGCACAACCGTAACGCGCAGCGCCTGCGTGGCGGGTCCGGGCGATTCGAACTGCGACCCCAGCCAGACCCGGGCCGCCGCCGCGGCGGCGCCCAGCAGTACGAGCAGCAGCGCGGCAATCCACAGCGCCTTACGCATCGCGCGGCTCGAGCAGGGGCAGCAGGCACTGCTGCAAGCGACGCGTCACCGGACCCACGAGCCGGGGATTTCCGTCCAGGATGCGCACCGGCCAGATGCCGATGCGCGCATTGGTCAGGAAGATCTCCTGCGCGCCGTGCAGCGCCTCGGCGTCAAGGGCAAGTTCGGCCACTTCCAGGCCGCACTGCCGCGCCGCCCGCAGCACCACGCGACGCATCACACCGCGCACTCCGGCGAGGCTCAGATCCGGTGTCACGATCCGCCCACCCTTGACCAGGAACACATTGCTCATCGTGCCTGAAACCAGCCAGCCGGAGCTACTGAAGACCAGCGCCTCGGCGATGGCAGGATCGGTCCATTCGCCACGTATCAGTATCTGTTCCAGGCGGTTCAGGTGTTTCATCCCCGCCAGGGCCGGATTCTCGCCGAGCCGACCCTGGGCCACCCGCACGGCGACGCCGCGCTCCCAGCCATCCGCATCGTCCGGCGGCCAGGGGTACTGCAGCAGCAGCGTGCGCGGCCGTTCATCGCCCCGCGCACCATAGCCGCGGGCGGTGGCGCTGCCGCGGGTCAGGATGAGCTTGATGAGGCTGTCCGACTCGGTGGCCGCCAGCGCCCCGATCTGTTCACCCAGTGCGGTGAAGGTGTGGTAGCCGATTCCCAGTCGCGAACAGCCCTCGGTCAGGCGCTGCAGGTGCAGGTCCAGGAACCGCGGCTGGCGGACCCGGCAGGCGATGGTCTCGAACAATCCATCGCCGTAGTGCAGGCCGCGGTCCAGCGCATCCACGCCGGCGGCCGGCTGGCCGTCGATCTGCATGCGCAGGGGCGCAGTGCTCAAGTCGTCCTCGGAGCAGGCGGATCGAAGACCGCGAGCATGCCGCGGGCCTTGGCGCGCGTCTCGTTCAATTCACGCTCGGGATCCGAATCGGCCACGATGCCACCGCCGGTGCGCAGGGTGATCCGCGAATCCTCAAGCGTCATGGTCCGGATGAGGATGTTCATATCCATTTCCCCGCCAGGAGTCAGATAGCCCAGCGAGCCGTAGAACGCGCCGCGCCCCTGGCCTTCCAGCTCCGCAATGATCTGCATGCAGCGGATCTTCGGACAACCGGTGATCGTGCCCCCCGGAAACACCGCCCGCAGGGCCCCGATGGGGGTGACGCCGCGGCGCAGTCTTCCTTGGACGTTGGAGACGATGTGGTGCACGTGGGCGTAGGTCTCCGTCACCATGAGTTCGTTGACGAGCACGGTGCCGGCCTCGCAGACCCTGCCCAGGTCGTTGCGCTCCAGGTCGATGAGCATGATGTGTTCGGCCCGCTCCTTCGGATGCGCCACCAGCGCGGCGGCTTCCGGCGCATCTTCACCCGGCCGCAGGGTGCGCGGCCGGGTCCCGGCGATGGGGCGCGTGTCCACGTCGCGGCCGCTGACGCGCAGCAGCCGCTCGGGCGATGAACTGAGCACGCTGACGCCATCCCATTGCAGCAGCGCCGCGAACGGTGCGGGATTGCGCGTGCGCAGGCGCTCGTACAGCATCCCCGGGTCCAGCGCCTGCCCATGGGCGGCAGATCCCGGCGCGGCGGACGGCCGCACCTGCCAGGGCCGCG
Organism: uncultured Pseudomonadota bacterium; assembly: GCA_963726995.1. GTDB lineage: Bacteria > Pseudomonadota > Gammaproteobacteria > Steroidobacterales > Steroidobacteraceae > DAIDKA01. Next base: position 685,200 of record CAVSEP010000004.1, read on the forward strand.
AGAGATTGGCCTGGTAGATATCCCCGGCGCGGATGTACTCCTTGGCGCGCAGCACCCGTTCGATATACAGCGCGGGATCCTCCTCGGTCACCAGGAAGGCGGGGTCCGCCGTGTCCTGTGCGTCAAGGGCCGCCCGCACCGCGCTGTGGCCGCTGTACTGGTGCGCATCGGCCACCACCTCATCGAGCAGTCCCTGGGCCCCGGCTTCCGCGACCGCCCAGACGGCATTGCTCTCCAGCACATGCACCAGCGCGCAGGGCGTGCGCAGGGCAAAGGCGCTCCAGGGCAGCGGGGTTGCCGGCAGTCGCAGGTGCGGTTCGATTTCGGCGGCGATTTCATAGCCCAGAAAGACCACCCAGCCGGGCGCAAAAGGCACGCCGCTCGCGCGCGCGGCATACAGGTCGGAGTAGTCGCCGGCTCCCGGTCCCGCGGTCTGCTGCCACCACAGTTCCATGGCATCCAGGAAATTCCCAGCTCCCGGTTGCATGCCGCTGCCGCGCACCTGGCCCTGCGACGTGCGCCACAGGGCCGCCTGGGGCTGGGCCGCCAGAATCGTGACCTTCCCCAGCGGGCCCGCCACGGCACTTTCCAGCAGGGCCGGATAGCGACTCGGGTTGGCCGCCGCCAGTTCGCGCAGCACCGCGGGCGGCACATCCAGCCGCCGTGCGTGTCCCGGCAGTCTGCCTGTCGAGCGCCCGACCATTGCGCTCCGTGGATTTCCGGTTCAGCCGCTGAAGCGGCGGAAGATAAGTGTACCGTTGGTGCCGCCGAACCCGAAGGAGTTCGACAGCGCCACATCGATCGGCATCTGCCGCGCGGTGTTGGGTACGAAGTCCAGATCGCAGTCCGGATCCGGCGTGCGGTAATTGATGGTGGGCGGGGCGACATTGTCGCGAATGCTCAGGATGCTGAAGATCGCCTCCAGCACGCCGGCCGCACCCAGCAGGTGTCCGGTCATCGACTTGGTGGAACTCACCGCCACCTTGCGCGCGTGCTCGCCCAGGGCGCCCTTGATGGCGGCGGTCTCGGCCTTGTCGCCCAGCGGGGTCGAGGTGGCATGGGCATTGATGTACTGGATGTCCCCGGCGTTCATGGCGGCATCACGCAGCGCATTGGTCATGGCCAGGGCTGCGCCGGCGCCATCCTCGGGCGGTGAGGTGATGTGGTAGGCATCGCTGCTCATGCCGAATCCGGCCATTTCGGCGTAGATCCTGGCGCCGCGGGCGCGCGCATGTTCCAGTTCCTCGAGCACCACGGCGCCGCCGCCGTCGCTCAGCACGAAGCCGTCGCGGTCCTGGTCCCAGGGGCGGCTGGCTTCCTGCGGCGAGTCATTGCGGCTGGAGAGCGCCTTGGCCTGCGCGAAGCTCGCCAGGCCACACACCGTGGTGGCCATCTCCGAGCCGCCGGCGATGATCATGTCGGCATCCCCGTACTGGATGGCGCGCATGCCGAAGCCGATGGCGTGGGTCGAGGTGGTGCAGGCGCTGACGACGCCCAGATTCGGGCCCCGCAGGCCGTACTTGATCGAGAGGTGCCCGGCGATCATGTTGATGATGGTGGCCGGCACGAAGAACGGGGAAATCTTGCGGGGGTTGTGCGCCTTCAGGTAGTCCTCGTACTCGGCCTCGATGGTGCCCAGTCCGCCGATGCCGGCGCCCATGATGGCGCCGCAGCGGGTGGCGTCGCTTCGGGCCACATCGAAGCCGGAGTCCACCATGGCCTGGATGCCTGCGGCCACGCCGTAGTGCATGAAGTCATCCATGCGGCGGGCGTCCTTCGGGGAGATGTAGGCGCCCAGGTCAAAGCCCTGCACCGATCCGCCGAAGCGCACCGGGAAGGCCGAGACATCAAAACGCGTGATCGGGCCGATGCCGCTACGCCCGTTCAGGATGGCATCCCAGGCGCTCGGCACGGTGCTGCCGACCGGGGAAACCATGCCCATACCTGTTACGACGACGCGACGTTTACTCACTCGCAGCCCCGGTACTCAACATTTGGATTGGAACAGTTCTTTCGAACCATCGAAAGCGCGCGGCGCGGGCGGCCGTGATGGCCACCGGCTCTGCACCGACGCGTGGCGCAGCGCTAAGCCTTGCTGCGACGCTCGTTGATGTAGTCGATGGCCTGTTGAACCGTCGTGATCTTCTCGGCGTCCTCGTCCGGTATCTCGATTTCGAACTCCTCCTCGAGAGCCATGACCAGTTCGACCGTGTCCAGCGAGTCGGCGCCCAGATCGTCGACGAACGAGGCGTCATTCGTGACCTGTTCAGCCTTGACGCCCAGTTGCTCCGCGACGATGGCCTTTACCTGCTGCTCAACGGTGCTCATTACGCGATTGTCCTTATGAATAATTGGGCTCTTGCGCCAGCCGATGGTCGGCGGCACGGGCGCGGTATTGTAGGGGAACACCCCTACGTCTGCCAGCACGGCAAAGCGTGCGGGAGTGGTTGTTTTTTCAGGTGAAACCCCCATGGACCCGCGCCAGGCGCCGCACCATTGCGGCGCGTCCTTGGCCAATGTGGCTATTTTCCAACGCGGCAACGCTCAAGGTCGTGCCCAGCCCTCAAGGCATGTACAGGCCACCATTGACGTGCAGGGTCTCCCCGGTGATGTAGCCGGCCTGCGGCGAGGCCAGGAACAGTACCGCCGATGCAACATCCTCCGCCGCACCCAGACGCGCCATGGGAATGCGCTCCGCCAGCGCGGTCCGCTGCTCCGGCGAGAGGGCCCGGGTCATGTCCGTGTCGATGAAGCCCGGCGCCACCGCATTCACCGTGATTCCCCGGGAGGCGACCTCCTGGGCCAGGGACTTGGTGAAGCCCAGCACGCCGGCCTTGGCCGCCGAGTAGTTGACCTGCCCGGGATTGCCCGTCACCCCGACGATGGAGGTGATGGTGATGATGCGGCCGCGACGCTCCTTCATCATGCGCCGCAGAACCCCCTTGGACAGCCGGTACACCGCCGTCAGGTTGGTAGTGAGCACCTGCTCCCAGTCCTCCGCTTTCATTCGCAGCAACAGGCCATCGCGGGTGATGGCGGCGTTGTTCACCAGAATGGTGGGCATGCTCTGGGTGGCCTCCAGGTCCGCGAGCAACGCGTCGATGGAGGCGGCGCTGGACACATCCAGCACGGCCCCGCGGCCCCGCAGGCCGTTGGCCGCCAGGGTCGCCGTGAGCTCGGCCGCACCGGCCTCGCTGGTGGAGGTCCCGATGACCTGGGCTCCGGCGGCCGCCAGGCCAAAGGCGATGGCGCGGCCGATGCCCCGCGAGGCTCCCGTGACCAGCACCACATCATTTTCGAACATGCTCGACTCCTCTTGCCGGCTCAGGCGCGGGTGGCGGCCAGCGCCGCATCCAATGTCGCACGATCTTCCAGCGCCAGACAGGCCAGGTCCGCACGCTTCTCGATGCGGCGGTTCATGCCGCTCAAGACCTTGCCGGGACCGCACTCGATGATCTGGGCATGGCCGCCGGCCGCCAGCGCCCGCACCGTGTCCTGCCAGCGCACGGGGCTGGCCACCTGCCGCACCAGCAGCGCCCGGATGTCGTCCGGATCGGCATGGGCGGCCGCATCGACGGCGCTGACGTAGCGGACCTGCGGCCTCGCCAGCGGCACCTGCGCCAGACGCTCCGCCAGGCGCTTGGACGCCGGCAGCATCAGGCTGCAGTGCGACGGCACGCTCAGGGCCAGCGCCAGCGCGCGCTTGGCGCCGGCGGCCTTGCACGCCTCGATGGCGCGATCCACCGCGGCGCGCGCGCCGGCGATCACCACCTGCCCCGGGGCATTGAAATTCACCGCCTCGACCACTTCGCCGGCTGCGGCCTGCGCGCAGCAGTCCACCACCTGCGCATCGGTGAGACCCAGGATAGCCGCCATGGCCCCGGCGCCGGCCGGGACCGCCTGCTGCATCACCTGGCCCCGAAAACGCACCAGATCCGCCGCCGTTGCCAGGGTCAGGGAGCCGGCGCAGACCAGCGCGGTGAACTCGCCCAGGCTGTGGCCGCTGACTTCGAGCGGCGCGCCACCCCCGCGCGCCTGCCACAGTCGCCACAGCGCCACGCCCGCGGCCAGCATCGCCGGCTGCGTGAATTCGGTGCTGTTGAGCTTCTCGGGTGGACCTTGCTGGACCAGCGCCCACAGGTCATAGCCCAAGGCGTCGGAGGCCTCCGCGAACACGGCAGCGACCGCGGGCTCGGCGGCAAAGTCGGCGAGCATGCCGACCGACTGCGATCCCTGGCCGGGAAATACAAAGGCGAAAGACATCGGCGCTTCCTCGAACGCGGCCAAAGGGGCGCGATTATACCGGCTTGGCGGAGCCGCGCAGGAGCAGCGCAGCAAGCAGGCCGGCCACTGCCCCATACAGGTGGGCATCGACAATGACCGCCCCGCCGGCGGTCAACGGCAGCGCGCCCGCGGTCTGTTCATAGACCAGCTTGCCGATCAGGAACAGGGCCAGGATCCAGCCATCCGGCTGCCGCGCCCGCAGGTGCGCGCGGGTGCCGGCTGCGAGCACCCCGTGCAGCACCCCGGAGGAACCCACATACCATTGGGTGGTCGAAGACAGGAACCACAGTCCGGCGTCGATTCCGACCACCGAGCAGCCGATGATCAGCAGCCAGCCGCGCCAGCGGTAGTCGCCGGCGAACAGGGCCCACATCAATGCCACACCGGCCACATCCAGCAGCGCATGCTCGTAGCCCAGATGAATGACATGGGCGGTGAGCAGGCGCCACCACTGCCCGGCCGCGAGGCCCGCCCGGTCATAGCGCAGCAGCCACTGCGCGGCGCTGCCGCCGCTTTGGATGAGCAGCAGCGCGGCACACAGCAGCAACAGCGAGATGCCGCGCCAACCGTCGCAATTGAGCGACTTTGCCAAATGGTGCAGTCGTTCCCGCTGGGCCGACACATTCATTTGTTATGATCCGGCGCCATTCGCTGCACCCCTCACCTAAGCGGGTAAACCCATGCGCATGTATTCCACAAGTTCCCAGTTCCCGACCCGCGGCCGCGGCTTCACGCTCATCGAGATCATGGTGGTCGTCATCATCATCGGTCTGCTGGCTGCCGTCATTGTGCCCAGTGTCGTGGGCAAAGTGGGCGAAGCGCGCGTCGCCAAGGCCCGCCAGGACATCCAGGCCATGGGCACGGCGCTCACCATGTACCGCCTCGACAACTTCAAGTACCCGACCAGCGATCAGGGCCTGAAGGCGCTGGTGCAGCAGCCCGCGGACCCCACCATCCGCAACTGGCGCAAGGGCGGCTACATCCAGGATGGCTCGCTGAAGGACCCCTGGGGCAATGACTACCAGTATGTCTACCCCGGCACCCATGGCCGCGAATACGACCTGTACTCCTTCGGCGCCGACGGCCAGGAGGGCGGCGAGGGCGAGGATGCGGATGTCGGCAACTGGAACATGGATGCCAAGCCCGGGACCAGCCAGGGCACCAACGGCCCATAGACCGCAATGCGCCGCGTGGCGAATGCCGGTCAGCGCCGCGGCAGCGGCGGTTTCACGCTCATCGAGATCCTGGTGGTGGTCGTCATCATCGGCATCATCAGCGCCGGCGCGCTGCTGTCCATGTCTTTCACCGGACCGGATCGCGAGCTGCACAACGAGGGCGAGCGGCTGGTGGATCTGATGAACTACGCGCAGGAACAGGGCGAACTGCAGACGCGGGAATTCGGACTGTACTGCACCGATCACAGCTACAAGTTCCTCGCCTTCGATGCACTGCGCAACCTATGGGTAACGATCGATGACGATGACGCGCTGCGCGCCCGCACCCTGCCCGACTCCATCAAGCTGCAGCTGGATGTCGAAGGGCGCGAGGTGGCGCTGGCCTCACCGGCCGATGAGCAGCGCAAGAAGATCGCCCCGGCGGACCTGCAGCCGCACGTGATGATCTTCTCCAACGGGGACCTGACCTCCTTCCGGGTCACCCTGGCGCGCGAGGGCACCCCCCAGACGGTCACCCTGCTCCCCGACCGTCAGGGCCGGATCAAGATCAAGGTGCCCAAGGATCCGGTCACATGAGCCCGCAACGCGGCTTCACGCTCATCGAGGTACTGGTGGCGCTGGTGATCGTAGCCTTAGGCATGTCGGCGCTGCTCGGGACACTCGGCTCGGCCGCGGACACCGCCACCTGGCTTCGCGACCGCACCTTTGCCCAGTGGATCGCCTTCAACCAGCTGGACACCCTGCGCCTGTCAGGAAACCTGCCGACCAACGGCACCACCGACGGCGAGCTGGACTACGCGGGCCGCCACTGGCGCTGGCGCCAGGTGGTCACCGATCTGGGGCTGATTCCCGGTGTGTTCCGCGTGGACGTCAAGGTGGAGCCGGCCGACAGCACGACCGTGGATGACAAGGCCTGGATGGCGACCGTCACCGGCGCAGTGGGCGATGCCGCGGCAGCCCCGCAGCTGTCGTCCCTGTACCCGGACCCCGCCCTCCCGGGCAGCTTGAGTTCCGCGCCGACCTCCAGCCAGCCGGCCTCGAGCGCGCCCTCGACGTTCTTTGCGCCCACCGCGCCGCCTGCGCCTGCCAACCCGGGAGCCGCACAATGAGCCGGGGGCACCAGGCCGCGCGCGCGCCGGGCTTCACGCTGGTGGAACTGCTGGTGGCGCTGTTCATCACCGCCATCATCTTCACCATCGGCTATGGCGCAATCAATCAGGCGCTACACCATCACGAGGAGCTCAAGGACCACCAGGCGCGCCTGAGCGAGGTACAGAACGCGGTGCGCGCGATGGTGCAGGACTTCTCGGAGCTCGCGGCGCGCCCGGTGCGCGACCCGCTGGGCCAGAACTGGCTGGCGTGCGTCACCACCCAGGGCAGCAACTCCGTCGCCGGCAGCGCGGATTCCGCTCTCTCGAGCTCCTCCGGGTCGAGTCCGGCATCGCCGGATGACGATGACGACAATCCAGCGCCGGGCGACGACGGCGGCCCGGACCTGGTGGCCTTCACCCGCGGCGGCTGGGCAAACCCGGCCGGAATCCAGCGCCCGACTCTGGAGCGGGTTTCCTACCGCTTCGCCAACGGCACGCTGCGGCGCATGCACTGGACGGTGCTGGATGACACCGAAGGTACGGTGCCGGTGCGCCGCGACCTGCTCACGCACGTCAAGTCCGTTTCCTTCCGCTTCATGAACGAGTCGCGGCAGTGGATCAACCAGTGGCCGGGGCTCGGCGTCACGGGCCTGCGCACCCGTCCATTCGCGGTGGAGATCACGCTGGAACTGGAGGACTGGGGCCATATCGTGCGCGTCATCGAGGTGCCCGCGTGAGGCGCCAGCGCGGCATGGCGCTGATCACGGCCATCCTGCTGGTGGCGCTGGCGACCATCCTGGCCGCCACCATCGGCTACGAAAACGCCATGACCGCGCGGCGCGGCACGGCGACCTTCGCGTTCGAACAAAGCCTGGAGGTCTCCAAGGCCGCGGAGGCCATTGCCGCCTACGCGCTGCGCGCGACGCGCCAGAAATACCACACCACCACTTTCCCCGCACAGCCCTGGTCGACCCCCTACGGACCGGTGGATCTGGTGCCCGGCGTGACCCTGCAGGCTCACCTGGTGGATGCCCAGGGGCGCTTCAATCTCAACAACCTGGTGAACGCCGACGGCACCACCAATGAGGATGCGGTGCTGGTGTTCGGCAACCTGCTGACCATTCTCGGGCTGGAGCCGAAGTGGGCATCGATGATGGCCGACTGGATCGATTCGGATTCGGTGCCCAACAATCCCGACGGCGCCGAAGACAGCGTCTATCTGTCCCAGACGCCCCCCTACCGTGCGGCCAACATGCTGATCACCACCCCGTCGGAGATTCTGGCGCTGCCGGGCTTCGGGCGGGACCGGTACCTGAAGATCGCGCCCTTCATCACCGCCCTGCCGCCGGGAACCGGCGTCAACCTCTGTTCGGCCAGCCAGGAGCTGCTCAATGCGCTGGGACCCATGGGGACCAGCAACTTCACCGACGCCGACAATCTCGCCAAGAATCGCGCCGAGGACTGTTTTCCCACCCGGCAGGAATTCGACGCCCTGTTCACGGACCCGACGGCCCGACAAAAAGCCGACAGCATGGTGACGATCCAATCCAACTACTTTACGCTGACCAGCGTGGTCACCATTGGCAGCACCCAGTTCGCCTTGTACAGTTTGCTGCATCAGGAAGGCGACCTGCGGGTGCGATCCATTCAGCGCAGCTTTACGGCAGACTGACGCATGGCAGACTGGCTACTCATCAGGATCGGCGACGATCCGCAGCGCGTGGAATACCTCACTGCCGATGCTGCGGGACGGATCGTCACGGCCCTGCGCAGCGCTCCCCTGGCGCAGATCGCAGCCCAGGCGGCGGGCCAGCGCCTGTGCGTGCTGGTGCCGGCCAGCGACGTGCTGCTGACCGATGCGGAAGTGCCGGCCAAATCCGGCGCCAAGCTGCAGCAGATCGTGCCCTTCGCCCTCGAGGAGCAGGTGGCCGAGGATATCGATTCCCTGCACTTCGCCCTGGGCAAGCGCATCGGCGAGTCCCCGCGCATCCCGGTGGCCGTGGTCTCGCGCGCCCTGCTCGATGAATGGACCAGGCAGCTGCGGGCGGCGGGACTGGCCCCCGAATGTCTGTATGCCGACAGCAGCCTGATCCCCGACAACCCCGGCCAGGCCGTGCTGGTATTGAGCGGCGACACCGTCATGTTGCGTGCCGCGGGCGGACAGCCGGTGACCCTGCCTTTGAGCGCCCTCGCGGAAGCCCTGGAACTGCTGCGCCCGGCGCCGGCGCCCGAAGTCGCGGACGGCTTCGGCGGCAATGGCCTGGTGGTGTACGCCGGCGAAGCGCAGTGGCAGCAGTGCGGCGCGGCCATCGAGGCGGTGCGCGATCAGTTCGAGGGCCTGTCGGTGAAACTGCTGAGTGATGGGCCGCTGGGCCTGTTCGCGCAATCCCTGCCCGGCAGTTCGGCCATCAACCTGCTGCAGGGGAGCTTTGCGCCGGCCTCACCGCTGGCGGGCGGCTTCAAGGCCTGGCGGTTGGCCGCGGCCCTGCTTGTGGGACTGCTGGTCCTGCACGGCATCGGCAGCGCCGCGCAGCTGTGGCAGCTCAAGCGCACCGAACGGCGGCTCGACCAGTCCATCGCGGAAGTCTTCGAGCAGGCCATGCCCGGCGAACACAATACTTCCAACGCCCGGCGCCGCATGGAAGCGCGGCTCGCGGCGATCGAGGGAAGCACCGACAGTTCGGGCCTGCTGGCCATGCTGGCCGCCGTGGCCCAGGCCCGCGCAGGTACCAGCGGCACGGCATTGCAGGCAGCAAGCTTTCGGGACGGACAGCTGGAACTGCAAGTCACGGCCCCGGGCGCCGATGCCCTGGATCACATCAGCCAGCAGCTGCGCACCGGGGGCTGGCAGGCCGACCTGACCTCCGGCACCTCCAGCAGCGGCGCCTACCAGGGCCGCATTCAGATGAAGCCGGGCACCTAGGATGGACACTCTCATCGCCTGGTACCGCGCCCAGAGCCCCCGCGACCAGCGCATCGCCGCCGGCGGCGCCGTGGCCGCCCTGCTGCTGCTTATCCTGGCCATATTCGTGCCGCTGGACGGCGCCGTGGCGCGTGCGACCGCCCGGGTGCAGCACAAGCAATCGGACCTGGCCTGGATGCGCTCGGTCGCCGACAAGCTGGCGCGGGCCCCGAGCGCCGTGACCAGGCCCACCTCGCAGCGCTCGCTGATCGTGGTGGTCGACAGTTCGGCGCGCGAGTCCGGCCTGGGATCGGCGCTGAACAGCAGCGAGCCGAGTGGCGCCGGCGCGCTGCGCGTTCGTTTGGACAAGGCGCCCTTCGATACGCTGGTGAGCTGGCTGTCACGACTCTCGCAGCAGAACGGCATTCGCGTGGAGTCCGGGAACATCGATGCGGCCGGCGCGCCGGGGCTGGTGAACGCCGGCCTCGTGCTGCACACCCCCAGCCAGGACTGACAGGCCTTGCGCCGTCCGCTCATTCTCGCGCTGGTGGGCTTCGTGCTGGCGCTGATCGTGCGCTTCCCGGCGCGCTGGGCGGGTCCGCTGCTGCCGCACGCCCTGCATTGCCAGCAGCTGGACGGCAGCCTCTGGCGCGGCAGCTGCACCGGGCTCACCGCAAACGGCAATGCCCTGGGCGATCTGAATTGGGAGCTGCACGCGCTGCAGCTGCTGCGCGCGCGCCTCGACCTGCACCTGGACCTGACGAATGCGGGCAACTTCGTGCGCGGCGATGTGGCGCTGGGACTGGGCGGCGCGCTGCACGGCCGTGACCTATCCGTCGACCTGCCGCTGACCAGCGCCCTGGTGTCCTCGCTGCCGGCCGGCGCGCACGCGCACCTGGTGGGCAAACTGGCGCGCATCGAGTGGAGCGGCAAGTTTTTCTCCGAACTTCAGGGCGAGCTGGATATCCGGGATCTGTTCGGCGCCCAGGGCGTGGCCTTCGGCAGCTACCAGGCGATCTTCGGCGCCGACAGCGCTTCAGGGGCCGGCGCCGGGCCCAGCGCGATCGTGCACGATACCGGCGGCCCGCTGGCGCTGGATGCCACGCTGCAGCTGAATCGCGATCCGGGTTACCTGCTGCAGGGCCATGTCGCGGCGCGGCCCGGCGCATCCCCGGGCCTCACCGATGCGCTCAAGTATCTGGAATCGCCCGATGCCTCGGGCCGGCATCCCTTCTCCCTGAGCGGCACCTTTTAGGCCGGGAGTCCGGTCCAGAACTGCCCGCTGGCCGGCAGGTAGATCCCCGCCCGCGCCGGCGTCGCATCCAGCGCCTGCGCCAGCTGCAGGTAGCGCTCGAGGCGCAACGTGAACGCCTCCTGCAGCGAGTTGGGAGGCTGCGGCGCAATGTCGATGAGCCAGCGAGTCCCCTCCGGATCCGTAAAGCTGATGTCGGCACGGATGCTGGTCAGCCGCCCGGCATGCATCCCGGTCAGAGCCAGCGGTGTTTCGGCCTGCGCCTGCGGGGCGCCAAGGCTTGCGAATATCCACTGCAGTCGCGCGTCAGCCAGGCTCGCCCGCAGCAACGCAAGCCCCGCACCGAGATCGGAACTCAGGGATTGAGCGGGGCTGCCCAGGGCCTGCAGGCGCTCGCTCAGAAGCTCGGACAAGGCCGCCTCATCCGGCGGCCGCAAGCCTCGCCGCCGTGCCAGGCTGCGCAGCGCCTCGCATACCGCCCGCTCCGCCCGCGGCACCGCGGCGGAATCAGCTGCCGCCTCGTAGGAGGAAATCGGCACCGCGCTCGGGGGCGGCCCCGCCGGTAACGGCGGGGCTTGCCACCCGGCCGCTAGCCGGTGCAGCATCGCGGGCCCGGTGGGCGCCGCCTCGCGATCCGGCCTTGCCGTAGCCTCGGAACCTTCCGCGTCGGCCGGGAACTGCGCTTCGATCGCCGGCCAGAGCCGCTCCAGCAGCGTGCCCGCGGCGGGCTTTGGGGCGGCATTGCCGGCCCGCGACTCATCGAGCTGGCCAAACAGGTGCACCGTCAGGCGCGCGCGGGTCGCCGCCACGTACAGCAGCCGCGTGGCCTCGTTGCGTTCGCGCTGCGCCTGCAGTCGCGACACATAGCGTCCCAGCGGCGTGGGGCCGGTGGCCGCGGCCGGCGGCACCGCCACCATCAGCAGATCGCTCCCCTGGGTGCCGCGCGGCAGGTCCAGCCACTGCAGCAGCGTCCGGTCGCGATGCCGCCGGCGACGTCCGAGGCCGGGCAGGATCACGTGGTCGAATTCAAGACCCTTGGCATGGTGAATGGTCATGATCTGCACCGCCGCGGCCGAAGCCGGGGCGTGCGTGGCATACAGGCGCGTGAGCCGCTGCGGCAGCTGCATGGGACCGGTCCAGTCCGGCTCCTGCGACCATTGCGCCAAGGCGTCGAAGAATGCGCGCGCATGATCCAGATCCGACTCGCCGGCGCAGGCGGCCGGCCCGCCCAGGCGCAGCCACGCCGATTCCACCCGCCGGGCCAGGCTTTCGCGGCCCGCGGCATGCGTCTGCGCGGCTTCGGCAAAACTCACCGTCAGGACCTGCTGCAGGCGCTGCAGGCGCACACGCGCATCGGGCTCCAGGCCCGCCTGGATCTGAGGATCGCAGAGTCGCTCCCACATGGTAGGGCCGCGCGGCCCGCCGGCCACCACAGTGATCTGCGGCAAGCTCAGGCCGCACCAGGGTGCGCGCAGGATCGCGAGCCACGCCGTGCGGTCGCCCAGGTGATCCAGCGCCTGTGTCAGGGCCGTCAGGTCGCGCACGATACTCAATTGCGCCAGCGGCACCAGGTCCACGCCCGTGACCGGCACCTGCGCCTGTGCCAGTGCCGCGACGATGGGCGCGGCATGGGCGCGCGCGCTCAGCAGCACCGCGATGCTGCAGGTCGGCTGCAGCTCGCGCAGCCCGGTGACGACGCGGGCAACGCCCTGGGCCTCGGCGGCCGGATCCCCCGGCGCGACCCGATGCAGCCGCACGCCGCCGCTCAAACCGGGGCGCGCCGGCACGCTGTGCGCGAAAGCCACGCTGCTGGTGCGCGGATCATCCACTGCGGGGAAGCAGCGCTCGAAGGTTGCGTTGTGCCAGTGCACGAGTTGCGGGGCGCTGCGAAAGTTGCGGCGCAGGGTCAGTGCCTCAAGAGACACCTCGCCGATCCCGAAGCGGCGCGCGCCCAGGAACATGCCGACCTCCGCCTCGCGAAAACCGTAGATGGACTGCATCGGGTCCCCAACCAGGAACAGCGTGCGCCCATCGCCCGGCTGCCACCCGGCGGTGAGCAGCGTGAGCAGTCGCGTCTGCTCGAGCGAAGTGTCCTGGAACTCATCGACCAGAATGTGGCGAATGCGCGCATCGAGGCGCAGCGCCAGCTCGGTCGGATCATCGACGCTGCCGAGCGCCGCGCGAGCGGCGGCGGCGATCGCCGGGTAGTCGACCCGCCCCAGCTCCTGGAACACCACCTCGAGTTCCGCCACGGCCAGGCCCAGGAGGCGCGCCAGCACGCCCAGCACCGCCGTCTCATCCGCGCTCAGTCGCGCATCGGGCAGCAGCTGGATTTCGTTGAACAGTTCGAGCGCGCCGCGCCGCGCGCCCAGCAGCGACAGCCACTCGGTGGCGCGCTGCTTGAGCGCCTTGTTTTCCGGCGGGAAGCCCTCGTGCACGCTCAGGCGTTTGCGCCAGCCGCCCTCCTTGGTCAGCGCCAGGTTTGCCAGTGCCGGCCACGGCTGCGAATTGGCAGGCAGGGTCGTGGCGGCGAGGATGCTCAGGCCTTCCTGCAGCAATGCGGGTCCTATCAGCTGCCCCGCCAGGGCCAGACGCGCGTTGACGATGTTCTCCAGACTCTCCTGCACGCGCGCGGCCAGCTGCGCCGCGGCGTCGCCCAGCAGATAGGGCAGCCAGTGCGCGCGCTTCTCCAGCATGCCGGCGATCAGCTCCTCGCAGCGCGCAAAATCATTTTCCATGCGTTCGAACAGCAGCTGCACGTCCGGGCGCAGCGCCGCCTCGCTATGCGCATCGAGCAGTGCGCGGCGCGCGGCGGCCTGGTAGGCGCCGGCCGGTTGCGGCAGCACCTGCAGCGTGCCGCCGCCGCGCGCGGCCAGCGGCATCTGCAGGGCCAGCGCCCGGTTCAGGGAGTCCAGCGTCTGGATGCGCAGCCGTCCGGGGTTTTCTATCAGCCGCCAGCCGCGCGCCTCGGAACGCTCGCGCACTGCCTGCGCCAGACGCTGCAGATGCTGGGCGCGCGGCTCCTGCGCCGCATCGCCCGCTGGCTTCAGGGCCTGCGCCACGCGCAGCGCCATCTCGGCGGCCGCCTTGCGCGTGAAGGTGATGGCGAGGATCTCCTCGGGAGCCTCGGCCCGGGCCAGCAGTACCAGCAGCCGCTCGATGAGCACCGTGGTCTTGCCCGATCCGGCCGGGGCCTGCAGGATCACCGAGCGTGCCGGGTCCACGGCCTGCAGCCGGGCCTGCTGGTCCGCCGCCAGATCCGCCGCCGTTTCGGCCGCGCTGCTCAAGGGTTCGCTTCCGCAATGCGGCAGAAGGCCTGCAGGTGGCAGTAGTCGCAGGCCCCCTCCATGGGGTCCACGCGCGCCTCGCCGCGTACGAAGTCGTCCGCCAGCCGCAGTACCTGCTCGCGCCAGAGCTTGACCTGATGCGCCCAGTTCGCGGCCGGCCCCGTGGCATCCGGCGCCAGCCCCGCGGCCTTCACGCCGGGCAGTCGACCATCCGTATCGCCTATGCCTCGGAACACGACGGCCTTGGGTTCCAGGTGGGCCACGGCCAGTGCGCTCACCGGCACCCCGGCGGCCAGCAGGTACACCAGCAGCTGCGGATGGGTGGTGCGGTCCAGCTCCCAGTCCGGGCTCAGGGCGCGGCCGGACTTGTAGTCGACAATGGCGTGGCCGCCGTCCTCCAGCCGGTCGATGCGATCGATGCGCACATCGATGCGGGCCGCGCCGATCTGCAGCCCATGCTTGCCCTCCAGTTCGTGGATGGTGAAGGGCGGGCGCGAGGCCTCCAGCTCGCACAGCGCACCGATCAACCGGGCCGCCCGGTCGCGCTCACGCGCGATGGCGGCGCGGCGCAGGGCCAGCAGACCCGTGGCATCCGCGGCCGCCGCATCGGCGCCGTCGGCAAACTCCGGGTCAGCCCCGGTCAGGATTTCGCCGGTGGCCTGCGCGATGCACTCGTCGATCCAGGATCCCAGGGACCGTGCGGCGCGCGCAGCGGCCAGCCCCGCGGAGCCGCCCAGACGCTGCCACAGCAGTTCCAGCGCCCGATGCAGCAGGCGCCCGCGCTCCCGCGGCGTAATGCCCGGCTGCGGTGCCTCGAGGGGCTCCGCGCCGAGACGCAGTTGGGCATAGGCCCGGAACGGACAACGACTCTGCAGCTCGATCGCCCGGGTCCCGGACGGCAGCGGCAGTGCCTGCGGCCAGTGCAATCCAACCTGATCCGCGTAGCTCTCCCTGCCACCGGTGCCGCGCAGCGTGCGCGCCAAGGAAGGGGCGGCCTGCGACGAATAGGTGACTTCCGAGTACGGTGCCAGCAGCGGCGAGGCGGTGAGTTCCAGATCCGCCGCATGTGCGGCGGCGCTGACGATGAACTCGCGGCCGCCGCGACACAGTGCGGCCAGGCGCCGCTGCGCCAGGCCCACCAGCGCGGCGGCATCGGTGCGGATGATGCCGGCTGCGCGCTGCAAGTAGGCGGGTATCAACGGATCGAAGCGCGCCTGATCCGGAATGGCGCCGGCATGCAGGCCGCTCACCCAGATGCCGTCGTAGCGCACGATGGGATCATCGAGCGCTGCGCTCAGGGTGACCGCGACATCGCCGGTCGCCGGCTCGAAGGGGGTGTGGGCCAGCAGCTGCGCCAGGATCGTCAGCGCCTCCCCCGCCCGTAAAGCGCCCGAAGGCTGCGCCAGAGCGGCGCACTCCTGCAGCAGTTCCTCCAGACGCTGCAGCACCTGCTGGGTATGGCTCGCGCGCTGCCGCGCGGCGCCGGGGTTCAGGCCGGACAGCGCCAGCGCCCGGGCAAAGCGAGCACTCCAGGTGCCGAAGGTTGCGGGCGATCCGTCCAGGGCCTCGAGCAGGCGTTCGATGAGCGTCGCCACCTCATCGGCGGCGGCCAGCAGCGCCGGCGGCGCCGCACGCAGGGCCTGCAGCAGCTGCGCGGCACCCAGGCGCGGCGGCACTACGGTGCGCAGCCAGCCATCCAGCTGCGCCCGCGGACCTGCGGCGGGGCGCGTCCAGTACGGGCCGCGCAGCCATTGCGAAACTTCCGCCAGTTCCACCTCGCCACTCACCAGCCGCAGCGTCCGCAGGCCCTCGGCGACCGGTGCGTAACTCGCCAGCGGCTGCCCCCCCTCCAGGGCATACCCGGGGGTGTCCGGCTCGCTGTCCCCCCGCTGCAGGTGATCCGCATCCAGCGCCGCATCAAAGACCCGCTGAACTTCGCTGCGGCGGTCCGCCAGTTCCGGCACGATGACCAGCAGCCGCGCACCGGGCGACTCCTGCAGGCGCCGTCGGCACCACTGCGCCGCCAGCTCCAGCTCCGCCGCAGGATCGGCCGCGTAGGCCCGGGCGGCGGGTGCCGCCGCAAACGGGCTGGCCGGCTCGGAGTCCGCCGGCGGACCCCAGGCCGCGAACAGCGCGCGCTGGGCCGGGGTTGCCAGGGTAAAGCCGGCGAATTGCGGCCTGCGCCGGGGAGGCTTGGCGCTCAGTTCCCGCAGCGCGAGCCAGGGGGGCGCCGCGGACAGCTCGGCCAGGCGAGCCTGCAGTGCCGCCAGCGATTGCCCCAGCAGCGCCGCTTCCGGGGTGCCCGCCTGCCGCAATGCCTCAGGCGCAATCTGCCACTCATGCAGCAGTCCCGCGGCCCGGCGCACGGCATCCACCAGCCCCGGCACCTGCGGCAAGGACAGTCGCACGGCGCTGCTCGCGACCGCCTCGCGCCACAGCAGCCATTCCTCGCTCGCCCCGAGCCGGCGCAGGGCGCGGCCATCGGACCCGGGACCCACGGGCTGCCCGCGCAGCCAGCCGCTCAGACTCTGGACATCAGGAGTTCGAAAGGCACGCAGACCCGCGCTCAGCTGCTGAGTGGCAAACCCCAAGCGCAGCGCCGCGGCGCGCTGCGCGCTCGGCACGACGACGGTGCGGCCTGCGGTGAGGGCGGCCTGCAGATGGGGCGCAAGTTCCAGCAACGGGACCCCGCGCGAGCTTGGGGGACTTCAGCGAAAGCGCTTGTCGGCGCGCACGACCTTCTGCTCGGCATCGCTGCGGGGCGCCGCGGCATAGCCTGCGAGCACTTCCTCGATGCGTGAGAACACCGTGCGCAGCACCACCGAGTCCGGCAGATTCGTGATGCGAAAGTGCGTGCGGTACGGCACGTTGAAGCTCACGCCGGGGGCCACCAGCACGTGTTTCTGTTCGAGCAGATCCAGCGCGAAGCGCTGGTCATCGAAGTCCGGCAGGTCGGTGGTGTCGACTTCGATGAAGGCATACATGGCGCCCGGTGGCGGCGCCAGGCGCAGGAAGCGGCTCTGCTCCACGGCGCTCAGGATGGCGCGCCGCGACTCATACAGGCGCCCGCCGGGCAGGATCAGTTCGCGGATGCTCTGATAGCCGCCCAGGGCGCTTTGCACGGCCCACTGCGCGGGAACATTGCTGCACAGACGCAGCGAGCTCAGAAGCTCCAGCGCCGCCAGGTATTCGCCGGCGCCCTTCAGGCGGCCGGAGAACACGGCCCAGCCCACGCGGTAGCCGCAGGCCCGATAGACCTTGGACAGGCCCGAGAGGGTCACGCACAGCGAATCGCGCACCAGAGTCGCCATGGGCACGAATTCCGCGCCGTCGTACAGCATCTGGTCGTAGATCTCATCCGTGTACACCACCAGGCCATGGCGCTCGGCGAGGGCGGCGATCTGCTCCAGCACCGCCCGCGGGTACACGGCGCCGGTGGGATTGTTCGGATTGATCACCACGATGGCCCGGGTGCGCGGGGTGATCAGCGCTTCGATCGCCTGCGGATCGGGCACGAATCCGTTTTCCGGTCGGCACGGATAGTGAACCGCCCGGCCGCGATTGAGAGTCACCGCGGCGGTCCACAAGGGATAATCGGGGCTGGGAATCAGGACCTCATCGCCCTCGTTCAGCAGCGCCCGCAGCACCAGGTCGATCAGTTCGCTGACGCCATTGCCGATGAAAACATCGTCCACCGTCACGCCCTGCACACCGCGGGCCTGCTGGTGCATCACGATGGCTTCGCGCGCCGGGAAGATGCCCTTCTGGTGCGAGTAGCCTTCCGAATTGGCCAGGTTCTCGATCATCGCCAGGCGCAGGATCTCGGGAGTGCGGAAGCCGAAGGCGCCCGGATTGCCGATGTTCAGCGAGACGATCTCATAGCCCTGGCGCTCCATTTCATGGGCGCGACGGGCCAGCTTGCCGCGAATTTCATAGCGGACGTGGCGCAGCCCCTCGCTGGGGCGGATGGTCGTGACCGGGGGCGGACTGGAGTTCTGGCTCATGCCGCGCAGAATAGCGTTTCTGGCTGCCATGTGCACGACGGGCGTCTCCAAACGGCAACGACGGTTTCGGGTTGGACAGCGGGCGTCGCGCTTCCTACACTTCGCGCCCTTGTCCGGATTTGGTAATGCAGGAAATGGATTCGACACGCCCTATTCGCGCCCTGATCCGCGGTCTCGAGGCCCTGGCAGTATTGAACCGTCGCAACGGCGCTACAGTCTCGGAAGTCACCAGCGAAATCAGGCTGCCGCGCACCACCACCTATCGCATCCTGGAGACCCTGCGCGAGGCCGGGTATATCTATCGGGACGGGGCCGATGACCGTTACCGCCTGACCCTGCTGGTGCGCGGCCTCGCGGACGGCTTCGACGATGAGGCCTGGATCACGCAGATCGCCCGCCCCTGCATCAATGACCTGTGCAAGGACATCGTCTGGCCGGTCTCGCTGCTCTCGCCTTCCGGGACCTCCATGCTGATCCGCGAAACCACCGATCACGCCAGCCCCCTGGCCGTGGAGCGCTTCGGCGCGGGGCTGCGCCTGCCGCTGCTGATGAGTGCCTCGGGCCGCGTGTACCTGGCCTTCTGCCAGCCCGAGCAGCGCGCTACGCTGCTGGACATCCTCAGCCGCTCCACCCGTGAGGAAGACAAGCTGGCCCGCAGCCGCCCGGAGCTGGAAAAAATTCTTGATGAGGCCCGGGAACAGGGCTATGCCACCACGGTACGCACCCGCCGGGTCTCCGAGGAAATGGCAATATCCGTGCCGATTCTGGTCGAGGACCGGGTATTGGCGGCCGTCACCGTGCGCTTCTCGCCGAGCGCGGTGCCGCCGGGACTGGCGGTGGAGCGCTTCTATCCGAAGATGCACGAAACCGCCAATACCATTCGCCAGCGCTTCACCGAAGCCGCGGGCCGCAGCTGAAGGAATTTCCATGAAACGCATTCTGGTGGGCGTCAAGCGCGTGGTGGACTACAACGTGCGCATCCGACTCAAACCGGATGCCTCCGGCATCGTCACCGACGGCGTGAAGATGAGCATCAACCCGTTTGATGAAATCGCGCTGGAGGAGGCGCTGCGCATCCGCGAGCGCGGCGGCGCCGAGGAAGTGGTTGCGATCAGCATCGGCGGCAGCGATGCGCAGCAGCAGCTGCGCACCGCCCTGGCGATGGGCGCCGACCGGGCCGTGCTGGTGGAGATCCCCGCAGGCGCGGCTGTGGACGCAACGCTCGAGCCGCTGGCGGCGGCCTCGGTGCTGCTGAAACTGGTGAAGCGCGAACAGCCCCTGCTGGTGATCCTGGGCAAGCAGGCCATCGATGACGACAACAGCCAGACCGGGCAGATCCTGGCGGCCCTGTGGGAGCGTCCCCAGGCGACCTTCGCCTCCAAAGTGGAGCTGAGCGCCGACAGTGCCCGCGTCACCCGTGAGGTCGACGCCGGACTTGAGACCCTGGAGGTGGATCTGCCGGCCGTGATCACCACCGACCTGCGGCTGAATGAACCGCGCTACGTGAAGCTGCCGGACATCATGAAGGCGAAGAAGAAGCCCCTCGAGGTGCTGCCGCTGGCGAGCCTCGGGGTGCCCACCGCGCGTCAGACCACGGTGCTGCGCTTCGACCCGCCCCCGCAGCGCCACAAGGGCATCATGGTCAAGGACGCCGCGGAACTGGTGGCGGCCCTGCACGCCAAGGGACTGGTATGAGCCGTATTCTCATCATCGCCGAGCACGACGGGGTGCACCTGAATCCGGGCACCGCCAAGTGCGTGACCTGCGCGGCCGGACTGGCCGGCGCCTCCATCACCGTGGCCGTGCTGGCCCGTGACCCCCAGGCCGTCGCCGCCCAGGCGGCCGCGCTGGCGGGCGTCGCCCAGGTGCTGGCCCTGGCCAACCCCGCCAACGAACACCCCATGGCGGCCACCCTGGCGCCGCAGATCGTGGCCATCGCCAAGGACTTCACCCATGTGCTGGGGCCGGCGACCACCTTCGGCAAGGACCTGATGCCGCGGGTTGCCGCATTGCTGCAGGCGCCCCAGATCAGCGACATCATGGCCATCGAGACGGCCACCCGCTTCCGCCGTCCCGTCTATGCCGGCAACGCCATCATCACCGTGGAAGTCCTGGCCGGCATCCAGATCATCGGCACCGTGCGCACGGCCTCGTTTGGCGCGGCCGGCAGCGGGGGCAGCGCGCCCATCGTGGCCATCGCGCCGACGGCCACCCTCCCCACCCATACCCGGTTTGTTTCCGTCTCGGAAGCCAGCTCCGACCGGCCGGACCTGCAGACCGCGCGACGCGTGGTCTCCGGCGGGCGGGCCCTGGGCAGTGCCGAGGGCTTCAAGCTCATGTTCACCCTGGCGGACAAGCTGGGCGCGGCGGTGGGCGCATCGCGGGCCGCCGTGGACGCCGGCTACGCCCCCAACGAGCTGCAGGTGGGCCAGACCGGCAAGATCATCGCCCCGGAGCTGTACATCGCCATCGGCATCTCGGGGGCGATCCAGCACCTCACCGGCATCAAGGATGCCCGCACCATCGTGGCGATCAACAAGGATGCCGAAGCACCCATCTTTGAAGTGGCCGACTTCGGCCTGGTGGGCGATCTGTTCGAGATCGTCCCCGAGCTGGGGAAGCTGCTGGGCTAGGGATAAGGCGGCCTACAGGGCCGCCAGCACGTACTCGGCCGAGGACACCTTGAACTCCCCGCCGGCCTCCACGAACACCTTCGAGGCCACGCCATCCTCGACGATGATGGCGAAGCGCTGACTGCGCTCGCCCATGCCGAAGCCGCGGCCGTCCAAGGTCAGTCCCAGGGCACGCGCGTAGTCGCCGTTGCCGTCGGCCAGCAGCAGCACCTTGTCGCCCACATTGGAGTGCTTGCCCCAGGCGCCCATCACGAACACATCGTTGACGGAAAAACAGGCGATGGTGTCCACGCCCTTGGCCTTCAACTGATCGGCCAGCTGCACGAAGCCCGGCAGGTGCTTGGCATCGCAGGTGGGCGTGAAGGCGCCGGGTACGGCGAACAGCACCACTTTCTTGCCCTTGAAGAGCTCATCGGTGGTCACGTCACGGCGGCCATCCGCAGTGGTCGTCTTGAAGGTACCGGAAGGCATCCTATCGCCGGCCTTGATGCTCATGAGGAACTCCTTATGATCTGGCGCGCAGGGTCCACAGGGTCGCAAGTCGCTCGGAAATCGGATCTTCCTTGAGGGCTCTGAAGGTCTTGACTGCCGAGTCCTTGTCGCCGGCCTTCAGCTGCGCAATCCCGAGCGTCAGGCGCGTGTCGGGCGCGTCCTTGCTGACTCCCTTGGCGAGGCCGGCGGACAGGTCCTTGATGGCCTTGGCATAGTCGCCGTTGCCGAAATAAGCCATGCCGACGCCCACCAGTTTATCGCCGGTGGCGGCAGCGGCCGCGTCGGCCTCGGACTTCGCCAGCGTCGCCTGGTCGGCGGCCACCTGTTTCTTGACCGAGTCGAGCAGATGCTGGTTGCGATTCTTGTCGGCGGGCGTCGTGAAGACGTTGGCGGCGAATCCCTTGGTGAGCGTCGCGACCGCCTCACCCGGGGCGCCCACATCCTGCGCCAGCTGGGCCATTTCGGCGTAGTCGGAACCGCGCTTGAGCGCCCCCACATCCACCGCCAGCCGGTGTACCTGCAGGGTCTGCCGGTCAGAGAGTTTTTCAGTGTAGATGCTGTGCAGCAGGTTCTGCCAGTACTCGGGCTTCGGATGGTAGGTCACCAGCAGTTCGGTCCAGCGCGACACGCCGCGCTCATCGTTCAGTTTGCGTGCCGCATCCTGGCCCATCAGCAGAATCTCTTCGGTGGGCGCCTGACCGGCCTTGACCTGGCCGTCCACCATGGCGTGCACGAATTTCTCGGCGTTGCGGAAGTCGTTCTTCAGGTAGTAGGACTGCGCGACCACGGTCTCGATCTGCGCGTTGGCGCCTTCCTTGAGGGCCCGGTTGCCGAACTCGATGGTCTTGTCGTAGTTGGGTATCTGGTACTCCAGCAGCGTGGCCTGAATCAGGCGCTGCTTCATTTCAGACTGCGCCATGTACTTGGAAGCCATGATGGCCTCGAGCGACCCGACGGCCTGCTGATACTTCTTCTGGCCGGCGTAGGCGGTGTAATAGAACAGGTTCATCAGGTATTCGTCGTAGTCGTTCTTCTTGGGATTGGCTCTGATCTTGTCCAATACCTCGAGCGCCTCATCGTAACGCCTGGCGCCCACCGCCTTCTGGGCGGCCTGCAGGTCCTTGCCCGCCGCGATACTGACCTGCGGCTTGCCGGACGGCGCCGCCTCCTGCGCATAGGCCGATACCGCGCCTGCCAGCAACACCACCATGCCGAGCGCCAAGAAATTCGAAACTTTTTTCATGTGTACTCTAACCCGTCTAAAACCGGTCTAAATCCGATGTGCCGGCGCATCGGCCGGATGTTAAAAAGGCCGGGAGACTGCTCCCGGCCCTTGATTCGAAGGACACGCCGTCAGCGGCCGTGTCCAATTCTGTCAGGTCTTGGCGCGCAAAATCCACAACGCCGCGAGGCGCTGGTAGGCCGCATCGCCCTTCACCGATTTGAAAGTGTCGGTGGCCGCAGCCTTGTCCCCGGTCCGATACTGCGCAATGCCCAGCAGCAGGCGGGCATCCGAGGAGTCCTTGCTCATGCCCTTGGCCAACCCCGCGGCGATGTCCTTGGCGGCCTTGTCATACTCGCCGTAGGCGAAGTAACCGATGCCCACGCCCACCAGCGCATCCCCGGTGGCCGCGCCGGCGGCGCTGACCTCGGATTTCGCCAAGGTGGGCTGGTCACTGGCCGCCACCTTCTTGGCCTGTTCCAGCAGGTGCGTATTGCGGTTCTTTTCCACCGGGTCCGTGAACAGATTCGCCTCGAAGCACTTATTCAGGGTGACGACAGCCTCGCCCGGCAGGCCCGCATCCAGCGAGAGCTGGGCCATCTCGGAGCAGGCATCGCCGTGCTTGAGCACGCCCACCTCGGCCATCAGCCGGTACAACTGCAGGGACTGGCGGTCCGTGAGCTTGAAGTGGTACATGGAATCGAGCAGGTTTTCCCAATGGTCCTGCGAGGGATGGTAGGCGGCCAGCAGCTCCAGCCAGCGCGTCTCGCCGGGCTCATCCTTCAGTTTGGCCGTTGCGCTCAGCCCCAGCTCCAGCATGCCCTCGGAGGGCGCCTGTCCCGCCTTGATCTGGGAATCCACGATGGTGCGCGCGAAACGGTCCGTGTTCGGGTAATCGGTCTTGAGGTAGTAGGACTGCGCCACCACCTGTTGCACCTGTTCCGAGGTGTCGCCGTCCTGGATGGCGAGGTTGCCGTATTCAACGGCCTTGTCGTAGTTCTGCAGCTGGTACTCGAGGGTGGCCGCCTGCGCGCGACGCTGCTTGAGCTCATCCGCCCCCATGTACTTGGAGGCCATGGCCGCCTCGAGCGGCTCGAGGGCGTCCTTGTAGTTCTTCAGGCCCGCATAGGCGCTGAAATAGAACTCGTTCATCACGAATTCGTCGTACTCGTTCTTCTTGGGATTGGCCTTGACCTTCTCCAGGTCCTTGAGCACTTCGTCGTACGACTTCGCGGCCAGGGCCTTCTGGGCGGCCTGCAGATCCTTCGCGGATGCTTGACTGACCTGCGGCTTGGGCGCAGGTGCGGACGCGTCCGCCGCCCAGGCGGATCCCGCGCTTGCCAGCAACGCGGCCACCGCACCGGTTACGGCAAATCTCGAAACTTTATTCATGTACGCTGTAACCCACTGAATTACTGGCTGAACTCCGCCACATTGGTGAACCCAATGCGCTTCATGTGGTTGCGCTGCGCCGCGGCCAGCACTTTGGCCGTCACGTCATACCGGGAACGCCGGTCCGGCGTCAGGTGTATCTCGGGCTGCGGGTCCTTGCCCTGCTCGTTCTGGAAGTACCCTTCCAGAGTACGCATGTCCGGCACGGTGTTGCCATTCCAGACAATGGTCCCGTCGGAATAGATCTCCAGCTCGATGGTCTCCGGCGGCACCGGCGGCGGCGGCGGCGGGGTGCCGCTGGGCATGTCCAGCTTCACGGCGTGATTCATGACGGGCAGCGTAAGGATGAGCATGATCAACAGCACCAGCATCACGTCGATCAACGGCGTGGTGTTGATGTCACAAATCGAATCGCCTTCGCTCTCGCCTACTGACATTGACATGGTCGGATCTCCTCGCCCTTAACGCACTTGCACGGCGTTGCGAATGCTTTCAGCCAGTGAAGCGGCGTCCGGCTGGGTGATGAACCCCACCTTGATGATGCCGCCACGCTGAATGGCGTAGAGCACCCGGCCCACGGACTGGTACAGGGCATCCTTGTCGGCCCGGATATGGATCTCGGGCTGCGGCTTGAGCACCGCCTTTTCCTTGATCTTGTCGATGAGCTCCTGAGCGCTCGGCACCAATCCATTGTTCCAGTAGATGTTGCCGGCCGCGTCCACGGCGATCACGATGTTCTCGGGCTTGGTCTGCGTCGCGATGTTGGCGGCGTCCGGCAATTTCACCGGAATCGCCTTGTTGATCACCGGCACGGTGATCAGGAAGATGATCAGCAGCACCAGCATCACATCGACCAGCGGCGTCGTGTTGATGGTCGAGGTGAGATTGGCATCATCACCGTCGAGCTGGACGTTCATTGACATTACGGGTTACCTGCGGCCGATGAAGCCGGGACTTTCGTCCCGGCGGGTTGCACGTTGCAGCGGGCGGTTCGCCTACTTGCGGACTACGGCAGCAGCCGGGGCGGCACCGCCGGTCGGACGGGTGCCTTCATTGCCGCTGCCAACCCGCGCGCCACCCACCAGGAAGGCGTGCACGTCGGCGGCGAAGTTGCGCAGGTTCTCCTGCAGCGTCTTGTTGCGGCTGACCAGGAAGTTGTAGAACAGCACCGCCGGTACGGCGACGAACAGGCCGAACGCGGTCATGATCAGCGCCTCGCCGACGGGGCCGGCGACACGGTCGATGCTGGGCTGGCCCGACACGCCGATGGCGATCAGCGCCTTGATGATGCCGACGACGGTGCCGAACAGACCGACGAAGGGCGAGACCGAGCCGACAGTGGCCAGGAACCCCAAGCCGTTCTGCAGGGTGCCGTTGACGTTGGCCACCGAGCGCTGCAGCGACATGGTGATCCACTCATGCAGGTCGATACGGTCGGTCAGGCGACCGTCATGGTGGGCCGCCGCGCGCAGGCCTTCCTCGACGATGGCGCGGTACGCATCACCCTTCTTCAGGCGCTCGACGCCATCCTTGAGCGAGGGCGCGGTCCAGAAGGTCTTCTCGACGGCCTTGTAGGAGCTGGACAGCTTGCGCTGATCCCAAAGCTTCGTGGCCACGATGTACCAGGAGAAGAACGACATGACACCCAGCACGATCAGCACTCCATGGGAGAGCCAGTCGTGATTGTTGATGAGGGCCATTACGCCATAGGCATTTTCGGGAGCTGCGTGGTTTTCCATGATTTCCTCAGTCTGAGATCGGCAGGACCGCGCCGCGTGGAGCGTCCCTGGTTAAAGTATTTATCGAATCACTGCAGAACGAACTTGACGGCCAGGGGCACGCAGCCCTCGACCGCCTTGCCATCCAGCGTGGCCGCTTTCATGCGCACGTGCTGGCCCCAGCGGACCGCAGCCTCGTCCAGCCGCGAGGAGCCTGAACTCTTGGTGATCGTGGGCACACCGGCGACGGAGCCGTCGGCCGCCGCACACAGGCGGATGATGGCCGTGCCCGTCTCGCCCATGCGCGTCGACGTTGGCGGGTAGTAGTCCTGCGTTGACGGGGAGTGCTTCAGGTCCAGTTCGGCATTGGTGCGCACGACCGGCTTGGGCGCGGGCGGCGGGGCCTCGACATGCTTGTTGGTGGTGTTGGTGATCGCGGTCGTGGTGTTCTCGACCGGCACGTTGATGACGACATCCGGCGGCGGCACTTCCACCGGCGGCCGTTCCATCTTGGGCGGCGGCGGCGGCGGCGGCGTATCCAGCTTCTTGACCTCCTGGACGATGTTGGTCTCCAGGGGACCCTCGGCCCCGTGGATGATCCGGGTCGCCAGGCCCGACTCGAAGGCCCAGATCAGCAGGAAATGGATGATGATGATCGCGATCAGGAAAATCGCGCGCTGGGAAAAGAACGCTGTGTCGTGTCTTGCGTAGGCAGCCATACTCGTAATTGTAATGTCTTTAACGATCCAACTGACGGGCAGAGTGTCGAGCCCCGAAACGTAAACACGTTTTGCGTTGCACGCAAGCCCGTCCCGGACCAAATTTCTGAACGCGCGGTGCTGGCACCGCCGCTCGGTTGTGTTCTGGTGCCCTGTTTGCCTGACTCGTCAGGCGTCGGGCACGGGTCCGAAACGCTTTCCCCCGGGTTTTTATCAAGCCATCTGGCAAAACTTATCAACGATCGGTCGCTGATAACTCAACTGTAACTGTCGCGGCGCACACTGACAACTACATATACACAATGGGCACCGTCACGGCCGGCCCGGTTCGGTCCAGGTCACGGCACCGTCTGAGGCACTGCCCACTAAGTGTGCATATTTGGCGAGCACCCCCGCGGCCGCGTAGGGCTTGCGCGCTTTCCAGGCGGCTCGCCGGCGGCGCAGTTCCGCCGCCGACCACGGCACGCTGATGGCTTGTTTTACCGCATCAATCGTGACCATATCGCCGCTGCGCAACAGGCCGATGGGCCCGCCGACGGCCGCTTCCGGAGCGATATGTCCAACGACAAAGCCGTGGCTGCCGCCGGAGAATCGCCCGTCGGTGATCAAGGCCACGCTGCCGCCCAGTCCGCGCCCCATCAGCGCGCCGGTGGGGCTGAGCATTTCGCGCATGCCCGGACCGCCCTTGGGCCCCTCGTAGCGGATCACCACGACATCCCCGGCGCGCACCGTGCCGTCGAGGATCGCCGCCGTGGCGCGCTCCTCGCCATCGAAAACGCGCGCCCGACCTTGGAAACTCAGGCCTTCCTTGCCGGTGATCTTGGCCACCGCGCCTTGCGGGGCGAGGTTGCCCTTGAGAATCACCAGGTGACTGTCCTTCTTGATGGGATCGGACAGGGGTCGCACGATATCCTGGCCTGCCGGATAAACACCTGTGGCAGCCAGATTCTGCGCCAGCGTCCGGCCCGTCACGGTGAGGCACTCACCATGCAGCAGGCCCGCATCGAGCAGCGTCTTCATCAGCGGCTGGATGCCGCCGATCGCAATCAGCTCCGACATCAGGTAGCGACCGCTGGGGCGCACATCCGCGAGTACCGGCACGCGCCGGCCGATGCGGCTGAAATCCTCCAGGCGCAGCTTGACCCGGGCCTCATGGGCAATGGCCAGCAGATGCAGCACGGCGTTGGTGGATCCGCCCAGGGCAATGCTCACGGTGATCGCGTTTTCAAAGGCTTTGCGGGTGAGGATGTCGCGCGGCCGGATGCCTGACTCGATGAGCCGCACCACCGCCGCGCCGGCCTGCTCGCAGTCCAGCCGCTTGGCGTCGCTCACGGCTTCCTGGGCGGAGCTGCCCGGCAGCGACAATCCGAGGGCTTCGATGGCCGAGGCCATGGTATTGGCGGTGTACATTCCGCCGCAGCTTCCCGGGCCGGGAATGGCGGTCCGCTCAACGTCCAGCAGCTGCGCGTCGCTGATCGTGCCCGCCGCATGCGCGCCCACCGCCTCGAACACCGAGACGATGTCACGCCGCTGCACGCCCGGACGGATGGTGCCGCCGTAGACGAAGGCCGCGGGCCGGTTCAGGCGCGCCATCGCCATGGCACAGCCGGGCATGTTCTTGTCGCAGCCGCCGACGGCGACGAAGCCGTCGAATCCTTCGGCCCCCACCACCGTCTCGATGGAATCGGCGATGACTTCGCGCGACACCAGCGAGTAGCGCATGCCCGGGGAGCCCATGGATATGCCGTCAGACACCGTGATGGTGTTGAACAGCACGCTCTTGCCGCCGGCCGCATCGACGCCGGCGGCGGCCGCGCGCGCGAGCTCGGCAATGTGCATGTTGCAGGGCGTGAGGTTCGCCCAGGTGGAGGCGATGCCCACCTGCGGGCGCTTGAAGTCGGCGTCGGCGAAACCCACGGCGCGCAGCATAGCGCGCGAGGGGGCCTGCTTGGCCCCGTCGACGACCAGTCGCGAGTAGCCGCGCGGGTCATAGGGTTTGCGGGTCTTGGGGACGGATTTTCTGGCCATGGGGTGCCTCAACCAAATCGCTGGCGAATCAAGCGGTACAGCGCGCGCACGCACTGTGCCTCGGCACCCACCGGACGGCCAGGCCTTTCCTTGGGATTCCAGGCAAACAGATCCACGTGCAGCCACGCGGGCGTCGTTGTGACAAAACGTTTCAGGAACAGGGCCGCAATGACGGAGCCGGCGTAGGGACCGGCCGAGACATTGCCGATGTCGGCGATGCGGCTGCTGAACTCATCCTCGTAGCCCGCCCACAGCGGCATGGGCCATAGCGGATCGCAGGTGGCCTCGCCGGCCGCGCGCGCGCCGGCCAGCAACGCCTCATCGGGACTGTAGGCGGCCGGCAGCTCCGGGCCCAGCGCCGTGCGCGCGGCTCCGGTCAGGGTGGCCAGATCGATCAGCAGATCCGGCGCCTCCGCATCGGCTTCGGCCAGCGCATCGGCCAGGACCAGACGCCCTTCCGCGTCGGTGTTGCCGATCTCGATGGTCAGACCCTTGCGCGAGCGCAGCACGTCACCGGGGCGGTAGGCCAGGCCATCGATGCTGTTCTCCACGCAGGGCAGCAGCACCCGCAGCTGGATGGGTGCGTTCTGGCTCATCAGCAGCTGCGCCAGGCCCAGCACACAGGCAGCCCCGCCCATGTCTTTCTTCATCAGCAACATCGAGGTCCCGGATTTCAGGTCCAGGCCCCCGGTGTCGAAGCAGACGCCCTTGCCCACCAGCGTGACGCGCGGGCCGCTGCCCGATCCCCAGCGCAGGTCCACCAGGCACGGTTCACGCGGGCTGCCGGCGCCCACCGCCCGGATCAGCGGGAAGCCCTGGGCGGTCAGCTGCTCACCCACCAGTACCCGGCAGCGGGCGCCGAATCGGGAGGCCAGATCGAAGGCGGCCTGGGCGAGTTCCGCCGGCCCCAGGTCATTGGCGGGGGTATTGATGAGATCGCGCGCCAGCGCTGTGGCTTGCGCTGCGGCCTGGACGTAGTCGAAGTCGCTACCGGGCGGGGCGATGAGCGTGGCGCGCGGGGCCTGTCCCGCGCTGCGATAGCGGGTGATCCGGTAGCTGCCGACCAGCCAGCCCAGCGCGAACTGGGTCGCCGCCGCGGAACCTAGAGCGGTGGCGAGCCGGTAGTGGTCGGCCGGCAGCCGATCACTCAGGCCGGCGGCGTGCCACAGGTTCAGCTCATCGACGCTGCCCAGGGCTCCCAGCCCCAGCACCGCCCCGCCCACCTGTCCCGCCTCCCCCGGCAGGACCAGCACCCGCTGGCGCTCGGCCTGGAAATTATTGACGTGCAGCCAATTGACCACTTCGGCGCTTTGCTGCGCCAGCCATGGGGCGAGCAGCGCCTCGGTCAGCAGCCACAGAGGCCGCGCGGCAGCGCCTTCCCCGGTCAACAGCAGTTCTGAGCTCATACACCTTCCGGATGCCGATTCGATTGACAATTTTGCACGAATTTGCTGACATTCGAGGTCAACGTTGCAGTGCCCGGTTGCAGTGCCCGTATCACGAACACCAGGACCCCGCACCGGCCCCTAAAGGGCGGGTGCGGGGTTTTTTATGCCTGTAGGGAGCGTATCGATGAAGTTGTATTCGCAGAAGGACGTGAACAAGAAGGCGTTGCGCGGTGCGCGCATCGCCGTGCTCGGCTATGGCAGCCAGGGCCGTGCGCACGCCCTGAACCTCAAGGACAGCGGCTTTGATGTCGTGGCAGGCGTGCGCAAGGGCGGCGCCAGCTGGAAGAAGGCCAAGAAGGACGGCCTGGAAGTCGCCGAACCCGCACAGGCCGTCGCCAAGGCCGACCTCATCGCCATGCTGGTGCCGGATCTGGCCCAGGAATCGCTCTATGGCGAAGTGATCGGGTCGATCAAGAAAGGCGCCACGCTGCTGTTCGCGCACGGCTTCAACGTGCACTTCAAGCTCATCAAGCCGCGGCGCGACCTGGACGTGGTGCTGATCGCGCCCAAGGGCCCCGGTGATCTGGTGCGTCGCCAGTACCAGCAGGGCCGCGGCGTGCCCTGCCTGATCGCAGTCGCCCAGGACGCCACCGGCCATGCCCATGCGCGCGCCCTCGCCTATGCCCATGGCATCGGCGGCACGCGCGGCGGCGTGCTGGACACCACCTTCGCGGAGGAGACCGAGACGGATCTGTTCGGCGAGCAGGCCGTGCTGTGCGGCGGCGCCACGGAGCTCGTGGTCAAGGGCTTCGAGACGCTGGTGGAAGCCGGCTACCAGCCGGAGGTGGCCTATTACGAGTGTCTGCACGAACTGAAGCTCATCGTGGATCTGCTGCACGAGGGCGGCATCACCAAAATGCACCAGTTCATCTCCGATACCGCCAAGTACGGCGACCTGACCCGCGGTCCGCGCGTGGTCAACGAGCGCACCAAGAACGAGATGCGCAAGATTCTCAAGGAAATCCAGACGGGCAAGTTCGCCCGGCAGTGGATCGCTGAGAACAAGTCCGGCCAGAAGGAATATCGCAAGATGCTCAAGGCCGACATGGACCGGCAGATCGAGACGGTGGGCGCGAACCTGCGCGCCAGAATGCCCTGGCTGAACGACCGCCGCGCGTAAGGTACATGGCCACAGCTCCGGAACGCGTCATCATATTCGACACCACGCTGCGCGCCGGGGAGCAGGCTCCCGGCTGCAGCATGACGCGCCCGGAGAAGCTGCGGGTGGCCCGCGCACTGGCGGAACTCGGGGTGGATGTGATCGAGGCGGGCTGCCCCGGCGCTTCCCGCGCCGACTGGGATGCGGTCAACGCCGTGGCCCGGGAGATCGAAGGTCCGGTGATCTGCGCCCTGGCCCGCTGCACGCCCGAGGACATCCGGCTGGCCGCCGAGGCGCTCGCGCCGGCGCCGCGGCCGCGCCTGCATCTGTCTCTGGGCACCAGTCCCAGCTGCCGGGAAATGGGCGCCCGGCAAAGTCCGGCGCAGGTCGTGCGCGCCGCGGTGGCCGCGGTAAGCGCGGCGCGGGAACGGTGCGCGGATGTCGAATTCTCGCCCGAAGATGCCTCGCGCACGGAACTGGAGTTCCTGGCTGAAGTGATCGAACGGGTAATCGAGGCCGGCGCGAGCACCATCAATATCCCCGACACCTTCGGCTGCGCGGTGCCGGATGAATTCTCGGAACTGTTCCGCTACCTGCGCACCAATGTGCGCGGCATCGGGCGGGTGAGCCTGTCGGTGCACTGCCACGATGACTTAGGCATGGCGGTGGCCAACAGCCTCACCGCGGTGGTCGCCGGCGCCCGCCAGATCGAGTGCACCGTCAACGGCATCGGCGAGCGCGCCGGCAACTGCTCGCTCGAGGAAGTGGTCACGGCGCTGAGCACCCGCGCCGCGTTCTTCAATCTCGCCACCAATATCCACGCGCCGCGGCTGTATCCGGTGTCACGCCTCGTGTCGAACATCACCGGCGTCCTCATCGCCCGCAACAAGGCGGTGGTGGGCGAGAACGTGGTGGGCAAGGACAGCAGCCGCCTGGCGCTGCGCGCGCGGCTGCAGGTGCTGGGCTTTACGCTCGAGGAGGCCGAGTTCAACCGCGTCTTCAGCGAGTTCCAGGCGCTCGCGGCGCGCAAGCGGGAAGTGTTCGATGGCGACATCGAAGCCCTGGTACTGCGGGTCGAGGCCAGCGCCAGCGGACCGTGGCACCTGAAGCAGCTGCAGATCACCTCGAGCAGCGGCCCGCAGGGAGCGCAGGCCACGATTGCCTTGAGCCATCGGGACGGGCGCACGGTCGAGCGCACCGCCCAGGGCGATGGTCCGGTGGATGCGGCCTTCAAGGCCGTCGAGGCCGCCAGCGGCATCTCGGTCACGCTGCGCACGTTCGAAGTGCGCAGCGTGACCGAAGGCCAGGATGCCCAGGGCGAGGCGGTGGTCCAGGCGCAGTATGGGAACCGCAGTTACCGCGGCGCCAGCGCCAGCACCGACATCGTCGAGGCCGGCACCCGCGCCCTGCTCGAGGTGATCAACCGCATCGAACTCACCCAGGCCACCACCCAGCCGCGCCCGGCGGCCCTGGTCAACTGAATTTCCGGACACGTTTTTTTCAGGATCCATCATGCCGAAAACCATGTTTCAGAAGGTCTGGGAACAGCACGAGGTCGCTCCGGAGACGGTCGACACGCCGGCGGTGCTGTTCATCGATCTGCACCTGATCCATGAAGTGACCACGCCCCAGGCCTTCGAGGTGCTGCGCCAGCGGGGCCTGTCGGTGCGGCGCAAGGATCTGACGCTGGCCACCATGGATCACTCCACCCCGACCCGCACCGAGCAGGTGTTCGGCGGCGTACCCGTGAGCGTCACCGCGGCCGCCAGGCAGGTCCAGCAGCTGGAGCGCAACTGCAGCGAGGCGGGAATCGAATTGCTGAACATGCGCTCGGACCTGCGCGGCATCGTGCACATCATCGGCCCGGAACTGGGACTGACCCGCCCGGGACGCACCATCGTCTGCGGCGACAGCCACACCAGCACCCACGGGGCCTTCGGCGCCCTGGCATTCGGCATCGGCACCACCGAAGTCGGCCATGTGTTCGCCACCCAGTGCATCCTGCAAAGAAAACCCGCGACCTTCGCCATCACGGTGAACCAGAAACTGGCCCCGGGCGTCACCGCCAAGGACCTGGTGCTGGCCATCATCGGTCAGATCGGCGTCGAGGGCGGCACCGGACATGTGCTGGAGTACCGCGGCGAAGCGGTGCGCGCGCTGAACATGGAAGAGCGCATGACCATGTGCAACATGTCCATCGAGGCCGGCGCGCGCGCCGGCATGATCGCCCCGGATGAGACCACCTTCAGCTTCCTCGCGGATCGGCCGCGCTCGCCCAGCGGGGCCGCCTGGGAACGCGCGGTGGAGCGCTGGCGTGCGCTGCCCACGGATGCGGGCGCGAAATTCGATCGCGAGCACACCCTGGATGCGGCGCTGGTGGAACCGATGATCAGCTACGGCACGCATCCCGGCATGGTGATTCCCATCAATGGCGCGGTGCCCGACCGCCATGGCGACCCGGTGTTCGACAAGGCCCTCGCCTACATGGGATTTCGCGCCGGACAGGCGCTTCGTGACCAGCCGGTCAACGTGGTCTTCATCGGCAGCTGCACCAACGGCCGTCTCGGTGACCTGCGCGGTGCCGCGCAGCTGCTGCGCGGTCGCAAGATCGCCGGCAACGTCCGCATGCTCGTGGTCCCCGGCTCCCAGCAGGTCAAGGCCGCCGCGGAAGCCGAAGGCCTGGACCGCATCTTCATCGACGCCGGCGCCGAATGGCGCGAGTCGGGTTGCTCCATGTGCATCGGCATGAACGGCGACACCGTGGCACGCGGGGAATACTCGGTGAGCACCAGCAACCGCAACTTCGAGGGCCGCCAAGGGGCCGGCGCCCGCACCCTGCTGGCCAGTCCGCTCACCGCCGCTGCCAGCGCCATCCGCGGCCGTGTCACCGACCCGCGCGAGCTGCTGTAATGGAAAAGATCACCACCATCCGTTCGCGCACCGCGGTGCTGCCGAACACCAATATCGACACCGACCAGATCATTCCGGCGCGCTTTCTGACCACGACCACGCGCTCAGGCCTGGGCCAGCAGCTGTTCGCCGACTGGCGCTATGGGCCGGACGGCACGCCCAAGGCCGACTTTCTGCTGAACCGACCCGAAGCGGCCGGCTGCCAGATCCTGGTGGCCGGACGCAACTTCGGCTGCGGTTCCTCGCGTGAACATGCGCCCTGGGCGCTGCTGGACTACGGCTTCCGCGCCGTGATCAGCACCGAGATCGCCGACATCTTCCGCAACAACTCGCTGATGAACGGCCTGCTGCCGGTGGTGGTGGACGAGGGCACCAGCCGCTGGCTGCTCGAGCATCCCGGCAGCGAGGTGACCATCGACCTGAACGCTGCCAAAGTGCAACTGCCCAACGGCACCAGCGTCGGCTTTCCGATCGATCCCTTCGCGCGGTTCTGCCTGTTGAACGGCGTCGATGAGCTGGGCTTCCTGCTGCAGCAGCAGGAGCGGATCGCCGCCTACGAAGCGCGCAACCAGGACAACTAGCCGATGCAGGCCTCCATCACCATATTGGGCGGCGACGGCATCGGTCCGGAAGTCGTGGCGGAAGGCGTGCGGTGCCTGAATGCCGTGGCGAAACGCTTTCGCCATGAGTTCAGCTTGAGCCACCAGCCCTTCGGTGGCGCGGCCATCGATCTGACCGGACAGCCCTTGCCGCAGGCGACGCTGGCGTCGTGTCTGGCCAGCGATGCCATCCTGCTGGGTGCCATCGGTGGTCCCAAGTGGTCCGCACCCGATGCCAGGGTGCGGCCGGAAACCGGCCTGTTGGGCCTGCGCAAGGCGCTGGGGACTTTCGCCAATCTGCGCCCCGTGACCATCCACCCCGCCCTGCGCTCCATTTCCACGTTGCGGCCCGAAGTGCTGGAGGGCGTCGACCTGCTGTTCGTGCGGGAACTCACCGGCGGCATCTACTTCGGTGAGAAGACCCGCACCGCCGATACGGCCACGGACCTGTGCACCTACACCGTGCCCGAGGTCGAGCGGGTGACGCGCGTGGCCTGCGCTCTGGCGCGCGCCAGGCGCCGCAAGGTGACCTCCATCGACAAGTCCAATGTGCTGGAAACCTCGCGGCTGTGGCGCGAGGTGTGCCAGCGCGTGGTGCGCGATGAGTTCCCGGACCTCCAGCTGGAACACATGCTGGTCGATGCCGCCGCCATGCACCTGATCCGCCGGCCGCGCGATTTCGACGTGCTGCTGACCGAGAACATGTTCGGCGACATCCTCACCGACGAGGCCTCGATGCTGGCCGGATCCTTGGGTTTGCTGCCTTCCGCCTCGCTGGGCGAAGGCACGCGCGGGCTGTACGAGCCCATTCACGGCTCGGCGCCGGACATTGCCGGCAAGGGCATCGCCAACCCCTACGGCACCATCCTCAGCGTCGCACTGCTGCTGCGGCATTCGCTGCGCCTGACCGAGGAGGCCGCGCTGATCGAAGCGGCCGTCTCGCAGGCCATCAGCGCGGGCGCCTGTACGCCTGACATCACCCTGCCCGGCGCGCGCGCCTGCAGCACCCGCGAAGTCGGCGACCGGGTGGTGGCGATCCTGGAAGATTAGCCTGGAAGGTTAGCGGCGCGCGCGGCGCGCCCGCTCCAGACCCGCCGCCAGATCGGCCTGCAGATCATCGTACGCCTCGATCCCCACCGACAGGCGCAGCAGCCCATCGGTAAGCCCCGCGCGCTCACGCGCCGCCGCATCCATGGCGGCATGGGTCATGGTGGCCGGATGGGCCACCAGACTCTCCACTCCCCCCAGGCTCTCGGCCAGGGAGAAGTACTGCATCTGCGAGACCAGGGCGCGCACGGCATCATGGCCGCCGTCGACTTCCAGGGTGACGATGGCGCCGAAGCCCTGTTGCTGCCGGGCAGCGACCTCATGACCGGGATGCTGCGGCAGGCCCGGGTACCACACGCGCCTGACGCCGGGCTGAGTCTGCAGCCACTGCGCCAGGCGGCCGGCATTGCGGCCGTGGTGCTCCAGCCGCGCGCTCAAGGTCCGCAGGCCCCGCAAGGTCAGGTAGCTGTCGAATGGCGAGCCCGTCAGCCCCAGGCAGTTCGCCCACCAACCCAACTGCTCGTGCAGTTCCTGGGTGGCCGCGATCACCGCTCCGCCCACCACATCGCTGTGGCCGTTCAGATACTTGGTGGTGGAGTGCACGACGATGTCGGCGCCGAGGGCCAGCGGCTGCTGCCACAACGGGGAGAGGAAGGTGTTGTCCACCACCACCAGCGCACCGGCCGCATGGCCCGCCTGGGCAAAGTGCGCGATATCCGTGATCCGCAGCAACGGATTGCTGGGCGTTTCGATCCACAGCAGCGCGGTGGGCTGGCCCAACGCCGCGCGCACCGCCGCCTCATCGCCAAAGTCCACGAACTCGCATTTCAGCTCGCCGCGCCGCCGCCAGGCATCGAACAGCCGATAGGTGCCGCCGTAGCAGTCGTGGGGGGCGACGATGCGTGCACCCGCCGGCAGCAGGTGTCCCACCAGCGTGATGGCCGCCATGCCGGTCGCGACTACCGCGGCGCCGTATCCGCCCTCCAGGTCCGCCAGCGCCTTGGCGAGCAGATCCCGGGTGGGATTGCCGCTGCGTGAATAGTCGTAGGGACGCTTGTCGCCGAAACCGCGGAAGGCGTAGGTCGTGGAAAGATGAATGGGCGGCACCACCGCGCCGGTCACCGCATCGCTCTCCAGGCCGGCGCGCACCGCCAGGGTCACGGGATTTGGTCGGTCGCTCATGCCGCACCTCCCAGTGCAGTGGCGAAGATGCTGCGCAGCTGGTCGGTTTCCTTCAGGAAGGCATCGTGGCCGAACACCGAGGAAATCTCATGCAGGCGGCCCTGCTGCAGCCGGGCCACCATGGCGCGGATGTCCGGCAGCGGCACCAGGCGGTCCTCGCGAATGCCCACCACCGTGGTCGGCACGAAGATTCGCGCCACATCCACCCGATGCAGGTCGATGGATTCCGACAGGCACAGGAAGGCCTCCGGACAGTACAGTGCCGCGTAGTCCCGGCCGCGCGCGGCCAGGTACTGTTCCACCGGAAACTGGAAGCGGCCCTCGATGAGTTCGGCGGGCCCGTCAAAGCGCGCCGCGAACTCCTCGGCGGAGCGGTAGGTGGTCATGGCCAGCGCCCGCGCCAGCTCCATGCCGTGGGCGGGATGACCGGTCTGAATGCCGAAGCGGACCATGCGTCGCTGCGTCGTGCGCCAGGCGCTGGACATGGGATGGGCGCGATCCGAGGCGCCGATGACCAACAGGCTCGCGACCCGGTCCGGATACCGCTCCGCAAAGGCCAGCCCCACCATGCCGCCGTAGGAACCTCCGGCAATGCAGCGCAGGGCGCTGATCCCCAAGGCATCCAGCAGCTGCTCCAGCGCGCGCGCCTGGTCGTAGGTGGAAATGCTGGGAAAATCCGTTGAACCCACCGCAGGCCCGGTGGACTGGCCGCTGCCCCCGAGGAAATCGAAACTCAGGATCCGCCAGCGATCGGCGTCCAGGGGCTTGCCGGGACCTGCGATGTCGGGCCACCAGCTGTCGCGCGGATCCGCCGTCAGGCACACGCGCCGATGCGCCGAAATGCCGCCCAGGGCGCACACCACCGGCGCTTCCTCCGGCCCGCTCATCCGCCAGGCGATGCGCACATCGGCGAGTTCGCCGTGATGATGCAGCGGCCGACGACCGGGAATCTCGAGAATGCCCTCGCGTACCGCCGGGGCATGCAGTGTCGTGACGCGCGCCGTGCGCGTGCCTGGGGCAAGGACCTCAACTCTGGCAGTCATGATGAACGCTCCGCCGACCAGGGCTCGAATACAACCGATACCCCTGCGGAACACCCGCTCGCGATGGGCGGGTCAATCGGGTCCTTCCCTGATCGCTGCGCATGCGACCCAGGGCCACTCCGACCACTCATCTACCGCCCCGCTGTTGCGGGCCGCAGGAGTTGGCACCTTTCCGAACTGGTTAGGTTCGGCGGTTGCCCCGGCGTCGAAGGGCCTTTTCCCTCAGCCGGTCTCGATGAGTAGACGGAGTCTAGGCGGGGCGCCGCGGCAGCGTCAAGGCCACAGGCGCCGGGATGCGCGCCGCGCCCCTTCCGCGAGGGAGGCCAGCTTGGCGTAGGAAATATCCGCATCCATCTTGCCGATGCCGGCAAAGGTGCCGAAGCCGCAGTCCGTACCGGCCAGCACCCGCTCGCGTCCCACGATGTCGGCAAACTGACAGAGTCGCTGGCTGATGAGCTCCGGATGCTCGACATAATTCGAGGTGCTGGTCAGCAGGCCGGGCACCAGGATCTTGTCCTCCGGAATGCGCGCCTGTCGCCAGGCCACCCATTCATGGGCGTGACGGGGATTGGCCGCCTCGAACAGGATGGCCGCCGGCTTGGCCCGCAGGATGATGGGCAGCACCTTGTCCACGTCGATGTCGTGATCGTGGGGCCCCTCGTAGTTGCCCCAGCACACATGCATGCGCAGCTGGCTGGCCGGCACATTGCGCAGCGCTTCATTGAGCGCCTCGACGTGGAAACTCGCCCGCTTGAGGAACTGCTCCTCGGTCAGGTCCTGAAAACCGGTGTGACGCGCCATCGCCAGGTCCGGACAATCGATCTGCAGCACGAAACCCGCGGCGGCGATCGCCTCGTATTCCTCGCGCATGGCCGCGGCGATGGCCTCGACATAGGCCTCGTGGGTCGGGTAGTACTCATTGGGCTGGAAGGCCGCCACCACACCCGGGGATGCCGCATTCATGAAGGCCTGCACCGGCCCATGCCGCCCAACCGCGGCACCCAGGTTGGCGATGTCCTTGGCCAGTGACTCGCGTTCGATCACGCCGATCGGGCCCACGCAGCACTGACGCTTGAAGGACTGCTTGCCGGCGAAGATGGCCATGCGGGCGCGAAAATCCGGATAAGGCTGCAGGTCCAGCGCCACCTGCCGCGGCCGGTCGCCATCGAAGCCGGAGAGCCGGTCCTTGATGTAGGTGGCGTAGCTGATCTTGGAGACCTCCCCGTCGCTGACGATGTCCACCCCGTTCTTGACCTGTCGCGCCACCACCTCGTCGACCGCCGCCGTCATCACCGCATCGAAGGCCCGGGGGTCGTAGGCCAGCCGATTTTCCCGGGCCAGCAGCATGTCCACCACCGCCGCGCTGCGCGGCAGGCTGCCGACGTGGGTGGTGAGGATCCGTTCGGTACTCAGTCGCATGGCCGGAGCATACACGTTCGGCTGGCCATGCCGACAGGCCTGTGTTAATGTATTAGCGTGCTGTTACATTGGTACGAGACTGCCGTCACATGAAAAGCCACCGCAACATCTCCTCCAGCCAGGAAGCCCTGGCCGAGCGCAATCTGTTCGCCGCCGTCGCCTCGCTGCGCAGCGCCGATGAGTGCCGCGCCTTCTTCCGCGACCTGTGCACGCCGGCGGAGATCCAGGCCATGGCCGACCGCTGGGCGGTGGTGGACTGGCTGCTGCGCGGGGTGCCGTACCGGGAAATCAACCGCCTCACCGGCGTCAGCGTCACCACCGTCAGCCGCGTGGCGCGCTGCCTCGCCGACGGCAGCGGCTACTCCCTGGTGGTGCGCCGCGCCAAGGGCGCGCGGCGCAGCGAGGCGCCCCGCCGCGTGGAAGCCAGCCGCCATGGATAAGGACACCCGCCTGAAACTCGCGGTCCAGAAGTCCGGCCGCCTCACCGATCCGTCGCTGGATCTGCTCAGCCGCTGCGGACTGAAGCTCTCGCGCGGCAAGGATCAGCTGATGGGGTTCGGCGAGAACATGCCGCTCGACGTGCTGTTCGTGCGTGACGATGACATTCCGGACCTGGTCCAGGAGGATGTCTGCGATCTGGGGCTCGTGGGCCTGAACGTGCTGGAGGAGAAGCGCCTGGAACTGGCGGCGCGCGGCCAGCCGGCCCTGTTCCAGACGGTGCGCAACCTGGATTTCGGTCGCTGCCGCCTGTCGCTGGCGGTGCCGGATGGGGTGCAGTTCAGCGGACCTGCCTGGCTGCAGGGCAAGCGCATCGCCACCACCTACCCCTACATGCTGGGGCGATTCCTGCAGCAGCAGGGCCTGACCGCGCAAATCGTGGTGCTCTCCGGGGCGGTGGAGATCGCCCCCAGGTTGGGGCGCGCCGATGCGGTCTGCGACCTGGTCTCCACCGGCTCCACGCTGCAAGCCAATCATCTGCGCGAGGTGTTCACGGTGCTCGAGAGCCATGCCGTGCTGATCCGCACGCCCCTGGCGCTGGCGCCGGCCAAGGACGAGTGGGCCGAACGGCTGCTGATGCGCATCGATGGCGTGCAGCAGGTCAAGGAGAGCAAGTACATCATGCTGCACGCGCCGCGCTCGGCGCTGCCGGAGATCCGGCGGCTGCTGCCGGGCAGCGAGTCGCCCACCATCATCCCGCTGGAAGGCCATCCGGATCGGGTGGCCGTGCACGCCGTGTGCCGCGAGAACGTGTTCTGGGAAACCCTCGAGAGTTTGAAGAAGGCCGGCGCCAGCGCCATGCTGGTGCTGCCGGTCGAGAAAATGCTGGTCTGACCCATGCGCATCGTCCATTGGCAGAAACTCGATTCGGCACAGCGGCGCGCGGCGCTCGCCCGCCCGGCATTTGCGGCCCGGGCGGACGTCGCCTCCGACGTGGCCGGGATCATCGGCCGGGTGCGCGCCGAGGGCGATGCGGCGCTGCTGGCCCTGACCGAACGGTTCGACGGCGCGCGCCTGGACACTCTCGCGGTCACCGCGACCGAGTTTGCGGCCGCCCGCGGGCAGCTGACGGCGCTGCAGATCGGCGCGCTCGAACGGGCCGCCCGCAATGTGGAGGCATTCCACGCCGCCCAGCAGCTGCAACCCTTGAGCCTCGAGACTTCGCCCGGCGTACGCTGCGAGCGCATCACGCGGGGAATCAACGCCGTCGGCCTGTACGTTCCCGCCGGGTCCGCGCCCCTGCCCTCCGCCGTCATCATGCTGGGCGTGCCGGCCCGCCTGGCCGGATGCGCGCAGCGGCGACTGTGCACCCCGCCGACCCGCGACGGATCCGCCCACCCGGCGGTACTGGTCGCCGCGCAGCTGTGCGGCATCGACAGCGTCTTCAAGGTGGGCGGCGCGCAGGCGATCGCGGCCTTGGGCTATGGAACGGCCTCCATCCCCAAGGTCGACAAGATCTTCGGGCCCGGCAATGCCTGGGTCACCGCGGCCAAGCAGCAGGTCGCCGCGGATCCGGACGGCGCCGCCATCGACCTGCCGGCGGGCCCCTCCGAAGTACTGGTGATCGCCGATGACAGCGCGCGCGCGGAGTTCGTCGCCGCCGACCTGCTGGCGCAGGCCGAACATGACCCGCAGTCCCAGGCCATCCTGGTCACGCCGGTGGCGGAGCTCGCCACGCAGGTCGTGGCCG
The DNA here is from genome assembly GCA_963726995.1 of uncultured Pseudomonadota bacterium. Lineage (GTDB taxonomy): Bacteria > Pseudomonadota > Gammaproteobacteria > Steroidobacterales > Steroidobacteraceae > DAIDKA01. The sequence continues at coordinate 726,334 of CAVSEP010000004.1, forward strand.
AGGTCAAGCGGCAGATGGCTACCCTGTCGCGCGGCGCGATACTGGTGAAGTCGGTGGCCGCGAGCCGCTGCATCGTCGTGCCGGACCTCAGCACCGCCATTGCCGTCGCCAATGATTATGCCCCGGAACATCTGCTGCTGCAGATACGCGAGCCCCGCGCCGCCCTCGCCGAGATCCGCAATGCCGGGTCGATTTTTCTGGGCGACTGGTCACCCGAGCCCCTGGGCGATTACTGCTCGGGCACCAATCATGTGCTGCCCACCTATGGCTATGCGCGCGCCTACAGCGGCCTGTCGCTGGTGGATTTCACCAAACGCATCACGGTGCAGGAGCTCACGCCGGCGGGCCTGCGGGACTTAGGTCCGGTCGCGGCGACCCTGGCGCACCTGGAGGGTCTGGACGCGCACGCCGCGGCGGTGGAGCGGCGCCTGGCGGTGCTGGGGCAGCGCCCGTGAGTGAGCTCTCGCCCACCGCGCTGGCGCGCCCGGACATTCTCAAGGTGGATCCCTACGAGCACGCCCTGTGGGATCCCACGCTCGAGCGCCTGCACGCCAACGAACTGCCCTGGCGCGGCAGCGGCGATGTCAGCGACGCGGGGCTCAATCGCTACCCTGAGCCGCAACCCAGGCAGCTGGTGGCGCAGCTGGCCGCGCTGTACGAACAACCGCCCGGCAATGTGCTGGTGACGCGCGGCAGCGACGAGGCCATCGACCTGCTGACCCGGGCCTTCTGTCGCGCCGGGGTCGACCAGGTGCTGGTGTGCCCGCCCACCTTCGGGATGTACGCGGTGGCCGCGCGCATCCAGGGAGCCGGCGTGCTGCGCGTACCCCTGGACCCGGCGCGCGGCTTCGAGGTCGATGTGGCCGCCGTGCTCGCCGCCTGGTCTCCCACGGTGAAGCTGGTGTACCTGTGCACACCCAACAATCCCACCGGCAACCTCGTCAGCGAGGCCACCATCCTGGAGCTCGCGGAGCGGCTTGCCGGCCGGGCGCTGCTGGTGGTGGACGAGGCCTACATCGAGTTCGCGGGCACGCCCAGCGTGGCGCGCGCGCTGCCCGCGCATCCCTGGCTGGTAGTCCTGCGCACCCTCTCCAAGGCGCATGGGCTGGCCGGTGCGCGCTGCGGCGTGGTGCTGGCGCATGCCGATATCATCGCGCTGCTGCGCCGGATCGTGGAGCCGTACAATCTGGCGCAGCTGAGCATCGAGGCGGTGTTGCGCGCCCTGCAGCCCATGTCGCTGGCGATCACCCGCGAGCGCGTCACGCTGATCCAGAGCGAGCGCGCGTTGCTGGCCGAAGCCCTGCGGCGCAGCGCCGCGGTGCTGCGGGTCTGGCCCAGTGCCGCCAACTTTCTGCTGGTCGAGTTCCAGCACCCCGCCAAGGCCTTCGAGAGTGCCCGCGCCGCGGGCCTGCTGGTGCGCGACGTGCGACGCCAGCCCGGACTGGAACGGGCGCTGCGCCTGACCGTCGGCACACCGGAACAGAACCGGCGCCTGCTCGCCGCCCTGAGTGCAAAGGTGACCCCGTGACAGCTCCGACTCCCGTTCTATTCATTGATCACGACGGCACCCTGGTCGAGGAACCGCCGGACGAACAGGTCGACAGCCTGGAGAAGATCCGCTTCATGCCCGGCGTGTTTGCGGCGCTGCAGGAACTGTCCAGCTACGGATTCCGGCTGGTCATCGTGACCAACCAGGATGGCCTGGGCACCAACGCGCACCCCAGCGCCCGCTTCGAGCAGGCGCATCGATTCATCCTGGATGCCTTTGGCTCCCAGGGCGTGCGATTCGAAAAGGTCTTCATCTGTCCGCATCGGCCGGCCGACGGCTGCGACTGCCGCAAGCCACGCACCGGATTGCTGCGCGAGTTCCTGGAGCGACGGCGGCGTCGACCTGGCAGCCAGTGCGGTCATCGGCGATCGCGACACCGACCTGGAACTGGCCCGCAACCTCGGCATCCGCGGCCTCAAGGTCCGGCTCGGCGGGACCGAGCAGGAGACCTGGCCCGCGGTGGTGCACGAACTGACCGCGCGGCGCGCCAGCCTTGAGCGGGTGACCAAGGAGACCCGCATCGCGGTCGCGGTGGACCTGGATGCCACCGCGCCGGTGAGCATTTCCACCGGCATCGGTTTCTTCGATCACATGCTCGAACAGCTCGCCAAGCATGGCGGCTTCGCCCTGTCGCTCAGCTGCCGGGGCGATCTCGGCGTCGATGAGCATCACACGGTGGAGGATTGCGCCCTGGCCATCGGGGAGACCTTGCGCAAGGCGCTGGGCAACAAGCTCGGCATCAACCGCTATGGCTTCCTGTTGCCGATGGACGAGGCGCGCACCCAGGTGGCCATCGATCTGTCCGGCCGCGCCTACGCCGTTTTCGAAGGCCGCTTTTCCCGCGAAGAAGTCGGAGGACTCGCCACCGAACTGGTGCCGCATTTCTTCCGCTCGCTGGCCGACAGCCTGGGCGCCGCGGTGCACGTCAGCGTCAGCGGCGAGAACTCCCACCACATGATCGAGGCGTGCTTCAAGGGCACCGGGCGTGCGCTGCGCCAGGCCTTGCGGCGCGAGGGGCGCGAGCTGCCCAGCACCAAGGGCGTGCTGTGAGCGTCGACGTCGCCATCATCGACAGCGGCGGCGCGAACCTCGCCTCGCTGCAGTTCGCGCTGGAACGACTGGGCGCGCAGAGCCTGGTGACCAGCGACCTGGCCGTGATCGCGCGCAGCGCCCCGGGTGCTGCTGCCGGGCGTGGGCTCGGCGCTGAGCGCCATGCAGCGGCTGAACGCCAGCGGGGTCGCCGCCCACCTGCCGCAGCTCAAACAACCGGTGCTGGGCATCTGCCTAGGGATGCAGCTGCTGTTCATGAAGTCCGAGGAAGGACCTGCGCAATGCCTAGGGATTCTGCCGCAGACCGTGCGCAAGCTGGTCCCGAAGCAGGGACGGCCGGTGCCGCACATGGGCTGGAACCGGCTGCACGTCGCTGCACGCGGATCCGCTGCTCGAGGGCGTGGCCGAAGGCGAATACCTGTACTTCGTGCACAGTTACGCCGCGCCGGTCGCGGCGACGACGCTCGCCACCTGCGACTACGGCGTGCCGATTGCGGCCGTGGTGCGCAAGGACAACTTCTGGGGCACGCAGTTTCATCCCGAACGCTCCACCAAGGTCGGGGCGCGCATTCTCGCCAATTTCCTGGGGTTGAACTGAACGTGCTGCTGATTCCCGCCATCGACCTGCGCAACGGACGGCTGCGTGCGCCTGCTCAAGGGCGACTTTGCCGCCGAGACGCGCTACGAATTCGAGCCGCATGAGCTGCTGCAGCGCTACCGCGGAGATCGGCGCCAGCTGGCTGCACGTGGTGGACCTGGACGGCGCGCGCGATGGCACCCTCGCCAATCGCAGCATCGTCGTGCGCCTGGCCTCGCAGACCGCGGTGAAGATCCAGGTCGGCGGAGGCGTGCGCTCGGCCGCGGTCATCGATGACCTGCTGCGCAACGGCGTCTCGCGGGTGGTCGATCGGCAGTCTCGCCGTCGAGCAGCCCCGCGAGGTGCTCGGCTGGCTGAACCAGTTCGGCGCCGCGCGCATCTGCCTGGCCTTCGACATCCGCAACGATGAGGCCGGCGTGCCGCGGGTGCGCACCCGCGGCTGGACCCAGGGCGGACAGTTGAGCCTGTGGGAGGCGCTCGAGCCCTACCTGGCGCATGGCCTGCAAGCACGTGCTGTGCACCGACATCGATCGCGACGGCGCGCTGTCCGGCCCGAGCCTTGCGCTGTACCGGGCAGGCGCGCGAGCGCCATCCGCAGATCGCCTGGCAGGCCTCGGGCGGGGTGCGCGACGCGGCCGATCTGGCGGCGCTGGCCGCATTGGGCCTGGCGGCAGCCGTCAGCGGCAAGGCACTGCTGGAAGAGCGCATGACCCTCGAGGAGCTGCGGCCATTCTTGCCAAACGCATAATTCCCTGCCTCGACGTGCAGGACGGCCAGGTGGTCAAGGGGGTGCGCTTCCGCGATCACCAGGTCGTGGGTGACATCCTGGAACTGGCGGCCCGCTATCGCGACGAAGGCGCGGACGAGCTGGTGTTCTATGACATCACGGCCAGTCCCGAGGGCCGATCGGTGGACCGCGAGTGGGTCAACAAGGTCGCGCGCGTGCTCGATATCCCCTTCTGCGTGGCCGGCGGCATTCGTTCGGTGGCCGACGCCGAGGCCGTGCTCAATGCCGGCGCGGAGAAGGTCTCGATCAACTCCCCCGCCCTGGCCAATCCGGATCTCATCGACGAACTGAGCGCCCGTTTCGGCTCCCAGTGCGTGGTGGTGGGCATCGACAGCCAGACCGTGCAGGGTGGCTACAGCGTCTACAAATTCACCGGCGATCCGGACCGCTCGAGCGATTCTGGACGCGAGCACCCTGGCCTGGGTGCGTGAAGTTCAGGATCGGGGCGCCGGGGAGATCGTGCTCAACTGCATGGCCAGCGATGGCGTGCGCAGCGGCTACGATATGCCGCAGCTGCGCGCGGTGCGCAAGATCTGCCGCGTGCCGCTGATCGCCTCGGGAGGCGCCGGCGCGCCGGAGCACTTCCGGGATGCCTTCGAGCTGGCCGGAGTGGATGCGGCGCTGGCCGCCAGCGTGTTCCACTCCGGCGCCATCGCCATCCGGGATTTGAAGGCCAGCCTGCTGGTCGCAGGCATCGAGGTGCGTCCATGGCCGTAACGTCCGATCCCACCGACCTGTCGCGGCTCGATTTCGGCAAGGGCGAGGGCCTGTTGCCGGCCATCATCCAGCATGCCGATACCGGCGCGGTGCTGATGCTCGGCTACATGAACGCCGCGGCCCTGGCGGCCACGCAGGCGCGCGGCCGCGTGGTGTTCTTCAGCCGCAGCCGCCAGCGTCTGTGGGAGAAGGGCGAGACCTCCGGGTCACACCCTGAACGTCGAGGCCATCCGCACGCGACTGCGATGCCGACACCCTGCTGATCACGGCCCGACCGCTGGGGCCCACCTGCCATGAAGGCACGCGCGACCTGTTTTGGAGACGCGCCGCTGACCGGCGCCAGCCGACTGGGCTTCCTGGCGCAGCTGGCGCGGGGTGATCGAGCAGCGAATTCACGAGGCGCCCGACCGCAGCTACACCGCCAAGACTGTTTGCCGCCGGACCGCAGCACATGGCGCAGAAAGTCGGCGAGGAAGGCGTCGAAGTGGCGCTCGCCGCGGTGGCCCAGAGCGATGCCCGCCTGCTGTCGCGAATCCGCCGATCTGCTGTTTCACCTGATGGTGCTGCTGCGCAGCCGCAACTTGAGTCTGGATGCCGTGGTCGGCGAACTCGCCGCGCGGCACGCCAAGCGGTCCTAGACCACTACCGGCGCATCCGGCAGATCTCCTGCGGGCTTGCCCGTGCCGGGAAAAGCCCCCTGCATGGCCTGGGTCACGCACTCCACTCCCAGCAGCACCCCTTCGCGGAAGCGGCCGGCGCGAAACTCGTCTTCCATCTGCCGGCAGATGCGCTGCCAGACCTGTGGGTCCACCCGCCGATGCGCGCCGCGATCCACCACGATTTCCACCGCCCGGTCAGCCAGCAGCAGATAGATGAGCACGCCGTTGCGATGTTCGGTGTCCCACATGTGCAGGCCGGCGAAAACCTCCAGCGCCCGTTGGTGGGGGCTCTGGTTGCGCAGCAGCCGCGCGCCGTGCAGCGCGCTCTCGACGGCAAATCGAAGCTGCCCGGACTGCCGGCGCTCACTGTCATGGATCGCCGCCTTGATGTCATCCAGCACGCCGGCCCCGAAGTCCCGGCGCAGCTGCCAGTGCGTGGTGAACAGGTGCCGGATGAGGCGCCGCAGATTCACTACCAGCCTCCCGAGGCGCCGCCGCCCCCGAAGCCGCCACCGCCGCCGCTGAATCCGCCCCCTGCGCCAAACCCGCCGCCGCCAAAGCCACCGCCGCCCAACCTGCCGCCCAGGCCGCTCTGCCAGGCCGCAGAGCTGATCACCCTGCCCGCCGGCGAGCCGATCGCCAGCGCCAGAAAAAATGCCAGCAAGGCCGCCGGCACGGCGAACAGCAACGCGCCTGCGACCAGCCAGATGAACAACCCGGCCACCCCGCCCGTCACCAGGGCGCCCGGCAGCTGGCCGAACAGCCGGCTGGCAATGCTGCCGCCCAACACCACCAGCACCGCCAGTACGGTCAGGTACTGCGAACCTCCCGAGCCGCCGGGGTGAGCTGCGGGCGGGGGCGGCGCCGGCAATGCCTCACCGTCGACGACGCCGATCATGCGGGCAATGCCGGCGCCGATGCCGCCGTAGAAGTCACCCTGCCGGAACCGCGGCGTGATGATTTCGCGGATGATGCGCGCGCACACCGCATCATTCAGCGCCCCTTCCAGGCCGTAGCCCACCTCGATGCGCAGCGCGCGGTCATCCTTGGCAATGATCAGCAGCGCGCCATCGTCCACACGCCTGCGCCCCAGCCGCCATTGCTCCACCACCCGGATGCCATACTGCTCGATGGACTCCGGTTGGGTGCTGGGCACGATGAGCACGGCGATCTGGCTGCCCTTGCGGGTCTCGAAGGCCTGCAGGGTCTGCTGCAGCGTCGCGACCTGCTGGGCATCGAGCGTACCGGTGAGATCGGTCACGCGGGCGGTGAGCGGCGGCACCGCCACCTCGGCGCCGGCCAGAGTCCATGCGCCCAGCAGCAGCGCCCCGAGCAGCGCACCCCATGAGGCGCAGGATTTCACTTCAGATGAGCCCCAGGCCCTACGGCCTGGGCGCGGAAGCGGCCGGCGTGGTACCGAAATCGACGCTGGGCGGCTTGGAGATCTCCGCTTCATTCTGGACCGCGAAGTTCGCCTTGACCGCATAGCCGAACATCTTGGCGGTCAGATTGCTCGGGAAGCTGCGCGCCAGCACGTTGTAATCCTGCACCGCCTGGATGTAGCGATTGCGGGCGACGGTGATCCGGTTCTCGGTGCCCTCCAGCTGCGCCTGCAGATCGCGAAAGTTCGCATCCGACTTCAGGTCCGGATAATTTTCCGTGACCGCGATCAGGTGCGACAGCGCGTTGGTCAACTGCGATTGGGCCGCCTGGAATTTCTGGAAGGCCTGCGCATCGTTCACCAGCTCCGGCGTCGCCTGGATGCTGCCGACCTTGCTGCGCGCCTCGGCCACTTCGATGAAGATCTTCTGCTCCTGGGCGGCATAGCCCTTCACCGTATTGACCAGGTTGGGCACCAGATCGGCGCGCCGCTGGTACTGATTCAGCACCTCGGACCAGGCCGACTTGACCTGCTCGTCCAGCGACTGGAAGCGGTTGTAGCCGCACCCGCTCACGATCAGCGCCAGGGCGCCTATCAGCAGTACGCGTAGCATGCGCATCGAAACTCTCCTGAGGTAATGCCATCAGCGGCCGGACGTGGACTCGAGTGGCGCCCGCAGATCCTGCACGATCGTGCCGGAGCGCGCGATTTCCTCATCATGCGGGGCATCCCGCCACGGTTCAGCGATTCCTGCCGCGTACCAGCCGCGCATCGTCTCGCGCGCCAGCAGCCGTGATGCGTACGCCTGCGCCTGCGGGTCCAGCTGCAGACCATAGGTCTGGATGCGAAATGCCACCGGCGCAAAGAAGGCGTCCACGGCGCTGAAGGCGGCGCCGGCCAGAAACGGACCACCGAAACGCCTCAAGCCGTCATTCCACAGCGCCGCCATCCGGTTGAGATCGGCGCTCAGGGCCGCCGTCACGCTGTGCAGCCTGACGCGCACCCCGCAGCTCATCGAGCACACATTGCGCAGCTCGCCGAATCCGGCATGCATTTCCGCCGCCGCGCTGCGCGACCAGGCGCGGGCGCGGCCCTCGGCGGCCCATACCCCGGCATGGCGTTCCGCCAGGTACTCCACGATCGCCAGCGACTCCCACACGGTGGTGTCCCCATCGATCAGGCAGGGCACCTTGCCGTTCGGCGAAATTCGCCGCAAGCCCGCCCAATCCGCCGCGCGGTGAAACGGCACGAGGTGCTCGCTGAACTCGATGGCGAGCTCCCGCATCAGCACCCAGGGGCGCAGTGACCAGGACGAATAGTTCTTGTTGGCAATGTGCAGCGTGTACATGATGGCCGATTCTACTGCGGGTTCAGTTCATCGGCGCGCCGTTGCGCTTCGGCGGCCTCGCCGTTGCGGTTGCGCGCCTTGAGGGATTCGGCGATCAGGTGCCAGGAGGCCGACTGGGCGTGCGGATCACCGGTGGCCAGCTGCAGGGCCTTGTGACCCATGCCCGCGGCCTGATCGAAATGGCCCGCGCTTTCATGCACCTCGCCCAGTTCGATCCACAGCAACGGATTGTCCGGTTCGATGCGCAACGCCCGTTCGATGCTGCTGATGGCCAGCTGCGGATCGGTACTGGCCTGCCGGTGCGCCTGGGTCACCAGCGCGGTGGCCGCCGCGCCCAGGTGGAACTGGCGCGTGGTCACCGGCGGCGCGACGGCCGGCGCGGGCGCCGGGACAGCCACGGCGTTGGCAGGCGCCGCAGGATTCTCACCGGCGGCAGGTCCGGTTGCGAGCCCTGGCGCCGCATGCGTCGGCTGCGGCGCGCGCGACTCGTCGATCGGCTCGCGGAATATCACGCAGCCGCCAAGCTGTGTCGCGCCTGCAAGCAGCGCCAGCACCGGCAGCAGGCGCTGCGCGTTACCGGCCACTGACAAATCTCCTCATAGTCGCAAACCGCCTCAGTGATGCGTGATGCCCTGCAGCCACTTGCCTGCCCGGTCCAGCAGGGTCGGCTCGGGCTTGGCAACCTGGGCCGGGACACCGGCTGTCGCACATCCCGGCGGCGCGGCCGGCGGCGTGAAACTCACCGGCACATAGACCACCACCGGCTCCAACGCACACGTGCCCGAGGAGGCATAGCCGGTGCTGAAATCTATGCTGACGGCATGCAGGGTATCCGGCATCGCAGTGGTCAGCGAGGTCGGCCCGATGCCCGTCAGCAGCCGGTCCCAGACCCCCAGCGCGCCGGCTGAACCCGTCAGCCCGGTCACCCGGTCATCATCGTAACCCACCCACACCACCGCGACCGCATTACCGGAGAAGCCCGCGAACCAACTGTCACGCAGATCCGAGGAGGTGCCCGATTTGCCGGCGACCACCACTCCGCTGGGCAGGATGGACTGCGCCGCCACGCCGGTGCCGCGCTGGATCACCTGCTCCATCATCATCTGCACCGCAAACACGGCCTCCGGCTGCGCGACGGGCGCCACGTCCAGGTTGAAGGCCTTGAGCGCCTTGCCGTCGGCGGCCAGGACGGCACGCACCGCGCGCAGGTTGGTCTTGAAGCCGCCATTGGCCAGTCCGGTGTACAACTGCGCGACGTCCAGCGGCGTGAGTTCGAAAGTGCCCAGCAGCAGGGAGGGAATACGCGGCGGCTCCTCCTCGATGCCAAAGCGCTGCAGCGAATGCCGCACGGTGTCCAGACCGATGTCCATACCTAAGTTGATGGTGGCAAGATTCAGGGACTTCGCCAGACCCTTGACCATGGGGATCGGGCCGTTGACATCATGCTCGAAATTCTCCGGCTGCCAGTCGGCCGAGCCTGGAATCTTGATGTCCACCGGCGTGTCCTGAATGATGCTCGCCGGGTTGTAGCGACCCGTTTCGATCGCCGCGAGGTACACGAAGGGCTTGACCAGCGAGCCGATCGGACGGCGCGCATCCAGCGCGCGGTTGAATCCGTCGAGGCCCGCCTCGCGGCCGCCGATCACGGCGGTCACATCCCCGCTCTGCGGCGCGGTGACGACCACTGAGCCCTGCAGCGGATCGCCCTTGCTCCGGTGCGCCCGATCCAGCCTCGCCAGTTCGCGCTCCAGTATCTTCTCGCCCAGCTCCTGGGTGTGCGGGTCCAGGTTCGTGAATACCGCAAGGCCGGCCTCGGTGAGATCCTCCTCGCGATAGTCGCGCCGCAGGGTGCGCCGCACCAGGTCGAGGTACGCCGGATAGTAGCCTCCGGCGCCGCGACCCATGACCCCCAGCGGGCGCGCCTGCGCCGCCTTGGCGTCGGCCACCGGGATCACCTTCTGATCCACCATCAGCGACAGCACCAGGTTGCGGCGCTTGAGGGCCCGATCCGGGTGGCGGCGCGGATCATAGAAAGAGGTGCCGCGGGCCACCGCCACCAGCGTCGCGATCTGCGGCAGATCCAGCTCCATCAGCGGCTTGCCGAAGTAGAACTGGCTGGCAAGGCCGAAGCCGTGGATGGCGCGGTTGCCGTCCTGACCGAGCGCGATCTCGTTGATGTAGGCCGTCATCAGGTCGGTCTTGCTGAAATGGGACTCCAGCAGGATGGCCATGATGGCCTCCTGGATCTTGCGGCCCGCGGTACGGCGCGAGTCCAGGAAGTAGTTCTTCACCAGCTGCTGGGTGAGCGTGCTGCCGCCCTGTGCCCCCTGCCCCCACTGGTCGGTGCGCAGATCCACCCACAGCGCGCGCAGCATGCCCGCCGGGTCGATGCCGTGGTGGCTGTCGAAGTTGCGGTCCTCGACCGCCTTCAGTGCCGCCGGCAACATCGGCGGCACCTGTTCGGGGGTCACGACGATGCGGTCCTCGCCGTGGATGGGAAAGATGCTGCCGATCAGCAAGCGGTTCCAGTCGCGCGATGGCCAATGGCTTGCCGGTGATTTCGCGCAGTGCCGCGATGCCGCCCTCGCCGGCCTCGACGTTGAGCAGGCTCGCCGGGCGCGCTTCATCGGCGAAGCGGGCGGCGCGCAGGTAGATCTGGAAGCGATCGGCCTGGCGCGAGTAGCTGCCGGGCTTGTCGGCATGATCGGCGCGCCGGTACTGCAGCCGCAGCAGTTCGTGCTCCAGATCCTCGGCCGACAGGGCTTCGCCGGCGTACAGCTCCTGGGGGGCGGCGTACACCTGCGCGGGCAGGGTCCAGCGCCGGCCTTCGAACTGGGTGGTGACGATGCGATCCAGATGCACGACGTACAAGGCCAGCGCCACCGCGCACAGCAGCGCAATCACCAGCAAGTAGCGCCAAATCTTCAATCCGACCGCCCCACCGCCCGCAGGCACCCGTCACGGCATTTTAGATGCAAATTTCCTCGGCGGGTTCACGCAGGGTGTAATGCGAGCTCATGGCATGACCGTAGGCGCCGGTATTGGCCACCAGCAGCACATCCCCGGACAGAGTCGGTGGCAGCAGTCGGTCGTGCCCCAGTATATCGCCGGTCTCGCAGATCGGGCCCACGACCGTGGCGAGAATGGTGGCCGGCTCGTCCACGCGCGTGAGGTTCACGATCTCGTGGTAGGCCCCGTAGAGCACCGGCCGGATCAGGGAGTTCATGCCGGTGGCGACTCCCACGTAGGTGCTGTCGCCCTTGGACTTCAGCTGCGTCACGCGCGCCAGCAGCACCCCGGCCTGGGCCACCAGATAGCGCCCCGGCTCCAGCCACAGCGACAGCTGCGGGTGGGCATGGCGGACCCGGCCGAGGGCCTCATCCAGGCGCGCCAGATCAAACTCCGCCTGACCCGGCCGTTCGGGCACGCCCAGACCCCCGCCCACGTCGGCGACGGTCACGTCCGGGAAGCGCCGCGCGAGTTCGGCCAGCAGGTCCGCGGTCTGCTCCCAGTTACCGACGTCGAGGATGCCGCTGCCGCTGTGGCAGTGCAGCCCGGTCACGCGCGCGCCGGCCGCCCGGACGGTCTCGGCCAGCTGGTCCAGATCCGCCACCGGCACGCCGAACTTGGACTGCTCGCCGCCGGTGCGCACATGGCGGTGATGACCGCGGCCGATGCCGCTGTCGATGCGCACGAAAATGTCCTGGCCCGCAAACACCTTCGGCCAGTTCTCGATGGGAAAGTGGCTGTCGAGCGTCACCTGCACGCCCTGCTCGAACGCCCAGGCGTACTCCTCGCGGCCGATGAAGTTCGGCGTGAACAGGATGCGGCTGCGGTCTATCTGCGGCACCGCCCGGACCAGCTGTTCGATTTCCCCGCGCGAGACGCAGTCGAAGTCCAGGCCCTGGGCGTGCAGCAGCTGCAGGATTTCCGGATGGGGGTTGGCCTTCATGGCGTACAGCACCCGGGCCGCCGACTTCACGCCCTTCAAGGCGGCCGCGGCCTTCAGCAGCGTCGCACGATCATAGACATAGGCGCAGTCCCGACCGTCCATCAGCCGCTGCAGCTCCAGGCGCTTGTGCTTCCACCAGGGCGCCGGCAGGGTTGGGCTCGGGCCTTGGGCCTGCGGCGCGAACAGCTGATCCCAGGTGGGACCCAGGGAACGGTCGGTGCGCGAGCGCGGAATCAGCAGCTCGTGCAGCTGATCGACCAGCCGGTCGCCCTGGCTCTCGTCCACGACGAAGGTGAAATTCAGATCGTTGGCGGCCTGGCTCACCAGGTACACCTGCTGCTCGGCGAACAGCTCGAAGGCCTCGCCCAGCTGGTGCAGGATGCCGCGGATGTTGCGCCCCACCAGGCTGACCGAGGCGCAGGGGCCGATGGCGCGTGCCCGGCACAGCCCCGACAGCGCGCTGATCAGCGCATCCAGCTGGGCGCTGTCGAGCGTGTTTGCCTGGGGATCCAGCGAGACCGTGACGTTGGTTTCCGAGGTCGACACCAGGTCCACCGACATGCCGTGATCCTTGAAGATCTGGAAGGCATCGGCCAGGAAGCCGACCTGATGCCACATGCCGGGACTGTCCAGCGCGATCAGCGTGATGCCCTTCTTGATGCAGACCGCCTTGACCTGCGCGCCGCCGTCGCCGGCATCGGCGCTGAGCACGGTGCCGGCCAGGTCCGGCACCTGCGTGGCGAGCACGTGCAGCGGGATCTGGTACTGGCGCACGGGCAGGATGCAGCGCGGATGCAGCACCTTGGCGCCGCTGCTGGCGATTTCCTGCGCCTCATCGTAATGCAGCGCGCGCAGCTGCCGGGCGCTGGGCGTGGAGCGCGGGTTGGCGCTGAACATGCCGGGTACGTCGGTCCAGATCTCCAGCCGCTCCGCACTGAGCTTGGCGGCCAGATACGCGGCCGAGGTATCCGAACCGCCGCGGCCCAGCAACACCGTGTTGCCCTCGGCATCGCTGGCGATGAACCCCTGGGTGACGACCACCTGGCCCAGCGCATTCAGCTGCTCGCGGAAATTCTCATCGGGTGTGAACACGCAGGTGGCGTTGAGCACCGAGGCCTTGGCCGATCCGCCGCGCCGCTCATCGGCCTTCAGTACCGTGCGCGCATCCAGCCAGTGCGCATCCAGACCCTGCGACTTCAGGAACCTGGCGCCCAGGTCGGTGGCCATGAGCTCGCCCGCGGCCATGACCCGGGCCCGGGTCTTGTCGCTCAATTCCCCGACCAGCGCCACGCCGGCACTGATCTGCCCCAATTCCTGGAACTGCCGCTCCAGCGCCAGGCTGACCGGGATCTCAAGTTCCGTGGCCAGGCGCCGGTGGCGCTCCTGGATGGCGGCAAAGATCTCCCCGTGGCTGCCGCGCAGCGCCGCCTCGATCAGCTTCTCGAGCTTGTCGGTGGTGCCGGTGACCGCGGAGTGCACGATCAGGACGCGCGCGCCCTCATTGAGTCGGGAACGGGTGATCTGGGCGATGTTGCGCCAGTTCGCCAGCGAGGAAACGCTGGTGCCGCCGAACTTCAAAACGACCCATTGCGGAAAATTACGCGCCACGATTGCCTCGATAGGGGCCCACTCAAGTGCCGCTTGAGGCAGCCTTAAGCGTATTCGGCCTTGGAATGTCTGATGTGTCCGGGAACGGGAATTACGGTGCGACGCCGGGTGCCCGTGCGCGCACCGGGCAGCACGCGCTAGCCCTCATCATCAAAGATGTCGCGCAGATCTTTTTCCAGCTTCCGATCCGCGAGCACCTCTTCGAGCTTGCTCCACGCGGCCTTGCCGCGCTTGCCCTGGTTGCGTACGCGTTTGTCCACGCGGTCCAGAATCCGGTCGTAATCGGTACCGTCTTCGGGTGCGTTGTTGAGGAATTCGTCGTCCAGATCGAAGTTTTCGTTATCGCGCTCTGACATCGCTGAAGGTTGGAATTTTCAAATAAATACAATGGCTTACACCCAAAAGGTTAACCCTGTGGGTGCGCGAACTATAACGGATCCGCGCAGCCTTTCAACTGTTTGTGAGGCAAACCGGCAACGCTTCGCCATCGGCCGGACCCGGTACAGTCAAGCCTAAGTCTGCTTCGCCAGCAGTATCAGGCTATTGCGTGACCCAGCGACTCGATTCCCCCGCCGGCAGCGGGGCCGAGGCGGGTGGTGGGGCCGTCGCCGCGGAGGCAGCAGGGGTCGCAGGGGGCGTAGACGGCGCCGGAGCGCTGCTGTCGGCCGCCGGGCCCGCTGCGGAGGCCGGTGGCGCTGAAGGCGCCAGATCCGCCTGCAGGCCCACCAGCACCGGAATGCCATTGGCTTTCTTCAGGGTCTCCACGGCGATGTCCCAATTGACGGCGGTCGTGGCGCTGCCCAGGACCTCGTTCAGCAGCTCCTCGAACTTGTCCAGGACCGGCTCGGTACTCTGCCCCTGCGCGTCCACCGGCGGATGGGCCTCCAGCAGCAGGTTGCCGTCCACCAAGGCGACCTTCAGCGGCACATTGATCAGATAGACCTTGGTGCCCACGGGAACGGTCGGGAAAATCGCCGCGACATCTTCCGGATACATGCGGATGCAGCCATGGGTCACCGCCATGCCCACGGCCAGCGGATTGTTGGTGCCATGAATCAGGTAGTCGCCGGGATGAATGCCTAAGCGCATCGCAAACAGACCCAGTGGATTATCAGGCCCGGACCTGATGACGCCCTTGGGCAGTGGATCCCCGTTGGCCAGGTGCTCGGCGCGCACCGAAGCCGGCGGATTCCAGGTCGGGTTGGCCTCCTTGGACACCACATGCGTCAGGCCCATCGGGGTCTGCCAGTCCATCTTGCCGATGCTCACCGGGTAGGTGACCACCGTCGGGGTCTGACCTTTGCGCGGCTTCGGAAAGTAATAGATCCGGTGCTCTGGAATGTTGACGATGATGCCGTCGCGCGGACCCGGGGGCAGGATGTGCCGGCCGGGAATCACGATGGACTTGCCCTCGCCGGGCAGCCAGGGATCCACCGTGGGATTGGCCCGCACCATCTCCTCATAGCCCAGCCCGTAACGCCGGGCGATTTCCACCAGGGTGTCAGAATAGTGAGTCTGCAGATGCAGATCCTCGCCGATCACCTGCACCGCCGGGTCGGTGAGGTCATACACGGCAGCGCGCGCCGGGCGCACTCCCGCGAGCGTCATGCCGGCCACCAGGGCCACCAGGAACTTTGCATTCATATGCGACATTCTAACCACTTTATAATGAGTTACCCATGCCACGGCGCCTGCCTCGCTCCTTCTATGCCCGCGATTCCACCGCCGTAGCTCCGGACCTGCTCGGCATGGAACTGGTCGTCCGGCGCGGCGCGGACCTTAGGATCGGCCGCATCGTGGAAACCGAGGCCTACGAGGGTCCGCAGGACCTGGCCGCCCACAGCGCCGGCGGACGACGCACCGCGCGCACGGAAATCATGTACGGCGCGGCGGGCTACGCCTACGTGTATCTCATCTATGGAATGTGGAACTGCCTGAACGTGGTGACCGCGACTCGCGGCGTGCCGCACGCGGTGCTGCTGCGTGCCCTGGAACCCCTGGTGGGCATCACAACCCCAAGCTGGGGACCCGGCCTGTTGTGCAAAGCGCTGGGCATCGACCGGACCGACAACGGCCGGGATCTCACGGCCAGGCAGGTGTGGATCCAGGCGCCGCGGGCCCCGCGAGCGCTGCGCATCCGCGCCGCAGCGCGCATCGGCGTGGATTACGCGGGCGCATGGGCGCAGCGGCGCTGGCGATTCTTCGATCGGGACTCGCCCTATGTTTCCACCGTGTCGGCGGCGGCGCGGCGGCGTGCCTTAACCTGCCCGCGAGCCCCTCAGATCCAGGTCTGAGTATCGCCGCGGCCCGCGCCGCCCCACCCCAGTATCTGCCGCTCCCGCAGCAGCGCGACCACTCGCGCAGCGCATTCGGCCAGGGAGCTGTGCATGGTGTCGAGCCGCAGGTCCGGATGCTCGGGCGTCTCGTACGGTGAATCGATGCCGGTGAAATTCTTGATCAGGCCGGCCGTGGCGCGCGCGTACAGACCCTTCGGATCGCGTCGTATGCACTCCTCGAGCGGCGTGTCGACGAACACCTCGATGAACTCGCCGTCCGGGACCAGCTCGCGCACCATGCTGCGTTCCGCGCGGAACGGCGAGATGAAGGAGCACAGCACGATCATGCCGGCATCCGTGAACAGCTTGGCCACCTCCCCGACGCGCCGGACATTCTCGACGCGGTCCGCATCGGTGAACCCCAGGTCGCGGTTCAGGCCATGACGCACGTTGTCGCCGTCGAGCAGGTAGGTGTGCGCGCCGCCGCCATGCAGTTCCTGTTCGACCAGGTTGGCGATGGTCGACTTGCCCGATCCGGACAGCCCGGTGAACCACACGATGACGGGCTTGTGGCCATTGCGGTGCACCCGCGCGACCTTGTCGACCGACAGGCTCTGACGGTGCACGTTGGTGGCACGCCGCAGGCCGAAGCTGATCATGCCGGCGCCGGCCGTCGCATTGGTGAAGCGGTCGATCAGGATGAAGGCGCCGGTCTCGCGGTTTTCGGCATACGGGTCCAGCGCGACCGGTGAGGAGGTGGCCAGGTTGCACACCCCGATCTCATTCAGACCCAGGGTCTTGGCGGCCATGTGCTCCAGCGTGTTCACGTCCACCTTGTGCTTCAGGGTGGTGACCCGGGCGGGCACGAACCGGGTGCCGATGCGCATCAGATAGGAGCGCCCCGGCAGCATCGCGTCCTCGGCCATCCACAGCAGGTGCGCGGCGAACTGGTCGACCACTTCCGGCCGCGTCGCCGGACACGCCAGCACGTCGCCGCGGGCGATATCGACTTCGTCGGCCAGCACCAGCGTCACCGCATCGCCCGCCTGGGCTTCGGGCAGATCGCCGTCGGCGGTGACGATGCGGGAGACCTTCGACTCCCTGCCGGAGGCCGCCACGACGATGGGATCGCCGGCGCGGATGCTGCCGGAGGCTACGGTCCCGGAGAAGCCCCGGAAATCCAGATTCGGGCGGTTCACCCACTGCACCGGGAAGCGGAAGGGCTTGCCGACCAGCTCGGCCTCCACGTCGAGTTCCTCGAGGTACTGCAGCAGCGTCGGACCTTCGAACCACTTCAGTTTCTCGGAGCGCGCTGTGACGTTGTCGCCGAACCTGGCCGACAGCGGAATGGCCGTGACCGAGCTCGAACCCCAGCGCCTTGGCGAAGCCGAAGTAGTCACCGACGATGTGGTGGAAGTTCTGCGGCGAATAGTCGACCAGGTCGATCTTGTTGATGGCTAAGGCGACGTGCCGGATGCCCAGCAGCGAACAGATGTAGCTGTGGCGCCGGGTCTGGGTCAGCACGCCCTTGCGCGCGTCGATGAGGATCACGGCAGCATCGCTGTTGGATGCGCCGGTGGCCATGTTGCGCGTGTACTGCTCATGCCCCGGCGTGTCGGCCACGATGAAGGAGCGGCGCGGCGTGCTGAAGAAGCGGTAGGCCACATCGATGGTGATGCCCTGCTCGCGCTCGGCTTCGAGCCCGTCGACCAGCAGCGCCAGATCGATGTCCTCACCGGTGGTGCCGTGCTTGCGGCTGTCGCGCTCCAGGGTGGCGAGCTGATCCTCGAGAATCAGCTTGGAGTCGAACAGCAGCCGGCCGATCAGCGTCGATTTGCCGTCGTCCACCGATCCGCAGGTCAGGAAGCGCAGCAGTCCCTTCTGCATCAGAAGTATCCTTCGCGCTTCTTGCGTTCCATCGAGGCCGCCTCGTCGCTGTCGATGAGTCGGCCCGAACGCTCCGAAGTACGCGCGCTCAGCATCTCATCGATGATGTCGTCGAGGGTCGCCGCGGAGCTTTCGATGGCGGCCGACAGCGGATAGTCAGCCGAGGGACCGGAAGCGCACGCTGCGCAGCTCTTCCTGCTCCCCGGGCAGCAGCGGCATGCGCTCGTCATCGCGCATGATGAGCAGGCCATCGCGCTTCACCACCGGCCGGGGCGCGGCGAAGTACAGCGGCACCACCGGAATGTCCTCGGCGCGCGTGTACTGCCAGATGTCCAGCTCGGTCCAGTTCGAGAGCGGGAAGACCCGGATGGTCTCACCCTTGGTGATACGGGTGTTATACAGATGCCACAGCTCCGGGCGCTGGTTGCGCGGCTCCCAGGTGTGTCCGGCGGAACGCACCGAGAAGATCCGCTCCTTGGCGCGGCTCTTTTCCTCGTCGCGGCGCGCGCCGCCGAAGGCCGCGTCGAATCCGTACTTGTCGAGCGCCTGCTTCAGCGCCTCGGTCTTCATGACCTGGGTGTGCACCTGGGAGCCGGAGCGGATCGGATTGATGCCGCGCGCCACGCCATCCGCGTTGGTGTAGGCGAGCAGCTTGAAGCCGTAGCGCGCCGCGATCATGTCGCGGTGGCGGATCATGTCGCGGAACTTCCAGCCAGTGTCCACGTGCAGCAGCGGAAATGGCGGCTTGGAGGGAAAGAAGGCCTTGAGAGCCAGGTGCAGCATCACACCCGAGTCCTTGCCGATCGAATAGAGCATCACCGGGTTGGCGAATTCGGCCGCCACCTCGCGCATGATGCCGATGGACTCGGCTTCCAGGCGCTTCAGATGTGGGTCCATGCGCTGATCCTTCATGCCGCGAACGCATACGGCACGAAGGGGCCGCTGGCCACGAACCAGGAATTGCGAAACTGCGGCTTGCCGTAGCGCAGCGGCTGTGCGTCCGGTCCCACCACCCGACCTCCCGCGGCCACCAGCACCGCATGACCGGCGGCGGTGTCCCACTCCATGGTCGGGCCCCAGGCGCGGATACAGGTCCGCCTCGCCCGGCCGCGAGCAGACAGAATTTCAGGGAAGAACCCACCGCCACCACTTGCGCCACCGAGTAGCGCGCCAGGTAGGCATCCGTCTGCGCGCGTGCGGTGCGAGCGCGAGGCGACGGCGGTGAGGCCCGCCGCGGGAATGGCCCGCACCTGGATGGGCTGCAGCGGCGCGACGTGCGGATCATCGGGGTCGAGGCTGGCGCGCCCGGCGCTGGCCGCGGCCACATCGCCCACGTACAGCTGCCCCGTGGCGGGCGCATACACCACGCCCAGCGTCGGCACGGCGTCCCGAATCAGGGCAATGTTCACGGTGAACTCCCCGCGCCGGTGGACGAACTCCTTGGTGCCATCCAGGGGGTCCACCAGAAAGAACTCCTGCCCCACGACCGGCACCACGCCTGCCGCACATTGTTCTTCGGCAACCACCGCAATGTGGGGGGCGTGACGGGCCAGGTGCCGCAGGATGATGTCCTCGGCGGCTTGGTCGGCGGCGGTCACTGGGGAGTCATCCGCCTTGGTCTGAACCGCAAAGGCCCCCTTGTAAATGCGGTTCGCGGCAAGGCCTGCCTCCAGGGCGGCCTCGATCAGGACTTGCAGTAGCCGGTCAGACATTCGGATGCGGGTGTGCGGGGTGCGAATCGGGGGCCGAAGTGTACACAGCCCCCTGCATACTGAGGTGCCAGGACCCCTGAGTTGTAAGACTTGTTGGTAATTAGCATATAAGTCGTCTTGCTATTCAGTAACTTAGGCCCAATATTGGGAACGGACGCCGCCGCCCGCAGTCCAATGCTTCAGGGCAGGTCAACGGCGGCACGAATTGTCGCGTTCTGCGTCTCACAGGTCATGAGGCCCAACTGGAATCCAAACATGATGTTCAATGGTTTTTCACTCCCGAAGGTCCGGGTGCTGGCAGCCGCCGGCCTGGTTGCCGCGCTGTCGGCCTGCGTCGTGGAGCCGCCGCCGCGCCACTTCGTCCCGCCCCCGCCGCCGCCGAACGTGACGGTGTACGCCTATCCCCAGCAGGGCCAGTCACCCCAGCAGCTGGATCGCGACCGCTATGAATGCTCCAGCTGGGCCACGCAGCAAAGCGGCTTCAATCCCAGTGCGCCGAACGTTCCCCCGCATGAGCGCGTGCAGGTGGTCGGCGGTCCGCCTCCCGGATCCGGCGTCGTCGCCGGTGCGGTGACCGGAGGCATCCTGGGCGCCGCGATTTCCAATCCGCGCGATGCCGGCGCCGGCCTGCTGCTGGGCGCCTTGCTGGGAGGGGCCATCGGTGCCGGCGCGGAGGCCAACGCCGATGCGCAGGTCCAGGCGGCCGCCAACTCCAATGCCAACGCCCGCATGCAGGCGCAGGCCGCGCAGATCGAGCGCCACGCCTCCGACTACCGTCGCGCCCTGGGCGCCTGCCTGGAAGGCCGCGGCTACAGCGTGAACTAGAGGAAGCCACCATGTTGCGCAACATCTTCCCAACCGCGCGGCCGTCCTGTGCACCGTGGCGCTCGCCGCGGCCCTCGGCGCGGGGCTCGCCGGCGCGGATCCGCGCGACGAGCACGCGCGCCGTGCGCCGCCGGCGCACGAGCACCTGGACGCGCGCTTCAGTCACAACCACGCCTACGTCAATCGCGGGTACGAGGTGCGCGACCTGCCGCGCGACCGCATCATCATCAATCGCGGTCCCAACCGCTTCTACTACTCGGCCGGCGTATGGTATGCGCCGCGCGGCCCGAGCTTCGTCGTCGTCGCGCCGCCGATCGGCGTGTTCGTGCCGCTGCTGCCGCCGTACTATTCGCACCGTTTGGTTCGGCGGCGTGCCGTACTACTACGCCAACGACACCTACTACATGTGGAGTGCGCAGGACAACGGCTACGAAGTGGTGGATCCGCCGACCGGAGCGGTGAATGCCGCGCCCGATGAGCTGCCGCCCTCGCCGCCGACCACGACCCAGCTGTTCATCTATCCGCGCAATAACCAGAGCGCGGATCAGCAGGCCAAGGACAAGTACGAGTGCCACGCCTCGGCGAGCGGCCAGACGGGCTTTGACCCCACGGCCAGCGGCGGCAACGTGCCGCCGGACCAGTTCACCGTCAAGAGCCGCGACTACTACCGCGCCATGGCGGCCTGCCTGCAGGCCCGCGGCTACAGCGTCGAGTAACGGACGAGTCTCGCCTCAGCCGAACTGACGCGAGACATCGTTGAACAGGGCCACGCCCAGCAGCATCACCAGCAGCGCGATGCCGACCTGCTGCCCGAATATCTGGGTACGCTCGCTCAAGGGCCGACCCTTGATCCACTCGGCCGCCTGAAACACGATCTGGCCGCCGTCCAGCAACGGAATCGGCAGCAGGTTGAACAGCGCGATCGCCAGGGAAATCAGCACCAGGAAGTTGATGAACGATGCCGGACCCGCCTGCGCGGACTCACCGGCGTATTGGGCGATGCTCAACGGACCGCTCAGATTCTTCACCGACACCTGCCCCATGACCATGCGCCCCAGCAGCTTGGTCTGGGTCGCGGTCAGGTACCAGGCATCACCGAAGGCGCTCACCAGCGCAGCCCCGGCCGACAGGTCCTTGTGCACCAGCATGCTCTTCGGCAGCTTCACGCTGGGACCTGCGACGCCGATGCGGCCCACCGAGTGGCCCATGCCATCCGGGGTGGCCCGCACCGCCACCGTGGTGGTGTGGCTGGCGCCGGCGCGCAGATACTGCACCGTGACGCGCTTGCCGGAGGCCGCCGAGATCACCCGCATCAGGTCGGCGAAATCAGCGATCGGCGCGCCGTCGATCACCACCACGCGATCCCCCGGCATGAGCCCCGCGTGGTCGGCATTGCCGCCGCGATCCACCTTGGCCAGCACCGGCGGCATCGGCGGCTCCTGGAATTCAAAGCCCAGGCCCTCGAGCAGCATGGCCGGCTCCGTGAGCTGCCGACGCGCGGCCGGATCGGAAACCGCCAGCACCACATTGCGGGTTTGACCATCCACGCCCCGCACCGACAGCTGCGCCGCCCCCCGGTCCAGGATCGAATCCAGCAGATCGAACATCACATCGCGCGAATTCGGCACGTCCTTCTCGCCGATGGCGAGGATCTCATCGCCGCGCAGCAGCCCGCCGCGGGCCGCGATCGAAGCCGGCTGCACGGCTCCGATGATGGGCTTGACCTCATTGATGCCCGACATCCAGCGCATGCCCCACAGCACCAGGATGGCGAACAGCAGATTGGCGCCGGGACCTGCCAGCAATACCAGGATGCGCTGCCAGGGCGGCCGGCGGGTGAAGGAGCGGTCCAGGAACTGCGGCGGCACCGGGCCGTCGCGCTCATCCAGGAATTTTACGTAACCACCCATCGGAATCGGGGCGATCACCAGTTCGGTCTCATCCTTGCCCATCATGCGCCGCCAGATGGGCTTGCCGAATCCCACCGAGAAGCGCAGCACCTTGAACCCCAAGCGCCGGGCCACCCAGAAATGTCCGTACTCGTGCACGACCACCAGGAATCCCACGGCGATCACGTACCACAGCACATACCAAACAAAATTCATCCGCTGAAGCTCCAGCTCGATTGATGATGCATTCTACCCGGCCGGCACGCCGTCCGAGAGTCTGACGCAGCGCAGCCGCCGTCCTGCCAGTTCGGCCAGCAATCCGGGCAGTACGGCCAGGATGACCGGCGTGCCGTCGGCCGTGCGGGCCGCGCGCCCATCGTGCAGCAGGAGGACGTCACCGGCCGAGAGATTCCGGGTCAGCCGGCGCAGCACCCGCGCGGCGTCCGTGTTCACGGTGTCGTAGCCGCGCCGGGTCCAGCTTGCCAGCTGCAGATTCAGGGGTGCCAGGCACGGCTGCAGAAAGGGATTGCGCAACCCGGCCGGCGGCCGGAAGAACCGTGGCACCACCGCGCACACCGCCTGGATGCTCGCCTGCGCCGCCGCGATCTCGCGACGCATCGCCGCCGGACCGAACAGCGAAAACGTATACCGATGGTGCTCGGTGTGATTGCCGATCTCATGCCCCTCGCGGCTGATACGCCGCGCCAGGTCCGGGTAGCGCGCGACCTGCTCGCCCACGCAAAAGAAGGTCGCACGCGCTCCGTGGCGCGCCAGCAGGTCCAGCACCGCCGGCGTGACCGCAGGGTCCGGACCGTCATCGATGGTCAACGCCACGCCATCGCTCGCGGCGGGCAGTCGCGTCCAGTTCGGGCCCAGCAGGCGGCTGCGCGGCAGCAGCCCACCCAGCGCCAGCAGCAGGTGATTGGCCACCACGGCGCCCAGGCTCCAGGGCCACAGCCGCCGATCCGCCAGCACCGCCAGCAGCGCGCCGCCGTGCATCAGCGCCGTGGCCATCAGCCAGGCGGGTGGCAGGCGGCTCAACCAATCGCGCAGGCGAGATGGCGACGTACGGCGCTCCATGTCCATGACCCATGATGCCCCCAGGCCGCCCATATGGCCACGCTGCCTCTTTTTCCGCTCCCTGCGCGTGGTGCTGTTGCCACAGCAACCGATACCCCCAGCGGTGCCAACCATTGCGCCAGCCATGCCACTTGTAACATTTAACGCATGGCACCCTTGCCGGTAGAGATAATTGGCGCAGTGGAAAAGATGACTGACCTGCTGGACTATCAGATCTTCGCCCGCGTGATCAAGGCCGGCAGCCTGTCCGCGGCTGCACGGGAACTGCACTCCTCCCCAGCCATGATATCCAAGCGGGTCACCCGCCTGGAGGACCGCCTCGGGGTGCGGCTGCTGCAGCGGACCACCCGGCGGGTGACCGCGACCGATGTCGGCCAGCGCTTCCACGAGCGCGTATTGGCCGTTCTGGCCGCCGTGGACGATGCCGAGAGCTTTGCCTCCGTGGATTCCGAGAGGCCCCGGGGCGTGCTGCGGGTCTCCCTGCCGACGGCCTTTGGCCGCCTGCACGTGGTGCCGCGGCTGACGGGTTTCATGGCCTCCTATCCGGATCTGCGACTGGCCGTGGATCTGAATGACGATTATGTGGATCTGGTGGCCGGCAACTTCGATGTGGCCGTGCGCATCGGCACCCTGCCGGATTCCAGCCTGGTCGCCCGGCGCCTTGCACCAAACCGGCGCATTCTATGTGCCTCGCCCGACTACATCGAACGCCATGGCGAGCCGCGCAATATCGCCGACCTGCATCATCACCGCCTGGTGGCCGGCGGCCCCCAGGTCGCCTGGCGCCTGGAAGGTCCCGAAGGCCCGGTCACGTTCAAGCCCCAGACGCTTCTGCAGACAAATTCCAGCGAAGTTGTCCGCGAGGCGGTGATTTCGGGCATGGGCATCGGCTTTCGCTCGACCTGGGACGTGGGCAGCGAACTGCGCCGCGGCGCCCTGCGCCGGATCATGCCCGCCTATGGCGGTGCCGCCGATGTCGCCATCTATGCGGTGTACTCCGGACGGCGCCTGGTGCCGCTGAAAGTGCGCGCCCTGGTGGACTACCTGGTCAGCATCTTCGGGCCCGAGACGCCCTACTGGGATCGGGAAGTGCCCGCGGTCGTGACCTCCGGCGCACGCACGGGCTGATTGGTTCTACGACCAGCTTGTCACCCTGGTGCTGCAGGTCCTCTGCTAAACTGCGCCCCCAGTTGATTTACCAATACTGCCACCTCTCAAAGGGGGAATGACGAGATGAATGGGATCACAAGAATCGGCCTCGCCGCGGTCAGCTCACTGATTGTGGCATCGGCGGCCATGGCTCAGGGCGGACCGCCCGCCCCGACTCCGGAACAGAAGGCTGAGGCCTCGGTGCTCACGCGTCAGGGCCTTTTCAAAGTCCAGGTGATGGCTTTCGGTCCGGTGGGCGGCATGCTGCGCGGCGCCCCGGTTGACGCCGCCGCCGTGGTGAAGTCGGCCCAGCGCGTGCAGGTCACGGCCGGCATGATTGCCGAAGCGTTCGCCAACGACACGCATACCTTCACCACCATCAAGACGCGGGCGCGCGAAGGCATCTGGACCAACAAGTCGGACTTCGACAGCAAGGCCAACGACTTGGTGAAGGCCGCTGCAGATCTGGAAGCGGCCGGCAAGACCGGTGACAAGGACAAGATCATTGCCGCGGCCAAGGGCGTCGGCAAGGGCTGCTCGGGCTGCCACGATCAGTTCCGCGACAATCCGTAAGATCTCCAAGACCTGATCTGACGCCGCGCCCGTACACCGGGTGCGGCGTCGACCTGGCCATCGATCCTCAATAGTCGATGCTTTCCGGCGGCGGCGGCGCCGCATGCAACAGCCAGAACACGCACCCCGCCGCTATCACAATCACGAGCAACGCCTTCCACAGCTGACTGCCGGGAATGGCCTCATGCGCCGGTACGTGTTGCGCCGGCTTGCCGCCATGGAACATGGCCGGCACCAGCGGCTCCTTCTTCACGAACGTGTAGTAGGTGATCGCGGCCAGGTGCAGCGCGATGGCCGCCAGGATCAGGTTGAAATTCTTGTGGTGGATGCCGGTGAGCCGCTCGGCCATGGCGTGACTGACCGAGGGGAAGTAGGGTCCGACGAAGGCCACATCATCGGTGCTGAAGAGCCCGGTGGTCGCCTGCAGCGCCAGCAGCAACAGCATCAGCACCACCATGCCCGCACCCAGGGGATTGTGTCCCACGCTGCGGATGCCGCCCTTCAGGTATTGGAGGATGGCGCCGGGCCCCTTGATGAAGTTGCCGAAGCGGGCGTGCCGTGGTCCGATCAGGCCCCAGAGCACCCGGAAGATCAGCAGGCCGATCATCAGGAAGCCCAAGGCCTTGTGCCAGGGCATCAAGTCGAGTTTGGCGGTGGTATACGAGCCGATGATGGTCAGCACCAGCAGCCAGTGGAACACACGCGTGGGCAGATCCCACACCAGACGAAGACTTTGCAGCATGTTGGTTCGCGAGTTGTTGGAATACGGGAAGTGCAAGCCTACCGTACCGGCAGCGCTTGCGGAAAAACTGCTAGTGAACGGCGGTATTGGCCGCGGTCGGCGGCGCGCCGGCCCCGCCCTGGGCATTATCGGCCAGCAGCTGCTTGAGCAGATCCGCGGTGCTCTGATGCACCGTGGCCCCCTCGCCGCCTCGTCCCAGGCCGCCGCCTTTTCCTAAGGCCATGTCCAGCGGCGTGATGCCGCGCTTGTCCTTCACGTCCAGGCGGGCCTTCTCGGCGGCCAGGGTGCGGATGACATCATCAAAGCCCAGGAGGGCCGCCCCGTGCAGGGCGGTGAGGCCGCGGACATCCACCGCGTTCACGTCCGCGCCGCCAGCCACCAGCAGCCGGATCGCCGCGGAGGCCTGCGCCTGCGTCTTGTACTTGCCGCGGGTATCCACACCGCTGGTGCCGACTCCGGCCGCCGCCATCAGCGGCGTCACATCCGAGTTGTTGCCCAGGTCCGGCAGGGCGTGGTGCGCCAGCAGCAGGTGGATCGCCGCCGCATCGCCGGCCTTGGCCGCGCGCAGCAGCGGCGTCGTGCCGATGGTCAGCAGCGAGTCACCGCCGCGATCTGCGCCGAGGGAGCGGTACGGGGGGAACTTGCGCAGCTGTGCATTCGGGTTGGCGCCGGCATCCAGCAGCAGCCCGATGAGCTTGAGGCTGGTGGTGTCATCCATTGAGATGTGATCGGCGCGGCCGCCATAGGGCAAGGTGTTCAGATCGACCGCCGCATACAAGGGCGTGCGGCCCCACCAGTCCCAGCGATTCACATCCGCGCCGTGCCGAAGGAGATAGGCGGCGATGTCGAAGTTGAAGTTCTCGGTGGCGATGATCATGGGCGTGATGCCCTCCGGATCCGCCAGATTCAGGTCCGCATGACCCTCGTCCAGATACCGGACACAGCCCAGGCAGCCCTGCCGGGCCGCGTACAGCAGCGCCGTCATGCCCCCGGGCGGGCGGGCCTGCGCCCGCGGTTCGCCGGTGACCTGGCGCCGATTGGTGTTGATCAGGGAACGGGCATTGACGTCCGCGCGGGCGCCGACCAGCAGTTTCACCATTTCCGGCTGACTTTCGGCAGCCGCCCAGATCAGCGCCGTCTGGCCGCGAAAATTCTCCCGGGCGTTGACGTTGGCGCCGGCCTTGAGCAGCAGCCGCCCCGCCTCGACATTGCCGGCGCGCGCCACCAGCATCAGCGCCGTCTCGCCGTCCGGGTTCGGCGATTCGACGTTGGCGCCGGCCGCGAGCAGTGCCGCGATGATGCGCACATCCCCGAACTGCGCCGCCTGCAGCATGGCATTGGCGCCGTAGGCGTTGCTGACGTCAACCCTGGCATGGGCCTTGAGCAGCGCCTTGACCAGCAGGTAGTCCCCGCGGTACGACGCCCACATCAGGGGCGTCGTGCCGTCCGCGGCCGCTGCATTGACATCGGCGCCCTGCCCGATCAGGCCCAGCGCCTGCGCCGATGCCTGCTGCTCGGCGGCCTCCACCAGGGTGGGCGGCGCCGCCCGCGCGGTGGCGGCGGCAAGGACCAGCAGCATAAGGGCGGGCATCCAGCGCTTCATCATCAGATCTCCGCGAACTGGCCGGTGCTGTCGCCGATCTGCTCCATCGCAATGCCGGAGCGGTTCATGAGGGTGAGCCACAGATTGGCGAGCGGAGTGTGTTCAGGCGCCATGATGTGCTGACCCATCTTCAGCTTGCCGCAGGCCCCGCCCAGCACGCTGGTCGGGAGCGGATACTGGTTGTGCGCATTGCTGTTGCTCATGTTGCTGCCGTAGACGACGAGCGAGTGGTCCAGCAGCGAGCCGTCACCATCCGGCGTATCGGCCAGGCGCTTGAGGAACCTGGCCATCTGCTGGGAGTGGAAGGTCTGGATCTTCACCAGCTTCTCGATCTTGGTGGCATCGCCCTGGTGATGCGAGACCGGATGGAAGGCATCCGGGACACCGACGAAGTTGTAGGTCATGTTGCTCACTTCGGCCGCCATCATCATGGTGGCGATGCGGGTGAGATTGGCCTGGTAGGACAGCGCGATCATATCGAACATCAGCATCTGTTCCTGCGGGAACTGATCCGGCACGCCCAGTGGCACCGCGGGCAGCTTCAGCTGCGACAGATCCTGCTTCTCCATCTTCTGCACGCGCCGCTCGACTTCGCGCACGCTGTCCAGGTAGTCGGCGAGCACGGCGCGGTCGCGGGTACCCAGCTGGCGCTGCATGCTCGCGGCATCGCTCTGTACCATGTCCAGGATGCTGTCGTACTGGTCCCCCAGCGCCTTGCGCTCCTCCGGCGTGTCGCCGCGGCCGAACAGCCGCTGGAACAGCGTGCGGGGGTTGTTCTCCATGGGCAGCGGCGAGGTGGGCGAGCGGAACGAGATCGTGCCGGAGTAGCTGCAGCCATAGGCGCGATCGCAGGAGCCGCCGCCG
The DNA here is from genome assembly GCA_963726995.1 of uncultured Pseudomonadota bacterium. Taxonomy (GTDB): domain Bacteria; phylum Pseudomonadota; class Gammaproteobacteria; order Steroidobacterales; family Steroidobacteraceae; genus DAIDKA01. The sequence continues at coordinate 754,583 of CAVSEP010000004.1, forward strand.
CCATTGGTTTCGGTGCGTACTTCGAGCGACGGGAGCGGCGTGTCCTGCCCGATCTTCATGGCCGCCATCTGGTCGATGGTCACCCCGCCATAGGGATCCTGGCTTTCCTTCGGGTGCACGCACGACAGCCAGGTTCCCGGCACGATGGCATGCACCGCGGCGCTCTCCCCGGGTCGGTTACCCAGATTGCTGACCACGATCATCTGCTTCTGGTAGTCGGCCAGGGGCGTGAGGATGCGCGAGAGCTTGAAATCCTTGCCGGTCCCGGCCGGCGTCCACTGGTCCATGATGGCGCCGTGCGGAAAGTAGATGAACGCCATGCGCAGCTTCGGCACCGCGGCCGTCTGCGCCAGGGCCGTAGCGGCCGGAATCATGGCATCCAGCAGCGGCAGCGCGATGCTGGCCCCGACACCGCGCAGCACCGCGCGGCGGGAAACGTGCTTCTTGGTGATGAAGTGCATATCGATGGCCTCTCTTCAGGTCGCAGGGCGGGTCTGCCGCGCCGTACCCATGCTCGCCGTCTTGCCGGCCGGTTGCTCGGCGCCTCGCGGCTGCTGCGTCTGGAATTCGGGACTGCTGACAATGCCTAAGACGATCTCCGCGAAGCGATCTCCCGCACGGTCGGCATTGCGCACGATCTGCCTGACCACCGGCATGTCGAAATACTCCACCGTACGCCCCAGCGCATAGGTCATGAGGTTCACGGTGAGGGTCTGGTTGAACTGGTCCGGATGCGCCGCCAGCGCCTTGCGCAGATCGTCCGGCCCAAAAACCCGCTGGCCGTCGGCCATCTTGCCCGCCGTATCGATCAGCGTGCCGGTCTCCGCGTCCTTGTTCTGCCACTTGCCCATGGCGTCGAAGTTCTCCAGCGACATGCCGATGGGATCCATGACGCCGTGGCAGGCATTGCAGGAGGGCTGGGAGCGATGCATTTCCATGCGCTGCCGGATGGTCAGCGGCTGCGCCCCCGGCACGTTTTCCTTCAACGCCGGTATCGCAGGCGGCGGTGCATGCGGCGGCGTGCCGGTGATCACCTCGAGCACCCACGCCCCCCGCAGCACCGGAGCCGTGCGGTTGGCGTAGGAGGTGCCCATCAGGATCGCGCCCTTGCCCAGCAGGCCGTAGCGATGCGAATCGGCAAGCTCCACCCGGCGGAACTGACTGCCGCGCACGTTGCGGATGCCGTAGTGCAGCGCCAGGCGTTCGTTCAGGTAGGTCCAGTTTGCCGACAGCAGATCCGTGACCGGGCGATCGGCCAGCAGGATGCTGCCCACGAACAGCTCCATCTCCTTGCGGAAGGCGATGCGCAGGTCCTCGTCAAAGTAGGGGAACACGTTGGGGTCGGCCTGGATCTTGTCCATGCTGTCGACCTGCAGCCAATTGAACGCGAAGTTGGTGATCAGCGCCTTGGCGCGCGGATCGGCCAGCATGCGCCTGACCTGGGCGTGCAGCACCTCAGGCTCATGCAGCCGGTTGCTGACGGCGCTCTCCAGCAGCTGCGGATCCGGTCCCTGGCTCCACAGGAAGAAGGACAGGCGCGAGGCGAGTTCCAGGTCGGTCAAGTGATAGGCCCCGGGCGGGGCCGTGCTGACCCGGACGCTCGCGGCCGGGGGATGATCGGTCTGCGCGCTGCCCAGCTGCGGATCGGCCTCGAGGCGATAGAGGAACTTCGGGCTCGCCAGGATGGCGACGATGGCATTCTGGATGCCGGCGTCGAAGTCCTTGTCCTTGGCACCGACCGCAAAGAAGCGCAGCGGCGCAGCCAGGTCCGCCTCGGTGATCGGGCGCCGGTAGGCGTCGCGGGCCAGGTTGCTGAGAATCTGGCGCGCGCAGGCCTGCTCCTCGGCGGCGTTGGCCGGATGGCAGGAGAAGATCTTCGCGCGGCTCGGCGTTTCGCTCAGGCCCGTTACGTCCACCGGCCCATTGATCTCCAGTCCCCCGATGCGCGGCAGACCGCCGATGCCGCCCATGGGGTTGAATGAAGCCAGCCAGTCGTCCGATTCTGACTGGGCCCGCTGCACGAAGGTCAGTACCAGCTGGTGCGGGCCGGCCGTCAGCGGCAGCTTGATGCCGCGAAAGCGCGCCGCGAATTCCTTGGTGGCCTCCTGCTGCTTCTGGTCCGCATCCTTGAAATCCTTGGGTCCACCGATGGTGCGTTCCAGCACCTGCTTGCCGTCGATCAGGAACACCACCTTGTGCTCCTGCGCCAGATCGCCGATGTACCCCAGGCCCGTGCCCACATTCAGGTTGAAGGTGTAGGTGCCGTCGGCCGGAAAGTTGTGCACCACCGACATGCCGCCACGGGTGCCCAGCGGCAGGCCATCGATGTGGAAGATCTGGTCATGGGGTCCGGCCCGATAGTTCACGATGGCCTGCGCCGCGTGCGCGCTGCCGACGGCCATTGCGGCCACGGTTCGGGCCGCGGAAATATACTGATCCAGGAAAGTCGGCGAGACCTTCAGGACACTCGCGACATTGTCGAAGCCATCGCTCTTGGTATCCTGCGGCAGCAGCGCTGCCGGATCCACTTCCACGGCCAGCAGATCCTTGACGGCGCTGGCGTACTCGACGCGATTCAGGCGATGCAGGGAGACATAGCCGGCATCCGGATGGCCGAGCGCCGCCTGGTCCAGATTGCTCTCCATCCAGGAGACGAAAGAATCAATCGAGGCCTGGTCGGGCTGCCTGGCACCCGGCGGGGGCATCATGCGGCCGCGCAGCTTGCTCACCGCCGCTTCCCAGATCTTCGCGTCCGCGGGTATGCCCTGCGGCTGCATGGTGTCGAAGGCCACCCCGCCGGTCCAGTCCGTGGCGTTGTGGCATTTCTCGCAGTAGTTGTTCAGCAAGGCCCAATGCCGATCAGGCAGGGGCTGCTGGCCATCCGCGCCCGCCACGGCGAGCGGCGCATCGGCTGCCATGAGGCCGCCGCCCACGCAGGCCGCCACCAGTGCGAAGCTGCAAGCCAGAATTGCGTTGCGTCTCACGTACCAAATCCTCTTGAAACCACTGCGCCGGCCTAGACGATGCCGCGCATTTCGCGCACATGGCCGTACAGGCCCCGATAGGCATTGGTGACGAACAGGTCCGAATTGCCCCACTTGTCATCAAACTTCCTGGTCGCGCCCGCGGCGATCATGTCCTCGGCGCCCATGCCCTTGCGCATCAGTTGCCACAGGTCCTCGTGCAGCGTCGCCAGCATGTCATGCTCGGCCGCCAGATCGGTCTTGGTCTGCAGCGGACCGGTGCCCGGCACGATGCGCGTCTGATCGTTCACCACGGCCAGCAGCTGCTTGGTGGCATTGGCCATCCCCAAGGTCCAGCCGCCCGTCGAATAGTCCAGGATCGGATACCGTCCGACCGCCACAACGTCGCCGGCGACCAGCACGTTGGCATCGCGGAAATAGACGTAGAGGTCTCCGTCGGTGTGGGCCTGGGGCAGGTAGCCGTATTCGATGCTGGCCTTGCCGAAGCTGAGCTTCTGCACGCCCTTGAAAAAAGTCTCGGTGGGCAGCGCTTTGGGGCGCGCCGGGTATGTGCGGTTCTCCCACTCCTCGATCACCGGCTCGGTGAGCCACAGCCTTGTGTTCTCCTGCGCGATGATCTTCACTCCGGCCTTGCGCAGGGTCTCGTTCGATCCGGTATGGGGCCAGTGCCAATGGGTGTTGAACGCCGTGACCACGGGACGGCCCCCAGTGGCCTGGCGAATCGCGGCCGCCAGAGCGGGAGCCTGCGCAGCCTCCCCGCCATCCACCAGCAGCACCCCCTCGGGCTGGGACAGGGCCACGACATTGGCGCCGGCGCCGCTGATGAGCATCAGATCATCGCTCAGATGGGTAACCGCCAGTGCATCCGCGGCCCGGGCCGTCGCCGGACGCAGCCCCGCGAGGCCCGCGGCGGCCAGTGACCAGCCTGCGGCGCCACCGGCCAGGGTCTGCAAAAACTGCCTGCGATTGCTCATGGTTGGCGTCTCGTCACAGCGTCAAAATCCCAGCTGCGCCAAGGGGTAACACAGGACCCATACAGGGTCAACGCGGTCGTCACGGACCGGTCTGCACCGCCTATCAGATGCTCAGGTTGTGTCACGGAATCCTTTGGATCCCGGCATGGGAAAAGCCCCGCGGGGCTGATTTGCCTACCGCGAGGCTGCGGTCCTTGCCGCAACTCTCAAGGGGCTTGTGGTACCGGTCCCGGCGCGGCGAGTTCCCGTCCCCGCTTGCCCGCGGCCGGAATATGCGAGGTGATCAGGAAGTAGCTGATGGTGGTCACCAGCGCGCAGCCGGCCACGAACCAGAAGAATCGGTCGATGGACGGCACCGGTGTCATCTTGAAATAGACCTGCGGGACGGTCGCGGACAGCAGGCCCCCGAAACGCGAAAAGGCCTGAGCGACCCCGATCGCCGCGCCGCGGATTTCCGTCGGATAGGAATGCGCACTCACGGCGTACAGGTAGGACTGCATGCCATTGACCACGGCCCCGCCGACGAAGCAGGCGGCGAGCAGCGCAAACTGCGAATCACCCCCGGCGAGCAGCAGCACGCCGATGGCCGCGGTGGCCACCGCGCCGATGAAGGCCGCCGCGGTACCCACGCCACGCGAACCCCACAGTCCCATCAGGAAGGCGCCGCCGATGGAGCCGACGACGCCGCCGCCGCTGAACAGCCGCAGGCCATGCGATCCGACCTCGCGACTCTGGTGGGCGAAATCGAACATCAGTGGCAGGCTGTTGGTGAAGATGTACAGCACCAGCGTGTTGAATGTGAACGCGATCCAGATGAACAGCGTGGCGCGCCAGTAACTGTGGTTCCAGATGGTGGAGAGCCAGTTACTGGAAGGCTTCGCCTGTTCGCGCACCACGAAGTTCTCGCTGCCATCGAAACGCTGCGCGCCCAGCAGTCGATTCAGCGCCCGCGCCAGTTGCGGGTGCAGGGCGGGCCGCAGCGCCAGATACTTGGGCGATTCCGGCAGCAGCAGCCAGAACAGCGCCAGCAGTACCAGCGGCATCACGGCGCCGGCCAGGAACATCGAACGCCAGCCGTAGGCCGGGATCAGCCAATCGGCCAGATAACTGGTCAGCGAGCCGCCCAGCGGCACCGACACGATCACGCAGGCGACGATGAGGCTGCGCACGCGCTTCGGCGTCCACTCAGAGATGAGCGTGGTGGCGAGCGGGGTGATACCGCCCAGCCCCAGGCCGGTGACGAATCGGAAGCCCGCCAGCGTCGTGATGTTGCCCGCGGTGTAGCACAGCAACGAGCCGACAAACAGCAGCGCGAGACAGCTGAAGTACGCCTTCTTGCGGCCGATGCGGTCGCTGATCCAGCCCAGCAGCACCGAGCCCAGTGCCATGCCGCCCATCTGGGTATAGCCCAACCAGGAAAGCTGGTCGCGGCCGATGCCCCAGTCCTTCACCACCAGGGGCCCGATGTAGCCGGTGGTAAACAGGCCGAAGCCATCGGTCAGCATGATGATGACCATCATCACGGTGATGCCGAAGGGCACCCAGAAATAGTTGGCGGAGTCGATGACCTCGCCCACATCCACGGTCTTATTGTTATTCGTGCTCAAGCCGTTCCCCCATTGCTGGCCCGCGACGTCGCCCTAGAAACGGGCCACGCCGCGCGCATCAAAATCAGGCGCCGCCGTGATAGCCGCCCTGGAAGGTCGAATAGACCTTGTCCTGCGTGGTGATGAATTCCAGCAGCGCGGGCCGGCCCTCGCGAGTCGCCGCAATGCCGTTGCGCAGCGCCTGCGCGATCTGCCCCGGCTCGGTCACGCGCTCCCCGTAGCCTCCCAGGGCCCGGGCGAATTCGCTGTAATTGCCCGAAATGTCGGTGGAGCGGAACTTCTCCTTCGAGACCGCCATGACCTTGAATTCCATGGCCATCGAGAAGTTGTTGAACAGGATGGAGAGGATCGGGATGTCGCTGCGCACGCAGGTCTCGAAGTCCATGCCCGTCATGCCGATGGCCGCATCACCCCAGAAATTCACGCACAGCTTGTCGGGACGCGCGACCTTGGCGCCCATGGCGAGCGCCAGGCCGTACCCCAGGTGGGTGGACTTGCCCCAGCCGATGTACGAGAGCGGCGTGACCGATTTCCAGAACGGGGAGAGCTCATCGCGCGGACTGCCCGCGTCGTGGGTGACGATGGTATTGGCCACATCGGTCATGTGCAGGAAATCCCAGATGACCCGGTACGGCTGCAGGGGCTTCTCCTGGCTCGTCAGCCGCGGCAGCCACTCCTTCCACCAGGGCTCATTCAGCTCCTTGATGCGGGCCTGTACCTGGGGCGTGAGGCCGCGCGGTTTCTTCAGCCGATCCTTGAGCGCCTCATGCAGCATTCCCAGCGCGAGTTTCGAATCTCCCACCAGCGGATGATCCGTGGGAATGTTCTTGTCGATGTCCATCGGCTCATTGGTGTTGTGGATGAACGTCTTGCCCCGGGTGGGAAACTTGATGCCGAAGTTGGTGGCCGAAAAACTGGCGCCGGCGCCAAACACCAGGTCCGACTCCTCCACATAGGCGGCCACCGCCCGCGGCATGGCCACGCCGCCGGATCCCAGCGACAGCGCGTGCGTTTCCGGAAACGCGCTCTTGCCTTCAAGGCTGGTAGTCACCGGCGCTTCCAGCAGCTCGGCGACGGCCTTGAGTTCATCCCAGGCCTTGGCGTAGTGCACGCCCTGCCCCGCATAGATCAGTGGATTTTTGGCCTTGATCATGGCCGCGGCGGCCGCATCGATGGCGCGCGGATCCGGGGCCGACAATGCCCGGCGGTGCGGCGTGTATTCGATCTCGCCCGGCACTTCCACATTCCACAGGTCGGTCGGAATCTCGATCAGCACGGGACCCGGGCGGCCGTTGCGCGCAAAGCTGAATGCGCGGCGCAGCGCCGGCACCAGCTGCTCGGGCGTATTGACCGTCTCGGCATGCTTGGTGACATGCTGGAAGTTGAGCACGGCATTGAAATTGGGCTTGGAGAAGGCGATGTTGCGCGGGTAGGCGCCCGGAATGACCACCATGGGCACCGCCTCGGACCAGGCCTGGGCCACCGCACCGAAGGCATTCTCGATGCCGGGGCCTACCTGGCAGCAGAACACGCCCACCTTGTCGCCGGAGGTCATGCGGCTCATGGCATCGGCCATGTGCACGCCGACGCGTTCCTGGCGCACGACGATGGGACGAATGTTGGCAGCTGCCGCAGATTCCGTCAGGGGATTGAGTGGATAGGTAAAGAGGACATCCACGCCTTCGCGCTTGAGGATTTCTGCGGTGACCTGGGCAACATTCATCGATAAGGATCCGAAGGGAAAAAGAGCCGGCATAAATACCTGTTCCGGACGGCAAACACAATCCGGATCGGAACGTGTCAGGCTTGCGGGCGCGGCTTGCCGCGGGTCGGCCGCCGGGCCCGGATGAGCCCCGGCCCAGGCCGCAGTTGCTATAATTATCGATCCTGAACCTCGACGAAGATTATGTCCACCGCCGACCCTTCCCAGTCCAGCACCCCGTCCATCGCGGCCCCTGCGGGCGTCATCGTGCGCGGTGACCTGGAGCCCCGTTTCGCTGAAATTCTCACCCCCGAGGCGCTCGCTTTCGTCGCCGCCCTGCACCGCAGGTTCAATGCCCGCCGCGTGGAACTGCTGCAGGCCCGCCGCGCCCGGCAGGCGCGGCTGTCGGCCGGCGAGCTGCCGGATTTCCTGCCCGAAACCCGCCACATTCGTACGGGCGACTGGCGCGTGGCCCCGATTCCGGCTGATCTACTCGACCGCCGCGTGGAAATCACCGGCCCGGTCGATCGCAAGATGATCATCAATGCCCTCAATTCCGGCGCCAACGTGTTCATGGCGGACTTCGAGGACGCGAATTCCCCGACCTGGCACAACAATCTGGAGGGTCAGGTCAACCTCGCCGACCGCTGGCAGCGCAGCATCGACTTCAAGGATGCGGCGACCGGCAAGCAGTACTCACTGAGCCCCACTCCCGCGGTGCTGATGGTCCGTCCCCGCGGCTGGCACCTGATGGAGCCGGGCGTGACGGTGGACGGTGAGGTGGTGGCCGGCGGCCTGTTTGATTTCGGGCTGTACTTCTTCCACAACGTGCGGGCGCAGCTGGCCAAGGGCACCGGGCCCTATTTCTACCTGCCCAAGCTCGAGAGCCATCTGGAGGCGCGGCTGTGGAATGACGTGTTCGTGTTCGCCCAGGCGCAGCTGGGTATCGCCCCCGGCACCATCAAGGTCACGGTGCTCATCGAGACCTTGCCGGCCGCCTTCGAGATGGACGAAATCCTCTACGAACTGCGCGACCACATGGCGGGACTGAACTGTGGTCGCTGGGACTACATGTTTTCCTTCATCAAGAAGCTGCGCGCCAATCCCGCCTATGTGCTGCCCGATCGCTCCCAGGTGGTGATGGGCAAGGCCTTCCTGCGCGCCTACTCCCTGCTGCTGATCAAGACCTGCCACCGCCGCGGCGCCTTCGCCATGGGCGGCATGGCCGCGCAGATTCCCAATCGCAAGGATCCGCAGGCCAACGAAGCGGCGCTGTTGCGGGTGCGGGCCGACAAGGAGCGCGAGGCCGGCGATGGCCATGACGGCACCTGGGTGGCGCATCCGGACCTGGTGCCGGTCGCGCGCGAGGTGTTCGATCGCCTCATGCCCCAGGCCAACCAGCTCTCACGCCTGCGCGAGGACGTGAATATCAGCGCGGCGCAGCTGCTGGAGGTGCACTCCGGCACCAAGACCGAGGGCGGCCTGCGGGAAAACATCCGCGTCGGCGTGCAGTACATCGAAGCGTGGCTGCGCGGCAAGGGCGCGGTGCCCCTGTATAACTTGATGGAAGATGCGGCGACGGCGGAAATCAGCCGCGCGCAGGTGTGGCAGTGGATTCATTACGGCATCACCCTCGAGGGCGGCACCGTGGCGACCCCCGAGCTGCTCAATCGGCTCATGGCCGAGGAGATGGAGCGGGTGCGCAAGGAAGTGGGCGCCGCGGCCTATGACGGCGGGCGCTTCACCCAGGCCGTACAGCTGTTCCGCGATCTGTCCCTGGCGGACGACTTCGAGGACTTCCTGACCGTGCCGGCCATGGGACTACTGCGCCCTCATTGAATGCGGGTGACGCGCACCCAGTTCTTGGCACCCGTCTCGGCAGTCGACATGCGGTATTCCCCGGCCAGCAGGCCTTTCTCGACGCGAACCTCGTAGCCGGCGCGGAAGAACATGGTGATCTGGGTGCCGTCCTGCAGCCAGATCTGGCCATTGGCCAGCACGATGAGCCAAAGCTTCGGGCGTACCTGGCGAATCGATGCAATGCTCGACACCAGGACTTTGTCCGGCTTATCCACCTTCTCCCGTGCGGCGGGGGGCAGAGTGTCTGCTCCGAATTTCTGCTCGGCGCTCGGCGCTGGCGCGGTCGTTGCGCCTGCAGGGGCCGGACCGACTGTGGCCGCTGCAACTTCGGACTTAGGTGAAGTACCAACGGCTGCCGGCGGTGGCGGCGCTGGGGCTGGGGCTGGGGCTGCCACGATGGCCCCCATCGCCGCCATCTGCGTGTCGTAACAGCGCAGCCGCTCGCCCGGATCTGCCATCCGGGTACATGCGAGCAGATTTGCCGATGGCGTCTGCGCGCTGGCGCTGTGGCCGGCGGGGAGCAAGCAGCAGGCCAGAGCGATCAGTACGGGTGCGTGCTTCATGGCGCCCATTATAGGTTTGAAGGCTGCCTGCGAACTGCGGCGGGCAAAAAAAAGCGGCGGACCCGAAGGCCCGCCGCCATTAGCTACACAGTCTTACGTTTGTTTAGAACTGGGCTTTGGCTCCCAGGAAGAAGGTGCGTCCATACACATCGTAGAAGCCGGCATTGGTCGTGCCTGCTCCATCGCTCGGATACACGTAGGACACCGGGTTCTGGCAACCCGCCTTCGCCGCAGCCGCACTGCAATAGCCGTTCAGGTTGGTGCCCACCGGGTAGCCCCTGGTCGCACCGGTGATGGCCGGCTGCTTGTCCAGGAGGTTATTGATGCCGGCCCGCAACGAGAGGGTCTTGTTGATGGTCCAGGAGGCCGACAGGTCAAACGCATTCCAGGCCGGAGCCGCGACGGTGTTTTCCGGAACGTAGCTCAGCAACGTGCCCGGTCCACCGGCGGCGACCCGGGTATCGTTCGCAATGATCGCCTGCTGGGCAGCATGCGCGATGGTGTTGACCGAGGGCAGGAACCTCCAGCGCAGGTTGACACCGAACGAGGGCATCACATAGCCGATGCTCAGGTTCAGGCGGTAGCCGTACGCACCGCCGTTGGTGCCGGCCAGGGCCGGGCCCGCCGAGTCCTTCCAGTCGGTGGTCACATCGAAGCTACCCGGGGAGTTCTTCGTGCGGTAGTAGCTCAGGAAGGTGTCCTGCGAGTTGAGGGAGATGGCGCCCGGGATGCTCTTCAAGCCCAGGTCCGACAGCTGCGCTATCCAGTTCAACTCCACATCGATGCCGGCCGTGCCGATATTGGCCTGGTTCGCGTACGACAGCAGGGTCGTGGCGCCATTGCCACTGCCCGCCAACCGGCCCACGTTCTGACACGCCGGCGTCGCCGCCTGCGCTGCCGCCTGTGCGGCGGTGGTGACGATGTTGGTGCCGTAGCAGGCGTAGTTGGCGTTGTCCGGATCACCCAGTTCGATGGCGTTCTGGATGTTGACCTGCCACCAGTCAATCGATCCGGAGAAGCCCGCCAGCCACGGATTATCCGACAGCTGCGCGAACACGATGCCCGCCGTCCAGGTGTTGGCCGTCTCGGACTTCAGGCTCGGAGTGCCCTGCTCGTTGAGCCAGGCAAACCCGCCGCCGCCCTGGGACTGGGCATTGGTCTGGTAGTAGTTGACATAGCCCGGGGAGCCCACGCCGCCCATCTGCGCCGTGCAGATGAGGTAGGTGCTCAGCGCGCCCGCCGCGGTCTGACCGGAGGCGATCACGGGTGCAGGCTTCTTGGCATCCGGCGGAGCCGTGTCGGCAGCGCCGGCACCGGCACCGAAGGGCGCCGTGGAACGCAGCGAGCACGGATCACCGAACGCTGCGCCAAAGCCGAAGTACTCCTGCTCACCCAGGTACAGCTCGCCCAGGTTCGGAGCACGCGTGGCGCGGTTGTAGCCGCCGCGGATACGCAGCGAATTGGTCAGCTGCGCGTCCACATTGATCTTGAAGGTCGTGGCGTTCGGCGTGTTGCTGTAGTTCGAGTAGCGGCCGCCGATGTCCAGGTTCAGTTTCTTCAGGAACTTCAGATCGTTCACGACGGGGATGAAGAACTCCGCATACCCGTCCTTGGCAGCGATCTCGCCTTGCTGCAGCGTGCCCAGCGGGTACAGACCGACGGTCTGATCCAGGAAGGAGTTGGTCGCCTGCAGGTTATCCGGGGTGAACTGGCCGGCATCCCGGCGGTACTGATAACCGAAGGCAGCGCTCACATCACCGGCCGGCAGCTTGAACAGCGTGCCCTGGAAGTTCGCCTCCACGATGTCCTGCTGCATCGCCGTCAGGGTCTGCAGCGTGGAATTGACGGCGTTGAAGCAATCCGCGGAAGGGGCGACATCCCCGGTGAAGAGCGAATTGTAGAAGCCGCTGGTGCACTTGGTCGGCACCGAGGTGCCGAAGTTCGGGTTGCTGTTGTTGGCGTTGCCCTGGAAGCTCTGGCCCCGGCCGTAATCGGGTGAGTCAAGCACCGCACCGAGGCGCTGCAGGGACTCGTTGCCGTAGCCACCTTCATAGTCCAGCGACTGGCCGCGCGAGTAGTACACATCCCCGGTCCAGTCACTGATCATCAGCGGGAACCTGAAGCCCGTCTCGATCTGGAAGGTCTGCGAGGTGTCAATCGTGGTGCGCGCCGGCAGCGCGTTATACGGAATCCACCACGGCGCCCAGGAGCTCGGCGCAGCCGTGCACAAACTGGCGGCGATCGAGTTGTTGCAGGAAACCGGACCGCCCGTGGCGATCCCCCCGCCCACTGGAAAACCGGATAGGAAGACGCTGCGCGAATCAAGCATCAGCGCGAACTGCCACGGCACCGGGTGCTGCGCGCCCGGCTTGCCGGTGCCGATGAAGCCCGGATTCCAGTTCGGATTGGTGCTGGTCGGGTTCGCGATGAAGGAGTCGTAGATCGCCTGCACCGCCGCCTGGGACGTGGCCGGCGTAACCGCCGAGGGCAGGATGGGGCTGTCCGTGGCCGGGTTGTACGGAATCTGCGGATTCCAGCCGTAGATGATGCTGGGCGGCGCCGACAGCCGGGTGGCGGTCAGACTCTCGGCAAAGCGCGCATTGGTATAGAACTGCACCTTGTCCGTGATATCGAAGACGCCGTTGGCGAAGAACGAGTAGCGCGTCTGCGGCGAGCTCAAGGACGCATCCACATCATTGTGCCGCCAGGACTGAACCACACCCGGCGGGGTCGCGGTGGCGCTGTTCGCCACGGCCGGGTCATACCCGTTCTGCAGCCCGTAGCCATTGCCCGAGGTCGGGCCCTTGTAGCCGCTGGTGGCCACCGGACCGTTGTTGGTGAAAAGCGAGCCGTCGGGGTTGAAATTGATTATCTGAAATATGGGGGATCCGCCAAAGCTATAGGGCGAACCACCGGCGGCGATGCGGTTGGCGAAAATCACATTTTCCGCAGCAAAGCTTGGGGTGGCGCCTTCAGTGAAAAAGCCCGCCGTGCCCTCAGTGGCGAAGAAGCTGTTGGTCGCCGAGGTGTTCGGGTCGTTCCAGGAACTGGAGAAGAACCGGTGGTTCTTCTGGTACGCCTCGTCGCGGTTGTAGTACTCCAGGCCCATGACGATGTTGCCGCGACCGTCGGCGATCTTCGATCCCATCAGTGCCGACACGCGCGTCTCGTTGCTGTCACCGGCCTGCGTGATGCCATCCTGGATGTCGATCTGCGCGCCTTCGTAGTTCTTCTTCATGATGAAGTTGGTGACGCCGCCGATGGCATCCGCGCCGTATACGGCCGAGGCACCACCGGTGATGATCTCCACGCGGTCGATCATCGCACCGGGAATACTGTTGATGTCCGTCACCATCAGCGCGTTCACCGGGGTCGTGCGGTGTCCGTCGATCAGCACCAGGCTGCGGTTCGGGCCAAAGCCGCGCAGCGAGATGGTGGAAATACCAACCGTGTTGACGGCCGAGGGCTGCACGTCAGAGTTCTCGGTCGTCGGGGTCTGCGCCGGGTTGTAGTTCGGCAGCTGGTTGAGGAAGGACTCCAGGTTCAATCCGGCGCGCTGCTCGAGTTGCTCGGAATCAATCGTGATCAGTGGGCTGGATGAGGCCAGATCCTTGCGCTTGATGCGCGAACCGGTAACCGTCACTTCCTGCAGCTGTGCGGAATCATCGCTCGCTGGCTTGTTGACCGATGTGTCGGCGTCGGCCGCTCGCACCTGTGGCGCCGAAGCAATGACCGCGACCGTACCCAGTGCAATCGCCACGGCGATGCGCACGGCATATGACCCATGATTCTTGGCAGACATTTAGACCCCCTGAAGAGAGAACAAGACCCGTCTATGACGCTTTATTAACTGTCATGACCCCCAGAGCAGTCATGACTTGTAAACTTCTGTTTTGGATTGTTACCGTATTTTCTGCAAATTGCAAAGTGTTGTAATTGCAACAAATGGTTCGGGACGCCGGGGGAAGCGCTGCGCCGAGCCTTGACCTGTCTACCACACAGGGGGTTTTAGCCCCCTTTCGAAATCAGCGCCTGGTGCCACGGCGGTGCCCGAAGCGCAGCAGCGCTGCGCAACCCTTCAGTGGTGGCTTCGGACCCGGAGGCGATGATTTGTCAAAATCCGGCCCGAGGCGCCCATTATGCGCCGTGTTATCAAAGGCTTAATGGCGCACCGTGAACTGCGGCGGGCAAAAAAAAGCGGCGGACCCGAAGGCCCGCCGCCATTAGCTACACAGTCTTACGTTTGTTTAGAACTGGGCTTTGGCTCCCAGGAAGAAGGTGCGTCCATACACATCGTAGAAGCCGGCATTGGTCGTGCCTGCTCCATCGCTCGGATACACGTAGGACACCGGATTCTGGCAACCCGCCTTCGCCGCAGCCGCACTGCAATAGCCGTTCAGGTTGGTGCCCACCGGGTAGCCGCTGGTCGCACCGGTGATGGCCGGCTGCTTGTCCAGGAGGTTATTGATGCCGGCCCGCAACGAGAGGGTCTTGTTGATGGTCCAGGAGGCCGACAGATCAAACGCATTCCAGGCCGGGGCCGCGATGCTGTTGTCCGGAACGTAGCTCAGCAACGTGCCCGCTCCACCGGCGGCGACCCGGGTATCGTTCGCAATGATCGCCTGCTGGGCAGCATGCGCGATGGTGTTGACCGAGGGCAGGAACCTCCAGCGCAGGTTGACACCGAACGAGGGCATCACATAGCCGATGCTAAAGTTCAGGCGGTAGCCGTACGCACCGCCGTTGGTGCCGGCCAGGGCCGGGCCCGCCGAGTCCTTCCAGTCGGTGGTCACATCGAAGCTACCCGGGGAGTTCTTCGTGCGGTAGTAGCTCAGGAAGGTGTCCTGCGAGTTGAGGGAGATGGCGCCCGGGATGCTCTTCAAGCCCAGGTCCGACAGCTGCGCTATCCAGTTCAACTCCACATCGATGCCGGCCGTGCCGATATTGGCCTGGTTCGCGTACGACAGCAGGGTCGTGGCGCCATTGCCACTGCCCGCCAACCGGCCCACGTTCTGACACGCCGGCGTCGCCGCCTGCGCTGCCGCCTGTGCGGCGGTGGTGACGATGTTGGTGCCGTAGCAGGCGTAGTTGGCGTTGTCCGGATCACCCAGTTCGATGGCGTTCTGGATGTTGACCTGCCACCAGTCAATCGATCCGGAGAAGCCCGCCAGCCACGGATTATCCGACAGCTGCGCGAACACGATGCCCGCCGTCCAGGTGTTGGCCGTCTCGGACTTCAGGCTCGGAGTGCCCTGCTCGTTGAGCCAGGCAAACCCGCCGCCGCCCTGGGACTGGGCATTGGTCTGGTAGTAGTTGACATAGCCCGGGGAGCCCACGCCGCCCATCTGCGCCGTGCAGATGAGGTAGGTGCTCAGCGCGCCCGCCGCGGTCTGACCGGAGGCGATCACGGGTGCAGGCTTCTTGGCATCCGGCGGAGCCGTGTCGGCAGCGCCGGCACCGGCACCGAAGGGCGCCGTGGAACGCAGCGAGCACGGATCACCGAACGCTGCGCCAAAGCCGAAGTACTCCTGCTCACCCAGGTACAGCTCGCCCAGGTTCGGAGCACGCGTGGCGCGGTTGTAGCCGCCGCGGATACGCAGCGAATTGGTCAGCTGCGCGTCCACATTGATCTTGAAGGTCGTGGCGTTCGGCGTGTTGCTGTAGTTCGAGTAGCGGCCGCCGATGTCCAGGTTCAGTTTCTTCAGGAACTTCAGATCGTTCACGACGGGGATGAAGAACTCCGCATACCCGTCCTTGGCAGCGATCTCGCCTTGC
>CAVSEP010000005.1:0-764909 GCA_963726995.1 uncultured Pseudomonadota bacterium
GAAATTCTTACCCGCTACAATAAAAGCCTCAATATCCTTAATACTTTGTCCGGCTACAAAGGCGGTGAAGTTTACGGGGCTGAAACCTCGTAATAAAGAACAAATAATGGCCCTGGACCTACTGATGGATGATAATGTCAGGTTAGTTTCCTTATTAGGCATTGCAGGCAATCAGGCAAGACTTTACTAGCTATGGCAGCAGGTTTAAAAAAAGTGGTGGAAGACAACGTTTATTCACGGCTCGTGGTATCCAGACCGATTTCTCCATTGGGTAAAGATATTGGTTATCTGCCCGGGACTAAAGCAGAAAGTTTCAATCCCTGGATGCAGCCAATCTATAGATAAGTATGGCTATATCCCTCTTATCTTTACATGATGAAAATTCGAATCAAACGGGCGGTGCTGTAAAAGAAAAGCGGAAAAAAATCAGCCTGTTCGACTTTATGGATGATGGTTTTATCGAATCGGCTAACGATCGACCAGGTTGCAGGCCGCAGCCTGCCCAATCATCGGAGCTACCTCGCTGCGCGCGGCTACCGCGGTTCCACCGAATTGATTCCAAAAGCTGCTGCGCTGGTTGCGCTCGGTTGTCTAGCTACCTATAGCGCGCATTGCTACGGCGATATTGGCTTGCAGTCGTTTCAAGGTGTAGTGATGTTTGGCTTAGCGCTGGCGGTGGCTGGCAAGGTAGCCGCGTGGCGCGTGTCGCCCCCATCGACTCAGGCCGCGAGGCGCCCCGGGACCGAAATGGAGAGCGAATTTTCGCACGGCTTCGGCCACCGCGGGTCGCCCCGGGCCGGTAACCAAGCAGATTTGGTAGCTCGGGCGGAGACTATCTCCCTGACAGATCCAAACGGGCGCCAACGCGCCGACAGTCGCGCTAGAGGCCGGAACCCGACAATGTGTGGAATAGCTGGTGCAATAGGGATCCTATCGCCAACCGCCTCCGGTGCCATGCCGAAGCGAGACCCGGTCAGGAACTGCGTCGAGCGTATCAGCGATGCGCTGCGCCATCGCGGCCCGGACGGTGCCGGACTTTGGGCCGCGCAGTCGAACGAAGTCGTGTTCGGCCACCGTCGCCTCGCAATTCTCGACCTAAGTGAGGCTGGCGCCCAGCCGATGATTGATGCCGATTCCGGTTGTGCGATCACTTACAACGGTGAGATCTACAATTTCGCGGACCTGCGGGACGAGCTGGAAGCGCTTGGCGAGCAGTTCCATTCGACCTCCGACACGGAAATCGTGCTCAAGGCGTACAAGCGCTGGGGGCTCGCCGTCGTGCCGCGCCTGCGCGGCATCTTTGCAATGGCGATTTGGGATCCGCGGCAACGCTCGGTGCATCTGATTCGCGATCAACTGGGAATCAAGCCGCTGTACTGGACCACGGTGCGCAACAGCACGCTCGGGCAGGAGGTGCTGCTGTTCGCATCCGAAGTGGTGGGTTGCTTGCCAGCGGCGTTGTCGAGCGCCGGCTGGATCCGGCGGGTATCGCCTCCTATCTGTCCCAGGGCTTCGTGGTCGGTCCCACCACCATTGTGGAGGGGATCAGCCTGTTGCCGGCGGCCAGTATCCTGACCATTGCTGCCGGCCAAGAGCGCGCAGGACGCCAACACCCACACCCTGCAACTGTACTGGCAGCCGCCCTCGTCCAGCGTGCGTCCCACAACGCAGGAGGAGTTGCGTGAGGAACTGGCCAACACGGTGCGGATGCAGCTGGTCTCGGATGCTCCGCTCGGAATCTTCCTCTCGGGCGGCATCGACTCCAGTGCCGTGGCGGCGCTTGCCAGCGAGGCCCAGCCCGGTGCCGTGCACACGTTCACGATCGGCTTCGATGAGGCCGGTCTCGATGAGTCTCAGTTCGCGGCCGCCGTAGCGACGGCGATTGGCAGCCGTCATACCAATGTGACGCTGCGCGAAGAGGATTTCCTGCAGCAGCTGCCGGATGCATTGTCCTCGATCGACCAACCCACATTTGACGCGCTCAATACATACTTTGTCAGCCGGGCGGCACGCCAGGCCGGAATGACGGTCGCGCTGGCCGGAACCGGTGGTGATGAGCTGTTCGGCGGTTATCCGAGCTTCGTGGAACTTCCGAAGATGCTGCGTGCCGGGGCCTGGGTGCCGCGGCCCTGGGTGGCGCCATTGCCGGTGTCAACCGGCTTGCCGCGGGCCTGTTCTGGAACTTGCTGGGACAGACTCCACCGCAAACCCGGTGGGGCAAGATCGCCGATGTGGCCTGCGCCGCCCATGATCTGCTGGGTCTCTACCAGACTTCCTACGCCCTGTTCACGCGCGAGACCCAGGCACGCCTCGCCGCGGCGCGGGTTCGGGCGGCTCAGAGACCGCAGGATTTCGGTCTGCCCGCCGAGGTGGCGCGTGCCTGGCGCAACGGACCCAGGGCAGCGAGATCCTCCATGCGATTTCGCTGCTGGAGATGTCCAGCTTCATTGGCGAGCGCCTGCTGCGCGACACCGATGCCGCGAGCATGGCCGCCTCACTCGAGGTGCGGGTGCCGCTTGCTCGATCACGTCCTGTGGGAGAAGGTGGCGGGCATTGATCCGGCACGACGATATTCGCCGCTGGGCAAGAAGCAGCTGTTGCGCGACCTCGCGCTCTCGCGCCTTGACCCGGCTCTTTTCGACCGCCCCAAGTCCGGCTTCGTGCTGCCGATCGGCAATTGGGCGCGGCGACGCCTGCAACCGGAGATGGAGCGTCTGCTGTCCGATGCGGCGCTGGTCAGCCGCGTCGGTCTGCGACCCGAAGCCGTGCAGACACTGTGGAAGTCCTACGTCGCGGGCAAGCCAGGCCTGTACTGGTCTCGCGTCTGGTCCATATACGTGCTGCTCTCCTGGTCCCAGAAGCATGATATGTCGCTTGCTGCATGAACACCGCGCCTTCGCACAGGCATAATGTGCCAATATGGGCGCACACGGGAGCTCACACGCACGTTCGAACGCGTCGAGAGCGACGGGCGAAGTGTTGTAAGATTCCGGCCCTCCGCTAGTGTCGAGCCCCGCCGCCGATGGTCTCTGAGCGCCTCAATATATTGTAGTGTCGCCGATGGCGCCGAGCCCACCCCGGTTCGGGGCGCAGGCGCGCACTCACGGCCTGCTCAGCAACCTCGGCAAGCGCCACGATCTCACGGCCATCGTGCTCCACGACAACGACGAGACGCCTGATGCCAGTGGCCCGGCCATGCGCGCCTACTGCCGGGAAGTGACTTTCCTGCGCAATCCGAACCGCGCGGCCGGGTGGCGCCGGCGCGCGCTGCAGGCCCGGTCGTGGTTGTCCCGACGCAGCTTCCAGCGCCACTTGTTCGCCGCGCCGGCATTGCAGGAGGCTACTCGACCGAGTGCTGGGCGCCCGGCGCTTCGACGTGGTATTCGTCAACTTTCCGCACCTGGCTCACTATCGCCTGCGCAGTCCGCCAGCCGGCACCGCGCCACCGGTGGTCATCATCGATTCGCACGACATCAATTACGACCTTGCGCGCCAGGTCGCCGAAGTACTGCGCCGTTCGGGTCAGCGCCTGCACGCAAGCCTCAACTGGCGCAAGCTCGCGCGCGAGGAACTCTCGGCCTACAACGCGGCCGACGGCGTCTGTGTCTGTAGTGCGGCCGACCAGAAACGTCTCGCGGAGAGCGCGCCGACTGCCACGACTGTCGTCATTCCAAACGCGGCGGACGTTGAGCGACTTGCAGCCGCGCGCCACCGATCCTGCGCCCGATGGGCGCTCGGTGCTCTTCTTCGGTCTGCTCGCGACGGTACCGAACGTGGATGGGGTGTTGTACTTCCTGCGCGAAATCTGGCCACTATTTTTGCCGGCCCGTCCGGATGCCCGCTTCATCATCATTGGCGCCGAACCCTCGCCCGCGATCCTCGCCGCAGGCTGGCCCGGGCGTGACCGTGGTCGGCCCGGTCGATGACCTGAGGCCGCATCTGTCGGCAGCCGCGGTGATCGCGGTGCCCCTGCGGCTTGGCAGCGGCACACGCCTGAAGATTCTTGAGGCCTGGGCGATGGCGCGGCCGGTGGTCTCGACGACGCTGGGCGCGGAAGGGCTTGGGCGGCGTGCCGGGACAACATCTGCTATCGCGGACGATCCGCTCGGCCTTCGCGCAGTGCGGTGCTGCGTGTGCTGGACGAGCCACAGCTTGCTGCGCAACTCGGCCGCGAAGGTCGTGCGCTGGCGGTCGAGCGCTATTCGTGGCAGGGCGCCGCAGCGGCGCTTGAAGCCTTTTTCAGACAAACGCTGGCGCGGCGGGACGCCGCGGCACAGCTATACCGAGGGATTGCGAATTGAGAGCGGCATTGATTGGCGCGGGCCAGATCGCTCGCCAGCATCTGAGTTGCCTCAAAACACTCCCGGGAGTGCAGATTGTCGGAGTCTGCGATCTTTCCCCGGCGGTCGCGGAGAGCATCGCTGAGCGCTACGGCGTGCCAGCATGGTTCACCGATTACGCGGTCATGCTGCGCGAGGCGAAGCCCGATGTGGTTCACATCACGACCCCGCCTACGTCGCATTTCCGGCTGGCGATGGACTCGTTGCAGGCGGGCGCCGCACGTACTGGTCGAGAAGCCCGCCACGGCCACCTTTGCCGAGCTTGAGCAATTGGTGAGGTGCGCCGCCGAACGCAAGCTGGTGCTCACCGAGGATCACAACTACGTCTTCAACCATGCGACTCGCGAGATTGCTCACTGGGTCGAAACCGGGGCGCTGGGGGCGGTGGTGCATGTCGAGGTGATGATGTCGCTGAATTGTTTGGACCAGGCGGATTCGCCGATCCGAATACCCGGCATCCGGCGCTCACGCTCGCGGGCGGCGCCATCGCAGACTTCTTGCCGCATCTTGCGTCTCTCGCCCACCGTTTCATCGGCGCCCACCGCCGCGCCAACTCGATCTGGACCAAGCGAAGGCCGTCGATCCTGCCTTACGATGAGTTTCATGGAGTGGTCGAGGGCGAACGCGGGACGGCGACCCTGGGATTCAGCGCGACGGCGCAGCCGGATGCGTTCTGGCTGCGGGTCTTCGGCGAGCGTGCCCAAGCCAGCACCAATCTTTTTGAGACACGATTGACATTCGAGCGCCTGCGCGATGGGCCGAAGCCGCTGCAGCCCCTCAAGAACGGTCTGGAAGAGGGCAAGGCGGTGCGCCGCGCGGCCATCGGCACCCTCATGCGCAAGTTCAAGCCAGGACCCGGCGCATACGATGGGATGTGGCATCTGCTCGCACAGACCTACGGTGCGCTGGCACACTCGACGCCAATGCCCATTCCCACTGAGGACGTACTCGCAGTCAATCGAATGGTCGAGGCATTGAAGCCGGTGGAGGCTGCATCATGAGGGCCCTCGTGACCGGCGCCAACGGCTTTCTCGGGCAGCGCGTTGTCGCGGCCCTGGTCGAACAGGGCCATACCGTGCGCGCCCTGGTCCGTCCCGCCGCGGCGGTCGAGGCTCTCGGCTGGCCCGCGAGCGTTGAAATCGTCCGCGGTGACTTGCGCTCGGCTCGGGAGCTCAAACCGGCTTTTGACGGCGTTGATGTACTCGTTCACCTCGCCGCGGCCGTGACCGGCGGCGAGGATGCGATGTTCGCATCAACGGTGAGCGGCACCGAACGCCTCCTGACGGCCATGGTGGGCACCAGCTGCCGGCGGATCGTGCTGGCCAGCAGCTTTTCGGTCTACGACTGGAGTGAAATCCACGGGACACTTGATGAGACCTCGCCGATAGAGGCGGGCGCCGATCTGTACAGCCGCGACGGCTACTCGATCGCGAAGTCCTGGCAGGAACGCGTCACGCGGCGATTTGCTAAGGAACATGGTTGGGATCTCACGGTGCTGCGTCCCGGTTTTATCTGGGGGCGCGATCACGGTTACCTTGCGGCCTGTGGCCAGCAGATCGGCCGCCTGCACGTGGTGATCGGGCCGTTCTCGCACCTGCCACTGACCCATGTTGATAACTGCGCCGACCTGTTTGCCCTTGCCGCCACGGATCCGCGTGCCATCGGTCACACGCTCAACGTGGTGGACGGACCGGGCAACCGGATCTGGGGCTATCTCGGGGATCACCTCAAGCGCTCGGGGCGGGGTGGATTCCGGATACCCATGCCGTACACGCTGGCCATCGGCATTGTGAGGCTGGCGTTCGCAACCATCCTGAAGCGAAACGAGAAGCTGCCACACGTGCTGATCCCATGCCGCTTCGAGTCACGTTTGAAGCCGCTGCGCTACACCAACCGGCGCGCTCTGGAGTTACTCGGTTGGCGTCCGCCATTTGACTATGCGGAGTGCCTGCGGCGTACTTATGATTCTAACAGGCCCGTTTGATTATGTTATGAGCTGTCTGCCAGATTCAAACCGCCCTCGTAGGGGCATTGAGGGGGCTTGTGCGCCGGATATCACTTCGTGTCGCACCGCCACGGTATACTTGAATGCCAGGCGTCGAAGTCAATTAAGAATCGCGAGCGCTACAGTCGCATCTGGATGGCTATGAAAGTACTTGTCACAGGCACCGAAGGCTACGTCGGATCCCGCCTCGCCCCTTACCTCATCGCGCACGGCCACGAGGTTATCGGGCTCGATACGGGCTTCTACCGCGAGGGGTATTTGTACCATGACCCCAAGAGCATGGCGGAGTTGCCGCGCACGCGCATAAAGGATCTGCGGCGTGCCGAAGCGGCGGACTTTGCCGGCTTTGACGCAGTCGTGCATCTGGCGGAACTGTCCAACGACCCGCTGGGCGAAAACAATCCCGAAGTGACATACCGGATCAACCATGAAGGATCCGTGCGCCTGGCGCAACTGGCGAGGGCGGCGGGCGTGCGGCGATTCGTCTACGCTTCTTCATGCAGCGTCTATGGCGTCGGCAGCGGCGGCGACTTCTTGAATGAGACCAGTCCGACGAATCCGCAAACGGCCTACGCGAAGTGCAAGGCGCTGGTTGAACGCGATGTGCGTCCCATGGCGGCTCCCGATTTCTGTGTCACCTTCCTGCGCAATGCGACGGCGTTCGGTCCTTCTCCGCGGATGCGGTTCGACATCGTCATCAACGATCTGTGCGCGCTGGCCTGGACCACCAAGCGAATTGCCATGACCAGCGACGGCAGCCCCTGGCGCCCGGTGGTCCACGTCGAGGACATGTGTCAGGCCATGCGCTGCGTGCTGGACGCACCGGTGGATGCGGTAAACGGCGAAATCTTCAATGTCGGCGGCAATTCCGAGAACTACCGCGTCCGTGAAATCGCCCAGCAGATAGCTGACGTGTTCGTGGGCTGCGAGGTATCCACGGCCCGGCCAGCGCTGACAACCGCAGCTATCGGGTGTCCTTCGACAAGATCGCCACGAAGCTGCCGGGCTTCAAGTGCCGCTGGACGGCGCGGGCGGGCATCGAAGAGCTTTATGCGCTGTTCAAGCGCATCGACTTCACTTCGGAAATGTACCAGTTCAGGGCGTTCACCCGGCTGAAGCAATTGAAGCATCTGACTCGGACGGCGCAGATTGACGAGGAGTTCTTCTGGCGATGATATTCACCGAGACGAAATTGCGCGGAGCGTTCACAATCGATCTGGAACGCAGGGGAGATGACCGAGGGTACTTCGCGCGCACCTTTTGCCAGCGCGAAATGGAGGCGCACGGACTCAAGCCCGTCATAGCACAGGCAAATCTTGCCTTTAACGCCAAGAAGGGCACGTTGCGGGGGATGCATTTCCAGTTTCCGCCCGCTGCCGAGACCAAGCTGGTGCGCGCCCCGCGCGGCGCGATCCTCGATATCATCGTCGACCTGCGTCCGGAAAGCCCGACCTATCTGCAGCACATGGCGGTCGAATTGAACGAGGACAACCAGCGCGCACTATATGTGCCGGAGCGTTTCGCGCACGGCTACCAGGCCTGCCCGACAAGACGGAGACGAGCTACCAGGTCGGGGAGTTCTACACGCCCCAACTGCGAAGGTGGCCTCATGTATGACGATCCGCGGCTGGGCCTGTCCTGGCCGCTGCCTGTGACGGCCATTTCGCCAAAGGACAGCAGTGAAGTACCTGGCTGAGGCAGAATCTGAAATCCGGCGAAAGATGTCGCTGGGCGCGCAAGGAGCGAAAGCATGATCATTGTGGACAACGCTTTGAAGGCCCGCGCGGCCGCAGGCAAGCCCATCCGAGTGGGCATGCTCGGGGCTGGCTTCATGGGCCAGGGCCTGACCAACCAGATCACCAACAGCGTTCCCGGCATGCGCATGGCCGCGATCTACAACCGCCGTCCTGAGCGCGCGTTCGGCGTCTATCGTTATTCGGGACTGCGAGGACATTGCCGACTCGCGGCACCCAGCAGGCCTTGGATGAGGCCATCCGCGGGGCCGGCCGGCTGTCGCCGAGGACCCGTTCTTCATCTGCCGCGCTCTGAAGCAGATCGACGTGATCGTCGACGTCACCGGTTCGGTCGAGTTCGGCGCCCATGTCGTGCTCGAGGCCTTCAAGCACGGCAAGGACGTCGTGCTGATGAACGCCGAAATCGACGCGACCATCGGGCCGATCCTGCAGGTGTATGCGCGCAAGATAGCAATGGCGTCATTCTGTCGGCCTGCGACGGCGACGAGCCCGGGCGTGCAGATGAATCTCTACCGCTGGGTCAAGGGCCTCGGCCTCACCCCGCGCGTCATCGGCAACGTGAAAGGGCTGCAGGACCCCTATCGCAACCCGACGACGCAGAAGGGTTTCGCCGAGCGCTGGGGCCAGAACCCGGCGATGGTGACGAGCTTCGCCGACGGCTCGAAGATCAGCTTCGAGCAGACGATCGTCGCCAATGCCACCGGCTTCAAGGTGCGCTCGCGCGGCATGTCGCGCGGCCTCGAATACGCGGCGACATCATGAAGATCGGCAAGCTCTACGACATCGACGAGCTGCGCGCACTCGGCGGCATCATCGATTACGTCGTCGGCACGCCGCTGACCAAGGTCTACTGCCTGGCGGAGCACCCGGATCCCAAGCAGCAGCACTATCTGAATCTCTACAAGATGGGCGAGGGACCGCTGTATTCGTTCTTCATGCCCTATCACCTGGTGCATTTCGAGGTGCCGAACTCGATCGCCCGCGTGGTCGCTGTTCCGCGACAGCTTGCGCACGCCGCTGGGCGGCCCGGTGGTCGAGGTGTGCGCCGTCGCCAAGCGCGATCTGAAGGCGGGCGAGATTCTCGACGACTACGGCATGTACATGACCTATGGCGAAGCCGCGAATGTCGACGAGATGAGCAGCGGGCGCTATTTGCCCGAGGGTCTGGTCGAGGGCTGCCAGCTCGTCCGCGACATCGCAGAAGGATCGCCGCTCTACCTACGACGACGTCGAGCTGCCGGCCGGGCGTCTGGCGGACTCGCTGCGAGCCGAGCAGTACCGGCATTCCGCGGCGAAACCTGGCTGGAGGAGATCGTGGCCGCTTCCGGCAACCGGGTGGGCGCGGCCGCCTAGCGGCGGGCTCTCAACCGGCTGTACGGGTTGGCGGCGGCCTGGTCACGGTGTCGGCAGGGCAAAGGTGAACAGGTCCTGCCCGGCCATCACCGCCACTATTTGCCGCTCGCCGCGGCGGAATGTAACAGGCGGTGGCGCTGATGTGGCCACCAGTATCGAATGACCAGAGTCGATTTCCGGTTCTGGCGTCCATCGCATACAGCACCGGACCATCGGATCCGAAAAGCAGCCCGCCGGCCGTGGACAGCAGGCCGCCGCGCGGCGCGCTATTGACCGTGGTGTTCGGCTGCTTCCAGACAATCTTCGCAGTGGCCGGGTCGATCGCCACCACGAAGTCAGCGAACGATTCCGCGAACGTTGTGGTACCACCGAGGTACATGCGCCCTGCGGTCGGTCGTTCGGCACGAGTGGTGAAGAACAGACCGCCGCCCTCCTCGGCGTTGAGATAATAGTAGCCCGTGCTCTGGCTGTAGGAGGAGGGCCACCAGTTGGTCGCCCCGTTCACGCTGGGCAGCACGTAGGTGCCCTGTTCGCTGGGTGAGGAATGCGGTGCTCGTATCGGCCGGCCGGAGGGCGCGATGCCCGTTGCCCAGGTCTGATTCACGAAGGGGACGCTTCGCAGATACTTGCCGGTGACACGGTCCAGCACATAGAAGAAGCCGCCGCGGTTGGCCACGACGAGCAGCTTGCGTGCGACGCCGTCCTCGTTGACGTTGATCAGCGAGGGGGTTTGGGTGGAGTCCCAATCATGATCATCCCCGGGGAGGAACTGGAAGTGCCAAACCAGCTTCCCGGTCTTCACATTCAGGGCCAGCATTGAATCAGCGTAGAGGTTGTCGCCTGGCCGCCTGCTGTGGTCGAAGTCGGGGGATCCGGTGCCCGTGCCCCAGTACAGCAGACCCAACTGCGGGTCATAGGCCCCCGAACCCCAGGTGGCGCCGCCGCCGGTCTTCCATGAATCGCCGCCCCAGGTTTCGCTGCCAGGTTCTCCCGGTGCCGGCACCGAATAGAATCGCCAGCGCAGAGAACCCGTGGCTGCGTCGTACGCGCTGATGAAGCAGCGGGTTGGAAATTCGCTGCCGGCGATCCCCGTGATCACGACATCGTCGATTGGCAAAGGCGCAGCCGTGATGCTGTAGCCGGTTGCGTGGGGGGTAACCTCCCGATCCCATACAACCTCACCGGTCGTTGAGTCCAGCGCCACGATATGCGCGTCCAACGTCCCGAAATAAACTCGCTTGCCCAGCACCGATACGCCACGGGTCGTTGCAATACAGCAAACCCGTAAATCAGCGGGCATTTGCCGCGTGTAATGCCAGACCTCGGCGCCGGATTTCGCATCGAGCGCATAGACCGATCCGGGCGGGACCGTGACGTACAGATAATCGCCCACCACGACCGGTGTCGACTCGTTGGCTGCGGCGACGGTCGCAAACTGGTGCACCCACCCCGCCTGCAGCCGGGCGACATTGCCGGTATTGATCTGCGTATCGCGGGAATACCGCTGGGCATCGTAGCTCCCTGCGGGCATGGACCAATGACCCGCCGCAGTTCCGGCATCGAGCAGATCGCGATTCGTGAGCTCCGGTGCGGGGCCCAGGGATGCCGTTCTTACCGTCGAATCCGTTCGCGCGCTTGTCGCGCCACTGCCGGACACGCTGTGTGCCGCGTTCAGATAGCGCAGGTAAGAGATTACCCGCCAGGTATCCGCGCGCGATATCACTCCCCCCATCATCGCCGTCCCGGCAATGCCACCCGTGATGGTGCGGTACATCGCCCAGTCGCTTTGCCCGTGCAGCAACGCGCGCCCGACCAGCGCCGGTCCCATGCCGCCGCTGGCCTCGCGGCCATGACATTTGGCGCAGGTGCCCGCAAAGAGTTCCTTGCCGCGGGCCCGGTCGGCTGCCGAATCCGCCGGACTGTAGATGGAAGCGTAGGGATCGCCGGTCCGCAGCAGTCTGGCGAGCAGGAAGCCGGCCTTTGGACGGCCGATGTCCCCGAGATCCGACCAACTCACGTCGGGCAGCAAGCCGACGAGTTTGCGCATGGCAACCGGTCCCGCCCAGCGAAATTCCAGCCCCGCGAGTAGGACGGCCACGATCAGAATGCCAACCGCGATGCCCAGTCCCTTCTTTGAGAACCGTTTGCCGACCGATCGGCCGGCAAGCGACGCTGAATTCTGCTCCTCAAGCGGAAGCGGGCGCTCTATTGGACGTTTGAGCTTCAATTGGGTGGCAAGTCAGATGTCGATTGACGAGAATGACATGATATTCGAAATGGAAAATGCAAGGATATGACATACTTATCGTTATGACCTATTGCAGTGCAATCAGCTGCCGCGAAGGTCTCCCAGTCCAGCGTCAAGTCTGCGACGACGAGAGCGCCTTGGTAGGTAGGGCCGCCAGGCGCGTTCCGCAATGCGACGCGTCAGATGCGCCGCCGCAGGGTGAATTTCCACCGGATTGACTGCGGCGGTGGTGCTTCGCTACTGAGCTTACGTGCCGCTTACGGTGGCAGGTGAGAGCACGCTCCGGCTCGCTCGCAAGTGTTCAGCGATCACGCTGCTGAACCGCCACAGTGTACGGCGGCGGTTGTTCACGTCGGTAAGCACATACTGCGGGCGCCGATCGTCCGCTCCCGGCCGCTGACGGGTGGGGCGGATCAGAGGATGGACTTTCGGGGCCGCACAATGGCAACCCCGTGGGCGGGTCTGTATGGGCGGCGCGCCGCGCCGCAGTCAGTTCGTGTCGGATGCCGAGATGTCCGTCACAGTTTGCCGCTGTGCCCGACCGACGTGCTGTTGGATTATGTAGCGGAATTGGGATTTCGCGCAGAAATTGCCGTCGCGGATCAGTAGTTTGGCGACGCAAGTGGATGCTATTCTATTTTGAGGAAAGGGAATCAAAATGAAAGTTGTGCTGTTCTGCGGCGGACTTGGGACTCGACTGCGCGAGCACTCAGACACCGTACCAAAATCGCTGGTAAATATTGGGATTCGACCCATTCTTTGGCACCTGATGCGCTACTACGCCCATTATGGTCACAAAGAATTCATTTTGTGCCTGGGTTACCGCGGCGACATGATCCGTGAGTACTTCCTGAACTACAACGACGCGTTGTCCAATGACTTCACGCTGTCCGACGGCGGACGCCACGTCGAACTTCACCAGCGGGATATGGAAGACTGGAAAATCACGTTCGTGGATACGGGCCTGCATACCAATATTGGCCAGCGTCTGCTTCGGGTGCGCAAGTATCTGGGAGAGGATCCAATGTTCCTGGCCAATTACAGTGATGGCCTCTCTGATCTGCCACTGGACCGCCAGCTGGACGAGTTCAAGTCCCGGAACACGATGGCGAGCTTCGTGGCGGTGTCCAACCTCTCAGTCTTCGTTCCACGCGACGCGCATCGGTCCGGACGGCGTTTGTGTCAAGCATCGGCCCCATCACCGACCAGGAACTGCTGGTCAACGGGGGCTTCTTCGTTTCGCAAGGAGATCTTCAATTACATTAACGAGGGTGATGAGCTGGTCGAGCAGCCGTTCCAGCGTCTGATTGCCGCCCGTCAAGCTGAGCGCGTTCCGCTGGAACGGCTTCTGGCGGTGCATGGACACCTTCAAGGACAAGATTACATTTGATCGGATGGAGGCCCGCCGGGAATGTCCATGGATGGTGTGGCGCCAGACGGCCTGATCATGGGCGCCCGACTACGCCCAGGCAGGCGTCGCCGACGGCCCTGCTCAGGGCCGTGCGCAGGCCGAGGGCGCGTGCGCGTTCGCGGCGGCGGACCGCTGCAAGGAAACGTGCTGCTTTTATCTCAGCGCCGGATCTCGGATCTGGTTGCCTACTGCATGGTCTACGAGTTTGAAGACGCCCTGACGGCCGTCACCGGCGCGCAACGCATCGACGCGACCGACTTGCCAGCGCTGGAGTTCTCGCGCCGCGCCTACAAGCTGGCCCGTTTCGCCACAGGATCGCCGCGGCTGGCGCGCCGGCTCGCGCCTTACCCGTCGAACAAGGTGGTCCTGCAGCGCGACTATGAGCTGTTCTTCCCGATGTTCAGCCATGCCTATGAGCTGTACGCACTGGCGTCGATTCCCAACTGGCGTCAGCGGTGCCACAAGGCCGCATGCTTCATCACGGAAGTGTGGTCGGAATGGTTGCCCGAGTACCTGGTCGAAATGCTTGTCGCAATTCGATCATATCTTTGTCGGAATACGGAACAGCGCCGCCGATATCGCCCGGGTTTCCGGCCGGCCGTGCAGCTACCTGCCGCTCGGTGCCGATGTGCTGCGTTTTGCGCCCGCGTCCATGGATCAGCCGCGCCCGATCGATCTGTGTAACATTGGCCGCCGTTCTCAGATTACGCACCAGGCACTGGTGGCGCATGCTGAAAGCGGCACAGTTCTTCTACTACTACGACACGGTGGCCGCCAGCGGCGCCGACTATGAAACAGCGTACCTTCCGCGTGGAGAACCCGCGTGATCATCGCCAGATGCTGGCGGCGTTGCTGAAGCGCAGCCGTTACTACATTGCGAATCGCAGTCGCGTGAACAATCCGGAATTCACGGCCGGCCGCGAGGAGATTTCGGCGCGCTTTTACGAAGGCGCCGCCGCAGGCACGATCATGATCGGCGAGGAGCCGCGCTGCGAGACCTTCAAGAGCCAGTTCGACTGGCCGGACGCGGTGATCCACCTGCCGTATGACTCTCCGGACATCGTGCGGATCCTCGCCGAGCTGGATGCCGATCCGGGACGGGTGCCGGCGGCGCGGCGGGCCAACGTGCGGCATGCCGCGCTACGGCATGACTGGCTGCACAGAATCAGCGCGGCATTCGAGACGCTGGGATTGCCCCCGACGGCGGCGATGCAGGACCGGGCCCGGCGCCTGGAGCAGATCGCGGATCAGGCATGAGGAAGCGGTGATGCTGCACTTCAGGCCGGAGCTGCCGGCACAGGGCACCGTATTGTGCCTTGGCGCACATTGTGACGATATCGAGATTGGTTGCGGCGGCACCTTGGTCGAGCTGCATCGGCGCCATCCGCAGCTGCGCTTCGAGTGGGTCGTGTTCTCCGGGGGCGGTTCGGTCCGCGAGCCGGAAACCCGAGCGGCTGCTGCCGCACTGCTCGGACCTGACGCGCTGGTCCACGTCGACGTCCAGCGCTTCCGCGTCAGCTATTTCCCCTACGCGGCTGAGCAGATCAAGGATGCCTTCGAGGCGCTGCGAACACGCGTGACGCCGGACCTGATACTGACGCACTTCCTGTCCGACCGTCACCAGGATCACCGCGTTGTCGCCGAGCTCACGTGGAACACATTCCGCAATCACGCGGTTCTCGAATACGAGATCCCTAAGTACGAGGGTGATCTGCAGCATCCCGGAGTCTATTGCGCACTGTCCGCGCCAACGGTAGACCACAAGATCGCCGTTCTCCTGGACAGCTTCCCCTCGCAGCGCGGCCACCAGTGGTTCGACGAGGAGCTGTTCCGGGGTCATCTGCGGCTGCGCGGCGTTGAGTGCAACTCACCCTCCCGCTTCGCCGAAGCTTTCCACGCGCGCAAGCTTGTGCTTTGAGGACAGCGCCGGCGGAAAGGATATGAGAATTGGCTTCTACGGAAACTTTGGTGCCGGCAATCTCGGCAATGAATGCACGCTTCAGGCGGTCATTGAACAGGTGTCGAAGTACGAACCTGGAGCGCAGCTGCTGTGCTTTTGCACCAACCCGGATGATGTTCAGGCGCGACAATCAAATCGCGGCCGTGCCGTCCGCCGTGGTTCGTGAAGTGCCTCGAAGCAACGGAGTGCCCGAAAGCAATCCCCGCCTGAAGCGATTGCTGCGCTTCTTGCGGCGCTGGCTGTTCCGCGAGCCTGTGCAATGGATCAGAAGTATCGGGGCCCATGAGCCGGACGGATGTATTCATTGTCGCCGGCACCGGTATTGTTGCGGACTATCTGTCCGGGCCGTACGGATGGCCATACGATATCTTTCGGCTGTCGTTGCTGGCAGGAATCCTTCGCACCAAGGTGGTGTTTCTCAGCGTTGGGGCCGGTCCCACATCGATCATCCGGTCAGTCGCTGGTTTCTCCGCAGTAGCCTTAGAATCGCCCACTTCCGCAGCTATCGAGACCAGGCCTCGCGGGACTGCCTGGAGGGAATTGGATTCGATACCAGCGGCGATGTCGTGTGTCCGGATGTGGTCTTCGGGCTGTCTCAGGACAACCTGCCGCAGCGGACCGCTGGCGGCGGCCGGCGTCCGGTCATAGGCCTCGGACTCAAGGACTACGGGTCGGCCGATAGCCGCCATACGGGGTCCCGCCGGGAGTTTCTGGAGTACCTGCGGACGATGGCCGAGTTCATATCGTGGTCGTACGCAGCAGGGTACAGTGTCCGCCTTCTGATCGGAGACATGCGTTTCGACAATCCGGTGGTCAATGAATTCGTTGGGCTGCTCAACGAAACTCGGCATTTCCACCCAGGAGCCGATGTTGAAGGTTGAACCGGTGCATACCGTCGCGGAGCTGCTGCACCAACTTGCGGATACAGAGGTCGTGATTTCCGCGCGCTATCACAATCTCGTCTTGGGGCTCCTCCAAGGCAAACCGATCATCGCGCTGTCCGATCACGCCAAACTGGATTCTCTGGTCGGCGACTTCGGCTTGGCCCGCTACCGGCTGCCGCTCGCAAATCTAAGACCAGAGAACCTGATCGAGCGCTTCAAGGAGCTGGAGAGCGAGCTGGACCGACTCAAACCCTATGTTCGGGCGGGAGTGGACCGGTACCGGCAGGATCTCGATCGGCACTACGCATCCTTTTTTGACTCGCTCGGCACGGCGATTCCGGCGGCGCACAGCGCCGAATAGTCGCGCGCGCGGCTGCGCCATGCTGTGGTCCAACCACGGACAGGGATGGCCGACAATGTGACGCGCGACACACTTTATCGGGACGTTATGCGTCGAGGCTGCCGGTACTCTTTACACTCCAGGCGTAAAGTTCTTCCGAACTGTGATCGACTGCCATGGAGTCGGGTACTTGAGCGAGCGTCGCAAACTCCTGATCCTCGAGAACGATGCCGACGAGTCGGCACAACTGGCCGCCGTGTTCTCTGATCTTGACGTGACCTGCAGCCCGGTCAGCGACAAGGCGCTGACGCTCATGCGCCGCCTGGAACCCGACGTGGTGCTGTTCGATCTGGGGGCTGGCGGATGCTGCAGGCGAATTGCAGAACCTGGCACTGCTGCGACAAATTCTGAATCTCGCTCCCGCCACCAAGATCATCGCCATGACCGGGCAGGACGGGCGGGATCTGGCCGTCAAGGCCATTGGGCTTGGCGCCACCGATTTCTATCACAAGCCGCTCAATGCCGCGGTGCTCTCGATCGTGGCGCGGCGCGCCTTTCGGATGCGCGAACTGGAGGAGGAGAACGGGCGGTTGCGCGCGCAGACCGGATCGATGGTACTGGAGGGCATCATCGGGACCAGCGATGCGATGCGCAGCCTGTGCCGAGCGGTGCAGAAAGTCGCGCCGACCGCCGCAACGGTGCTGGTGCTGGGCGAGAGTGGCACCGGCAAGGAGCTCATCGCCCGGGCGCTGCATCGCCTGTCGGGCCGCGCCCATGACCCTTCATTGCCATCAACTGCGCGGCCATTCCCGACAATCTGCTGGAGAGTGAATTGTTCGGCTACGAGAAGGGTGCCTTCACCGGCGCCGCCAAGCGCACTCTCGGGAAATTCGAAGTGGCCAGCCGCGGGACGATTTTCCTGGACGAAGTCGGTGAAATGCCGCTGTCACTGCAGGCCAAACTGCTGCGCGTACTGCAGGAGCGTACCGTCGAGCGCATTGGCGGCCACACGCCAATACCGCTGGAGGCGCGCATCATCTGTGCCACGAACCGTAAGCTGGAGGAACTGATCGCTGCGGGAGGATTTCGTGAAGACCTGCTCTATCGAATCAGCGAAGTGACCATCCGCTCCCGCCGCTGCGGGAGCGCAGGCGGACTGCCTGCTGCTGGCGCAATGGGTGCTGCAGCAGACGGCCGAACGCTATGGGCGCCCGGTGCGCGGCTTGCGCCGGATGCCATCCGCGCCGTGCAGGCACATCCCTGGCCGGGCAATGTCCGTGAACTGGAAAACCGTATCAAGGGCGCGGTCATCATGGCCGAGGGGGCGGTGGTGACGGCGGCGGATCTGGGACTGGCCGATCTGGCTGAGGAAACCGAGCACCTGAACCTGCAGGCCGCACGCCAGCGTGCCGAAGCCCAGGCCGCGCGCCAGGCGTTGGCAGTGGCCCGCGGCAATGTCTCACGGGCGGCCGAGTTTCTCGGCATCACCCGCCCCACGCTCTACGATCTGCTGGAAAAGCACCAGATCGATGCCGGCAATTTGCGCGCGAGCCCTAGCGGCCTGTCGGTCTTGACCGATCGATCCTGCGGCTGACGACTCGGTGGCATTCCGCTTCAGCGTCGGCAATGAGCATCCCGATCACGACCCGACAACCACAAATCGCAAGCGTCACCGGGGTGACGCTGCTCGGCGACATTGGATGCGCTGTCGATTGCTCTGTCAGAATCGCCTTTGATTGTTAAAGTGGGCATTGCATCGACATGTCGGCATCAGGGAATCGCACATTGGACAGATCGCCAAGCACCGCTGACCGAGGCAACGCCGCCGGCTGGCGACAACGTTCCCTCACCGCGCTCGCCGTGCTCTGGATGGGCGGTCTTGCCGCTTGCGGTGGATCGGGTTCCACAAGCAACGTTCCCCCGGCTACGGGCGACACCGCGCCGACGATCACGACGCAGCCACAGAGCGAAAGCGTCGACGGTGGGCTCGACCGCGATGTTCAGCGTGTGGCGCCACGGGGACGGCGCCTTTGAGCTACCAGTGGTCCAAGAACGGCGCAGCCGATCGCGCGGGGCGACGAGCGTGAGCTATACGACCCCGGCGACAGTGAGCGGCGACAACGGCTCGACGTTCAGCGTTCAGGTCACCAACGCCGCCGGCAGCCAGACAAGCAAGACGGCGACATTGACGGTGAGCTGCGCCCGTGGCGCCCACGATCACGACCCAACCCCTAAGTCAGAGTGTCACGGCGGGTGCGGCGGCCACCTTTACCGTGGTGGCCGCCGGTACCGCGCCTTTGAGCTACCAGTGGTCCAAGAACGGCGCAACGATCGGCGGGGGCGACGAGCGCGAGCTACACGACCCCGGCGACGGTGAGCGGCGATAATGGCGCGACGTTCAGCGTTCAGGTCAGCAACGCCGCCGGGAGCCAGACCAGCAATTCGGCGACATTCACGGTAACTGCTGTGCCGTGGCGCCCACGATCACGACTCAACCCCAGAATCAGAGTGTCACGGTGGGTGCGACGGCCACCTTTACCGTGGTGGCCGCCGGTACCGCCCCGCTGAGCTACCAGTGGTCCAAGAACGGCGCACCGATCGGCGGGTGCGACGAGCGCGAGCTATACGACCCCGGCGACGGTGAGCGGCGATAACGGCGCGACGTTCAGCGTCCAGGTCACCAACACCGCCGGGAACAAGACGAGCAACGCGGCGACGCTCACCGTAAACCCGGCGAGCGGCGTAACCGTCACGCTGAAGCCCGCAACGGGCAGCCGTGACGACGGCGAGTCGGGCAGACGTTCACACCCACGGTGACGGGTAACGGCCAACACTGCCGTGACGTGGGCAGTGGACGGCATCGCCGGATGGCAACGCTACGGTGGGTATGATTTCCGCCGGCGGCGTGTACGCACCGCCAGCGACCGCCGGTCGTGCACACGCTGACGGCGACGAGCGTCGCGAGTCCGGGCACCTCGGCGAGCTCGAGTATCGCGGTTACGGATCTCGACCGGCATACGCGACGCAGCGCTTCGACAATGCCCGCGAACTGGCCAGAATCTGCAGCGAGTACGCGCTGACGCCGGCACGTGCTCGGCCACGCCGGGCGCGTTCGGCAAGCTGTTCACCTGCGAGCCTGGACGGCTCCGATCTACGCACAGCCGCTATATGTTGCAAATCTGTCGATCGCCGGCGGCACCCACAATGTGGTGTTCGTTGCGACCGAGCACGACAGCGTGTATGCCCTCGATGCGGATGCGAGTCCTTGTGTGCAGTACTGGAAAACCAGTTTCCTGAGTTCGGGCGTGACAACCGTGCCTCCGGGCGACACCGGTGACGGCGGTTCCGGTGCGGATCTTCCCGGCGAGCTCGGAATCAGCGGCACGCCAGCCATTAGCCTCGGGGCCAATGCGCTCTATGTTGTGGTGAATACCAAAGAGACCGGTTCCACCTACGTCAATCGGCTGCATGCGCTCGCTCTGACGACAGGCGCTGAGAAGGCGAATTCCCCCCAGGTCATTCACCCGACCTACAACGACAACGGCGTCAACTTCGGCCTCAATCAGATGAACCGGCCGGGTCTGCTGTATTTGAGCAGCACCAACACGATTTACGTGCCGTTCGGCTCGCACGGCGATGTCGGCGGGTACTACGGCTTCGTCATTGCCTTCGATCCGACCACCCTGACGCAGACCGCGCAGTTCAACACGACACCCACCAGCGAGGGGGGCGCCGTGTGGATGGCAGGTGCCGGACCGGCTGCCGATTCGAGCGGCTACGTCTACGTGTCGACTGCCAACGGCCCATTCGATGCGTCGAATACCCTGCCGCCAACGTCCGGGAGCGATGACTTCGGCGACTCGGTGGTCAAGCTCGACCCATCGAACAGCCTTGCCATCAAGGATTTCTTTACGCCCGCCGATCAGTCTACCCTGCAAAGCGGTGACTACGATCTGGGTTCCGGCGGGGTCACGGTTCTGCCCGACGCGCTCGGCACGAGCGCACATCCCCATTTGATGATCGCCGCCGACAAGGAGGCCAAGCTCTTCCTGATCGACCGCGACACCATGGGTCGCTACAACTCGGGCAGCAACTCGAACCTGCAGACGGTCCTGGTGAACAACCAGGGCCCCGGCATCACCAACGGCATTTTTAGCACGGTGAGCGTCTGGGGGTCGAGCGTGTACATCGGTGCCATCGACGATACCGTGAAGGCGTACGCGATCTCCAACGGCGTGCTCGGGACATCGCCCGCCTCGCAGAGCACGGACCTGTATCACTTTCCGGGGGCCAATACCGTCATCTCTGCCAGCGGTTCGACCAACGGGGTGCTGTGGGCACTGGATACCAACAGCGCCGGGCAGACTTCGGACACGGGCACTAACGGGTCGGCGGTGCTGCGTGCCTATGATGCGACCAATCTCGCCAACCGCCTCTGGAGCAGTGACACCTTGAGCGCCGATGCGGGGGTAAATGCCGTGAAGTTCGTCGTGCCTACTGTCGCCAACGGCAAGGTGTACGTCGTCGGCCAGAAGGCGATGACCGTCTACGGTCTGCTGCCCTGAGTCAGGCGTCCAGCGGCCCCGAAATCGGGCTTTCCGGCCGGCGGGTGCATCGGCTCCGATCGTCAGATCGACAGGATGCTAGCGCTGCTTGAATTCCTCCGGC
This sequence comes from uncultured Pseudomonadota bacterium, assembly GCA_963726995.1. Classification (GTDB taxonomy): domain Bacteria; phylum Pseudomonadota; class Gammaproteobacteria; order Steroidobacterales; family Steroidobacteraceae; genus DAIDKA01. The sequence continues at coordinate 20,964 of CAVSEP010000005.1, forward strand.
GTCAGCTGATGCCGGCCCAGCAGCTTGTAGAAATCGGTGCGGTTGCGCTTGGCCAGGCGCGCGGCCTGGCTGACGTTGCCGCCGGTGATCTGCAGGATCTGTGACAGGTAGCTGCGCGTGAACTCATCGCGCGCCTCATCGAAGGAGGGCAGCTTACCCTGGCCGCCGCCCAAGGACTGCTGGACCAGCTCCACGGGAATGATCGGTGTCTGCGAGAGCGCGACGTTCTGCCGCACGACGTTCTGCAGCTGGCGGATGTTGCCGGGCCACTCGGCCGTGGCGAGCAGTTCGACCGCCTCGGGCGCATAGATCTTGCGGGCGCCGCTCTCGCCGGCCATGACGGCCAGGAAGTGCGCGACCAGCAGCGGAATGTCCTCCCGCCGGCGCAGCAGCGAGGGCATCTCGATGTGCACGACATTCAGGCGGTAGTACAGATCCTCGCGGAACTGCCCTTGCTGCATCAGCTGCTGCAGGTCGCGGCGGGTGGCGGAAATCACCCGCACGTTCACGGGCACGGCGTCGGTGCCGCCCACGGGCCGTACTGCGTTCTCGTGCAGGACGCGCAGCAGTTTCACCTGCAGACGCATCGGCATGTCACCGATTTCATCCAGCAGCAGCGTCCCGCCGTCCGCGGCCCGGAACAGACCCGGCAGGCTGCGCGCGGCGCCGCTGGCATCCTTCTCCTGGCCGAACAGCTCCACTTCCAGCAGTTCCTCGGCCATGGCGCTGCAATTGACGACCACGAATTCCTTGTTGCGGCGCGGGCTCGCCTTGTGGATGGCGCGCGCCAGCACTTCCTTGCCGGTGCCGCTCTCGCCGGTGATCAGCACGCGCGCATCGGTGCCGGCCACCATGTGGGCCTGGGAGAGCTTTTCCTCCATGACGGAACTGCGGGTGATGATCTCCGAACGCCAGTCCTCATCCGAGGAGCCGAAGCCGGATATACGCAGCGCCTTCTGCACCTGGTCCAGCAGCTCCTGCTTGTCCACCGGCTTGGTCAGGAAGCCGAAGGCGCCCATCTGCGTGGCCTGCACGGCATCCGGAATGGTGCCGTGGGCGGTGAGCATGATCACCTTAAGGCCGGGCCAGCGGTTCTGCAGTTCCTTGAGCAGGGCGATGCCGTCCATCGGCTCCATGCGCAGATCCGTGATGACCAGATCGGGCCGGAAGCGGCTGGCGGCCGCGAGGGCCTGCGGGCCGCCTTCGACGGCTTCGACATCGTAGCTTTCGGCGCGCAGGCGGATGGTGAGCAGGCGCAGCAGTCCCGGATCATCATCCACGACCAGGATGCGTGCCTTTCGTTTGCTGGTGACGGTCACTGTGGCGTTCCCCCGGGGGCCTTGGGTTTGTTCAACGCCCGCTCGATGTTGGCAATGGCATCCAGTTTCGCATGGGCGTCGTCCAGTTCCTTGCGCAATCGCGCATTGTCGTCGATTTCATTCTGCAGGCGCCGATTCAGGGCGGCCATGCGGTCCCGGTCAGTATGATCGGCCGCGGCGGATAAGCGCGCGATGTCCGCGTTTTGCGACAGAGTCTGCTCGACATTGCGCAGGGTGAGGAAGGCCATGGCACGCTCCGCCGGCAGCAGGGTCTCCTGCGTGGCGATCAATTCGCGCAGCAGTTTCTGCGCCTTGGCGTTGTCCGTGCCGGGATGGCCTGGGGTGGCCAGTATCATGGCGTAGCGCAGTTCGTGGCTGGGCGTCGGCGCGGTTTCAAAGTCACGCCGGGCGCCGCTGAGGATTTCGGCCTGTTCGGCCGGCGCGCCCTGCACCACGCGTTGCAGGGTCTCCAGGTAGCTGGCGAGCAGGGCCGCCTGGGTCACGGCCCGATCGATCGTCGGGGGTCGATCGGGCGGCGGAACATCGCGGCTGGCGCCCAGGGTGTTGCAGCCGACCAGCGCGAGGCCGGCGCTGAGCGCCGCGAACAGTGCGAGGGTGCCGCGCGCACTAGGCAGCATTGGCCTGGTCCTTGGAGCGGCTGGGGCCGGTGCCGTCCGCCGCCGTGCGCGTCGGTGCGACTTCGGTGCCGGAGCTGTTGAGATTGAGCAGCGGCATGGTGATGCGGAAGTGGGCCCCGGGGAACTGGCCGTCCATGATCTGTACGGTGCCGCCATGCGCGGCCACGAACTCCAGCACCACCGAGAGGCCGATGCCGGTGCCCTTCACGCTGGTGCCGCGGGCCGCCTTGCCGGTGTAGAAGGCCTCGAAGATATGCGCCCGCTCGTCGTGGGGAATTCCGGGCCCGGTGTCCGCCACATCCAGCAGCAACTGCTGCTCGTGGGCCTGCGCCGAGAGGTAGATGGCGCCGCCCTTGGGTGAATACTTGATGGCGTTGGACAGCAGATTGTCCAGGATCAGGCGCACCTTGCCCCGGTCGGCGGTCAGGGTGACATCCTCGATCTTCACGTCCAGTCGCACGCGCTGGCCGAGCAGCGTCAGTTGCTGGTTCTCCAGCACCTGCTTGACCAGGGGGCGCAGCCGAAACTCACTGGTCTCCAGTCCCACGCTGCTGGTCTGCCAGGCACTGAAGGACAGCAGGTTCTCGATCAGGCGCTGCAGCTTCAGGCCGTTCTCGCGCAGGATTCCGGTCACTTCGCGCTGGTTGGTATCCAGTGCCCCCACGGCCCCATCCATGAGCAGCTCGGTGCCCTCGCGGATGTTCGCCAGCGGGGTCTTCAGCTCATGCGACATGTGGCGCAGGAAGCGATTGCGCTCGGCCGCGAAGTCCAGCAGCCGGCCGCGCAGCCATTCCAGCTGTCTGCCCAGTCGCTCGATGTCCTTCGGTCCGCTGACGCTGATGGGATGCGAGAGATTGCCGCGCCCCAGCTCGCTGATCGCCCGGTCAATGCGCCGCAGCGGTTTGCCGACGCCCAAGGTCAGTATCACGATGGCGAACACCGCCAGCGGAATCAGCAGACCGCTCTGCCACAGCAGCAGCTTCTGGGACCTGCTGGTGCGATTCTCTATGTCGGTAATCTGGGCATCGATCTCGACCTTGCTCTGCACGGCAATGCGTTCCGCCAGGGCGCCCATCTGCGAGAACTGCGACAGGGCCGCGCCAACGGTGGCGTTGTTCGACGTGGCGCCAAACACCTGGTTCGCCAGCGACGCCTGCAGGGCACCGAGCTGGCCCAGCGCCTGAGCGCTGGCCGCGGAACGCAGCTGGCGGGTGAGCTGCACCCGGGAGCGGGTGAGCTGCACATCATGCTCCCGGTACAGGTCCAGGTACTTCGCATCCGCCGTCACCTGGTAGAGCCGGGTGGCGCGTTCGAGGATCAGGACCTCGGACATCAGGTCCTCGCTGGCCCGGGCAGCCCCAATGCCCTGCGCGGTGACGATACGCGTGGCATCGGCCAGCTGCTGCATCTGCAGCGCAGCATTGAAAATGGCGACCAGCAGCGGCACCGCGATGACCGCGACACCCAGAAGCATCAAACCACTCAAGGACTTGGGCCAAAGGAAGCGCATGCTGGGCATTCTACGCCAGGGCTATCGGGGTCCGACGTGACAGTCGTCGCGCGGCATTAAGTCTCACCAGGGCTCCCGCAGCAGTTTGGCCTCCCAATCCAGGGAACTGCGCACGATCGTGTCCAGTTCATCCAGTTTCGGGGTCCAACCCAGCAGGGCCCGGACCCGGTCAGCCTGGGCGACCAGCACCGCCGGATCCCCGTCACGGCGCGGTTCCTCCCGGATGGTCAGTTTGTGCCCGGAGACCCGCTGCACGCTCTCCAGCACCTCGCGCACGCTGTAGCCATGCCCGTAGCCGCAGTTCAGAACCGCGCTGGCGCCCTTGCGGCGCAGGTGATCCAGCGCCGACAAGTGGGCTGCGGCCAGGTCCTGGACGTGGATGTAGTCGCGGATGCCGGTGCCGTCGGGCGTCGGGTAGTCCGTGCCGAAGATGCTGACGTGCGGGCGCTTGCCGACGATGGCCTCACTGGCGACCTTGATGAGCAGGGTGGCCCCCGGCGTCGCCTGCCCGATGCGGCCGCCGAGGTCCGAGCCGGCCACATTGAAATAGCGCAGCGCCACGTAGCGCAGGTCGGAGGCTGCGGCCAGGTCACGCAGCATCCACTCGCAGATCAGCTTGGAGCTGCCGTAGGAATTGATGGGCGCGGTGGGGGAGTCCTCGGCTGCCAGGTCCGTGGTCGGGGTCCCGTATACTGCCGCACTCGAGGAGAACACGAATTGGGAAAGGCCGGCCTCAGCACAGCACTGCAACAGATTGCGGGTGCCGCACACGTTGTTGCCGTAGTACTTGAGCGGGTCGCGCACCGACTCGGGGACGATGGTGAAGGCCGCGAAGTGGATGACGGTATCGACGCCATGCTCGCGCAGCAGCCGAGTGACCAGCGCCTGATCGGCGATGTCGCCCACCACCAGCGGGGTATCGCCGACGGATTGCCGGAAGCCGCGCGAGAGATTGTCCAGCACGACCACGGATTCGCCGCGTTCGCGCAGCTGCAGCACCACGTGACTGCCGATGTAACCGGCGCCGCCCGTAACCAGAATGGTTCCTCGACCCATGCCTATCCTCACAACCGTGCTTTGATGTGCGCATGGTAAACAAAAAGATCGGCGCCGGCGCTGCCGTGGCGTCGGTGCGCCCTTTTGAAAAACTGAGTCCCGATGTCGTGCTGGATGCGGCAGCCTCCGTGGGCATCGAGGGCGACGGGCGGCTGCTGGCGTTGAACTCCTACGAAAACAGGGTCTATCAGCTGGGAACCGATACGGGAATCGTGGTGCTGAAGTTCTATCGCGCGGGGCGCTGGAGCGACGCTCAGATCGGCGAGGAACACGAGTTCACCGCCGAAATGGCGGCCGCCGAGCTGCCCGTGGCGGCCCCGCAGCGCATCGCGGGTGAAACCCTGTTCAAGTTCCAGGATTACCGCTTCTGCGTGTTCCCGTGGATGCCCGGACGCGCGCCGGAGCTGGACGCCGGCGAATCGCTGACGCTGCTGGGCCGCGCCATCGCCCGGGTCCATCAGATAGGCTGCGTGCGCCCCTTCCAGGTGCGGCCCTGGCTCACCTCGCAGCGTCTGGGCTGGGATGCCCGCCAGGTGGTGCTGGCCAGCGATCTGATTCCGGAGGAGCTGTTGCGGCGCTACGAGGAGGTCTCAGGCGAGCTGCTGGAAGCCATCGAGACGGTATTCGAAGCCGCGGGCGAAGTGGCGGCCATCCGCATCCATGGGGACTGCCATCTGGGCAACCTGCTCTGGAATGAGCACGGCCCGGTATTCGTCGACCTGGACGACTGCATGATGGGACCGCGGGTGCAGGACCTGTGGATGCTGCTGTCCGGCCCGCCTCATGAGCAGCGCAAACAATGGGGCGAGATCCTGGAGGGCTACCAGCAGTTCGCGCACTTCGACTACCGCGAGGTGCTGCTGGTGGAGGCGCTGCGGTCGCTGCGGATGCTGCATCATGCGGCCTGGGTGGCGCAGCGCTGGCAGGATCCGGCCTTTCCGCGCGCCTTCCCCTGGTTCGGTGAACGTCGCAATTGGGAGAACTACATCTTAGACCTGCTTGAACAATCGTCTAACATGCGCGAGCAGCCGCTTTTGCAATAGGCACCGGAACACAAGGGCGCATTGATGGGACGGGTTCGGGACAAATTGACGGCATTGCTGGTGGCCGGCGCCTGCGGCCTGCTGGGCGCCTGCGGCCACTCCCACGGTGGCAGTGGCGCGCCCCTGGTGAAGCGCCACGAGGCCTCGGCCAGCGCCCCCGGAGGCCGCGCCGACTCCGGCCCCACGGACCTGGTATCGGCCGTCTCCGGCGGCAACGCCGACGATGGTCCCGTGGGGCTCAAGTTCCAGCTGCAGCAGCGCCCCGTCGCCGGCCAACCCGTGGTCATGACCCTGCGACTGGTGGCCAACCAGGCGCTGGAGCACCTGGAGGCGCGATTTCACGCCGATGAGGGCCTGGAGGTGACCCAGGGCGGCGATTTCGACCCGGCGGGACAGATGGAGGCCGGAGCCACCGTCGATCATGTCCTCACCCTGGTGCCCGGCCACGACGGCGTCTACACGGTGATGGCGACGGTGACCGCGGGGGAGGCCGCCGATGGCCTTCAGCCGCAGCTTCGTGATCCCCTTCGTCGTGGGACCGGCCGTCTCATCCGCGCCGGCGGCCGCAAAGCCGCGGTAGCTGCTCAGCACAGCGTCCTAAGCTGCTGAAAACCGCGATCCGGTCACGCGGGTGCGCCGCGGCTGCTCCTATCATGGGGATGTCTTTCTGGCGCCCCTTATGACAAATCCGCTCCATGCCAAGCCGCCACCCGCCGAGGGTGCCCCGGCCGCGGCCCCCACTGTCCGCGATCCGGCGGCGACGGCCAGCTATGCCACCACGGTGGTGCGCGTGGACCTGACCGCCACGGTGGCGGGCATGGAGGCGCTGCATCCGCTGCTGCTGGCCCAGATACGTGAGCTGAAGCTGCGCAGTGGTACCGACCAGCCCGATGCGGCCGCCCTGCTGCGCCTCATCAGCAGCCATTACGCCGCGGTCGATGAGGAGCGCCGGGGCATCGTCAAGACCATGCAGCTGATGGCCGACGAGGCGCGCGCCCTGGCCCTCGAAGCCCAGGAGCAAAGCTCCGATCACCTGCAGATCGTCCTGGACAACATCAAGGATGTGGTGCTGACGCTGGATGAGTTCGGCGTGGTGCTCACCTTCAATCCCACCGCCGAACGCGTCTTCGGCTGCGGTGAGGTGGATGCGGTGGGTCGGCGCATCGAGGAGTTCCTGCCGCAGCTGGGCGATCGCGGCGACTGCGCCGAAGCCCTCGACCGGCTGGCGCAAAGCACCGGCGACACGCACCTGGATCTGTCGTCCCGCGAGATCCGCGGCCGTCGCCGCAACGGCGAGGTGTTCCCGGCGGAACTGGCGGTGAGCCGGGCGCGGCTGCGCCGGCGCGCGATCTTCGTGCTGTGTCTGCGCGACATCACCGACCGGCGTGAAGCCGAACGGCAGCTGCGCGAGAGCGAGCTGCGCTATCGCATGCTGGTGGATCACGCTCCCGAGGCCATCCTGGTGTTCGACGTGGATTCCGGTCGGTACGTGGATGCCAATCCGAACGCCGCGCATCTGTTCGGGATCGACAGCGCGCGACTGCTGCAGTTGAGTCCGATGGAACTCTCGCCGCAGTTCCAGCCCGACGGAGCCTCCTCGGCAGAGGAAATCCAGTTGAAGACTGCGCGCGTCATGGCCGGAGAGAATCTGGTGTTCGAGTGGATGGTGCGCAACATGCAGGGCGCCGAGCTCGACGTCGAGATGCGCCTGTCGCTGGTGCCCTCGGGCAGCAAGCGGATGATTCGCGTCAGCATCACCGATATCTCGGACCGCAAGCGCAGCCAGCGGCGCGCGGAAGCCGAGCGGGAAGTGCTCGATCGGCTCACCGCCGGCGCCCCGGTGCCGGACGTGCTCGAGGCCGTCACCCAGTTGATCGAATCGGTGGATCCGGGTTTCCTGTGTTCGGTCAGCATCCTGGATGAGAGCGGGACGCGCTTTGCCTCGGTGGTCGCCCCCGGGGTGCCCGCACCGTTTCGCGAGGTGCTGCTCAATGCCGAGGTGGGCTTGGGATTCGGCTCCTGCGCGGCTGCGGTGTACCTGTCGCGGCCGGCGCTGGTCGCGGACATGGCCAAGGATCATTACTGGAACCAGAACCGCACCGCAGCGCTCAAGTCGGGCCTGGCCGCCGCCTGGTCGACGCCGATCAAGAGCACCGACGGCAGGACCCTGGGCGCCCTGGGGGTCTTCCAGCACGAGGTCGGCTTGCCGGATGAACAGCAGGCCGAATCCATCGCCCACGCCTCCAAGCTCGCGGGCATCGCCATCGAACGACTGCTGGCCGACACCCGCCGCAAGCAGGCCGAGCAGGCGGTCATCGCCGAGAAGGAGCGCGCGCAGGTCACCCTGCAGTCGATCGGCGACGGCGTCATCAGCACCTGTGCCCAGGGCCTCATCGAGTACCTGAATCCGGTCGCCGAGAAGCTCACCGGCTGGTCGATCGAGGAGGCCCGCGGCCGTCCCCTGGGCGAGGTGCTGAACCTGATCGACGAAACCACCCGCCAGCACGTGAGCCATTCCCTCGAGCGCATGCAGGGCACGGGACCTGCCGCCGCGCCCGTCACGCATCCGGTGCTGCTGACCCGCGAAGGCCAGGAAGTGGCCGTGCAGGAGTCCTCGGCGCCCATCCGCGACCGCAACGGGGACGTGATCGGCGCGGTGATCGTGGTGCACGATGTGACGCGCGAGCGGCGCCTGAAGCGGGCGCTGTCGTATCAGGCCACGCATGACGCCCTCACGGGGCTCATCAACCGCCGCGAATTCGACGTGCGGTTGCGCGATGCGTTGCTGCTGGCGCAGCGCGGCGAGCAGCACTACGCCCTGCTGTACGTGGACCTCGACCAGTTCAAGGTGGTCAACGACACCTGCGGGCATCAGGCGGGCGATCGGCTGATGCGCGATGTGACCAGTCTGCTGCGTGCCAGGGTGCGCACCCAGGACACCATCGCCCGCCTCGGCGGGGACGAATTCGGCATTCTTCTGGAGGACACCACGGTCGCACAGGCCGGGCGCATCGCCGAATCGATTCGCCAGGCCATCCACAACTACCGCTTCATCTGGGCCGGCAGCACCCTCACGGTGGGCGCCAGCATCGGCGTGGTGGAGATCAACCGCGACACCGACAGCGTCGCCTCGGTGCTGAGTGCGGCGGACATCGCCTGCTATGCGGCCAAGGAAGGCGGGCGCAACCGCATCCAGGTCTACGACGGCAACGGCGCGGTGGGGCGGCATCGCGAGCTGCACTGGGCCGCGCGCCTGACGCGCGCGGTGGAGGAGAACCGCCTGGAACTGTTCTTCCAGCCCATCGTCCCCATCGCCGATGCGGGACCTACGGCCTTCCATGAGCTGACCGTGCAGCTGCGCGACGATGACGGACGGCTGGTGCCGGCCGGGGAGTTCATCCCGGCGGCCGAGCGTTACAACGTCATGCCGGCGATTGATCGCTGGGTGATCCAGCGCGCCCTGGAACGGCTGCGCAGCGCACCCGCGGATGGCGCGGCATCCCCGGTGCTGGCGGTCAACCTGTCGGGCAATTCCCTTTCGGACCAGTCTTTCCTCGAGTTCGTCGTCGAGCAGGCCGGTGCGCCCGATGTGGCGCGACGGCTGTGCTTCGAGATCACCGAGACGGCGGCGGTGACCAACTGGTCCAATGCGCTCTACTTCATGAAGGAGCTGCAGCAGCGCGGCTGCCGCTTCGCGCTCGATGACTTCGGCAGCGGTCTGTCCTCGTTCATGTACCTGCGCACCCTGCCGGTGGATTTCCTCAAGATCGACGGACAGTTCGTGGCACAGGTGGCGGCGAATCCCGTGGATCGCAACATGGTGGAGGCGATCTGCAAGATCGGTCGCTCCCTGGGGATCGCCACCGTGGCCGAATGCGTCGAGTCCGAGTCGGTGCTGGCGGAACTCAAACGCATCGGCGTGGACTTCGTGCAGGGCTACTACCTGGCACGCCCGCGGCCGCTGGCCGAATTGCCTTAGTGCGGAACCCGCGCCTTCAGGCGGTATCGGTCGCGCACACGAACAGGTGCGCCGGCGGAATGTTGCGGTGGGTTCGGCTGCGCGAAACATCCTGGAAGGTACGCTGCAGGACCGGCAGCACGCGGCTGGTGAACTGATAGACCAGGAACTGGCCCCCCGGCGCCAGTGCCGTGCGCGTCTTGGCGACGATGTCGGCGCGCAGGCCCTCGGGCATGCTGCCCAGGGGAATGCCGGAGACCACGTACTGCGCCGGCGGCAGATTCAGTCGCTGCAGTATGCCGCCGACATCCGCGGCGGATTCATTGACCACGTGCAGCCTCGGGTCGGCGATGGAGGCTTTGAGGAATTTCACGAAGGATTCGTTGGTCTCGATCGCGACCAGGTGGGCGTCGGGGTGCATGCGCCGCAGGATCTCCGTGGTGATGGTGCCGACGCCGGGCCCGTATTCGACCAGCACCCGCGCCCGCTCCCAGTCGATGGGGCGCAGCACCTCCTCGACCAGGAAGGGCGAGCTGGGCCAGATCGAGCCCAGCATGAAGGGGTGGCGGAAGAAGTTCAGCGCGAACAGCAGCCGCTGGGTGAGGGGCGATTGGGTTGTTACCGGCATGTCGGATCCTTGGCTGAGGTCAGATCGGATGGCACAACGTGACTGATATTACTTGATTGAATGGGCGCTATCATTCGGGCACATGGACTACTTTGTCTGGAAACAGCTGCTGAAGAACCTGGTGCTGCCGCCGACCGGGCCGCTGCTGCTGGCGGGCCTGGGGCTGGTGCTGCTGGTGCTGCGCAAGTCGCGGCTGGCCGGCGTGGTGCTGTGCGCCTCGGGCCTCGCGGCGCTGTGGCTGCTGGCCACGCCGATTGCCGCCGATTCCCTGGTGCGCTGGGCGGAGCGCTATCCGGCCCTCGACCCGGCCAAGGCGGGTGATGCCCAGGCCATCGTGATCCTCGCCGGGGGCGTACGCGTCAATGCACCCGAATACGGCAGTTCGGCGCCGGGCGCCACCAGCCTCGAGCGGCTGGTTTACGGGGCCCGCCTGGCGCGCCGCACGCATCTGCCGGTGTTGATTTCCGGCAGCCGCTACGAGGCGGCCTCGATGACCGAGTTCCTGCGCCAGGATCTGGGCGTGACGGCCGAATGGGTCGAAAACCGCTCGCGCGATACCCATCAGAATGCCCAGTTCTCCGCCCTCATTCTGGCGCGGGCCGGCGTGCACCGGGTCGTGCTGGTCACCTCGGCCGCGCACATGGCCCGCTCGGTGGTCGAATTCAACCAGGCCGGAATCGACACCATTGCGGCGCCGGCGGCCATGTGGACCCTGCGCGATACCGGAGTCCTCGCCTATGTGCCCAATGCCGATGCCCTGGTGCGCTCGCAGCGCGCCCTGTACGAGGGGCTGGGGCGGATTGTGCAGGATGTTCAAGTGCGCTTGCGCTCAGGCGCCGGCCTGATCGAGACCCGTCCAGCGGGTACTGCGGGCCAGTAGGGCATCCTGCAAGGCCCGCTCGCGCGCCAGCGGCGCCGGCACCTGCACCTGCTGGTGCTCATCCAGATACTGACCGTGCAGGGCCTGCGCGCGCTCATCGAGCGCCAGGAACAGCGTGGTACGGGCGCCCTCTTCGGGGGTGAGAATGAAGCGCTTGAACAGCGGCCGGATCAGGTTCAGCCAGCCGGGCAGCAGGTTGGTGGCCACGACCCCGGGGTGCAGGCAGTTCACGCGCAGGTCGCCGTGGGCCAGTTGCCGCGCCAGGGTGAGGGTGTCCATGACATTGGCGAGCTTCGAGCGCGCATAGGCGGCGATGCCGCTGTAGCCGGCCCGGGGATCATCGATGCTGTCCAGATCCAGCCGCCCGTTGTAGTGCACGCGCGAGGCGACATTGATGATCCGTCCCGCAGGTTGCATCGCCGGCAGCAGCAGCCGGGTGAGCAGAAAGGGACCCAGGTGGTTGGTGGCGAAGGTGAGTTCGTGGCCCTGCGCGGATACCCGGCGCCGGGTGCTGACCATGCCGGCGTTGTTGATCAGCCGGTCGATGCGTGCACCGCGCGCCAGCACGGCGTGCGCCGCGGCCCGGACGCTCTGAAGATCCGCGAGGTCACAGTGGATGACCTCGAGCCTGCTGCCGGGCACTTCCCGCGCGATGTCCTGCGCCAGGGCGCTCGCGGCGGCGACATTGCGGCACAACATCACCACGCCGTAGCCCGCCCGCGCCAGCGCCCGGGCGCTCACCGTGCCGATGCCGTGCGTCGTGCCGGTGATGACGGCGAGGCGGGAGTCAGCCATGGTCCAGTGTGAACAGCGCCTGCCCCATGCGCAACCTCGCCCCGGTCGCCAGGCCTGCCGCCAGCTTCACGCCCGGCGGCACGAACGCGATGATGGTCGAGCCATGCTGGAACCAGCCCATCTCCTCGCCGCGCTTCAGGCGCGCCGCGCAGGCGATGCGGTTCGGCCCGCGGTAGCGCAGGTGCAGGAGCACGTCGAGGAAGTTCAGGCGGATGCTGGCCACCAGGATGGCCGCGACCGGCACCAGCGTGACCAGGTGGCCGGAAGGTTCGAGCCTGAGGCGGATGACGGCCCGCTCGTTCTTGCAGAAAAGATTCTCGACGCGCTGCACGGCGATCGGATTGACGTTCCAGGTGTCCCCCGAAATATAGGTCACCTGCTGGACCTGGCAATCGGCCGGCGCATGGAAGCGATGGTACATGCCGGCGGTGAGCCGCAGGGTGACGTAGGAGCCGTGCTGGTACTGGCGCACCAGATCCCGGTCGGCCAGCAGGTCCATGAGGGTGTAGGGGAAGCCCTTGGCCTGCAGGCACTCACCGGCCACCACCTTGCCGAAGGCGCCGATGATGCCGTCGCTGGGGCTGACCAGCGTCGCCTGATCCGTGGCCACGGGCCGCGCGCCGTCCTGCAGGGCGCGCGTGAAGCAGGCGTGCAGGCTGCGGAACTGCGTCTCGCGCGCATCGCTCAAGTCCACGTCGCAGAACAGGCGCCACAGGGCGATGGCCGGCACGCTGATGAGCGGATTCTCGATCTTCGAGAGCCAGCCCACGAACAGCGTCAGCCAGCGGCGCGGAATGCGGTTGGTCAGCAGGAAGTTGATGTCCTCCTGCTGCACCACCCGGCTGAGCGCGGCCCGGACCGTCATGGAATTGTCATCGCCATGCAATAGTTTTCCGGGCGTCTTGATGTGATGGAAGTACCCATGAATTCATACCTTCTCGCCGTCCCGGGCGTGCTGCTGCTGGCCTACGTGGCGCACCGGGCGCGGCTGCGCCTGGCGCTCTCGGCCGCGAAGCATCGCTCGCTCGCCGGCCATGCCCGCTGGTCGCGCCGCATCGCCCGGCTGCTGCCCTTCTACGAATACCCGGAAGATCGCTTCTTCGCCGCCGATGAAGCGCCGGAAGCGGTGGCCAGGCAGCGCCGGACGGGCTTCTGGCAGCTCTCGGCACTGTACAAGGCGCGCTTCGCCCGCTCTGCGGGACTCACGGCCGAGGTGGCGCAGTCGGTATCCGACCTGCAGTTTACCGCGCGTTACCGCGTTCCCTTCCAGTTCAGCCGCCTGGTGCGCGAGAACCTGAAGGGCGGCTCGTTCATGCAGGCCTCCGCCGGCACCGAGCTCACGGACCTGGACGGCAACCGCTTCTACGACCTGGCCGGCTCCTACGGCGTCAACGTGTTCGGCTACGACTTCTACAAGGAATGCATGGAACGCGGCGCAGCGCTGGTGCGGGAGCTGGGCCCGGTGCTCGGCACCTTTCACCCCGTCATGGCCTACAACGTGCGGCGGCTGCGTGAGATATCCGGCCTGGATGAGGTGTCCTTCCACATGTCCGGCACCGAGGCGGTCATGCAGGCCGTGCGCCTGGCCCGCTATCACACCGGCCGGCGCCACCTGGTGCGCTTCTGCGGCGCCTACCACGGCTGGTGGGGCGATGTGCAGCCCGGCGTCGGCAATCCGGCCACGGCGCACGACACCTACACCTTGAAGGACATGAGCGAGCAGACGCTCAAGGTGCTCAGGATGCGCCGCGACATTGCCTGCGTGCTGGTCAATCCCCTGCAGGCCCTGCACCCGAACGCCAATGCCCCCAACGACGGTGCGCTGGTGGACAGCGGGCGGCGCGCCGGCTTCGACCGCGAAGCGTACGGCGCCTGGCTGCGCCGGCTGCGCGAGGTGTGCAGCGCGCGCGGCATCGTGCTGATTTTCGATGAGGTGTTCGTCGGCTTCAGACTGGCGCCGGGCGGCGCGCAGGAATACTTCGGCGTGCGCGCCGACATGGTCACCTACGGCAAGACCCTGGGCGGCGGCCTGCCGGTGGGCGTGGTCTGCGGCCGCGCCGAGCTGATGCGCCGCTATCGGGATGATCGTCCGGCCGATGTGTGCCTGGCGCGCGGCACCTTCAACTCCCACCCCTACGTGATGGGGGCCATGCACGAATTCCTGCAGCGCCTGGCCGGCGAGCCGCTGCAGTCGCTGTACCGGAATCTGGATGCGCTGTGGAACGCGCGCGCGGCGGCCCTCAACGCACGCTTCGAGGCCGCGGGACTGCCGGTGCGCGTGGCCAACCTGTGCTCCATCTGGACGGTGTCCTACACGCGCGCCTCGCAGTACAACTGGATGTTCCAGTACTACCTGCGCGCCCATGGGCTGGCGCTGAGCTGGGTGGGCACCGGCCGCTTCATCTTCAGCCACAATTACACCGATGAGGATTTTGCCGCGGTGTGCGAGCGGATCATCGCCGCGGCCCGGGACATGGATCGCGACGGCTGGTGGTGGTCGGATGCCACGCTCACCAACCGTGCGATCCGGCGCAGATTGCTGCGTGAGGTACTTCAGGCCTGGTGGAGCGGTTCGTCGTCGACCGCGCCCAAGCTGGTGACATCGTCCATCGGGTCGATCAGTTCACCGCGCAGCAGCGCCAGCGGCGCCCGGTAGTACAGCATCACATCGTGGAACGGGTCGGTGATGATCTTGGTGATCCACACCAGGCCCGTCTGCACGTCGCGGATGAAGAACAGCTGTACGGTGCGGAACACCAGACCGCCCAAGCCCACCGTCAGCCACAGCACGCCGACGTTGCTGATGAACTCGGTGGTGCTGGTCGGCGCCTGAAATAAGCCGAACAGGGTGGGGTTGAACCACAGCAGGGCCGGGGAGAGCGCCCAGATGGCCAGCAGCACGACCTTGCGCTGCAGGTTGTAGCCCACCTTGATGTCCTCCTTGTGCTCATGGGTGGCGTGGTTGACCTGGTCGTAACTCTTGGGTTCAAAGAAGAAGTGGCCCGCCTGGCGGCTCACCATGGCGACCAGCCAGCCCAGCATGGCTGCCAGCGTGGGGCTCTTGAACACAACGGCGTAGGAGGCCAGGAAGCTCAGCGCGCTGACCAGGTGCAGCGATTGGTTGATGCGGCTGTGGTGGTAGTAACGGTGATCATCCCACCGTTGGGTGTGAAGGGCCTGCCAGAAACTTTGCATTCCATCTCCTCGTCTTTCGGTATTCAGTGTTGAAACACCGGCATGAAGCAGATATCTCAAAATTTTTACAGCCACATGACAGGCGGGTTCTGTCACGCAATCGTCACGAATTGCGGCAATCATGCCCCGCGCATGAAGATCCTCATCGTCACTGATGCGTGGCGGCCACAGACCAACGGCGTGGTGAGCACCCTCAGCCACACCGTCGATTGTCTGCGCGGCGCGGGCCATGAGGTCTGCCTGATCACGCCGATCGGTTTTCGCACGCTGCCGTGTCCCAGCTATCCGGAAATCCGCCTGGCGCTGCTGCCCGGCGCGAAGGTCGCGCGGGCCATCGGCGCATTTGCGCCCGATGCCGTGCACATCGCCACCGAGGGTCCCCTGGGGCTGGCGGCGCGCCGCTACTGCCTGCGCGCGGGCCTGCACTTCACCACTTCCTATCACACGCAGTTTCCGCAGTACCTGCGTTCGCGGCTGCCGGTGCCGCTGTCCCTCACCTATCGCTGGCTGCGCAGCTTCCACGGCGCGGCCGGGGCCTGCATGGTCAGCACCCGCAGCATGCAGGCGGAGCTCGAGCGCTGGGGCTTTCGCAACGTCAGGCGCTGGCAGCGGGGCGTGGATACCGCGCTGTTTCGCCCGCGACCTAAGCAGTTCCTGGACCTGCCCCGGCCCATCGCGGTCTACGTCGGGCGCCTGGCCGTGGAAAAGAACATCGAGGCCTTTCTGAAGATGCCCTGGGCCGGTTCCAAGCTGGTCGTGGGCGACGGTCCGGACCGCGCCCGCCTCGAGGACCGCTTTCCGGAAGCGGTGTTTGCCGGTTATCGGTTCGGCGAGGATCTGGTGGCACATCTGGCGGCCGCCGATGTGTTCGTCTTTCCCAGCCGTACGGATACCTTCGGCCTGGTGCTGCTGGAGGCGATGGCCTGCGGAGTGCCGGTGGCCGCCTATCCGGTGACCGGACCCATTGACGTCGTGGACCAGGGCGTCACGGGCGCCCTGGATGAAAACCTCTCCTGGGCCGCGCGCCGCGCCCTGACGCTGAATTCTGAAGCCTGTCGCGAGCGCGCCCTGCGCGCCAGCTGGGAGAGCTGCACCCGGGAGTTCGCCGGCAATCTGGTGTGGGTACGCACGGGTCTGCCCATGCTGGCGGGTGCGCCGCTGGCCCTACAGCGTTCCGGGGAGGCGCTCGGCGAGGTAGTCCAGCGTGGCCCGCACGGCGGGCAGGAGGCCCCGGCGCCCCTGGAAGACCACGTGCAGCACGCCCTGCGGCATAGTCCAGTGGTGTAGCACCGGTTCCAGGCGCCCCGCGTCCAGATCCGTTCTGACCAGGCTCTCCGGCAGCAGCGCGATGCCGGTCCCGGCCAGGGCCGCGGCGCGCATCACCACGAAATCATGGCAGACCAGGCGGGGCGCCACCTGCACCGGCACCGTCTCGCCATTCGGACCGGTGAGCTCCCAGGTCTGGGTGTCGGCCTCCGGCGCGAACCCCAGGGTGGCATGGCCGGTGAGTTCCTCGGGCCGCTGAGGCCGTCCGGCGAGGTCCAGGTAGTCGCGCGATGCGACCAGCAGTTCGCGCGCCTCCCCGAAGCTGCGCATCACCAGGCCGTCCTCGCCGCTGGGGCGGGTGCGCACGCGCAGCGCCAGATCGAAGCCCTCGTTCAGCACGTCCACGCGGCGGTTGCTGGCGTGGATGAGCAGCCGGATGGACGGGTAGCGCAGGAAGAACTCCGGCAGCAGGGCGGCGAGGGGGTTTTGCGCCAGCGAGACCGGGCAGCTGAGCCGGACCACACCGCGCGGCTCGGCCTGGGCGAACTCGACCGCGGCGCGGGCGGCCTCGGCCTGGCCCAGCATGGCGGTGGCGTGGCGATAGACCGCCTGGCCGATGTCGCTGACCGCGAACCGGCGGGTGGAGCGATTCACCAGCCGCACGTTCAGCTCCGTCTCCAGCTCGCCGACATGCCGCGACAGCCGCGACTTGGGGATGCCCAGCGCCCTTCCTGCGGCCGCGTAGCCCCCATGTTCCACCACCTTGGCGAAGTAGTAGAAATCGTCGAGGGATTCCATGGGGCAAGATTAGCACCAAATATGGAACGACATGTTCCATTTGGACCCGATTCTTATTGATTGTTCCACGGAGTAAGCTTCATGCCTCGTCTCTCCAATCAGGGAAACTCGCATGAAGCTGTTGCACATCGACTCGAGCATTCTGGGCGAACAGTCCGCCAGCCGCACCGTGAGCGCTGCGATCGTGGCGCGCTGGAAGAAGGCCGTGCCGGGAATCCAAGTCGAGCACCTGGATCTGGTCGCCAACGAACTGCCGCATCTGACCGGTCACCACCTGGCGCAAATGCAAATTGCCGGGTCCCGCGATGCGCAGATACTCGCCGACTTTCTGGCCGCCGATGTCGTGGTGATCGGCGCGCCCATGTACAACTTCGCGCTCTCCACGCAGCTGAAGACCTGGATCGACCGCATCGTCGTGGCCGGCAAGACCTTCAAGTACGGCCCGACGGGTCCGCAAGGGCTGGTGCATGGCAAGCGCGTGATTGTCGCGATCTCGCGCGGCGGCGTGTATCCGGAGAATGCGCCGGCCGAACATGCCGAGTCCTACCTGAAGATCATCTTTGGCTTCATCGGCGTCACGGACGTGACCTTCGTGCGCGCCGAAGGCCTGATGCTCTCGCCGGAGCATCGCCAGAAGGCACTGGATGCGGCGCTGGCCGCCATCCCTGCGGCGCAGGCGTAGTCGCTACGGGAGCATCCGTGTCGCAGCTGTCTGAGCGCGAAGTGGTGCAGCAGGTCCGGGGCATGCCGACCTCGGATGGCGCGGGCGTGAAACTCACGCGCGTCATCGGCCAGCCTGCCTTGAGCGATCTGGATCCCTTCCTGATGCTGGACGAGTTCGGCACCGACAATCCGGGCGACTACATCGCGGGCTTTCCGGCCCATCCGCATCGCGGCTTTGAGACCGTCACCTACATGCTCGACGGACGCATGCGCCACAAGGACAACCATGGCCACGAGGGCGTGCTGGTCCCGGGCGCCGTGCAGTGGATGACCGCGGGGCGCGGCATCGTGCATTCGGAAATGCCCGAACAGCAGCAGGGGCGCATGCGCGGCTTCCAGCTGTGGCTGAATCTGCCGGCCGCGGACAAGATGGGCGCTCCGGCCTACCAGGAGTTTGGTCCCGAGCGCATTCCCATGGTCAGCCCCGCGCGCGGCGTGCACGTGAAGGTCATCGCCGGCGCGGTGGGGCCGGTGACCGGTCCGGTGGTGCAGCCGGCCACCGATCCCACCTACCTGGATATCGAGCTGGCCGCCGACACCCGCTTCGTGCACCCGCTGCCGGCGGGCCACTCGGCCTTCGTGTATGTCTTCGAAGGCGAGCTTGCGGCGGGTCCGGCCGCCACCGCCCATGTGCTGCCGCAGCACACCCTGGCGGTGTTCGGCGGCGGCGAGCAGATCCGCCTCCAGGCAGGCTCCCTGGCGGCGCGCGCCATCCTGGTCGCCGGCCGGCCGCTGCGCGAGCCGGTGGCGCGCTATGGTCCGTTCGTCATGAACACCGAGGCGCAGCTGCGGCAGGCATTCGAGGACTATCAGCACGGCCGGTTCTGAAATGTTCCGGCCATCGGGCGGGTCTGGTACACATATCCGCAATTGACCCGCACGAGGTGTCCGGCATGAGCATTCCAACCCAGGTTCTGATTGACTGGCCGCGCCGTGTGGCCGGCCACCTGCAGTGGCTGGCGCCGCTGTTCGCGCGCATCGTGGTCGGCTGGGTGTTTCTGTGGAGCGGCTGGGGCAAGCTGCATAACCTGCCGGCGATCACGCAGAACTTCATCGGCTGGGGCATCCCCTTTCCGCACCTGCTGACGCCGTTCGTTTCCGGCGTGGAATTCTTCGGCGGTGCGCTGCTGCTGCTGGGCCTGATGACCCGCATCAGTGCCGGTGCGCTGGGCGTCACGATGATCGTCGCGATCGTTTCCGCCAAGTGGGCCGATGTGGATTCGCTGGAAACGCTGCTGGGCTTCGATGAGACCGAGTACCTCGCGCTGTTCCTGTGGCTGGCCATCGCCGGGGCCGGTCGAGCGTCCCTGGACTACCTGCTGGAACGGCGCGCGGTGCGCTAGAATTCACCCATGTCCCTTGCCCCGTTCCATCTCGCCATCCCCGTGCACGACCTCGGCGCGGCGCGCGCCTTCTACGGCGGCCTGTTCGGCTGTCCCGAGGGGCGCAGCAGCAGCGAGTGGGTGGACTTCGATCTGTTCGGGCATCAGCTGGTCGCGCACCTGGACCGCTCGCGGCGCCCGCACGTGCAGACCACCAATGCGGTCGATGGTCACGATGTCCCGGTGCCCCATTTCGGCGTGGTGCTCGGCTGGCAGGCCTGGCATGAATTGGCGCAGCGCCTGTCCAACGCCGGGCAACAGTTCGTCATCTCACCGGGCATCCGCTTCAAGGGTCAGGTGGGCGAGCAGGCCACCTTCTTCCTGTATGACCCGTCCGGCAATGCGCTGGAGTTCAAGGCCTTCCAGGATCCCTCGCAGCTGTTTGCTCATTGAAATTGCGCACCGCCGCCCCAAGGGGGTAACTTGGTATGCATCCCCCTACCGCCTCGAGACGGAGACCGAACCCCATGGGCAGCGCAAAGAAGTCCGAACTGCAGCAACGCCGCAAGGCGCCCCTGATCACCCCCACCGATCTGGGCGCGGCCGCATCCAAGAGCATCGAAGGCGGCATGAACGGAATCCTGGCGGATGTCTTCGCCCTGTACCTGAAGACCAAGAACTTTCATTGGCACATGAGCGGGCCGCACTTTCGCGACTACCACCTGCTGCTCGATGAGCAGGCCGATCAGATCTACGCCATGACGGATCCGATCGCCGAGCGCATCCGCAAGGTGGGTGGCACGACCCTGCGTTCCATCGGTCACATCTCCCGCCTGCAGCGCATCAAGGACAACGACGCGGACTTCGTCGATGCACCGGACATGCTGGCGGAGCTGCGCGAGGACAATCAGAGCCTGACGGCGCGGCTGCGCGAGGTGCACGAGGTGGTCGATGAGTTGAACGACATCGCCACCGCCAGCCTCATCGAGAACTGGATCGATGAGACCGAACGGCGGGCCTGGTTCCTGTACGAGGCCAGCCGACGCTGAGGTCTGATGAGGGCTTCGTTCAGCCCTTGGGCTTGATGAACTTCAGCGTGAAGCGGTCGGACTCGCCGATGGCGGCGTACTTGGCGCGATCCTTGTCGCCTTCGGCGTAGACCGGCGGCAGCGTCCATACGCCCTTGGGATAGTCCTTGGTGTCACGCGGGTTGCGGTTGACGTTCGACTGACCTACCAGCCGAAACCCCACCGATTGGATCAGGTCGATGGCGTACTGCTCACCCACGTAGGCCTGGCCCGGGGTCTTGGGCACGAAGTTCGGGTCGTTGTTGCGATGCTCTTCCACGCCCAGGATGCCGCCGGGCTTCAGGGCCCGGAAGGCCGCGGCGAACACCTCCTTTTCCATCCCGGCCCAGGCCCAGTTGTGGATGTTGCGGAAGGTCACCACCAGATCGGCGCTGCCATCCGGCGCGATCTGCATCCGGCCCTTGGCGAGCACCGTCGTCCTGACCCGGTCGTAGACCTGCGGATGGGCCGCGAGCATGGCCTCGAGTTCGCTGTTGTAGCGCTTGTCCTCCGGCGAGCTGGAGTCCGGATCCATGGCCGCCGCGTACAGCAGTCCGCGATCGCGCAGGTAGGGGGCGAGGATCTGCGTATACCAGCCGCCGAACGGCCACAGCTCCACCACCGTCATGTTGGGCTTGAGGCCAAAGAAGGTCAGGGTCTGCAGGGGATGGCGGTAGGGATCGCGGGCCTTGTCGGCCGCCGGCCTGAAGTCACTGTTGACGGCGGCCACCAGCTTCGCATCGAAATGCTCGGCGGCGCGCAGCGGCTGCGCCACAAGCCCGAGTGAAGCCATGGTGAGCGAGGCGGTCAGCGTCAGTGCGAATCGCATGAGTCGGCTCTCCTTAAGGGGACGCTCCAGTGAGAGGGACTATACTTCACCGCACCATGAGTATTCCTTTCTCGGTGCTGGACCTCTCCCCAATCGTTGCCGGCGGCTCGGCCGCGCAGGCGCTGCGCAATACGCTGGATCTGGCCCGTCACGTCGAGGAGCTCGGCTACCGGCGTTTCTGGCTGGCCGAACATCACAACATGGCCGGCATCGCCAGCGCCGCGACGGTCGTGGTAATTGGCCATGTGGCGGCAGGTACGCAGCGGATACGGGTTGGGTCCGGCGGCATCATGCTTCCCAATCATGCGCCGTTGGTGGTCGCCGAACAGTTCGGCACGCTGGCCACGCTGTTTCCGGATCGCATAGACCTGGGCCTGGGCCGGGCGCCCGGCACGGACCCACTCACCGCCCGGGCCCTGCGACGAGATCTGGCCACCAGCGCGGAGCAGTTTCCGCAGGACGTCATGGAGCTGCAGTCATATTTCGAGCCGGCGATGCCGGGGCAGAGCATCCGGGCCATTCCGGGGGAGGGCACGCGTGTGCCGCTGTGGATACTGGGATCCAGTCTGTTCGGCGCGCAACTGGCCGCCGCCCTCGGCCTGCCCTTCGCGTTCGCGTCGCATTTTGCGCCCGATGCTCTGATGCCGGCGCTGCAGATCTATCGCAGCCGCTTCAAGCCATCGCGGCAGCTCGCGCAGCCCCATGTCATGGTGGCCGCCAACATCGTTGCGGCCGACACGGATGCGGAGGCGCGGTATCTGTTCACCTCGCTGCAGCAGGCTTTTTTGCGGCTGCGGCGCGGGGAACCCGGCCCCCTGCCCGAGCCTGTCGAGGCCATCGAGTCGATTAGCAGCGAAACGGAGCGGGCGGGCCTGGCACAGGCCCTGGAGTGCTCGTTTGTGGGCAGCCTCGCCACGGTGCAGCGGGGGGTTCAGGCGTTTCTGGAGCGCACCGGCGCGGATGAGCTCATCGTCAGTAGCCATGTTCATGACCACGCGGCGCGGCTGCAATCCTTTGCGCTGGCCGCCCAGGTGCGCGATGCGCTTTAAATGGCCGCGGCGATGAGACCGCCGCCATCACGCCGGCAACCAGACTCACCCGGTCCGTGCAGCGTGTAGATCACCGGGTCGTCATGCAACGTGCCGCGCTGGGCCGCGACCCCCGGACCGCCCGGCCGCAACGCTCCTTGCCGTAGTGATTGCACCTACATCAGCCAAACGACGCGCTACCGGGCGGCGAGCGACCACAGGCCCCGGTCAGAACTTGAACCACGTCGCATTTTCGGTTCCTTGATTCGGCGTGTAGGCGCAAGCCTGCATCCAGGCCTTCCGGTTGCCTGTAGAATTCTTACTCTTGACTTACACGGGAGACGGGATGATTGCCGGTCTCCCCATGCTGCCAGCCTCACTTAGGAAGACCCGATGGCCAGCCCGTTTGACTCGGCAGGGGGCGAGTTTCTTGTTTTGGTCAACGCCGAATGCCAGTACAGCCTTTGGCCCACTTTTCGTGAGGTCCCGAATGGTTGGCGCGCTGCAGGAAAGAGCGGTGGGCGCGAGGAATGCTTGCACTGGATCGAGACCCATTGGACCGATATGCGTCCGAAATCGCTGTTGGACGCATAGGCCGTAATGTTGCAGCCGTTGTCGATCGCTCAATCCGAACTCTGGCGCGCGCAAAAGCTGGCACCCGGAGACCCGGCGTACAACCTGGGCGGATACGTCGAGATTCTCGGTGCCGTCGATCGCGCTGTGCTGGAATCGGCGATTCGCCAGGTCCTTGAACAGGCTGATTCGTATCACTACCGTTTTGTGGATACGGATGAGGGCCCGCGCCAGTTCCTGTCTGAGCTCGGCAGCCTTCAGCTGCCGCTCGTGGATTTCAGTGATAGCACCGATGCCTTGACGCAGGCGCGGGTCTGGATGCGCGATGCATTGGAACTGTCTCTCGATTTGAGCTCAGGCCCCCTGTTCCGAATTTCGCTGTTGAAGGTTTCGGCCAGCCGCTGGTTCTGTTTCGGCGTCTTCCATCACCTGGTCACAGATTTCTTCGGCGCCATACTGTTGCTGCGCAGTGTCGCAGAGCGATATACGGCTTTGCTCAACGCCGCCATGATCCCGTCGTCGAAGTTCACACGCTGGTCAGAGGTGCTCGAGGCCGAGCGTGAGTATCGCGCGTCACCGCGATTCTTGCGCGATCGTGAATACTGGCTCGAGCAACTTCAGCATCGTCCCGAGGCAGTAACGCTCTCAGGCCACCCGCCCAGCTGGCGATCCAGCGCCATCGAAACTCTCGTAAGCATCCCGGGCTCCACTTTCCGCAGGCTTGAACAGCTGGGGAACGATTGCAATGCGAGTGTCGTTGCCGTGCTCTTCGCGGCACTGGCGGTGTACCTGTCACGCGTAACCGGTCGTCAGGATCTGCTACTGGGAATGCCCGTGTCGGGGCGAATCGGTCCAAAGCATCGCGGCAGCACCGGATTCATGGCCAATGTGGTGCCGCTGCGCTTGCAGGTGCGGCCGGGTGGCAGCTTCACAGAGCTGATCCGAATGGCCGCAGTGCGCGTGCGCGAAGCATTTCGTCATCAGCGCTACGGGTCTAGCCTGTTGCGCGCGGACCTGGGGCTGGCCGCGAATGCACCTGCTGTTTATGGACCCGTCCTCAATATCATGCCAACCGAGGCTGACTTCGACTTTGGTGGCAGCTCGGGGCGACCTCGGCTGTTCACGAACTCAAGAATCGTTGAAGACCTGAGAATCAGCGTGCACGCCGCTAATGATGGGTCTGATGTCATGTTCCATTTGTGCGCGAATGCCGATCACTACGACCAGCCGACGTTGCAGGCACACGCGCGCGGTATTCTGCGATTGCTGGAGTCGGCGCTTGACGGTCCGCAGCGGGCGTTAGGGCTGCTGCCGTTGGTTGATGCCGCCGAGCGGCGCAAGCTCCTTGATGAGTGGAGTGGTGCCCCACGGTGTGCCGGGGACCCAGGCTTTCTGCAGTTGTTTGCCGCACAGGTACGGCGCGACCCAGCGGCGATCGCGGTGGTTCTGGCCGATCGATCCTTGACCTACGAAGATTTGAATGCGCGGGCGACGCGCCTGGCGCAGCGCCTGGTGCGCCAGGGAGTCGGGCCGGAACGTATCGTGGGTCTGTGGGCGGATCGCTCGGTGGAGATGCTGATTGGCATGTTGGGAATCCTGAAGGCCGGCGGCGCCTATCTGCCGCTGGATCCGGAGTACCCCATACAGCGCTTGCAGGAAATGGCGGCCGATGCGCAGCCTCTGCTGATGCTGGCGTCTGAATCTTCCGGCCGCCAGTTGATTCCGGGACTGCCCCAGCTCAGCATCGAGGCGGCCAGTGGGATCGGTTCGGACGCCACCGTTGAAGCTCGGGCCGACAGGCCGGCGCGGGATGGCCAGGCGGCCTATGTGATCTTTACCTCCGGTTCCACCGGCACGCCCAAGGGTGTGGTGGTGACGCATGCGGGTCTTGCCGCGCTGGCGACCTCACTGGCGGCGCGGATGATGATCACGGCGCGCTCACGGGTGTTGCAGCTGACCTCGTTGAATTTCGATGTCTCGGTTTCGGAAATTCTCGTGGCGCTCGCGCACGGGGCGACGCTGGTGTTGGCGCCCGCCGACGCCTTGAGCGGCGAGAGGCTGCGCGAGTTGCTGGTTACAAAGCAGGTCACCCACCTGTCCGTGACGCCGGCCGTGCTGGCGACGGTGCCAAGAGGCTCGGATCTGGCGCTCGAATGCCTCATCGTCGGGGGCGAGGTGTGCCCCGCGGATCTGATCGAACGCTGGAGCGACGGCTTGCGGATGATGAACGCATACGGTCCGACCGAATGCACCGTCTGCGCGACCATGAGCGCGCCGCTGCAGGCCGGGCAGCCGGCGCCGATCGGTACTCCGCTGGCGGGCGCTCGGGTGTATGTGCTGGATGCGGGGCTGGAGCCTGCGCCCATTGGCGTGGAGGGCGAACTGTACATATCCGGGGTGGGTCTGGCGCGCGGCTACCTGCATAGACCGGGCCTGACCGGCGAGCGCTTTGTGGCCGATCCGTACGGGGAACCGGGCGCGCGCATGTATCGCAGCGGGGATCTGGCGCGGTGGCGCGAGGATGGGACGCTTGAGTTTCTCGGGCGCGCCGACCGGCAGGTCAAAGTGCGCGGCCATCGGATCGAACTTGAGGAAATTGAGGCGGCGCTTCAGGCGCAGGTGTCGATTGAACAGGCGCTCGTCGCCGCGCGCGAGGACGCGGTTGCTGGCAGGTGCTTGGTCGCCTATCTGGTCCCCCGCACCGGTTACACCGTGGATGCCGGGCAGTTGCGCGCCGCATTGGCGCAGCGGCTACCGCAGTTCATGATTCCGTCGCTGTTCACGTCCTTGGCGCGGCTGCCATTGACTCGCAGCGGCAAACTCGACCGGCAGGCGCTGCTCGCGGCTACCGATGCAATCGCGGCACCTGCGAATTATGAGCTACCGCTGACGCCCACCGAAGTACAGCTGGCCGCAATCTGGTGCGAGCTGCTGCGCCGCGAGCGCGTGGGAAGGTTTGACGACTTTTTCGAAGTCGGGGGACATTCGCTGCTCGCCCTGCAAGTGATCGCGCGCGTGCGCGAATCATTTCGAATCGAGCTGCCGCTTAAGACGCTGTTCGACGCTTCACGGCTCAACTCGATGGCCTCGGCCATCGACCAGTCCCGAGAGGCCGGCTTGGCGCAGCCCATTGCGCCGATTGCGGCGGTGCAAGGCGCTGACCCGGGGCCGCTTTCATATTCTCAAGAGCGAATGTGGCTGATTCAATCCCTGAATCCCCAGACCATCGCCTACAACCTGGCGGGCGCTTTCTGGATTCACGGCGCTGTGGATGTGCCGGCCCTCTCCAGCAGCCTCGATGAACTGATTGAGCGACACGAGATCCTGCGCTCCAGGATCCAGGTCGTGGGCGGCAAGCCCCAGCAGATCGTCGAGCCAGGTCCCAGCGGATCATTGAAAGTGCTCGATTTGCGGCAGCACCCGCACGCGGAAGAGGAGGCGATCGAGCTGGCGACCGCCGAGTCACGCGTGGTGATTGATCTGTTGCGCGACCCGACCATGCGAACGCGTTTGTTCCACACGGGAGCAGACAGGTTCCTGTTCTTCATCGTGATTCACCACGTGGCCAGCGATCAGTGGTCAATGGGCATCTTCGGGCGCGAGCTGGCCGCACTTTACAATGCGCGGGTGACGGGCGTCCCGGCGCAACTTCCCGCTTTGCCGCGAACCTACCGCGACTTTTCCCGCTGGCAACGAAGCGCCGCGTTCAATGCCCAATTTGATCAACATCTGCATTTTTGGGCCCGGCGGCTTGCGGATCTGCCTACCGTGGATCTGCCGATCGATCACCCGCGGCCTAAGATCTGGACCATGAGTGGGGCTGTGTACCAGCGGCAAATCCCCGCTACGTTATTCAATGCGATCAACGATTTCGCTCGTGGCGCAGGCGCGACGCAGTTCATGACCCTGTTCGCCGGATTTGCCGTTCTGCTGCACCGATTATCCGGCCAGACCGATCTGCCGATCGGCGTGCCCGTTGCAAATCGAACCCACAGCGCCATGGAAGGCATGATCGGCACCTTTGTCAACACCTTGGTACTGCGTGCCGATCTGCACGGTGACCCGCAATTCGACCAGTTGCTCGAACGCGTGCGCGCGAGCGCCCTGGAGGCCTTTCAGAATCAGGACGTGTCGTTTGACCGTCTGGTTCAGGAGGTGGGGCAGCGCGGTGACCGCAGTCGCGCACCGCTGGTGCAGGTGATGTTCAACGTGGCCAACGCCCCCATGGACGGGATTGAGTTCCACGGGCTGCAATGGCAACCCGTGATGCTGAATCGCGGCGGCGCGCAGTTTGAGCTCGGTTTTTCGGTCGATACTGAAGTCACCCATATGCTGGGAGTCGACTACAACACGGACTTGTTCGATCGCGCGACGATCGAACGCATGGTAGGGCAGTACTTCATCGTGTTGGCGGCCGCCATCGCTGCACCGCAGTCGCCACTTAGCAGGCTTGCTTTGTTGCCCGAGGATCAGTTGCAGCAGTTGCGCTCCTGGAATGCCACGCAGATGGCACTTGCGGAAACGGCAAGTTTCCCGCGTCTGTTTGAGGCGCAGGCGGTGAAATCACCCGACGCCATCGCGATTTCATGTGCCGGCGAGACCTGGTCCTACGCGCACCTCAACGCCCAGAGCAATCGATTCGCCAGGGTGCTGTCGGCGGCTGGGGTGGCGGCGGGGGCGAACGTGGGCATTTGCATGGACCGATCGCCACTGCTGCTCGTCACCTTACTGGCGGTGCAAAAATCCGCTGGCGCATACATGCCGCTGGATCCGGAACTGCCGCCGGAGCGCATGCGCTACATGCTCGAGGACAGCGGGACCTCGGTGCTGGTGACAGCCGGACCATTGCCGCCGCAGCTGAATGTGCCGCCGGGTATTCGCCTGCTGGATGTGGCCGCGGCGCTGCCGCAGGCCCAGGGGCTGTCGGCGCAGAACCTCGGCAATGGACCGGGCCCGCAGGATCGTGCCTACCTGCTGTATACCTCCGGGTCGACGGGTAAGCCCAAGGGCGTCAGCGTGCCGCACCGCGCCTTGGCGAATTTCCTGCTCTCCATGCAACAGCGTCCCGGCCTTGCCGCAAGCGATGTGGTGGCGGCCGTGACCACTATCCACTTCGACATTGCGGCCCTGGAGCTGTACCTGCCGTTGACTGTGGGTGCACGAGTCGATTTGGTCTCGCGCGAGATTGCCATCGATGGTGAAAAGCTCGCTGAGCACCTGAGGTCCTGTGGGGCAACGCTGCTGCAGGCCACGCCTGGCACCTGGCGCATGTTGCTGGAGACGGATTGGCGGCCGGGGGCGCCATTTCGTGCCTTGTGCGGCGGTGAGACGCTGTCACGCACGCTGGCGAACGGGATACTTGAGCGGGTCGGGGCGCTTTGGAATCTTTATGGCCCCACCGAGACGACCATCTGGTCCAGCGTTGAGCAGATGACTCAGTCGGACACGGCCGTCAGTATCGGACGGCCCATCGGCAATACCCAGGTGCATATCCTGGATTCTGCCGGTGAGCTGGTGCCTATCGGTGTCGTGGGGGAGATCTGCATCGGGGGCGCGGGCGTAGCGGACGGTTATCCAGGGCGAGCGGCTCTGACTGCGGAGCGATTTGTCCCGGACCGATTTGCGGCAGATCCCGGCATGCGTCTGTATAAGACGGGAGATCTGGGCCGCTGGGGCGTGGACGGCAAGTTGTATCATCTCGGCAGATCTGACTTCCAGGTGAAAATCCGCGGCTATAGAATTGAATTGGGAGAGATTGAGGAGGCCCTAAATGCCCACCCGGCGGTGCAACAAGCCGTTGTCGCAGTGCGGGAATCACGAACCGATGATCCGCGACTGGTTGCGTTCGTCAAATACCGGCAGGGTCAGGATGCCACCATGGGTGATCTGAAGCGTGAACTTCGGGTGCATCTGCCGGAATACATGGTGCCGTCCATAATTGTGGCGGTGGATGCCATCCCGCTGACGCCAAATGGTAAAGTGGATCGGGCGGCACTGCCGAATCCGTTCGCCGCCGCGCTGGTCGATGCAACGGTACAGGAGCCACCTGCAACTCAAATGGA
Organism: uncultured Pseudomonadota bacterium; assembly: GCA_963726995.1. Taxonomy (GTDB): domain Bacteria; phylum Pseudomonadota; class Gammaproteobacteria; order Steroidobacterales; family Steroidobacteraceae; genus DAIDKA01. Next base: position 49,654 of record CAVSEP010000005.1, read on the forward strand.
GCAGGTGCTCGCGCAGATCTGGACTTCAGTACTGAATATTGATCAGGTGAGTGTGTTGGATAACTTCTTTGAACTCGGCGGTTACTCGCTGTTGTCATTGCGCGTGGCAATCATGATCAAGCGGCGCACGGGTCGGCAATTGGATCCGCGCGCGCTTTTTTTCCAGAATCTGCGCGAGATCGCGGGCACACTGGAGTCGCAGGACTCGCCCGGCGCCGCAGCACGGTGAATTTGCTGTCCCTTGGAACCGCGCAGCGACGGCTCTTTGCCATTCACGAAGCCGCGGCCCCCACTGCCCGTCGGACGCGTGGCGTGTTGCTGTGTCATGCCTGGGGTGCGGAATACACCTACGCGCATCGTTCAATGCGGCAGCTGGCGGTGAGGCTGGCGATGTCCGGTTGTCACACACTGCGATTTGATTATTTTGGGACCGGGGATTCCGGCGGGACCGACGGGGAGGCGGATCTCAGGGGCTCCGAGGCGGATGTGGAGACTGCCGTGGAAGCGCTGATCGAAATCGCAGGGACCAAGCAAGTCACGCTGGTCGGTCTGCGGGCCGGGGCGAACCTTGCGGCGAACGTCGCGGTGCGTCGAACTGCCGAGATCGAGGCGCTGGTGCTGTGGGATCCGATTGCTTCAATGGAGTTGCAGTCGCTGGTTGGCTTCCTGCCCCAACGGACCGCCATGCTTGTGACGGACTCCGCCCGGTCATGGGAGCGGCTGTGCGAGATGGGATTCGCGTCCGGGCCAAAGCCTGCGACCATTGACTTCGTGGCAACCGAACCTCCCTGGGCGGAATCCGCCTCGATCACGGGCGCGTTGCCGGTCGCCGCCATTCATCGCGTGGTGGAATGGCTACGCTAACGGAAGACTGCACGGAACAGGCACTGTTACTGGGCAAGCAGCGCTCCTTGGTGGCGGTCATTGCCGGCCCACGAGTGCCACCGGCCATCCCATTGCCGGCGGTCGTTATTCTCAATACCGGCATCGTGCACCGGGTTGGGCACAATCGCATGTACGTGACCCTCTCGCGCCTGCTGGCTGCCCGCGGACGTATCGTTGTGCGCTTCGATCAGTCCGGGATTGGCGACAGCGCGCCACGGTCGGATCAGTTGCCGCCGCTGGCCGCGGGCCTTGCGGACATCCGCGAGGTTCTTGATTCGGTGGCGAAGTCCCACGCGGTTGCGAATTTTGTGCTGATCGGCCTGTGCGCCGGCGCGGACCAGGCGGTGTTGTACGGCCATACCGATCCCCGGGTGGTTGGGCTGGTCATCATGGATCCGACGATTCCGCCAACCCCTCGGTACTACCTGCACTATGTCCTGCGACGCCTGCGGTATTTGCGCAGCTGGATCAGCGTTTTGACCGGTCGCAGTGGTCTGCTACAGCTGGCCGCGACGCACTTGATGCACCGCGTGCGACCCAAGGTCGAAGCCAGGCCGCTCTCCTTGAACAATTTGCAATTCAGTCCCTATCTGGCGCAGTGCTACGCGGCGACCGCCTCGCGCGGGTTGAAAGTTCTCGCCGCCCTGACTTCCCTGTCACCACGACATGCGTATGACAGCCAGTTATTGGACGCGTTTCCGGATGTGTCTGCGGCGGGCACCCTGCAGATGCAGTATTTTGCCAGCGCCGATCATGTGTTTTCCGACCCCCAGGATCGGGCGCGGCTGTTCCGCGTGATTATCGACTGGGTCGGGGTGCACTGGACCGCGTGATGGCCCAATCCGGCGAACGCAATTCCAGGGCTGTGCTGCGCAACTCAATCTGGCTGATTGGTGCGCAGGTACTGGGCACGCCCCTGTCGGTTCTGATCAATGTGGTCGCCGGCCGTTATCTGGGTCCGGCGGATTTCGGCACCTTGTATCTGGCCACCACATATGCGGCCTTTGCGCTGGTTTTTGTGGAGTGGGGGCAATACGGCGCCCTGACCGGCAAGATTGCCGTGCACCGAGCCCGGGCGGGCGAGCTGCTCGGCAGCGCCATGGTGTGGCGGATCGGCGCCAGCTGCGTGGTTGGAGTGGTCGTCTTGCTGCTGTGTGCCGCGAGCGGCTACAGCCGCTCATTCCTGCTTGTCATGGTTCTGGCACTTGCGGTCGCTGGTCTGGGCACCGTGGCCACGGCGGGCCAGGACGCCGTCCGCGGTTTTGAGCGAACCGATTTTGCTGCGCTGTCCTACATCAGCCAGCAGCTGCTCGTGGCCACGGTTTCCGTCACCGCGTTGATGCTGGGATTTGGCCTGCGCGGCCTGCTCCTCGGCCAGATCCTATGCGCAGCGTTGGGAGTGGCTTTTGTCCTGTCGATGTTGCCGCGCCTGCAGATTCCGCACCTGAGCGTGCGGCTGGCGACCCTGAAGGAATTGTATCGCGACGGGCGCACTTTTCTGATCTTCGTTTTGATCCTGCAGCTGCAGCCACTGGTCGACGGCGCCATGATGTCACGCTTGGCCTCGCCCGAGGTCATCGGTTGGTATGCTGCCAGCCGCAAATTGCTGGGCGCTTTGATGATTCCGGCCACGGCGGTGGGCGCTGCGCTGTATCCGACGCTGGTGCGGCAGTTCGCCACCGACCTGCCGGGGCTGCGTTCCACGGTGCGCGGTGCGCTCAATGCGCTGTGCCTGATCGTATTCCCGCTGGCGCTGGGTTGTGTTCTGTTCCCGCACCTTGGCGTCATGATCTTCAACGCCGACACCTTCGCCCCGGCGGAGCAGAACGTCCGGGTGCTGGGGGTGTGGCTGTTCCTGCTGTACTTCAGCATTCCACTCAGCCAGTGCATCAACTCCGCTGGGCGCCAGGGACGCTGGGCCGCCGTGCAGTTCATTTGCGTGATCGTCAGCGCCCTCGCCGATCCCGTGCTGATTCCCTGGTTCCAGACGCATCACGGCAACGGCGGGCTGGGCGTCTGCGTCGCAACCGTGGCCAGCGAGGTCCTGATGGTGATCGGCGGGGTGATGCTGGTCCCGAAAGGCGTGCTGGATGCATCGCTGCTGCGCATGTTCGGTAAGCCTGCGCTGGGCGGGCTGGCCATGGCCGGCGTTGGCTTGTGGGTCGGCCGGCACAGCGAACCGCTGGGGGCGGTACTGGCAGTCCTGGCCTACGGCCTGGTGTTGTGGCTGACCGGCGCGGTGAATGCAGCGATGATTCGCGATGGCCTGGCGGCGATGCGTAACCGCAAGGCCTGAATATCTTGCCACTGCGATCCTTTGCGCTCATCGCCGAGATGCGCGAGCGGCTCTAGATGGCCGCGGCGACGATCAGCGCCGCCATCACGCCCGTCATCAGGCTCACCCGGTCCGTGAGGGCGTAGATCACCGGATCATCATGCAGCTTGCCGCGCTGTGCCACCACCCACAGGCGGCTGATCCAGTAGAGCATCACGATGCACAGCAGCCAGATGACCCGGGGCCGATGGTACAGGGCCCCGACCTCCGGGGAATTGATGTACAGCGCCAGCACCAGCACGCACAGGTATCCGGAGGCGGTCCCCATGCTGCGCAGGATCGGCAGATCATCGGTCTGATAGCCGCGGCCCGCGGCGCGCAGGCGATGCTGGCGGCGCAGCTCATCCAATTCGGCATAGCGCTTGGCGAGCGCGAGGCTCAGGAACAGGAACACCGAAAAGAGCAGCAGCCAGAACGACAGCGGGATGGCGGTGGCCGCGGCCCCGGCGATGATGCGCAGCGTGTACAGGCCGGCCAGGGCCATGGCATCCAGCAGCACGCGGCGCTTGAGGTTCAGGGAATACGCCAGGGTAAGGGCAAAGTAGGCCGCCAGGACCAGTCGAAAGTTCACCGGCAGGAAGCTTGCGAGCGAAGCCGCCGCGCCCAGCAGCACCGGCATGAGCGCGAGCCCTGCGGCAATCGTGGCCTCCCCGGCGGCGAACGGCCGGCTCGCCTTGCGCGGATGATTGCGGTCCGCTTCCAGATCCAGCAGATCATTGAGTACATAGACCGCCGAGGCACACAGGCTGAACGCCACGAGCGCCAGCAGCGTGGTTGCGAGCGCCGTGAGGTCGGTGGCACGGTGTGCCGCCAGCAAGGGCACGAGTATCAGGACGTTCTTGGCCCATTGGTGAGCTCGAACGGCGCGCACCAGGGCCCGCCACTGCGGCAGGCGGGGGGAGAAAGTGCCCAGTACCGGAACCACCCGCGCGGTGCTGCGAAGCAGCCCTGCGGAGCCATTCACGACGATGGCGCCGTGCGCATGCTGCCAGACGGCCAGGTCCCGGCGCTCGTTGCCGCAGTAGTCGAAGCCGCGATCCCCGAAGAGGCTGACCAGCCGCTGCGACTTGGATCGGCCCGAGAGGTTGTGCTGCGGATCACTGGCCAGTACGCCGGCAAATATTCCCAGGTGGCTCGCGACTTCACCGGCGAGCCGTTCGTTGGCGGACGTGCACAACCACAGGTCCCGGCCGCGTGCCCGCTCGGTGCGCAGCCAGTTCAGAAGAGCGGCATCGTAGGGCAGGGCGGCGGGATTCAGTTCGACGCGCGCGGCGACCTCGGCTTTCAGCACCGCGCGCCCGCGCAGCAGCCACACGGGAAGCATGAAGAGGCACAGGGGATTGCGCCCGAGCAGTCGCAGCACCGACTCCAGCAGCAGATCGGTGCGGATGAGCGTGCCGTCCAGGTCCACGCACAATGGCAGCTCGGTCTCGCGCGCAGCGAGTGCCGTCATGAGCGCATTCCCAGGATTGTGGCAAACATCGAGTGGAGGCTAGTGGTCAGGCTTGACGCTACCATTACAGCAGCGGCCTCACAATGCGCTCCAGCCGCGGCGCGGTCCAGACGGGCTCGGCATCGTCCCAGCCGTTGTCGGCCAGCCGGCCGCCGCGATCGATGGTGAAATTCACGGGGATGCGCCAGATGCGCCCGTAGCCGGGCAGCCGGTCAGCGCCGAGCAGTCCATTAGGAAAACTCAAGGTCCGGGCAATGGCCTGAACCTGCGGCAGATTCTCGGCATCATCCAGGCTGAAGCCGAGCACCACCAGTCCCTGATCCGCATGTGCCTGGGCATAGGCCGACAGCAGCGGCAGTTCCTCCCGGCAGGGCACGCACCAGGTCGCCCAGAAGGTCAGGATCACGACCTTGCCGGCAAACTGCGTCGTGGACAGGCTCGATCCATCCAGAGTCTTCAAGGTGGCCGGCGGCGCCGGCTTACCCACTCGCAGCGCGGCCGCCTGCAGTGGCGCCAGCATCGCGGCCCCCGCCGCGAGCAACCCGGCACTGCCCAGGCCCCGCAGTACCTCGCGTCGACGCTGCAGCGGTCGATCAGAAGGCATAGGCGGCCCCCACACTTGCGGTCCAATGCGGGAACAACTGATAGCCATCGAGCCGGCTGTAAACGGGCACCTGCACGAAGCCATAGACATGCAGTGGCGCGCTCACCTGCACCGTGATCCCGGGACTGACATACGCCACGGTCCCCCGGGTGTCCGGCACGTCGGCCAGTGCGCCCGCATCCGCATTCTTGTGCGTCAGGTTGACCTGCAGCTGCGGGATGAAGCGCGGATCGGCCTCGTAGCGCAGTCCGAAACTCAAGTTGGCCGAATTGCCGGGTTTGAAGTCGTTGCCGGGCTGATTCTGCGCATGGGCGATGGCGGCCTGGTACTGGGCATTGATGAAGGCATCGAAGTTCTGGCTGATGGCCTGGTAGTAATAGGCGCCGACAATCAGATCGGTGCTGCCGGTGCCGGCCTGCAGGCTGGCGTCGAGCGGCTCGCCGGCCCCCGGCCCCGAGGCGAACTTCTCGTGAGTGCCGTAGGCGCCGGTCGGTAATTTTATACCCAGCTGCAGACCCAGATTGTGGGTCGGCAGCAGTCCTTGAAAACTGGCGATCAGCTTGATGTCGCCGAGACCCGCAACGGAGGCGCCGCTGATCTGATCCGGAGCCACTTCTGAATTGTCGAACGGGGACAGCTGCGTGCCGTAGGTGGTGTGGCTGCGCGCGACCCAGGGCAACACCAGATTGAAATTCCAGTCCGATGTGGGCGCGTAGTTGATGCCAAGCGTCAGATACCGATTGATGGTCTGGCGTTCGACCTCACCGCCGCCCAGGTCCGGAGCCGAGGGACTGTTCACGACCTGCGCAGGTGTCGCGGCGCCGGTTCCGCTGCGCAGCTGATCCTGATTGATGTAGTCGGTTTCGAAAGTCACACGCCAGCCGGTGGCGCTCGAATAGCCGGTGGCGGCATCGGCGCTCAGTGCGCAGCCGCAGGTCGCGCAGGCGAGGGTCGTTGAAGAGAAGCTGCAAGCGGCGGCGCCAATCAGTACCAGCGGCACGCAACCGTGGGCCTGGCGGCGCAGCAAGGGATGCACTTGAGAGGGCATGAGATGTTCCTGAATTCGACGTGACGCATTGAAGCATCGGTGCGCCAGCGATCCCGCAGGCGGGAAGCGGCGCGAGCATGTTGCAGCGGCGTCTTGCGACGCCTGCGGCGTTACGCGACGATCAGGTGGGGCGGGGCGCGGGGCTGGTGGGTGGCTGCGGATCGCACCGCGGGAATCCGCAGTGCAGGATCGAGGGCCGGCTTGATGATCGCGCCGGCCAACACGGGAATGACCGGGATGTGGGCGATCGGCGCTGCGAAGGGTGCCGAGCCAAACGGGCAATGGTTGGCGTGCAGATGGGCAGGGCCGGGCGCGCCGGCGGCGTTGCTGGCCGGATCGGCCGGCATGAGCATGCCATCCGGGCACAGCAACAACTGTGCGGAGCCATCGCCCGACGGCATGAACCCCGTGGGCACCAGCGCACGTGCCACCAGCGCCAGCAGCAGCAGGCTGATGACGGGCAAGCGATGCGGACGAGGAGGAGGCGCCATGGAGGCCCTGCGCGGCAAGGAGAGCCTCATGCTACCTGCTAACGGGTTCCGGCCGCTACCTCCTTCAGGCGGGTTTGGCCGGCGCCACGTCGCCGGCCACCGAGTACAGGATCTGGGAATTGCGGGTCTTCTGGAAATCATCCAGCGACTGGCCGCGCATGGCCGCATAGATGTGCAGGTTGGTGGTGCCGATCACCGCACCGAGCTTCTCCAGCAGGAAGAAGATCACGCCGTAGTGGATCAGGGCGCGCCAGTCGCGCTGGCGCAGCATGTTGCGCTCTTCGGTGGTCAGGTCGTACTCCTCGAACAAGGCTTCAGGTTCCTCGAGGAAGCGCTTGCGCACCGCCGGCTGAATCAGCTCGTGCAGGAAATGGTTCAGGCGGTAGGCCTTGACGCTGCGCTCGAGCGTGAACGGGTAGGTGCCCGGGATCTGATCCATCCCCACCCATTCGTGACCGATGCGCTGGCGATAGGCCTCGACATCCTCGCCCGTGCCCTCCTGCGATTCATTTTCGAAGATCACCGTGCAGATCGGCGTCATCGAGGGCAGGTAGTAGGCCTGGTGCAGCTTCTTGACCCGCTTGTTCAGCGCGCCGCGCATCACCAGCCACATGATCACTTCCGAGCCTTCGCAGCCGCCCAGTTTCGCGTACTCGGCGATGGAGATTTCGGTGAGCTTCTCCGGGTCCTTCTCGATCAGGTCCAGGAACTCCATGTCCCAGGGGGTGTTGTTGAAGCCGGCGCGCTCGCCGTGGATCTGGTGCGACAGACCGCCGGTGCCGACAATCGCGACCTTCAGATCCTGCGGGAAGCTTTCGATCGCCTTGCGCAATGAGTGACCGAGCTTGAAACAGCGCTTGGCTGAAGGGATCGGGAACTGCAGCACGCCCACCTGCAGGGGCACGATGGCGCCGGGCCAGTGATCGCCTTCGCGCGGCCACAGCAGCGACAGGGGTGAAAAGCAGCCATGGTCCAGGCCCTTGGCCTGGAAATACCCCAGGTCAAACTCGTCGGCGACCAGTCCCATGGCGATGTGCCGGGCCAGTTCCGGGTGGCCCGCGATGGCGGGGAGCTTGCGCGGGCCGCCGCCTTCATCCGCCGCCCAGTAGCGATCGCCGATCCCCAAGGCGAACTGCGAGTAATGGTCGAAGAAGAATGAGGTGATGTGATCGTTGTAGATCACGAACAGCACATCGGGCTTCTTGCGCGCCAGCCATTCCTGCACCGGACGGTATCCGGCGAAAATCGGCGCCCACACCGGATCGTTGTGCTTGTGGGCGTCCAGGGCGAAGCCAATGGTCGGAGTGTGCGAGGTGGCAATGCCGCCCACGATCGTAGCCATTTACATGATTCCTCTTGAGATTTCGCGTGCGCGCCGCACGCCCCGGCAGTTGGTATATTGGATCTGTGCCAGGGAAATAACAGGTGACCCGGCAATTTACAAACGGGATCCCATTAGGTCAAGTGAGGGGCGGTTTATTAACATAAAGCGACCTTCGGCGGACCTCGGGGATCCCAAACCGAAAGAGGCAGGACCGTGACCGATACGCAACTCGCACGCGCCACCGTCAGCATCCGGGAAATGATCCTGCGTGGCCGCCTGGCGGGCGGCCAGCGCGTGGCCGAAGCCATGCTGGCCGAGGTCCTGGGTATGTCGCGCACCCCCATCCGACAGGCACTGCCGCTGCTGGCCCGAGAGGGGCTGCTGGTGGAGTCCGGCACGCGCGGCTATGTGGTGCGCACCTTTACCCGCGCGGACATCCTGGACGCCATTGACGTGCGCGGCCTGCTCGAGGGGTTTGCGGCACGCCGCATTGCCGAACGCGGGGCCACGGCCACGATGCTGGCGCAACTTCGTGATTGTCTGCAGGAGGGCGACCGCATTTTCGCCAAAGGACACCTGGTGGAATCCGACGAAGCCGCCTATGGGGCCATGAACGGGCGCTTCCATGCCCTCATCATCGAGGCGGCGGCAAGCTCGGTGACCTCGATTGCCATTGAACGCATGGCCAGCGTTCCCTTTGCGGCCGCAGCCGCCATCGCTTTTGATGCCACGGATCTGAAGGCGATGTTCGATGCGCTGTGGATTGCGCACCAGCAGCACTATGCGATATTCGATGCGCTGCAAGGCGGCCAGGCGACGCGCGTGGAGTTCCTGATGCGCGAGCATGTGAACACCGTCAAGAGCAGCATCAACATGCTCGAGCCCGGCAGTGCGGCCGTGACCCAGTCCTCCCTGCCGGCGCTCAAGGCAGTAAGGTAATCGTCATCCCGACGGCGAGCGCCTGGCCTGGCGCAATGGTGAGCATGCCGGGTTTGTCCTGCAGTTCACCGCTGAACCCGACACTGTCGGCGACGCCCTGCCAGGGTTCGATGCAGATGAAGTTCGCGCCGGGCTTGGTCCAGATCCCAAGATACGGCACGCCCGGAAAACTCACCGCGATGCGTGGTCCCACTTCGCTGCCGTAGGTGACGCTGCGGCTCACGATCTGATCGAAGATCAGTGCATCGGCGCTGAACAGCTCATCCCGCAGCGTCATCCGGCGGTTGGCCACCGGCGTGGCGAAGCCCTGCGGCAGCAGCAGCCCCTTGTCATCCAGGCGGCGGATGGGCGCCGGTTCATCGTCTTCAAACTCGATGAAGTGCGCCGCGCGATCCTCGCCATAGGGCAGGGGCCAGGCGAAGGCGGGGTGATAGCCGAGACTCGCAGGCAGGACGCACTCGCCGCGATTGCGTATCCAGCCGGTCACCGCGAGGCTGGCATCCTCGACGCTGAAGTTCACATCCAGTTCGAACTGAAACGGGTACAGCGCCAGCGTCTGTGCGTCGGCGCGCAGCCTGAAGGTCGCGCTGGCGGGCCCGGCCTCGGCCACGGTGAAGCGCATCCCGCGGGCGAATCCGTGGCGCGACAGCGCGAAGCTGCGGCCGTCGGTGCGATAGCGGCCGTCCGCCAGCATGCCGATGATGGGGAACAGAATGGGCGCGCGGCCCGCCCACACCGCCGGGTCCCCCTGCCACTGCAGTTCCCGGCCCGCGGCATCGCGCAGGTCCGAGAGCTGCGCGCCCAGCGGGTCGATGCTGGCGGACAGGCCGGTCGAGCGAATCGTGATCCAGTCGGACGGCCGCTGTGCCATGCCTGCCCCTAGACGCTGCGGTAACTGGCGCGCTTGGGTTTGCGATGCGCGATTTCGCGCGCATAGATGCCGCAGGTCAGAACCCCGCGCTCGTAGGCGCTGCGCTCGGGCGGGATGGGCGTCTCGACGGCGGGAGTGGAGGCCATGATGGCGTCATAGCGCTCCTTCATGCCCGGCGCAAATTCCGGGTGACTGAGGATGAACAGGTCGTTGTTGACGACGCCGTTCATCACGCGCTCACCGGCTTCCAGCGGTGTCATGGAGGTGGCGGCCATGCGGGCCAGCACTGCCGGGGATACGCCCGGGGGCGGCTTGCGGAAGGGATTGGGCTCATCCATGCCCACATAGTTGTCGGTGTTGACGCCGCCGGGACAGAACACGCCCGTGCCGATGTTGGTGCTTTCCAGCTCCACGCGCAGCGCCTCCATCAGTCCCACGGCCGCGATCTTGGTGGAGGTGTAGACACCGGCATTGACGCCGGGCAGCAGCCCGCCCATGGAGGCCGTGGCGACGAAATGCCCGCCTTCGCCATGTTCGAGCATATGCGGCAGGCAGGCCGCCACGCTGTTGTAGATCGCCGTGAAATTCACGGCCACCGCATTGTCCCATTCATCGAACTTCGCCTGGCTGGCCTGGCGCAGCGTCTTGATGCCCGCGTTGTTGACCACCAGATGCAGTTTGCCGAAGCGGCCCTTGACGGCCTCGACCATGGCCTTCCAGCCGTCCCGGTCGGTCACGTCGTGCTTGAACGACATCACGCCGGGATTGCCCGGCTTGAACAGCGGCAGCGCCGCCTTGAGGCGCTCCTCGTTGCGATAGCCGATGACGACCTTCATGCCGGCGTTGGAGGCGGCGCGCGCTATGCCTAAGCCGATGCCGTCGGAGGCGGCAGTGATGTAGGCGACCTTGCCCTTGAGGTCCTTCAGCGGCGGGGCTTGCGAGAAGGCCGGCTCCGGCGGACGGGGCGGTCGCCCCGGGGCGGCGGCCGGCGCGGAAGCTTGCGCCAGCGCATATTGGCTGAGCCCAAGGCTTGCCAGCAGCCCGCCCGTGCCGATGCCCAATGTGGTGCCGATGAAGTCGCGCCGATCCTGGGACTGGGGAGTATTCATGGGTGTGCGGTCCATAATGGGTTTTCAGGTGTCGAGCGTGACGCTGCGGAAGGACTTGCGCTGCTCGCCGCGATGCGCGATCTCGCGCCGATAGATCCCGCAGGTCAGCACGCGGGTCTCGCCGCGCACCCGATCCGGGTTCGGCGGCGTGTCTTCTTTGGGCTCCGACTCCAGCATGGCATCGAAGCGCTGCTGGGTACCCGGCATGTACTCCGGATGGGTGATGATGAACAGGTCATTGTGGATGACGCCGTTCAGGACGCGTTCGCCGGCTTCGATGGGGTCCATGCCGGGCGGCCGTCCGTTGAACGGCCGCGGCGGCGGCGGCGCCGATCCGGCCGCGGCGGCGGCCTTCGCCCGGGCCGCGGCCTGCTGTGCCCGGTACGGATTGACCTCACCGGTATCCTGGTAATTGTCGGTATTGACCCCGCCCGGACAGAAGGCGGAAGTACCCACGGTCGTTCCCTCGAGTTCAACCCGCAGCGCTTCGATGAGCCCGACGGCGGCGATCTTGGTGGCCGTATACACGCCCAGCGGGCCGCCGGGCAGCAGGCCGCTCATGGAGGAGGTCACGACGAAGTGGGAGCCCTCCGCATGCTGCAGCATGTGCGGCAGGCACACCGCCACGCTGTCGTAGGTGGCGGTGTAGTTCACGGCCACCGCCTCATCCCAGTCCTTGGCCGACACCGTGCTGGCCCTGGCGCCGGTCTTCAGTCCCGCATTGTTGACCACCAGGTGCAGGTTGCCGAACTGGCTGTTGATGGTCTGCAGCACCTTGGCCCAGCCTTCCCGATCGGTGACATCGTGCTTGATGGGCAGGACCCCCGCATTGCCCTTCTTGAACAGCGGCAGGGCGGCCTTCAGACGCTCCTCATTGCGGTAGCCGATGCAGACCTTCATGCCCGCCGCGGAGGCCGCGCGCGCGATGCCCAGTCCGATGCCATCCGAGGAGGCGGTGATATAGGCCACCTTGCCCTTCAGGTCATGCAGCGGAGCGCGCTGCGCAAAGGCCGGTTCCGGCGGCGGCGGCGGGCGCACGAAGGGCGCAGGCGCGGAGCCGCCGGCCGGCGGGGCGCCCTGCGCGCGCGCATACTGGCTCAAACCCAGGCCCGCGAGGATGCCCGCGCCGGCGCCATACACAGTTCCCTCGGCCAGGAAGCGCCGCCGCTCGGCGGCGAAGCGGTCCAGCATTTGGGGCATTTGCGGGGCAGATCGGGGGGCGTCCTTCATGATGGCCTGCCTTGTTGAGTGCGGGTACGTGCCGCTGCTGTTGGTCTCGCAACCGGCTGCGAATGCTGGTCGGGCAGTGTGCCTGATTGACAGATTCACCGTCACCTACAGCTTAGTTCAAAGGACTGTGGCGCCGGGTCATGGACTTCGCCGGCGGGATCCGGCCAGTTGGCGATTGACCGGCCCGAGGGGCTGTGGTGAGGTTCAGGCCGACAAACCCCTAGGAGCGCCCATGAGTCACAAGAGCGATACCCCGAGCGCGGACCGGCTGAGCCCGGTCGGAGAATCCCGTCGCGGCTTTCTAGGCACGGCGGCCCTGGCCACCGCGGCCGGCGCCGCGGGTCTGGCGGCAGCCGCTCGCTCGATCGGCGCGCCCGCCGCTGCCGCCGGCAGCTGTGCGGCCGCGCCCGCGCCGATGCGCGATGTGGAGGGCAAGGTGGCCTTCATCACCGGCGGTGACAGCGGCATCGGTCTGGGGATCGCCAGGGCGTTCACCGATGCCGGCATGAAGGTGGTCATCACCTACCGGACCCGCTCGCATCTGGATGAGGCGATGAAGCTGCTGGCCGGCGCCGCCGAGCGCGTGCATGCCATCAATCTGGACGTCACCGATCGGGCGGCGATGGAGAAGGCCGCCGCCGAGACCGTCCAGGTCTTCGGCAAGGTCCATGTGCTGGTGAACAACGCGGGGGTCGCCGTCATCGGCGGCCTGGCCCATGCCAGCTATGAAGACTGGGACTGGGCCATGAGCGTGAATGCCGGCGGCGTCTTCAACGGCGTGCGCACCTTCCTGCCGCGCATCCAGGCGCAGGGCGAGGGCGGTCAGGTCGTGTCGGTGTCTTCGCTGGCGGGGCTGCTCGGCCATGCGCCGGCCGGCGTCTATACCGCCTCCAAGTTTGCCGTGGTGGGCATGATGGAGGCGCTGCGGGCCGAACTGGTCGATGCCAACATCGGCGTGACCGTGTTCTGTCCGGGCATCGTCAATACCAATATCGGCAGCTCGGCGCGCAATCGGCCCGCGGGTGCAGCCGCCGCAGCCGGCGCCGCTCCCAGGGTCGATCCGGGATTCAAGATGGACCCGGCGATGATGGCCGAAATGCAGAAGGCCATGAGTGAATCCCACGGCGTCCCGCCGGGCATGGATCCGCTGGATGCGGGCCAGCGGGTGCTGCGCGGCGTGCGCAACAATGATCTGTACGTGCTCACCACGCCGGAGTTCGCGCCGGAGTTTGCGGCCCGCGGTGAGGCGATCGTGGCCTCGGTGCCGCAGGATGTGAGCGCCTCGAAGGCGCGCGAAGTCATGGGCCGCATGATCCTGGGCAAGACGCCCTACGCCGCGGAACGCGACCGGCTGCGGTGCAATTCCAAACTGCGTAAAGCCTGAAGCGCCGGCGGCGGGCTAGGCGCGTTGCTGCGCCCGCGCAGCCCGGGTGCCGGCCTCGTCCACCGCCAGGCCTTCCGGGTCACGCTGCGGATCGCCGACGATGACGACGCCATAGTCGCGCCGGGCGCCGGCGATGGAAATATAGCCGTCGCGAACGTCCTCCAGCACCCTGGCGGCGGGCCGTGTCAGCGGATCGCCCCAGCCGCCGCCGGAATTGGTCATGTGGCGCAGGGTAGCGCACGGATCCGTGTGCCAGCGCTGGCGGCCGAAATACACCCAGGGGGCATCGGTGCGCGGCGCCTGGGTAACCGGATCCAGTCGGCCGGCGACCCCGATCGCATCGCTGAAGTCGGCGGCACCGACGCCGCGTATCCGCGCCGGAGTCGTCGCGCGCGTGCCGCCGTTCAGGTTCCACAGCCACACGCCGCCCGTGGCGCCGTCGCGGCCGCCGTTCACGCCGATGCCGGTGCTCTGCTTGAATCGCAAGGTGAACAGATGATGGTCCACGGGCTCCAGCCAGTAGGTGTCCTTGCACACCGCCGCGCCGCCGCGATGCGCGCCGGGCCCGGGTGAGTCCGTCACGTAGTCGCGGCGCATGAACACCACCGGTATCTCGGCCTCATGCGCCTCGATGGGCGTGTCCATGCCGTTGACCTGGTAGAAGCTGCAGTAACTGTCGGCATCGCCTGCGTCGGTGGCGCCCCAGGGTCCGTGCTGACCGCCGGCGACGATGGATACCCAGGGCGAGCCATCGGCGCGCCGTCCCACCGCGCTGTGCAGATTCGGCGCGCTGATGTCGCCGCCCACGGCGCGCCGTCCCAACGGCACCGCGAGCGCCGCGAAGATCGCGATCAGCAGGGCATTGGTGGATTCCCCATAGGCGAATACCACGCCCTCCGGCGGCAGCGCGGAGAGGATGGCGCCATCGGGAATCAGGATGTCGATGGGGCGATAGCAGCCGGAGGTAAACGGGCCGCCCGGATCAAGCAGGTACTTGAGCGCGATGCCGACGGTGGTCTTGGCGTCGAGGTAGGTGCCGTTGATGGCACCGCGCGCCTGGCGCGCCGTGCCCGACAGGTCCACTTCGATGCGTGAACCGTGCTTGCGGATGGTGCAGCGGATCGGAAACTCCTCGCTGTCATCCACCGCATCGCAATCCACCAGCGCCGCTCCCTGCCACTGGCCGTCCGGCAGGGTCGCGATCGCATCGGCCATGCGTTCGGCATCCGCATCGACGACGTAGCGCATGGCGCCGAGCACGGCCTGCGTGCCGTATCTTTCGATGCTGTCCAGCAGCAGCGACTCGCCCAGACTGAGGCAGGCGATGATGGTCTGCATGTCCAGGCGCAGCAGTTCGCCGAAGCGCGCATTGTCGAAAATCAGGGTCCAGGTCTCATTGACGGGCTCACCGGCTTTCATCAGCGCCCGCGGTGAGAGCACCAGACCGTTTTCGTAGACAGTGAACTTGTGAGCGGAAAAACCGCCGGCGACCGAGCCGCCCATGTCCAGCTGGTGTGCCTTGAGGTTGACGAAACCGCACAGCCGCGCGCCATGGAACACGGGGCGGATGAACAGCATGTCGTTGACATGCGTGCCGGTGCGGTAGGGGTCGTTGGCGATGATCACATCGCCAGGGGCCAGCCGCTCGGGGCCGTATTCCTGGATGGTGTTGCGGATCGACTCGGTCATGGTGCCCGTGAATGCCAGCTGCGACTTGCTGACTACCGGAGTGGGATAGCCGATCTCGGGCGGGCCGGTCAGCGTCGCGGCAAAGTCGTAGAAGTCCTTGAGCACCGGTGAGAAGGCGCAGGCCAGCAGCCGCTCGCTGACATGGTCCAGCAGGTAGCGGAAGCGATTGCCGAGCACCGTGGCGTCGAAACGGCTGCAGCCGTAGGCGGCGGTGAACGCGGCTGCATCCAGGTCGCGCAGCGCGGGGCGCATCATCCGGCCTCCGTGATGGCGATTTCCCCAAAGGTGCCGACGCTCGCCGTCTGATCCGGCAGCACCAGCGTGGTGGCCAGCGGCTCGACGATCAGCGCGGGACCTGCGACGGTGTGTCCCGCGCCCAGCGCAGCGCGCTGATACACCGCGGCGCTGATCTGCTGATCCGCCAGGTAGCGCAGTGTTCGTTGCCCGCAGGGGGCGGGCCGGCCGCGACCGGGCGGTACCTGCTCGCCAGGCGAGCTTCTCGGTGGGCACGATCAGCTGCACCCGCCAGGTCACGGCCTGTACCGGAATCTGCGGGAATGCCACGCCATTGCGACGGGCGTATTCGGCATGGAACTCATCGATCAGGGCGGCCGGCCCGCGCGCCTTCAAGGCGGCCCAATCCACCTCGATGAACGGCGTTTCCCAGCTTTGCCCGGCGAGGCGCCCGTCGAAGCTGCGGCGTACCGTCGCCTCCGCGCTCCCGAGGCGCTCGCGCAGCTGCGCTTCCAGCGCCGCGAAGATCGCCTCGATCTGCGGACCCGAATCCGGCAGCAGCATCTGGTACTGGCTGCGGCTGCTCGCATAGACGAAATCCGTCGACAGCAAACCGATGGCCGAGAACAGCCCGGGATGCGGCGGCACGATGAGTCGTCGCGCCTTGACCAGGCCCAGCACACCGGCCAGCAGCATCGGCCCTGCGGAGCCGAAGGCGATGAGACTGAAGTCCCGGCCGTCGATGCCGTGGCGCAGCGCGCAGCGCGCAATCTCCTCGGCGATGTTGTTGAGCGCGATCCTCCAGGCAAAGCGCACGCGTTCTGGCAGCGACATGCGGCAGTCCAGCGATTCGAAGGCACGCACTGCGGCGCCGGCATCCAGCCGGATCTGTCCGTCGGCGAAGGCATCCGGATCCAGTATGCCCATGGCCAGGCACGCATCCGTCACCGTCGGCAGGGTGCCGCCACGCCCATAGCAGGCCGGACCCGGGGTGGCGCCCGCGCTTTGCGGACCCACGCGCAGATCCCCGGAGGGCGACACCGACACGATACTGCCGCCGCCCGCGCCGACGCTGGCCACTTCGGTGGCCAGGGTATTGACCAGCAGGTCGTGCTCGATCGCGAAACTGTCGTTGATGAAGGGCGCACCCTCGACGATGACCGTGACATCGGTGGAAGTTCCCCCGACATCGCAGCCGATGAGGTTGCCGTCGCCGATCGCTGCGCCCAAGCCGCAGCAGGCGGCAGCGCCCGCCGCGGGCCCGGCGAACAGCACGCGATGCGGGGCCGTGACGGCTTCGCGCCAGGGAATCAGCGCCGCCGTGCAGTCGGCGAAATTCAACTGACCCGCGAACCCGATGCTGCGCAGCTGCGCGTCCAGCAGATGGGCGTAGTCATCGTAGATGAGCTTCATCATCACATCGATCACGGTGGTGGACGCGCGCGGATATTCCTTGGCGCGCGGACCGACCTGAAAGGAGATCGAGATGGGGAACTTCGCGCCGAAGACCCCGCGCGCGAGCTGCAGCAGCCGCTGCTCGTGCGCCGGATTGACGAAGCTGTTGATCAGGCAGATCGCGAGCCCCTGGATACCGCAGCGCTTGAGGATCTCAAGTTCGCCCAGCGCCTGGGACTCATCGAGTGCGATCAGAACTTCGCCGGTGGCCAGGATGCGCTCGTGGATGCCGCGGCGCAGATAACGGCGCACCAGTGGGCGGGCCGCATCGCCAAAGGGCCTGTGCCAACGCGCATCCGTCTGGTTGTCCATGGGCCGCATGCAGCGGCCCGCATCCAGCATGTCCCGATGTCCCTGGGTGGTCAGGAAGCCGACCTTCGGGAGCGAGCGGGTCAGCACCGCATTGAGCCCCTTGGTGCTGGCGTGATTGAACACCGCGGCATCCTTCACCCCGAGGCGCCGGGCGCCCTCGATGACCGGCAGGTGCGTGGCGGCGGCATTGCTCGGTACTTTCGTGACCTGAATCTCGCCGTCGCGGACCATGACCACGTCCGTGAAAGTTCCGCCCACATCGACGCTGAACAGGGTGCGGCCCATCTAAGGCGCTCCCAGCGGCACGAATGCGCCCAGCAGCGGGCCCGGCTCGCGCGACACCGAGTGCAGGCAGCTGGTGCACTTGACCACCAGCCACCAGCCGCCTTCGCTCATGACCCGATAGCGGGCGAGGGCAGGCGCGGCGCACTCGGGGCAGGGGCCCGGCACCGGGGTGCGGTCGCAGGAGACCGTGTGAGTACTTGGACGGGGAAAGTTATGCATGGCTGCGGGTCTGCGCGGGTAACAGCAGCAGGCTGATGGCCCAGCCTGCCAGAATGATGAGGAACAGGGCCAGCCATTGATCCAGCGCCAGCACGGCCAGCCACAGGGGCGAGGTGATGAAGGTGGTGAGCGCGCCGGTCTGGCTGAGCAGCCCGGCGGTGGAGGCCCGATGCTCGGGGGCTGCGACCTTCGGCAGCAAGGATGCCAGCACGGCCATCGCAGCTCCCGTGCAGATCAGCCACACCACCAATGCCGCGAGCGTCAGGCCCAGCGGGTTCCACGGCGCGAAGATCGCGAAACCCGCGATCGAACCGGTGACGGCCAGGCCCAGAAACAAAGTTGCGCTCGCCACGCCGCGCGTCAGGAACACGCCGCTCAGGGCGCTGCCCAGCAGCATGACGACATTGACGATGGCCATGATGCTCGAGGCCCTGCCGAGGCTGATGGCGTAATGCCGCGACAGGTAGGGCGGCATGACGACGCTCACTCCCAGGCCCAGCAGTATCAGGATACCGAAGGCCAGGGCCAGCCGCAGCGGCGCTGCGCCTTCGCGCGATTTGAGCAGCGCCAGAATCGAACGCCGCGGACCCGCGGCGACACCGGCCGGGGCCCCGGGCAGCGCCAGGCCGAGCAGCGCCAGCGCCAGGAAGATCGCGCCATGCGTGAGGTAGGCAAAGCGCCAGTGCTCACCGCTGGCAAATGCGGCGGAGATCAGCAGGCCCAGTGAGGTACCCACCGGTGTGTAGCTGGACCACAGCGCCATGGCGGCGCTGCGCCGCTGCGGCGCGCTGGTGGCGATCATCAGCGCGGGCGCGGCCGCGTAGGTGAGCAGGGGAACGGTGCCTTCGCCGATGCGGATGATCTGGAACCGCAGGAAGGAGGGTGCGACCAGGTACAGGCCGTTGACCAGCGCGCCGACCAGGGCCGCAAGAATCAAGGCGGGACGCGCGCCGAGACGATCGATGACGGCGCCGGAGAGGGTGCCGAAGATCGCCGGCAGCACGGCCATCATGGAAATGAACAGTCCGAACAGCGCAACCGAAGCGCCCGGCAGGCTCGCGATGTGGACCTGCAGCGGGATGGCCTTGGTCAGCGAGGCGGCACTGACGACGCCATACAGATAGATGAGCGTCAGGCTTGCCCAGCCACCTTGCTTCATCCACCCCCCTCTTGTTCTTGTCCGCCTCGTTGAGCCGGTTCCGGCCCTCTGGTAACTTAGCACAGCTTTTACGGCTCAAGGCGTGGCGAATCATGAGCGGATCGATGACCCGGCGCGGGGTGCTCGCGGGCGCTGCGGCGCTGGCCGGCATGACGGCGCTGCCGCAGCTGCTGCGCGCTTCGGCCATTGCCCACGTCGTGGTCGACCACCGCCTCGCGCACTCCCGCGCCTTCGCCACCGCCTTCGCGGGATCCCGTATCCATCGGGTGAGCGCCCTGGATGACCTGTGCAATCGCTGGTACACGCGCATGCGCCGGCAGGTACTGGCCGATGCCGGACCGATCGCAGGCCTCACGAGCTGGATGGACTACATCGTCATGCACGATTGCGCGGCCGAGATCGGCTACCGCAGCAGCCACCACGCCGAACATCTGGCGAGGCCGGATGCAGCGCCTTCCTGGGCACAGGCCATGGGCCGGGTGCTGGCCGCGGGTGCGCGGCCGCGCCGCGCCGTCGCGGGCAGCGCCGCGGCCGGTGAGGTGCGAATGATCAGCTGGGTGTTCTCGCCACGATCTGCCTGAGGGGGCTATATGAAAAGAATCAATCGCGCCGCCGCGGCGTGCCTGGCGGTGTTCCTGGCCGCGGGCGGATCGGCCTGCCCGGCGCAGGGCAGCGCTCCGGGCGGCGCCTGGCAGGGCGCGCGACTCGGATTCGTCGGCCGGGTGGTGAAGGACCTGGACACCTCGGTCGCCTTCTACAAGATGATCGGCTTCACGCAGGATCCGCTGGCGAATCCGGTGTGGCGCACCGATCCGGTGGTCGAGGGCCTGTATGGCGTAAAGGGCATCACCACGCGCATGGCGAAGATGTATGTGGTGAATCCGGATTCCAACCAGCACTTCGTCGTCTACCTGCGGGAAGTGAAGGGACTGAAACGCACCGATCGCAGCGCTCACACGCCGTGGACGCCTGGGGCGACGCACTTCGGCCTGGTGGTCCCGGACGCGGATCAGCTGTGGGCGAAACTGCAGGCAGCCGGATTGCTGCACGCGCGCTCGTGGGGCGGCAAGTTGATTGCTCCGCCGGGCCAGACCAAGGGCATGCTCGCCTACATCACTGATCCGGACGGCCTGGATATCGAGATCATCGACCAGCGTCCCGCGCTCCCGGCGCAAGCCGGGCGGCCCGCGCAACCGGCCTGGTTGCCGGGCGTCAATCATCTGGGAGTGGTGATTCTGGACGCCGGGAAAGCCAAGGCGTTCTACACCGGCATCCTCGGCGGCGTGTGGCCGACGACGGACTCGCCGTGGCTCAAGGGTGATTTCTACGACTCGGCAGTCGGCGGCCACGGCAATGTGCTGCGCTTCTTCAACACCTCGTTCCCCGAGGAAATTGCCCCCTCCCTGCAGATGCGGCTGGAGCTGGTGGAGTTCCAGAATCGCAAGACCACCGTGCCGCGCGCCCGCATCACCGACAGCGGCGTGGGTTATATCGGACTGCAGGTCGCGAATCTGGATAGCGCGCTCAAGCAGGTGCTGGCGGGCGGTGCCACGCTGGTCTCGAAACCCGGCATCATGACCATGCGCAGCGGCACCCGCGAAGTCATGGTCCGGGATCCGGACACGGGAGTGTTCCTGGAACTGTTCGACGAGCCCGCTGCCAGGTAGGACTTCGGCCCTACCAGGGCGCGGGTTTGTAGTCCTTCAGAAACTGGCCCCACATAGGCGTGCCGGTGCTGAGGCCGGCAAAGATCGGATCCACGATCCGCGCCGCGCCATCAATGATGTCCAGGGGCGGCGCGAAACCGGTTTCGGCCTTGCGGGCCGCGAGCGCGGCCGGGTCCTCATCCGTCACCCAGCCGGTATCCACGGCATTCATGTGGATGCCGTCCCGGACATAGTCCGGGGCGCTGGTGCGGGTCATCATGTTCAAGGCGGCCTTGGCCATGTTGGTGTGGGGATGCCGTTCGGTCTTGATGGTGCGATAGAACTGGCCTTCCATCGCACTGACGTTGACGATGTGCTTGTGGGCGCCGGCGCTCGCCGCCATCAGCGATTTGAGCCGCGCATTGAGGATGTAGGGCGCGATGGCATTGACCAGATGCACCTCCAGCAGCTCCGGTGTCTGCACTTCGTGCAGCCGCAGGCGCCAGCTGTTGATGTGCCTCATGTCAAGCTGCTGTTGGTCCTCATCGTAGCGATGCGCCGGAAACAGTGCCTCACCTTGCAGATAGTCCTGATCCAGATAGCGTCGCTGCGACAGCTGCGCGCTGTGGAGCAATCCGGCCCCGCGTTCCGGGCCGGCGCCGGGCGCCAGGAGTTCACCGCCGGCGCCGCCTGCGCCGAGCAGTTCAGCCGACAGCGCCGCGTGATGCTCGAGCGGACCGCGCAGCGCTGCGGGCAACCGGCCGTGGGGCGTGGATTCCTTCTCCAGCAGGTGCGCGAAGAATGCCGCGGGGCGCCGCACCGTCTGGCAGGCGTTGTTCAGCAGATAATCGAGGCGCGGCAGGCGCTCGCCCAGCAGTCGGGTGAACAGCTCAACGCTGGGGGTGTGGCGCAGATCCAGGCCGTGAATCTGCAGGCGGTCCCGGAACTGCGGATAGTCCGGTTCAAGCGCGTAGCGTTCGGCGGCATCCACCGGAAAGCGGGTGGTGACGATGACGTGCGCGCCGGCCCGCAACAGTTTCAGCGCGGCCTGAAACCCGATTTTCACGCGCGCCCCGGTCACCAGGGCGTAGTGGCCGGTGAGGTCCGCGCTCTGCTCGCGCTTCGCGTAGTTGAAATCCCCGCACTCACCGCACAGGCTGTCGTAGTAGCGGTGGGGCTGGCTGAAGGGTTGCTTGCAGACGTAGCAGTTGCGGGCCTTGCCCAGTGAGGGCTGCGCCGCCGGCGTGTCCGCCGCCTCGGGCGGCGTGAGCCAAAGCGGCGCGTAGCGGGTGGCGCGTCGCTGCAGTCGCAGGCCGGTGCCCTCGATGATCTGCTGATCGCGCGTCCGGGCGGCCGCCCGCTCGGCGCGCCGAAAGGCCTTGGCCATTCTGACCAGATCGTGGCGTTCGGGCTTGGCGACGAGCCCGGCCAGGGTGAGCAGTTCGCGGCGCTGCTGCGGCGGCAGCAGGGTCAATTGCGAGCGGTCCGCCTCGATGGCACGCAGCACGTCGATACAGGCGCGCACATCCGCCGGCAGCAGGGTCGGACTCTGGGGTCGGTCGATGGTGTCCATGGTCGCATTGTACCCAACGGTCCCAGGAGGCATTCTTGGGGCCATGGAAGCCGGCGATGCCATTGGCCCGATGCAGCACATCGCCTTGCAGGCGGTCCGCGACACTCTGGGGCGCAGCTCGGACGTGGATGCCTGCCTGGCGCTGGTCGGCCGCATCGATCAGCTGCTCGAGGAGGCCGCCCGGTACCTGCCGCAGGCCGCGGCGCCGCTGGCCTGTGGGGTGGGCTGTCATTTCTGCTGCCACCTGCGCGTCATGGTGCTGCCGCACGAGGCCATCGCGCTGTTTCGTCATCTGCAGTCACGGATGCCTGAAGGGCTCGCCCGGCAGGTGCGCGCGCGGTTGCGCGAGCGCCCGGCCGGCGCTGCGAATTCACGGCGGGCCTGCGCCTTTCTGGTGGACGGGAAATGCGCCGCCTATGAGGCGCGGCCCAGCGCCTGTGCGGGTTACCATTCCCTGAGCAGGCAGCGCTGCGAGCAGTCGTTCCAGGATCCGTCGCTGCCTACCGGCACGGTCGCCCTGCGATCGTTGCAGGTCGTGGCGGCGGCGCTGGAAGAGGGCGTGGGCGCCGCGCTGCAGGCGCAAGGACTCAATCAGAGCCGAATCGAATTGCATGCCGCGGTGGCGGCCCTGCTTGCGAAACCTGCACTGATCGCGCGCTGGCGCGCCGGGCGGCCGCTGCTTCAATCCGCGCCCGAAGGAGCACCGTGATGGACCGACCCCCACTGCCGCCATTCACTGCGGAGACAGCCGCGCGGAAGGCCCGCCTGGCCGAGGACGCCTGGAACTCGAAAGACCCGGCGCGCGTGGCGCTGGCGTACACCGCCGACAGTCGCTGGCGCAATCGCGCCGAGTTCCTGCAGGGCCGGGAGGCCATCGAGGCTTTCCTGCGGCGCAAGTGGGATCGGGAGCTGGATTACCGCCTCATCAAGGAGGTCTGGGCGTTTGCAGCAAACCGCATCGCGGTGCGCTTCGCCTATGAGTGGCATGACGACTCGGGTCAGTGGCACCGCAGTTACGGCAACGAAAACTGGGAATTCGACGAACATGGACTGATGCGCACGCGCATCGCGAGCATCAATGACACACCGATTGCCGCGTCGGACCGCAAGTTTCACTGGCCCAGCGGCCGCCGTCCGGACGATCATCCCGGGCTCAGTGAGTTGGGCTTCTAGCTATGAGGAATGAATACCGTGCGTAACTTGAGAAAGATTCTGCTGCTGACGTCCCTCGGCCTGGCGATGGCCGCGGCCGCCGGGGGTGCCGGGGCCGAGACCGTCCTGATCACCGGCGCCAATCAGGGCATAGGCCTGGAGTTCGCCAAGGAATATGCCGCCCGGGGCTGGACCGTCATCGCCACCCATCGGCGCACGGGCACGCCGGAGGAGCTGGCGGCGCTGGCCGCGAAATATCCCAAGGTTCGCATCGAGCGCATGGATGTGACCGATGCGGCGCAGATTGCGGCGCTGGGAGTGAAGCTCAAGGGAGTGCCGATCGACATTCTGCTCAACAACGCGGGGCTGGTCCGGACCGATCCGGTGAACAAGCCCGGCGGCAATACCAACCAGATGTTCGGCACCCTGGACTACAAACTGCTGGATGACTTCATCCACACCAATGTGGCAGGTCCCCTGATGATCACCGAAACCTTCATCGACAACGTGAAGGCGAGTCGACAGAAGAAGATCGTGGCCATCAGTTCGGCGGCCGGCTCGGTGTCGGTGCCGCCCTTCATGCCCAATGGCTCGCCGGTTCCCGATCATTACTGGTACCGCATCAGCAAGGCCGCCTTGAACAGCGCCATGGTGCTGCTCAGTGCGCAGTTCAGGAATCAGGGCGTGACGGTCGTGATGTTTCATCCCGGCGGCGTGCAGGTGGAGAGCTTCGGCGCCGACAAGCTTCCCGGGTTCGTGCCGCCCGCGGAGGCAATCGGCAAGATGATCCGGACCATCGATGGGCTGACCATCAAGGACAGCGGCCGGTTCCTGGACAACGACGGCAAGGATCATCCCTGGTGAGGGAGATGAATTGTTTAATAATCAATATGGTAGGGCGTAATTCGTCTCGCATTGCCGGGAGTGTTACTTGATCGTAATAATATTTGTATTACACTGGTTCCATGGATGACCTGACCTCCTTTTCTTTGCGAATTCCCAAAGCCTTGGCGCGCAGCATCGAGGCGGAAGCGAGGCGTTCGGGCCTTAACAAATCCGAATATGCGCGGCGTGCTCTGGAAGAATTCAATCAACGGATGATGCAGGAGCGCATCACCGAGATATCCCTGCGCTTGTCAGCGCAAAGCGCCGCCGCGGCTCAATCCATGGAGCCCAGCACCTCAGACGGATTGGCGTGAGCGTGAAGTTTCGCGGCGAGGTTTGGGCGGTCGATTTCGAACCGCCGACCCACCGCCAGGAGCCGGGAAAGAAAGGACGGCCCGCCCTGATCATCCAGTGCGGTGCGCTCAACAGGGCGAAGCACCTCACTACGATCGTGATTCCGGGCACCAGTCAGGTGGACTCACTGCCACCTGAAGATGACTATCCGCTGCGTGTGCGCATTCAGAAGACCGGCGATCTCGATTTTGATACCGATCTGCTCATCGATCAGGTACGCGCGGTTTCCAATTCACGGTTCATGTTCCGATATTGCGTGGTCCAGCCAAACATTCTGAAGAAAGCCGAAGAGGCCCTGCGGGTGCTCGTCGGGTCCTAGCAAGACCCAATTTCGCGACAGCGGTTCGAAAAAAAAGGCCGCTGGTTCACAGCGGCCTTTCCTTCAGTCCTTGAAAACCGAGTGGGCGATTACTTGAACTTCGCCGTCAGCTGGATGTACCACTCCGCCGGCTCGTTGTAGACGCCGCCCAGTTCGCCCGCACCGATGTTCGGCGAACCGGTGGTGATGAAGCGATCGTTGGTGATGTTGGTGCCACCGATCGCCAGATCGTACTTGTCGTTCGAGGACAGGTAGTGCACCGAGGCATCCAGAATGCGCGACGCCGGCCGACGCAGCTCAGGGGTGTTCAACGAGTCGTTGTACATCTCAGCCACATAGGTGAAGTCGACCACCGCCCGGATCGCCGCATCGTTCGGCAGCGAGATGGTGTACTCCGGATAGAACGTGAACTTGTACTTCGGCGTCTTGGGCAACCGGGCATCCAGGGAGCTGCCCGCAACGATGTTGCAGACCGGGCCCCCGGTGGCCGGATTGATCGCCGTCGTCGGACACTGGTTCAGGCCGATGCCCGGCAGGATGGCCTGCGGGATGTTGGCGTTCGGGTTCACGTAGGTGTAGTAGGCGTCGATGTAGGAGCCGCTGAAGTTCAGCGCCAGCCCATGACCGAGCACCGACTGGATGTCCAGTTCGGCACCCTTGATCTTGGCGTTGCCGGCGTTGGTGTACACCGGTGAGATGCCCTGCTGGATGTCCAGCTGAATGCCCGTGTAGTCCGTGTAGAACACAGCCGCATTGGCCTTCAGGTGATGATTGAACATCTCCGACTTCACGCCCAGTTCCCAGGTCTTGGTGTATTCCGGGGAGAACTGCGCCACGGCGGCGTTGGGGATGTTGGCCGACAGGCGGGTGGTCCAGCCACCGGCCTTGAAGCCCTTGCCCCAGCTCGCATAGACCATGGCATCGTCGGTGAACTTGTACTGCGTCGCCAGCGTGGGATCGAACACATGCCAGGTCTGCGAGTTGTTGCCCACCGGGAAGTACCGGTCCACCGTGCCGCCACCCAGCGTGAACGCATACGGAGCACCCAGGATCACTCCGCACAGCTGGGAGCCGAAGGGGAAGCAGTTCAGGTCGCCCTGGCCGCCGATGAAGTGTTCCTGCACCTCGGTGTAGCGTCCGCCGGCGGTGAAGCTCCACTGGTCGGTGAGCTTGTAGTCGGCATGCACGAAGGCCGCGAGGTTCTTGTTGTTCGCGTCATTCTGGATGTCATACACGTACAGCAGGCTCTCGAACGGCACGTAGTCATGCACGTAGCCGGCTTCCTCGAAGTAGTACAGGCCGGTCACGTAGTCCAGCTTGCCGCCCAGCGCCTTGCCGTTCAGCTGGAACTCCTGGGAGACCTGCCACTGGTGCTGGTGGTCGGTCACTTCCTGGATGGTCTCGGGGGTGCCGTCCAGGTCGGTGCCGATGCGCCAGGCGATCTGGCGATATCCGGAGATCGACTTGAAGGACAGGGTATCGCTGATTTCGTGCTGCAGCGTGAGCGACACGCCGAAGTAGTCGTTGTTGGCGAAGTCCGGCCCATTGGCATAGGTGGTGTCGATGTTGCCGGTCTGGTTGATGGCTGCACTGTCATACAGCCGGGGGCTGTTGGAACCCAGGTACGGCAGGCCGGCGGCGACGTTCGCCGCATTGAACGGTCCCGGTGGGCCACCGACATAGCCGGCGCCGAGCAGCGGTGCACCGCCGGTGGACAGTCCCGGAACGTGTGCGCGGGGCAGCGAGCACAGCCCCGAGAACAGATTGTTGGTACCGGAGCCTACGGGGAAGGCAGGACCAAAGACTCCAGGTCCCATTGGAATTATCGATGCATTCGCGACATTCGCGTTGATGTTCGCCGCGTTGCTGCTGATGCAGGTGTTGTACAGGGTCGAGAAGGTGGAGGTCGTCAGGTTGCCCTGGTAGGTCTGCAGGACGGTGTACGGCAGGGCTTCCTGGGCCTGATGGTTCCAGTCGGCGGTGAAGGTCGCGGTGGTCTTGTCATCCACCAGCCACAGCAGCTTGCCGCGCAGGGTCTGCACGTTGTAGCCGCCGTAGGCATCGCCGGTCTGGTAGCCCGCCTTCGGGTAGGCATTCTGGGGATCCACGACGAACGGCGTCGCCGCCTCCGGGGAGCCGGCCGGGTACGGAATCACCTTCTGGTAACCGTTGCGGTCCTGCGAGGAGGCCGTGATGGAGGAGAGCAGCACGCCGTTGATGATGGGCAGGTCGGCGGTGAAGCCGAAGTCCCGACGCGCGAGCATGCCGCCGGTGACCTGAGCCGTGAACTTCTCTTCGTTGCCCGGCGTGTGGGTGATGATGCTGATGGCGCCGCCCTCGGTGTTGGCACCGAACAGCGTGCCCTGGGGGCCCTTGAGGATTTCGACGCGGTCCACATCCAGCAGGCCCTGATTGGCGCCGATGGTGCGCGCGAGGTACACGCCGTCCAGATAGACACCGACGGCAGGATTCAGGTTGAAGGCGAAGTCGTCCTGGCCCACGCCGCGGATGGAGGCGGAGAGCACCGAGCGGTCACCGGAGAAGGGCGAGCCGGAGTCCAGGTTGACGCTGGGGGTGAGATTGCCGAGCGCACCGACACTGGTCAGGTTGCGCTGCTGCAAGGTATCGGTGGTGAAGGCAGTGATGGAAATGGGCACGTTCTGCACGTTTTCCGAGCGACGCTCGGCGGTGACGACCACTTCCTGCAGAGCGCCCGAATCATCGGCGGCGCCCGCGGCACTGGGCGGCGCGGTCTGGGCGTAGACGCCGCCACAGCCTGCGGCCAGGCCTGCGATCGTCCAGAAGGCCAGTCGACGGCTGCGCCGTGCCACGGTGCCGGGTCCTTTCGAACCTGTTACTGCATCTTTCATCCTGCGTCCCCCTGAAACAACATTCTGATAATGGGAAGCCGGGTCGGTCGACCGCGTTGCGCGGTCCCCTCAAGCTCGCTGGCCATGGGCCACTATTTCGCGGTGCCGGCGCTTCCCAACGACGCCGAAGCCTATCGCGGTGCTTCGTTTTGATGCGCGGACGACAGCGCAAAGGGATGCTCACAGCGCACCATAATCTGTAATACTGTGGTATGAATAAGGTACAGATGCGGCGCCCAGGGCGACTTGCCCGGATGGAAGCTGTGGACTGGTTGCATATTCCGCCTCTGTGCCACATTCCTGTGCGTGGCGGATTCGCGAGCTCTGGAGCCTAGATGACGGGGGTAAGGCTGGACCAAGAACGTCCCGGGCATTGGTCGACCGATGTCGTCGACCAGCGCAGGGCGCTGGCTTACTGGGTGGACACGGTCTGCGACCGGTTCCTGGAACTGGATATCGATACACCCGTGCGCAGCCATTTCCGGGCCTGCCTGGATCAGATTGATTTCGGCCCGGCCACCTTGAGTTTTGTCGGCGCGGCCAGCCAGCGCATCCGGCGCACTCCGGCCCGCATTTCGCGCACCCGTTATCCGACCTTCTTTCTGCTCCAGTTTCGCGTTGGCCACGGCCTTTTGCGGCAGCGCAGCAAAGAGGTCCGGGCGCACGCCGGGGAGTGCGTGCTCATCGACGGGACCGAACCGTACGAGCTGGATTGTCCCCAGTCGACCACGGCGGCGATCCTGCGGATGCCCGAGGACTGGCTGCGGCGCTGGATACCGAATCCGGAAACCATTTCTCCCATGGTCTTCAGTCAGGGTGACTGGAGCTCGGCGCTGTGCGCCGCCATGGCCAGCCTGCGGCTGGAGACCTGCAGCGATCTGGCGCTGCCGCGCAGCGCCGTCGCCGACCAGATCGCCTCCCTCCTGACCCTCGCGGTGGGCAGGGGCGCGGAAATGGAATCGCCGCGTTCGCTGCTCGATGACCTCATCCTCACCCTGCGCGATCGTCTGGAGGAAACCGACCTGTCGCCGCTGATGGTGGCGGCGGCGCACGATGTCTCCAAGCGCACCCTGCACTATGCCTTCGCGGCGGCCGGCACCACCTTCGTGGAGCAGCTGATGAAGCTGCGCCTGGAACGGGCGCGCGAAATCCTGAGCGACGCACGCCAGGCGGCGCCGCGCATCGAGGATGTCGCCACCCGCTGCGGCTTCACCGATCCCAGTCACTTTGCGCGTCGCTTCCGTCAGAAGTACGGCCACGCGCCGCTGCAGTACCGCCGCGCGGTGCTGTAACGCCACGGACAAGAAATATTATTATGGACATGCCCGCGAAACCCAAGCAGTTCCCGCTGCCCAGTTCCCTGAAAGTCGTGCCCGGCACCGAGAGTGCCCAGGCCGCCTATCCGTACTACACCCAGTTCGAACCGGCGGACGACCAGCGCTTCTGGTTCTACAATTCCATGCACTTTCCCGAGCCCATGTCGGCATTCGACATGGTGACGGCCGAGGCGGCGTACTGCGCCCTGGGCGCTGCGAACACCCGGGTGCACTGCCTGCCGACCACGCTCGGCATCGACCACCGGATCATCAACGGACGGGTGTATATCGGCGGCAACGCCGTCACCGATCCGGCCGAGATCGCGCGCCGGCTCGAGGAATTCAAGCAGCGCGCCTTCTACTACTACGCCAACTGGGAACGGCTGTACGCGCAGTGGCGCGAGAAGATGATGGCGCTGATCACCGCGGCGCAGGCCCTGCCGACGCCGGAGCTGCCGGAGTTCGAGCCGCTCGCCAACGTCCACGCCGGACTGGGCGTGGCCTCCAATCACCGGCTGCTGGACACCTACCAGAAGACCCTCGAGGGGTACTTCCGGATGTGGCACCACCACTTCGAGTTCCTGCTGCTCGGCTACGGCGCCTATCTGACCTTCTTTGATTTCTGCAAGAAGGCCTTTCCGGAAATCACCGACCAGACCATCGCCCGCATGGTGGCCGGCATCGAGGCGGAGATCTTCCGCCCCGATGATGAGCTGCGCCGCCTGGCGCGCTGCGCGGTGGAACTGGGTGTGCGAGGCGCACTTCGGCAAGCAGCTCTCGGCGGATGCAGCTCATCGAGACCCTGCGCACCGACGGCGATGCGGGGCGGGCTTGGCTCGCGGAACTGGAGGTCTCGCGCCATCCCTGGTTCAACATCAACGTGGGCGATGGGTTCTACCACTACCACCGCGCCTGGAATGATGACCTGTCGATGCCGTTCGCGAGCCTGCCGGACTACATCCAGCGGGTGCAGGCCGGCGAGACCCTGCAGCGACCGGTGGAGCAAGCTGCTGGCCGAGCGCAAGCAGCTGATCGAGGACTACCGGGAGCTGCTCACCACCGAGGATGAACGGGCGGCCTACGACCAGATGATCACCCTGGCGCACCGGGTGTTCCCGTACGTCGAAGGCCACAAGTTCTACTGCGAGCACTGGTACACGAATCTGTTCTTCAACAAGATCCGCGAATTCGGCGCCTTGCTCGCGCAGCACGGCTTCTTCAGCGATGCGGAGGATGTCTTCCATCTGACTCACTACGAGCTGGAATCGGCCATCATCGATCTGATGACCGCCTGGTCGAATGGCTCCCCGCCGCGCGGCCCGGGGCACTGGCCGCAGATCGTTGCGGAGCGGCGCGCCGCCATCGGCCAATGGGCCAAGCACGAGACACCCCCGGCGCTGGGCGTGGTGCCGGATGTGATCGATGATCCGGCCATCGTGATGCTGTGGGGCATCACCCGCGAGAGCCTGGACGCCTGGCTGTCCACCGGCGATGACGCGGATCCGAACGAGCTGAAGGGGTTTGCCGCCTGCCGCGGGGTCGTCGAGGGCACGGCGCGCATCGTCAAGAGCGTGGATGAGATCTCCCGGCTGCAGAAGGGCGACATCCTGGTCTGCCAGGTCACCAATCCGACCTGGGCGCCGATCTTCAGCAAGATTTCCGCGGCCGTATCGGACATCGGCGGCTCGATGAGCCATGCCGCGATCGTCGCGCGCGAATATGGCCTGCCCGCCGTGGTGGGCACCGGCAATGGCACCTCGCGAATCAAGGATGGACAGCGTATCCGCGTCGATGGCGGACGCGGCATCGTTACCATCCTGCAGTAGTTTCGTTGGCGGTGCGCGTGACGCAGAAGGATTCGGACGTCGTCGGCTGGTTTGCCGAGCTGGGGCTGGCTGACCGGCCGCAGGTGGGCGGCAAGGGCGGCAGTCTCGGGGAGCTGGAGCGCGCCGGCATCGCCGTGCCGCCGGGGTTTGTCGTCAAGACGGCGGCCTTCGAGCGCTTTCTGGCCGAGGCGCGAAAGCGCAAGTCGCCGATCCGGGCGCGCGTCGCTGCGCTGGATCCGGACAATCTGACCGAGGCCACCGTGCTCGCGCAACAGCTGCGCGCGAGAATCGAAGCTGCGCCCCTGCCGGATGCCGTGGCCATCGCCATTGAGCGTGCCTACGACAAGCTCAATGCAAGTCGCCATGCGGCGGTCGCGGTGCGCTCCTCGGCGACCACCGAAGACGCTGCGGATGCCAGTTTTGCGGGCCTGCAGGACACCTATCTGTGGGTGCAAAGTCTCGAGCAATGCCTGGACAAGGTGCGCAGCTGCTGGGGCAGCCTGTATTCGGTCGAGTCCATGATCTATCGGCGCCGCCATGGATTCGCGGAAAGCGATGTGGCCATGGCGGTGGTCGTGCAGACCATGGTGGATGCCCGAACCGCGGGCGTGATGTTCACGCGCAGTCCGCTGACCGGCGATCGCTCGGTGATGGCCATCGAGGGCTCCTGGGGCCTGGGTTCCGCGGTGGTGGGCGGGGAGGTGACGCCGGATCGCTGGGTGATCGGCAAGATCACCGGCGAGATCTCGGTGCGCGACATCTCCGACAAGGAAATCTGTCACCTGCCGGTCAGCGAGGGCGGCATCCAGACGGTCGCGGTGCCCGAGGCGCAGCGCCGCCTGGCCTGCATGAGCGATGAGGAACTGCAGGCGCTGCGCCTCATCGGGCGCAAGGTGGAGCGGCACTACGGCCGGCCGCAGGACATCGAATGGGCGGTGGATCGGCACTCAGGCGCCATCATGCTGCTGCAGAGCCGCCCGGAGACGGTCTGGTCGACCCGGGAAGCGGCTCCCGTGGGACGCGCGGTCGCCGACCCGTCCTTGCATGTGCTGACGATCTTTGGGGGCAATCGATGACTCTGACCGCCGCGGACGTTGCGGAAATCATGCGGCTGGTGGAGCAGTCCGGCTTCGATGAGCTGAACCTGGAGATCGACGGC
This sequence comes from uncultured Pseudomonadota bacterium, assembly GCA_963726995.1. GTDB lineage: Bacteria > Pseudomonadota > Gammaproteobacteria > Steroidobacterales > Steroidobacteraceae > DAIDKA01. Next base: position 81,780 of record CAVSEP010000005.1, read on the forward strand.
ACCAAGATCAACCTGCGGCGCGGGACGCCGGTGGACTGCGGTCAAAGCGACCCAGTTGAGCGAGCCGGCGCCGGTGGCTGTCGCGGCGCGCCCGGCAGCCACGGCCGCGCGGCCGGCGCCCGCCGCGGATCCTGACCTGCAGGATCTGCCCGCGCCGCTGCTGGGCACCTTCTACCGTGCGCCCAAGCCCGGGGCGCCGCCCTTCGTGGAAGTCGGCGCGCAGGTCGAAGTGGACACGATCGTCGGCATCATCGAGGTGATGAAGCTGATGAACACGGTGCGCGCCGGCGTTCGCGGCACCGTGGCCGAGGTGCTGGCGGCCGATGGCGCGCTGGTCGAATTCGGCGAGACGCTGCTGCGCGTTCGCAAGACCGGCTGAGCGCCATCGCCGTGCGCCGCATTCTGATCGCCAATCGCGGGGAGATTGCCGTGCGGATCATTCGCACCTGCCGGGCGCTGGGCATTGAGACCGTGCTGGCGGCATCGCAGGCGGATCTCGGGAGCCTCGCCGGCGCGCCTGGCGGATCGCACCGTGTGCATCGGCCCGGCGCGTCCCGCCGACAGCTATCTGAAGGTGGAGACCATCGTGCACGCCGCGCGCGCGACGCAGTGCGGACGCCATCCATCCGGGCTACGGTTTCCTCTCGGAGCGCGCGGCGCTGGCGCAACTGTGCGAAGCCTCGGGGGTGGTGTTCATCGGTCCGACGGCCGCGCAGATCGAGGCGGTGGGCGACAAGCTGCGCGCCCGGGCCGAGGCCGAGGCGGCGAAGGTGCCGGTGGTGCCGGGCGCTGCAGTGACTTCGGTCGGCGCAGGCCGTGGACGCCGCGCAGCGCATCGGGGCGCCGCTGCTGGTCAAGGCGGTGGGCGGCGGTGGCGGACGCGGCATGAAGCGGGTCGACGAGCTTGCGCAATTGCCGGCGACCCTGGAGCTGGCAGCCGCCGAGGCGGGCGCCGCATTCGGCGATGCGCGGGTGTACCTGGAACGCTACGTGGCCAGCGGCCGGCATGTCGAGGTGCAGGTACTTGGCGATGGCGCGGGCCGGGTGATTCACCTGGGCGAACGCGACTGCTCGACGCAGCGGCGCTATCAGAAACTCATCGAGGAGACTCCGGCGCCGGGACTGTCGGCGTCGCTGCGCGAGGCGCTGCATGCCGCCGCCGTCCGTTTCGCTGCAGCGCCTGGCATACCGCGGCGCCGGTACGGTGGAATTCCTGGTCGATAAGGAACGGGACACCTTCTACTTTCTGGAAATGAACGCCCGCATCCAGGTGGAACATCCGGTCACCGAGGCGGTCACCGGCGTGGATCTGATCGCCGAGCAGATCGCCATTGCCGACGGTGCGGGCCTGCGCCTTCACCAGGCCGATATTCACGAATCACGGCTGCGCCATCGAATGCCGGATCAATGCCGAGGACCCGGAGGCGGATTTTCGCCCCAGCCCTGGGCGTGGTCACGCAAGTCACCTGGCCGCAGGGACCGGGCATCCGCGTGGATACGCACATCGCCGCCGGCTCGCGCATCCCGCCGTACTATGATTCGCTCATGGCCAAGATCATCGCCCACGCGCCGGACCGGGCGCTCGCCGTCATGCGGCTGCGCCAGGCGCTGGCCGCCACCCGGCTGACCGGCGTGCATTCCAATCTCGCCTTCCAGGCTCGGGTGCTGGCGGATCAGGAGTTCCAGTCCGGCGGTTTCGACACCGGCTTTGTCGCCCGATTCCTGGAGCGGCGCGCATGAGTACTCTGCAGCTGGTGGAGACCTCGCTGCGGGACGGCAACCAGTCCCTGTGGGCGGCGCTGGGCGTCGACACGGCCAATACCCTGACCATCGCACCGGTGATGGACCGGGTGGGCTTCAAGGCCATCGATTTCACTACCTCCACCCACATGGGCGTGGCGGTGCGCTTCAAGAAGGAGGATCCCTGGGAGCGCATCCGGCTGATGGCGGCCGCGACGCCCAATACGCCGCTGCAGTTCATGTCGACGGGGTTTCGCTTCATTTCCTGGGAGACCGCCCACCCGCAGTTCATGGCGCTGGTATTCGAGGTCCTGGCGCGCAACGGCATCCGCCGCTTCTGCCTGGCCGATCCGATGAACGATGCGGATTCCAACGTCGCCTGCGCGCGGCTGGTGAAGGCCGGCGGCGGCGAGTTCGTCATCGCGGCGCTGGTGTTCACCTTGAGTCCGGTGCATGACGACGCCCACTATGCCGCCGCCGCCCGCACGCTGAGCTGCCTGTGCGGACATCGATGCGATCTACATCAAGGACCCCGGCGGGCTGCTGTCGCCGAAACGTGCCCAGACGCTGATTCCCGCCATCAAGGCCGCAATCGGCGCGAAACCCCTGGAACTGCATGCCCATTGCACCATCGGACTGGCGGAACATACCTACATGGATGCGCCGGACTATGGCGTGAGCGTCCTGCAGTGCGCCTCCGGGGCCGCTGCCGACGGCACCTCGAATCCGCCCTCGCAACGCATCGTGGCCAACCTGCGCGCGCTGGGGCACACGGTGAGCGTGGATGACGAGGCGCTGCGTGAGGTCGAGCCGCTACTTCACGCGCCTGGCCGAGGCGGAGGGTCTGCCCATCGGCTGCCCGCAAGGATTCGATGCCGCCTATCTGCAGCACCAGCTCCCCGGCGGAATGGTCGGTACCATGCGCCGCCAGCTGGCCGAAAGCCGGCTCTCGCATCTGGAGGGCGCGGTCATCGAGGAGATCGGTCGGGTGCGCGAGGAGCTGGGCTGGCCCATCGTCATGACCCCGTTCGCGCAGATCGTCATGACCCAGGCCGTCATGAACGTGACCGACGCGGGAGCGCTACAAGGTGATTCCGGATGAGGCGATCCGCTATGCCATCGGCCGCTTCGGCCGGCCCAATGTGCCCATCGCGGCACACGTCATGGAACGCATCGAATCCATGCCGCGCACCCGCGAGTTGCGCGCGGGAGCCCGGCATGGCCTCCATTGCCGAGCTGCGCCGGCGCCTGGGCGCGAATCTGTCCGACGAGGAATTCCTGCTGCGCGCGACCATGCCGGCCGGCCAGGTCGATGCCATGCTGGCCGCGGGTCCCGCGCCGCGGCACTACAACCCTGAGTTGAAACCCGTCATGAACCTGCTGCGCCAGTTGGCGAAGCATCCGGAAGTCTCCCAGGTGTCGGTCACCAAGCCCGGATTCAACCTGCAGCTGCGGCGCCACGCGGCAACGAGCGCGACATGAACGCCGTGGTGGCGCCGAAGGCAGCCGCTGCGATGCCGGTCATCAAGGGCTTCATGTTCGACCTGGACGGCACGCTGCTGCTCAGCGATCGGTCGCTGGGCGGCTATGAGGTGCTGCCGGGCGCCGTCGAGGTGCTGTCGGCGCTGGCCGCGCAGTCCATTCCCTACGTGGTGCTCACCAATGGCAGCGCCTATCCGCCCCCCGAGCAGGCGCAGCGCCTGCGCAAGCTTGGGCTGCCGGTGGCGGATGAGCGCATGTTCACGCCCTCCAGCGTCGCCGCCGATGTGATGTCGCGGCAGGGGGTGCGCCGTGCGCTGGTGCTGGGCGGCCGCGGCGTGGGCTATGAGCTGACCCGGGTGGGGATCGAGGCGGTATTTACTGGTGAGCCGCGCGCGAGCGAAGTGGACGCGGTGTATGTGGGATGGCACCCGGAATGCCACATGAGGGACATCGAGGCGGCCTGTCAGGCCATCTGGGCGGGAGCCAAGCTCTATGTGGCCTCCGACGTGCCCTTCTTCGCGACTCGGCAGGGCCGCACCATGGGCTACTCCTATGCCATCGTCGGTGCGATCCGCCGCATGACCAAGGTGCCGATGATACTCACCGGCAAGCCCTCATTGTTCGCGATGCGCTTCGTCGCCCGGCAGCTGGGAATACCGGTTCGCGAGGTTGCGGTGGTGGGCGATGACCCTGCGGTGGAGATCATCATGGCGCGCCGCGGCGGCGCCACCGCGTTCGGCGTCACCACCGGCATCATGAAGCCGGAGGATTGGGAGCGCCAGAGCGGCAAGCGCCGGCCCCACTACGTGCTCAAGGACCTGCGCGACCTGCTGGGCAACGGTGCCGTTCAGCCGCAGTCCTAAAGGCGCATCACCAGGCTTCCGGCACTCCGTCGTAGCGCAGGAAGTGTCCGGTGTCGGCGATGGTGGCCTTGGCGATGGTGCGGATCATGTTGCTCGACCGTGAATGAGGTCTTGAGCATGCCCTGGTACTTGCCGTCCAGGTAGGCCTGGTGCTCGGTGAGCGTGGGCCCCGGATTGAACATGATGACCGTCACGCCATCCTTCTGGGTTTCCGCGGCGACCACCTGCATTTCACGATTCAGCGCCGCCTTGCTCATGCGATAGAACATGGCGCCGGCGCGCGGATGGGCTTCGCCGGTCAGCGTGCCGTTGCTGGAACTGACAGCGATGAGTTTCTTCTGATTGCTGGCCAGGAGATTCTTGTAGAAGGCCTCCGAGACGACCAGTGGACCCTTGATGTTGACCGCCATGATGGTGTCCAGCAGCGGGTAGTTGAACTTGCCGAGGCTCTCCCCGGAATAGTCGCCCGGACAGCCCTCGTCATCCCCGGCGCACTTGGCCCGGTCGTTGTAGACCCCGGCATTGTTGATCAGCACATCGATGGGCAGGTCCTTGAGTTTCGCGGCCAGCTTCCGCGCCTGATCGACATTGGTGACATCGAGGCTCTCGATGCGCACCTTGGGATACTTGGCCGGCGAGCTCCGTCAGCGATTTGGGTGGCTCGGCGCGTCGATGCGTGGCGATCACGGTCCAGCCCGAGGCCGCATATTCCCTGGCGAACTCCAGGCCGATGCCGGAATTGGCGCCGGTGATCATCACCGTGTCGGCTGCGGCAGCAAGCGGCAGGGCGAGTGCCGCGAAACCCAGGATTCGAACCAGTCCGTTTGTCATGCTAGAGACTCCGCGGCGTTGTCATTTCTTGAGGATCAGCGACAGGTCGACGGCATCGCCCATCGCCCTGTATCCGGCATCGTTCGGATGCAGGTGATCGGTATCGTTGAAGCGTTTGTCGAAGATCAGCGGATCGGCCTTGTCGGCGACCGCGGGCGCGAAGTCGATGACGCCATCGAAGGCCCCGCCGCGTGAGTATCCACTGGTTGAGCGCCTCGCGGACCTTCTCGCCGGCCGCTGAGGCGTAGCCTGCGCCCTGGTAGGGAGTCAGCGTGGCACCGATGATGCGAACCCCGTGTTCATGCGCGCGGGCGATGATCTGCCGGTCCGCCGACTCCAGCGCTTCGGCGCTGATGGGGTCCACGGACGCGGCATTGCCCAATCCCACGCCGATGTCGTTGATGCCCTCCAGCAGGATGATGATCTTCAGCCCCGGGACGCTCAACACATCCCGATCCAGGCGCGCGAGCGCGCTGGGTCCCAGACCATAGCGAAGCAGGCGGTTGCCGCCGATGCCCGCATTGACCACGGCCCAGTGCTGGGTCGCCAGCCGCTCGGCCAGCCGATCGGGCCAGCCGCGAAAGCCATTGGCGGTCGAGGCGGATCCTTGGGTGATGGAGTCGCCCAGCGCCACGATGACGCCCGTGGGGGTCGCGACCTGCACCTCGACCAGGGTCACCAGGGGCGGCACGCGCATCAGCCGCGCCTCCGGCAGCGTGGCGGCGGCGGTGAAGTCCCCAGGCTTGCCGGCAACGTATTGAAACAGCGAGCGCGGCGGCGCGCGTGTCACCACCGAGCCGGGCAGATGGGTGGAGATGTACAGTTTCTGCAGCGCCTGCGTCGGCAGGTCGATGGGATCACTCAAGACCGGCGCCCCGGCCGGAAGAATGACGGAGGAGCGCCCGTCGAACGTCACGACGCGATCGCTGCCGGCCAGGACGGTGCCATCGGCCCCGGCCGCACCCACGTGCACGGCGGCCAATGCCACGGCCTCAGCGCCGTTCTCGTTGGAGAATCTCAGTCGCAGACGGCTGCCACCCTGCGAAACCCGCACCACCTGGCGGACGGTGACATCGGTCACGCTGGCGGTCATCGTGTCGACGGGCACGTTGCCCGGGTTGTCGATCGGCGCCGGCGGCCCCACGGCACGAGGAGGTGCCGGCGGCGGTGGGGCAGAGTAGGCGCCCAGCGGCATCGGGGTGATCGGTGCCGGCGGCGCGGTCACCGGCATGGGTACCCCGGGCGGGGGTGGCAGGGACACATAGCCCCAGGAACCGATCCAAGACTCGACCGCGGCGCGCGGCGCGGCAGTCGCGCTGGCGGCCCACAGCCCGCAGCCGCAGGCCATTGCGATCAGAAGCTGCCGAAACCTGCGCATGCCCATATCTTAGCGCAGCACCCAGAAATCAGGGCCCAGCCGCGCCTCGAGCTTGCCGAGCTGCTCGCGATGAATCTCGCGCACTCGCGCCGGGCGTGATGGCTTCGCGCCGATCCACTTCCTCGATCTGCAGACTGGTCTTGTCCTCATACAGATGCTCGCCGGCCAGGCGGGCCTTGGCGTCGTAGGGCCAGATGAAGGCCTGGCGGCTGCTCACGTGGTAGAGCCGGTCGGCGTGAGGAATGGCATAGCCCAGCTGCTGCAGAATCGCGCCTTCGGCCAGCTGGTGGAAGGTGATCTCATCGCAGATGCCCCAGTCGGCCACGGCAAGGCGATCATCGGAGTGCCACAGGACGGCCTGGCCGACGCTATTGTAGAACGCCAGTACGCCCGCCTTGCCTTCGATGACCCCGGGATTCGCGCCCCAGGTCACCCGGTACACCGGATGGTCCACTTCCATATCGGACGCCACGATCTTCTGGTACTCGCCGGCGCCTTCCAGGTGCACATGACGCCAGAAGTTCAGCACAATGGCGCGATGCAACGGTTCGGTCGTCCTGGCCAGCAGTTTTTCGGTGGGGTGCATGCACTCATACACCTGTTTTTCGAAACGATTCATTTCGATCCCCCCATGGCCGTACCATCTGCCAGCATATATAAGTGGGGGAAGCGGCGGAGGAAACGTGGCAACGAGTTTTGATCTTTCAGGAAAATCCATCTTGATCACCGGGGCGGGACGGGGTCTGGGCAGGGCCCTGGCGATCGGCGCCGCGCAGGCCGGGGCCCGCGTCAGCGCGTTCGACGTGGATGCGCCGGCGCTGCTTGAGCTGCGCAAGGCGTCCGACTCGATCACGACCTATGTGGTCGATGTCGTGGACCGGGCCGCATTCATGGATGCGGCCGGACGCATCGGCCGGATTGACGGCGTCGTCAACAACGCCATGCTGATCCGCTACGACCCGATCGAGGCGGTGGACGATGCGATCCTGGACCGGATGCTGGCCATCGGCATCAAGGGCGCGGTGTGGGGAGTGCAGGCGCTGCTGCGTCACATGGATCCGGCGGTCGGCGGCGTCATCCTCAATCTGGCTTCGCCGGTGGCCGAGCGCGGATTTCCGCGCACGGCGATCTACAGCATGGTCAAGGGCGCCATGGGGACCTTTACCCGCACGCTGGCGGCGGAGCTGGGTCCGCGCAAGATACGGGTCAATGCCCTGGCGCCCGGCTCGATCCCCACCCCCGGCGCCGTGGCGATCACGCCGCAGGCCGAGTACGACCGGCGCGCGGTGACGATCCCGCTGCGCCGCCTGGGGCGCGACGATGATGCGACCCAGGCGTCGCTGTTCCTGCTGAGTGACGCGGCCTCGTTCATCAGCGGCGACATCCTGCATGTCGACGGTGGCGTGCTGGCATCGGCATGACCCACCGCATCTACGCCATCCGCTACGGTCACTTGCAGCGCAACAGTGACCTGAATTTTCTGGGCGGCGATGAGCATGCGCAGTCCATGCCGCTGGATTACTTCGTCTGGGTAGTCAAGTCGACCCAGCGCACGATAGTCGTCGACACCGGTTTCGCGCCGGCCGCCGCCGCGCAGCGCGGCCGCACGCTGCTGCGCCCGGTGGCCGAAGGACTGGCCGCCATCGGCGTGCAGCCCCAGGAAGTGCGGGACGTCATCATCACGCACATGCATTACGACCATGCCGGCAACGTGCCGCTGTTTCCGAATGCGCGCTTCCACGTGCAGGATGCCGAAATGGCCTATTGCACCGGCCGCGCCATGACACATGCCCACCTGGCGGCGCCCTTCGACGCCGAGAACGTCGTGGACATGGTCCGCCGCACCTTCGATGGGCGGGTCGACTTCCATCGCGGGGATGAGGAACTGTTTCCCGGCGTGACGCTGCATCATCTTCCCGGACATACCCTGGGGCTGCAGGTCGTGCGCGTGGAGACCGCGCGCGGGCCGGTGGTACTGGCCTCGGATGCGATCCATTTCTGGGCCAATCTGGAACGTCAGACGCCGTTCCCGGTGGTCGCGGACGTGGTCGCGTACCTGGAGGCGCTGCGCCGCCTGCGCCGCCTCGCGCCATCTCTCGATCACATCATTCCGGGCCATGATCCGGCCGTGCTGCGGCGCTTCCCGGCCGAACCGAAAACCGAAGGCATCGTGCGCCTGGATCTGGCGCCGAGCGCGCAAGGAGTGTCATGAGCGAGTGCGGATTCATCGGGCTGGGGCGCATGGGCGGCGCCATGGCGCGACGCCTCATCGAGGCCGGTCACCGGGTTGTGGTGTATGACCCCAGTGCCGCCGCGACGCAGGCACTGGCGGCGCTCGGGGCCCAGGTTGCCGACAGCGCCAGGGCGGTCGCGGATGTGGTGCCGGTCGTATTCCTCAGCCTGCCGACGCCGCAGGTCGTGGTGGACGTGGTGCTGGGCGGGCAGGGCATCCGTGAGGGCAAACGCCTGAGCGTGTGCGTGGATCTGTCGACCTCGGGGCCGGACACCGCCATCAGGCTCGCGGCGGGACTTGGCGAGCGGCGGATCGCATCCCTGGAGGCGCCGGTCTCCGGCGGCATCAAGGGCGCGCGCGAAGGCACGCTCTCCTTGATGGTCGCGGGTCCGCAGGCGACCTGGGAGCAGGTGCAGCCACTGCTGAAGGTTTTCGGCAAGCCCTTCTTCATGGGCGAGAAACCCGGTGCGGGCCAGATCATGAAGCTGGTCAACAATCTGCTGGGGGCCTGCGCCATTGCGATCACCGCCGAGGGCATGACTTTGGGAATCAAGGCGGGCCTCGATCCGGCACGCATGATCGAGGTGCTGAATGTGTCCACCGGGCGCAGCAGCGCGACCCAGGACAAGTGGCCGCGCTCGGTGCTGCCGCGGACCTTTGATTTTGGATTTGCCGCCGGCCTGTGCCTGAAGGATGTGCGGCTGTGCGTGGCCGCGGCCGAATCCCTCGGCGTGCCGCTCGGCGTCGGATCTGAGGTGCGCGAGCTGCTGGAGCGCACGGTGAGCAGCCTGGGCGCGGATGCGGATTTCACCGCCATGGCGAAGATCGTCGAATCCGACGCGGGCCTGGACCCGAACCGGTCCGCTTGAGCCAGAAAGTTTCAATTCGCGAGGTCAATATGAGCAGTGAGCTATTCGAGAAGGGTCTGAAGATTCGTACCGAAGTGCTGGGGGAGGCCTACGTCAAGAAGGCGATCGCCGGCATGGACGATTTCAACAAGCCCCTGCAGGAACTGGTGACCGAGTATTGCTGGGGCGCGGTGTGGGGGCGTGAGGGGCTCAAGCGCAGCGAACGCAGCATGCTCAACCTCGCCATGATCAGCATCCTCAACCGTCCGCATGAGCTCAAGGCGCATATTCGCGGCGCGCTGACCAACGGGCTCAGCCGTGAGCAGATCTGTGAAATCTTCCTTCAGGTGGCGATTTACGCGGGAGTCCCGGCGGCCGTGGACAGCTTCCGCATTGCCCGCGAGACCTTCGCGGAGCTCGACGGCGCCTGAGTCCCCGCACGCGCGCCCGGGCGCGTTGCCGTATTGCAATAAGCAGGGGCCGGGCATACCCTTTTCGCCCTTCGCCTCGGGCCAGATCAAGAATTAAGGTGGGGTTATCGTGACAGCGCATCCCGGCTTCGACGCCAAAAGGCTTGAGTTTCTGACGGCAGCGGTCGAGCGTGACATTGCCGAGAACCTGTATTTCGGCGGCATCATCAGCGTGAAACGCGGTGGCCAGAGCGCCTATCACAAGGTGTTCGGGCACAGCAGCGAGAGCAAGGAACGGGCGGTTGCCGACAATTCGGTGTTCAGCCTGTTCTCGGTCACCAAGGCATTTACCAATATTCTGGTCTTCCAGGCCATCGAGCGGGGGCTGCTGACGCTCACCACGCCGCTGGCCAAGGTCATTCCGGAGTTCTCGGGCGGCCTGCGTGAGCGGATCACGATTTTCCACCTGCTCACCCACAGCACCGGATTGCCCAGCATGTTCGAGGCCCGGCCCGGCATGTATATCGATGTGCTGGCTGACACGATCGCGGCCATCGTCGAAGTGGCGCTGCCGGTGGAGGCCGCGGGTCAGAGCGTCGCCTACGCGCCGCTGTTCAATCACGCGCTGCTGGGCGAGGCCGTGCGCCGGGTCGACCCGAAGAGACGTTCCTATAAGGAGATCCTGCACCAGGACCTGTTCGATCCCATGGGCATGAAGGACACCGCCATGGGGGTGCGCCGGGATCTGAAGGCGCGGCATCTGGTGCCGGAGTTCCGCAACAACTATCCGATCAAGCACCTGGGCCACAGCAACCTGGGTCCGAACGGCGCATTCGAGGAGGAGCACGTGGAAATGCCCTGGGTGGGCGGCGTATCCACCGCGCATGACATGATGCGCTTCGCGGAAATGCTGCGCCTTGGCGGCACCATCGACGCACAGAGCATCGTCTCGCGCGCCATGGTCGATCAGGCGCGCACCATTTGGACCGGGGACAAGCCCAACGAGTTCTACGCCAGCGGGATCCGCGCCGCCGGCGGCATCGCGCCGCCGGCCAATATCGGCCTGGGCTTCTCCATCCGCGGTCCGCAGATGGGAACCAGCATGTTCGGCACGCTGGGCTCGCCGGGCACCTTCGGTGCGCACGGTGCGGGCACCACCATATTCTGGGTGGATCCGGAGCGTGATATCAGTTTCGTCGGACTGATGACCGGGCTGATGAAGACCATCGACAATCTTTGGCGCTGGCAGAAGCTCTCGGACATCCTGCTCGCCGCCGCGCTCTAGGCATGAACACGCCCGTTGCCACCTTTGACTACGTCATCGTGGGAGCGGGCACGGCCGGCTGCGCCCTGGCCGGGCGGCTCGCCGAGAATCCTGCCACGCGCATCTGCCTGATCGAGGCCGGCGGCAGCGATCAGCATCTGTTCATCCGCACGCCGGCCCTGGTGGCCGCGGCCATCGGCACGGCGAAGCTGAACTGGCGATTCGAGACGGTGCCGCAGCCGCACCTGCACGGTCGGCGCATTCCCCAGCCGCGCGGCCGGGTGGTGGGGGGCTCCGGCTCCATCAACGGCATGGTCTACTCGCGCGGCAACCCACGCGACTATGCGGACTGGGTGGCCGCGGGGGCCACGGGTTGGAGTTACGAGGAAGTGCTGCCGTACTTCCTGCGCAGCGAAAACAATCAGGATCTGCCTGCTTCCCGCTATCACGGCCACGGCGGGCCCATGAACGTGATGCGCCCGCGCCGGCCGAATCAGTTGAACAGCGACTTCATCGAGGCGACCCACAGTCTTGGCTTTGCGCGCACCGATGATTTCACCGGCGCCAGCAATGAGGGCGTTGGTTTTCGGCAGGGCGTGATTCGCGCCGGCCGGCGTGAGACCACCGCGCGCGCCTTCCTGCGTCCGGCGCTGGCCCGGGGCAACGTGACGCTGTACACCGATGCCCTGGTGCTGCGAGTGCTGGTGGAGGCGGGCCGCGCCGTCGGCGTGGTCTATGAGCGCGAGGGCCGGCAGCTGCAGGTGCGGGCGACGCGCGAAGTGATCCTGAGCGCCGGCACCATCCAGACGCCGCAGATACTGCAGCTGTCCGGCATCGGGCCTGCGGCGCAACTTAAGGCCATGGGCATCCAGCCGGTGCACGACCTGCCGGGCGTCGGGCGCAACCTGCAGGATCACCTGGCCTGTCCGGTGCTGATGAGCACCACGAATTCCACCTCCTACGGCATTTCGCCGAAGGCCCTGCCGCGGGGCATCTGGAACGTTGCCCAATACCTGCTCGGGCGCACCGGACCCTTTGCCAGCAATGTGTTCGAGTCGGTGGGTTTCCTGAAGACCACCGCGGGCCTGGATCGACCCGACGTGCAGTTCGTGTTCCAGCCGGCCGCGCGCCCCAAGCCCGGTTTTCCGCTGCCCATCGGCCATGGGTTCGCGATCAGTCCGGTGTCGCTATATCCGAAAAGCCGCGGCAGCGTGACGCTCGCGAGTCCCGATCCGCATGACGCGCCGGCGATCGATCCGGCGCTGCTGAGCGCGCCGCAGGACATCCAGCCGCTGATCCGCGCCATCCGGCTGGCGCGGCGCATCCTCGGCGCGTCCCAGTTCGCCCGCTATCGCGCCACCGAGGTGGCGCCCGGCGCGGGCGTCGAGTCCGATGAGCAGATCGCGGAGTTCGTCCGCGCCAGTTCCTACACCGTGCATCACCAGGTCGGCACCTGTCGCATGGGCGAGCACCCGGAGGCGGTCGTGGACTCGCAGCTGCGGCTGCGCGGCCTGGAAGCACTGCGGATCGTGGACGCCTCGGTCATGCCGCTGGTCATCGGCGGCAATACCAACGCGGTGGTGGTGATGATCGCGGAGAAAGCCTCCGACCTGATCCGGCAGCGGCCCCTGGCGGCGCCCGCAAAGGAGATCTGATGGCCATCGAACACATGAAGACCTGGAAGATCGGCCGGGTGGAGATCACCCGCCTGGTGGAGGTCTGGAAGTGGGAAGACGATATCTGGATGGTGCTGGAAGACAGCAAGCCGCCGATCGTCCAGACCCAGCCCTGGCTGCTGCCGCACCATGTGACCGCGGAAGGCCGGATGTTCATCAACTTCCAGGCCTTCGTCGTCAGGGCGGGCAACCGGCGCATCATGATCGACACCTGCATCGGCGCGGACCGTGAGCGGCAGTTCCCGGTCTTCACGCACATGCGTACCACCTTCATGCAGGACCTCGCCTCGCTGGGCATCTCGCCGCTGGACGTCGATACGGTGCTGTGCACCCATCTGCATTTCGATCATGTGGGGTGGAATACGCACCTGGTGGACGGCAAGTGGGTCCCGACCTTTCCCAAGGCGCGCTACCTCTTCAGCCGCAAGGAATACGATCACTGGCAGATGCTGCGCGAGACCGGCGGCTACCACGGCATCAATCACCTCAGCGACGCGGTGGATCCGGTGATCGAGGCGGGCCTGGTGGACTTCATTCCGCACGACTACGCGCTCAGCGAGGAAATCCGCCTGCTGCCCACGCCCGGCCATACGCCGGGGCATGTCAGCGTCCACATCAGCTCGCAGGGGCAGGAGGCGGTGATCACCGGGGACATGATGCATCACCCCATCCAGGTGGCCATGCCCGAGCATCCGGCGACCTTCGACATGGACAAGCCCGCGGGCGCCAGGACGCGCGTCGAGTTCGTCAGGCGCTTCACCGAAAAACCCGTGCTCGTCATCGGCAGTCATTTCGCCGATCCGGGCGCCGGCTACATCGTGCGCAACGGCGCCAGCTGCAAACTGCAACAGGACTGAGGATCAACCATGGGCCAGGCGATTCCGGACTATCCGGTGGATCTGTTCAGCCACGAGTCGGTGCGCAATGCGCGTGCCGTCGACGACACGCTGCGCGAGTTCTCGCCGGTGGTGCGCCTGGCGGACGGCACGGTGATGATCACCCGACATAGCGATGTGACCAACGGGCTGCAGGACTGGCAGACATTCTCCAACAAGTCGCGCCCCTGGCATGACCCGAATTCGCTGCGGCCGGAGATTCTGCTCACCGATGATCCGCCGCGTCACACCCATGTGCGCCAGGCGATTGCCAAGGCATTGTCCACCCAGGTGCTGGGGAGCCTGCGCCCGTCGTTCGAACGCGACGCGGCGGCGCTGTTCGATGACCTCATGCCCCGCGAGGGCCAGGTCATCGATGCGGTCCGGGAGGTCACGCAGCGTTTCGTTTACAAGGCGCTGCCGGATGCCATCGGACTGAAGGTCGAGGGCCGCGAACACATGTATGCCTTCAGCCACATGGTCTGGGCGACCATGGGCCCAGAGAACGAACTGTTCAGGGAGGCCATGGTCAACATCGAGCCGGTGCTGGCCTGGCTCGAGCAGTGCTGCGATCGGGACAATCTGTCGCCAGGCGGCATCGGCATGGTGCTGTATGGCATGGCCGATGAGGGCGTGATCACGCAAGCCGAAGCGAAACTGCTGCTGCAGACCGTGCTGGCGGCGGGTGCCGATACCACCATCCTCACCATGGCCAACGCCATGTACGCGTTCGCGAAGTTTCCGGCGCAGTATCAGAAGCTGCGGGCCGACCCGGGGCTGGTGCGGGCCGCCTTCGATGAAAGCCTGCGCTGGGACTCCCCCTCGCGCATGGCCGGGCGCATCACCACCCGGGAAGTGGATGTCGGCGGCTTCACCGTGCCGGCGGGGCAGCGCGTCGGACTGATGTTCGCCGCGGCCAACCGCGATCCGCGCGCCTGGGAGAACCCCGGGCAGTACGACATGAGTCGCGACCTGAAGAAGCAGGTGGGCTGGGGGTATGGTATCCATGCCTGCGTCGGCCGCGTGCTGGCGCAGCTGGAGGCCCACGTGCTGCTGACCGAAACCGCGCGCCGCGTCGCCCGCTTCGAGATTGCCGCGGAACCCACGCCCTGGATGACCACCATCGGCCATGGGCCCGCGAAACTGCCGCTCAGGCTCTACGCCAATTGAGCGGCATGCACTCAGGTCGCCCCGAACAGCCGTACGATGTAGTAGCTGTCGAGGTACTCGCGCAGCACCGCGATCTTCTCGCCGCGCAGCTCGAAGGCCCAGGCGTAGCGGTTGTCATAGGGGCGACCGTCCTGAAGGTGGCCGCTGCCGTGGGTTTCAGCCAGGACCAGGGACCCGTTTGAGGCCATGGACAGGATGCGATTCGATGGGCTGCCCTTCCTGAACATGCCGCGGATAGGCTTGAGGAAATCATCCACGATGACATTGCGTCCCCGGTATTCGCCCGCTCCGGGCATGTCGCGCGCCTGGGGCAGCCAGGCGGCATCCTCGGTCAGCAGCGCTCGGACACCCTCCAGATCTTCCGCGTTCAGCAGCTCAAAGAATTTCCTAACCGTCGCCTCGCCCTGCGAATTGGACTGACTCATGGCCCGCACCCCTCTAAAGCGTTGTACGTGAATCCTATGATCAAGGAAAAAGACTTCGATGTCATCGCCGTCGGCAGCGGCCACAACGGCCTGGTGGCCGCCGCGTACCTGGCCAAGGCCGGCAAACGCGTGCTGGTGCTGGAGCGCAATGCATGGCTGGGCGGCGGAGTGGTCACCCGCGAGCTCACGCGACCCGGATTCCGGCACGACCAGCATTCGATGACGCATATCTTCATCCAGGCCAACCCCCTGCTGCAGCGGGATGAGCTGGGCCTGAAGAGCCGCTATGGTCTGCGCTACCTGTTTCCGGAATCCCCGATGATGTCGGTGTTCGAGGATGGCTCCACGCTGGCGCTGTTCCGCGACCCAGCCAAATCCGCGGCGCAGATCGCCAAGTTCTCCAAACGGGATGCCGAGGCCTTCCTGAGGCTGTCGGCGCAGGCGGCGGCCTGGCTGCCGATGCTGGTGTCCACGCTGTACACCCCGCCCATGCCCCAGGGGGCAGGCTTCGCCTTCATGGACCAGAGTCGCGAGGGCCAGCAGTTCTGGCGGGCCATGCAGATGAGCAGCCACGATGTGCTGGCCGACTATTTCGAGCACGACCGCGTGCGCGCCCATTTCGCCCGTGTCGCCGGCGAAAACCTGGTTTCGCCGGACGAGAAGGCGACCGGGCTGGGCGTGTTCGTGTTCCTGGGGTTCCTGGAAGCCTATGGATTCGGCGTCCCGGTGGGTGGCAGCGGCAAGCTGACCGAGGCGCTCACCCGGGCCATCGAAGACCGCGGTGGTGTCGTGCTCGCCAGCCAGGAGGTTCGCGAAGTGGTGGTCTCCAATGGCCGCGCATCGGCTGTGCTCACCGCGGACGGCACGCGCTTCACGGCGCGCGAGGCGGTCATCGGCGCCATCCACCCGCACAAGCTCTCGTCCATGGTGCCGGGGCTGGATCCTGAAGTGCGCCGGTGCGCTGAAGCCACCCACATCACCGAGGCCGCCTGCGTCACGGTGCATGCCGCACTTGACGGACCGCTGCGCTTCCGGACGCCCGACCCGGTGCAGTCCGTGATGATCGAGCTGATGCCGCCGACCTATCGCGAGCTGCGCGAATGCTTCGATGATCTGCGCTACGGCGGTTTCATGCGCACCCATCTGCTGGGCCTGGGCTCGCTGTCGATGTTCGACCCCACGCGCACGCCGCCTGGCAAGGGCATCGCGCATCTGTGGGACTACGCGCCGTATGTGCGTCCCGACGGCAAGAGCTGGGATGAGGGCAAGGAGTCCTTCGCGCGCAGCATGCTCGAGAGGTTCAGGGTCTATGTCGCCAACCTGGATGAGGTACTGCTGGACTTTCACTGCGACAGCCCGGTGGACATGGAACGCACCTCGCCGAGCTTCATGCGCGGCGACCTGCACGGCATTGCCACCACCAGCTATCAAAGCGGGGCGCACCGTCCGACCCCGGACCTGGGTCAGTACCGGGTGCCGGGCGTGGAGCGGCTTTACCTGGTGGGGCCCTTCCAGTATCCGGGCGGCGGCGTGTTCGGCGCGGGCCGGGCCACGGCGCAGGTCATGTGCGATGACCTGAAGATCGATTTCGAAAAACTGGAGTCGCCGGCATGAAGCTGTATGGGCCGGATCGTCGCGAGCTGATGACCGTCAGCCGCATCGAGCGCGATGGCAGCCGGCTGGTGATCAAGGCCAAGGTGTTCGGCACCATGCCGATGACGGCGAATCTGACGCCCGCCGATGTGCGCGAGGGTCTGAAGCTGCTGGGCCTGCGCGGCATCCTGTTCGTATTAAGTATGCCGTTTCGCAGGTCGGGAGCAGTGCCGGGAGGCGCAAAATGACTTCATCGATGCAAGGCAAGGTCGTCGTGGTCACGGGCGGCGCCGGCATGATCGGCCACGCCGCCGCGATGACGCTGGCGCGGGCCGGTGCCGCAGTCATGCTGGTGGACATCAATGGCGAACGCCTCGCCGCGCGCTGCGGCGCGGTCGAGGCCCTCGGCGGGCGCGTGGCGACCTTTGTCGCAGATGTCAGCAAGGCGGCAGATGTTCAGGCGTATGTGGCGCATGCGCTGGCGATGTTCGGCCGCATTGACGGTTTGTTCAACAACGCCGGCATGGAAGGCCGGCTGGGGCCCGATCTACGAGTACGAGGAAGCCGAGTACGACCGGATCGTCGCCGTGAACCAGAAGGGCATTTTCCTGGGCCTGCGGCACGTGCTGCCGGTGATGCTGCGCCAGGGGCGCGGCGCGGTAGTCAATACCGGATCGATTGCCAGCGAACGGGGCCTGGCCGGTGCCTGCGCCTACAACGCGACCAAGCATGCCGTCATCGGGCTGACGCGCACCGCGGCAAGCGAGGTGGGAAGCAAGGGTGTGCGGGTCAATGCCGTGATGCCGGGCGTGATCGACACGCCGTTGCTGGAAGCCATGCTGCGCATGATGTTCAACGGCGATGTGGAGGCCGGGAAGAAGGTACTGGGCAAGGTGGCCACCATGGACCGCATCGGCACCCCGGAGGAAGTCGGTGAAGTCGTGACCTTCCTGCTGTCGGATGCGGCCAGCTTCGTCAATGGCGCGGCCTGGGCCGTGGATGGCGGCGCGCTTTCGACTATCCGGCACTGATCCCGCGCGCTCGCTTCGGAACGAAGGCAAGAAAGCGACGCGGATTGTCCACCGTGATCCGCTGCAGTATCGCCGCATCGGCGCCCGCGGCGAGCAGCTTGGGCACGAACACCGTGACCGGCCGGGCATAGCCGCGCGAGGCATCGCCGGAAATCAGGATGTGGTCGGCAAATCCGGACTCGATCAGTCCCATGATCAGCGGCACCACCGGAGCGTCGCGCGCACTGCCCTGGCGATCAAAGCCCACATAGGCGCCGCGCCGGCACAGGGCCTTGTGCACGTACAGGTTCGGGTCCGTCAGATTGCCCAGATGTCCGATGGCGACCCGGCGCGGGTCAACGCCCGCGTCCTCGAGAATGTCGAGCTGTTCCAGGGCCGATTTCCCGGGGATCCCGGTATGGGTGAAGACCGGCAGATTGGTGGCCAGGTGCGCTTTGCCGACGGCGCGAATCACGCGGCGCTCCAGCGCCGTGATGTCGTCCCAAGAGCCGATCTCGCCAAAGGCACCGGCCGGATACTCCTCGGCCTGGCGGATCAGCACCTGGGCGAGCTGTGACTCGCTCATGGATGCGACTTCTTTCGGATAGAAGGGCTGGGTGTAGAAGCCGGCGCCCTTGACGATGGGCAATCCCGACATCTTCGCCGCCTCACGAATGAACTTCAGGTCCATGCCGGCGCCTTCCAGGCTGGCATCGACGAGGCAGGCAATGCCATCGCGCTGCGCGTCGCGCAGTTCCTGCGCCATCAGTTCCACATTGCGCATGGGATCGGGCCCGGGCGGCGCCGGCGGCGGCCCGGCTCCCGGGGCGGGTGGGGAGATGCCCTGGGCTGCGAGCACCGCCTGTGAGGCGGCGCGAAACCGATCGTTGAAATCCTCGCTCAGCGACAGATGCTCGTGGAACAAGGTGGCGCCACCGGCGAGTTCTTCGGGTGCGTAATCCTTGAACAAGGTGCGGATGACGGCGCCTTTCGGAAAGCCGGGCGCCTGGGCGCGGGTGGCGGTGGGCCCCAGGCCCAGGCCGAGCGCGCCCAGGCCGGCCATCTGCAATGCGTCGCGGCGGGTGAGAGTCTTCATGGCTGTTCAGTGGGCCTCGCCCGTGAAGGTGCGGAAAGCGGGATTGGTGCGGTTGGGCATGGCGAAGGCGGCCTTCACGGCGGGGCGCTCGAACATGCGGGCCACCCATTGGGTCAAACGGGGCGCCCGCGAACCGACCTTCATCTGCGGGAACAGCCGCTCGAGGGCCATGCCGCCGATGGCGAAGAAGTTGATGTCCGCGAGCGTGTAGCTGTCCCCGGCCAGCCACTGGGTCTGCTGCAGCTGCTGTTCCACCTTGTCCACGGCGACCTCGATCTTGCGGGTGGCATTGGCCAGATCCCCCTCGCTGAAGCCCGAGCGTGCGGTACGCCATTTCTCGCGCTGTTCATGCAAGGGTATGCGCGCCATCAGTCTTTCGAACTCGCCGGCTTCGACCGAGCGGGCGATGGCCCCGACCAGCCGGTGCCAGCCATGCATGGACACGAAGTTCACGACGTGTTCATCACAGAATTTGTTCCAGTATCGCATGCGCGCCTTGCCCAGCGCATCCGCCGGCCGCAGTGCGCGAGCCTCGGGAAAGGCATCTTCCAGGTACTCGCCGATCACGGTGGTGTGCGTGATGATCTGGCCGTCGTGGTCGAGCACCGGCACCTGGCCTTCCGGATTGATGGCGAGGAACCAGGGGTCGTGCTGCTCGAATTTATGCAGGTCGACATAGACGCTTTCGAAGGGCAGCCCTTTCTCCTTGAGATTGATGAGCGTCTTCAAGGAATTCGCCGCGGGCTCGGCGTGGTAGAGCTTCAACATAAGGGTCACTCCTTCGGCATGGCGGGTGAGGGGGGGCGGATCCGGCCGGCCGGGCCGCTGCGATGCGGGTTCCCAGGCCAAGCGGTACACTCCGGGGGTCATATTGGATTCGGTCGGGGGAAATGTAATGTCGAGCGAACTGAGCGCCATCGAGCGCATCGAAATCGAGCGGGCCTGCGAGCGTCTCACCCAGGCCTACGTGCGGGCGCTGGATCTGGGAGACATGAATGCCGCCGCGGACTGCTTTGCCGAGAATGGCTCCATGGCCCGTCCGATGAACCCGGGCCAGCTGATCCAGGGGCGGGAGGCGATTCGCGCCTCGCTGCTCACGCGGCCGAAGACTTTGCTGACCAAGCACCTGGCCACCAATGCCATGATCGATGTCGAAAGCCGCGACAGCGCCCGCGGTATTTCCTATCTCACCATGGTGGCCACCACGCCCCCCGAAGGGGCGGCGCCGCCATTCAATGCCAGCGGACCGACCTACTTTGGCGAAATGCAGGATCGGTTCGTGCGGGAAAAGGGCGTGTGGAAGTTTCTGGAGCGCCGCGGGTCGATCCAGATCAAGTTTGCGGGCGCCGTCACGCCTGCCTAGGTCGCCAGCACCGGCAGCTGCAGCCATGACGGTGTGTCCCCTCCCGTCCAGATGGTATGGCTCCCGCGGTTCACGGTGTCCTCGTGGCGGGCGTAGAGCAGCGGTTTGGCGACCCGGAACACGTCGCGACCCTGGATTCGCAACCGCAGCGTCGAACCGACCTCGAAATGCGTGCCCGTCGGCCAGATCTCGATGTCGGTTTCCACCGTCTGTCCGGGCCTGACCTTGGCTTCGCTGGTATGCGCCAGCACCGGCAGGAAGTGCGTCGAACGTTGCGGGTCCAGGGCGCGATGCGAGACGCGCAGCCAGCCGAGCGCGACCGGCCCGTTCTCGAAGGTACCGTAGTGGGTGAAGCCCACCGGCTGTCCTGCCGCGTCGAGTTTCTCCAGGGCGATGAACAGATCCAGGTCATCGGACTCATCGGTGCTGACGTACAGTTTCAGCCTGACATGTCCCACGATGTCGAGCGGCGCCGCGAAGCGCAGATCGAACAGCGCGGCGGCATCCTCGGCCAGCGAGTCGTAACGGCATGCGGACTGCGTCCCGTCAGGTTGCACCGTCAAAGTGGCGGATTGCGCAGAAAGATGAAACCGCTGGTAGGAGACTTCCGGCAGGGGCCAGTCGGTGGAGGCGTGGTGCCGACCCTGGTAGTAGCGCTCGCGGATTTCGACTTGCACGCGCGGCCATGACGGCGGCGCGGCGCTGCCCCGGAGGAAGTGGTCGAAGAAGGCGAGCTGTCGGGCACGACTGTCCGGATCATAGTAGTGCGCCCATTTCTTGCGACCGTGAACCTCCAGCCAGCGCTGTGGCGAGGACATCAGTCGAAAGCCTTCGAGAGTACCGCGCGAGTGCAGCGCATGATCGCTCCAGCTCGCGACCACGTAGGCCGGAACCCGTATGGCGCTCAAGCTCGCGGCCTTGGAGGCCCAGAAGGCATCGAAGCACGGATGCTCCGTGGTTTCTGCCCAGAGGTCTTCGATCTGCTGCGTCGAGGCGCCCCAGCGCACCTGGATGTAGGGCCAGAAGTGCGTGTCCGGAATGCCGCCATGCCGGACCACTTCCCGGTAGGTGTCCGACCAGCCCTCCCAGGGATTGATGGCCGCCAGATGCGGCGGATTCAGCGCCGCGACCCGCCACTGCATCGAGGCCAGGTAGGAGACCCCGGACAAGCCCACCCGTCCATTGCTCCAGGGCCTTGTGCCGGCCCACTCCACGGCGTCGTGGAAGGCCTCGGCCTCCTCGGGCGACAGATACTGGGCGGGGGACTGGGCGTGCCAGACGCCGGGAATATCGATGGTGATGACTGCATAGCCCTGCGTGACCCAGTAGACCGGGTCGGGCGCCTCGAAAATGCACAGGTCGGACATCCAATCCGCCTGCACTCCACTGGCCGGATAGATCTTCGCCAGGGGCGCGGGATCGTGCTTGCCGTAAGGAGTCCAGGCGAGCAGGGGCGGTGCTTTGTCAGCCTGCGACGCGGGTCGAAACACGTCGGCGTACAGGCAGAAGCCGAATCGCGTCGGGATCTCGACATCCCGCTCGATGATCATGCCGCGGGTGAACTCACGGCTATACTGCCGCGGCCGGGCGCCGCGTTGCTCGGGCGTATTCAGCGGCTGACGATAGCGGTAGGCGAATCTTCCGGCCATCGCGGCTAGGGCCCCTCATCCAGCAGGTTTTCCGCATTGCTCATCAGGCGTTGCAGCTGCGCCTTGAAGGCGGCCTCGTCGATACCCGCCAGTAGGCGCCCCTCGTGGGCGTCGGCGAGGGGGCGCACCCGGCCCAGACTGGTCCGGCCCCGGGCCGTGAGCGTGATGACGCTGACCCGCGAATCCTGCTGCAGGCTGCCGCGCATCACCAGTCCGGCGCTCTCCAGGTGGCGCAGGGACCGGCTGACCCAGCCCTTGTCCACATGCGCCCGCCGCGCAATCTCATTGACGCTGACGCCACGGGTGCGATCCAGCAGATTCAGGATCCGCAGGTCCGTATTGCGCAGCCCCACCTTGGCCTCGATCGTCTGGGTGGCAAGCCGCGCCAGAACCTCGCAGATGCGGACGATGCGCACCGCCACCAGATCCTCGACCGAGCGCGCCTTGCCGGCCGGGGACTTGTTTCGCATCGCTGCTGGCCTGACCATCGTGGCGACAATATTGTTGTCTTGACAACAAGTATCGGCCGATCGCATTCTCGCGTCAATCGCGCCGAAAGGCCGCCGGTCACGGCAGCTGGAGCGATGCGCGGCTGGTAACATCTTCCGGGCCGATCTGAAAAGGGGACACGAGTGCTCAACTACAATGACTACATTGCCCTCTTCAACACCGGTGATGATGCGGCCCTGGTCGATCGGTTCTTCGCCGATGATGTCGTATTTTCCGGCGGCAGCCGCGATTACCGGGGGAAGGCTGCGCTCAAGGCTTTTCTGGACTGGGCGCACGACGGAGTGCGGGAGGTCATGCGGCCGCAGAACATCCTGCAGCGCGACGACCTGATCTTCGTCGAGGTCGACATGGATTTCCACGCCTCCAAGGAAAGGCCGGAGTTTCCCTTTGGACACCTGTTTCCCGGCGACCGGGTGACGGTCAAGTTCTTCGTCACCTATCGGCTGCGTGAGGGCCGGGTCGTTGAATTGAAGTCGATGACCTGGCCGCCCGGCAAGGGCGTCACCCAGCTGCCGCGCCTGGGCGCGCATCCGAGCCAGCAGGCGGCATTCCGTGCCTATGTGGCGGCCTTCAGCAATGCTGATTTCGAACGCTTTTCGCGCTTCTACACCGAGGATGTGCGGCTCGAACTGGGGTCCGTCCCGCCGATCCTGGGGCGCCAGGGCATCATTGATTTCTACCGGCCGATGTTCGCGAGTGTGCGCGAGAATCTTGTCATCAACAGCGTACAGATGACCGACAGCAGCATCGAAC
Source organism: uncultured Pseudomonadota bacterium (assembly GCA_963726995.1). GTDB lineage: Bacteria > Pseudomonadota > Gammaproteobacteria > Steroidobacterales > Steroidobacteraceae > DAIDKA01. The sequence continues at coordinate 104,949 of CAVSEP010000005.1, forward strand.
TGGACGCCGTCACACGCTTCACCGCCATCCGCGATGCACCGGACTTCGTGGTGGGCGCCCTGAAGACCGGTGAATACATCGAAGGAAGGGTGCTGGTCAGCTACCGGTTGCGCGACGGCCAGATCTGCAGCATCGGCGTGCGGCGGGGCGGGGAAATGGTCAAGCACTCTCCAGTTTGAGCAGCTGTGCCTTGACGCTCAGGCCGCCGGCGAAGCCGGTCAGGGCGCCGTTTGCGCCGACCACGCGATGGCATGGGACGATGATGCTCAAGGGGTTCCTGCCATTGGCGGCGCCGACCGCCCGGACCGCGCGCGCGCGACCGATCTGTGCCGCGATCTGGCCGTAGCTGCGGGTTTCACCAAATGGAATGGTGGTGAGCGCCTGCCACACCTGGTTCTGGAATGGCGTGCCCGCAGGATCCACCTTCAGCGTGAACTTGCGGCGCTTGCCGGCGAAGTATTCCTCGAGCTGCCGCTGAGCCTGCAGCAGCAGCGGATGCCTGCGGTCCTCCTGCATCGCCTGCAGGCGGACCCGTGATGGATCATCGTTCTCCCACAGCACGGCGGCCAGGCCGCGATCGCTGCCCACCAGCTTCAGCCGACCCACTGGCGTCGTGATGGTCTTGAATACCTGGCTCATGGCGCTCTCCGTTTTCCTGTACAGGCGTCGCGATTGCTGAGCGGCAGATTCTCATCCGTGACGCCCGGCCTGGCTAGCGGATTTCGGCCCTCGATTCAGGCGCCGTGGAGCCCGGCATTCATGTCCGAAAACCGCTAGTACGCCGCGGCCGTTGGTGGCAGCATTCTGCCATGGACCTCGACCACGATGCCTGCTACCGCGCCGTGAAACTGCGCGACGCCCGTTTCGACGGCCGCTTCTTCACGGCCGTGAAGACCACCGGGATCTACTGTCGTCCGGTGTGTCCGGCGCGCACGCCCGCCTCGCGCAACATTGCTTTCTTTCCTAGCGCGGCGGCCGCGCAGGAAGCGGGCTTTCGGCCCTGCCTGCGCTGCCGTCCGGAGACCGCCCCGGATATGCCGGCCTGGCGCGGCACTTCCACCTCGGTGGCGCGCGGGCTGGCTCTGATCGAGCTCGGGGCGCTTGACGGCGGCAACGTCGACCGGCTCGCCGAACGCCTGGGGTTGGGCGAGCGGCAGCTGCGCCGGCTGTTTCGGCAGCACTTGGGCGCATCTCCCATCGCCGTGGCCCAGACCCGTCGCATCCTGCTGGCCAAGCAGCTCATCCATGAGACCCACCTGAGCATGACGGAAATCGCATTCGCTGCCGGCTTTGGCAGCATTCGCAGGTTCAATGAGACCTTTCTCGAGCTGTTCGGACGAGCCCCGGGGGCCCTGCGCCGCCTGGGCGGGCCCGACCGGGCGGCCGCGGAACAGGGTGAGTTCAGCCTGCTGCTGCGCTACAAGCCGCCGTATGACTGGCCCGCCATGATGAGGTTCCTGGAACAGCGTGCCATCGCCGGGGTTGAATGGGTGGACGGCCAGCGCTACCTGCGGACCATTGCCCTGGAGGGAGTGCACGGCCAGATCAGCATCCAGCCCGCCGCGGGCCATGCACTGCGCGCCAGCATCCGCATTGCCAAACTCGCCACGCTGCCCAATATCATCGCCCGCCTGCGGCGCCAGTTCGATCTGGCTGCGGATCCGCTGAGCATCGCGGCGCACCTGAAGACCGATCCGTTGCTCGCGCCGCTGCTGAAGCAGCGCCCGGGACTGCGGGTGCCGGGCGCCTGGGATGGCTTTGAGCTGGCCATCCGTGCGGTGCTGGGCCAGCAGATCACGGTTGCCGCGGCCATGCGTCTGGCCGGACGCCTGGTCGCGGCCTACGGTGAGCCCCTCGCCACTCCCGGTCCGCATCTGACCCATGTCTTTCCCACTCCTGCCGCCCTCGCAGCAGCGGACTTGACCGCCCTTGGCCTACCGCGCAGCCGGGCCACCACGCTCAACCGCGTTGCCGCCGCCGCGATCGCCGACCCGGATCTTTTCGGCGCGCGCAGCGATCTTGAGGAGGCGATCGGCAAGCTGCGTTCGATACGCGGAGTGGGGGAGTGGACCGCCCAATACATTGCGTTGCGGCAACTGCGTGAACCGGACGCGTTCCCGGCCGCCGATGTCGGACTGATGCGCGCCCTCACCGGGGAGTCCGGAGAGCGCCCGTCGGCGCCGGAGTTGCTCGCGCGGGCGCAGGCCTGGCGGCCGTGGCGCGCCTACGCAGCCCAGCATCTCTGGGCCAGTGCCTAGGCCACGGCGGCGACCGGCGGTTCCTTCACGCGCAGCAGCAGCAGCATCCCGATCACCAGGAAGGCGATGCCGCTGGCAATTCCAATGCGCTGGCTGTGGGAGATCGAGGTCACCAGCCCGATCGCCAGGGGACCCACGAACGAGGTCGCCGTGCCCGACATGGCGTAGACGCCGAAGAACTCATTGAGCATTGCCGGGGGCGCGAGCTTGCCCATCAGCGCCCGGCTGGAGGACAGTCCGCCGGTGACGAAGGTTGCCGCGAGCACCTGCGCGATGCAGAAGACGATGTCCGGCACGGTCGGGAAACTGCCGCCGTAGTTGTGCAGCGGTGCGGACAGCCTGATGAACAGCGCCGTGTCGGGACTCGTGGAACACACGATCACGATCGCCAGCAGTGAACCGGCGACGAATATCATGGCGCTGCGGCGCGATCCGATCTTCAGGTCCATCCAGCCCGCCAGCGCTCCCGCCAGGGCCGCGGCCACACTGTTCAGCAGGCCCTGCACGATCAGCGCCTCGGCGCTCCAGTGCAGTACGCCCGCCGCATAGATTCCGCTGAAACTCATCAGCACCACGAAGCCTTCGTTGTAGATCATCCGCGCGATCAGGAACACGCCGACGTTGCGGAAATTGCGCACGCGGGTGAGCGTCTCGAGCAGATTCTTGAGCCCTTTGCGCACCGTGGTGGCGATGCCCAGCCGGGTCGCCGAGGAGTCGGGCGTGAAGAAGAACAGCGGCAGGCCGAAAACCAGCATCCACACGGCCGCGAGGATGCCGACCGCCCGCTCCGGTTCGTGCATGCCCTTGTCGAGCCCGAACAGGGGATGGGGATTCCAGCTCCAGGCGAACAGGAAGAACAGGAACAGCACGACGCCAAAGGCATTGCCCAACGCAAAGCCCATGCCGCTCCAGAAGCCGATCTCCCGGGGGGCGATGTTCGGCAGCATGGCATTGCAGAAAATGGCTGAATATTCGTAGTACAGCATGCTGCCGACGATGGCGGCCATGACCCAGCCCAGCCCGCTGTTCATGGCCGGGGTTGCAAACCAAAGGGCGGCCATGGAGGGGAGCCCGAGGATGATGCAGCCCACCAGCCAGGGTTTGCGTCGGCCGCCCGCATCGGCGATGGCGCCCAGGATGGGTGCCCCGATGGCCACCAGTATCGCGCCCACGGCGCTGGTGTAGCTCCACACCACCTGGCCGTGCACCGGATCGGAAATCACGACCGTGCTGAAGTAGGCCGAGAACACGAAGATGTTGACCAGGACATTGTCCGGGATGCGTGCGCCATCGAACAGCGCCCATGACCAGCGGCCAAGCAGGCTGTTGCGGCCCGCCGGCGCAGTGCCGGCGGTCGGCAGGTTCAACTCCATACCTTCCCCCTAGAAGCGTCCGTTATTGTTCTTCGCGCCCGCGCTGATGATGGGCTGCATGACGTCCCAATGCTCGGCGATCCTGCCATCCTCTATGCGGAAGATGTCCACCACTGCGAACCCCTCATCCCCGGGATTGAAGATGACATGAACATGGGCGGCGACCAGGTCCCCGTCCACCAGCATGCGCTTCACGCGGTGTTCGGCCTTCGGGTATTTCACCTTGGCCCGATCCAGCATGTCCTTGAGACCCTGGGAACCGGTGGCGGCGCTGGGATTGTGCTGGATGTATCCCGGATCGAACAGCGCATCGACGGCGCGGGAGTCGATGGGCCCAAGCACCTCTTTGTAGATGCGGGCCACGAGCCGCAGATTCGCCTTTTCCTTGCTGGTTCGAGTGGTCACTGCGCCTCCGGGTGCTGCTTTGCCGCGAGCGGCCTTGCCAGACCGTGCCGATACTGCCATTTTTCACGGGCCTGCGCCGCACGGCATCAACTCGGGCTGGAGCCTCTATGAGCAAAATGAAAGTGATTTCGGCCCTGGCCGCCGCGACGCTGGTGTCACTCGGCGGCGTCTGCCGTGCCCAGTTGGCGGGCGTCACTCCGGAGATGATCGCTTCCTCCCTTCCCGAGGCAGGCGCGCCGAAGGCGTTGCCGGGTCCCTACGCCGTCAGCGCCGAGCCCGCATTCGGCGCCGCGGGACTGAGGGCCTTCCGGCCGGCGAATCTAGATCGCTTCCCCAAGGCCGACACCCTGCCGGTGGTGGTCTGGGGCAACGGCGGCTGCGCCGTGGACAGTCCGCGCTATGCGGGTTTCCTCGAAACCATCGCCTCGCATGGCTTTCTGGTGATCACGACGGCGGGAGCGGCCCCGGAAGGTGCGCCGCGTCGTCAGGCCACGGCCCCCGAGCTGGCGGCGGCCATCGACTGGGCGCAAGCGGAAAATGCCCGCGCCGGCTCGCCGCTGAAGGGCAGGATTGCGACCAGACAGGTGGCGGTCATGGGACAGTCCTGTGGCGGCGTTCTGGCGATTGCCCTCGGCGCGGATCCGCGGGTCGGGACCATCGGCGTGTTCAATTCGGGGGTCCAGGCCTCGGGTACGGATGTTCTGGCAAAGCTGCACGGGCCGGTGCTGCTCATCAATGGCCATGAGCGCGATTTCATGATGGCGCGCTCGAAGGCCACCTATGAGGCCATCGGCAACCTGCCGGCGTTCTACGGCTCCCGGCATGGCGCCGGCCACACCGCGACCATGTACCACCCCGGAGGCGGGGAGTTCGCGAATGTCGCCACCAACTGGGTGCTGTGGCAATTCAAGGGCGATGCCAGGGCCGGCGCGATGTTTGCCGGTGCCCAGTGCGATCTGTGCATCAACGCCAACTGGGAAGTGCAGTCAAAGCGGCTTGGCCCGAGTCGCTAGTTCACTTGGTGCCGGTGCCGATCCGCTGCTGCAGGTAGCGGCGCATCTGCGCCGTCAGGGTCGGACGCGCCAGCAGTCGCTCGGCCACGGCGCGCGCCTCCGCCTTCTTGTTCGCATGCAGGAGCGCCTCGAACCGGGCCATCGATTCATTCAATTCCAGATTGTCGTCCATGTCCTGGAAGTAGGCGTCCATTTCGGGGGTCTTGCCGATGCGCTCCCGGTATCGACCGATTACCGCGCGTGCCGCCGAAATGTCGCCCTTTCTGGTCGCCTCTGCGAGCTCGGTGCGCATGACCTCGATCAGCCAGCTGCCCCGCAGATTGGTAGCAAATTGCCGCTGCTGTGGATCGAGGCGGCTATCGGCGCGCAACGCCGTATCAAGCGAGGCCAGTGCCGTATCGTGGTGACCGAGCTTGTAATCGACGGAAGCACTGCCGACCCGCAGCCAGGCGTCGTCAGGAAATGCGCGGATGGCCACGCTGAGAAACTTGGCATCCTCCTCGGTCGGCTTGTCCAGGTCGAAAAGGGCGGGGATGAGATGCTCGTATTCTACGCGCCGGGGATTCAGGTCGATGGCGGTTTCGTAGAGCGACACGCGGGCACGGGCCGCGCCGGGCTGCCTGGCGTTGGGCCCGAAGGTGTACGAGTCTCCCACCAACATGTAAAGGTCGGTGTCCCGGGAGCCATGCTGCAAGGCTGCTTGGGCGTGCACGGTGGCCTGTTCGGTATTCCGATCATCCAGCGCAAGGTAGGCGAGGACTGCGTGCCCGCCGGGTGCGCCCTCGTCCAGTTCGATGGCCTTCAGCGCATGCTGGCGCGCAAGTTCAGGCCGGCGCGCGCCCAGCGCGAGAAATCCCAGCGCTGCCTCGACCATCGCCGGCGGCGCGGGCTGCAGGGAGGGCGGGTCCGGGGCGGCTGCCAGCGGTTGGACCATGTAGGTCCAGCTGCGCTGGTCGATGTAAATGTGGAACTCGTGCTCGAGTTCGGGAAGCGCCGTGCCGAACACTGCGTTGACGCTCGTCTCGGCGGACTGGGTGCGGAAGGCCTGAAGATACTTGAGCAGCAGCTGTCGATGATTGAGGTCCTTGGAGAACATCAGGAAGTGGGTGAATGCCCAGGCCTCGGCGTAGAAGCGGCCGGTGTGATCCTCGCGATTGAACAGCGCATCGGGCTCCACCAGGAACTGCGCGAGCGGTTCCACGGAGCCGCCGCGCAGTAAACCGAGGTGGTCATTGATGGGTTTGCCCCAGGCCACCTTGTCGCCGCGCCGTTCGAAGGTCGAAAAAAGCTCGGCAATGCCTTCGCTGAACCACACCGGCTGGCTGGACTGATCGACGCTCATCAGCCAATGAGTGGCCTCGTGGAAAATGACCCGACGGGACTGGTCGTCGAAGGAATCCGACGCCATTGAGATCGTGCTCCAGGTGGAGCGCCGCTCGAACTGGCCGGCCACATTGGCCGTGGTGCCGTCCGGGCGCTGCAGCTTGTATGCCGTGTAGTCCTTGTCGTGCGCGAACAGCACGACGGTCAGCGGCGGCAATGTCCGCAGGTCCATTCCCAGTGTGTTGGAAACGGAGAGGATGTACTGGTCGAAGTCGCGCATCCAGTTGATCGTCTCGCGATCATTGAGCTGAGTGAAGATCTGGTAGTTGGGGGTGCTGGCTGTTCGCCATGGGAGATCGCCGGCGAATGCAGGGCCAGTCAAGATGACGGCCAGGCACAATATCCATCGCTGTTTCATGGCTTGCGCAATCCCCCACGTCTGGCCCGGGTCGCGACGCATCACCACGCCCGGATCTACTGTGCGGCTGACGATATCACACGGCAGAACGCCGCGACTGCACGGCCCATGGTGCAGTGCCGAATCATCCGCTCGCTGCGATCAGTGCGCGGGCCCTTCAAGAACGCCGGGCGCCCGTAGTGCAATGGCGTAGATGAACTCGCAGGCGGTGATGTACAGCGTCTTCGCATCATCGCCGCCGAATGCCAGGCTGGAGGCACACGCGGTCTTGCGCGGTTCCGCATCGCCGAGCGTCGGCAGATGCAGCAGGCCGAGCAGCTGGCCCTTGGACGAGGTGATGCGCACGGTGCCGGGGATGGCATCGGTGGACCAGAGATTGCCCGCGCCATCGGTCTTCATGCCATCGCCGATGCCGCTGCCGTGAGTGAACAGTTCGCCGGGGCCGACACTGCCGTCCGCGTGGACGGGATAGCGCATCACCTTAGGATCAGGTGCGAGTGTGCCGGCCGACAGGTACAGGTATCGATCGTCCGGTGACAGCGCGATCCCATTGGGCTCGGCCCCGAGTTGCTCCCGGCTCACGGCCAGGGTGACCTTGCCATCCTTCCAGCGCCACACCGCGTCGGGCATTTGCGCCAGCGGACCGCGAATGCCGCCGCGCAGGCCCACATCCGAGTCGGTGAAGTAGATGGCGCCGTCGGCGGCGATCGCCACGTCATTCGGCCCATTGAAGTGCCTGCCCTCGAAGCCACTGGCCAGTACCGTGCGAGTGCCGTCCGGCTCCAGGCGCTTGATCGCAAAATCCTGGCCCGCGCACCAGATCAGGCGCCCCTGTCCGTCAATGCCGGTGCAACCCGGGCCCATCAGCAGCACGTGGGCGCGGCCAATCTGTGCGAACTTGCCGGAATTCGCAAAGTCCTCCCCGCTGTACCCGGCCCGGTCCAGGTACACCGACACCTTGCCGGCGGCCGTCACCTTGTAGATCACATTGTCGATGATGCTGCTGGCCAGCAGGAAGCCCGGGGTACCGTTCCGCCCGGCCACCCAGACGGGTCCGTCGATGAAGCCAAAGCCCGCAGCGAGAGTCGTCAGCTTTGCATCGGGCGCGATCAGCGAATCCAGCGACGGATCGGCCCGGGTGATGCTGAAGGGATGTGGCGTGGTATCGGCCGCCGGGGACTGCGCCCGGGCGCTCGTCAGTGCCAGGCAGAACAGCAGCGCGGCAGGGAGCAGGAGTCGTGTCTTCATGGCGGATACTGATCCTCGCGAAGCCACCAGCCGTGGATCTGCGGCGATGCCTGGGTCGGCAGATGGACGGTGGCAATGGGTCCGTCTTCGAGGTGTTCGGCGTCGAGCACCAGCAGATCGGCGCGCAGGTTCTGATCCAGGTGCCAGGCCACGCCCAGAAGGTAGCCTTCCCCTTCCGCGGCGCCGGCCCGCCTGGGCGCAAAGACCGGCTCGCCCAAGGACACGGTGTCCGGCGCCTTCCACAGGGTGTGCGAGCGGGTCTGAAGATCGAGGCGCGCATAGCAGGCGGCCTTCCAGCGCACCGGATCGGCCGGGTCCGGGCAGCCCATGAAGCCGTAGCGATAGGGCACGGTGTTATAGCGGTCATCCTGGCGCGGCAGCGGCGCAATCAGTGAAGACAGCTGTTCCATTTCATAGCCGCTGTTGCGGCCATTGAGGTTGACCGAAAGACGATGCAGATAGCTGACACCGGTTTCCGGGTCGAAGGCAGAGCCGTCCTTGTTGGGAACCACCGGATAGGGGTTCGCCGCCGTGATCTCCCGATCGAAATACAGCCGGCCGCGATCTTCGAAGGCGCCCAGCGTGTGGCTGCCGCCGCGTGCCGGACCTTCTATCCATCGGAGGTCTTTGCCGTCTCCGTAGCGACGCATGAAGCCAAAATAGCTCTTCAGGTTTCTGTCCCAGGACCAGTGGATGCCGCCGCGCTTCATCTGCTCGTGATCGATCGCCAGCGGGGTGAGGAAGAAGGCGATGTGATTTTCGGTCACCGCGAAATCATGGATGCCGCTGACGAAGGGCGCCTGGATCTCGGCGCCCCAAACTTTCCGGCCCGTCCGGTCGATCTCGCAGGCCGCGATCACATCGCTGCCGAAACCGTGCGCCTCGTAGCCGAACGCGACGATGTTGCCGCTGGTCGAACAGATCTTCGGGTGGGCCGTGAACGGCTGATCGCGCGGCAGTTGACCCTCGAAGGTATACACCGGCGCAATCGTCTCCAGGGTGTTCAGGTCCAGGGCAGTCGGAGCGCTGTCCTCCTTGAGGGCGAGTATCAGGTTGCCGTGCGGCAGGACATGCGTGTTGGCCGTGCTGCGGCTCAGGCCCTTCACGCGAGGATCATCCATGGCGGGGTTGCGGTACATCGGCATCAGGTTGCGGCGTGCCGCCTCCTGCGCCACGTAGCGCTCGGTGCGCACATAGCGGCTGCGATAGTCGACGCGGCCGTTCTTGATGCGAAACAGCCGTACGTGACCTTCGCCATCGAAGGCGATGTTGCCGGGAGCCAGCGGGTACTGCGGGTCGGGTCCCACGGCATAGAAGCCGCCGCTTAGGTCTTCCGGGAGCTTGCCGTCCACCGCACAGTCGCGCACCTCCACTTGCGCGCGCAGCGGGGCATAGGTCGCGCCGAATCGGGGCGTTGCGCTCATCGGTTCAGTCTTGCGCTTTGCCGCCGGATTGCAGGATGGCCTTGATGCTGCCGTCGGGCGCGATCGGATTGCGGTTGTTTTCCAGGCACACGTAGGGCTCGAGCTCGAAGTCGGGGGGCGCCCGCTTGTAGGTTTTGGTGACGGTCCAGGGTTTCGACAGGGCGACCGGGTCGACGAGGGTGATCTCATCGCGCAGCGTGTCATCGTCGGCCAGCCAGATGCGCTCGTAGGCGATCGCCTTGTCGCTCTTGGGCAGGCCCGAGGATTCCAGGTTGGTCTCCAGCTTGAAGCCATAGGCCGTGGAGAGCAGCAGGTTGCCTTCCCAGTGTCCCACCGACTCGCCGTTGTAGGTGGGATCCGGATCAACCGGCAGAGGCCGACCATCGATGAAGATTCGTCGCAGCTGCTCGTCCCATTCCGCATAGATCATGATCCGATCCGTGCCCATGGTGATTTCCATGGGATAGGTCATGGTCATGACCCGTGGCATGCCGGGCGGCAGGCAGCCCGCCGTCGGATCCCCGGTCGGTTTGCCGGCCGCGGCGTCCGCCAGATGGCCCTCGAACAACTTGGCGTACTCGGCCGTGAGCGGCGGTTTCTGGCCGCGACCGGGGGGAATGCCGGGCGTCCAGCCGATGCCGCCCTGGCTGATCCAGATGCCCGTCAGGTCGCGGCGGCTCTTGGGCCGATAGGGCAGCTTGCCCCATTTCGGATTGACGGGCTGCGTCCGGGTTGCTTCGGCAAAGGTGGTCGGCAGCTTGGAGGAATCGCGAAACGGTACCTGGACGCCCTTGGTGAGATCCAGGTCCACGGGTCGTCCGATCAGGTCCGTGTCCGCTGCCTGGGACGCCGTGAAGCCGAGGATTGCGGCCAGCAGCGCCGCCACCACCGCCGTGCGGTTCTGCATCGAGGCCATGGCAAGACTCCTGAAGGGTTTCGAGCTTCAGTGTAGGAACGTCTTGGATGGCTTTGCATCGGCGCGAACCCGTAGACTTGTCCACCCATCGGCAGGAGAGTCTCATGAGGCTTACGGTATTGGTGCTCGCCGCTGCGTTGCCTGCGGTCGGCATGTCGGTTTCGGCGGCACCCTCGATCGATGCTCTGGCGCGCGATGTGGCACGCACCGAAGCCATCCGCGAGGTGAAGACACTGCAGCGCAGCTACGCGCAGTATGCGCAGTTCGGATTGTGGGATGAGATGGCCGCGCTGTTTGCGCAGCAGGCGACGCTCGAGATGGGCACGGAGCAGGTCAAGGGCCGTGCCGCGATCGCCGCTTTCTTCACGAGCCGGCTCGGCAACGGCCATCAGGGGCTCGATCCAGGGGCCGTGAATACCGAGTTGATCGCCGCTCCGGTGGTGAATCTTTCGCTGGACGGCAATAGCGCCAAGGGCCGTTGGGACCGGATGGTGCTGCGATCCGATTCCCGGGGCCACGCCAGCATCGAGGGCGGGATCTTCGAGAACGCCTATGTGAAGGAACGCGGAGTCTGGAAGATCGCCGACCTGCATTTCTACCCGCAGTATGCCGGGCCGTATGAAACCGGCTGGACCAATGTCGATGGTCTGGATCTGCCCATCGTTCCCTATCACTACGACGGCGACTCGGCGGGCTTGCCCATTCCGGCGCCCTTAGGCCCGCCGCCCCGGACACGAGCCACGCTGGCGATGCTCGAGGCGCGCATCCGCGTCATGAATGACGAGGACCAGGTGCGCAACCTTCAGGCCGCGTACAACTACTATGTGGACCGGAAGATGTGGGACGACGTGGCCGATCTGTTCGCCGCAGACAGCGTGCTGGAAGTGGGCGCAGTCGGCATCTATGACGGGCCCAAGGGCGCGCGCCGTGCCATGGAGCGAATGGGCACGGCGGGACTGACCCGCGGGCAGCTCAACGACCATCTGCTGTTCGATGATGTCGCCGAGATCCTCCCGGGCGCCGGCGAGGCGCGCCTGCGCGGCTTCGAGCTGGGCCTGGTGGGAGACGTGAGCAGCGGCGAGGAGCATTGGGAGGTCAATGTCATCGACAATCGCTTCGTGAAGGAGGGCGGCATCTGGAAGGTGCGCGAGATGCGTATTTTTCCGCTGCTTCGCAGTGAGTATCACCAGGGCTGGGGCAGCAGCCGCCTGAGCGAGCCGGTGCCCACCGGCGCACTGGCTCCCGACCATCCCGTGCCGCATGCCGATGCCGGCAGCCAGGACAGCCTCATCCCGGTCTTTCACGCACCCAATCCCGCGACCGGACGGCCGGTGGCATTGCCGGCGGGCAAGCAGTTCGTGGCCGTCGGCGCGCTCACCGCGGCGATCGCGGCCGCCGCAGCTCCTGCGTCAGCCGGTAGTGCCGAGGAGCGCCTGCGGGATGCCGCGCGGCGGCTGGCCGTGTCCGCGGCCTATGACGGCGCAGAGAACGTCAACTCCGCGTACGGGCATCTGATTGACGATTTTCAGTGGACCGACATGGCCAAGCTGTTCGGCAGGCATGGCGCCAAGGAAGTGCCCTTTGCGGGCTATTACGCCGGCGCCGAGCGCATCACGCATGCCGTGTTTCTGGAGTACGGTGATCCGCGCAACGGTGGTCGTTCGGGTATCGCCTTTCACTGGCTCATTCAGCCGGTGATCAATGTGGCAGGTGACGGCCGATCGGCCACGGTGCGCAGCTACCTGTTTCATCCGGACACTGCCAAGACTCCCGGCAGCGCCAGCCTGTTCGGTGCCATGTATCCGGACAACCAGTTCGTGCTGGAGGAAGGCCGCTGGCGGCTGTGGAATCTGTCGCTGGATGAGCCCTATTTCAGCCTGCCGGGAGGCTGGAAGGGCGGTTGGTCGAGCGTGGCACCCCGGCCGCGCGCGCCGGCCCCGCGGCCGAGCAGCGCGCCTTCCGGGCCGGTGCGCTACTTCGGCGCGGCGCTGGTGAAAGAGTTTGCGCCCGACGTTCCGATCAGCGCCCTGGGCGTGCGTGAGGAGCACTATCGCGGCGGCACCGGCGAGGTCTGGGAGTGGCCGCAGATCCTGCCCATGTGGTGGAGTTACCGCAACCCCGTCAGCGGCCGTTCGCCGGAGAACTTCCTGCCGGACTGCGTGCCCTGCGACTACGCGCCGGAATTGAGCATGACCCGGCACGGCTACCTGTTGCCGCCGACCGGACCCTAGGCTCAGGTCCGGGGCGGCAACGGCGACTAGTGATGCATCGAGGCCAGCGCGGCCGCATCCAGATGGGCGATGGAGCGGGTGTCCTGGAAAGCGCGGACGCCCTCGATACCCTGCTCGCGGCCAATGCCCGAGGCCTTCATGCCGCCGAAGGGCGCCCGCAGGTCCAGGCGGGTGGCGCCATGATCATTGACCCAGACATAGCCGCAGACCATCTGGCTGCCGACGCGATTGGCGGTATTCGGATCGGCCGTCCAGACAGAGCCTGCCAACCCAGCCCAGCTGTCGTTGGCCATCCGGATGGCGTCCTCTTCGGTCTCGAACGGGATTACCGGGATCACCGGACCGAACTGCTCCTCGGTGACGACGCGCAAGGTGAGCTTGGGATTGACGACGATGGCCGGGCGCACGAAGTTGCCGCCCTTCATGTCACCGCCGGGCAGCTCGCCGAATTCCAGCACCTTGGCGCCGGAGTCTTTGGCTTCCTTGATCAGGCTGTCGACAAAGGTCTTCTGTGCCGGCGAATGCAGCGGGCCCATGGTGGTGCCCTTGTCGAGTCCATAACCGAGCTGCACCTTCTCCAGCCTCGCGGACAGGCCCTTCACGACCTCATCCATTCGCGACTTGTGCACGAACAGGCGCTTGGCATTCATGCAGATCTGACCGGTGGTGTCGTAGATGGCTGCAAACAGTCGGTCGAAGTGGACGTCATCCAGGATCGCATCCTTGAGGACGATGGCGGCATCGTTGCCGCCCAGTTCCAGGGTGACCCGCGTGAGACTGTGCGAGGCCAGTTCCATCATCTTCTTGCCGCCATTGACCGAGCCGGTGAAGCAGACCTTGGCGACATCCGGATTGCGGATCAGTGCGCTCATGTTGGCGTCGGGGCCCGTCACGACATTGAGCACCCCGGGAGGCAGCTGTTCGGCAATGCGCTGTACCACGCGCGCGGTGGCCAGAGGGGCCGTCAGGGGCGGCTTTACAATGACGGTGTTGCCGGCCAGCAGCGCATGCGGCAGCGCAGCGCCCAGAATGGCGATGGGCCAGTTGAAGGGCACGATGATGGTGACGACGCCGAGCGGCTGATAGGCCACGGTGGTCTGCACCGGAATCGCGCCATGAATGGGCGGCAGTACTTTCGAGGCGTTGACTTCGTCGGCATGGCTTAACGCCAGCTTCCAGCGCAGCTCCAGCACCAGCGAATCCACCCAACCTTCAAAGCGGACCTTGCCGTTCTCCTGCGAGAGGATGGCCGCGTCATCATCGCGGTTCTCGGCAATGCCGGCGAGCGCGGCCAGCATTTTCTCGGCCCGCTTCTGCGGGGAGAGCGCCGCCCAGGCCGGGTAGGCGGCCTTCGCCGCCGCCACGGCATCGCTGACATCTTCGGTGGTGGCCGAGGCCGCATGTCCTACGACCACACCGGGTTTGGCAGGGTCCGCGATGGCCATCTGCTGCGCGGTCGTTCGTGCCTTGCCCCCAATATACAAAGGAGTGGTAACTGTTGTTGACATGTTGCTACCTCGTTGGAATCCGGTCGGATGTGCCGGGAATCGTAGCAGGTTTCCTTAAGTTTCGACGCCGGGGAGGCCTTGCCGGCGGCGTGCTATCGGGCGCAAACAAGGCTACAGTTCGGCCGCAGGAATTCGGCTTAAGGTTCGGGGGAGGCCGCATGCGAGTATCGATGGCCAGGCTCAGCGTTCTCGTCGCCGCCGCGCTGGTGGTCGGGATCCCACACGCCGCGACCGGGCCGGCGACGAACCCGCCCCGGCAGCCGCTGCCCGACTGGAGCGGCATCTGGAACCCGGCCGAGCTGAACCTCTTCGATCCCTCCGCCCGCGCCCGCCCGGAAAACGGCAAGAACTCCCTGGCCGCCGTGATGCGTGAATTCCCGCCCTACAATCCCGAGTGGGAGGCGAGGTACAAGAAGGTGCTGGCGGACAATCTGGCGGGCAAACCCACCGACCCGACCGCCGGGTGCGTCCCTGGGGGCATGCCCAGGATCATGACCACGCCCTATCCCTTCGAGTTCGTCATCCAGTCGAATCGGGTTCTGATCCTGCACGAGGTATCCAGCCAGGTGCGCCGGATCTGGACCGATGGACGTGCGCATCCGCAGGATCCGGATCCGACCTACATGGGCCACTCCATCGGACATTGGGAGGGGGATACCCTGGTGGTCGACACGGTCGGCATGCGCGGCGACACGGTGTTCGATGTCACCGCCGCTCCCCACAGTGACAAGATCCATGTCACCGAACGGATCCGACGGGTCGGTGCCAGCAAACTGGAAGATCGCCTGCTGGTCGAGGATCCGGTCGCCTTCACCAGGCCGTGGGCGGTCGTGCGCACCTACGACCTGAAACCGGACTGGCAGATTACCGAGTACGTGTGCGAAGAGAACAATCGCAATCCGATCAATCCCGACGGGACGACCGGCTTCGTCGCGCCAAAGTGACCTGATCCGTCGCAGCACCGTGGCGGCCGACAACGCGACGCGCTCGAAATCCCCGCATGACCGGGGGCGTCCTCGGGCCGCCGTCAACACAGGATTTCCGTTAAATTCTGGCGCCGCGGGCGCTTCGACGTGATAATGACCAGCAAATCTGAGGGGGTAGCGCATCATCGTGCGTCACTTGTGAATAATGAGGGGAGAAGTCGGCAGTGAAACTTCGCTATTTCCGTGGCAAGAACTGGGTGGTGCTGGTCGCCGTCGCGGCCGGAATGGCCGTGGCTCAGGAACCCGCCCGGCCGCCCGCCGCTGCCCCAACCGCTGCGAGTGACAACCCGGTCCTGACCGGGCAGCCGGAGCCGCCGGCCGCGGCGCTGCCGCAGGCGCAGCGCGGGGACCCGGAGATCTTCCCGCCGAATTTCGTCTTCCCCCGACGCGAGCCGCCGAAGCCCGTGTCCGAGCCGCCGGCCGCCGGCGTCAAACCGCTGGCCGTCGACCTGTTCACCAGCAAGAACTTCTACAAGGACAAGGCCTCCTGGAGCGATCCGCGCTACTACCGCTGCAATACGCCGCGACAGATGATCGAAGCGATGTGGGAGCGGGGCCGCATGGGAGCCAATCCGCCGACCACGGCCTCCTGGGGAAACTGCAAGATCGACTATCCGCGTGAGCGCATGGTCAGTCCGTACGCGTACAAGAGCGCCAAGGAACACTACGAGGCGCTGCTGGCGCAGGCCAAGGCGCACGGCGGCCCGACCCAGTACACCAAGGCGACCACTCCTGACTGGGATGGCTTCTACGTACGCGATCCGCTTGGCACCGACTCGCCTGGCTTCACCGGCCCCGACCGCATGGTGGCAGGTCCCGGCCGGGGCGAGCGCTGGCAATGGGGCGGAATCGAGCAGGCCTCCACCGTGCTGTCGGTGCTCACGCCCGAGTACCAGAAGCGCTACGTGCAGATGCTCTACCACGAGACCGTCGACAATTCGAAACAATGGAATGCCTCCTTCTGCCTGCCGGAGGGTTTCATCCGCTGGTGGGCGGCATCCTCGCGCGGCGGCAACTTCGAAGTGACCGTGACGCCCGCGAAAGTCGAGTTCCTCTCCGGAATTGCCGACAACTTCCTGCGACAAGTGCTTATCGGCCGCCAGCATGTGCAGAAGGTGCCGCAGTGGTACGGCGAGACGGTGGGCTTCTGGGATGGCGAGACCCTCGTCAGCTGGACCGCCAATGTCCAGGGCTGGACCCAGCACACCATGTTCGAGTTCTCGAGCAAGATGGAGACCGTCGAGACCTTCAAGCCCCTCTACGACGCGGACCACAAGCTGATCGGCATCGACCACGAAGCCATCTGGTACGACCCGGAAGCCTATGTGCAGCCGCTGCGCATCAAGGACCGGTTCCTGCGGCGCGCCGAAGCGGGCGATGCGAAGGCCCGCTACACCTTCATCGAGTGCCTGTCCAACATCCAGAACGTGAAGGGCCGGCCGCAGCAGCTTTCCAAGGGCGATCCGAACTTCATCGACTACTACGGCCGACCCTGGGCGCAGAACTGGGAGAAGTGGTTTGAGGCGGGCTGGGACAAGCCCGCTGATGAGGGAGCGCCGAAGGACGTAATGGACTTATTCAAATGAGTCATTCACCCCCGCACTCCGCAACGTCATTGGATCGAACATCTAGGTAAGTTCGCGCCGGCCGCGCCGGTCTTTGACAAATGCTAAAGCGCGGGGGACGGTGCTAGACTCCCGGGCGACGCCGTTTCCCGCCAGGCTTGACGCGTTGGCTCGCCGCACGAGGCGGATGCGGCTCGGGGAGGGAACTCCGGATGAGTGTCGCTTCAACCAGTCGCCCGTTCTCGACGGGGCTCATTGCCCTCCTGGCCTGCTACGTCTTTCCCGTACAGGCGGCCCACCGTCCCGACGCCCAAGCTGCTGCGGAAGCGGCCATGCGCCAGCAGATGATGGATTTGCTCGGCAAGTCGGAAAACCCGGTCGATCCGGCCGACGACCAGAGCGTCCAGGTGGTGATCCAGACGGGTCATGCAGCGCGCGATCAGCGCACTCGGGGAAAGTGGCGACGGTCGCTGGGTGCTCTCCGGCGGCATGGACGAGACGCTGAAGTTGTGGGATATCGCCAGCGGCCAGGAAGCTCGCACCATTTCCGGCCAGGGTTTGCTCTGGCCGCGCGCCATTGCCGTGGCCGCAGACGGGGGTCTCGCGGTCGTGACGGACTACCAAACAGCGCGCACTTACGATCTCAAGTCCGGACTGCTCCTGCGGCAGCTGTGGGCTCAGGGTAACAGCCTGCCGCTCGTGAGCCGCGATGCCCGGTGGCTCGTGGGCGAGTTTTCTTCAGCGTCGACGGGTGGGTCAACAGCCAGTGCGTCGGGTATCGAAGTTCTCGACGCAGCCTCCGGACAGCAGGCCTGGAAGGTACCGGCTGGTCAGGGCGCGCGCACCTTCGCGTTGTCGGGCGATGGGCATTGGCTGGTCACCACGCTGGAGTCGCACCGTGAGTCGGGCAATCCGCGCGCCAGCGCAGAGCTGGACCTGTGGGATGTCATCGACCGGCGCCAGGTGGCCCACTGTAGCGGAACGGATTTTGCGACTCAGCAACGATGGCTTGCCGCAGTCAGCGATGACGGGCGCCTGCTCGCCTCAGAATCGGTCGATCGCAATTCCGTCGACCTGATCGACCTAAGGCGCTGCGAGCGGGTTCGCAGCCTGTCGACCCAGCTTCCGCCCACCGGTGGCACGAGCACGACGCTGTCCTTCTCGCCCGACAATTCGCAGCTGGCGTGGGCGGTGAGCGGCGGGACCCTGCGTCTATGGCAGGTGGCCGATGGGAGCGCCGTGGACGGTCCTACGGCAACAGCAATTCAATGGCGGCCGGATGGCCTGGCCCTGGCGTACGGGAGGCCCGGCGGGGGAGCTCCGGTCGTGCGTGCATTGCCCTCCGGCTCAGACACGGCGATGACGGCCGGCGCCGCCGAGGTGAACGACCTGGCGCTGGTCGGCGAGGGTGAGGCGGTACTGGCAGCCATGCAGGACGGTTCCGCCCGCTGGTGGGACCTGGCCAGTGGGGAGATCCGCCGCGATTTCGTCTGCGCCCGCGGCGCGGCGGCCCTTTCCGTCGCGGTGAATCCTGGCGCCTCCCAGGTTGCGGTCGGTTGCGCGGACGGATCGGCGAGCCTGTGGAACGTGCAAGACGCGCAGCCGACTCGCTCGCTGCTGGAGCCGGTCTCGCAAGACCTGGCTCCCGTGATCGTTCGCTACGCGCGCGATGGCAGCGCCCTGCTTGCCGCACGTCGCGATGAGCTCGCGGTGCTGGATCCGCAAACTGGCGCGGCCCGTCGAACCATCACCGTTCCGCCGGCCGCAGCCGGCATTGCGACCGGAGGGGCCGAGGACCCCGCGGCGAACTGGGTGAGGGCAATTGCGCTGCACCCGAGTGAACCGCTGGTTGCCGTGGGCCAAACGCGGGCAATCAGTATCTGGAACTACGCGACCGGTGAGCGAGTCGCCCTCCTTCAGGGATCAAGCATTTTCGAGAAGATGGGGATGGGGAACCTGCAGGGCATGGCAGGCCGGGGAATGCCCATGCCTCCGGGGTTTGGCGGCCGCAGCGGCGCGGCCGGTACGTTGGCGGGCAATCCGCTGGCCGCGATGCAGGCACTGTCCATTAGCGGCGCGCACAGTCTTGCCTATACGCCGGATGGCACGCGATTGGTGTCGATCGGACCCACGGGCCGGCAGGTATGGGACGCGCGTACCGGACGTGAGATCAATCAACCTGCGGCTCGGGGCGGGGCGCCGGATCCCCGGCGTGGGCTGGATGGTCTGATGGGGATGTTTGGCGGCGGCGCGATCGGTGGTGCCTTCAATGGACGCGGCGTGACCATCAGTCCCGATGGGCGCCTCGCGGCCCAAAGCGTTGGCCATCGCGTCCGCCTGTTTGACACGACGACCCTCGAGACACGCGCTGATCTGGAAGGTCATACGGCGGATGTCACCTCCCTGGTCTGGTCACGCGATGGTTCGACCCTGGTCAGTGGCGCAATGGATGGCTCGGTCCGTCTTTGGGATGCCAAGGGCCTGAAGGAGCGGGTGGCACTGATCGCGCTGGGCCCGCGCGATTCGGTGGCAGTGACGCCTGATCGCTACTATCGCGCGACGCGCGGCCGGTTGCAGGGCGTCGCCTTCCGGACCCGAGGCACGCTCTATCCCTTCGACCAGTTTGACCTGCGCTTCAACCGCCCCGATATCGTGCTGGCGGCACTCGGCCGCGCGACTCCTGAGCTGATCGAGGGATACCGCCACTCGTATGAACGCAGGCTCAGGCGCATGGGATTCAGCGAGCAGATGCTGCTCAAGGATTTCCATCTGCCGGAGATCCGGATCCTCACCAGCGCCATACCCGTAACCACCGAGTCTGCGGGCTTGAGCCTTCAGGTCAGCGCTCACGATGAGCGGGTGCCGCTCGACCGATTCATGGTCTACGTCAACGACGTACCCGTCTTCGGGCGGGCCGGACGTGCGATTGGCGGTGCGGTTCACGACGCTCAGACCCAACTGGACCTGCCACTGGTCAGTGGACGGAATAAAGTGCAGGTATCGGTGCTCAACCACGACGGCATCGAGTCGCTTCGCCAGACGCTCTACACGACGCTCACGACGCCTGAAGCTGCACGCGAGGTGTGGGTGGTCGCGATCGGCGTGAGTCATTACCTCAATCCACGGTATGAGCTGCGTTATGCCGCCAAGGATGCGGAAGATCTTGCCGGCGCGTTCGAGAAGCATGCGGCAACGGGCTTCCACCTCCTGTCGATTACCGACCAGAAGGCAACCCGGGAAGGGATCCGGGCGGCACGCCAATGGCTGAGCGCAGCCAAGACCGGAGATCTGGTGATCGTGTTCGCCGCCGGGCACGGAATGATCGACGCGGACCAGAACTACTACTACGGCACCTACGACATCGACGCCAATGCACCGGCGCGGGCCGGAATGCCATTTGATGATTTCGAGAGCCTGCTGGACGGCATCCGACCACTGCGTAAGCTGCTGTTGGTGGATACCTGCTTCTCCGGCGAGATCGATCGTGACGAGCTGGTGACGAGCCCGGCGGCGAGCGATGGCTCCACCCACGTCACCATGCGGGCGTTCAAGTCGATGCGCGGCATTACCGTCAGCGCTGGCGAGGCGCGTCCCCAGCCGGCCGGGAACCTGCCGACCTACGCACGTTTCCAGCAGGACTGGTTTGCGGACTTACGCCGTGGCACCGGGGCCGTGGTCATCTCAAGCGCGAGCGGCAATGAATTTGCGCTGGAAGGGGACACCTGGCAAAACGGCGTCTTCACGTATGCAGTCATCAATGGACTGCGTAACGGCAAGGCGGATGCCAATGGCGACGGCGTCGTCAGCGCCACCGAACTGGAGGCGTACGTCACTCAATCGGTGCGCGAGCTCACTGCCGGCAAACAAAACCCGACGGTGCGGCGGGAAAACCTGGATTTCGATTTCAACGTGTTCTGACACCGCCAGATCGCGGAACTGGGCTGGCCAAACATCGTCGCCGGGCCTTTGACAGGCCTGCCGTGCCCCTCGGGGCAGGCCAGTGATAAACTTGAGCCGCTAGAAGAAGAATCGGGTGGGCAGGTGCGGTCGCGAGGGGGTGGGATTTGAACCACTGGGCACGGTCCTACGACAGACGCCATGAAGTTGCTCGGTGATCTGGGGAGTCCTATCCATGAAGATCCAATCCAAGCTCGCAATGGTGGCGGTGGTTGCTGCCGGTAGCGCCTGGGCGGCCGCGCCGCAACAATTGGTCATTCCACCGGCGCTGAACCCGGTCTCGGTGCCTAGTACCGTGATCGATTTGTATTCCCTACAACCGGCCTTGCAGGCCACGATCCCCGCCAAGGCGGTAGCGGTCGCACTATCCGGCGACAACATCGGACTTGGGGGGCTGCCGATGCTGCACCCGACTTCTGTCCTCACCGCTCGGGTTACCGCGACCAACTCGACCGGCACGGTCGCACCGCCGGGAACCTATCAGGTGGTCTTCAATGCAACCAATGTCGGTGCACAAGGCAGCCTGGTTCTCACGGCGGACAACGGCGCTGCCGTCACCTGCGCACTGGCTCCGAACCCCGGGTACTCAAACTTTCAGTCTTGCAGCATGACGATCGCCACGGCGGGCGCGGCCTTTGCAGTCACTGCGCACAGTCTGGCGGGAATGCCGCAGCTCGAGATTCGTTCGGTGCAAGTGTTCAAACTGCAGTAGCCACCAGCGGAGAATCCGATGAAGTTGCGAGGTTTGTGCATTGCGTTGACGATGGCGGTGCTTGCCGTGTTTGCACCACAACCGCGCGCTCTTGCCGTCACGCTGGGCACATGCCCAGCGGGCCAGCAATCGACCTCGGTCAATGGGGCCGCCTACTGCCTGCCATCCCCGGGAGGCACGACGGCGACCTGCCCGGCAGGGCTCGTGGCAAACGGTTCGGGTAGCTGCGTACCGCCTCCGCCCGCCTGCCCGGCCGGACAGCTGATGGAATGGTCTAACGGCCAGCCGCTGTGCGCGCCGTCGCCCGGAGGTAGCATGAATACCTGTCCGGTGGGACTCGTGGCCAATGGGGCAGGGCGTTGCGTACCGCCTCCGCCCGCCTGCCCGGCCGGACAGCTGATGGAATGGTCTAACGGCCAGCCGCTGTGCGTGCCCTCACCCGGAGGCAGTACGAATACCTGTCCCGCGGGACTCGTGGCCAACGGCATCGGGACCTGTGTCAGGCCGCCTGCGGCCTGCCCGCCGGGTCAATTTACCGGCTGGTCCGCCGGGAGCGCGCTGTGTGTGCCGTCGGCTGGTGGCTCGACATCGACGTGTCCGAGCGGAGGGGTTGCCAATGGCATCGGGCAGTGCGTGGCGCCGCCCAGCTGCCCTGCCGGCACGCTGAGCACATTCGCCGGTGGTCGGCCCTACTGCGTGAATGCCCCGGCAGGTACGCCGGCTAACTGCCCCGCAGGTCAGCTCGCCACCGGGGCCGGCGGATGCCAGTGCCAAAACGGCGCCCGCCCGAATCTGACTGGCGCGTGCCAGACGCCGCTGGTGCCCGTGAGATAGGGATGCCATCGGACATGCCGGCTACTTTTTATCTTCGATCGATGTGTTACCCCATTTGCCGTGGAGGAATCATGAAGATTATCCCGCCTTCAATGCCGACCTGGAGAGGCCTCCACGTTCTGGCTTTCGCCTGGCTGTTGCTGGCGGTCGCAGCGTCGCCGAGTGCGCCAGCGCAAACGACGACCAGCCCGTTCCCGAGCTTCCCGCAGTCCTTTCATCTCGACAGCCCTGTGCCTGCCAGTTATCCGCTGGCCATCACGCAAGCAGGCCCTGTCGTCATTGACATCGATACGGCGGGATCGCCCGTTGCCCTGACCCTGCAGACGCCCGGGATGGCGCCGATGCAGCGACAGGGGAGCGGCCACATTGAAATCGCCTACACCGTCACGCCTGCTGACGTGCAGCGCAGCACGCTTTGGAACGTGAGCATTGCGTTGGTTCCACCCACAGTGCCGGTGGCATCGCTGGTGGCTAACGGAACTGTCCGGGTGAGCCAGCCCCCGAGCAATGTGGCCGCGGCACTCGCCGAAGCCAACAACATCGCGCGGACGCCGCGACCTCACTATGGTCCGACGCCCGCAGATCTCGCACGGATGGAAAGCGCACGGGCGGATGCGCAGGCTCGCTATAACCAGTTCGTGGCGCAGGCGCAGGCGCAGCGTCTGGCCCAGAATCAGCCGCTGGTCGATCAACTCCGAGCGCGCGCGGCGCCAGTGGTGGGCACCCGGGGATTGCCGGCACTCAGCACGCTGCCAGGCACCAGTGCGCAGCCGGCGAACGCCATTCAGGCCCAACCCGTGGCTGTCCAACCGCAAATGGCGACCGTGCAGCCGGTGGCGCCAGCGCTAAAGGTGGTCCCCGCCACGGCGCCTCCTCCTCCTCCTCCTCCCGTGATCACCGGCTTGCAAGTATCGCCCGGTGCGAACCTCACCAGCGCGGGACCGGGCGATGAGATAGTCATTATCGGGAAGAACTTTGGAAATGTGCCGTCCGATGTCGTCTTCATATTGGGGACGCAGACATTTCCGGCCAGCGCCCTAAATGGCTGCTGGAGCGATACCCTCATCGTTGTCCAGGTTCCGCAAATTTCCGGGTTCGTGCAAGGACCGGCGGGGGTGTGGGTGCAGCTGAATCCGGCCAACAGCAACACCTGGCCCTTTACCTTTACCCCGGCCTTGGAATATCGGCACGTTTATTGGACAAACGACAAGTCGTTGTCGCCCGGTGCGCAGTCCAGCTATGTCGCTGCAACGGGATTGGGCGATATCTACCACTCCAATACCACGTTCGGCAGCATGGGTGGGAATGCCGGCAACGATTCATTCTTCTTCAATACACCGCTCAACCCCGGCTGGGCACCTCAGAACATTTCATTTGTCATCTACGGTACGGGAATGCCGTTGGGCCCCGGTGGCGTATACGTCCAGCAATCGGGTCTCAACGCGAATCCTCCGGCCCTGCGATTTACGGCACGGTGGTACTACAACGGTTTTCAGGACATCGACTACGGATACGATGTACTGATTGCTGGGCCGCGAGGCACGCCTGACGGAGTCGTGGTCACGCACTAGCAGGGTGAGAAGTTTTCGCGATGCACGACGGGGCGCCTCCATGAAGAAAAGCATCCTCTGGGCACCGATAGTTATTATTGCGATTGCGTTGGCGCCCGGCTGGTGCAATGCGCAGACGACGACTACCAACGCCTGTCCCCCCGGACAGATGTTCACGAGCAACGGCTCGTGCGCATTCCTGGCGGCGGGCAACCCGCAGGGGTGCCCGACGGGTCAGGTGCAGAACGGCAGCGGCGTGTGCATCAACACGACCTGTCCGCCCGGACAGATGATCACGAGCAACGGCTCGTGCGCATTCCTGGCGGCGGGCAACCCACAGGGCTGCCCGACGGGTCAGGTGCAAAACGGCAGTGGCGTGTGCATCACTGCCGCCTGTCCGCCCGGACAGATGATCACGAGTAATGGCTCGTGCGCATTCCTGGCGGCGGGCAACCCACAGGGCTGCCCGACGGGTCAGGTGCAAAACGGCAGTGGCGTGTGCATCACTGCCGCCTGTCCGCCCGGACAGATGTTCACGAGTAATGGCGCGTGCGCGTTCCTGGCGGCGGGCAACCCGCAGGGGTGCCCGACGGGTCAGGTGCAAAACGGCAGCGGCGTTTGCGTCAACACGACCTGCCCACCCGGGCAGATGATCACGAGCAACGGCTCGTGCGCGTTCCTGGCGGCGGGCAACCCCCAGGGGTGCCCGACGGGTCAGGTGCAAAACGGCAGCGGCGTTTGCATCACTGCCGCCTGTCCCCCGGGGCAGATGTTCACGAGCAATGGCTCGTGCGCATTCCTGGCGGCGGGCAACCCCCAGGGGTGCCCGACGGGTCAGGTGCAAAATGGCAGCGGCGTGTGCATCGCTGCAGCTTGTCCCCCGGGGCAGATGTTCACGAGCAACGGCTCGTGCGCGTTCCTGCCAGCCGGCAGTTCCCAAGGCTGCCCCACGGGCCAAGTTAACAATGGAAGCGGCAGTTGCGTTGCAACTGCCAAGCCGCTCGCGCCGCCAATCTCGACAGTCAAATCCCCGCTGCGATTACCCAAATAGGGTGCGTCAGCCGCGCAATTCCATCTCCTGCGTTGCGCAGTTCACTGAACGATCCAGGGACTGTTCGTTGGAATCCTACTGGCTCGCAATCGACGGGCGGTGCATCGCCCCATTTGCACCGGCGTCCAGGGTGCTTGTCATTTCCCGTTAAGTCCCGATGCCAGGGACGAGGGCGATGCTCGGCAGGTATTTATCGCGGCTGCTGAACGTAGATGGCGCGCTCATGCGAGAACGCCCTAAACCCGAAGACGCCGTGATAGCTGCCCATGCCGCTTTGATTCACACCGCCAAAAGGCAACCGATTTTCCAGGTAATGCGAAAAGAACCCGTTGATTGTCACGCCGCCTGAGGAGGTCCTGCGGAGTATCTTGTCGATGTGATCCTGGTTGTTGCTGTAGATGTACAGCGCCAGCGGTTTGTCACGTCCAGAAATATGCCCGATGACTTCGTCGAGGTTTCGGTAGGTCACCACCGGTACGATGGGCGCAAAGATTTCGTCCTGCATGATCTGCATGTCGGGAGTCACATCTGTCAGCAGCGTCGGATGGATGGTGCGGTCGACCGGCTCGAATGTGCCGCCGACGGCGACCTTGGCGCCTTTCGCCACGGCATCATCGAATAATTTCTTGATGCGCGCGAAATTCTGTTCGTTAACAATCTGGGCAATGCTCTCTTTCTTGATACTGCCGTCGTCCCGATAGAGGTTCTGCTTGACCTTCGCCCGGAAGGCTTCGATCAAGGCGCCTTTCTGCGGCTCTTTCACGAAGACGTAGTCGGGACTGATGCATGCCTGTCCGCCGTTGAACTGCTTCGCGGCCGCCAAATCGCTGGCAACGGTCGCAATGTCGGCCCCGTCATCGATGATGACAGGTGACTTGCCGCCGAGCTCCAAAGTGACGGTGGTCAGGTGCTTCGCGGCGGCTGCCATGACCAGCTTTCCGACCCGCGGGCTACCGGTGAAGAAGATGTGACTGAATGGCAGCTCGAGCAGCGCGCTTGCAACGTCGACCCCGCCTTCGAACAAGGCGACATCTCGTTCCTCAAATGCCTGACGGATGATTTTCGCAGCAACCCCCGCCGTTGCCGGGCAAAGGTCGGTCAACTTGACCATGCAGCAATTCCCCGCCGCAATGGCGGCGGCGAGCGGACCGAAGGTCAGCCCGAGTGGAAAGTTCCAGGGCCCCAAGATGAGGCACACCCCGCGCGCCTCATGGACGATGCGCGCCGTGTCATTCTTGTTTTGGGACGGAACCACATCAACGGGTTTCATCCACTCATCCAAATTGTCGATGTTCCTTTGAATATTGCCTATGACACCGAGGATCTCCGTGACTCGGATCTCGGCGTCGGGCTTGCGGGTATCCTGCTTGACGGCCGCCAATATTTCATCAGCGTGGGCCTCGACGGCAGATTTCAGTGCCCGCAGTTTCCCCTTGCGCTGCTCGGCGCTGGAGGCCTTCGCCTCCCATTGATGAGCTTGCTGGCTAGCGAACACTCGTTCTATCGGCGTGGACACTGTGATTCCTTCATCATGGCGATGGCGGGGAGGGTCGCATTATCGGACTGAACTCAAGTGAATCGGCACGGCGCGCCGACGTGTTTTTCCATCCCCGACAGCGTTAAACAATCTTAACTGATGAGTTGAGAGGATTGACGGGCGCTTCAAGGGTCCAGCGGATGTCCGTCATGCCCATGATGGATTGGATCGACGAAGCTTGTCTGGCCAATAAAATCATAAACTTGGGAGGGGCGAAAGAGTCTTGTCTCCTTATACGTCTCCTCTGGCTTCCGATGCCGTGCCGGGGCGAGATTGCCGGGCGTTTCATTACCATGGTAATGTACCTCCATGACGCTCGCAAAATCAAGGTTGACCGCCCAAGGCCAGATCTCCGTGCCCGCCGAGGTTCGTAAGAAGCTCGGCGTCGGTCCTGGCTCCGTGCTCGAGTGGGACGAACAGAATAACGAAGTGGTCGTGCGCAGAGCGGGAAGCTATACGTCCGACGATATTCACCGTGCGCTCTTTCCGCAAAAGGTGGCCAAGCCGAGTGGTGGAGAAGTGAAGGAGGGGATTCGCAAGTACATCCGCAAGCGGCATGCGCGCGGTTGATACCAATGCGGTCGTCCGGCTCGTTGTGCGTGACGATCCCGAGCAGGTTCGCGCAGCCGAGGAGTTTGCTGCCAGCGGAGCCTGGATATCACATCTTGTGCTGGTGGAAACTGCTTGGGTACTCGATGCGGTCTATGCACGAACCGCGGAGCAGATTGCGACGGCAGTTGAGATGCTGCTGAATCACAAGGACCTGACGTTGCAGGATGCGGACGTGGTTGTCGGTGCCTTGGAGCACTTCAGGAAGCGCCCCGTACTCGGGTTCTCCGACTGCCTCGTTCTCGAGATCGCGCGCAAGGCGGGACACTTGCCGCTCGGTACTTTCGACCGGGACCTGGCTAAGCTCGATGGAGCGGTGCGTTTGAGATAGGGCTGATTTACCCGCAATCCGAGCGGCCACAAAACCGCGATGCCAGAGTCCCGGTCGTTCCGGGACAACCAGAGTTGCATTGACGCGGTGCCTTGCGCAGTAACAGATTAGATGGGAGGGTTCTGTGGTATCTGCCGCCGCGAGAATGAAGGCCATACGTGAGCGCCGTAGTGGGCGCGGCCTGCGCGAGCTGCGCCTAGTCGTACCCGATGCCCGCTCCAAGTCAGTCCGCGGACGCGTCGCGCAGCGGGTAGCGGGCCTTGAGCGGTCACGGGAGTTGGACGCCCTCAGTTGGATTGAGGCAGTCTCGGCATTTGACGGGCAATGCACTGCGGAGATGTGGTAACGGTTGGCGCAACAGCGACGGGGCAAGCCGCGACCGACAGTCATTGTGCAAACAGATGCGCTACCGGCCGCCCATGCTTCGGTAGTGGTGTGTCAGATGACGCCCGAATTGAGCGACACCACGGAGTCTTGAGTGACGATCGATCCAATCACAATCAATGGGTTGCGTGTGAGATCGCAAGTGATGGCCGATAAGCTGGTGACGATTCGGCGCGAAAGTTTCGGGCGTCGGATCGGGCGTCTCGCGAGAAAGATATAGCCCGCCTCAACATCGTTTTGGCATTCGTTATGGGCTTGGCGGACTAAATCGCGGCAATTGCGGTGGGCACACACGACGAAATCCACTGCGAGGGACGACAGGGCTTGACCGACGATGAGCAGCCCTGCCATTGATCTGACCTTCTGGAAGGAGCTGTTTGCGACGACGATGACCGCGGCAGGGCGGCAAGTTGAGCGCCGATCAGAGTCCCACGCCTATCGACGGCCCGTACGACGGATCCCGCAGCGGCCAGTAGATCTCCCCAGTAGGCGCCTTGATGTAGTTGGTGACAGACCCGGTAAACTTGCTGCTGTCGGCGTGCGCCCAGAACCCGGCGCGCAGCGTTATCGCCTGGTCGTAGTCATTCAGCACCTGGACATAGGCCAAAGCCCAGGCCGTAAGTGAGCTGGACGCGGTTCCACGCGCCTGAGTGAGCAGGGTGCGTCCCTTGTTGAGCTCGGCCAGGGCGAGGGTGCGGGCCTGGGTGAGCGCCTGAGCTTCACTGCCAAGCGCTGCGTCCTCGACTGCCCGATGCTGTGCGATCGACCGGGTTCCCAGCGGGCCGGTGCAGGACTCCAGGGGCCAGCCCGTCTTGTCGGTGGGGCAGGTCTTGACGGCGGCCTTGAGATCATCATCGACGGCGCGGTGCCGGGCGCCAGCGCTACCCAATGCCCCATCGAGCAGCGAACGGATCTTCTGCTGGGCCACGCCGTCCGCGGTTCGCTGGCCGCCGATGAACGCCGCGATTACGCCCGTGGACGCCGCAGCGCCTGCCCCCGCCCGCTGGGCGGCCATTATCTGGTTCGCCATAGCCATCTTGTCCGCCATGCTCATGGCTTGCATCCGGGTTTGTAGCTGCGCCGCATACGCGGGGTCGGATCTCGCCCCGCCGAGGTCGATTCCGGCCGCCGTGCCGGCCGCCTTCATGGCGTCGGTGATCCGGTTCTTGAGTGCCTCGCAAGCCGTCGCGACGAGCAGGGGGCCATGGGGGTCCGAGCGCACCTGAGAGGCGGTGCCCGCCGCTGTGGCACTGGCTGGTGGCGCTGGAATAGAATTGACCAGTTCGAAGGGGTCCGGCGCGGGGGTGGCCACCGCGACGCGAAGGCTACCAAGCATCAAAAGCGCCGCGATCACCGGGCGCGACTGAGCGGTTGATCGGATTCGCATGCACTTTCTCCTGGACTGCCGGGTGTGGCAAGCGTGCGGTTGGATGCGGCCGAAAGTCCTGACACGCGGCTCAAAAATTTCTCACAAAGCCGTGCGCAGCAGGACTGCGTACGGGTAATGGCCTGATTCTTCGGGGGATTGCAGATTTGGCAGTAGGGATTCGATCGGTGCCGCAGGCCGCCACGGGCGCGGCACGGCGTTGGACATTCGGCCACATGCGGCTGGATGAGCGCACGTTGCAGCTCACTGTGCGCGGACAGGAGGTGCGGCTGCACCGCAAGCCGCTGCTGGTCCTGCTTCACCTCCTGCAGCATCCTGGAGAGGTTGTTACAAAGGACGAATTGGCCGAGGCCTGTTGGCCCCGGCGCGTTTTGTCGGACACGGTCCTCACCACGACGCTCAACCGCCTGCGCCAGGTTCTGGGCGACGAGAATCAGGAGATCATCAAGACCGTCCACGGGTTCGGCTATCGCCTCGCTGCGCCGGTCCGTGTCGAGGAGACGGAGCAGGGTGTCGCGCCGCGCCTGGCGCTAAGCGCAGGCGACCATCCTCCCTTGCGGCCCACGTGGTCGCTGGTCGAGCGCCTTGGCGCCGGCGGAAGCGGCGAGATCTGGCGCGCCCGTCATGACAAGACGGGCGACCAGCGGGTTTACAAGTTTGCGGTCAACGCCGATGCGCTCAAGGCGATCAAGCGTGAGATCACCCTCTACCGTCTGCTGCGCGAGACCGTCGGCGAGCGTGCGGATCTGGTGCGAATCTTCGACTGGAATCTGGAGACTTCACCGTTCTTTCTCGAGTCCGAGTACGTCGAGGGTGGGGATGTACGGCAGTGGTCCGAAGTGCAGGGCGGACTGTCCGCCGTGGCCATCGAAACGCGGCTCGATCTTGTCGCTCAATGCGCGGAGATCCTGGCCATCGCTCACGGACTGGGTGTGATCCATAAGGATCTGAAACCCTCCAACGTTCTCGTCGCCGATCGCGGGCCTGTGCCCCGCATCAAACTGACAGACTTCGGCAGCGGGGCGCTGCTCGATTCGGCTCGGCTGTCCAGCCTAGGGATCACGCGCCTCGGGTACACAGCAACGGTCGGAATCTTCGATAGCTCCAGCGGTACGCCCCTGTATTTGTCTCCGGAAGTGCTTGCCGGCCAGCCCGCTACGGTGCAAGCGGATGTCTATGCGCTTGGCGTGATGCTGTATCAGGCCGTCGTGGGCGATTGGAAGAAGCCGCTCGCCAGCGGGTGGGAGCGCGAAGTTGCCGATCCGCTGTTGCGCGAGGATATCGCTTCCGCGGTAGATGGTGATCCGGCGCGGCGACTGGCTGATGCAGCTGATCTTGCGCGTCGGTTGCGCTCGTTGGATGCCCGCCGTGCGCAGCGGGCTGTCGACGATGCCGAGCGTCAGCGCGCGCATGATCTTCAGCAGCGCCTGGCTCGTACCGAGTTGCGCCGACGGTGGCTGATGACGACAATCACGGTGCTCGCCGCCGGTCTGGTCGCCACTCTCTTTTTATACGTGCAGTTGCGCAGCAGTGAGCGTGCTAGGGCGACAGCCCTTGCCCAGGCGCGTAACGAGGCGGCCGCGGCGGCTCAGATCAATGACTACCTCACGTCTTTGTTCGATGCCGCCAGCCCTGAGGTGGCGGCCGGCAAACCCATCGCGCCGCGTGCTCTGGTCGATGCCGGCCAGGGGCAACTCGCGGATCGCTTTCGGGACCAGCCATTGCAGCGCGCGCGTCTTCTCGGCACGGTTGGTTCGCTCTACTGCAAGCTCGGACTGCCCGAGGATTGCCGCAAGGATCTCGAGCAGGCGCTCGCCCTCGAGAGCGCAAACGGCGGCGCGGACGCCTTGATCCAGGCGCAGCAGCGTTACTGGCTGGCGCAGGCCTATGCCGGGCAGAATCGCTGGGACGACACCGAGAAGACTCTACGCCTGAGCATCCCGATCTTCGAGGCACGCCTCGCGGCTACCGACTCCACGCTGGCTGCTGCCCGAAGGACGCTCGGCATCGCGTTGAGAAACGAGCAGAAGACCACGGAGAGCATCGCCGTTCTCGAGAAAGCACGCGCTGCGCTGCATACACCGAGCGGGGCTGAGAGTCTTGATGCCGCGGATCTGGACGGGGCGCTCGCCGACAGCTATGCCGACGCAGGTCGCGGCACTGAGGCGTTGAAACTCGACGTTGACCGGGTGGCGATAGTTCGCTCTCGCGCCGGCATCAACGGCTTGCGCTACCTCGACGCGCTGCGCGATGTTGCCCACGTGAACGCCGTACTTGGCCACCTGGATACCGCGGAAGAAGCTCAGCGGGAGGTGGTTGCAGGCTACCGCCGTATCTATGGTGACGACGCTCATGCCGTGATCGACGCCGAGGGCGATCTTGCCGAAGTTCTCAACGAGGAGGACAAGATTCCCGAGGCAGTCGAGTGGGGCCGCCGCGTGGTACGCAGCTTCCGCGGCCACGTCGGTCCCGACGACCCGGATTTCGCCATCTCGTTGAGCAATCTGGGTGAGTTGCTCGAACAAATCGGTGAGTATCCGGAGGCGCTGGTCAATCTGCGCGAGTCCTATGAGATTTCGCAGCGCCATTATGGCAACACCAATCTGGAGACATACGTCGTGCGTGCCAACCTGGGCCGCCTGCTGACCCTGATGCACCGGGACCAGGAGGCCCTGTCGTGGCTGGTGTCGGAGATGCCTGCGTCGATGGAGGGCAACGATGCGCTGCACACCCGGGCACGCCGGTTCAAGCTGCTGGGTGACTGCTACGCAGACATGGGCCGCGACGATGTTGCGCGACAGTACTACGACCGGGCGCAGGTCGAGTTCAGCAAGTACCTCAAGCCCGATAGTGACGCCTTTCTGACGATCGCAGCGGGACGCGCGCAGCTGCTGGGTCATGAGGGCAGATACCGGGAGGCGCTGCCAATACTTCGGGAGGTCGTGGCAGGCTACCGACGCAGTGATCCGCCTGGAGTCGAAAGTGGCTCGACGCTGGCGCTGGAAATGGAGCTCGCCGAGACGCTCGCCGCTCTGAACCAGACCACCGAGGCAGCCGCGCTCGTCGAGCCGCGCATCGGCGCCATCCAGCAACTCGCGCCGGCCCACCCTGCCCGCCAAAGCCTTCAGCGTCTGCAGGCAAGGCTGCACCTGAAGACATAAGGCGCTGCAGCGGCCATTCCCCATCGGGTCGCGAGCCGCCCGGCTCGTTTTGTGAGAATTTTTTGAGGAAAATTTCAATTCTGATCTGACGGTTGCCGCCAGGCTGCCCGTCGTGGGGAGCGGCCGTAGTGGCCACTCTGCCCTGATGGGAGATGATCGGAGTTGGAAACAGGCTCGTCCACACTGTCTACACTGCCTCGTGCGGGATGGCCGTCGCGATGGCTGCGCGCGGGGCCCGGTTGGCTGGCAGTCGCACTGACGGCTCTCGCGGCTGGCCTGGGGGCCGGTGCGGTAGCGGCTGACAAGAGCCAGCCAACCAGCGTTACGCTCTTTTCGGACGCGGCCAGCAACAGTCAGCTCATCCTGAGCATCACTCAGATCAGCGGAAGTTGTCCCGGCGCCGGGCAGTCCGGTAACGGCACGATCGCTTCTTTGGTGCTTTTCGGGCACGACCTGACCGCGCTCGCCGGCGCGGCTCCCGCGGTGCCGTTTCAGAACCTGTGCATTGACGCTGCCGGCAATGTAACCGGCGGCAGCGTCAAATTGGGCTCGGACTACTCGACGCCGTTGATCTTTGGCGGGCTCGGTCTCACGCTGGGGCAGGGCACGGCCCTCACGGTGGTCAACCAGCCGGATGCCCTCTGCAAGAGCGTGCCTTGCCTCAAGTTCTCCGGCAGCAACATCAGGCTGGCGCTGCCGTTGCGCGATGCTGCGGGTACGGCCGCCGAAGTCGCCATTCCCGACGGCTCGCTGGCACTCGCAGTCGGGAGCGGTTTCGCGCTTACAGCCAAGGGTCTGCAGCTCAGAAATGCTCTCGCCGATGGCTCCGTCGGGTTAGGTGGTTTCTCCTTCACTCTTGGCAGCGGCAAGCAGACTGGAATCGATCTCGACATTGCGCGGGCTGACGGCGTCACACAAGCGCTGACCGTGACGGTGCATCAACCGCAGGTAACCGTGCCCCTGCCGATCGCCGGGGTTCTCTCCCAGGACGTGCATGGCCTGACGCTCAAAGCGGACTCCGTCGCCGTCAACAAGAGCGGCGAGATCGAAATTGCCAACGGTGTTGCGCAGAACATCAACCTGCCTCTGGCTGCACCGCTCGACTTCATCATCCAGGCGGCCTCCGTCACCTTCGACAAGCGCTTCGACGATCAGGATATGGTGGTCAAGAAGAACGACTGCATCCTCACCGGCGCGAAGCTCTCCTTGCCGGCCATGGTGAGCGACCAGAACAACAACCGTGTGGTGCTGAACATCGTCGGGGCCGAGTCCGGTGGCGCGTGGGACGTGACCCAAACTCCAGTGCTGGCTATGGACACGCCGGACATTCGGCTCGCCTGGGGCGGGTTCGGCGTGGAAATACCGCAGGGAACGAAGAACCTGATCCTCGACCTCTCTACCAGCGCGCGCGATCCGGGCGAGTCGTCCGAACTGGATGCGACTTGGCAGGGTGTGTATGTGGCCCACGCAAACCTGCTGCTGCCCAAGACCTTCAGTGACGGTACGAACGACGTATCGATCCAGATGCAGGGACTTGCGATCGGCAATAAGGGCCTGTCGTTGGCGGTCAATATGCCGTTCCCGGGTGGTGGCAAGACGATTCAAGTTGCGGGTGGTTTTACGGCCATCCTCCATGACGTGGGCCTCAAGGTGGTGAACAACCACGTCGATGCGCAGAGCATGAAGATCGACGCCGACGTGACGCTGCCCATTCTCGGGCCCACGACGTGGGCGATGCAGTTCACTGACTCCGGGAATTTCGTCCTGACGCTGCAGAACCCGAGCGTGGATGCCATGCTGGGTGGCCAGCCGCTGTTCAGCGGGGCCGATCTGGGCGGCATCCACTTCGACTTGACGAATGCAATATTGCAGCTCCCGGCGAGCTCCGGCGGGCTGGGGTCCGTCAGGATCTCTGGAGCGCTGTCGCTGAAGAAGTCCGCCGGTACGCCCAGCGACCTGGCGGCCGCCCTTGATGGGCTCGCCGTCGATTTCACCGATTTGGGGATCGATACCGAGGGCCGCTTCATCCTGCCCGCTTCCGGGCAGTTCACGCTGTCGCATCCGGTCGACATCGATCTGAAAGTGCTGAAGCTGGATCTGACGAGCCTGAGCGCCGGCAACAACGACGACGCCAAACACAGTCCGTATCTGCTGTTGAACGGCGGCGTCACCGTCGGGGAAGGGTTGCCCGTCACGGCGGAGGTCAATTTCTCCGGGCTCCAGTTGAGCAGCGCGGGTGGCGTGTCGATGAACGGCCTTGAAGTGATGACCGACGTGGCCGATGTGCTGCGCCTGGACGCCACGCTCCAGCACGTGGACAAGAGTCATGCGGTGTGGCCCACCTCGCCGACGGCCGCACCCGTCGGATGCTTCCAAAGTGCGCATGTGCCGATCAGTTGTCTGCAGGGCGACCTGAAGTTGAGCGTCAATCTCGGTGCACTATCCATGGGTTCCGGTGAGACTGGGTTCAGTTTCCAGGCCGGCGGGGGGGCGTGGCTGTTCACCGGTGGCATGAGCTTGCCGGGCGGAGGCATTCCGCTCGGGCAGAGCAACACCAGCTTGTTCGCCTTCCGTGGTGGAGTCGGTTACAAGGCGCAGGCGGCGGATCAGAACCAGCAGCCGAGCCCCTCGGCGCACATCGGCGATGCTTCCTACATCGTGTATCTGAATCCGACTCTGCCGGGCGACGATCTGTTGTTTACCGTCGGTACGAGCGTCGGCAGCTCCGAGGACAGTGGGTTCACCTTCATGGCCGACGCGGATGCGATCGTGACGACGGATCCATTCACGCTCGACTTGAGTGCGCGGGCGATGTTCCAGGAACTGCCAGGGACGAGCTTCGATAACGCCGACCGTACCGCTTACATGGATATCCGCTATGTCGCTCCGGATACACTCCACGCCACGGCTGGCGCCAGTCTTTACTATCCGACACGCAGCATCGATCTGGTGGATGCGCAGGGCACCATGGATCTGCTGTTGAGCCCGAGCGAGGCCCACTTCTTCCTCGGCTGGCCGCCGTCCACCAACCCCATCGTGGTCAACATTGGTCTCAACGGTGTCGAGAAGTTCACCTTCTCGGGTGGCCTCGGCGTGCACATCCTCGGGAGCGGCAATCAGTCGATCGACGCCGACCCGTACTCCGGAAGCACCAGTCCGTGGTTCGCTGCTGCGCTGAGCTGGCATGGGGAAATCGGCCCCTTGAGCGCCGACATCAGCGGTAACGCGGACATCAGTCTGCAGAACGACGGGCACATCAACACGATCGTCGGTTCGGTCGCCGCAACCGGCCAAGCGGACTTCGGTCCTTTCAGCGCTAGTGCGTTGGGCGAGCTGAGTCTGGCGTATCTGGCGAAGGGCCAGTCCGTGAGCCTTCCGACCGCGGACGGCGGCAGTCAGACGATCAAGGCGGACATAGGTGATGAGATCTATGCGGATGGCGAAGTGAAGGGTTGTGGCTCGGTGTTCGGCGTCTCAAAGTGCTTGAATCTCGATGTCTCCGATACGCTCAATTAACAAGCTCAGCGCCGCGAGTGTTGGGCTATTCCTACTCGTTTGCCCCTATCCGGAGGCACACGTCGCCGCTGCCGCGACCAACACCACGGCAAGCGTCGTCATGCGCGCGGCGGCAGCCGTCAACGCCCAGGGAAACATCGAGATACGAGTGCGCTGGTCGTTGCAGGACGGCTGGTTGCCCGACGGTGGGTTCAACCTCTATCGCTACGACGGAGCGGTTGTGGCGGCGGGTACGACGGCGCCGCTGAATAAGAGTCCATTGGGCGTCGTGACGGATGCGACCGCCCCGACGGCGGTGCGTACTGGAAACGCCCATACGATCGCTCTCGCCAGCCTGCTCGGCAAGTCAACATCGGCCGGTCCGACTACGGCGCTCCCGCCGCTGTCGACGACGGTGACTCGAGGGGCCAGTGCGCAGGCGCAATTCGATCATCTCGCCTCCGCCGCCCGTACGGCCCACAGCCCGCAGGCTGCACTTGCGACAGTCGCAACGGCTGCCAAGAGCGTCGCTGCAGCGCCGGCGGTTTCGGGCGGCGCGGGGGCTGCCGCTGGCACGGCCGCAGCAAAGGTGGCTGTGCAGCCTGTCAAGCGCGCGACGCCAACGGCGGTAGATGTCACGATGCAGGCGCGGCGTACGCTGCTAATGGGTGCCGCACTTCATCCTGAGGTGGCTTCGGTCTTAGGGCTTGCCTTCGACGACCCGAACGTCACCGCGGGTCAGACCTACACCTATCGCCTGGCGAGTGCGAAGGACGGCACGCAGCTTGCGACCACCACGATTACCGTGTCTGGTGACAAGTCGGGCCTCAAGCCGGCTGCGCCGTCCAGTTTGCAGGCGCAGCAACTCAACGCCGATAGCGTCGCTTTGCGATGGCAGCGGCTCTCGGCATCCGATGAGGCTGCAATCGGGGTCGCGCAATACGACATCTACCGTCTTTCGCTCCCCGACACGATGGCGGCATCGCCCGCAAACGCGCAAAAGGTTGCCACACAGGGCGTAAAGCTCAACGACGTCCCGGTCATTGTGACGGACAACGTCGGCGCGAGCCCTGGGGCGGGGGCGAGCTCCGTCGTGGGCACCGAGGCGGCATCGTTCTTCACCGATACGACCCCGCCGGTGGCGAGCGTGGCGTATCGAGTAACGGTCACGGACATCTTCGGTCGCACGAGCGACCCGGCACAACTGGCTTTCACCGTGCAGGATTGGCACAGGCCTTTGCCTGTTCCCTTTGTATCGGTGCAGCTGATGCCGCAACAGACCGCCCAACAAGCTGCCTTCCTGACCGCTCGTGCGCGTCAGTACCACCGGACCGCTCCGTTCTTCAAGAACCCACTCGGGACCGCACCGCCTCTGCAGCAGGCTCTCGTCGTGTGGACTCCGAGCTATCAGGATCCGCGCCAGAATGACATCTGGGGATCGAGCGCAGCGCCAGCTCCGGGGATTGCCTTCCAGATCTATCGCATTGACACCGAGCAACCGGGTCAGGCACCGGTGCTCCTCACTCCGACACCGATCACGCCGGCCCTGACGAAGGCCGGGCAATTGCCGAGCGCGGCGCCCGTATCTACATTGATTCCGTCAGTTCAACTGCACGCCAATAACGCTCGGGATGCATTGGCGACGGCGGCGTGCCTCCAGATTGCTCAGGGGACCGGGAGCACCGCGGCGCAGGCGGGTTGCACGAATGTTTCGGCGAACGCTCAGTGGGAGAACACGCTGCTGTCGCCTCTGAACGTGTACACCTACACCGATACCGCCATCAGCAAGGATCACTATTATCAGTATCTTGTTGTCGCGGTCTTCACGCGCAACTCACAGCCGTCTTCGCCGAGCACGAGCAATATGCTCCCGTATCCGGACCTGACTCCTCCTGCGACGGTCAGCAATTTGACGAGTTCGTTCACGGCGGCGACGCCCCTCGAGGCGCCTCACTCCGCTCCGACGTCTGCGTCCACCGCAGGGGGGGCGGGCGGCGCGTCTGCCGGTGGTAGCTCGTCCGCAGTGATGGCGTCGGCGAAAGGCGGCGGCACGGCTGTGGCCACCAAAGCCGATAGGGCGAGTGGTGCAACACATACGAGTGGGTTCGCTCTGAACAATTGGTCCGCTCCCCTGGTCAAGCCGCCGCCGCGAGATTGGGGCGGGAGTCTGGCGCTCTCGTGGACTGCCGGGCAGCAAGATGCGAAGTACGAGATCTATCGCGCCAACGCCACTCGGCCGAAGTCGATGCAACACGCACCAGCGATTCCGGTCACGAGTGGTTGCGCCTCTGTCGGCACTTCGGGCGCCGCGCCGACCGGCTCCGGCGCTACCCACACGACCGTAGCCCCCACTGGAGGCGGCTCGGGAGCGGCGCATGCCTCAGGCTCTTATAGCTCCGCTGCGCTGGCACACCCTTGCACTTCGATCAGCGCGGCTCTCGTTTCCATGAGTTGGCAGACATTCGGTGACCCATTCGGCACTGGCGGGGCTGAAGGCGGGCTCAAAGACTCCGACTTCGTATTACTGGGAACGACCCAGCAGCCCCGATACGTCGATCAGCTCTCCCGTTCCGATGCGGAGTATTACGTCTACCGGATCGTACCGTTAAACCGCTGGAACGTTCCTGGTCCGCTACTGTCGCTCGCGGTTCGGGTACCGGCAACCTTGCCCCCGACGAGGCCCAAGTTGATGCTCGGTACACCGGCGGCTGATAGCGGAGTGCAGGTCGAGTTCGTGCCCGACGGCGACTCGGGTGACGAGGTCGTAACGTACGAGCTTTGGCGCAGTACGCTCTCGCAGGGCGGTGCGGCCGCAAGTGGCTATTCGGCTGG
This sequence comes from uncultured Pseudomonadota bacterium, assembly GCA_963726995.1. Lineage (GTDB taxonomy): Bacteria > Pseudomonadota > Gammaproteobacteria > Steroidobacterales > Steroidobacteraceae > DAIDKA01. Next base: position 143,457 of record CAVSEP010000005.1, read on the forward strand.
TACAGCCGCGTCGGCTGGAATGACGGCAAACGGAAACACAGCCGGTTCGGGTGCGGCTGGCGCGACCGGCGCAAAGTTGGCGTTGGGAGCCAACGGCAGTACCGCGCACAACCTCACGCTGGTCAACAGTGCCGCTCGCTACGGCGTGCTGACACACCAGTCCGCCGTCTCGGCGGCGTTGCGTTCCGGCATCGGCCCGCTGACGGGGTTGACGCCAGATGCACTGCTCGCAATGCGGGCGACACGTGTGGCCTCGGTCAAGGCGTCTGATCTGCCTGCGGGAAGTGCCAACGGCGCGTGGCTCGTCGAAGGACCCTCCAGCGCGTTGGACTGGCGTAATGAGTACGTCTACTGGGTTCGTGCGGTGGATTCCGACAATCTTACGTCCGATTCCGATCTGGTCGACGTGCAACCGCTGAAGGTTAGCGCTAGCGCTCCGGCGGCACTGAGCGCAACCTGGAGTCCGACCCAATGCGCCGTCAACCTCACCTGGCAGCGCACCGATCCAGACACGGCGGGCTTTCTGATCGAGCGAGAGCTCGTCCCGCAGAGCACGAGCGCTGGCGCGACGCCTGGTACTGCGGTCAGCAGTGGGGGACAGAGTATTACGACTGGATTGACCGTGGCCCAGCTCGTGCCGAACGATTTCACCCAGCTGTCGGGGATCACCGCGGCCACGGCAAGCAGCTACTCAGATGGCTCGCCGTATCCGGATAACAGCTACCTCTATCGCGTCCGCACGATTGATCAGGCTGGCAATGAGTCTGATCCGGCGGTGCTGACCTCGGCCGTGGTGATTCCGGACGGTTGCGGCGACACGAATATTCACCAGATCACGCAGACCTCTTCCCCCGGGACATCGACGTCTTCCTCCTCGCCCGCCGATTCGTCGGCAGGCTCGACCACAACCCCGACAGCGGGCGCCACATCGTCCGCTTCGTCCGCTTCGTCGGCATCGCCGCCGACGCCGTCGGCCCCTGCGGTTACGGCGCCAAAGCCGGCCGATGAAATCACGGTGCCGCGGTCACGATCCGGTTCTGACACGGGCACGGCCGCACCAGTGATCTCGCCGCCGGCGCCGTCGGTTCCAAAGCCGGCTGATGACATTGATATCCCTGCCACGCGAGGTAAGCCATGACACCTTTCACGCCCCGCATTCTCCCCTGGGCTCTGATCGTCTTCGCCGCCAGTGCGAGCGCGGCGCTCGCTGACTCCCCGATGCCACCGGATGCCGATGGTTGCAAGGATTTCTTCGTCTCACGCCTGGCGGGGTACTTCATCGCGCATTGCGAGCAACATGACTTCGATCAGTACAAGTTCATGGGGGGCACGGACCAGGAGACAGCAGTCGAAGGAAAATATGTCGACATCCAGTACTACCAGCCCGAGGACGCGACGCCGAATTCCCCTCTCAAGGTCGAGCGCAACTACGAGAATGCGCTGAGCGCTTCCGGGTGGACCATCCTGGACAAGGGTGATGGTTATCTGACAGCGAAGCAGATCAAGAATGGCACGGAACGATGGGTGGAGCTCAGTCACAACGACGGCAATGGGTACGTACTCGATCTGGTGCAGAAAGCCGGAATGGCCCAATCGGTGGTCACCGCGGAGGACATGACCACGGCCCTCAATCGCGATGGTCGGATCTCGCTGCACATCAATTTCGACACGGGCAAGTCGACTATCAAGCCCGATTCGCTGCCGATCGTCGATCAGATCGTTGCAATGATGAAGGCCAGCGCGGGTCTTAGGCTTTCCGTGGAAGGCAATACGGACAATGTCGGCTCCGCGCAGGCCAACAAGACCTTGTCGTTGGCGCGTGCGCAGGCTGTGGTTGCCGCGGTATCGAGTGCTGGTGTTGCCGCCTCGCGCATGGCAGCTGTCGGTCATGGACAGGACAGTCCGGTCGCGGATAACAGCACTGACGCAGGGCGTGCCCAGAACCGCAGAGTGGATCTCGTCAAGAATTGAACGCTCGACTACGGGCGGGAGCTGCAAGCGCCCGTCGGGTACATTAATGAAGCCATCTGAGGAAAACACTGTGACGAAGGAGCGCCTTCATTCGCACAGGCCGAAAGCCGGGCTATGCATCGCGACGCGCATTCTGCCGTTCGCACCGATCGACTTCGCCGCCGGTGCGAGTGTGTCGCGCGCCGACTCCTCGATGCCGTCGGATGCGGACGGCTGCAAAGACTTCTGTGTCTCGCGGCTTGCCGGCTACAACATAGCCGATTGCGCGCAGAGCGACTTCGACTTGTTCGTCTTCGCGGACGGGCAGAGCGCACATACCACCGTGGAAGGCAAGATCGTTCACGACACCCACTATCAGCCCGCTCATACGGCGCCGAACTCGAAGGCACTCGTCAACCAAAACTCTATGAATGCCTTGCGGGCGAACGGCTCGACCGTGGTCTACGAGGATCGCGATAGCGTGGTGGCCAAGCAGATCAAGAACGGCGCAGAGCGATGGGTGCTGGTCGACGGCAACGGCGGCTCCTACTACATGCTACATCTCGCCAAGCAGGCTGGCATGCAGCAGTCGGTAGTCACCGCGGATGACATGAGCACCGCCCTGAACCGCAACGGTCGCATCTCCCTGCGCATCAACTTCGATACGGGCAGGAGCACGATCAAACCAGACTCGCTGCCGATGATCGACCAGATTGCCGCAACGATGAAAGGTAATGGCGCGCTTCAGATATCGGTCGAGGGCAACACCGACAACCTCGGTGAGCCGCAGTCGAACCTGGTGATCTCGCGGGCACGTGCGCAGTCGGTGGTCGGCCACGGCCAGGAAGACACGGTCGCAGACAACAGCACTGAGGACGGCCGGGCGGAGAATCGTCGGGTCGATCTGGTGAAGAAGTGAGCGCGCGAAAGTGGCTGCGGGCCAGTGCCACGTTGCTTTTGGCGGTGCTCGCGATCGAGCTCTTGTGCGCTCCGGGGGCCGTGCGCGCCGACAACCTGGTGACGCGTGCAACGGTTGGCGTCCGGCCGGCCAGGTTTACAGGGAAGTGCCCCGCCCATCTGACCTTTGTCGGTACGATCACCGTCAGCCGACAACCGGTGTTCGTCGAGTACGTGTGGTTGCGTAGCGATGGCGCGCAGAGCGCGCGGCAGCGCATTGAGGTGCGCGGCAAGGGCCGCGGCGTTACTGACACGTGGGATCTTGGGGCGTCAAATATCAGGCGGCAGGTCTGGGAGAGGTTGCGCATCTTGTCTCCGAACGGACTGACTTCCGCGCCAGCCACCGCGCACATCGACTGCAGTTAGCCGTACCTGCATCAACTCACTGAGGGCGAAAATCGTGCATTTTAAGCGTCTCGATCTGCAAAGAGCTCTGCTGGCGACGCTGTCGCTGCTGGTTTCCGCGGCTACCGCCGTGTCGGTAGCGGACACTCCGACCAGGTCGCCGACGGCCGCCGAACCGGGTTGGCAAAGAGTCGTCGCACGCAAAGGCGGCTGCGTCATGTATGTCCCTGCGGACTGGAAAGTCGATCCGGTCGTGAAGGCCGCGGCGGGCCTTGCGGATCGGTCGGCCAGCGCCGTGATCAGCCTTGCGGATTCGGTGAGTACGCTCGCTGCGGTCAAACCGGTGATGGAAAGTAACTTCAAGCCGGACAAGACCTTCGAGGACAGCGCGCAACGGCTTTGGTACGAGTACCGGCTGAATGCGCGGATCAACTTCTACGTGGGCGTTCCGGTCAAGGGCGGCGTTTGTGGCGCACAGATTTCGTTCAAGCCCGAAAAAGAGGCGATTGGCAAGAAGATCGCGGCATCGGTCGGCGCCGGCTAATCGCTCCGGCATGCGTACCCCCGTCAGCAGACGACGGGTCGTGCCGACCCGCACTACAAGGAGACCTGCAATGCACCCTCATATCCGCACTCTGGCACTGGTATTCATGGTGGCGGCGACCGGTACGGTGGCCGCTGCGGACACCGGTACGCTTTGGCACGTCACGACTTCCATCTCCGGGCCGGGGATGAGCCCGCCCGCGCGTGTCACCGATGTGTGCGTTACCGGCGGCAAGCAGGATCAGCCGCCTCCTGCGGGGCAGAGTGATTGCCAATATACCGAGTTGTCGCGCAGCGGAACCACGGTGCGCTACGCGGTTCAATGCAGCACAATGAAAGGGACGGGCGAGATTTCCTACACCCCCGATCACTACAGCGGCAAGTTCGACATGCAGGCGGCACAGGGTGCGGTAAGCGCCACTTACGAAGGTCGGAAGCTCGGGACCTGCACGGGCGCGGGCGCTAACAGCGGCACGCAGCTCGGCAACGGCGCCCGTCGTGACGGCGTGGACGGGCAGACCGATCAGGGCACCCGCGCTCCCGGTGCCTTCGGCGCAGTCGGGTCAGAGGTGAAATCTGGTATCTCGACGGGTGCGGGCGAAGTGAAGGACGCCGCCACGGACGTGGCGACGGACGCGGCACAGTCCGTCAAGGATAACGCCACACAGTCTGTAAAAGACCGGGCTGAGAGCGTGCTGCACGGACTGTTTGGCCGCTAGCGGACGCTGCTTCTGGGCGACGGAAGCAGTCAATCCGCCGGCACGTCTTGTTAAGCGTCGCACTCAGAATTGCCGATTATGTTGCTCAGCGGATGGCCGCTTACCTCACCCGTAACCGGTCATTGCAGTGCACTATCGGCCAAGACCGGACGGTGGAGGGTCGAGACTGAATGCCACATAGCTGACGTTCAATCTCGCCGGTACAATTCCCGAAGTGGTGGCTTTGATTCAGAAGGTCGTACGCCAGTTTCATCGGTCGTTTGGCAGTTATCCGGACGCTCAAGTGAATTCTATCTCCTCGATCGGCGACTGTAGTGCGATCAAGCTGCGCTCCGTCGACATTCCGAGGCTGGCGGACCTATGCCTCGCCTGCAAGGCATTCTACGAGCTCGTCGAAGGGCAGGCGCCTACCGATGAGACGGCAGCAAACATTCTTGGTCCGCTCGACCCAGAGTACGCGCACGGGATTAAGCATGTGTGGGGGGTGGAGATGCATGGCGATCTAGTGGCCGTCGCTGAGTTACTGCAAGGTCATCCGACACCTTACGAGTGGTATATAGGGCTACTCCTTGTGACACCCCACCGGAGACGTGAAGGCTTGGGCGCGCAATTCAGCCGGATGATCCTGGAATGGATCGCCCTTCGTGGAGGCGCCACTGTTCGTCTCGTCGTTCATCAGCAAAACGTGGCCGCTCAAAGGTTCTGGCAAAAGCAAGGATTCTCGGCTGAACGAGAGTTGAAGAAGAAGTCTGGTCGGCTTCAGGGGCAGGTGTCGGTCTTCGTGCGTTCTCTCGGAGAGCCGGGTGACGGCAAATAACTCGATGTCCGCCTTGAGCCACGCTTGCTATCGACACAAGTGCTGGGTCCAGCGCCTTGCCTGCGAACAATTCAAGACTCTGAGCGAAAGGAAGAATACACGTTCACCGTGATCTGCTTGAACGAAGGATCCGCCGGGATATTGAACACGATGTCAAGCATTTCCACTTCTCCCAGTTGCTCGATTCCGTCTGCAGCTTTCCGCAGCAGTTTAGCCGCGTCCCCTCTGTGATTTGTGATTGAGAAATGATTGCACGTCCACTTCTCGGCCTGTCCGCGCAGTCCGCGCCGCTTGCTCTTTGCCATGAAATCCTCCTGAACAAAATGGAAGCATGGCCCATCCATAAATTCTCGGCCCGGATGTGAGACGCCGATTCACGGACGGGACTGAATAGACAGCAGGAGGATCTGAGTTCGCACGGCACTTGCGCGAACTAGGCGCCCCTGCCAACGCGACAGAGTGTTACGTGCGTGGGGAAACGGGTCCGCGCAACTCGGATGGGCTCTACCGGGAAAGTCTGCGCGGTGACTCGACGCATATGCGCGAGCGTGCCCAAGACGTGGCACGAGATCTGTCGCGAGAAATCACGCAAGTCGAATCGGGAATTGGGAAGCTAGTGAAGACTCGCAATAGCGTTCAACGAGCCTGGTGGAAGGTCAGCGAGATCTTGATCCGAGAGAAACGGCCGCACCTTGCTGCTCAAGTTAGACGATTCGCGGAGCGGATGCCGACCCCCATGACCGAGCGCGAGCAGGTGGCTCGCACGTTGTTCGATGGCACCCGTCTTCCGCCTGTTCGAGAGGGGCCGAGTCACTGACCGAGGGCGGGCGAGCACCGGTGATGGCTCCCGGAATCTACGGCCGATATTATCTGCACACTATATGTTGCCAGAGGGAGATAGGCGATTGCAGGTTCAAAATCTGGGACCTGCAGCCAATTTGACGGACTCTTTGCGGCGCGAGGGCTCAGTCCATTTAAAAAGTGAGCATTTTGAGCGTTCTGCAAACGAAGCGACATCGGGTGGCGAGAGCCGGCCAGCCATCGGACCCGAGAACCCCAAAGCTGCAAATCCTTTCAGGCGACTATCTGCGCCGGTAGAAGCCACAGATGTCTGCGTTGCTCAAATCACCACGAATTGGCCCATCATGCCCGCATCCTCATGCTCCAGAATGTGGCAGTGGTACATGTATGGATTCTGTGGGTCGGCGAAGTCCGAAAATTCACCGATAACGCGCACCGCCGAACCTGGATCGACGAGTACCGTATCCTTAAGACCCAACTCGTTCGGCATCCGAGGATCGCCATCACGGTTAAGCACGCGAAACTGTATGTCGTGAATGTGAAATGAGTGGGTTAGTGGAGTTGCGTTCCGAATCTCCCAAATTTCGGTGCTCCCCAACGGAACCTGCACATCTATCCGGCTCTTGTCCATCGAGCGGCCATTGATCCCCATCGAGCCGTCCATTCTGCTGCCACCCATCATTCCTCCCATACCCATTCTGCCGCCACCCATCATTCCCCCCATGCCCATCATGGCCATGTCCAGCGTGAAGATGCGGGTACGTGCGGCTTGCGCCGGGCTCCAACTTGGCACCCGGATTAGCCGCTCGGGAACCGATAGGTCTGTCGTCTCCAACTTTGCCGCTCGCAGCTCGATGATCGGGAACGTCTCGGTATTGCCCGCCATCCCACCCATCATCATGCCCGGTCCCATTCCGCCCGCGGTGACGGAATCTGGATAGCTCATCAATCTGATCGCCCGACTGGTCTGCATATCAAGGAGCAGTTCAACACGCTCGCCTGGACCGAGCCGTACTCGGTGCTGGCGGACCGGCCGCTCCAGTAGGCTACCATCTGAGCCGATGACCAAAAGGTCAGCCGCATCATCGCGGCCGAGCGTGTAGATGCGGGAGTTTGAAGCATTAAGGATTCGCACGCGGGTACGCTGTCGACGTAAGACCAAATGTGGGTCGACGGTACCATTGACCAAGATAACGTTGCCCTTGTAGCCGGACATCATGTCGGGCATGGCCGACAAATAGTCGAAGCTGCCGTCGCGATTGAAACGGCGGTCCTGGATTACAAGCGGAATGTCGTCCACGCCATATTCCGACGGAAGATGGAGTGACCGGCTCTCCTCGTCCTCGATTAGGAAGAGGCCGGCTAGCCCCCGTAACACCTGCTCACCGGTCCGCCCCAATAAGTGCGAGTGATACCAACACAGCGAGGCTTTCTGTTTGATTACAAACGACGGCTCCCAAATCGCTCCTGGCTCAACAACTTGGTGCGGACCACCATCGTAACGCGCGGGCACGTGCAAGCCATGCCAATGCAAGGTTGTAGGCTCAGTGAGCGTGTTCTTCACGCGGAGCGTTACGCGATCGCCGGCGCGGCACCGAATTGTCGGGCCTAAGTAGGCACCATTGATTCCGAGTGTTGGTGTTGAAATGCCCGGCAGGAATTCAGATTTCCCGGCTGCTGCGCTGAGTTCGCAAGTCTTTCCGTTGGCTCCAGGAGTGCCTTCGAGCAATGCTGGAATCTTGAGCGGGTTTGGAAAGCGTCCAGTCTCTGCGGCAAGGATGCGTGACTGACTGAAAAAGGCGGCAGTCGCTGCCGTGGTTCCTATTACAACGTCACGACGGGAAATCATCATGTCTCACCTCGATCAAAATAATCTTATCATTCGACCCGATTGTGTTCGTTGACGCAGATCAATCCTTGACTCATCCGCCGCGGGTGAGTCGCGCATTGCGCGCAACCCTTGGATCAACGTTAACGCGAGTGTCCCGCCAATTGAACGTCCAAATCATGTACCCTCGGCAACCTCAGAGAATTCATGACCACGAGGAGAGATGCGCCCATATCCGCGGCGATCGCGCCCCATAACGTGGCGTAGCCCGCAAAGGTCAAACCGACGAAGATCGCCTTGATCGCCAGAGAAATCACGATGTTCGCGCGGATCACGAACAGTGTGCGCTTCGAATGAGCAATCAGCCAGGGCAGCCGCGAGAGATCGTCGGTGATAAGCGCGATATCCGCCGTCTCGATCGCGGCGTCGCTGCCCGCTGCACCCATCGCAATGCCGAAGGTGGCCCGCGCCATCGCCGGCGCGTCGTTCACGCCGTCGCCGACCATCGCCACCGTCTGGTATTTGGCCGTCAACGCCTCGATCGTCGCGACCTTGTCCTGTGGCAGGAGCTCGGCATGATCCTCGTCGATGCCCGCCTCGCGGGCGATCGCCTCGGCGGTTTCCCGATTGTCGCCGGTCAGCATAATGAGATGCGGGACCCCGGCCTTGCGCAACAAGCGGATCGCTTCCGCCGCCCCGGGCCGCACGACATCGGCCACGGCGATGAGGCCGCAGGCGTGAGTTTCGTTGCGGATGACGACAACCGTCCTGCCATCCCGCTGGATCGAGTCCGCATGCCGGGTGACTTCCGCGGTCTCCTGCAGCCGCTCGACAAGATAGCGGTGTGAGCCGAGCCAGAACTCGGCATCCTTGAACCGCCCGGTGACGCCCTTGCCTGGCAAGAGCTGCACGTCGTCCGCGGGCTGGAACGCAACGCCCCGCGTATGCGCGAATTCGATAATCGCCTTGGCGAGCGGATGAATGCTGCGAGCCTCCAGACCCGCCGCGCGCTCAAGCAGGTCCGATTCAGTGTGTCCGTTCAACGGCACGAGACTGACGACGGACGGACGGCCTAGTGTCAATGTTCCGGTCTTATCGAAGGCAATCGCCTTGAGCGCAGCGGGTTGTTCGATATAGCTGCCGCCCTTGATCAGTATGCCGTGCCCGGCGGCAGCGGCCAGCGCGGCGACAATGCGGACCGGCGTCGAGATCACCAAGGCGCACAGGCATGCGATCACGAGCAGCACAAGCGCCCGATAAGTCCACGCCCCCCAAGCGGCGCCGAGCAAAAGAGGCGGCAGGATGAAGACGGCAATCGCAAGGACAATGACGGCCAGTGTGTAGATGCGGGCAAACTTCTCGGCCCACGGTTTGGCGCTCGCCCGCCGGCCATGCGCCTGCTCGACGAGCTGGACGATGTGGGCCAGCGTCGTGTCCCCGGCGGACTTGGTGCTTTCTACCTCCAGCACAGCGTCGCCAGGGATACGAGGCGATTACCATCACGGATATCTGCGAGAGGCTGCCGGTGTCGGTCGGTCGATCCTCTATGCGCATTACGTGAACAAAGACGATTTGAAGCGCAGCGGTTTCGAGCCCTTGCGGAAGTTCCTGAATGATCAGCAAAGGGACGCGCTGGCGGCGCGCGACGGTAATAGCCGCAGTTTGAGCTTCAGTCTGCCAATGTTTGAGCATGCCCGTAACCATCGTGACCACTATTGGGCACTCGTTGGGAGCCGCGGCGGCACCGTGAGTCTGGGGACCATTCGCAAGATGCTCTCCAATCTGGTGCGCAACGAAATGGCTGCCCGGGCCAGCAAGAACTCCGGGGAGGCCATCCCGGACGAACTAATTGTCCAATATGTAGTGGGCGCCTACATGGCCGTCATGACGTGGTGGCTTGATAGCGGGGCCACACTCCCGCCGCAGCGCATGGATGCAATGTTTCGGCGCTTGGCGACCGACGGCATTTTGCGAGCGTGGTGCTCAAGGTCCTATTGGGGATGTCGCACCGTCGAAGTCTCTGCCAATATTCGAGCGGGTCAATGGTTGGATATCGGCGGCGCCAGGGTCCCCAGTATCGCGACGACGGCGACGACGAGCAGCGCCAGGGCTGTTTCGGCGAACACGCTTCTTCGCAGTGCTTTCAGTGTAGCCAGCGCTGGCGAAGAAGCAGAGATCGAGGCACGCAGAGCGGGCACGAGGCGATAGCGATTGGCGGCCGCGAGAATCAGCATCAGCGTAAATAGCGCAAGCTTCACAATTAGCGCGCGGCCGTAGGGTGTCGTAAAGAGCTCGCGCCACCGGGCCGGACCTATCAGGTACCAGCTATTGACGATTCCGCTAAGAATCAAGGTGGAGACGACCGCAGCTCCCACGCCCGAGAATCGCACAAGCGCACGTTCGACAACAGCGACATCCAATCTACTGCTCGAGGCCGTCGAACTCAGCAGTTGAATGCTGAGAGGGATGAGTGCCCCGATCCAGACACCGGCAGCCAACAGGTGCACCACATCGCTTCCCCGGTGCAGCAGCCCTGCGATGCCTGAATCCATCGAACCGTGGCCTGTCCACGCAAAGCTCGCAACGACAACCGCTCCGATGGCGGCTTGAAGAATCCACAGTCCGCGAGAGCGCGGAAGCACTAGCAGGAGGGTTGCGGCACCACTGAGTGCGGCAATACGTATCGCGCCAATTCTTCCGAAGCCGGTATCCGAAATGATCGACCACAAAGATGTCCAGTCGATCGCGTTTCGAAGGTCGCCCGTCAGGGAGGCTGTCTTCCCCGTGAGCCACGTCAAACTTGCCGCGAGCGCCACGATGGCGGCGATGAGCAGAAGCCTGTGTGCCCAGGGGCGCCCGGCGATGGAGGAGGGGATCGGGACCTCGGCAAGGCCATAGAGAAAGAACAGCGACGAGCCAAACAGGATCACGGCCCCGGCGTACTGCAGGCCTCGCGCCGCCAGGATCACCCCATCGAGCATCACCCGATCACTTCACCGTGAAGCTGTAACTTCCCGTCGTTTTGTGGCCGTCGTCAGAGGTCACGGCGATCCAGGTCACGGTATACAAGCCTGGGACGAGTGAATTGTTGGCCATGATGACCAGGGACTTGGCATCCTTGGCTTCCATCGACCTGATGGCAACAGGCTTTCCATCGATGTCGGTCAGCTTGATGCTCGAGAGCTTCTTGGCCAGTTCCTCATTAAACTGCAGCAGAATCGTCTTAGGCGCTGCAACAGTGGCGTTGGCGGCGGGATCGGCAGTGACGAGTTTGGCGTGAGCCTGCGCCTGGCCAACCCCCAGTATCGCCACGGCGCACAATGCCAACCGGCCAGTCGCGCGGCCGGGATTTAGACTAGTCATCGTGGTTGTCTCCTATCACTTAGGGATCGACGCCGGTATTTCCAGCTGCTGTCAATACGCATTCGGCTGGCGTACCCCTCCCGCCGGAGGGGTACGGGCGCGGCGCGCGTAGTCAACGTAACGATTTGAAGGAGCTATTTCGTGCTTGACACCGATCTACAGAAGCTGGCTCATCTAGATCCGGACCGCCCCTTGGATAATCTGAATATCGACATCTGGGCAGGGGTGGCGGCGCGCGAACAATCACGCTCGCTCGCTAAGCTGATTGCAGCCTCGCAAGCCTTTGTATTGGTGTGCGCACTCATCGGCGGTGTGGCTGCGGGGGTGCACCGCTCGGTTGCCGGCCCGCCGGATGACCTTGGCGCCTTTTCCCCCCATTCGCCCTGGGTCGCCTCAGCCCGACTCGATGGAGGTCCGCCCCGATGAGCCCTGTCCGGACGGTGGCGTATACGGTTGTGCTGACCCTGTTGGTGGCCGCCCTAGGCGGCTGGCTCGGGGTCCGCTATGGCCTTCGACAGGCACCCGCGACGCCGGGACTTGATCAAGTTCTGCATCATGAGCTCACTCTCAGTCCCGACCAGCAGCAGCGACTGACCTCTTTGGAGGCCGGGTTCGCGGCAAGGAGGAAGGTTTTGGAGACCGAGATGCACGCGGCCAACGCCGATCTGGCGGCCGCGATCTTAAGCGAGCACCGCTATGGCCCGGCCGCTGAACAGGCGATCGACCGGTTTCATGCTGCAATGAAGACGCTCCAGGAAGAGACGATCATGCACGTACTCGCAATGCGTGCCGTGCTGACGCCCGAGCAAGCGCAAAAATTCGACCAGACCGTGTCAAAGGTACTCAATTCGGATCCCACGTGAGTGATGACCCGAACGATATCGATCGGCCGCTGGCCATGGCAGCCGTGGGGGGCGATCGGCGCGCATTCGAAGAACTGGTGCGCAGGCACAAAGCCCCGCTATACCGCTTCGTCCGCCGCTACGTCGGTGAATCCGATGATGCCTACGATGTCGTCCAGGAGAGTTTCGTTTCGGCCTGGACGGCGCTGCGACGCTTCGATGTCAAGCAGTCCTTTGGAGCGTGGCTGAGAACGATCGCCCTGAACAAGTGCCGGGACTATGGTCGGCGCAAGAGTGTGCGGCGCCGCTTTCTGATGCTCTTCGCCCTCGAAAACCCTCCGTCGGCGCCGGTCGCCACCGCCGATACAGAAGGCGACGAAGACAAAGAGGAATCGCTACGCTTACGCCTGCTAGATCAGGCGATTGCAGGGCTGCCGCGCCGGTACAAAGAACCGCTGTTACTCACGACGTTCAGCGGCTTGAGCCAACAGCAAGCCGCCGTGGCCCTCAAGACGACGACGAAGGCCGTCGAAATGCGGATCCGGCGCGCAAAGCAGAAACTACGCGAGGCTTTGACCGCCCAGAAATTCAGTCCGCCAGAGGGTTAACCCGGACGAATGCGTATACCTATCACGTCTGGACTGCGGCGTTTTCGCTGTTAGGTCGGGGTAGAAGGAATGCGCGACAAACTGAACCGTCCCTTGGGCCTTGGTCCGTGGAACCGGCGCCGATTCGTCCAGGGAATGGCACTGGCCACCTGTGGTGCGGGGAGTCTGTACCGGGCTCACTCGGCTTATGCACAGCCTGACACCGGAACGCCGGGTCTGAGTGGGCAACGCCTGAACCTTGCCATCGGCTCCATCCCTTTTAATGTCACGGGCCGCCCGCGGGTGGCTACGGCGGTCAATGGCTCAGTGCCTGCCCCCATCTTGCGGTTGCGCCAGGGTGATGCCGTCACTGTCAATGTCACCAACCGCCTGTCGGAGCCGACCTCAATCCATTGGCACGGCTTAAGACTTCCGGCAGATCAGGATGGCGTGCCAGGCCTCACCTTTGGCGGCATCGCGCCAGGGGAAACCTTCACCTACCGCTTTCCCATCCTGCAAGCCGGCACCTACTGGTACCACAGTCACAGCGGCATGCAGGAGCAGACCGGCCTCTATGGCGCGCTGATCCTGGTTCCGCGCGAGCGCGAGCCCTACAGCTACGAGCGCGACTATGTCGTCATGCTCTCGGACTGGACCGATGAGAATCCCATGACGATCGTTTCTAATCTCAAGCAACAAAGCGACTACTACAACTACCACCGGCGCACCCTCGGCACGTTCGCCAATGACGTTCGGCGCGATGGCCTCAAGCCCACCCTCCAGGAACGGCTGATGTGGGGCAAGATGCGGATGAGTCCCACCGACATCATGGATGTGACGGGTGCCACTTACACCTTTCTGGTGAACGGGCGCGCTCCTGCGGCCAACTGGACCGCGCTGTTCAATACCGGCGAGAAAGTTCGGCTGCGCTTCATCAACAGTTCCTCCATGACAACGTTTGATGTGCGCATTCCAGGTTTGCCGCTGGCAATTGTGGCCGCCGACGGTGGTGACATTGAACCTGTGACGGTAGGTGAATTTCGCATCGGCGTGGCGGAGACCTTCGATGTGATCGTCGAGCCGCCCGAAGAGATGGCCTACACCATCTTTGCCCAGGCGCAGGACCGCTCAGGCTTTGCCCGCGCGACACTCGCGCCGCGTGCGGGAATGGCGGCTGCTGTTCCAGCGATGGATCCACCGGCTCTACGCACCATGGCGGACATGGGCATGGGCGGGATGGCCGGCATGGCGGGAATGGATATGTCGAAGATGGACATGTCGGGCACGCCGGGTACGGGAAACGATAATCCGGCAATGGCTGGATTGCGCCCATCCGACGCAGCGGCGAACGCCGATGGCGTTGCCTCCGCAAGCCTGCATGGCGATCCCAATGTCGATAACGTCGCTATGCAACCGCGAAGCCGCCTCGGCGAGGCTGGAACGGGGCTCGAGAACAATGGTCGGCGTGTGCTTCTTTATTCGGACCTGAAGGCGCTTCAACCGGCTACGGATACCCGCGCCCCGTCCCGCGACATCGAGTTTCACCTGACCGGCAACATGGAGCGCTGGGTGTGGGGATTTGACGGCAAGAAATTCTCACAAGTCGGTCCGATCCACGTTGCGCTCGGAGAGCGTGTTCGTTTCGTCCTCATCAACGACACCATGATGGAACATCCGATCCATCTGCATGGCTTTCTTTTCTCCTTGGAAAACGGCCAGGACTCGCACCTGCCGCTCAAGCACACGGTCAACGTGAAGCCTGGCGAGCGTCTAAGCTTTGTCTTCACAGCGGATACGCCCGGACACTGGGCATTTCACTGTCACCTGCTTTACCACATGGAAACCGGCATGTTTCGGACAGTGGTGGTGACATGAGTCACGCGGGGAGTCGAGTGGTGGGCGCCTGTATGCTCATCACACTGAGCACCTCGGGCACCCTCGGACACGCGCAATCCGTGGTCAACGATCCGAACGCCGCAGCGCCATTTGGCAAGCCAATGGACGATGAGCGGATCTTCGTGCACGCCCAATTTGACGAGTTCGAAGCTCGCTTCGGCGATGGCCACAGCAGCTTTCGATGGGATGGCGAGGCGTGGATGGGAACCGACGCCAATCGACTGCGGCTCAAGAGCGAGGGGTTTGCCACCAACGGCACAACCGAGGACGGGCAACACGAGTTGCTATATGCCCACCCGATCAGCCCCTACTTTGACCTGCAGGCAGGGGCGCGCTACGACCTGGACTCAGCTGCGGGCCGCGGCTGGGCCGCCATCGGCATCGAGGGTCTGGCACCGCAATTTTTCAAAGTGTCAGCCACCGCCTACGTGGGCGATGCTGGTCGTTTTGCGGCAAAGCTCACCGGCTCATACGAGGTGTTGCTCACGCAGCGACTGATCCTTGAGCCGCTGGTCGAGCTGGATTGGTACAGTCGGTCAGATCCCCGCAGGCAGATTGGCTCGGGACTATCGGAGCTGGACACCGGTCTGCGCTTGCGTTACGAGATCATCCGCAAATTCGCTCCGTACATGGGCATCTCGTATAACCGAAAGTTCGGTGGTAGTGCCACATTCGCACGCACGAATTCAGAGCCCGCCGGGGCCCTGCAGGCGGCTCTGGGTCTACGCATGTGGCTGTGAAGCATGGGCGCGGTGCCGGATGACCACTCGGCACAGCCGCATGGACAGGACCGATCCAGGCGCTGGTTGTGAGGGCCGCCTGCCGGTTATTGCGATCTATGCCGCAGCCGGCGCATCATGTAGCGGCAGCGCAGGTTCGGGTGCAGTGCTCAGGAGGGCGAGTAATGCACTGCGATCGATGGTCTCCTTCTGAAGCAGGGCTGCCGCCACCGCCTCAAGCTGAGCCCGTTTCGCGGTCAGCGTCTCGAGCACGCGCTGTTCAGCCTCGCGCAATAGCCGCCGCACCTCCTCGTCAATGGCATGGGCCGTGCGCTCGCTGTACTCGGCCCGGCCCGGAGGCGACGCGTCGCCCAGAAAAATCCCGGACGGCAGGGACTGCAGGGTGGCTGGCCCGAGCGTCGCGCTCATGCCGTATTGGGTAATCATATGGCGGGCGATGTCGGTCGCGCGCTGCAGGTCGTTCTGTGCTCCAGTTGAGACCTCGCCATAAACCAGCTGCTCGGCGACCCGTCCACCCAGGAGTACGTCCAGGCGATCGAGAAGCTCGCTGAACTTGAGCAGATAGCGATCCTCCGTCGGCAATTGCTGGGTGAATCCGAGGGCTCCGATACCCCGCGGAATGATAGAAATCTTGGACACCTTGTCCGCTGTGGGACGTGATTCGGCCACCAGCGCGTGCCCGGCTTCGTGATGCGCGACGGTCTCCTTCTCTTTGGAATTCATCACGCGCGTCTTCTTCTCAAGCCCCGCGACGACCCGATCGATGGCTTCCTCGAAATCGACCATCCCTACGGCGGTTGCGTTCCTACGCGCGGCCCGTAGGGCGGCTTCATTGACGATATTCGCCAGATCGGCTCCGGCAAACCCGGGAGTCTTGGCGGCGACGCTCGCCAGATTCACATCAGAACCCAGGGTCAGATGTTTGGCATGCAACACCAGGATTTTCTCGCGCCCCTTGATATCAGGGCGGTCTATGGCCACCTGCCGGTCAAAGCGGCCCGGACGCAGCAGCGCCGGATCCAGAATTTCTGGGCGGTTGGTGGCCGCCATGATCAGGATGCCGTTGCGCGTATCGAATCCGTCCATTTGCACCAGAAGCTGATTCAGCGTCTGCTCCCGTTCGTCATTCCCCGCGAAACCACTGATCCCACGTGCCTTCCCGAGTGCATCCAGCTCATCGATGAAGATAATGCACGGAGCCAGTTTCTCAGCTTGCTGAAATAGATCGCGGACCCTGGCGGCGCCGACGCCAACGAACATTTCCACGAATTCCGAGCCGCTCAGGGATAGGAACGGCACCTTGGCCTCCCCCGCGACGGCTTTGGCGAGTAAGGTCTTGCCCGTGCCGGGGGCGCCCACAATGAGCACGCCCTTGGGAATGTGGCCACCGAGCTTGCGATAGCGTTCTGGATTCTTCAAAAAATCCACGACCTCGACGAGTTCTTCCTTGGCCTCATCGATCCCTTCCACGTCCGCAAATGTGACGTCCAGGTTCTTTTGCACATAGACTTTGGCCTTGCTCTTACCGACATCCATCATTCCGCCCATGTGACCGCCTCCCATGCGCCGCATCAGCAGGCCCCAGATGGCGAAGAAGATCAGAGCGGGTGCAATCCACGACACCAACGTTGGGAGCCAGCGGTTCTCAATGCTGCCGGAGAACTTGACCTTGGCGGCCTGCAGCTCGGCGACAAGATTAGGGTCCGGCACGCGGGCCACAACATAAGGATGCTCTCTTAATTGTGCGGCAGACGGCGCCTGCCCCTGGGATGCGGTCACGGCATCCTTCAATCCGGTCATATCGGCAGTGCCCGAGAGACTGTCTTCGGCAATGACAACCTGTTTCACCTTGCCGGACGCCAGCAGTGTCTGAAAGTCGCTGTAGAGAAGCGGCTGGCTGTGCTGCCTGCTCAGGAAGGTCTGCAGCGCCAGCATGATGACCATCACGCCAACGAAGTACCAGACTGAGAAGTGTTGTTTGTTGTCCATCGGGCCCGAATTCCAAAGCGCCGCTATTGGATGAAAGAGGCGCTTAGGCGCGAGAGTGTGTGAAGCGAATGGAAAAGTAGTTGATCAACGGGCCGAAAATCAGACTTCCATACCATGCGAAGCCCACGCTCTCGGCCAGACCCAACAAGAAGCTGCGAAATGTCAACAATTGGAACCCTGGTAGCAGGAGGGTCAGGGTGTCGTGGGGGATGGGCAGCGAGGGAAAAAGGAGATAGCCGAGCACGCACAAGATGAAAGAGATCGCCAAAAAGAGGCTGCTGGCAACCCCCAAGGCCAGCACCGGAATGGCTGGCGCTTGGTGACTGGAAGTCGCCACGCCAAGAGGCCCGCTGCCGACGGGGAGGCCGGCTTCAACACGCATGGTGGTGTTCCTTCTTGGAGATTGAGTTACTACTCATAGCCTTCGCGTACGAAGCTGGATCGGCCTCAAACTTGCCGCGACAGTCCTGGGAGCAAAAGTAGTACGCCTGGCCGTCATAAACGGCAGACTTCGCTGCGGCCGTCTTAACGCTCATGTGACAGACCGGATCGATCGCTTCGCCCGTCGGCCGCGAGCCTACCGGCGTCACCGGAGCTGAACCCGGATCGGGCAAGGGGGCTCGGGATGAGTGTGCCGATGCCCCATCACGTGGGCACCGCAACCGAAACGCATCATCAGTGCGAATACGGCCGCCCAAAAGAGATAGAAGACGATCGACTCCCCGACCATGGGTGGCTCCTGTTACTTCGGAGGCGGTCCGGAACTCGCCGCGCCACCCATTGGCATCCCGCCCATAGACATGCCGCCTGTGGACATCCCTCCCATCGACTGCCGGTCCATCATCATCTGCATCATCATGGTCATCATGTCCATGCGTTCCTGCATCATCTTCGGTGACATGGTGCCGTGGCCGGACTGGGTGGTCATCTGCTGCATCATGGCCATGCCCTGTTGCATGACCTTCATGTGATCTGCCATCAGGGCCTGGCGTTCGGCAGGCGTCTTGGCCGCCGTCATCTTCTCGTGCATGGCTTGCATCTGCTGCATCATGGGGGCCGATGGCGCAGCGGCCGCCGCAGAATGCGTATGGTCGTGCGCGGCAGCATCATCGGCATGCACGGAGCCGGCAGGCGCGAGCACAGCCAGGACGCCCAAGGCTCCCGTGAGACTCATCGCGGTGAGAAATGGACGCATGGACGATCCCCTTTGTGTTAGCTGTGCGAGCGTACTGCGCGCGTGGGATTGAGCCTACCAAGGCGCCCGCCCGCGTCTATACGGACAAACCGCAACTCGGTGGACGGGCGCCTACCACAGCAATTTCCCGTGGTAGCGCCGTCCTATCGTTGGCCGCCGCGCGCGCTTGCGCGCCTTGCCGATGAGACGCAGCGTTGCGCACGCGTCACGCGCCTCCTGCGCTACCTCAGGGCGCACAGGGAGCTCCTTGACGTTGCTCGCGGCTCTCAGCACGACGCCAATCCAGATCAGATCATTCATGACCGTCGCAGGGCCTGCGCCATCCGCTCGACGACGGCGCACGTGGCCAATCAGCGCCGCGGCGGTGAGCTCCAGGGCATTCACTTTGCCGATTGCGTGGTGCTCGAGGAACTCGAGATGACTTTGCTTGCTTCGCTGCCATCTGGAGATCGTCTCGAAGGTTTCGATGTACCAGCGGATGAGGGCCGCGAGGCTGATGGGCCCGTGCTGCTTGCGGCCGGGTACGGCCTGGTTTTCGAGCTCTACTTCGCGGTGCCTGGCCCAGGACAGCGCCGCGGAGCGGTGCATGAATGTCTTGGCTTCCCGATGGACGATTACCTTGTCCAAACGCTTCCGTACGATCGCGGTGTAGCGGATCGCACCATTGGCTTGCCTGCGTGCCTTGATCGTTGCCATGATGGAATTTGGAGGAGACAAGCCGATCTTGTCTCCTTTATGTCTCCTCCGCAAACGCTAAACTACCCGGAATGCCCAAAAATCCCGCAGAAACGCCAGAATCGAAAATGCCTATAAAACCAGGCGTTTCTGCCGATATTTCCCGAGAAAAGCTCGATCGCAGGGTGTCAGTCGCTCCCATGATGGACTGGACCGATCGTCATTGCCGGTTCTTCCTGCGCGGCTTCTCATCCGACGTGCTGCTGTACACCGAAATGATCACCGCGGCGGCGATCCTTCGCGGCAATCGCGGGCGTTTGCTGCAATACGATCCGGCCGAACATCCGGTGGCGCTGCAGTTGGGCGGCAGCGAACCGGCTGACCTGGCGACCGCGGCGCGCATCGGCGCCGAATTCGGCTACGACGAAATCAATCTGAACTGCGGCTGCCCGAGCGACCGCGTGCACAGCGGCGCCTTCGGCGCCTGTCTGATGCTGCAGCCGGCGCGCGTCGCCGAATGCGTGGCGGCCATGGTCGCGGCGGTGCGGATTCCCGTGACCGTGAAGATGCGGATCGGAGTGGTCGAGGGCCGCGGTACAGAGGCGCGCGCCGCCATCGCGCAGTACACCGAGGCGGACCACGCGGCGCTGGTGGCTTTCACCGGTGGCGTGCGCGCGGCCGGTGCCGCGGCGGTCATCGTTCATGCCCGCAAGGCCGTGCTGGGAGGTCTCTCGCCCAAGCAGAACCGGGAGGTTCCGCCGCTGCGCCATGAGGTGGTGCGCGCGCTGAAGGCGCAGTTTCCCCAGCTGCCGGTGATCCTGAACGGCGGTTTGCGCCATGCAGATGCGGTCATCGAGGCCTTGTCCTGGTGCGATGGCGTGATGCTGGGGCGCGAGGCCTACCATCGGCCGTGGCTGCTGGTCGAACTGCGCGCCGCGCTCACCGGCGGGCAGGATGCGGCGCCGGACCGGCTCTGCCCTGGTGGCCAGGATGGTGGGCTACGCGGCCCGGGAACTCGAACTCGGTGAACGACTGCCGACCATCACCCGCCATATGCTGGGGCTGTTTGCCGGGGAACCCGGGGCGCGGGAGTACCGGCGCCTGTTGAGCGAGGGGGCGCGTGACGCACGGGCGGACGCCGCCTTGCTGGCTAGGGCGGCCGCGGCTGCCATGTCGGGCGGCCCCCAGGAGGGGGCCGGGGCGGCCAAGTAGCGGTACCACCTCAGTTGCGTATAATCCCAGCCATTAGTGCCGCAGCGTTATGACAACTGCGGCACGAACGACTGATTGGGGCATGGGAAAAGACATCGAGCTCGCCATTCTATTCGCTGATGTCGTGGGCTCGACACGGCTCTACGAGCTGATGGGCGACCTGCGGGCCCGGGACATGGTGGCCATCTGCATCGATGTCATGCGAACGGCCACCGAGCAGCACCAGGGCACGGTCATCAAGACCATGGGCGATGAAGTCATGGCGACCTTCGCCGACTGCGACCAGGCGCTGAACGCCGCCTCCCAGATGCAGTTGCAGATCTCGCGTCACTCCCAGCTCAAGGTGGAGGGTCAGCCCGTCGCCTTGCGCATCGGCTGCCATTACGGGCCGGTGGTGCTGGAGAACCGGGATGTGTTCGGGGCCACCGTGCACACGGCTAACCGCATGACCAGCCAGGCCAAGGCCATGCAGATCATGACCACGGCCCAGGTGGTCGAGCGGCTCGCGCCCCAGTGGCGCGCGGCGGTGCGGCAGGTTGATGTCGCCACCCTCAAGGGCCAGGGCAATGAGGTCGTGCTCTACGAGGTGCTCTGGCAGACCGAGGATGTGACCAGCATGGTGCCGGCCATCGGCATGAGCAACTCGCAGCTGCCGCACCTGCGCCTGCGGCTGCAGTTCCAGGATCGGGAGGTGCTGCTCGACGAGCGGCATCCTTCGGTGGCCATCGGCCGGGCCGAAGACAATGATCTCATCGTCAAGGGCAACCTGATCTCCAGGCTCCATGCGCGCATCGAGCTGAACCGGCACAAGTTCGTGCTGGTCGATCAGAGCACCAACGGGACTTTCGTGCAGTCCCACGACGGCGATGAGGCCTTCGTGCGCCGGGACAGCGTGCAGCTGAAGGGCAAGGGAATGATCGGCTTGGGCAAGCTACCCGAGGAAGACTCGCCGCAGACCATCCACTTCGTCTGCGAGGAAGCCTAGGCCAGCGCCTTTTCCACCGTATCCAGGTTCTGGCTCAACACCTGCGGCAGGCGGGCGCCGAACTGCCCCAGATACTTGCGGAACTCGCCGACTTCCTTGCGCCATTGGGCGTGGTCCACCTTCAGCAGCTCATCGAGCGCCTCCGGGGCGATGTCCAGACCCTTCACGTTCAGGTCCTGCGGACGCGGCAGGGCGCCGATGGCGGTGTCGGTGGCGCCGGCCGTGCCGGCCACGCGATCCAGCATCCAGGCGAGCACGCGCAGATTGTCGCCGTAGCCGGGCCACAGGAACTTGCCCTGCTCGTCGCGGCGGAACCAGTTCACGTGGAAGATCTTCGGGGGATTCTTGAGCTTCGCGCCGACATTCAGCCAGTGCTGCCAGTAGTCCCCGTAGTTGTAGCCGCAGAACGGCTGCATGGCCATCGGGTCGCGACGCACCACGCCGACCTTGCCGGTGGCGGCCGCCGTGGTCTCCGAGGCCACCGAGGCGCCGACCAGCACGCCGTGCGCCCAGTCGCGCGCCTGATAGACCAGCGGCGCGAGGCTGCGGCGACGGCCACCGAATACGATGGCGGTGATGGGCACGCCCTTGGCATCCTCGGCGTGCGGGGAATAGCCCGGATTGTTGCGGGCGGAAACCGTGAAGCGTGAATTCGGATGGGCGGCCGCGCCCTGGCTCTTGTCGTAGGGACGCCCCTGCCAGTCGGTGACCGGCGTGCCGTCCTTGAGGCCTTCCCACCAGGGCTGGTTGTCCGCCGTCAGCGCCACGTTGGTGAACAGCGTGTCGTGGCGGATCATGTCGTAGGCGTTGCGATTGGTCTCCGGGTTGGTGCCCGGCGCCACGCCGAAGTAGCCCGCTTCCGGATTGATGGCCCAGAGGCGCCCATCGGGGCCCGGGTGCAGCCAGGCGATGTCATCGCCCACCGTGAACACCTTCCAGCCGGGCATGGAGTCCGGCGGAATCAGCATCGCGAGATTGGTCTTGCCGCAGGCGGAAGGGAAGGCCGCGGCGATGTAGTGCGTTTCGCCCTTGGGACTCTGCAATCCCACGATGAGCATGTGTTCGGCCAGCCACCCTTCGGTGCGGGCCTGGTAGCTGGCGATGCGCAGCGCATGGCATTTCTTGCCCAGCAGCGCATTGCCGCCGTAGCCCGAACCGAAGCTCTCGATGAGCAGCTCTTCCGGGAAATGCATGATGAAGCGGCGGTCCGGATCCAGCTCGCCGATGGAATGCAGTCCCTTGACGAACTTGCCGGTCCTGGAGATCAGCTCCAGCGCCGGGCGACCCATGCGGGTCATGATGTGCATGTTCAGCACCACGTAGGCGCTGTCGGTGATTTCCACGCCGTAGCGTGACAGCGGGGAATCCAGCGGTCCCATGCAGTAGGGCACCACGTACAGCGTGCGGCCCTTCATGCAGCCGGCGAACAGGGCGCTCATCTTCGCGTGGGCGTCGGCGGGCGCCATCCAGTTGTTGTTCGGACCGGCGTCTTCCTTGTTGCGGGTGCACACGAAGGTGAGATGTTCGACGCGGGCGACATCGGAAGGATTGGAGCGCGCCAGGTGACAGCCCGGGTACTGCTGCGGATTCAGCGCCGCGAGTTCGCCCCTGGCCTCAAGCTCGCCGGTCAGCCGCTCGAACTCCTGCGCCGATCCCTCACACCAGTGGACCGAAGCCGGCTGGGTGAGGCTGCGAACCGACTCCACCCAGTCCGTCACCTGGGGGCAAAGTTTTGACAGCGGCAGGATCGCGTGCGGGGCAGTGGCCATGCGTTTCAGTCCTTATGAATCACTTATTCAAATCGCTGCGTCGCGAGAGTTTTCTTATGGTTGGCGATAGTTGCTGCGGCTTCGAGGCAGCGGCCGGCGACGCGAGGAGTCGAGGAATACATTAACCTTTCAATTATATAGAGCGGCCTCGAGGGTCGTGCCGGCAATGATGCAGCTTTTGCAAAGCAAGTGCAGCATCCGCTTAAACATTCTGTGATATCGACCGGAAGGATCGGTGCAAGAAACTGATTTACAAGAGATTTTCGAAGCCGACGGCAGTCTTGCCAGAGCCTTGAAAGGGTTTGTCCCACGCCGCCAGCAATTGCATATGGCCGAGCGCGTGGCCGACGCCCTGGCGCAGCGCCGCATGCTGGTCATCGAAGCCGGCACGGGCACCGGCAAGACCTTCGGCTACCTGGTGCCCGTGCTGCTGTCGGGCCTGCGGGTGCTGGTGTCCACCGGGACCCGCACCCTGCAGGACCAGTTATATGAAAAGGACCTGCCGCTGCTCGGCGGGGCCCTCGGACTGCCCGTGGACGTGGCGGTGCTCAAGGGCCGGGGCAATTACCTGTGCCTGCACCGCCTCGAGCAGGCCCAGCTGCAGCAGGCCCTGCGCGGCGGCGGCCTGCTGGCCGACACCTCCCGCAGCATGGCCGACCGGGTGATCGACTGGGCGGCGCGCACCAGCAGCGGCGATCTGTCCGAGGTGCCGGACTTCGCCGATTCGCACCCGCTGTGGCCGCAGATCACCTCCACCCGTGACAACTGTCTCGGGCAGCGCTGCCCGCAGTTTTCCCGCTGCCACCTGGTGAAGGCGCGGCGCGAGGCGCAGGAGGCGCAGGTGGTCATCGTCAATCATCACCTGCTGCTGGCGGACCTGACGCTCAAGGAGGACGGCTTCGGCGACGTGCTGGGAACCGCCGACGCGGTGGTCATCGATGAGGCGCACCAGCTGCCGGATCTGGTGATGCAGTTCTACGGCGCCAGTTGCGGCGGGCGGGCGCTCACTCAGGTGCTCAATGCCCTGCGCGCCGAAAGCAAGGAGCTGCAGTCGGGCCTCAAATTTGCCTTGAGTGCGGTGGATGAGAGTTTGAGCGCCCTGACGGCGGCGCTGCCGGCGCGCGCCGGGCGCATCGACTGGGAGGAGTGTCCGCCGGCCCTGACCGAATGCACCCTGGATCTGGCGCACGCGATGTCGGCCTTGGGCGGCGAACTGGATGCCCTGCCGGAGGATGCGGGCGCGAAGGGACTGACCGGACGCGTGGTGGAAATGGCCGCGCAGCTCACGCGCATCGCGGCTGTGGGGCAGATCGAGGGCGCGCGGTCCGCGGAACTGGGCCCGCGCGGTTTCGTGCTGCATCTGCTGCCGTTTGAGGTGGCCACCCGCTTCCAGGCTCAGGTGCAGGCGCGGCGCAGTGCCTGGATCTTCACCTCCGCGACCCTGTCGGTCGGGGAGGACTTCAGCCACTTCACCCAGCGCTTGGGTTTGAGCGAGGCGGAGACCGTGCACATTCCCAGTCCGTTCGACTTCGAGCGCCAGAGTCTGCTGTGGCTGCCCCCGGACTGCCCGAGCCTGCGTCGGCCGATTTCGTCAGCGCCTTGCTGGATGCCAGTGTGCCGCTCATCGACGCGGCGCGCGGCGGCGCGTTCATGCTGTTCACCAGTCATCGCGCCTTGGCCGAAGCAGCCATGCGCTTGCGGGCCCTGTGGAGCGCCGCCGGTAAGCGCTACCGTCTGTTCGTGCAGGGGGAGGCGCCCCGCGAGCAACTGCTGCGCGGTTTTCGCGAGGATGGCGATGCGGTGCTGCTGGGCACCGCCAGTTTCTGGGAGGGCGTGGACGTGAAGGGCATGGCCCTGCGCCTGGTCATCATCGAAAAGCTGCCCTTTGCATCCCCGGACGATCCCATCGTCAAGGCGCGTGTCGAACACATCCAGCGCCAGGGCGGCAACGCCTTCAAGGATTATCAGCTGCAGGAGGCCGCCCTGACCCTGCGCCAGGGTGTCGGCCGCCTGATCCGCAGCGAGGCGGATTTCGGCGTGGTGATGATCGGGGATCCCCGGCTCCGCAGCAGACCGTACGGCCGGGCGCTGCTGGCCGCGCTGCCGCCGATGCGCCGGGCAGGCTCGCTGGAGGAGGTCGCACAGTTCCTGGGGCGGCATGCGCCACGACGCATGGCCGAGGCCCTGTCGTGAAACTGCTGGCGCTGGATACCGCCACGGAGCAGTGCTCAGTCGCGCTGCAGATCGAGGATCGGATGTGGCTGCGGGAGCAGGCGCCCGGCCCCGGACATTCGGCCAACATCCTGGGACTGGTGCAGGCGCTGCTACGGGAAGCCGCGATCGGGCTGGGGGAGCTGAACGGCATCGCCTTCGGCCGCGGCCCGGGCGGCTTCACCGGCGTGCGGCTGGCGGCCAGCATCACCCAGGGGCTGGCGTTCGGCGCGGGGTTGAAGGTGCTGCCGGTATCGGACCTGCTGGCAGTGGCCCAGCGGGCCCTCGATCTGGCGCCGGGCGCCGCCAGCGTGCTGGTGTGCAACGATGCGCGCATGCAGGAGGTCTACTGGACCTGCGCCTCCCGGGGGCCGGACGGGCTGGCCGTCCCCGCGGGCCCCGAACGGGTGGGCGCTCCCGATACGGTCCAGATACCCGCCGGGCTGCCAGGCCCGATCCTGGGTGCGGGACGGGGATTTACGGTCTGGTCACAGCTCAAGCTGAGGCTGGGTCCCCGACTTATCGGCCTGGAGCCGGAGTTGTTGCCGCACGCCCGGGAGATCCTGGCGCTGGCGCTGCCGCAATGGCAGGCCGGTCATGGCCTTGCGCCGGAGCAGGCGCTACCCGTATACCTTCGAAATGACGTTGCAAAACCGTCACGCAAGTGACACAACATGCACAACGTCATGATTCTGCAATGATCCGGCCCCGTAATACACGCGCCGGGATACCCTCAAAGACAATGTCAGCCAAACAAGTACTGATCGTCGAAGATGAACGGCCGATTCGCGAAATGATCGCCTTCGGCCTGAAGCGCGCGGGCTTTGAGGTGCGTGAGGCCGAGGATTGCCGCGCGGCCCGGGCGCTGCTGGCCGACCGCAGGCCGGATCTGGTGCTGGTGGACTGGATGCTGCCCGACATGAGCGGGCTGGAGCTGACCCGGGCCCTCAAGCGCGACCGGGAGACCCGCGAAGTCCCCATCATCATGCTCACCGCCCGGGCCGAGGAAGGCGACAAGGTGGCGGGCCTGGAGGGGGGCGCCGATGACTACGTCACCAAGCCGTTCTCGCCCCGCGAGCTGCTGGCTCGCATCAATGCGGTGCTGCGCCGGGTCGCCCCGGGCGGGGAGGGCGAGCGCATCGACTTCGAGGGCCTGGCGCTGGACCAGGCCAGCCACCGGGTGCTGGTGGGCGAGATGACCGTGCCGCTGGGCCCCACCGAGTACCGGATGCTCGAGTTCTTCATGACCCATCCGGAGCGGGTGTATACCCGGGACCAGCTGCTGGACCGCATCTGGGGCGGCAATGTCTACGTCGAGGAGCGCACCATCGACGTGCACATCCGTCGGCTGCGCAAGGCGCTCGAGGAATTCGGGTACGATCGCTTCATCCAGACCGTGCGCGGTTCCGGATATCGGTTCTCAGCCCGCACCGCCTGACCGCTTGTTGGTGTAGCCCGCGAATGTCCAGTGGCTTTCAAGTCGGCTTATTCATCGTCTTGCGACTGCTTGGCGTCGCAGCCCTGGGCCTGCTGCTGGGCTGGCCGCTGGGCAGTCCCTGGGCGGGCCTGAGTCTCGCCTGCGGGGCCTACCTGTGCTGGCAGCTGATCACCCTGTTTCGCGTGGAGTGGTGGGTGCGCCATCGGGGCTTCGCCGAGCCACCCGATATCGGCGGTCCCTGGGGCGAGGTCATCACCCAGATCGTGCGCCTGCACCGGCGCAAGCGTTACCACAAGCAGCGGTTCGTGCAGCTGTTCCGGCAGATCCAGCGCTCCACGGCGGCCTTGCCGGATGGCGTCGTCATCCTCAATGACCTGCGCGAGATCGTCTGGTTCAACCGCATGGCGGCCCAGCTGCTGTTCCTGCGCCGACCGGCGGACCTGGGGCTGCGCATCGACAATCTGGTGCGTCAGCCGGACTTCGTTCGCTATCTGAACTCCGGGCAGTTCGCCAACCCGATCGTCGTGCGCGGCGGCAAGGGCGATCACCTGTACCTCTCGCTGCAGGTGGTGCCCTACGGGGAGGGCCAGCAGCTGCTGCTGGTCCGGGATGTCTCCCATCCCATGCGCTTGGAGGCCATGCGCAAGGATTTCGTGGCGAATGCCTCGCATGAGCTGCGTTCCCCGCTCACCGTGATCTCGGGGTACCTGGAGACCTTGAGCCAGGATCCGATGCTCGACGTGGATCTGCAGGGGCCCATCGGCGAGATGCGCCGGCAGTCCGAACGCATGACGACCATCATCACGGAGCTGCTGGAGCTGTCGCGACTGGAGGCGGCGCTGGAGGAGGTCGATACCACCCCGGTGGACGTGGCGGCGCTGATCGCGATGCTGCGCAAGGACGTCCTGGCGCGACCCGAGCACCCCGCCGAGGTGCGGGTGGCGGTCGAATCGGATGCCATGCTCACCGGCAATGAGTCGGAAATCCGCTCGGCGTTTTCCAATCTGGTGGACAACGCGGCCAAGTACACGCCCGCCACCGGCTCGATCGAGATCGGCTGGCGCGTCGATGCGCAAGGCGGGCATTTTTCGGTCACCGACACCGGCATCGGCATCCACGCGGATCATATTCCGCGCCTCACCGAGCGCTTCTATCGCGTCGATGCCGGCCGCGGCCGCGACACGGGCGGCTCGGGACTGGGACTGGCCATCGTCAAGCATGTGCTGCAGCGGCATGGGGCCCAGCTTGAAATCGTCAGCGTCCAGGGCCGCGGCAGCACTTTTACCTGCCATTTCCCGCCCGCGCGGCTGCGCCCGGCCGCCCGGGACGCTTCAGAAAACCTTCGCAGCGCTGTCACATAACGGACACGGCCATCTTCGAGGCTGATACTTATCTTTAAGTCATCCCCGGAGCCTTATGAGCAGCAAAGGAAAGGAGCGCCGTCTTCAGGTGCGAACCCTGTTCCTGTCGGATGTCCATCTGGGATTCAAACGGGCACGAACCCGCGAGCTGCTCGCCTTCCTGCGCGGGGTCGATGCGGAAACCATCGTGCTGGGCGGGGACATCGTCGATGCCCTGAGCCTGGCCAAGCGCTTCTTCTGGACCGATGAGCACACCCAGGTGCTGCGCCTGCTGCTGGCGCGCCGACGGGCTGGCGTGCGGCTGGTGTACCTGCCCGGCAACCATGATGCGGCGGTTTCCGTGTTCGTCGAGATGCTGCAGGGACAGATCGAGGTGCATCGCGAGTGGGTGTATCGGGCCGCCCGCGGCGAGCGCTACCTGGTGCTGCACGGCGACCAGTTCGATGAGGATATGAACTGTCCGCCCTGGCTGTACTGGATCGGTGACCGGCTGTATGAAGGCACCTTGCTGTACAACCACCACGTGAATGACCTGCGGCACCTCTTGGGCCTGCCGTACCGGCCGCAGACCGAGAAGCTGAAGATGTCGATGGCCACCAGCGCCCGCTTCATCGAGAAATTCGAACAGGTGGCGGTGGCGCAGGCCCGCGAGCAGGGCTACGACGGCGTAATCTGCGGCCATATCCACCGCGCCAACCTGTGCCATATCGACGGCACCCTCTACGCCAACACCGGCGACTGGGTGGAGTCGTGTTCCGCCCTGGTGGAGACCCGGGCCGGGGAAATGCAGCTGCTGCGCTGGCCGGAAGGGGCGGTGGTGCGCGTCGGCGCCGCAGCGCTGCTCGCCGACGCCGCTTGAGCCTGCATTGGGCTATGATCCACCCAGCCCACCCAAGGATCCGCAGCTGATGGAAACCGCCGACCTCTCCCACCATATTTCCCGCCGCTTCAATGAGGACCTGGAACGGGTCCGCAACCGGGTGCTGGCCATGGGCGGTTTCGTCGAGCAGCAGCTGCAGAAGGCGATCTCGGCGCTGGTGGAAGGCGACAGTTCCCTGGGCGAAGCGGTGGCCATGGATGACTTCAAGGTCAACAACATGGAGGTGACCATCGACGAGGAGTGCAGCCGCATCCTCGCCACCCGCCAGCCCGCGGCCGGGGACCTGCGGGTGATCGTCGCCATCATCAAGACCATCACGGACCTGGAGCGCATCGGCGATGAGGGCGAGAAGATCGGCTACATCGCCTCGCGCCTGGCCACCATGGAGCGCCCCGCGGACAAGTACCGTGAGATCAAGCATCTGGGCCGGCTGGTGCAGGACATGGTGCATGCCGCTCTGGATGCCTTCGCGCGCATGGACGCGGAGGCCGCCCTGCAGGTGGCCCGCCAGGACATCGCCGTGGACGAGGAGTATGAGTCCATCCAGCGCCAGACCATCACCTTCATGCTGGAGGACCCGCGCACCATCCGCCGCCACCTGGATGTAATGTGGGTGGTGCGCTCGCTGGAGCGCATCGGCGATCACGCCAAGAACATCGGCGAGTACGTGATCTACATGGTCCACGGCCGGGACGTGCGCCATACCGATCTGGCCGATGTGGAGCGCGAACTGCGTGGCGAAAAAGCCCTCCAGGAGGGCCAGGGCGCGCCGGCCGGCGGCGGCAATGGCAGCACCGGCGGTCTTTAGTATCATCCGCCCATGGTGGACCGCAGACTGATCAACTTCGCCGGGGCGGCCGCCTGCCTCGGGATGTTCGCCTTTGCCATGTACACGGAGGTGTTCCTGCACCTCGAGCCCTGCCCGCTGTGCATTTTCCAGCGCATCAGCGTGATTGCCTTAGGCGTGGTGTTCCTCATCGCCGGCATTCACAACAGCCGCGCGCCGTGGCATCGCCTGGATCTACGTGGCGCTGATCGCCCTGGCGGCCCTGACGACCATCGGCATCGCCGGCCGGCACGTCTACATCCAGAGCCAGCCGCCCGGCAGCATTCCGGCCTGCGGGGCCCCGTTCAACGTCCTGCTGCAGATGTTCAATCCCTGGCAGGTGGTGGTGAAGGTGCTGCACGCCGGCGGCGAGTGCGCCGTGATCAACTGGACCTTCTTAGGACTAAGCATGCCCGCCTGGGTGCTGATCTGCGTCCTCATCCTGGGCGGCGCCGGCGTACTCGCGAACTTGCCGCGCCGCACCCCGACCCTGCGCTTCACCTAGCCCAGCAGTCGCTTTAGCACGCCCACATACATGCGGTGCAGGCCGTCGATGTCATCGGCGCGCACGTGTTCGTTGACCTTGTGGATGGTGGCGTTGATGACGCCCAGTTCCACGATCTGCGCCCCCAGGGCGGCGATGAAGCGGCCGTCCGAAGTGCCCCCGCCGGTGGAGAGCTTCGGGGGTTGGCCCGCGATCTGCGCCACCGCCTCGCACACCGCATCCGAGAGTGCGCCCTGGGGGGTATAGAAAGGCTCCCCCGACACGTACCACTCCAGGCTGAAGTTCACCTTATGCCGGTGCAGGATCTCCTCCACCGTCTGCTTCAGTCCCTCGAGCGTCTGCACCGGGGAGTAGCGCAGGTTGAACCGCGCCTTCAATTCCCCGGGGATGACGTTGGGGGCGCCGGTGCCCGCGTTCAGGTTCGAGACCTGGAAGGTGGTGGGCTGGAAGTGCTCATTGCCCTGATCCCACTGGCGGCTGGTGAGTTCGGCGAGCGCCGGAGCCAGGGTATGGATGGGATTGGTGGCCAGGTGCGGATAGGCAATATGGCCCTGCACGCCATGCACGGTGAGTCGTCCCGAGAGGGAACCGCGCCGGCCGATCTTGATGGTGTCGCCCAGCACCGTTTCGCTGGACGGTTCGCCCACGATGCACCAGTCGATGCGTTCGCCACGGCCCAGCAAGGTTTCCACGACGCGCTTGGTGCCGTCGACGCTCGGGCCTTCCTCATCGCTGGTGATCAGGAAGGCGATGGTGCCGCGGTGCTTGGGGTGCGCGGTTACGAACTCCTCGGTGGCGGTGACCATGGCGGCCAGGCCGCTCTTCATGTCGGCCGCGCCGCGCCCATAGAGCACGCCGTCCCGAACCGTGGGCTGGAAGGGATGCGTGCGCCACTCCTCCAGCGGGCCGGTGGGCACCACGTCGGTGTGCCCCGCAAAGCACAGCACCGGTGCTGCGGTGCCACGCCGGGCCCAGAAGTTCTCGACATTGCCGTAGGTGAGCTTCTCCACCGTGAATCCGAGGGCGGCCAGGCGCCCCACCATGACGGCCTGGCAGCCCTCGTCGGCGGGGGTGACCGAGGCGCGGCCCATCAGATCCAGGGTCAGGTCAAGAGTTCGAGACATGTGTTTTTGGTGCAAATACGTCGGGATTTCTGGGAGTTGTCATACAAATGACATCGGTCCGAACCCACAATGCCACGGCTGACGAAAGCCCCGGGTAAGTAAGGGTCAGCCCCCCAAAAGGGCGGCGGCAGGGTGGGTGTCACGTGATCGTCACAATACTGTCATGTAATGCCTGCAGCGGACGTGTGCCCGGTACCCGGCAGCGGTCGGTTTCGCGATTCTTCATGCAGAACTTCAGGAGCAGACAATGAGCCTTGCAAGTGTACAACGCGTCGTGGTGGCTGCGGCCGCCATTGCGCTCACCGGGCTGGTGCACGCCGCCGATATTTCCGGAGCCGGCGCCACCTTCCCGTACCCCATCTATTCGAAATGGGCGGATGCCTACAAGACCAAGACGGGCAACGGCCTGAATTACCAGTCGATCGGCTCCGGTGGTGGCATCAAGCAGATCAAGGCCAAGACCGTGACCTTCGGCGCCTCGGACATGCCCTTGAAGCCCGACGATCTGAAGGCCTCCGGGCTGGTTCAGTTCCCCATGATCATCGGCGGCGTCGTGCCGGTGGTGAATGTCAAAGGCATCGGCCCGGGGCAGCTGGTGCTGGACGGCGCCACGCTGGCCGCCATTTACCTGGGGGATATCAAGAGTTGGAATGATCCGGCGATCAGGAAGCTGAATCCGAAGCTCTCCCTGCCGGCGACCGCCATTGCGCCCATTTACCGTTCGGAAGGCTCGGGCACCAATTTCCTGTTCACGGACTATCTGTCCAAGCAGAGCCCGAAGTTCAAGGACAACGTAGGTGCTGCGACCTCGGTGCAGTGGCCGGTGGGCATCGGCGCCAAGGGCAATGAAGGCGTCGCCAACCAGACCACCCAGACGGACGGGGCGGTCGGCTATGTCGAATACGCCTACGCCAAGCAGAACAAGATGGCCAATGTGCTGCTGATCAATCAGGCGCATCACACGGTCGCCCCCAGTGCCGCCTCGTTCCAGGCCGCCGCGGCCAACGGCGACTGGACCCATGCGGACGGCTATTACCTGGTGCTGACGGACCAGCCCGGTGCCAACAGCTGGCCTATCACCGGCGCTAGCTTTATCCTTGTCTACGCCAGTCCTCCGGATGCGGCTGCCACGGGTGAGGCGCTGAAGTTCTTCGACTGGGCGTACAAGAACGGCACGCAGATGGCTGCCGACCTGGACTACGTGCCGCTGCCCGCGGCGCTGATCAAGCAGGTGCAGGCCACTTGGAAATCCTCGATCCTGGCCAACGGCGCTCCGGTCTGGAAGTAAGTTCATTGAGTGAAAGCAGCCCGGCGCTTCACGGCGCCGGGCTGTTTGCGCGCTGGCCATTCGTGATTCGGTAAGGAGCACATGCAGCAGGTCACTGCGTTCGTCATCGAGCCGCGCCACGCGGCTCGCCAGCGTTTGGGCGAACGGATATTCAGGGGCGCTACGCTGGCCGCGGCGATTCTGGTGCTGATGATTCTCGGTGGCGTGGCCGTCGCGCTCATCAAGGGCGCATGGCCCGCACTTGCCCATTTCAAGCTCGAGTTTCTGACCCGCCAGATTTGGAACCCGGTGACCGAGAAATTCGGCGCCCTGGCGGCGATCTACGGCACGATCGTCACCGCGCTCATTGCCATGGTCGTGGCGATACCCTTGAGCTTTGGAATCTCGATTTTCCTGACCGAGCTGTGTCCGGCGTGGTTGAAGCGCCCGGTGGGCACCGCGGTGGAACTGCTTGCTGCCGTGCCGAGCATCATTTTCGGCATCTGGGGCATGTTCGTGTTCGCGCCCATCCTGCAGCGCACCGTGCAACCCTGGCTGATAAATCATGTCGGTCCCATACCTGGGATCGGCGCGTTGTTCCAGGGACCGCCGTTTGGCATTGGTATCCTCACGGCATCGCTGGTGCTGGCGATCATGGTGCTGCCCTTCATTGCCTCGGTCATGCGCGATGTCTTCGAGACCGTGCCCGACGTGCTGCGCGAATCCGCGTATGGCTTGGGCGCGACCACGTGGGAGGTCATCTGGCAGGTGGTGCTGCCGTATTCGCGCACCGGCGTGGTTGGCGGCATCATGCTGGGCCTCGGGCGTGCGCTGGGTGAGACCATGGCCGTCACCTTCGTCATCGGCAACGCCCATCGCGTCAGCACCTCACTGCTGGCGCCGGGCACCACCATCTCGGCGACCATCGCCAATGAATTCACGGAAGCCGTGGGTGATCTTTACACCTCGTCGCTGATTGCCCTGGGCGTGCTGCTGTTCCTGATCACCTTCGTGGTGATCAGCGCGGCGCGCCTCATGCTGAGGCGCCTGGACCGCAAGGCCTTGGGATCGGTATGAGTCGCCGCCTCACCCGCAAGATCACCAATGTCGCAGCGCTGGCGCTGTCGGTGGTCGCGACCAGCGTCGGCTTGCTGTTCCTGGGCGCGATCCTGTGGACGCTGCTGAAGAACGGACTCGCCGGCATGTCGCTGCAACTGTTCACGCAGATGACGCCGCCCCCGGGAACCGAGGGCGGCGGTCTGCTCAACGCCATCTTCGGCAGCGCCATCATGACCTTGATCGGCATCGCAGTTGGGGCTCCCTTGGGCGTCCTGGCCGGTACCTATCTGGCCGAATATGGCGGCAACTCCAAGCTCTCGGCGGTCATACGGTTCGTGAACGACGTGCTGCTCTCCGCGCCCTCCATCATCGTCGGCCTGTTCGTGTACCAGATCGTCGTCGTGCCGATGGGGCACTTCTCCGCCATCGCCGGCGCCGCGGCCCTCGCCGTGATCGCGATCCCGGTGACGGTGCGCACGACCGAGGACATGCTGCGACTGGTGCCGCAGGGCATGAAGGACGCATCGACTGCCTTGGGAGCGTATCCCTGGCGAACCACCTTGAGCGTGATCTATCCGGCTGCGCGCAGCGGCATCCTGACCGGCCTGCTGCTGGCGATTGCCCGCGTGAGCGGTGAAACGGCGCCGTTGTTGTTCACGGCTTTGAACAACCAGTTCTGGAGCAAGAACCTGAATTCGGAGATGGCGAACTTGCCGGTGGCGATCTACCTGTTTGCACAAAGTCCATATCCGCGCTGGCAGCAACTGGCCTGGTCCGGCGCACTGCTCATTACTCTGACCATCCTGACACTGAGCATTTTTGCCCGCATTGTGGTCTCGGCCCTGCAGCCGACGAGGCGCACATGAGCGGCGAGATGACTGCGGACGCCGTTGCAGGTGCCGCGGGGCAGTCAGCGGCCGCAGGCGCGGCGCCGGGCGCAGCTGGTGGGGCGCCGAAGGTCGCGGTGCGAAACCTGCATTTCTACTACGGTACTTCGCATGCCCTGAAGGGGATCAACCTGGATCTGCCGGATCGCAGCATAACCGCGTTCATCGGTCCGTCGGGCTGTGGCAAATCGACGCTGCTGCGCGTGCTGAACAGGATGTACGCGCTGTATCCGGGACACCGTGCCGAAGGCGAAGTTCTGCTGGATGGCGGCAATATCCTCGATCCCCACGTGGATGTGTCGGACCTGCGCTTCCGGGTGGGCATGGTATTCCAGAAACCCACGCCCTTTCCGATGTCGATATTCGACAACGTGGCCTTCGGCCTGCGCCTGGCGCAGCGCATCTCCCGGCGTGATCTGGCCGAGCGCGTGGAGTCGGCCCTGCGGGATGCCGCGATGTGGGATGAGGTGAAGGACAAGCTCAGTGAAGATGGCCGCGGGCTCTCCGGCGGCCAGCAACAGCGGCTGTGTATCGCACGCACGATCGCGGTGCGCCCCGAGGTCATCCTGTTCGATGAACCGACCGCGGCGCTGGACCCCATTTCCACGCTGCGCGTCGAGGAGACCCTGCAGTCGCTGCGTGAGAAGTACTGCATTGCGATCGTCACCCACAACCTGCAGCAGGCTGCCCGGGTGTCGAACACGACGGCCTTCATGTACCTGGGCGAGCTGGTGGAAGTGGGTCCTGCGGACCAGATCTTCACGGCCCCCAAGGATCGCCGTACCGATGATTATGTGACCGGGCGATTCGGTTAAGCGGAGAATAATATGAATGAATCCACCCAGACTTTCGCGACCCCCCCGGCGCCGGCAGTAGTGGCGGCAGCCAATTCCAGCGGCGCGGGCGGCGAGCGCGACCGGCAGGACGCCGGCCTTAACCTGCGGCCTGCCGCGCGCGGCGCCGGCCGCCTGGATGGCGCCGGCATCGGCCAGATCATCGGCCAGACCGTCGGCACCGTCACGGTGGTAGACCCGGTGTTCTCCTGCCGCCATGTCGATGTGCACTACGGTGCCAAGCATGCCATCAAGGGCGTGAGCCTGGATGTGGGCAAGAAGCAGGTGCTGGCGATGATCGGTCCCTCCGGCTGCGGCAAGTCCACCTTCCTGCGCTGCCTGAACCGGATGAACGACACCATCGCCGGGGCGCGCGTGACCGGTGAGATTCTGCTGGATGGCCAGGACATCCACGATCCGGCCCGCGACGTGGTGCAGCTGCGTGCCCGCGTCGGCATGGTGTTCCAGAAACCCAACCCCTTCCCGAAGTCCATCTACGACAACGTGGCCTTCGGGCCGCGGCTGCACGGCCTGGTGAAGAGTCGCTCGGACCTGGATGAACTGGTGTGCACCAGCCTGCAGCGCGCGGGCCTGTGGGATGAGGTCAAGGACCGGCTCACGCAGTCCGGCACCGGACTGTCCGGCGGCCAGCAGCAGCGCCTGTGCATCGCCCGGACCATCGCCGTGCAGCCGCACGTCATTCTCATGGACGAGCCCTGTTCGGCGCTGGATCCGATCGCCACCGCGCGCATCGAGGATCTGATCGATGAGCTCAAGGAGTCCTTCGCCATCGCCATCGTCACGCATTCGATGCAGCAGGCGGCGCGGGTCTCGCAGCGCACGGCCTACTTTCACTTAGGATCGCTGGTGGAAGTGGGCGAGACGGACCGGATCTTCACCAATCCGCGCCACCGCCTCACCGAGGACTACATCACCGGACGGTTCGGCTGACGCGGGCCTCGCCCTCATGCGCGAAGGCCACATCAGCAAGGCATTCGATGGCGAACTGGCCGCGCTGCATATCCGCGTGCTGGAGATGGGGGGGCTGGTCCTCGACCAGGTGCGCGAGGCCACGCGCGCCTACGTGGACTGGGACGCGCATGCCGCGCAACGCGTCATCGATCGCGAGCAGCAGGTGCTGCAGTACACCGCCAGCATCC
Organism: uncultured Pseudomonadota bacterium; assembly: GCA_963726995.1. GTDB lineage: Bacteria > Pseudomonadota > Gammaproteobacteria > Steroidobacterales > Steroidobacteraceae > DAIDKA01. The sequence goes on from CAVSEP010000005.1 coordinate 180,221, forward strand.
ATGACGATCAGCTGGGTCTGATCGCGCGGCGCAATCCGGTGGCGAGCGACCTGCGCGCCATTCTCTCGCTGGCAAAGATCGGCGCACAACTGGATCGCGTCGGCGCCGAGGCGCGCAAGATCGCGCGCACGGTACTGCAGCAGGGAGGACGTCCCGAGCGCGGCACCTCCACCGATGCCCGTCACCTGGCGCTGCTGGCCTACAGCCTGCTGCGCCAGTCGCTGGAGGCCGTCGACAGCATCGATGCCGAGCTCGCCGATGAGGTGATCGACCGTGACCAGGACCTGGACTCCGAATACGCGGCCGGTTTGCGCCGGCTGCTGACCCGCGCGATGGAGAATCCGGCGCGCATCGACACGACCGTGGAGGCCGCCTTTGTCCTCAAGGCGCTGGAGCGCATCGGGGACCATGCCCGCAATGTCTCCCAGCAGGTCGCCGCCATGGCCGCGCAGCCGGTGCTGCGCACCTCGAAGCTGAATCCTGCCTGAAGCGCCATGCTCATTGTGCAAGGCGCCAGGGTGAGCGATCCGACCAGGTCTTGAGGGCGGCGGTCGCCCATGCCGTCGTCTTGTCGGCATGACAGAGGGTGCAGGCGTTCGGAATCTTCAAAGTATCGCTCATCGCCGGCGAGATGAACCGAAAGGTGTGCGCCCGCACGTTCACGTCGCCGATGGTCTGTTCGATCTTCGGCATGTGGCAGGCGACGCACACGCTTCCGGGGCTGTTTGCGGCGTGGTGAGTATGGGCCTCGATGCTCGGCGCACGCGGCCCGTTCGCGGAGCCCGGTCCGTGGCAGTCCAGGCAGATCTGCTCGACCGGTTTCGATAACATCGCGTTATTCCCGGTGCCGTGCACGTCATGGCAGCTGAAGCAGGTGACCCCGCGCGTATACATTAGGCTCTGCACGAAATCGTTACCCTGCATGCGGTTCTTGTGCGCCGTGCCATCGGCGAAGTGTGTAAAAGACTGGTCGCCCAGCTTGTGATCCTCCAGTCTCCAAAAGTCTGCCAGTTGCAGTCCGACATGAAATCCCACCGGCCAGTCGTAGTATTTTCCCTGGATCGGATTCGTGAGCGGGCGGCCCTGTGAATGGCACTGAATGCACACGTCATTGGCCTGCACATAGTTGAGCCTGGCGGGATTCACAATTGCGGGACGTTCCGGGTGGGCCACATGCTCGCTGCCGGGCCCGTGACAACGCTCGCAGCCGACGTTCCATTCAGTGACTTTCTTGGTGGCAATGTCGTAGTTGACCGAGTGACAACCATCGCAGAGCGGTCCGGTGGGTCGCTGCATGTTGTCGGGCGGATACAGGGGCGCCCACCAGTCGGTTCCGTTCTTGACGAAGTACGGCCGCCACATCGCATGTGTTACGTCCCACTGCGCCGGGAACACGAAATAGTCGTCGCCGACCCGCTTGAAGTAACGTTGCTTCCACTTGGAGCCGTACGTCAAGGCAATGTCATCTTTGGTGAAGGTTACCAGCGGGTCGGGCCTGGTCAGGTCCGGGACGATGGCTTGCGGGTGCAATCGGGGATCTTGGACAATATTCGCCATGAGCGTCTTCTTCCAGCGCCCGTAGATTTGCGCGTGACAATCCCGGCACGCCTCTGAGCCGACGTAGTGCGCGGCGCCAGGGGATGATGCCCGTGCGGAATCGCCGGCGTCAGCGGCCGGCTTGGCGACTGCTGGCAGATTGCGTACATACGCGCTGATCTGCCACAGCTTGCGATCCGAAAGCTGCCATGCCGGCATGCCGGTGTGACGAATGCCGTTCTTGATGTGATAGAAAAGTTCGCCGTCGCTCATGTGCCGAATGGCGGTGCCCCGCAGGTCCGGAGGATGAGGATACTCACCCGCGGCGATCTCGGTGTTGCCGCTGCCGTCATAGGCGTGGCAAATCTGGCATTTGCCACGGTAAAGCTCCAAACCCGCGGTCACATCGGCGCTGCCGGCAGCCGTGTTCAGGGGGTTCGTCAGCGCTCGCTGGGAGGCGGGCACGGTGCGGCGCAGCAACCATTGGGCAATACTCGCCTCGAGAGCGGGGGCCTTCGCCCGAGCGCTTGAACCCTCCCAGATAACAAGGCCGTACAGGCCGAAGGCCAGCAGAGCGATGCCCGACAAGCTCAGCAGGATCAGCTTCACCTTTCGACCGCGAGTCATTCGTGCCTACGTCTCGGTTTCAGTCGGAGGCGAGAGCATACGAAATTGCCGAAGCTTTGTATCACCAACCGAGCAGTGCGCAGGCGCCGGGGCATCCGGCAGGATGGAACGATCAGCGCGGGTGGGAATTGCGATGGCCGGAAGCGTCCGCGGCTAGGTGTCAGCCCACTGCCTTAGCAAGTTGTGATACACGCCTGCCAGGCGAACGCAGGTATGGTGATCGGCGCCGGTGTGGCCCAGCGTCTGGATGGAGTTGTCGAGTTCAAACAGCAGCTCGCGCCGCCTCTCATCCCGCACCATGCTCTGCACCCAGAAGAAGGCGGCAAGGCGCACGCCGCGGGTGACCGGCTGGACATGGTGCAGCGTGCCGCCGCCATAGAGCACCATATCCCCGGCGGGCAGTTTCACCGGTGTGTTCTGAGCCGGGTCGCCGATGACCAGTTCGCCACCATCGTAATCGGCTGGATCGCTAAGAAAGATCGTGGCCGAAAGATCGGTTCGCACCTGATGGTGTGAGCCGGCCAAAGGTCGCACCGCGCCGTCGATGTGCGCGCCGTAGGACTGCCCATCCGTGTATCGGTTGAAGAGCGGCGGAAGCACCTTCAGCGGCAGTGCCGCGGCGATGAATAGCTGGTTCTGATCCAGCTCGGCCTGGATCAGGCCACCGAGGCGGCGGGCCAGCGGGTCATCCTCCGGTAGCTGTGTATTGTTCTTTGTCCGGCTCGACAGATAGCCCGCGGTCGCCTTGCCGTCAATCCAATGCGCGGATCCCAGGGCTGCCTGGAATTCGGCGACCTGGGAGGCGGAAAGCAGTTGCGGGACAGTCACCACCATGGATCAATAGCTTGCCGAAATGCTGAGCAGAAACGTGCGCCCCTCGCCCGGTACCACATGGAAGAAGTGCAGCTGGTCGTAATAGTACCGGTTGAACAGGTTATTCACATTTACCTGGGCGGCAATGCGAGGCGTGATCGCATACTTGGCCATGGCATCGAAATCCCAGAATCCCGGAACGGTCTTGATGGGCGGTACGTTCTGCGTGTACTGCGACGACACGAAGCGGCCGCCGCCGCCAAATTCCAGGCGCTCACCGACCCGATAGGTGGTCCAGGTCGTGAAGGCGTGTTTTGGCGTGTTCATGAGCGGTGCGCCGACGGGGGCGGCACCCTTGGCGGATTCGGTCACCTTGCTGTCCAGGTAAGTGTACCCGCCGAGGATCTGCCAGTTGGCAGTCAGGTTGCCCTCGGCGCGCAGTTCGCCGCCATCCACCTGCTGCCTGCCCGCCAGGACGTTCAGCAGCGAGTTGGTGGGATCCGGGACACGGGCGTTGTCCTTCTCCAGCCGGAACAGCGCGCCGCTCAGGATCAGTTTCTCCTGCAATAGCTCCCACTTCGTACCGAGTTCAAAAGTCTTGTTCTTTTCAGGGTCCAGTTCGGCGTTGTTCAGGGAAAATGATCGCGAGCTGCTGATCAGCGACAGATCCTCCGCGGACGGATCAAAGGATGTGCCAAAGGAGAAATAGAGGTTGCCGCCAGGCATGAACTTGTATGACAGGGCGGCACGATAGCTGAACATTTCATCGGTGTGGGGAATGTGATCGGTCTTCACCAATGCGCCCGGCACCGTCGTCGAATAGTTGTAGTCCTTATAGTCGACGTTCGAACCGGTCCCAGCGAACTCCCAATATGGCCTGCCATCTATCGAGCGTCGCCGTGTTCATCAGGAAGGGCGCGACACTGTTCGCGCTCAGGTGCGTGGCGTAGCGTGGGAACTCAAGGCCCGAAAAGGCCTGGTTCTCATTGGGATTGAGCAGCGCTGTGGTCGGCACGCCGCTGAAGTTGTAAAAGTTCGGCCCGGCCTTCTCATGACCGCCTTCAATTCCGATGACCGATGCATTGTGAATATCGCCAGTCTGGAAGCGCACGGTGCCAAAAAGCTGATCCCAGAGCATCGTGTCGACACTGTTTCCCGCATTGACGTTTCGTGTGACGTTCACCGACGACAGCGCAGTAGTCAATGGCACCGACGTGGCAATCAATGGCTCGCTGAAGCGAAAGCTGCGGCCATAACTGGCGAACCGCAGCTGGTTCTCCAGCGTAAAGGCCGCCGAGAAATCATGATCCACCTTGAAGCTCGCGATGTCGGTCCGGGTGCGCATGAAGTCGCTGCGAAAACCGTAGAAATTGTCGCGGGAAACGGCAGCGGGTGTTGCGCCGAAATAGGGCAGCCCGTAGTCCGGGATATCATCGTTGTATTGATGATAGTAGGCGAGGGTCGCCCTGCTCGCAGTTCCGAGCCCAAAAGTGATGCTGGGCGCGAATCCCCAGCGGGAATCGGCCACGACGTCACGATCGGTCACGTCCGCTTTGACCCCCATCGCATTGACCCGCAGCGCGGTGCCCGTGCCGAGGCCGGACAGGGGTTCGTTGACATCGATCGTCGCACGACGCGTATCGTCGGTTGCCCCGCTGAGAACGCCGGAGATCGCCTCATGCAGCATCGGCAGTTTGCTGGCCTGTTCGATGACGCCGCCGGTAGATCCGCGCCCAAAGAGGATGCCGGAGGGACCCTCGAGCACCTCAACGTCCTCCAGGTTGAACGGATCCCGATAGTAGTCACCGTAGTCGCGGATGCCGTCCAGAAACATGTCGGTGCGCGCGACGAATCCGCGGATGGTGGGGGAGTTGCCCATGGACTTGAATTCACCGGCGCCGATGGTGATGCCGGGCACGTTGCGCAGCGCCTGATTGAGGTCGGTGATGGCACGGTCCTGCATCACCTGTTGGGTAATGGTGTCGACCGACTGGGGGGTATCGAGGATCGGCGCGGTCAGCTTGGAAAGGCTGGAGGTATTGACCTTGTAGGCGTCCTTCTGTCCAAGAACGGACACCTCCTGCACGGTGCTCCGGTCCACCGGCGCTTCGCTCTTCGGGTCCTGCGCGTAGGCCGAATGGGACTGCAGGATTCCCAGTCCCGTGCCGGCCAACAAAACCGATCGAAAACGTGGGTTGTTACCGCGATTGCCTGCCGCCATCGATCCAGTCCCCTATATTCATTCATATACAGCGGGGCTAGATATATAGATTTGGCTGGCCCAAGTCAAAGGCGAGGGCTGACGAAGTCCGGCGACCGCGATCGATTTCAGATCAGGGTAGCTAGGCCAGTCGTGCATTCGATACTCTTGGGCTGACGACCTGGGGTTCTCGGTGCGGGCGGGTGAGTGGATGCCTGCAAGATCTCGTGACGGCGCATCCACAGGAGCCGGAAATGGAAATCACCTTTCGTGACGCGGCAACGGTCGTGCACGGCATGTTGTTCGGCGCCTTGTTGCTGCTGGCCTTCACGGGTGCTGCCGTGGGGCTTTATGCGATCTCGGCGTCTCAGGGCCGCTGGGTTCCCACCGTCGCTCAGCACAAGTGGCTCGCGCGGTACGCGGCGGCGATGGCGCTGCTGGCCTGGCTGGCGGTGCTGCTCGGGGCCTACCTGGTGTATCCGTGGTACCGGGCGCATCCGCCGGCGGGCCTGACGGATCTGGGCGGCTATCCGCAGCGCCTGCTGATGTCGAGCCCCACCACGACCGGCTGGCACGACCTCGGAATGGAATGGAAGGAGCACATCGCCTGGTTCGCGCCGATCGGCCTGACGAGCGCCACCTATCTGGTGTGGCGATATGGACCGCATCTGCATGCCTTGCAGTCGGTTCGCCGCGCGCTGTTTGGCCTGGTCGTGCTGGCCTTCATGGCTGCCGGCGTCGCGGGTTTCTTCGGCGCCATGCTCAACAAGTACGCGCCGGTGCGCGGCGGTGCCCATATCGTGCTGATGCATGGTGACAGCCATGACGAGTGAGCCGCTTGCCAGGATGCCCCCCAACGGCGGCGCCGCCGCCGCGGTGCTGGCCGCTGCGATCGGCGTTTGCACACTCGGTGTCCTGGCGCTCGCCGGCGATGCATTGCCGGCGGTGGCGCACGCGCTGAATATCTGGCAGCCCACCGGTCCCCTCTCGGGCGTGACGGGCCTGGCCATCATCGTGTGGCTGGCGGTGTGGTTCACGCTCGCGCGCCGCTGGGCGTCACGGAACCTCAACTTTCGGCGTATCAATCTGATTGCCCTGGCGCTCATCGTCGCCGGGGCGCTGCTGACGTTTCCGCCCTTCATGGATCTGCTGCAGGGCAAATAGTCGCCATGTCGCAGGGACTGACTTTATCCAGACGCATCCTGCGTGGAACCTGCATCGTGGCGGGAGTGCTCGCGCTGGCGGGTCGACTGGACCGCGCACTGGCCGGCCCGCCGTTCCAGACCGATGATCCTGAACCTGTGGAGCTGGGCCATTATGAGTTCTATGTGTTTGCGGCCAGCGACTCTACGCCGTTGGAAGAGGATCCAACCGGCCCGGCCTTCGAGTTCAACTGGGGCGCGTTGCCGAACACGCAGCTGCATGCCGTCCTGAGCTTCGGCGGTATCGACCCGTCGAACAATCCGCAATACCTGCCGTCCGGTTCCGGCCCCAGCGCCTACGGCCTGCTGGACACCGAGCTGGGCGTGAAGTACCGCTTCATCCAGCAAACCGATACGGTTCCTGAAGTGGGCGTATTTCCGATGATCGAGCTACCCACCGGCAGTGCGGCGCGCGGTCTGGGCTTGGGCAAGACCTGGTACAAGCTGCCGCTGTGGATTCAGAAGGACTTCGGGCCGTGGACCACCTATGGGGGTGGCGGCTACCAGATCGTCAACCAGGACGGGTTCCGCAACTTCGGCTACGCGGGTTGGCTGCTGCAGCGGGATCTGGGCGAGAAGTGGACCCTGGGCGGGGAGGTTTGGTATCACGGTGCGGAAGGATCGGCGACCCCGCATACCCACGCGGCCACCCTGTTCGACTTTGGCGGCTATTACAATATCCGCAAGCCCGCCTTTCAGTTGCTGTTCTCGGTCGGCCACACGGTGGTCGGTCAGTCCGAGACTTACGCCTATGTGGGCCTGTATTGGACCTGGGGCGGCAAGGACGCTGCGGGGGCGGGCAGCCCGATCGCCTGGTCCATGACGGCAAAATGACACCCGCCCGGAAGCCGCGAACGGGCTTCCGGGCGGGCGCGATGCACAACCCAGCGCCGTGGGGCGAAGGGTTACTTCTGCAGCGGGTAGATGCGGAAGGAAGCCATGCCTTCGAACATCCCGGCAGCCGGGGAGCCGCCGACACCGGTAAACAAGGTGCGCTGGATGTAGCCGGCCTGCAGGCCGAACTGAGCGTTGCCCAGCGCGCCATGGTAGAACTTCCACCAGAATCCGCCGGTGACCTCGTCCACCTTCTGATTCTGGCCGGAGCAGCTTCCACCGAGCGTATAGCAGCCGCTATTGGTCAGCGTCGGGGCGCCCAGGCCGTAGTAGTACGGGCCCACGGTGGCCGTGCTGTACTGGTACAGCGTGCGGGCCTGCTGCTCACGGCCGGCGTACAGGTAGGTCTGCAGGGCCGGGGTCGGGTTGTAGATGAGGCCAGCCAGAACCTGGTATTCCTGCACGGGCGCCAGCTGGCCATCGGGCTTCACAACCACATCATTCAGCGAGGCGGAGCCGTAGCGGGCGATGCCCTTGCCGACCAGGGCACTGAGCTGGAAGGTCAGCACATTGGGAATCACCGGCACGTACGCGCCGCCGCCGATGCCGCCGCCCATGGTGGTCTGGGAAGTGGTGGCGATGGCCGAACGGAACCACCGGGCCAATCCGAACAGCTCGTAGTGGCCGAAGCCGGGGTCGAAAGCGACTTTCGCGACGACATCAGGGGCGATGTCGGTCGAGAAGTTGGAGGCGCCCACACTGCAGGTGGTGGTGGACGTGGAGGTATCGGTGCCCCCGCCGGTCGTGGTGGTCGTGGTGGTGGTGGTCGCCGTGCAGGTGCCCCCGCCATTGCCCAGCTGCCCGGTGCCCGGGAATGCGGTCGTGGGCAACGCCGGCAGTGTGCCCTTGATGCCGCCTGCGGCAAGACTGGTGGTGGTGACGATGCCCGTGGCCTGCGGGCTCTCCAGGGAGAGGCCGAGCCACAGACCATCGGCGACCTTGTCGACGAAGCGCATCTGCGGATTGCGGGTCCAGCTGAATCCCGCGACGTACTGCGCGTCGATGGTCAGCGGCGCATCCTCATCGCGCGGATCCATGCCCTTCTTCTCCAGCGTCACGAGGCTCCAGTTCTGGCCCCCCATGACGTACCAGCCCGCGTCGCTGATGAAGCGGCCATAGAAGTTGCGCAGGCGCGGCGTATAGCTGTTGCTCTCGTTGGAGTTGGCGGTGGGCGCGGCGCCCAGGAAGTCCAACTCGAGCCAGCTTTCAAGCTTGTAGCCGCCCTCGCGGTGCGTCTGGGCGAGCATCGAAAAACGACTCTGACGGGCGCTGAAGCGGAATTCAGACAGGTTGCTCTGTTCGGTATTGCCCATCGGCACGCCGCCGAAGCTCGAGCCGACATCCGTGCTCTCGTCTTTGTTGCGGAAGATGGTTGCAAGTTCGGTGAAGCCACCGAAGGTAATGTCGACTGGTCCGGCCGCCATCACCGGGCTGCTGGGGGCGCTTTGCGCCATCGCCAGCGGCGCGCAGGCGACGCCGAGTGCCAGGGCAACCCCGGTTGCGACCAAGGACAGCCGTCGCTGCGACCGGGCAACGGCGGCAACGGAATTGGGAACTTGTGCGGTGGACAGTGTCATCGCGGTACCTTCCTGACGGTAAGTTTCAGCGCCGCAACTGTGATTCATTCGTATGACATCTAGATTGCACGATTATGACAGTTCTGTGTCACTGCTGCTGCGCCGCAGGGAATTACGAGGTTCCATGAGCCGAACCTGCATTGCAGCAGAGCCGAAACGATGCGCGCCGCGCCGTGCCGATCCGCGCAATCCCAGAGTGTCGTTTTTTTGCTGCAAAGAATCGCCGGCCCGCAGATCCGCCGGATTGGCGCCGTGACCGTGGCGATGCGCCGTGGCTGTGTACCGCGCTATGCCACCCGCAGGTGTTTGAAGAGGACCGTCTTGACCGCGTCCAGGGCGAAGGCGAACAGGGCCGCCGCGACGACGACGGCACCGATGATCCGCCATGGCAGTGCGTGCATCAGCGTCCCGGTCCCCGCCAGCAGGACGATGATCGACACATCGGCGAAGGAGGAGAGCAGCACCCAGCGGCTTGCCCGCGAACTCCACAGGTGCCGCCGGTCACGGACCACATAGAAGGTGGCCTGGCTGGCGCACACCAGCGCGACCGCCGCCAGGGTTCGCAATCCGCGATTCTCCAGAGCAAGGTGACGATAGCCGACGGCCAGGACGGCGCTGCAAAAGGCGACGGTGCAGATGCCGAGCACGACGGCGGCGACGCTGATACGCCCGATGCGCCAGGAATTCGGCTGCGCCGAGGGCTGAACATTGTCGGTGGTGGCTGACATCGCCAGGAAGTCGCCGCTGACCATGACGATCACCATCAGCATGGGACTTAAGATCGCATGGCCGGTCATGACCAGGCCGATCGTCAGGAACAGCATCTGATTGATCTTGGTGGTGACCGAGCGCAACGTGTAGGTGAGGATGCGCTGGTAGGTCTCGCGGCCGCTGCGGACCGCTTCCACCACTCCCCCGAGGCCCGGCTCGGTGAGGACCAGCCCGGCAGCGGATTTGGCGACATCGGTCGCGGTCGCGACCGCCACACCCATCTGGGCCTGGCGCAATGCAGGCGCATCGTTGGCACCATCGCCACACATGCCGACCGTATGGCCGGCGCTCTGCAAGGCGCGCACCAGGCGGAACTTGTCCTCCGGGAAGACACCCGCGAAGAGCGCGAAGTCTCCCGGCTGCAGGCGTTGCGGCAGCGGCCCGGGCGGACACACCGGGCCGGACAGTCCCACGGCGCGGGCGACCACGCTGGCGGTCGCTACGGCGTCGCCCGTGACCATCACGGTCTGCACGCCCAGGGCCGCAAGTTCGCGGATCATCCTGCCGGCATCGGCGCGCGGCGGATCGCTGAGCGCAATGAGTCCGACCCAGGCCAGCGCCGCGGGGTCTCCGGCCGCCACGGCCAGCACCCGGTATCCCTGATCCTGCAGGGCGGCGCCGGCATCCCGCAGGGCGCCGGACGGCGGCAGCAGGGTCTCGAGGCCGGTCAGCGCCCCCTTCACGATTCTGATGGTTCGCCCCGTCGCATCCTGCATCAGGGCTTCGGACATCTTGCGGGCCGGATCGAAAGGCAGGAAAGACACCCGCGGTGGCAGTGACCCCTGCAGCGCTTTCGCGGCCGCGGCGCGCACGGCGTGATCGACCGGATCGAGGCCGCCCTCGGCGCTGGCCAGCGCCGCGAGGGTCAGGACTCGTGCGTCATCGAAGCCCGGTAGTGCCCGCACGCTGGTGACGCTGAGGGCGTTCTGCGTCAGCGTCCCGGTCTTGTCCGAGCACAGCACGTCTATCGTGCCGGCCTCGTCGATGGCCGACAGCCGTGTCGGCAACACGCCCAGGGCGGCGAGCCTGCGTGCCGCGATGGCCGATGCCAGCGTGAAGGTTGCCGGGAGGGCGACCGGAATCGCGGCCAGCACGGCGGTCAGTGCCAGTGGAATCATCTGCACCGCCGGCATGCCCGTTGCCGTCGCGTACAGGAGCTGCGCCGCCACCATGGTGGCGCTGAACATCGCCAGGTTGCGCACCACGCGCAGTACCGCCTGCTGCTGGGAGCTGACGGAATGCGCCAGGCTCACCAGTTGCGCCGTCCGGCCGAACTTCGTGCCGCCTGCCGTGGCGGTCACCTGGGCGGCGGCCTCGCCGCGCTGCACGAGCGAGCCGGCGTAGGTCATGGCGCCGCGACCGGCTTCCACGGGCAGGGATTCACCGGTCAACATGGATTGATCCAGCAGGACATTGCCCGCGAGAATCTGCACGTCGGCGGGGACGATGCTGCCCAGTGACAGCTTGATGAGATCGCCGGTAACGAGCTCGGTCGCCGGCAGGGTCTGCCAGTGCCCGTCGCGCCGTACCGAGGCGAGCAGCGCGAGCCTGGACTTGAGCGCATCAAGCGTGGCCTGGGCCCGGCCCTCCTGAAGCAGCCCCAGCAGCGCATTGAAAACCAGCAGCACGGCAATGACCGCGGCCTCGGCATATTCCCGCAGGGCGAACTGCAAGATGATGGCGATCTCAAGCAGCCATGGAATGGGAGCCGAGAACTTTCCCAGCGCGCGGCGCCACAGGGAAGTGGCGGTATCCGGCAGGGCATTCGGACCGCTGGTGCGCAGCCGGCGCTGCGCCTCCGCGCTGCTCAGGCCCTCAAGCGGGGGTGACGAAGGCGGGTCGGCTCGGAGTGCCACGCGGTCGATGTCTAATACGACATCAGTATCGGCAGAGTCATCCGCGCCAGCAGGTCGCACGTGACTCCGCCTATCACCTGTTCCCAAAGCTTGGGGTGCCCGAAGGCGCCTGCGACCACCAGATCGGCACCCAGGCGGTGGGCTTCGGACTGCAGGACATCGGCGATTGACGCTCGGGGAACGTCTTCCAGCCGAACTCCCTCGACGGATGCGCTATGCCGCCCGATGTGCGCCACGATCTGCTCCGGTGGCAACGCCCGGTACCGATCCATGTACTGAGTTGGGTTGATCGCCAGGACCGTGACGCGCTCCGCCTGCTCGATCAGGGGCAGGGCATCATTCAACGCCCGCGCACAAGCGCGGCTGGAATTCCAGGCCAGCAGGATATGGCGCCCCAGCGTGCCGAAGGATCCGCGCGCGGGCACAAACACCACCGGCCGACCGGCGCTGAACAGCACTGCCTCGGAGAAGGTATAGCCGGCCGAGTCAGCATCGCCGCGAGTCTGCTGGCTTAAGACGGAAAGATCTGCGAAACGCGCGTACTGTGGCACGACGCTCGCCGCGCCGCCGTCGACGCTCCGTAGTTCAACCTCGAGTGCGAATTTGAGCCTGATGGCCTCCAGCTCCTGCGCCAGGAGCTGCGCGTTGTCATCGTCGGCTTGCATGTTCCGACGGTTGTCGCGGTTCAGATCGGCAGCGGAAACCAGCCCGAATTCAGCGGTGCTTTGCGCGTGCACCTGCCCGGGATCGAGTTCCCGGACGTACAGCGCCGTCAGCCGGCTGCCATGCCGGCGGGCCAGGTCGGCGGCCAGGTGCAGGCGCATCAGCGCCCCTGGCGTCTGATCCACGTGAACCAGCAGATCCTTCAGTGCCATGACGTACTTCCTTACGACCAACTGCAGAAAGGCAGCGGAGTGTCTAGGGCGCGCGCGCCGTGGTCGGCCAGCGCGCCTGCCAGCCGCCGCCCAGAGCGCGCACGAGATTCACACGGGCCTGCAGTTCGCGCGACTGCAGGTCCAGCGTTGCGCGCTGCGCCTGCAGGGCCGCGATCTGCGCAGCCACAACCTGCAGGTAGTTGACGGCACCGTTTTCATATCGGTTCAATGACAGCTGCAGCGCGCGTTCGGCCGCCACCCGCGCCGCCTGCTGCTGATCGTGCTCCTGTTGCAGCAGGCGATTGTCGGCCAGCGCGTCCTCCACCTGTTGGAAGGCGGTGAGGACTGAGGCGCGATAGCGGTCAGTGGCCTCATCGAATTGGGCACGCGCACCCGCCACGACGGCGCGACGGTAGCCGCCATCAAAGAGTGTCAGCGCGGCCTGCGGCCCGATGGCCCAGAAGCGATTCGGAGCCGCCAGCAGACCCGCGGACTGGGTGTTCTGCAGGCCCGCCAGCGCGGCGAGCGAGATGCGCGGGAAAAATGCTGCGCGGGCGATGCCAATCTGGGCATTGAAGGCGGCCATGGTGCGTTCGGCCGCCGCCACGTCCGGCCGCCGCTCGAGCAACGTGGCAGGCAGCGCCACCGGCACGTTGGGCGCCTGCAGGGTCAGGTCGCCCGGGGGTATGGAAAAAACTGACGCCACGGACCCGGTCAGCGCCGCTATCGCATGCTCCAGCAGGGCGCGACGGTCGATGACATCCGTCAGTGCGGCGCGGGCGCTCTCAAGCTGCGTTTGGGCCTGCGCCAGGTCGAGCTCGGAGGCAATCCCGCCCTGAAAGCGAGTGTTGGTCATGGCGACCGCACGACCGTAGTCCTCGACGGCTTCCTGCAGCAAGGAGCGCTGGGCATCCTCACCGCGCAGCGCGATGTAGTCGAGCGCCAGCCGGGCGTGCAGCGCCAGCCGCACCGATTCCAGATCCGCCGAGAGCGCCTGGGTCTGGGCAGTCCCGGCTGCAATCGCGCTGCGCACCCGGCCCCACAGGTCGAGCTCGTAGTTGAGCGTTCCGCCGATCAGATCGTCATGATAGGAATCGGGCTGCGAGGCGGAGCGCAGTGGCCTGTGGTCCGATTGGCGATCGGTATTCGTGTATGCCCCTGCGGACAGCGTCGGGAACAGGGCGCTGCGTGCCTCACCCTCCAGCGCGCGCGCCTGTTGATAGCGATCGAGTGCCGCGGCGAGATCCGGATTCGCCGCATCGACTCTAAGCTCCAGCGAGTCGAGTGTGGGATCCGCAAACTCATGCCACCAGTCGCTGCGCGGGAGTTGGTCAGATGGATGCGCGGGGCCCCACGCACACGGCCCCGGCACGTCGGTGGGGACGTCGGACCCTGTGGGCGGCACGCTGCCGCCGGAACCACAGTCCCGCGAGGCATCAAACTGCTGATACTTCGCGACGGCCGGAATGGCCGGCGGCTGGTATGGCGGCATCAGCGTGCAGGCCGCCAGCTGCAGGCAGGCCAAAGGCAGCAGCCGTTGCCAGCGCCTCATGGCTGACTGGCCGTCGTAACCGTGGCCGGATCCGGTGGCGCGGCAATGCGCACCAGCTCGCCATTGGTGATCGAATCCGGTGGGCTGTCGACCACGCGATCCGCGGCGGTCACGCCGAGATTCACATTGACCACGGAGCCGCGCTCCTGTGCGATCTGGATGGCCTTGAGCACGATGTGATTGGTGCCATCGACGGTGGCCACCTGCAGACCTTCCTTGCGGAAGATCAGCGCCGTGGTCGGCACTTCCAGCACGTGCTGCGGCGCCGGGATCTGGAAATGCACTTCAACGTAACTGCCCGGGAGCAGCAGGTGCTGGGGATTGTCGGCCAGCAGCTCGACTTGCATGGTGCGCGAGGCGACGCTAACTGCCTGCGAAAGGTCCGCGACCCGTGCCGGCACCCTGACACCCGGATTCTCGGGCAGCTCCAGTTGCGCTGCCAATCCCACCGTGATCTTCCCGGCATCGGTTTGGGGGACATCGACGTAGATGCGCGCCTCGTGCTCATCGGCAACGCGGAACAGTTCATTGCCCTTACCGCCCGCGCCGGCGTTGATCAGATTGCCGACATCGGTATTGCGTGCGGTCACGATGCCATCGAACGGCGCGACCACGTGTTTGAAGGCCGCCAGCGCCCGGAGGCGCTCGAGATTGGCCTGCGCCCCATCGACCCGCGACTTGCTGACGGAATAGGCGGCCGCCTTCTCGTCGGCTTCCTGCTGGGAAACCGACTGCGCGGCCAGCATCTTCTTCCAGCGCTCGGCCGTGATCCGGTCCAGATCATCGTTGGCCTTGGCAGTCACCAGTTCGGCTTCCACCTGGTGAATCTGCTGATCCAGTTCCGGCGTCTCGATGTCGGCAAGGACCTGGCCCGCTCGAACGTGCGTGCCGATGTCAACATACCAGCGCTTCAGGTAGCCATCGATGCGGGCGTAGATCGGCGCATCAATGAACGCGCTCAAGGTTCCGGGCAGAACAAGTTCCTGAACCTTTGCGGCCGGCTTTGGCGAGATGACGTCCACCGTCGGGATGGCCTGGTCTTCGGTCCAGTGTTTGACCTGGCTTTGCGTCCGGAGCCGTAAGCCAATGCCCAGTGCGATGATGATGCACACGGCGACTGCGCCAATCAGCAGCGTTCGGCGCAGGCGCTGTCGCAACCATGAGGTCTCGGGCTCTGTCATGATGGATCGAATCCCTTGTACTTGCGCAATTAGACGGACAGTGATGCCGCATCGGCCGGCAGGTCGTTTCGATGCAGCACGCTGAAGATGACGGGCACGAACAGCAACGTCGCCACGGTTGCAAACAGCAATCCGCCGATGACGGCCCGACCCAGCGGCGCATTCTGCTCGCCGCCCTCACCCATCGCGAGGGCCATGGGAATCATGCCGATGATCATGGCCAAGGCGGTCATCAGCACCGGGCGGAAGCGCGTCGCGCCGGCTTCGATGGCCGCGGTAATCGGATCACGGCCAAGCGCGAGCTGTTCGCGGGCGAAGCTCACCACCAGGATGCTGTTTGCCGTGCCCACGCCCATCGCCATCATAGCGCCAGTCAGGGCAGGCACCGATAGAGTCGTACCGGTCACGAAAAGTATCCAGGTGATGCCCGCCAGCGCGGCCGGCAGTGCGCACACCACGATGAACGGATCCCGCCAGGACTGGAAGTCCACGACCAGCAGCAGGTAGATGAGCACGAAGGCGCCGGCGATCCCCAGCAGCAGTCCCTCATAGGAATCATTCATGGTCTGCACCTGGCCGCGAATCGCCACGGTCGAGCCGGCCGGTACCTGCTTGGAAGTCTGTTCAAGTATCGCGCGGATGTCGGAGGCTACGGCGCCGAGGTCGCGGCCCTGCACGGTTGCGTACAAGTCCATGGTGGGCTGGACATCGTAGTGCGAGACCACGCCTTCGGCGCGGCCCTGCGTGATGGTGGCGATGCCGCCCAGCAACTGCGGTGCCCCCCCGGAGGCGCCGCTGACCGGAATGTTCTGCAGATTCGATAGCGTATCGATCCGGTATTGCGGTGTCTGGGCAACCAGCGGGTAGGAGACCTTGTTGTCCGGATTGACCCAGAAATTCGGCGACACTTGGGCACTGCCGGACAGTGATACCAGCAGGCTGTTGGCAACATCGCGCTGCGTCAGTCCCACCTCGGTCGAGCGAATGCGATCGACCTTGACGTTGAGCACCGGCTGATCAAACGTCTGCTGCATGCGCAGGTCCGCGATACCCGGAACATGGCGCAGGCGGGCAAGCAGGGACTGTGCGTAGCGCGCGTTTTCGTCACGCTTGAAACCCACGACTTGTACGTCAATCGGCGCCGGCTGCCCGAAATTCAGAATCTGGCTGACGATGTCAGCCGGCAGGAACGCATACGTTGCCTGCGGATACAGGCGGGGCAGGCGCTCGCGGAGCAGTTTTACGAAGTCATCGGTGGGGCGGTGGTCGCCCTTGAGGGATCGATCAGAATATCGGCATCCGCCGGTCCGATCGGCGCGGAATTGCTGTAGGTGATGTTGATTCCGCTGACCGGCAGCCCGATGTTGTCGATGATGCTGGCCAGCTGATCCGCGCGGAATGAGCCGGCGAATCGTGTTTTCGATCTGATCGCAAAGCCGGGCGGTCTCCTCGATGCGCGTGCCTGCCTGCGCGCGCACGTGCAGTTTTATCTCTCCTGAATCAACGGATGGGAAGAAGTTCTCCCCGAGCCAGGGCGCCAGCACCACGACCGAGGCGACGATGAAAGCCAGGAAGACGCTCATGAACAGCGCCCGTCGGCCCATGGCGAGTCTCAGCAACTGCGTGTAGACGAGTCGGGTTTCAGAGACGCCGCGCTCAAAGCGGCGTTGAAACCGGACCAGGAAGTTGTCCGCGGCGTGAGGAACTGTGTCACCGCCATGCGGGGCGCCTTCGGCGAGGGTGGTTGCGTGGCTCTTGAGCAGAAATTTCGCCAGCACCGGAACCAGGGTTCGCGACAGCACGAACGAGCCCAGCAGGGCGAACACCACCGCCTCGGCCATCGGCACAAACAGATAGCGTGCGACGCCTGACAGGTAGAACATCGGCACGAATACGATGCTGATGGACAGAAACGAGAACAGCGCGGGGATGATGATCTGCTGACCGCCGTCGAGGACGGCCTGCTCGACCGGCTTGCCCTGCTCAAGGTGCCAGTTGATGTTCTCGATCGTGACGGTGCCGTCATCGACCAGGATGCCGACGGCAAGCGCCAGGCCGCCGAGGGTCATGACGTTGATGGTCTGGCCCAGCATCGACAGAGCACAGGATCGATGTCAGGACGGCCAGCGGGATTGCCAGCGTGATGATCAAGGTCGAGCGCAGGCTGCCCGAGGAACAGCAGAATCATGAGGGCCGTAAGTACTGCGGCGATGATGCCCTCGCGCGCGACGCCCATGACGGCCGCCTTGACGAAGATCGACTGATCTCCGACCAGGCCGATGTTCGAGCCCGGCCGGGGCGCCGGCCTTGATCAGCGGCAGCAGTTCCTTGACCTGGCTGATGATGCTTAAGGTCGAGACGGAGCCGTTCTTCTGGATTGTCGTGAGCACGGAGTGCAGGCCGTTGACGCGGACTATGTTTTGCTGCGGCGAGTAGCCGTCGCGAACGTGTGCGACATCATGCAGGTAGACCACCGTGCCATCGACGCGTTTGATCGGCAGGCTGTTGAGTGCGTCCAGAGTATCGGTGCTGGCATTGAGCAGCACCTGGTATTCGAATTTGCCGATCTTTTCGGTGCCGGCCGGCAGCAGCAGGTTCTGCAATTGAATGGCGTTGACGACGTCATCGGGCGTGAGGTTCTTCTCGTGCAGGGCCGCCGGGTCCAGGTCCACCTGAACCTGGCGGGCCTTGCCGCCGTAGGGCGAGGGAACCGCGGCGCCTTCGACTTCGGCGAGTCGCGGCCGGATGAAATTGTTGGACAGGTCGTAGAGCTGCTGGTCCGTGAGGGTCTTGCCCGACAAGGCCAGCTGCAGCACCGGCACGCTGGAGGCGTTGTAGCTCAGGATCTGCGGCGGGGTGATGCCGGGCGGCAGGCGCTTGAGCACCGTCTGCGATATGCCGATCACCTCACTCAGTGCGGCATTGACGTTCACGTCGGGGTGGAAGAACACCTTCACCACGCCCACGCCGGGCAGCGACTGCGACTCGATATGATCGATGTCGGTGACCGCCGTGGTCATCTGGCGTTCATAGTAGGTGATGATGCGATTGGACATGTCGGCTGGCGGCATGCCGACGTAGGTCCACACCACACTGATCACCGGCAGCTTGATGTCCGGCAGGATATCCACCGGGGTGCGCAGGCCCGCCAGCGAACCAAACAGCACGATCACGATCGCCAGCACGAAGAAGGTGTAGGGATTGCGTAGGGCTGTCCGGATGATCCACATGGGCGATAGCTCTCAAGTCATTTGTGCGGCTGCGCGTCCGCAGCGGCATCTAGATCGATTGGGGGGCGCTGCTGCATCTCGTCGTCCGCTACGGGCCTCGCGGGCCGAATAGAATCCTCACTCGCAGGCAGCCGTCCTGAGCGATGCGGCAATCGTGCAGGACTTACCAAAGATGCAGCGGGCAAAGGACATCAGCAGCGGCCTGGTAGGACTCGAGGCAGCATCATGGGGCGCACTGACGCGGTGTGCGCGCAGAAATTGCACCATACCGTGTCGCGTCGCGGCGTCTGAAACACTCAGTTACAAAACTGATCGCGCCACCGGCGCAATCCACGACGCCGGGCGGGTCCGATCGCGCGTGCCCGGTCATGGGCCGGGTAGCGCGCTCACCGGTGGTGAGTCGGGTATCCCCTAGAGACTGAAGTCCACGAGTACGAACAGTTTTCGGGTATCGCGCGCTACCGTGGCCGGCGTGCTCGCGGCTGCACGGTAGTCGGCCAGGACAATCGCCGGTGTGAATCGGCGCCACTTGGCCGAGATCTGGAAGTCCCACTCTGAGCCATAACTGCCGGCGGTGTGTTGTGGCGCAAAGCTGCGGAAAACAGCCTTGGCCGACACGTTCTTGAACTCACCTGCTGTCGGCCACTGATACATCATGGACAGGTATCGATTCATGAGCCCGTTCGCCGGTGTCGTCAGAAACTTATCTGCCCAGCCGTCAAAAGCGTGATTGGTTGCCAGCGGTGTCGCAAATCCGATGGTGCCGTTGCCCTGCATGACTTCGTCACCCGCCGTGACGCTGAGCGGGCCGATAGCCGCGGACAGCTCGCCAAGATAATAGAAGTTTGTGAATTGGTACGGATTATCGCCGCGTTGCCGTTGAGTGGCATAGGAGGCGACGTAGCCGATTCTTGCTATCCCGAAAGCATGATCGCCGACAAATCGGCCGCCGTAGGTGCTGGTAGAGGCAAGGGCCGGATTGAGCGCCGCCGCAGCGGCGGGCGTGAGGCCGGGAAATGTCGTGATGGCATCGAAGCTCAGCAGATATGCGAAGCCGGTGAGCTTGCCCGCCGGCGTCTGGTAAGCCACATTTCCCAGAAACATCGAGCCGC
The DNA here is from genome assembly GCA_963726995.1 of uncultured Pseudomonadota bacterium. Taxonomy (GTDB): domain Bacteria; phylum Pseudomonadota; class Gammaproteobacteria; order Steroidobacterales; family Steroidobacteraceae; genus DAIDKA01. The sequence goes on from CAVSEP010000005.1 coordinate 199,647, forward strand.
GGTAAGTGCCCTGTGGCGATTCATCGGCGTACACCCGGTGGAACCGGTCCATGTAGGCCACATCAATCGTCAGGCCCGCAATGCTGCGGTTCACGGTCCGCAAGGCATCAAAGGTCTGTTCGTGCTGGCGCCAGCCGGAGTTGCCGACGAAACGCTGATCATCCATCAGGATGCGCTGCCGACCGAAGGTTACCGTCGTGCCCGGCAGGGCGGAGCTCTGCAGCTGCAGACGATTGAGCTCGTGGTCACGCGGGTCGGCCACTACCGGATACTGGGTCTGGCTGGCCACCGCCGGATCCGCTCGATAGCGGTCGTCGATGGGCAGGATGAAATTGCCTTCCGTCAGCAACGATATGCCCCAAAGCGGTGAAGTCTGAAAACCCAGCCGGGCGCGCAGCGTGAGCGCCTCGGCATCCTCGCGCAGCGGCACCTGGCCCACGTCTTCATAGCGCAGACGCACGTCGGCAATGGGCGTCCAATCCGCCAAGGTATTCCCGGCCGACTGGGTGCTGTCGGCTGCGGCCACCGATCCGCACAGCGCCACGCTGAGCGCGAATGCAAATCCGATTGTCGAATTGCGGGCACCGATCGCGAGGCTCTTCACAACAATGTCCTTTGCATGAGCATATTCCGTGAACGAAAAAAAACCTGCATCGCGAAACCCCGGAAAACGGGGAACCGCGAATGCAGGCGTCGTTGCCCAGTGCCCGTCTTTGGGCACGTCGTCAGACGGCAAACCGTCCGAAGAACCAGGAAGCAATATCCATGCCACCTTCCGTCCCGCAACGTCCGGCGAGCCACGGAATGCGTCGCGACGCGGTGATTATAGGGATTTGCTGGTGGCACGGCGGCGTCATTGCCGGCCGCGCGCTGTGCTCAATGCCGCTGCATGCGCACTCGCGCGTGACCTGTAGCGGGTGCCGGGCACCGAACCGGTGCGCGGCCGGGCCGCGCCACAACAGCAACCTTTAGAGGCCGGAGGATTGGGTCGCCGGAAGGAAGATGTGCACGTTCAGGCCGTGCGGCTCACGATCACGCAGCTCGATCACACCGCCATGCGCGAGGATGACGGAGCGTGCGATGGACAGGCCAAGACCCATTCCCTGGCGGTCGGATTCGCGCGCCTCATCGGTACGATAGAAAGGCTCGAAGACCTTGGTCTTTTCGCTGTCCGGAATGCCGGGCCCGTCATCCTGGACTTCCACGACAAAGCCGCGGTCCGCGATGCGCTGCAGGGAAACCCAGGCGTGCTCGCCATACTTGGCGGCATTGAGCACCACATTGGTCAGCGCCCGCAGCATCGCCTGCGGCTTGCATTTGTAGTTGCTGTGCGTCGGTGCCCCGTAGCTCACGTCGCCGCCCAGATCGCAGACCAGGTCGCAGACGGTCTGTAGCAGCGAATCCAGATCCACCACTTCGCGCGGCTCGGCGTCATCGACGCCGCGCACGAATGACAGCGCCGAGCTGAGCATGATCTGCATGGCCTCGATATCGGCGAGCATCTTCGTCTTGTCGTCCATCCGATCCGTCTCCACCCGCAGTCTCAGCCGCGTCAGCGGCGTCCCCAGATCGTGGCTGATTGCGGCGAGCATCAAAGTTCGATCGTTCAGCAGCCGCTGCAGCCGCACCTGCATTTCGTTGAAGGCGCGGATGGCCCGCTGCAACTGGAGTGGGCCATGCACGGCGAGCGGCGGGGAGTGCACGTCGACGCCGACGCGCTCGGCGGCACGGGCAAACCGGTCCACGGGACGATTGACCGTCCGGGTCACCCAGAACCACAGTCCGGCGGTCGCGAAGACCAGAAATGCGATGGTGGCGAGTTGCTCCAGCAATCCGACACGGATCTCCAGCCCGACCTGGGTTGCGATCTGCACGGCACCGCCGCCGCGCAGCAGCACCGTGATCAGCTTCCCGTTGGGCCCCAGCGTGCCGACTTGCGCAATGACCTGCACCGCTGCGGGATCCTTGTGCGGCTTTGGCGATGACTTGCGCCCGCAAGTGCCGGATCCGGCGGCGCCGGCTGCGCGGGCAGCGCGTCGACCGCAGGCTCGTAATGCACGCGGAACTGGGGTTCGTCCCACAAACGGGCGAAGGTCTCCCGGTCGGCGACCGGCACCGACTCGAGCAGGCTGACGACCATCGCAACCTTGGTAACGGCCAGGTCCGGCCGCAGCACCCGCTGCCATTGCGGCAGCGACACGAGGTAGAGCACGCCGGCGAGCACCTGTGAGAGCACCACGCCGAGTATCAGGATGGCGGCCACCTGCCCGCGAAAGCCGGCCGGCACCAGCCAGCGCAGCAGTCGTTTCAAGCGGCGGTGACCTCGGCAGTAAAGATATAGCCTCCAGAGCGCACCGTCTGGATCAGCATCGGATCCTTCGGATCCGCTTCTATCTTACGTCGCAGGCGGCTGACCTGGATATCGATGCTGCGATCAAACAGCGCCGGGCTGCGGCCGCGGGTGAGATCCAGCAGCTGGTCGCGCGTGAGGACCCGGTTGGGACGCTCGCACAGGGCAGCCAGCAGTTCAAATTCACCGCCGGTCAGCGGCACCTGGGCACCGTCCGCCGAGGTCAGACGCCGGGTCCCAACGTCCAGCTTCCAGCCGGCGAACTGCAGGACCGAGCGTTGCCGCGCCTGCGGCGTTCGCGCCACTGATTGCGCACGTCGCAGCAGCGCGCGGATGCGCGCCAGCAGCTCGTGGGTGCCGAATGGTTTGGTCAGGTAGTCATCGGCACCGATTTCCAGACCGACGACGCGATCGACTTCACTGGCGCGTGCCGTGAGCATGATTATCGGCACATTGCTGCTGGCGCGAACCCGGCGGCACAGCGACAGGCCGTCTTCCTTCGGCAGCATGATGTCGAGGATCAGCAGATCGATCCGACTCACGCCCAGCACCCGGTCCATTTCGCGACCATCCTTGGCCACGCTCAACCGGTAGCCGTTGTGCTCGAGAAAGTCAGCTACCAGGCCCCGGATCTCCGGGTCGTCCTCGACAAACAGGATGTGCGGCGACTGTTCCATGCGGCACAAGTATTCCAGCGAATCTCGCGATATCGGAAGGATTTTTGTAACGGAACGGCAACAGCGCCGTATTGCCGGGGCTGCGGCAGTATCTACTGCGCCCGCCAGCCAACCACATGACCATCGGGCAGTTTGACCTGTTGCGCCGCTCGCCTGCAGCTCCAAGGGAATGCTCGTATCATCCAGATAGACGGTGGTGGTGCGCCCGGCCGCCACGACCACCGGCACGAGCGACGGCGCCTGCGGAGGTGGCAAGGGCCCGGATTCGATACTGGCCGGCAGCCAGCGTCACCGTAACCGGGTCGGCGGCGAACAGACCCGGCGTGATTGTGCACCTTCTGCGGCGGCCCGCCCTTGGCATCGTACAGAGTGTAGGAGGTATGCAGCGCGTAGCGCGATTGTTCCGCGGTGTAGACGGTCGTGGCGCTGTATACCACCAACTTGCCCGTCGGCTCCCCACTCGTCGTAGCGGACCTGCCGGGCCGACGGCACCCGCCACCACCGGGGCAGAGGTTGCGCATCCGGCCAGAATCGCCACGCTCGTGGCCGCCAGACTCGCCAGCAAACCAAAGCACCTGCTTTCATCCCGTAATCTCCGATGCGGCGCGGCGCAGGGGCCAAATCGCCATACATACGGTTCATTTTACCGATCTGGCGGTATTGCACCGGTCCGGTCTTCATGGTCAGAACGTCATCTGAATCTGCATCAGGAACGCCTTCTCATCGGGTCGGTCGCCCGATATGGCGCCGCCCTCAAACTGGGTGTGATCGAAGTCGAACCATCCAGCGCACATTCTGATTCAAGTACCAGTTCAGGCCCACGCCCAGATCGCGCGCCGCGCGCGCCACGGTCGTGGGATCTGCGAAGGACGAGGCTCCCGCGGTAAATGCGGCCCTGTCAAAGTGCAGCTCCTGGTAGCGCGCGACCAGTTCCAGGGCGCCGATGCCGGACTTGCCGGGTTGGAAGGTCGACAGCGGCGTAAAGCTATTGTAGGCCTCGCGCTCGCCGGTCAGGAAATAGGCGGCCTGCACCTGCCAGGAGGAGTTTTCCATGCGCCCGGTGCGTCGCAGCTGCGTGCTGACCTGTCTGGCCACCCCCTGGGACGATTCCACGTACTCGGCGAGAATTCCAAGACTGCCGGCGTAGTAGTACGCCTGCGGCGACCAGCGGCTGCGTTGGCCGTTTGCGTAGGTCGGGCTGTTCGGCGCAGCGGTCGTCGCCGCGCGATAGGAGAACAATGACTGCTGTCCCGGCGTCCTATACGAGGGGATGAAGGTGTTCGTCGGGCTGCCGATGAAGTTGGTATAGGTGCCACTGAGCCCGAAACCGAGTCCGCGCAGGTAGGGGCTGTCCGCGACCACGAATGGCTGAAAGAAGACACGACCCTCCCAGTCCTTCTTGCCGGTGGTGGTGGTGTCGGGCGTCGGATTCGCGTCGGTGCTCTGACCATCCAAATCACCGTCAAACAGACCGACTGCATAACCAATGCCGCCCTGAAACAGGTCACCGCCCAGCTGCACGCCGAGGTCGCGATTGGGCACCAGGGAACTGGGGAGTCCCAGTTCGATGAACCGGTCGTACTGATCCGGCTGCAGGCGCTCAAGGCCGACCGGGGCCTTGAATTTTCCGGCCTGCACGACGAACCATTCGGCATAGCGTGCGGCCGCATAGGCATCGACCAGTAGCGTTTTGCCGCCCGCGAAATCCGGCATCAGCCGAAAATCGTAGATGTCATCGAGAGTGCCTTCAAAGTAGGGGCGCACCTTGCGGAACAGCCAGGTGTTCTGGCTGTCCGCAGAGCTGCCGTCGGAGTACCAGCGACCGTCGAAGGCGATGTTGCCGCGAAAGCGAACTACGTTGGAGCCGTCCGCCGAGGCGAGCCAATAGCCGCTGGGACTCGCGTTCACCTTGGTGCCGGAGGCCAGATTGGAGGGCGGCGCGGGAGGCGCAGTCGTGGTACCGGCAGCTGCTGTGCCCGTGCCGCCGACCGCGGCGTTCTGGTCCTGGAGTTTCTGTTCCAGCGCCTTGATGCGTTGTTCCTGCGCATCGGGGCGATGCAGCAGGGCGTCAATCTCCTGGGTCGCGGGCGCATCGGTCTGCTGCGCGAGGGCGGCATCCAGCGGCAGACTGGCCGCCAGGGCGGCCAGTAGCCAAGAGCGATTGTGCATGAAAAGTCCCTGGTTAGGATTGTTCGCCTGCGAACAGATCCTAGGGACCGGCAGTTACACAGTCAGTCGCGCCACGGTATGACCGCGGTTATAAATGGTCAGTCCGCGGCGCGCAGCAGCTCGTTGATGGAGGTCTTGGCCCGGGTCTGGGCATCCACCTTCTTGACGATGACGGCGCAGTACAGCGAGTAGCGACCGTCGGCCGAAGGCAGGCTGCCGGAGACGACCACGGAGCCGGCCGGCACCCGTCCCTGCAGCACTTCGCCTGTGGTGCGGTCGAAGATCTTGGTGCTCTGGCCGATGAAGACGCCCATGGAGATCACGCAACCGGCTTCCACGATCACCCCCTCGACGATCTCCGAGCGCGCGCCGATGAAGCAGTCATCCTCGATGATGGTGGGATTGGCCTGCAGCGGCTCCAGGACGCCGCCGATGCCCACGCCGCCCGAGAGGTGCACATTGCGGCCGATCTGTGCGCAGGAGCCGACCGTCACCCAGGTGTCCACCATGGTGCCGGCGTCCACGTGGGCGCCGATGTTGATGTAGCTGGGCATCAGCACCGCATTGGGTCCCACGTAGGCGCCCTTGCGCACGATGGCGTGGGGCACCACGCGGGTGGCATCGGCGCGAAACTGGGCGCTGGAGTAGCCGGTGTACTTGAGCGGCACCTTGTCGTAGAACTTCGAGTAGCCGGCATCCACGACCTCATTGTCATGGGCCCGGAAATACAGCAGTACGGCCTTCTTCAGCCACTGGTGCACGATCCAGCCGCCGGCCTGCTTCTCGGCCACCCGCAGCTCGCCGCGGTCCAGCCGCCCGATGCAGCTCTCCAGCGCCTCGAACAGTTCGCGCGAGACGGTCTTGGGCGTGATCTCGGCGCGCTTCTCGAACGCGGCCTCGATCAGGCCTTGCAGTTTCTGTGTGTCGCTCATGGTCCCTTTGAGTTCAGCGGCTCTTGATGAAATCCGAAATGCGCGTCGCGGCCGTCACGCAGTCCGCCACCGTGGCGGTCAATGACAGGCGCACCCGTCCGGCCCCGGGGTTGCCCGCCTCGGTGGCACGTCCCAGATAGCTGCCGGGCAGTACGGTGACATTCTGCGTGGTGTACAGCTCGCGCGTGAAGCGCTCATCGTCGCCCGCCGACGTCGACCCACAGGTAGAAGGCCCCTTCCGGCCGCTGCACGTTAAGCACCGGTGACAGAATCGGCAGCACCCGGTCGAATTTTTCACGGTACAGCGCTCGATTGACCCGCACATGGGCGTCATCCTCCCAGGCCACGGTGCTGGCCAGCTGCACCATGGGCGACATGGCACCTCCCTGGTAGGTGCGATACAGCAGGAACTGGCGCATCAGCTGCGGGTCCCCGGCCACGAACCCGGAGCGCAGGCCGGGGACGCTGGAGCGCTTGGAGAGGCTGTGGAACACGATGCAGCGCTCGAAGCGGTCGCGTCCGGTGGCCTGCGCGACCTGCAGCAGGCTGGGAGGGGGCGCGGCCTCGTCGGGGAAGATCTCCGCGTAGCACTCATCGGCCGCCACGATGAAGTCATGGCGCTCGGCCAGATCCAGGGCGCGCGCCAGGAAGTTCGCCTGCAGCACCGCGCCGGTGGGATTGCCGGGACTGCACAGGAACAGCACCTGGGTGCGATCCAGCACTGCCTGCGGTATCGAGTCCAGGTCGGGGACGAAGTTCGTCTGCGCGGTCGCATTCAAGTAGTAGGGCGTCGCCCCGGCCAGCAGCGCTGCGCCCTCGTAGATCTGATAGAAGGGGTTGGGCGTGATCACCAGCGGGGCCTTGCTGGTATCGACCGCCGCCTGCACCAGCGCGAACAGCGCCTCGCGCGTGCCGTTGACCGGCAGCACCATGCCGGCCGGTTCCACGCTCCCCGGGCGCAGGCCGAAGCGCCGCTCGAGCCAGCGCGCCGCGCTGCTGCGCAGTTCGAGCGTCCCGGCGGTCGCCGGATAGGCGCCCAGGCGAGCGACGCCCTGGCGCAGCGCTTCCAGCAGGAAGGGCGGCGGATCGTGCTGCGGTTCGCCGATGGACAGGGGGATGGCCGGCAGGTGCGCGGGGGCCTGCGCTCCGGCCAGCAGCTTGCCGAGCTTCTCGAAAGGATAGGTGTGCAGGGACGCGAGGCGCGGATTCATGCGGCGGTGCGCTGATCCAGCGCCTGCAGCAGCTGCTCCTTCAGGCGCAGCGCGGTCTGCTCATTCAGGGGCCGGTGCTGCAGGTCGGTCACATAGAACACGTCCTCGGCACGCTCGCCCACCGTCATGATCTTCGCCTTGCGCAGCTCGATGTGCTGCTGCATGAGCACCTTGCCGACGTCACACAGCAGTCCCGGCCGGTCGCCCGCGATCAGCTCCAGCACCGAGCGCTGGTTGCGCTCGTCCACCGTGATGGTGACCTGCGTGGCGGTGTTGAACATGCGTGCCTGGCGCGGCGCGCGCCGCGAGACCACCGGCATGTTGGCATCCGCGCGCTGCAGGGCCCGCAGCACCGCGAACTCGATTTCGGTCTGCCGGTCCTGGTCGGTGATGGGCGCGCCGTCATCCTCCAGGATGTGGTACAGCCCTAAGCGTGAAGCCGTCATCCGTGGGCGAGACGCGCGCATCGACGATGTTGAGGCCCAGCTGGTCGAGCACCGCCGTGGTGCGCGCGAAACCCTGGATGCCTTCGGGCACGAAGGCCAGCACGGCGGTGGTGCCGCGCACGCTGCGCGGCTCGATGGCGACCAGCGTGTCCCCGGGACCGGGCTGGCGCTCGATGAGCAGGCGGGTATGCCAGGCGACTTCCTCGGGCGTGTACTGCAGGAAGTACTGCTGCGAGAAGCGCGCCCAGAGCCGCTCGATGTCCTCGGCGCTGATCCCGTAGCCGGTGAGCAGCACTCGGGCGGCGCCCTGGGTCTCGCGGATCAGTTCCTCCTGGTCGATCGGACTTTCCAGGCCGCGGCGCAGGGCGCGCTTGACCCGCTCGTAGAATTCGTGGAACAGCGAGGCCTTCCAGGAGTTCCACAGTTTCGGGTTGGTGCCGCGCACGTCGGCGCAGGTCAGCACGTACAGGTGATCCAGATGGGTCTCATCGCCCACCCGGCGGGCGAAGGCGCTGACCACTTCAGGGTCGGTGATGTCCTGCTTCTGCGCCGTGACCGACAGCTCCAGGTGGTTGCGCACCAGCCAGGCGACCAGGCGCGCGTCGTAGCGCGACAGACCCTGCTCCAGGCAGAAGGCCTCGGCATCCACCGAGCCTAATTCCGAGTGGTCCCCGCCGCGCCCCTTGGCGATGTCATGGAAGAGGGCCGCGAGGTAGGCGATCTCCGGCTTCGGCAGCTGCTGCATGAGCCGCGAGAGTTCCGGCAGCTCGTGGTCGTAGCGCGGGATGGCCCAGCGGCGCAGATTGCTCAGGACGAACAGCGTGTGCGCATCGACCGTGTAGGCGTGGAACAGGTCGTACTGCATGCGTCCCACGATGCGACCGAAGGCCGGGATGTAGCGACCCAGCACTTCATAGGTGTTCATGCGCCGCAGCTCATGGGTGACGCCGACCGGGGCGCGCAGGATTTCCATGAAGAGCCGATGATGGCGCGGGTTCTGGCGGAACTCCTCGTCGATCAGCCACAGGCTGCGGGTGACCGCGCGCATGGTCGAGGCGCGCACGCCCTTGATGTCCGGATTCTGCTGCAGCAGTACGAACAGCTCCAGCAGCGCGGAAGGCGTGCGCGCGAACACATCGTCGCTGCGGGCCTCCAGCGACCCGTTGCGCACCTGGAAGCGCGCGTTCAGCGGCCGGATGTCCTCCTCGTTGCTGAGGATGGCTTCCCGGAACAGCTGCAGCAGCAGTTCATTGAGCAGGCTCGCATCCATGACGGTGCGGTAGTAGCGCTGCATGAACTGCTCGACCGCCAGCGTGTAGGTGGCGTCCTCGTAGCCGAAGGTCTGCGCCAGCTTCAGCTGATGATCGAACAGCAGCCGGTCCTCGCGCCGGCCGGTCACGATGTGCAGTCCGAAGCGCACCTTCCACAGGAATGACTGGGCCTGCTTCAGGCGCCGCAGCTCGCTCGCCGAGATGAAGCCGCGGCGCGCCAGGCCATCGAGTGATTCGGCGCCGAAATGGCGCTTGGCCACCCAGCCGATGGTCTGGATGTCGCGCAGGCCCCCGGGCCCGGTCTTCACGTTGGGTTCGAGGTTGTAGGCCGTGTCGTTGGCCTTCAGGTGCCGATCCGCCTGTTCCTTGACCTTGGCCTCGAAGAATTCCTTTTCCGGCCAGATCCCGGGCGGACTGAGGGCGGCATTCATCGCCTCCAGCAGCGCCGCATCGCCATGCAGCAGGCGCGCTTCCAGCAGCGTCGTCATCACGCTCACGTCGGCCGCGCTTTCCTGCACGCTTTCGGCCACGGTGCGCACGCTGTGGCCCACCTCCAGTCCGATGTCCCAGAGGAAGGTGATCAGCCGCTCCACCTGCGAGCGTTCGGCCGCATCCGGCGCCCGTGCCACCAGCAGCAGGATGTCGATGTCCGAGCAGGGGTGCAGTTCGCCCCGGCCGTAGCCGCCCACGGCGACCAGCGCCCCGTGACGGTTCCCGTCGCCCAGGTGCTCGAACCAGACCTGGCGCAGCACCGTGTCGATGAGGGCCGCGCGGGCGTGGACCAGCGTCTCCACCGGCTCCTCGGCCAGGAAGCGGGCCTTCAGTTCCTCATGGGCCTGGCCCAGCAGGCGCCGGTATTCCTCGCGGGAGCCGGGATGGGCGGCCAGCAGCCCCGGCAGGCGGACGAGCAGCGGCCATGGCGCGCCAATCACTGCCTCGGGGAGCAGTTCCTCGAGAGATTCATTCAATGTCGATCTGCCGCGCCCAAGGTCAAGATATCCACACCCGTCTCGGTGACCAGGCAGGTGTGCTCCCACTGGGCCGACAGGGAGTGGTCCTTGGTGACGACGGTCCAGCCGTCCGGCAGCAGCCGCACATGGCGTTTGCCCGCGTTGACCATCGGTTCCACTGTAAAGGTCATGCCCTGCTGAAGTTCCAGGCCGGTCCCCGGCTCCCCATAGTGCAGGATCTGCGGATCCTCGTGGTAAATGCGGCCGATGCCATGGCCGCAGTACTCGCGAACCACCGAGTAATTCAGGGATTCCACGTAGTCCTGGATGGCATGGCCGATGTCCCCCAGCCGGGAACCGGGTTTAACCGTGCGGATGCCGCGCCACATGGCCTCGAAGCACACCTCCGTCAGGCGCTGGGCGCCCACGGGCGGCTTGCCGACGTAGTACATGCGGCTGGTATCCCCGTGGAAGCCATCCTTGATCACGGTGACATCGATGTTGACGATGTCCCCGGATTTGAGCTTGCGGTCGTTGGGGATGCCATGGCAGACCACGTGGTTGACCGAAGAGCAGATGGTCTTCGGGAACCCCCGGTAATTGAGGTTCGCCGGGATGGTGCCCTGCACATTGACGATGTGCTCATAGCAGCGCCGGTCCAGCTCCTCGGTGGTGACGCCGGGCACCACATGGGGGCCGATCATGTCGAGCACTTCGGCGGCCAGACGGCCGGCCTCGCGCATCTTTTGCTGGTCTTCGGGGGACTTGATGGTTATGTGCATTATCTGGCAGTGGTGGTGGCCCGTAAGACATTGTTCCGACGGGAGCTTCATGGTATAAAGCGCCGCCCTCGTTGGCAACGACGAGAAATTCCATACGCGTATCGGAACCCGGTGGCTGGGTGCCTGAACAGCAATGTTTCAGGTGGCTGCCAGGGATACGCGCAAGGCTTAACCCTACAGTCAGGAGTTCACATGTCCGGCGTGTCCATGAGACAGATGCTGGAAGCGGGCGTCCATTTCGGACACCAGACCCGCTTCTGGAACCCGAAGATGGCCCCTTTCATCTTCGGCGAGCGTAACAAGATCCATATCATCAACCTTGAGAAGACCCAGCCCCTGTACGCACAGGCGGCGGCCTTCATCAAGGGCATTGTCGCCGATGGCGGCAAGGTGCTGTTCGTCGGCACCAAGCGTTCCGCACGGGATGCCGTCCAGAAGGAGGCCACCCGCAGCGCCATGCCCTACGTCAACCAGCGCTGGCTGGGGGGCATGCTCACCAATTTCAAGACCATCCGCCAGTCCATCAAGCGCCTGGCCGAGATCACCGAGCTGCAGGCCAGCGGCGCGCTGGACAAGCGCGGCAAGAAGGAAGCCACGCAGCTGCGCCGCGAGATGGAAAAGCTCGAGCGCAGCCTGGGTGGCATCAAGCACATGGAATCGCTGCCCGATGTCATGTTCGTCATCGACGTGGGTCACGAGAAGATCGCCATTCACGAGGCGAAGAAGCTCGGGATTCCGGTGGTGGCGGTCGTGGACACCAACTGCAGCCCCGAAGGCATCGACTATGTGATCCCGGGCAACGATGACGCCATGCGCGCCATCCTGCTGTACGCCTCGGGAATCGCCGACTCGGTCATCGATGGCAAGGCCTCGGTGCCGCAGGTCGCGGTGGGCGAAGACGAATTCGTGGAGCTGGACGAGGCCGGGCAGCCGCGCCGCAAGAGCGGCAAGCCCCGTCCGAAGCCCCAGGCCCCGGTGCGCAACAAGAAGGCGCCGGTGCGTCGCCGCCTGCCGGTGAAGACGCCGGAAGGCGCCGATGATGCGGCCGTCGACCTGGATGACCTGGATGAAGGCGCGGAAGTGCCGGCCGCCGCGGCCGCAGTGCCCGGCGAGGCTGCGGCTCCCGCGGGCCGCGGTGGCGTGGTGCGCCGGCGCCCCCAGACCGCGGAAGTCGCACCGGAGAGTCCGGCCGCCGGCGAAAGCGGCGCCGCCCAGTAGCGTTTTGAGTCGCCCCGGCGCCAACCGGCGTTGGGGCTTTGCGTGGAATTCCTATGAACATCACAGCAGATGCAGTGAAGCAGCTCCGTGAGCGCACCGGCGCCGGCATGATGGAGTGCAAGAAGGCGCTGGTGGAGACCCAGGGCGACATGGACGCCGCCGCCGAGCTCATGCGCAAGCAGGGCCTCGCCAAGGCCGACAAGAAGGCGACCCGCGTGGCCGCCGAGGGCGTCATCGTGATCGAACGTTCCGCCGACGGCCATGCGGCCGCCATGGTGGAGGTGAACTGCGAGACCGATTTCGTGGCGCGCGGCGGTGACTTCGGCGCCTTCTCGCAGGCGGTGGCCGCCAAGGCCCTGCAGGTGCGGCCGGCCTCGCTGCAGGATCTGGCGCAGCAGCGCCTGGACAGCGGCGAGACCATCGATGAGCGTTGCCGGGCGCTGGTCGCCAAGATCGGCGAGAAGATCAGCGTGCGGCGCTTCGCGGTGCTCACTTCCAGCGGCCATGTCAGTGCCTACGTGCACGGCACCCGCATCGGCGCCCTGGTGGCCATCGAAGGCGGGGACCCGGTGCTGGCGCACGACGTGGCCATGCATGTGGCGGCGAGCAATCCGAAGTACGTGACCATGGCCGATGTCCCGGCCGACGTGGTGGCCAAGGAGCGCGCCTTCCTCACCGACCAGGCGCAGGCCGAGGGCAAGCCTCCGGAGATCGTGGCGAAGATGGTCGAGGGCCGCCTGCGCAAGTCCTTGGGTGAGATCACCCTGGCCGGCCAGGCCTTCGTGAAGGATCCGGACCAGAGCATCGAGAAGCTGCTCAAGGGCGCCAAGGCCACCGTCAAGGCGTTCGAGCGCTTCGAGGTCGGAGCCGGAATTGAAAAGAAGCAAGATGACTTCGTCGCCGAGGTCATGGCACAGGTCAAGAGCTCAAAGTAAGGCTCACAGGAAGACCCCGCTCCGGCGGGGTTTTCTTTATGCAGGAGGGTGAAGTCCGTATGACCGATAGCACGCGGCGATACTCGCGCATCCTGGTGAAACTGTCCGGCGAAGCCCTGCTGGGCGGCGGGGACTATGGCATCGATCCGGCCATGCTCAAGCGCATCGCCGGGGAAATCCAGGAAATCGTGCAGATGGGCACCCAGGTCGCCGTGGTGGTCGGCGGCGGCAACATCTTCCGCGGCGCGGGGCTCGCCCGGGCCGGCATGGATCGGGTTACGGCCGATCACATGGGCATGCTCGCGACGGTCATGAATGCGGTCGCCATGCAGGATGCCCTGGAAAGCCTGGGGATGCAGTCACGGGTGATGTCGGCGATCCGCATCAACCAGGTGTGCGAGGACTACATCCGTCGGCGCGCCATCCGTCATCTGGAGAAGGGCCGGATCGTGATCTTCGCGGCCGGCACCGGCAATGCCTTCTTCACCACCGATACGGCCGCGTCGCTGCGCGCCATCGAGATCAACGCCGATGTGCTGCTCAAGGCCACCAAGGTCAACGGCGTGTACTCGGATGATCCGGTGCGCAACCCCGCGGCCCAGCGTTACACCCAGCTGACCTTCGACAAGGTGCTGCAGGATCGCCTGAACGTCATGGATGCCACGGCCATCGTCATGTGCCGTGACAACCGGCTGCCGCTGCGCGTGTTCAACCTGAACAATCCGGGTGACCTCACCCGCATCGCGCGCGGTGAAGAGATCGGTACGGCTGTCACATTCGAATAGGGGCAACCATGCTCGAAGACATCAAGAAAGACGCAGTGAGCCGCATGGGCAAGTGCGTGGCGCAGTTCCAGGCGGATCTGAAGAAGATGCGCACCGGGCGCGCGCACCCCAGCCTGATCGAACACCTGAAGGTCGACTACTACGGCTCGGATGTGCCGCTGCAGCAGGTGGCGAGCATCGCCGTGGAGGACGGCCGCACGCTGGTGGTCTCGCCGTGGGAAAAGAGCGTGGTGCAGGCCATCGAGAAGGCGATCCACAAATCCGATCTGGGCTTAAATCCGATGACCGCGGGCACCATCATCCGCATTCCGATGCCGCCGCTCACCGAGGAGCGCCGCCGCGAGTTCACCAAGGTGATCCGCCAGGACGCCGAAGGCGCGCGCGTGGCGGTGCGGAACGTACGCCGCGATGTGATGTCGGATATCAAGGAAGCGCTCAAGGACAAACTGATCTCCCAGGACGATGAGCGACGCGCGGAAACGGATGTCCAGAAGCTCACCGACAAGCATGTCGCCGACATCGACCAAATGCTGGCGACCAAGGAAAAGGAGATCATGCAGGTCTGAGACGGCCTGCATGAGCGTGAACCTCCCCCGTCATGTGGCGATCATCATGGACGGCAACGGCCGCTGGGCCGCTGCGCGGAAACTGCCGCGGCATGCTGGCCACAAGGCCGGCATCAGCGCCCTGCGCGCTTGCGTGCAAGCGTGCACGGCCCGAGGTATCGGGGCGCTCACGGTCTTCGCATTCTCCAGCGAGAATTGGGCGCGGCCCGCGGAAGAGGTGTCGCTGCTGATGGGCCTGTTCGTCGATGCGCTGGACAGCCAAGTCGATGAGCTGCACGCCAACGGCGTGCGCCTGCGCTTCATCGGCGAGCGGCAGCGCCTGAGCGTGCGCCTGCAGTCGTACCTGGCCGCCGCCGAGGCGCGCACTGCCGGCAACGCCAGACTTTCCCTGAACATCGCCATGAGCTATGGCGGACGCTGGGACATCACCGGCGCGGTGCGCGCGCTGGCCGCCAGATGCGCCGCCGGCGCGCTGCGCCCGGCGGACATCACCGAGGAGCAGGTGGCGCGGGCGCTGCAGCTGGCCGAGCTGCCGGATCCGGACCTGTTCGTGCGCACCGGCGGGGAGCGCCGCATCAGCAATTTCCTGCTGTGGAACCTCGCCTATACCGAGTTGTACTTCACCGATTGCCTGTGGCCGGATTTTGATGAGCACGAGCTGGATGCGGCCCTGGCCTTCTTCGCCGCCCGCGAGCGGCGCTTCGGGCGCACCCCGGACCAGACCCGGAGCCCCGCGAGTGCTTAGGACCCGCATCATCACCGCCGTGGTCCTGATCGGGCTGCTGCTCATCATCATCCTGCGGCTGCCGCCGGTCGCCACGGTGATCGCCATGACCCTGCTGCTGCTGGCGGGGGCCTGGGAGTGGTCGGCATTTCTGAAGCTGCGCACCACCCGCGCGCGCGCGCTGTACGTGCTGCTGATCGGCGCCTGCCTGCCGCTGCTGTGGCGGGCAACGCAGTTCGAACCGGCGCGCTCGGCGGTGCTGGCGGCGGCGCTGGCCTGGTGGGTGGTGGCGCTGCTGTGGGTGCTGTTCGCCCCGCGCCGGGCCGCGGCCTGGTCGGCCGGCCTCGCCGGGGTGCTGGCGCTGGTGCCGGCCTGGGTGGCGATGGTGCGCCTGCGGGTGGATGTGCCGCGCGGCGAACAGTGGGTGCTGTTCGCGCTGTGCCTGGTATGGGCGGCCGACATCGGTGCCTATGTGGCGGGACGCAGCTTCGGGCGCGTCAAGCTCGCCCCGCTGGTGTCGCCCGGCAAGACCTGGGAGGGCGTGGCGGGCGGCCTGCTGTTCGCCGCCCTGGTGGCCTTCGGCGGCAGCCGCTGGTTTGCGGTCCCGGTGCAGCAGTTCGTGCCCCTGTGCCTGGTGGTCATCGGCTTCTCGATCGTCGGGGATCTCACCGAGAGCCTGCTGAAGCGCTTCGCGGGACTCAAGGACAGCGGCACCCTGTTTCCGGGTCATGGCGGCGTCATGGATCGTATCGACAGCCTGACCAGCGCCGTCCCGGTGCTGCTGCTGGGACTGGTGGAGCTGGGAGTGGCCCGATGAAGGGCATCGCAGTCCTTGGGTCCACGGGGTCCATCGGGGTCAATACCTTGGATGTGATCGCCCGTCACCCGGATCGCTACCGGGCCGTGGCCTTAGGCGCCCGTCGCAACGTGACGCTGCTGCTGCAGCAGATCCAGCAGTTCCGCCCCGAGTATGCGGCGCTCACTGAACCTGCCGCGGCGCAGGAGCTGCAGCAGCGCCTGCGGGAGCTGGGTCTGGCCACGCGGGTGCTCGCAGGACCGGAGTCGCTGGAGACCCTGGCGACGCTGCCTGAAGTGGACCAGGTCATGGCGGCGGTGGTCGGCGCGGCGGGCCTGCGCTCGACGCTCGCGGCGGCGCACGCCGGCAAGCGCCTGCTGCTGGCCAACAAGGAATCCCTGGTGATGGCGGGTCCTTTGCTGATGTCCGCGGTGCATGCCTCGGGCGCGCAGCTGCTGCCCATCGACAGCGAGCACAACGCCATCTTCCAGTGCCTGCCCTTCGGCAGCCGACCCGGGGAAGGACCTCTGGGCGTGCGCCGCATCCTGCTCACGGCCTCCGGCGGACCGTTCCGGGACTGGGCTGCCGAGGCCATGGCGCGCGCCACGCCCGAGCAGGCCTGCAAGCACCCCAACTGGGTCATGGGCCGCAAGATTTCGGTGGATTCCGCCTCGCTGATGAACAAGGGCCTGGAATTGATCGAGGCCTGCTTCATGTTCGGCCTGCCCCCCGCCAGGGTGGAAATCGTCGTGCATCCGCAAAGCGTGGTGCATTCGATGGTGGAATACGTCGACGGTTCGGTGCTTGCGCAACTGGCCTGTCCGGACATGCGCACCCCCATCGCCTATGGCCTGGCCTGGCCGGAACGCATCGAGGCCGGCACGGACTTCCTGGACCTGATCCGCACGCGGCAGCTGGATTTCCAGGCGCCCGATCCGGCCCGTTTCCCGTGTCTTGCTCTGGCTCGGGCTGTAGCGGACACTGGCGGGCTGGCACCCGCTATTCTCAACGCGGCGAATGAAGTCGCCGTCACTGCTTTTCTGGAGCGCCGATTGAACTTTCCGGACATACCTGCGGTCATTGAATGTGTTCTTTCCAGGTCCGACGGGGCCAAGGCTGGCGGCGGGGGAATCGGGAGCATCGATGATGTCCTGCAGGCCGATGCGCAAGCACGCGACCTGGCCGAGGAGTTCTGCCGCAGCCGGGGCGCACTTGCGAGGTCCGTGCATGCGTAGGTGGTCCCAGAAGCGCCACGCAACACGGCATTCGACACGAATTTCCAACAACACGCGGGCCGGCAATCTGTTCATGAAGCGATTTGGATTGGTGATGACCCTCGCCCTGGGCGCGGGTGCTTGCGTTTGTTCGGCGCAGGCGCCGGCTCCCGCTGCGGGGCCCGTGGCGGTGCCCGCCGAGGAGGCGCCACCGGATCGCGCGGTCGTCGACTTTTCGGTCACCAACATCAGGCTCGAGGGCCTGCAGCGCATCTCCGAGGGCACGGTCTACAACTACCTGCCGGTGAACATCGGGGATCATGTGACCCCGGCGCGCGTGCGCGAGGCCATCCGTTCGCTGTACAGCACCGGCTTCTTCCGCGACGTGCAGATGCGCCGCGACGGCAGCACCCTGGTGGTGCTGCTGGTGGAACGCCCGGCGATCGAGAGTTTCGAGATCACCGGCAACAAGGACATCAAGACCGAGGATCTGCAGAAGTCCCTGCGCAACGTGGGGCTCGCCACCGGCAAGACCTTCGACCGCTCGGTGCTCGAGGAGGTCAAGGGCTACCTCACCGAGAGCTATTTCAACCGCGGCAAGTACGCGGTGCAGATCGATGAGAAGGTCGAGGACGATTCGGGCAACCGGGTGAAGATCAAGATCACCATCAAGGAAGGCTCGCGCGCCAAGATCCGCACCATCAATGTGGTCGGCAACCACGCCTTCTCCGACAAGCAGATCACCAAGGGTTTCGAACTGCAGACCCCGAACCTGCTGTCCTGGTACAAGCAGGATGACCGCTATTCCAGCGAGTCGCTGGAGGGCGACCAGGAGAAGCTGCGTTCCTTCTACATGGATCGCGGCTATGCGAATTTCCAGATCGATTCCACGCAGGTGGCGATCGCGCCGGAAAAGGACGACATCTTCATCACCCTCAACATCGAGGAAGGCGGGGTCTACAAGGTCGGCGACGTCAAGCTTTCCGGAACCTTCCCGGTGCCGAAGTATGAGCTGGAAGCGCTGATCCTGGTCGGTCGCGGCCAGATCTATTCCCGCAAGTACGTGACCGCCACGGAGGACCTGATCAAGAACCGCCTGGGGCAGGACGGCTATGCCTTCGCCAAGGTGGACACGGTGCCGACCACCGACAAGGCCACGGGCATCGTGAACCTGAACATGATCGTGGATCCGGGCAACCGGGTGTACGTGCGCAACATCACCTTCTCGGGCGTCAAGCACATCAATGACGAAGTGCTGCGCCGGGAGATGCGCATCCTGGAGGGCGGCTGGCTCTCCAACGTGAACCTGGACCTGTCCAAGCGCCGCCTGCAGCGCCTCACCTACATCACCAAGGTGGATTCGGAAACCACTCCGGTTCCCGGTTCCGCCGACCAGGTGGATGTCGACTACAAGATCGAGGAAGGCCCGGGCGCCTCGATCTCCGGGGGCGTGGGCTATTCGGAAACCTACAAGTTCGAGATCAACGGCAACTACACCGATGCGAACTTCCTGGGTTCCGGGGAGCGGGTGTCCATCAACCTGAACGCCGGCGTCTACAACAAGGTGTACGGCATCTCCTTGACCAATCCGTACACGACGGTCGACAACCTGACCAAGACCTATTCGTTCAGTTTCCGCGATCAGTCACAGTTCACCTCGTCCTCCTCGGACTTCTCCACCAAGATACTCACCCTGGGGGAGACCTTCGGTTACCCCCTGTCGGAGTCGCAGTTCTTCAACTTCGGGGTGAATCTGCAGGGCGTGCAGCTGGTGGCGATCGACGGCAGCAGCGCGCTGCAGTCCCTGCAGTGGGTGGAGAACAACGGCCATACCTACACCGCCCAGGCCCCCGGCACCGTCTTCGATACCACCACGGCCACCTACGGCACCGGCTACTACTCGGTGGAAGGCACGCGTTTCGCAGTCGCGCAGCTGCTGGCCGGCTGGAGCTACGAGTCGCGCAACCGCGGCCTGTTCGCCGACCGCGGCATGCACCAGTCCTTGAACTTCAGTTACACCCCGCCCCTCACCGGCGTGTCGTACTACAAGGTGAACTATGAGTTCCTGAAGTACGTGCCGCTGTTCGGACGGTTCGTACTGCAGTTCACCGGTGATCTGGGCTACGGCGGCGGACTGGGCAAGACCAAGTGCCACCCTGCGACGGCCATCGCGGCCGCCGCGTGCATCGACCCGACGCTGCCCCCGTATGAGCTCTTCTACGGCGGCGGCCCGGATTCGGTGCGCGGCTTCCAGGAGTCCATGCTCGGACCCAAGGACCAGTACGGCAACCCCTACGGCGGCAACATGAATGTGCTGGCGCGTACCGAGCTGATCATCCCGATGCCGGCCAAGATCGCCTCCAGCGCCCGGGTCAGTCTGTTCGTGGATGTGGGCAATGTGTTCTCCACCGGCAAGTCGCCGCAGTTCTACGCCCCGCCGGCGGGCTACGGCGAGTCGGCGGGGTCGTTGACGGTTGCGGACCTGAGCGATACCGCGATCCTGACCAAGGAGAGCTACAACTTTGCGTTCAACCGGCTCAAGGAATCGGTGGGCCTTTCGGTGCAGTGGCTGGCGCCCCTGGGCCTGTTCCGGTTCAGTCTGGCCGTGCCGCTCAATGCCCAGCGTGAAAACGACCTTCCGGGCATCGGTCCGCTGACCTGGGGCGACCAGACCGAACGCTTCCAGTTCTCGGTCGGACAGGCATTCTAGGGCGGGGGATTTCCGCTATGATCCGGGTCCATTGACAGGTGTTGGAATTGGGCATGAAGCCCACTAGAGGAGCATCGTGAAGGGCGTCGTCAGGTCTTTGATTCTGGGTTCGGCTGCAACCATGGCGCTGGCGGCAGCGCCGGCATGGGCGGAGCTGAAGATTGGTTATGTAAATTACAGTGTGCTGATTCAGGAATCCCCGGATGCGAAAACCATCCAGGACGAACTGCGCAGCGAGTTCCTGCCGCGCTCGCGCGAGCTGCAGACCCTGCAGACGACCCTGAAGGCGCGCGAGGACAAGCTGACCAAGGATGGCGCCACCATGACGGACGACCAGCGCGCCCGTGAGGACAAGGACATCCGCGACGGTGAGCGCGAATTGCAGCGCAAGCAAAGCGAGTTTCAGGACGACGTCAATGCGCGCCGCAATGAGGCGCTGCAGACGCTGCAGAAGTCCCTGGGCGAAAAACTGCGCGTCTACGCCAAGGCGCAGAACTACGACCTGATCGTGGTGGAAAGCAGCGTGGTGTATGCCTCGGCCGCGGTGGACATCACCCAACCGGTGCTGGCGACCCTGCAGGCCGCAGCGCCGAAGCCCGCTCCCGCAGCGCCGAAACCGGCAGCCAAGTAACCGGCAGTCCGGGAAGCCGCCGAGCATGGTGGTCACCCTCGGCGAACTCGCGGTCCGTTTGGGATGCGAGCTGCACGGTGACCCGCTGTGCGAGGTGGACAGTGTCGCGGTGCTGGCGGATGCGCACCCGCGCGCCGTCAGCTTCCTGGCCGAGAGCCGCCATCGCCCGGCGCTGAAACAGACCCGGGCCGCGGCCGTCGTGCTCGAGGCACGCTTCGCCGCCGAGTGTCCGGTGGCCAGCCTCGTCGCCCCCAATCCGCGCGCCACCTACGCGCGCATCGCCAGCCTTCTGTATCCGACACCGCCGCTGGCTGCGGGCATTCACGCCACGGCGGTCGTGGCGGCGGATGCCCAGGTGGATGCCGGCGCGCAGGTGGGGCCCCTGGCGGTGATCGGCGCACGCTCGCGCATCGGCGCCGGCGCCCTGATCGGTCCGCACTGTGTCATCGGCGCGGACGTGCGCATCGCGGCGGGCGTGCAGCTGGTGGCCCGGGTGACGCTGTGCGACGGCGTGGCGGTGGGCGCGCGATCCATTCTGCATCCGGGCTGCGTGGTGGGCAGCGATGGCTTCGGATTCGCGCCCGAGCGCGGCGCCTGGTTGAAGATTCCGCAGGTCGGCAGCGTGACCATCGGCGCGGATGTGGAAATCGGCGCCAACACCACCATCGATCGCGGCGCCATCGGCGACACCGTGATCGGCGACGGCGTGAAGCTGGATAACCTGATCCAGATCGGGCACAACGTCCGGCTGGGGGCGCATACCGCCATCGCCGGCTGCACCGGCATCTCCGGCAGCACGGTGATCGGCGAGCGTTGCCAGATCGGCGGCGCCTGCGCCATCGGCGGGCACCTGCTGATCAGTGATGATGTGATCATCACCGGCTTCTCGATGATCAGCCATTCCATCCCGAAGCCCGGCGTATACTCCAGCGGAATTCCATTTGAGGACGCACGTACCTGGCGCCGGATGGTGGCCCGGTTCAAGCGTCTGGACCGGGGCGCCGCACCGCGCCAGGGTGACGAGAGCCAAGATGACTGAAGTCGTACAGTTCGATATCCACGGCATCCTGAAGCTGCTGCCGCATCGGTATCCCTTTCTGATGGTGGACCGGGTGCTGGAATGCCGCGCGGGGCAGAGCATCCGGGCGCTGAAGAACGTCACGGTCAATGAGCCATTCTTCATGGGGCATTTCCCGCAGCGGCCGGTGATGCCCGGCGTGATGATCATCGAGGCCCTCGCGCAGACTGCGGGCATCCTTGCCTTCGTCACCGGCGGGGTCGTGCCGGATGCGGACACCCGCTTCTACTTCGTCGGCATCGACAAGGCCCGCTTCCGCAAGCCGGTGGAGCCCGGCGACCAGCTGATTCTCACCGCTCAGCTGACGCGCAGCCTCAAGGGCATCTGGAAATTCTCCACCGCCGCGTTCGTGGGAACCACCGAAGTGGCCAGCGCCGACATGATGGTGGCGCCCGAGGTCTCCAAGTGACGTCGGCCATCCCATGATCGATCCGCACGCGCTGGTTTCCCCCCGGGCGCAGCTGGGGGAGGGCGTCACCGTGGGACCCTTTGCGGTCATCGGACCGGACGTGGTCATCGGCGCGCGCACCAGCGTGGGCGCGCATGCGGTGCTCGAGGGTCCGACGCGGATCGGCGAGGACAATCAGATCTTCCAGTTCGCCTCCATCGGCGCGGCTCCCCAGGACAAGAAGTACCGGGGCGAGCCCACGCAGCTGACCATCGGCGATCGCAATGTGTTCCGCGAATTCTGCACCATGAACCGCGGCACCGCCTCGGGGCGCGGCCTCACGAGCATCGGCTCAGACAGCCTGTTCATGGCCTATACCCATGTCGCGCACGACTGTTCGATCGGCGACAAGGTGATCCTGGCCAACTGCGCGACCATGGGCGGACATGTGCAGATCGGCGACTGGGTGCAGCTCGGGGGACTCTCGGCCATCCACCAGTTCTGCAAGGTCGGTGCGCACGCCTTCGTGGCCGGCGGGGCGGTGCTGACCCGCGATCTGCCGCCGTATGTGATGATCGCCGGCAATCCGGCCGCCCCCAGCGCCATCAATTCCGAAGGGCTCAAGCGCCGCGGCTTCACGCCCGAGCAGATCCGCACCCTGCGCAACGCCTACCGCATCCTGTACCGCTCCGAACTGAAGCTGGCCGACGCGGTCGCGCAGCTGAAGCGACTCGCGCGCGATCATGCGGAAGTGCAGCCGCTGCTCGACTTCATCGATGCCTCCACGCGCAGCCTGGTGCGCTGACGGGCGCCGGGCCTAAGCATGACTGAAGCGCTGGTAATCGGCCTGGTTGCCGGCGAATCCTCCGGTGACACCCTGGGCGCCGCGCTGCTCGAGGCGTTGCGCGCCCGTGTGGGGTCGCTGCGCGCCGTGGGTATCGCGGGCCCGAAGATGCGGGCCGCCGGCTGTGAGGTCTGGGAGGACTCCCATGTGTTGAGCGTCATGGGGCTGATCGAGCCGCTGGCGCACCTGCCGCGACTGTTCGCGCTGCGCCGGCGCCTGCTGCGGGAGTTCGCGCGCACCCGGCCGCAGGTGTTCGTGGGCATCGACGCCCCGGCGTTCAACATCGGCCTGGAGGCACGGCTGCGGGGGCTGGGTATTCCCACCGTTCAGTACGTGAGCCCGCAGGTGTGGGCCTGGCGCCAGGGGCGGGTGCGCAGCATCGCCGCGGCCTGCGACCTGGTGCTGTGCCTGTTTCCCTTCGAGACGGCGTTCTACAGTGAACACGGGGTGCGCGCCGAATTCGTCGGACACCCGCTGGCCGACCAGATTCCACTGCACACCGACCGCGCGGCGGCCCGCCGGACGCTGGGTCTGCCCGATGGGGCGACCGTTATCGCGCTGCTGCCGGGCAGCCGACTGGGTGAAGTGCGGCGGCTGGGCGAGGACTTCCTGCGCGCGGCCCAGTGGCTTAAGCAGCAGCGCCCGGATGTGACGCTGATTGCGCCCATGGCCTCCCCGCAGGTGCGCGCGGTGTTCGCCGCGCAGCGCGCGCGCGTGGCGCCGGCCCTGGCCCTGCAGCTCATCGACGGCCAGTCGCAGCCCTCGCTGATCGCCGCCGATGCGGTGCTGGTGGCCTCCGGCACCGCCACCCTGGAGACCCTGCTGGTCCGGCGCCCCATGGTCGCGGCCTACCGGTTCAGCGCGCTCACGGCCTTCCTGCTGCGCCGCCTGGGGATGGTCAAGGTCAGGCATTTCTCCCAGCCCAACCTGCTGACCGGGCAGTCGCTGGTGCCCGAGTTCCTGCAGGAGGCCGTCAACGGGGAGGACCTGGGTCGCGCCCTGCTGCAGCAGCTCACCGACGTGGCGGGCCGCGAACGGCTGGAGGCGCAGTTCCTGAAGGTGCACCAGCAGCTGCGGGTGGGCGCGGCCGATCGGGCCGCCGAGGCGATTTTGAGAATGCTGCAGGAGCGCGGATGCTGGCCCCCGAGCGCCTGATCGCCGGCGTGGACGAGGCCGGGCGTGGCCCGCTCGCAGGTCCAGTGGTGGCGGCGGCCGTGATCCTGGATCCGCTGCGACCCATCGCGGGCCTGAAGGACTCCAAGCAGCTGACGGCCGCGAGGCGCGAATCGCTCGCCGGCCAGATCCGCGAGCGTGCCCTGTGCTGGGCGCTGGGCTGGTCCGAGTGCCATGAAATCGACGCCCTGAACATCCTCGAGGCCACGCACCTGGCCATGCGCCGGGCGCTCTTGGGACTGCCGGTGCCGCCGCGGGGCATCCTGGTGGACGGCAACCGGCTGCCGCGCCTGGCGGACCTGGCACCCGGCTGCCCGGCGCGCGCCATCATCCGGGGCGATAGCTCGGAAGCCGCCATCAGCGCGGCCTCGATTCTGGCCAAGACCCATCGGGATGCCGTGATGAAAGGGCTGGACGTCGTCTATCCCGGGTACGGTATGGCGGTGCACAAGGGCTATGGAACAGCGGATCATCGGGCCGCGCTGGCCAGGCTCGCCGCCTGTCCCATCCATCGGCGCAGTTTCGCACCGGTAAGCGCACCGGCAGGATCAGTACCGCTAGAATTCGACGACCCATGACGGCACCGTTTGTTCACTTAAGGCTGCACACCGAGTTCTCGCTCGTGGACAGCATCGTGCGCGTGCCGGAGCTGCTCGGCGCCATCGTCGCAGGCGGCATGCCCGCCGTCGCCCTCACCGACCAGCACAATCTGTTCGCGATGGTGAAGTTCTATCGCGAGGCTCTGAGCCGCGGCATCAAGCCCATCATCGGCGTCGACCTGCTCATCGCCGAGACGGCCGAACGTCGCGGCAGTTCGCGCCTCACGCTGCTGTGCCAGAACCAGGAGGGCTACCGCAACATCACGCGCCTGGTGACCCGCGCCTACCAGGAGGGCCAGAAGCACGGTCCGCCGATGGTGGAGCGCAGCTGGCTCAGCGCCGCATCGCTCACCGGCCTGATCGCGCTCTCGGGCGCCGGCGCCGGCGACATCGGCAGCGCGCTGGTCAACGGCCGCACCCAGGACGCGCAGGCGCAGCTGGATTTCTGGTTGGGCCTGTTCGGCGATCGCTTCTACCTGGAGCTGCAGCGCTTAGGGCGCCGCGACGAGGAGACCTACATCGCAGCAGCGCTCGCGCTGGCCGCCGCGCGTGCGGTTCCCGTGGTGGCCACCAATGACGTGCGCTTCCTGGCGGCGAGCGACTTCGAAACGCATGAGGCGCGCGTGTGCATCCAGGGCGGACACTTGTTGAACGATCCGGCGCGCCCCAGGCTGTACACGCCGCAGCAGTTCCTGCGCACGCCGGAGCAGATGTGCGAACTGTTCCGCGACATCCCGGAGGCCATCGACAATAGCGTGCAGATTGCGCGCCGCTGCAATCTGGTGCTGAAGCTCGGACAGGCGCGCCTGCCGGACTATCCGGTGCCGGCCGGCATGACCACCGAGCAGTTCCTGGAAAGCGAGGCGGTCGCGGGACTGGCCGCGCGCCTGGGCGCAGCCCCCGAGCCGGCGCGCGCCGCAGCCTACCGCGAGCGACTGGATTTGGAACTGAAAGTCATCTGTCAGATGGGCTTTGCCGGCTACTTCCTGATCGTGGCCGACTTCATCCGCTGGGCGCGCGAGAATGCCGTGCCGGTCGGTCCGGGTCGCGGTTCGGGCGCCGGGTCCCTGGTGGCCTACTCCCTGGCGATCACCGACCTTGATCCCATCGAGCACGACCTGCTGTTCGAGCGCTTCCTGAATCCCGAACGCGTCTCGATGCCGGACTTCGACGTGGACTTCTGCATGGAGGGGCGCGACCGCGTCATCGATTATGTGGCGCAGAAGTACGGCCGCGACCGGGTCTCGCAGATCATCACCTACGGCACCATGGCCGCCAAGGCAGTGGTGCGCGACGTCGGCCGCGTGCTGGGCCTGAGCTACGGCTTCGTCGACCGGATCGCCAAGCTGGTGCCGTTCGAGCTGGGGATCACCCTGGATGACGCGCTCACCAAGGAACCGGAGCTCAAGCGCCTGTACGACACCGAGGATGAGATCCGCAATCTCATCGACCTGGCGCGCGCGCTGGAGGGCCTGACGCGCAACGCCGGCACGCATGCGGGCGGGGTGGTCATCGCGCCCTCGGTGCTCACCGACTTCACGCCGCTGTATTGCGAAGCCGGCTCGAGCAGCGTCATCACGCAATTCGACAAGGATGACGTGGAGGCCGCGGGCCTGGTGAAGTTCGACTTCCTGGGGCTGCGGACGCTGACCATCATCGATCGGGCGCTGGCGATCATCAATCGCGCGCGCGCCGCGAGCGGCGAGCCGCCGGTGTCGATGCAGGCGCTGCCGGTGGGGGATCCTGCCACCTACGCGCTGCTGCGCTCGGGGCGCACCACGGCGATCTTCCAGCTCGAGTCGCGCGGCATGCGCGATCTCATCAGGCGGCTGAAGCCCGACTGCTTCGAGGACATCGTCGCCCTGGTCGCGCTGTTTCGCCCGGGCCCGCTGGAGTCGGGCATGGTGGATGACTTCATCACCCGCAAGCGCGAGCCGGTGGGCGGCGTCATCGACTACCTGCATCCGGACCTGAAGCCGGCGCTGGCTTCGACCTACGGGGTGATCCTGTACCAGGAACAGGTGATGCAGATCGCGCAGATCCTGGCCGGCTATACCTTGGGGGGAGCCGACCTGCTGCGCCGGGCCATGGGCAAGAAGAAGCCCGAGGAGATGGCCCAGCAGCGTTCGATCTTCGTCAGCGGTGCGGTCGCCCGCGGCGTGCCCGAGCCTCAGGCGGCGCATATCTTCGATCTGATGGAAAAATTCGCCGGCT
Source organism: uncultured Pseudomonadota bacterium (assembly GCA_963726995.1). GTDB lineage: Bacteria > Pseudomonadota > Gammaproteobacteria > Steroidobacterales > Steroidobacteraceae > DAIDKA01. The sequence goes on from CAVSEP010000005.1 coordinate 226,310, forward strand.
ACGGCTTCAACAAGTCGCACTCGGCCGCCTATGCGGTGCTGTCCTACCAGACCGCCTACCTGAAGACGCATCACACCGCGGCGTTCATGGCCGCGGTGCTGTCGGCGGACATGGACAATACCGACAAGGTCGTGACGCTGATCGATGAGTGCAAGCAGCTGTCACTGGCGGTGCTGCCGCCGGACGTGAACAGTTCGCGGCACGAGTTCGCCGTGGCCGATGCCGCCACCATCCGCTATGGCCTGGGCGCCGTGAAGGGCGTGGGCCAGGGCGCGGTGGAGGCGCTGATCGCCGAGCGGGAAGCGCACGGACCCTTCCACAGTCTCGCGGAACTGTGCCGGCGAACCGATCTGACGCGCATCAATCGGCGCACGCTGGAGGCACTGATCCGCTCCGGGAGCATGGATACCATCGGCCCGAATCGCGCGACGCTGCTGGACAGCCTGCCGGCGGCCATGCAGCTGGGCGACCAGACCGCGCGCGCCCATCAGGCCGGCCAGGACGACATGTTCGGCTTGAGTGCGGTGCCGCCGCCCACGGCGGCCCAGGCCGGCGACACCGTCAAGGCCATCGCCGACTTCAGTGAGGCCGTGCGCCTGCAGGGCGAGCGCGAAACCTTAGGGCTGTACCTGACGGGCCATCCCATCGACCGATTCGAGGCGGACCTGCCGCGCTTCGCCGCGGTGCGCATCGGCGAGCTCATCAGCGAGAAGCCGATCAGTGCGGGCGAGGGCGAACGCGGTTTCAGCCGCGGGCGGCTGGTGACCGTCGCGGGCCTGGTGGATGAGATCCGCAAGCGCGGCCAGCGTGTCAGCATCATTCTCGATGACCGCTCGGGCCGCATCGAGGCCACCTTGTTCGACGAGGTGTTCCAGCGGCATCGCGAGCTGATCGTCAAGGACGCCATCGTGCTGGTGGAAGGGCATTTCCGCTTCGATGATTTCGGCGATGCCTGGCGCATTTCGGTGCGCAAGATCACCGACCTGAACTCGGTGCGCGAGCAGCAGGCGCGCCGCCTGGTGCTCAAACTGCCGCACAAGTCGGACCGCAATGCGATGCTGACCCGGCTGGCCGAAGTGCTGACCCCCTGGCGCAACGGTCCCTGCCAGGTGACCGTCCAGTACCGCACCGCCCAGGCGAGCGGGGCCCTGGACCTGGGACCCGAGTGGAACGTGCGCCCGGGGCGGGAGCTTTTGGAACACCTGGAGGAACTGGTGGGCCGGGAGGGCATGCGGGTGCTGTACGGACCGGTGGGTGCCGCTGGCGGACCGTAGAGTTGCGCTACAATCACCCTCATGGCCGTAGCTTTTCTGGACTTCGAACAACCGATCGCCGAACTTGAGGCAAAAATCGAGGAGCTGCGGCACGTGACCTCGGCCTCCGACGTCAGCATCAAGGACGAGATTTCCCGACTGCAGGCCAAGAGCCGCCAGCTCACGCGCAATATCTTCGCCAACCTGACGCCCTGGCAGATCACCCAGCTGGCGCGCCATCCGCAGCGACCCTATCCGCTGGATTACACCAGCATGGTGCTGAGCGAATTCCACGAACTGCACGGCGACCGCATGTATGCGGATGACATGGCCATCGTGGCCGGCCTCGGGCGGCTGGAGAACCGGGTGGTCATGCTGATCGGCCATCAGAAGGGCCGCGACACCAAGGAGCGGGTGCGCCGCAACTACGGCATGCCGAAACCCGAAGGGTATCGCAAGGCCCTGCGCCTCATGAAGATGGCCGAGCGTTTCAATCTGCCCATCATCACCTTCATCGATACGCAGGGCGCCTACCCCGGCGTCGGTGCCGAGGAGCGCGGCCAGAGCGAGGCCATCGCGCGCAACCTCTTCGAGATGTCGGTGCTGGCCACCCCCATCGTGACCGTCGTGACCGGCGAGGGCGGCTCGGGCGGGGCGCTCGCCATCGGGGTCTGCGACCGCCTGATGATGCTCCAGTACAGCACCTATTCGGTGATCTCTCCGGAAGGCTGCGCCTCCATCCTGTGGCGCAGCGCGGACAAGAAGGAGGCGGCCGCGGAGGCCTTGGGTATCACCGCCGGACGCCTGAAGCAGCTGGGCCTGATCGACGAGCTGCTGGAAGAGCCCCTGGGCGGAGCTCACCGTGATCCGGCGGCCACGGCCGCTTCCCTGAAGGAGGCCGTGATCCGGCATCTGGATGAGTTGGAGAGCCTGAGCAAGGAAGAACTGATCGCGCGCCGCGCCGAAAAGATCGCGGGTTTCGGCGTGTTTTCCGAGGACGGGGCGGAGTAGTTGGGTCCCCGGGCAGCCCCTGCCTGGGTGTACACGCAGCTGCTGAAGCTGCACCGCCAGGCCGCCACCGCGCCGCTGTGCGTCGCCTTCAGCGGCGGCGCCGACTCCACGGCGCTGCTCGACCTGCTGGCGCAGGTGCCGGCGGCCCGGTCGCGGCTGCGTGCGATACACATTGATCATGGCCTGCACCCGCAGTCGCGCGCCTGGGCGCGCGCCGCCCAGGCCACCTGCCGCGCCCTGGGCGTGCCGCTGGCCATCCGGCGTCTGCGGCTCTCGCGCAGCCGCGGCGAATCCCTGGAGGCGGTGGCGCGTGCCGGGCGCTACGCGGCGCTGGCCGCGGCCCTGGGACCTGGGGAAGTCCTGCTCACGGCCCACCATCTGGAGGACCAGCTGGAGACGGTGCTGCTGCAGCTGCTGCGCGGCGCCGGACTGCCGGGACTGGCCGCCATGCCGGGCGTGAAAGCGCTGGGTGCGGGCGTGCTGGTGCGGCCGCTGCTAGGCGTGGCGCGCGCGCAGCTGCGCGACTGGGTACACGCCCGGGGCCTGCGCTGCCTCGAGGATCCCGCCAACACCGATGCCAGCTTCGATCGCAACTACCTGCGTCACCAGGTGTTGCCGCGATTGGTCAGCCGCTGGCCCGGAGCGGCGGGCGCGGTGGCGCGCAGCGCGCGGCACGTGGCCGCGGCGCAGCAGCTGCTCGACGGGCTGGCACGCGCCGATGTGGATCGGGCCGCCGATGGCGCGGCCTTGTCCGTGGCGCAGCTGCGGACGCTGCCGCTGGCGAGGCGCCGCAACGCCCTGCGCTACTGGATCACGACCGCGGGCAATCCCGCCCCGGATGCGCGGCGCCTGGAGGAAATCGCGGTGACCTTGCTGGCCGCGCGGGTGGGAGCCAATCCGCAGGTGAGCTGGGGAGCGGTGCGGGTGCAGCGGCACGCCGGGCGCCTCAGCCTTTTGGCGCTGCGGCCGGCGGCGGCGGCATTCGAAATCACATGGAATCCCCATCGTAAGTCACGGCTGGCATTGCCTGCGGGCTGCGGGGTCCTGGAGCTGGTGCGTGCGGCACGCGGGCCGATCGATGCCGCGGCGCTGCCTGCGCAGGTCACGGTCCGGACGCGTCGCGGCGGGGAGCGGCTGCGGCCGCGGGTCGGGGGACCTGCGCGCACCCTCAAAAGCCTGTTGCAGGATGAGGGGATCTCACTGCGGGAGCGGCAGCAGCTGCCGCTGCTGTTCGCGGCGGATCAGCTGGCGGCCGCCGGTGACCTGTGGGTGGACGCGCGCTGGCAGCCGGGCGCGCAAACGGTTAAACGCCTGCGACTCATCTGGCACAGACCCGCGTGATTTGATAGTCTGTTTGCCCGTCGAGCCTGCGCTCCTGCGCAGCGTTTTTTGTCCGGCGGAATCCCCTCACATCCATGAGCCGTTTCGTTTTCGTAACCGGCGGTGTCGTTTCCTCGTTGGGGAAAGGCATCGCAGCCGCCTCCCTTGGCGCCATTCTCGAGGCGCGCGGCCTGTCTGTCGCCATGGTGAAGCTGGACCCCTACATCAACGTGGATCCGGGCACCATGAGTCCGTTCCAGCACGGCGAGGTGTTCGTCACCCAGGACGGCACCGAGACGGACCTGGACCTGGGGCACTACGAGCGCTTCGTGCGCACCACCACGGGGCGGCACAGCAATTTCACCACCGGGCGCATCTACGAGCGGGTGATCGCCAAGGAACGCCGCGGCGACTACCTGGGTGCTACCGTGCAGGTCATTCCGCACATCACCGATGAGATCAAGCGCAGCATCATGCTCGGCGCCAACGAGGCGGACGTGTGCATGGTGGAAATCGGCGGCACGGTCGGCGACATCGAATCGCTGCCCTTTCTTGAGGCCATCCGCCAGATGGGGGTGGAACTGGGCCGCAGCAACTGCGTCTACATGCACCTGACGCTGGTGCCCATCGTCGGGGGTCCGGATTCCGGCGAGATCAAGACCAAGCCCACGCAGCACTCCGTGAAGGAACTGCGCGGCATCGGCATCCAGCCGGACATCCTGCTGTGCCGCTGCCGGCATCCCTTGCCCGAGGAACAGCGCCGCAAGATCGCGCTGTTCACCAATGTGGAGGAACGCGCCGTCATCTCGGCGGTCGACTCCGATGACATCTACAAGATTCCGCTGCTGCTGCGCGACCAGGCCCTCGATGACATCGTCGTCAACAAGCTCGGCCTGACGGTGCCGCAGACGGATCTTTCCGAATGGCGCCAGGTGGTGGCCGCCAAGTCGAACCCGGACGGGCAGGTCGATATCGCGATGGTCGGCAAGTACGTGCAGGCGCGCGATTCTTACATTTCGCTGAATGAGGCCCTGACGCATGGGGGCTTGAAGACCCGCACGCGCGTCAACGTGCACTACATCGAATCCACCGACATCGAGCAGCACGGCACCCGCGCGCTGGCCGGCATGGACGCGATCCTGGTGCCCGGCGGTTTCGGTGAGCGCGGCATCGAGGGCAAGATCGCCGCCGTGCGCTATGCGCGCGAAAACGGCATTCCGTACCTGGGAATCTGCTTAGGCATGCAGATTGCCATCGTGGAGTTCGGGCGGCACGTGCTGGGGCTGGCCGACGCCAACAGCACCGAGTTCAATCGCGCCACGCCCCACCCGGTGATCGCGCTGATCTCCGAATGGCAGGATACGGCCCACGGTGCGCAGCAGCGCGACGAGAAGTCGGGCAAGGGCGGCACCATGCGCCTGGGCGCCCAGGAAGTGCTGCTGGGCGCGGGCACGCGGGCGCGCGAGCTCTACGGCCGGGACACCATCTTCGAACGGCATCGGCATCGCTTCGAGTTCAACAACACCTACATGGACCGCTACCTGCGCGGCGGGATGAAGTTCGCGGGGCTGTCGCGCGACGATCTGGTGGAGATCATCGAACTGCCCGATCATCCCTGGTTCGTCGCCACCCAGTTCCATCCGGAGTTCACGTCCACGCCGCGCGACGGACATTCGCTGTTTGCCGGATTCATCCGCGCCGCGCGTGTGCACCGCGCCTCGCAGCTGCCCGCGGCCGCGGGTGCATGAAGCTCGCCGGGCATAGCGTAGGCCCTGATCAGCCGCTGTTCCTGATCGCAGGTCCGTGCGTCATCGAGGGCGCGACGCTGACTCAGGAAATCGCAGGCTTCCTGGTGGAGCTCACCGCGAAACTCGGCATACCTTTCATATTCAAGGCCTCCTTCGACAAGGCCAATCGCTCATCCGCCGGCAGCTACCGGGGCCCGGGCCTGGAAGCGGGCCTGGCGGTGCTGGAAGCGGTGCGCAAGACATTCAAGGTGCCGGTGCTCACCGACGTGCACGAGGACACCCCGCTGGCCGAAGTGGCCGCGGTGGTCGATGTGCTGCAGACGCCGGCGTTCCTGTGCCGCCAGACCAATTTCATCACCAACGTGGCCGCGCAGGGCAAGCCCGTCAATATCAAGAAGGGCCAGTTTCTCTCGCCGTGGGAAATGCGCAACGTGGTGGAGAAGGCCCGCGGCACCGGCAATGACGGCATCATGGTGTGCGAGCGCGGGTTCTCCTTCGGCTACAACAATCTCATCACCGACATGCGCTCCCTCGCCATCATGCGCGAGACCGGCTGTCCGGTGGTGTTCGATGCCACGCACTCCGTGCAGCTGCCGGGCGGGCAGGGCAAGTCATCCGGCGGCCAGCGCGAGTTCGTGCCGGTGCTGGCGCGGGCCGCGGTTGCGGCCGGCGTCGCCGGAGTATTCATGGAGACGCACCCCAGGCCCGAGCAGGCGCTCTCCGATGGCCCGAATGCCTGGCCGCTGGATCGCATGCGCTCACTGCTGGAGACGCTGCTGGAGCTGGATCGAATCGTGAAGCACAAACCCTTCGAGGAATCCCTGTTATGAGTCGTATCGTTGAAATCCGCGGCCGCGAGATCATGGATTCGCGCGGCAATCCGACGGTGGAGGCGGATGTGGTGCTGGACTCGGGCGCCCTGGGTCGCGCCGCGGTGCCCTCCGGTGCCTCCACCGGCACCCGGGAAGCCGTCGAGCTGCGCGATGCGGATCCGAAGCGCTATGGCGGCAAGGGCGTGCTCAAGGCCGTCGAGCACATCAATACCGTGCTGCGCCAGGCGCTGCTGGGCCGCGATGCCCGCGACCAGGAAGGCCTGGATCGGGTCATGATCGATCTGGACGGCACGCAGACCAAGGGCCGTCTGGGCGCCAACGCGCTGCTGGCGATTTCGCTCGCCAATGCGCATGCGGCGGCGGTGGCCGCCAAGCTGCCCTTGTTCCGCTACATCGGCAAGAGTCGCGAGCCGGTGATGCCGGTGCCGATGATGAACATCATCAATGGCGGCGCGCATGCCAACAACAGCCTGGACATCCAGGAGTTCATGATCCTGCCCGTGGGGGCGCCGACCTTTCGCGAAGCGCTGCGCTATGGGGCGGAGATCTTCCATGCGCTGAAGAAGATCCTCGCGGACCGGGGAATGTCGACCACGGTGGGGGATGAGGGCGGCTTCGCCCCGAACCTGGGCTCCAACGAGGAGGCACTGGAAGTCATCCTGCAGGCCATCGAGAAGGCCGGATACAAGGCCGGCAAGGACATCTACCTGGGCCTGGACGCGGCCAGCACCGAGTTCTACCAGGACGGGCGCTACGACCTGGAGTGCGAGAACCGGCGCTTCACGGCCTCGGAGTTCACCAAGTACCTGGCGGACCTGGCGGCGCGCTATCCCATCATCACCATCGAGGACGGCATGGCCGAGGCGGACTGGAGCGGCTGGGGCGAGCTCACGCGCGCGCTGGGCGACCGCATCCAGCTGGTGGGCGATGACCTGTTCGTGACCAATACCAAGATCCTCAGCGAAGGCATCGCCCAGCGCACCGCCAACGCCATCCTCATCAAGCCCAACCAGATCGGCACGCTCACCGAAACCCTGGCCGCCATCAGCATGGCCGAACAGGCCGGCTACGCCTCGGTGATGTCGCATCGCTCCGGTGAAACCGAGGATGCGACCATCGCGGACCTGGCCGTGGCCACCGCGGCCTCCCAGATCAAGACCGGTTCACTGTCGCGCTCGGACCGCACCGCCAAGTACAACCAGCTGCTGCGCATCGAGCTGGCCCTCGGCAAGGTGCGTTACGCGGGCCGCGACGCATTTCCGGTAAAGCTGTAAGCTCAACCTGTGAAATGGCTGGCATTAGCGCTGGGTGTGGTGATCGTGATCCTGCAGTATCGCCTGTGGCTCTCCGACGGCGGCGTGCGGGAACTGGCGCGCATGCGTGAGGCGGTCGCCCAGCAACGTGCGCAGAACACGACCCTGGTGGAGCGCAACCGGCAGCTGGCGGCCGAAGTGCGCGATCTGAAGACCGGCATGGCCGCGCTCGAGGAGCGTGCGCGCAGCGAGCTGGGGATGATCGCCAACAACGAAACCTACTATCAGGTCGTGCAGCCCAAGCCCGATGCGCCCCGGCCGCCCGCGGCGCAGGTGGCCGCGCGCTAAGCGCTACTCCCGGCCCGCGACCCGCATGCATTACCGGCTCATCATGCCCGCCGCAGGTTCCGGTCGGCGCTTCGGCACGCAGGTGCCCAAACAATACGCGCCGCTGCTGGGCCGCTCGGTCATCGAGTGGGCGCTGGCCCCCTTCATCGCCGATCGCCGCTGCGCGGGGATCACCGTGGCCCTCTCGCCCGAGGACCGCTGGTGGCCGCAGGTGGCCGCCCGCCTGGCCTCGCCGGTCGACACCGTCGCCGGCGGCGCCCAGCGCAGCGGGTCGGTGCTCAATGGCCTGCGGGCGCTGAGTCACAACGCCGACGAGCGCGACTGGGTGCTGGTGCATGATGCCGCCCGGCCCTGCCTGCCGCCTGCGGATCTGGCGCGGTTGCTGGACGAGCTCGCCCACGAGGAGACCGGGGGCCTGCTGGCCACGCGCGGCGCGGATACCTTGAAGTTCGCCCCCGGCGCCGATCAGGTGGCGGTGCAGCGCACGGTCGATCGCACCGGCCTGTGGCGCGCCCTGACCCCGCAGATGTTCCGCCTGGGCGCGCTGCGCAAGGCACTGGAGGCGGCGCATGATGCGGGGCGGACGCCCACCGATGAATCCCAGGCCCTGGAGTGGGTGGGCGCGCGGCCGCGGCTGGTGGAAGGCTCCGCGGCGAACATCAAGGTGACCACGGCGCAGGACCTGGTGGTGGCGGCGGCGATTCTGACCTCCACCGGCCGCTCAGGATCGCATACTACGCAGATGGAGCAGGGCATGCGCATCGGATCCGGATTTGACGTTCACCGCTTCGGCGATGGCGATTGCGTGATGCTGGGCGGGGTTCGCGTGCCCTACGAGCGCGGTGTGATCGCGCACTCCGATGGGGATGTGATCCTGCACGCGCTGTGCGATGCCCTGCTGGGGGCCGCGGGCCTGGGCGACATCGGCCAGCATTTCCGTGACGATGATCCGCAGTGGCGCGGCGCGGACAGCCGGCGCTTCGTGCGCGGCGCGCTGGTCATGCTGCAGGAGCGCGGGTTGGCCGTGGTGAACGCGGACATCACCGTGCTCGCCGAGGCGCCGCGACTGTCCAGGCACCGGGAGGAAATCCGCGCCAGCATCGCGACGCTGCTCGAGGTGCCGGCCGAGTGCGTGAACGTGAAGGCGACGACCACCGAGAAGATGGGCTTTCTGGGTCGCGGGGAGGGCCTCGCCGCCCAGGCCGTCGTCCTGTTGCGCGGCGCGGCCTAAGGCAGCGGATTGACGCTGCAGCACTGGCGGCAGCTGGCCTTGAGCGGCCCGCGTGCCGGCGGCGAACCGCAGGCCAGCGGCCGGTTGCGCGCCACGGCGGAAGACTTCGTGGTCGAGGAGGACCTGGGCTTCCCACCGGATGGCGACGGCTCGCATCTGTTGCTCAAGGTCCGCAAGCGCCATGCGAATACCGGTTGGGTGGCGCAGGAACTGGCGCGCGGACTGGGTTGCGCGGTGCGCGACATCGGCTTCGCCGGGCTGAAGGATCGCCGTGCCATTGCCATCCAGTGGTTTTCGGTCCCCGCGACGCCCCGATCGCTCGAGCAGGCGCCCGGATTCACCAATCCGGAATTCACGGTACTCGAGGCCCACCGACACCGCCGCAAGCTGCCGCGCGGTGCGCTGGCCGGCAACGCCTTCACCATCCGCATCCGCGACTTCAGCGGGTCCGCTGAGCAGTTGCAGCGCCGCTGCGCGGCGATCGCCCGCGCGGGCGTGCCGAACTACTTCGGACCGCAGCGCTTCGGCCGCGAGGGGGGCAACCTGGCGCACCTGACTGGCCCGGCCGATGCGGCTTCGCCCGCGCCGCGGCGCCCCGGCCGCGCGGACGGCTTCGTGCTGTCGGCGGCCCGCAGCCTGGTCTTCAATGCCGTGTTGGGCGAGCGGATCCGCGAGGGCAGCTGGGCCGAGCTCGGCGTCGGGGACGTGGCGAACCTCGACGCACGCGGCAGCGTCTTTGTCGTGGAGGAGGTCACGCCGGACCTGCGGGCGCGCCAGGCCGCGCTGGAGGTACATCCGACCGGGCCCATGTGGGGTGCCGGCGAGCCGATGTCTCGCGGGCCGGTGCTGGATCTGGAACGGCGCATCGCCGCGGCGCTGCCCGAGGCCTGCCGGTTCGTGGTGGCTGCCGGTATGCGCCAGGAGCGTCGCAGCCTGCGGCTCAAGGTGCGCGATTTTTCCTGGGCGCAGGACCGCGAGGGGGCGTTGCTGCGCTTCTGGCTGCGCAGCGGCAGTTTCGCCACGGCGGTGCTGCGCGAGATCCTGGGCGATGGCGCCACGGCCGCTGAGGCCGTGCTGGATGCCGATGATATCTAGGGGTTGCCGGCCAGCAGCACGTACACGGCCCCGGTGCCGCCATCGACCTGGCGCGCCGAGGTGAAGGCCAGCACCGCGGCGCTGTGCCGCAGCACTCGGTTGACCAGCTGCCGCAGCACCGGCCCGTTGGGTCCCGAGCGCAGTCCCTTGCCGTGCACGATGCGCAGGCAGCGGGCGTCGCGCGCGCTGGCTGCGCTCAGGAACTCGCGCAGCAGCACTCGGGCGGCAGCCTGCGTGAGGCCGTGCAGGTCCAGTTCGGCGTCGGTGCGAAACTGTCCGCGGCGCATTTTCCGCAGGGTGGCCTCGGGCACGCCCGGGCGGGCGAAGCAGGTGGGATCGGCCGCAACCAGGTCCGGCTCATCCGCCGAGCCCAGCAGGATTTCCTCGAGCACCGCTTGGCGGTCGGCGCGCGCGAAGCGCGCACGCGGACGCGGTTTGGGCGCCTCGCCGGCCACCCGGGGAATCTTGCGCAACGGTTTCACGTCGCGAGTCGCCTCGCGAAACAGCGCAGTCTCGTCCTCATCAGGCTTGGGCTTCACGGCATCTCCCGAACCGGCTCCTCACCAGCTATATTGGCGCGAGTGAAAATTCTCGTCAGCAATGATGATGGCTATCAGGCCGAGGGCATTCGGGCCCTGGCCGAATCCCTGAAGGATCTGGGCCAGGTGACCGTCGTGGCCCCCGACCGCAATCGCAGCGGCGCGAGCAACTCCCTCACCCTGGATGTGCCGCTGCGGGTGGTGGAGACCTCCCCGCAGGTGTTCTGCGTGCTGGGCGGCACGCCCACCGACTGCGTGCACCTGGCGATATCGGGTCTGTTCAGCATTGCCCATGACATGGTGGTCTCGGGCATCAACGACGGCGCCAATCTCGGCGATGACGTGCTGTATTCAGGCACGGTGGCGGCCGCCATGGAAGGGCGCTTCCTGGGCCTGCCGACGCTGGCGGTGTCCCTGTGCACCGGCGAGGGCGGCGCCCGGCATTTCGCCACGGGCGCGCGCGTTGCCCGGATGCTGGTGGGCCAGCTGCTGGCGCATCCGCTGGACCGGTCGATGATCCTCAATGTGAATATCCCGGACCTGCCGTTCGGGCAGCTGGGCGGCTTTCGCACCACGCGGCTGGGCAAGCGCCACCCATCCGAGCATCCCATCGAGGCGCGCGACCCCCGCAACCGCGTGGTCTACTGGATCGGCGCCGCCGGCGCCGGCGCCGACGCCGGGGAGGGCACGGACTTTCACGCCGTGGCGCAGGGCTTTGTCTCCGTGACTCCCCTGCAGATCGATCTCACCCGCTACAGTGCGCTCGACACCGTCCAGGGATGGCTGGCCAAACTCAATGACTAACGTGCGCATGTCCGGAATCGGGATGACCTCGCTGCGCACCCGCGACCGGCTGGTGCAGCGACTGCGCGAGCAGGGGATCACGGATCCGGTGGTGCTGGACCGTATCCGCAATGTGCCGCGGCATATCTTCGTGGATGAGGCCCTCGGCAGCCGCGCCTATGAGGACACGGCGCTGCCCATCGGTTTCGGCCAGACGATCTCCCAGCCCTACATCGTCGCGCGCATGACCGAGGCGCTGCTGGCCGCGGGTCCTTTGTCGAAAGTGCTGGAGGTCGGCACCGGCTGCGGCTACCAGACCGCGGTGCTCGCGCCCCTGGTCACCAAGCTCTACAGCATCGAGCGCATCGAGCCGCTGTACCTGCGCGCCAAGCTGCGCCTGGATGAACTGGAGCTGCGAAATGTGCGCCTCAAGCACGGTGACGGCAGCGTGGGCTGGAAGAGCCTGGCGCCCTTCGACGGCATCCTGGTCACCGCGGCGCCGATTTCCGTGCCCGAGGCGCTGCTCAATCAACTGCAGGTGGGCGGGCGACTGCTCGATGCCCGTGGGTGCCGAAGGCAAGCAGGAGCTGATCCGCTTCACCCGCAAGGAAAATCGCATCGAGCGCCAGTCACTGGGGCCCGTGGCCTTCGTGCCATTGCTGGGCGGAGTGGTCGGCTAGCCAAATAATCTACGCGATGTTTCATGCGTAAGTTATTGGATTAGAAACGAAGAAAAATCGAAGCTGCGGCACAAGCGCTGCCTGCCGGAGTCCGCGGCGGTCGCCAGGCGCATATTCCGCTGCAATCAAGCGCTTGCGTGATGAACCGTGTCGTGTTTAACATGTCGCCGCCATGCGACGCTAGGACGCTGACAAGAGGGCACCGGGCGTAGGGACGCGAAAAAAGCAACAAAAATATCTTAAATAACAATAATTAAGGGACTTTTGTTCGAGTCTGTCAGCTTCGGATGATTGTCTTGTCAGATTGGATTTCTGCCCCGGTGCCTTCTTTGTCAGCGCCCTTCAGTCCGCGACTCGCGGACTGAAGGGCTCGTCTTCCAAACTCCTCCCCCGTTCAACCGGCGGGAAACAATAGCGCCGCAACCCGTCGTTCTTCCTGCACGAGAATGTTGTAGGTGCGACAGGCGGCGCCCAGATCCATCACTTCAAGTCCGACGCGGCGCGCGGCGAATGCCTGTCGGATGGCGCCGCCGGGAAAGATCTGCTTCGGACCAGTGCCCAGCAGCACGACGTCCGGTTGTAGCGCGAACACCGGCTCCAGATCCGCCGCGCCCAGCGAGGCCACATTGCGCGCCGGCCAGTCGAGTATCAGTCGATCGGCCGTGACGATGCAGGGCGCCTGCTGCACCAGTTCTCCAATGCGCACCTCCCCGGGACCGTAGCCGCGGATGAGATGGATGTCGGTGCGTGAGTCGAGGCTGAACTTCATGTGTGTAGGATACGGCGCATGAGTGAAGTGGCAATAATCCTGTCGGATCTGTACCTGGGACAGAACGGGCGGGGCGGGGCGGATGACCGACAGGCGGCGGTGCCGCGCGACCTGCTGCCGGCGCTGGCCCGGGTGGCCCGCTTCGCCGGCGTCAGTGCCCTGCCCGGGGACTGGCGGGCGTGGCTCGCGACCTGGCTGGGTCGCGCGGATCTGGCCGCGGCCTGCAATGCCACGCCGGCCGTGATGGCGGCGGCGGCGCTCGAGGCACACGATGCCCTGCCGCCTCAGGCCCGCAGCGTGTGGCTGGCCACTCCGCTGCACCTGGTGGCAGGTCTCAGCAGCGTGCACCTGGACTACCGGGGACTGCTCAAGACTGGACGATGCGACGCTCACGCAGTTGTGCCGGGACTTCGGGGACGCGTTCGCCGCGCGGGGCTTTGCGCTGCGGCGTCTGCCCGGCGGCGGACTGCTGGCCTGCGGGCCACACTTCGCGCACCTGCCGCGCACGCGCGATCCGGCACGGCTGCTCGGCGGCGGCATTGCGGGAAGCACCGTGCACGGCTCCGGGCGCTGCAGCGCTGCTGGTGCTGGGTGCGGAGCTTGAAATGTGGCTGCATGAGCATCCGCTGAATGCGGCGCGACTGCGCCGTCGCGTGGCGCCCCTGACCACGCTGTGGCTGTGGGGCGGCGGCGAGCCTGCAGGTTCGCAGTCGCCGCCGCCGAGCTCGGCGCATCCGGATGCCACCTTCATGACCGTCTTCGGCGAGGATCCGGTGGCGGCCGGCCTGTGTGCGCTCAGCGGTGCGCGCCGGCGCGCGCCCGCCTTGAGCGCGCACGAGATCCTGCGCAGTGGCGCGGCGCGCACCGCGGCGGTCATTGAGCTCTTCCACACCGACAAACCCCAGCCGGCCACGCTGATGGACCTGTTGCAGCATCTGGATGAGCGGGTGCTCGCGCCGCTGGTCACGGCGCTCAAGGACGGCGCGATCCAGCAGCTGACGCTGATCGCCAACGACCGCTGCAGCGTGCTGACCGCGCGCGACGGCCTGCGCTTCTGGCGCCGTTCGCGCGGCCCCTGGGCGGTGCTGCAGTGACGCCGCAGATCCGCCGCCGCCCGGTTGCCGGGGATGACCTCGCGCTGGGAGAGGCCCTGCACCCGGTGCTGCGACGGGCCTATGCCGCGCGCGGCATCCGCGACCCCGCGCAGCTGTCCACCGATCTGTCACGGCTGCTGCCGGTGGGCACCCTGGGCGGGGTCGGCGCGGCCGTCGAGCTGCTGCTGCGGCACAAGCGATCAGGGCCGCATCCTGGTGATCGGGGACTTCGACGCCGATGGCGCCACCAGCACGGCGCTGATGCTGCGGGCGCTGCGCGCCTGGGGCTTCGCGAGCGTGGATTTCCTGGTGCCGAACCGCTTCGAGTTCGGCTATGGCCTGACGCCGGAAATCGTCGCCGTGGCCGCCGCCCGCGGACCCACGCTGCTGATCACCGTGGACAACGGCATATCGAGTCTGGCGGGGGTGGCAAGCGCGCGGGCACTGGGGCTGGAGGTGCTGGTCACCGACCATCATCTTCCCGGGGCTGAACTGCCGCAGGCCAATGTCATCGTCAATCCCAATGCGGGCGCGGATGCCTTCGCCAGTCGCTGCCTGGCCGGAGTCGGCGTCGCCTTCTACGTGCTGGCTGCATTGAAACGCACGCTGGATGAGCGGCAGGCGTGTCCGGCGGATGCGCCGGGTGTGGCGGACTTTCTCGACCTGGTCGCGCTGGGCACGGTGGCGGACCTGGTGCCGCTGGATGCCAACAACCGGGTGCTGGTGGCGCAGGGGCTGCGCCGCATCCGCGCCGGACGCTGCGTGCCCGGCATCACGGCGCTGCTGGAAGTGGCGCAGCGGCGGCGCGCGGACCTGACCGCAACGCGACCTGGGGTTCTCGGTGGCGCCGCGCCTGAATGCCGCCGGCCGGCTCGAGGACATGACCATCGGCATCCAGTGCCTGCTCGCCGATGACATGCCGGCCGCCCTCGCGCTGGCGACGCGCCTCGACGGCATCAACCGCGAACGGCGCCAGATCGAAGCGCGCATGCAGGCCGATGCGCTGGCGGCGCTGCGCGGACTCGCCGATCCCTTAAGTCGCGCGGCGCAGCGCCATGGCTTGTGCCTGTTCGATGAGAGCTGGCACCAGGGCGTCGTGGGCCTGGTCGCCAGCCGCATCAAGGATCGCGCCTGCCGCCCGGTCGTCGCCTTTGCGCGCGCCGGCGACGGGGTGCTGCGCGGCTCGGCGCGATCCGTGCCGGGGCTGCACATCCGCGATGTGCTGGATGCCATCGCCACCCGCAACCCCGATCTGATTGCGCGCTTCGGCGGTCATGCCATGGCCGCAGGCCTGACCCTGGAGCACGCCAATCTGGATGCCTTTGCCGCCGCCTTTGACGAGGAGGTGAGCCGCTGGTCCGGGGGAGGCGGATTCTCCAACTGCATCGAGACGGATGGCGAACTCACCGTGGCGGAGCTGGCGCTGGAGACCGCCACGGCGCTGCGCGCCGGGGGGCCGTGGGGACAGCTGTTTCCCGAACCGAGCTTCGATGGCGTCTTCGCGGTGCGCAACACCCGCATCGTCGGCGAGCGGCACGTGAAGATGTGGGTGGAGGTGCCGCACTCGGGGCGCACTTTCGACGCCATCGCCTTCAATTTCCTGGACGGCAGCGCGGCGGACCCGCCGGCGCCGCTGCCTTCCGGGCAGGTGCGCCTGGTGTACCGCCTGGACGTGAACGAATACCAGAACCAGCGGCGCCTGCAGCTGCTGGTGGATCGGGTGCTTCCGGTGGGCGCCAGCTGCTAGAATACGCGTCCTTTTTTGCAGGTCCGAAAAATCGCAATGGAACTCAATCAGCTCAAGCGCCAGCTCAAAGACCTCGGGGAGCGGATCGGCTCTCTTCGGGGGTTTCTTTGAGTACGACCGCAAGAAGGAGCGGTTGGAAGAGGTAAGCCTGGAGCTGGAGGATCCGGGCGTGTGGCAGGATCCGCCCAAGGCGCAGGAGCTCGGCAAGGAGCGCGCCCGGCTCACCAGCGAGCTGGCCGTGATCGACAGCACCGCCTCGGGCATCAGCGATGCCGAGGAACTGCTGGGGCTGGCGGAGGCCGAAAACGATGAATCCGCCGCGCGTGACATCGATGGCGAGGCGCAGCGTCTGGAAGCGCAGGTGCGCCAGCTCGAGTTCAAGCGCATGTTCAACGGCGAGATGGACTCGCATTCCGCGTTCCTGGACATCCAGGCCGGCGCCGGGGGCACGGAGGCGCAGGACTGGGCGCAGATGCTGCTGCGCATGTACCTGCGCTGGGGAGCCGCGCGCGGTTTTGCCTGCGAAGTCATCGATTCGAATCCCGGAGAAGTCGCGGGCATGAAGAGCGCCACCGTGCAGGTCACCGGCGAGTACGCCTATGGCTGGCTGCGCACCGAAACCGGCGTGCACCGCCTGGTGCGCAAGTCACCCTTTGATTCCGGCAACCGCCGCCACACCTCCTTCGCCTCGGTGTTCGTCTCGCCCGAAATCGACGACGACATCGAGATCGACATCAACCCGGCGGACCTGAAGACCGATGTGTACCGCTCCAGCGGCGCGGGCGGGCAGCACGTCAACAAGACCGAGTCGGCGGTGCGCATCACGCACATCCCCAGCGGCATCGTCGCGGCCTGCCAGAACGAACGCAGCCAGCACAAGAACCGCTCGACGGCGATGAAGATGCTGAAGGCCAAGCTGTACGAGCTGGAGATCAACAAGCGCAACGCCGCGGCCCAGGTGCTCGAGGATTCCAAGTCCGACGTGAGCTGGGGACACCAGATCCGCTCGTACGTGCTGGATCAGTCACGCATCAAGGACCTGCGCACCGGCGTTGAGGTCGGCAATACCGCGGCCGTGCTCGACGGCGATCTGGACCAGTTTTTGGAGGCGGCCCTCAAGGCCGGTGTCAACTGATGGATGATGAAAACTCACTGATCGGCGAGCGGCGCGCGAAGCTTGCGAAACTGCGCGCCGGCGGCGCTGCCTTTCCCAATGACTTCCGGCGCGATGCCCTGGCGGGGGATCTGCACGCCGGCTTCGGCGAGCGCGACGATGAGTGGCTGATCGCCAACCCCACGGCGGTGAAGGTGGGCGGGCGCATGATGTTCAAGCGCGTCATGGGCAAGGCGAGCTTCGCGAAGCTCCAGGATCGCACCGGGCAGATACAGCTGTTCCTGCAGGCCGAAAGCTTGGGATCTGCCTACGAGGATTTCAAGGCGGCGGACGTGGGCGACATCCTGGGCGCCGAGGGCGTGCTGTTCAGGACCAAGACCGGCGAGCTGACGGTGCGCGTGACCAGACTGCGCACCCTGGTCAAATCGCTGCGGCCGCTGCCGGACAAATGGCATGGCATCGCCGATGTGGATACGCGCTATCGGCAGCGTTACGTGGATCTCATCATGACCGAGGCG
Organism: uncultured Pseudomonadota bacterium; assembly: GCA_963726995.1. Taxonomy (GTDB): domain Bacteria; phylum Pseudomonadota; class Gammaproteobacteria; order Steroidobacterales; family Steroidobacteraceae; genus DAIDKA01. The sequence goes on from CAVSEP010000005.1 coordinate 243,646, forward strand.
AGCCGCGAGGTGTTCCGCACCCGCGCGCGCATCGTGCGCTACCTGCGCGATTTCCTCGACGCCCTGGACTTCCTGGAAGTCGAGACGCCGATGATGCAGCCCATACCTGGGGGAGCCGCGGCACGGCCGTTCAGCACCCACTACAACGCGCTGGACCTGGACATGTACCTGCGCATCGCCCCGGAGCTGTACCTGAAGCGCCTGGTCGTCGGCGGCTTCGAGCGCGTCTATGAATTGAACCGCGTGTTCCGCAACGAGGGGCTGTCCACGCGCCACAACCCGGAATTCACCATGCTGGAGTTGTATCTGGCCTACGGGGACTATCGTGACCTGATGGACTGGGCCGAGAAGGCGCTGCGCGGCATGGCGCAGGCGCTCAAGGGCACCGGCAGCATCGAGTACCAGGGCCGCACCTACGAGCTGGGACGCCCGTTCCGTCGCCTGACCGTCGAGCAGGCCATCATCGAGCGCAATCCGGAGCTGGATCCGGGGGCGCTGCGCGATCTCGCCTCCCTGCGCCGCGCCTGCGACCGGCTGGCGATTCCATTCAGCGATCGCGACGGTCCGGGGAAGCTGCAGATCGAGATATTCGAAAAGACCGTCGAGCAGACCCTGATGGAACCGACATTCGTGTACGCCTATCCGGTGGAGGTCTCGCCGCTGTCGCGGACCAATGACCAGGACTCCTTCATCACCGATCGCTTCGAGTTCTTCCTTGCCGGACGCGAGCTTGCCAACGGCTTCTCCGAGCTCAACGATCCGGAGGATCAGGCCGCGCGCTTCCAGGCGCAGGTGGCGCGCAAGGACAAGGGCGACGAGGAGGCCATGTTCTACGACGCCGACTACGTGCGCGCGCTGGAATATGGCATGCCGCCCACCGCCGGGTTGGGCGTCGGCATCGACCGGCTGGTGATGTTCTTCACCGACTCCGCCTCGATCCGCGACGTGATCGCCTTCCCGCAGCTGCGCCCGGAAGCCTGAGGGTGATGCCCGGCGCCACCCTGGTGCGCACGGCGCAGCGGCCGGATGCGCCGATCGGCGTGTTCGACTCGGGCATCGGCGGGCTCACGGTACTGGCCGCGCTGATGCAGGCGCTGCCGCATGAGCGCTTCATGTACCTCGGGGATACGGCGCGGCTGCCCTATGGCACCAAGAGCGCCCTGACCGTGGCGCGCTACGCCGTGCAGGCGGCCGAGGCCCTGGTCCGGCACGGCGTGAAGTGCCTGGTGGTGGCCTGCAATACCGCAGCGTCCGTGGGGCTCGATGCGGTGCGCGCGCGGGTCGCAGACCTGCCCGTGATCGGGGTCATCGAACCGGGCGCGCAAGCCGCCTGTGCGGCCACCAGCAGCGGTCATATCGCCGTCATCGCCACCGAAGCCACGGTGCGCGGCGGCGCCTATGAACGGGCGATTCTGCAACGCCGCCCGGATGCCCGGGTGCAGCAGCTGGCGACCCAGTTGCTGGTGGCCCTGGCCGAGGAGGGGCTGGTCGAAGGCCCCGTGGCCCAGGGCATCGTCGCGTATTACCTGGACCCGCTGTTCGCCCAGGATCCGCCCGACACCCTGGTGCTGGGGTGCACGCATTTTCCGGTACTGGCGCCCACCATCCGGGCCGTCGTGGGGCCGAAGGTCCACATCGTGGATTCCGCGCAGACCACCGCGGCCGCGGTGCGCCAGCAGCTGCTCAGCGCCGGAATCGCCCGCACGGCGGGCTCCCAGTCGCTGCAGTTCATGGCCACCGATGGGCCGGAGCGCTTCGCGCGCGTCGGCAGCCGCTTTCTGGGGCGCACCATCGAGGCGCGGCGCGTCGAACTGATCGATCTGTAGCTCACAGGAGCATGCCGCCAGTATTCGCGGTGGTTTCTCGCAGTGGCCAGGTTGGGCACAACGCCTCGATGATCACCATCAGATCGTCAAGCGCCTGAAATGGATCAGCAGGGCGGGCCGGTGGAACCTGGATGCCGCCATTCTCAGCGAAGGGCTGTCTAGCTGATTTCATGGAGGAGTTCGTCGAGCAGCGAGTTGCGATTGAAAAGACGAAAATACTCTCGCACTTCGGTCAGGTCCATTTCAGCCTGGTTCGCTTTCAAAAGCGCCCGGATGTCCTCCAGGTCCTGCGTGCGACGCGGATCATTCACCAGACCCTGCAGCTTGAAGCCGATCAATCCCTCCGCACTGACTACGCGCAAATCGCCCAGGGAGGTCTTGATTTCATCTGCAGACGCCAAAAGGCGACGCGCAATCGGGCGATGCGCGTACAGCAGATCCACGCGTTCATCGTTACGCGCGTAATTTCCCGCGTCGTCAGTTCGGTGGAGGCGGTGGTATCCGAGTTTCATGAGTTCCGCTTCGATTTCATCGGCCTTGTCGAGGTCCGTCAGGAGATCGACGTCCTGCGTCGCTCGAATGACATTGTGCGAAGCCAGGGCGAGACCGCCGATAAGGGCATAGCGGGCCCCGGCGCGGCGCAGTGCGGCGGTGACTTCGGAGAGCTGATTTCCGAGGCGAGATAGAGCGGCCATGTTCAATTGAAATGTATATCACCGATCCGAGGCGCCGGTAAATCGTACGGTAGCGTGAGTTGCTGCGCTGCCAGCAGCGGTTGGGAGTCGGCTGCGGCCGCCGGTTCCGTCGCTTCGGACTTCGCCGCGCCGCCGCCGGGACCCGGCGGGTTGGCCACGGCAAGGAACTCGCAGCGACCGTCCTGGAGCGCGGTTGCCTCCACGACTCGGAAGCTTCTGCCGTCCGGAAACCTGCCGGTGAGTCCGGGAACCAGTTCACAGGGGGTCTCGGAAACGAAGTGCTGCATGCGGCGTTTGACCTGGCCGCGGTAGTGCGCCCGCGCGATGATTTCCTGTCCTGTGTAGCAGCCCTTGTCCAGGGCGATACCGCCGGTCACATCCAGGTTCAGCATCTGCGCCACGAAGGCCTCGCTGGTCGCCGGATAGACCTGCGGCAGGCCTTCGGCGATGTCGCAGGCGATCCAATCACGGCGTGTTCCATCGGCCGGCTCGGCCGCCGAGGCGGAGTGTGGAACCAGGACCAGGTATCGGGAGCTGCCATAGGGCAGCGACACCGACCCGGCGGGCAGGGCGCCCGGGGCTGCCGCGTAGCCGCGAATCTCCCATTGCGAGGACTCGTCGCTCAGCTGCACCTTCGCGCGCAGCACGTAGCGCTTCAGGCGCGCGATGACCGGCGCGAGCAGTTCCAGCGGCAGCACGGCCAGCAGCTCATCCGGCGCCCGCTGCGTGAGGCGCAGCAGGGCGATTGCGCGGCCCTGGGGCGTGTGGTAGCCGCTCAGCTGCCAGATTCCCGCGGCCGCCGTGGCGTCATTGGAGAGCTGGCCCTGCAGGAAACTGACCGCGTCCGCACCGCGGGCGCGCAACACGCCCAGTCCCAATTCCGATACGAGGCGCCATCCGGTCCGCATGATCCTGTTTTCCTTCAGGTCTTTCATGGTCAGTTGGGGCGAATTCTGGCAGACTTCGTCCTGTCCATGCAGGTACCCGACGAATCTCCCGCCACCGCCGCTGCACCCGAACCGGCGCCCGTTGCGCCGCCGCCGCGTGAAATCGGCGGCCCTGCGGGACCTGAACCCACGCGCTTCGGCGACTGGGAGCGCAAGGGGCGCTGCATTGATTTCTAAGTGACTGCGGAGCCCTGATGCGCGCCCGACCCCTGTCCCCGCACGTGACGATCTACCGGATGAGCCGGTACTGCCTGATCACCTCGTTCGCCAATCGCCTCACGGGCATGGCATTGAGCGCGGGGCTGCTGCTGTTCGTCTATTGGCTCACCGCCCTGGCGCGCGGCGCCCGCGCCTATGCACGGGCGCATGAGCTGCTGGGGTCCGGGGCGGCCAGGCTCATCTATATCGCGGTCATTGCGGCATTCAGCTACCACCTCGTTGCCGGGATCCGTCACCTGATCTGGGATACCGGCCGCGGCATGGAGAAGGCGCAGTCGCAGCGCAGTGCCTGGCTGGTCATCGCCGCCGCGCTGGTGCTGACCCTGGTTTGCGTGCGGTGGGCGCTATGAGTGATCTGGGCGCGGCCGGCAACGGGGTGCATCACTGGTGGGTGCAGCGCCTGACGGCCGTGGCGCTGGTGCCGCTGGCCGTGTGGCTGCTGGTGTCGCTGGCGGCCCTGCCGTCGCTGGATTTCGTGACGCTGGTGTCCTGGATCGGCGGCACCTGGACCGCGAGCCTGCTCGCCCTGTTCGTGATCACGGCCAGCTGGCATTCGAGCCTCGGCGTGCAGGTGATCCTCGAGGACTATGTGCACGATCCGGGTCTGAAGACCGTGAGCCTGGTGTTGTCGGGCTTCGTGCACGCCGCGCTGGCCGTCAGCGGCGTGTTTGCCGTGCTGCGCATCGCCTTCGGGAGTCCGCTTTGAGTGCCTATGAATTCATCGACCACAGCTACGACGTGGTGGTCGTGGGGGCGGGCGGCGCGGGCCTGCGCGCCACCCTGGGGCTGGCCGAGGCGGGGCTTTCCACCGCCTGCATCAGCAAGCTGTTTCCGACTCGCAGCCACACGGTGGCAGCTCAAGGCGGCATCAGCGCCGCCTTGGGCAACATGGGTCCGGATGACTGGCGCTGGCACATGTACGACACCGTCAAGGGCTCCGACTGGCTGGGGGATCAGGATGCCATCGAACTGATGTGCAAGGAGGCCCCGGCCGCCGTCATCGAGCTGGAGCACTACGGCATGCCCTTCTCGCGCACCGAGCAGGGGCGCATCTACCAGCGCCCCTTCGGCGGCATGACCACGCACTTCGGCAAGGGCACTGCGCAGCGCACCTGCGCGGCGGCGGACCGCACCGGCCATGCCATGCTGCACACCCTGTATCAGCAGTCGATCCGCCACGCGGCGACCTTCTTCATCGAGTACTTCGCCCTCGACCTGATGATGGAGAACGGCGAATGCCGCGGCGTCGTGGCGCTGGACATGAACGAGGGCAAGCTGCACCGCTTCCGCGCCCATCGCACCATCCTCGCCACCGGCGGCTATGGCCGCGCGTATTTTTCCTGCACCTCCGCGCACTCCTGCACCGGTGATGGCAATGCCATGGTGCTGCGCGCCGGACTGCCGCTGTCGGACATGGAGTTCGTGCAGTTCCATCCCACCGGCATCTACACGGCCGGCTGCCTGATCACCGAAGGGGCCCGGGGCGAGGGCGGCTACCTCACCAACTCGGCCGGCGATCGCTTCATGGAGCGCTACGCGCCGAATGCCAAGGACCTGGCGTCACGGGATGTCGTCAGCCGCGCCATGACCATCGAGATCCGCGAGGGTCGCGGCGTGGGCGAGCACAAGGACCATATCCATCTGCACCTGGAACACCTGGGGCCCGATGTTATCCATGAGCGCCTGCCCGGCATCGCCGAGACCGCGCGCATCTTTGCCGACGTCGATGTGACCCAGGCGCCGATTCCGGTGCTGCCCACCGTGCACTACAACATGGGCGGCATTCCCTGCAATTACCACGGCGAGGCGCTGTGTCCGAAAGACGGCAATGTCGAGGCGGTGGTGCCGGGCCTGATGGCCGTGGGCGAGGCCGCCTGCGTGTCCGTGCATGGCGCCAATCGCCTGGGTTCGAACTCGCTGCTGGACCTGGTGGTGTTCGGGCGGGAAGCCGCGCGCCGCTGCGCCGAGGTGCTCACGCCCAATGCCCGCCAGCGGCCGCTGGCGGGCGATGCGGCCGATCCGGCAGTGATGCGCCTGGAGCGGCTGCGCCAGGCCAACGGGTCACGCCCCACGGCCGAAATCCGCCTGGAAATGCAACGCACCATGCAGGCCGACGCGGCGGTGTTCCGCACCGGTCAGACCCTGAATGAAGGGGTGCAAAAGCTCAGCAGCACCTTCGCCTCCATGGCGCAGGTGAAGATCACGGACCGCAGCCTGGTGTGGAACACCGATCTGCTGGAGACGCTGGAACTGGACAACCTGCTGCTGCAGGCCACCGCGACGATCAACTCGGCGGTGAACCGCACCGAGAGCCGCGGCGCGCATGCCCGCGAGGACTATCCGGAGCGCGACGATGTGAACTGGATGAAGCACTCGCTGGTGTGGGTGGACAGCGGCGGCAAGGTGAAATTTGACTATCGGCCCGTGCACCTGCGGACCATGACGGATGAAGTCGAGGTCGTGCCGCCCAAGGCGCGCACCTACTGAAGAGGCCTTAAGAAGAAACCCATGGTTGAACTGACGTTACCTGCCGGATCCAAGCCCAACCCGAATGGCCGGGTCCACAAGGCCAGCGGCGGCGGCGCGGCGCTGCGCACCTTCCGCATCTACCGCTTCGATCCGGACGCCGGCGAGAATCCGCGCATCGACACCTTCGAAGTCGATACCAAGGCCTGCGGACCCATGGTTCTGGATGCGCTGATCCATATCAAGGCGAAGATTGACTCCTCGCTCACCTTCCGGCGCTCCTGCCGCGAGGGCATCTGCGGCTCCTGCGCCATGAACATCAATGGCCTGAACCGCCTGGCCTGCACCACCGCCATCGGCGAGCTGGGCGCGCAGGTCAAGGTCTATCCACTGCCGCACATGCCCGTGGTGAAGGACCTGGTGCCGGACCTCAGCAACTTCTACGCCCAGTACGCCTCGGTGGAGCCGTGGCTGAAGACCCGCACGCCCGCGCCTCCCGATCAGGAGCGCGCGCAGTCCAAGCAGGACCAGGAACTGATCGATCGGCCGGCGGCCTGCATCCTGTGCGCCTGCTGTTCAACCGCCTGTCCGAGCTACTGGTGGAACTCCGACCGCTACCTCGGACCCGCGGCGCTGCTGGCCGCCTACCGCTGGATCGTCGACAGCCGCGATGAGGCGACCGGCGAGCGGCTGGATCAGCTGAATGATCCCTTCAAGCTCTATCGCTGCCACACCATCATGAACTGCACCGATGTGTGCCCCAAGGACCTGAATCCCGCCCGGGCCATCGCCGAAATCAAGAAGAAACTGGTGGAGCGGCAGCACTGAGCGCCGCGGATCCCGGCCCGGCCGCGCCCGATGGGGCCCAGCGCCGCCTGCTGTGGCGCTGCCGCCGGGGCATGAAGGAACTCGACGAGCTGTTGAGCCGTTATGTGCGCGAGCGCTATGCCGCGGCCCCGAGCGCCCGCCGGGCGGCCTTTGAAGCCCTGCTGGAGCTCCCGGATCCCCAGATCGCCGACTACCTGCTGGGCCAGGGGGAGCCCCCCGACGCGGAACTGGCCGAAATTGTGACGGCGATTCTCGCCCGGACGTGAACTTTCGGGAGCCTTGCCAGTCTATTCGAAGCGCACCCGGCAATCGGTCCCGAAACCGGTACGAGAGTAAAGTGTAGGGAATGACGGCCGATGCAAGCGACTTGAGCCTGGTCCAGCGAGTACAGCGCGGGGACAAGGGCGCTTTTGACGTGCTGGTCCTCAAGTACCAGCACAAGGTAGTCAAGCTGGTCATGCGTTATGTACGCAATGCCGCGGAGGCCGAAGACATCGCCCAGGACGCCTTCATCAAGGCGTATCGCGCGCTGCCGCAATTCCGGGGCGACAGTGCCTTCTATACTTGGCTGTACCGCATCGCCATCAACACCGCCAAGAACGCCGTCGTCGCGCGCGACCGCAATCCGGTCGATTTCGACCTGGACATGACCAACAATGACGAGTCATACGAAATGCAAGGCAGATTGAAGGATTCCGAGACCCCCGAGGCGCTGGTGCTGACCGACGAGATCCGCACCACCGTGAATGCGGCGATCGCCAATCTGCCCGAGGATCTGCGCACCGCCATCGTGCTGCGCGAACTGGAGGGACTTTCCTACGAGGAGATTGCCGCCACCATGGACTGCCCGGTGGGCACCGTGCGGTCGCGGATCTTCCGGGCGCGCGAGGCCATCGACAGCCGGCTGCGCGAGGTATTCGAGGGCGGACTGGGCCGGGCGGAGGAGATTGGATGAGCAACGAAGAGCTGGACAGCCAACTGTCGGCAATGTTCGATGACGAATTGCCGGCCACCGAGTGCGAACTGCTGGCGCGGCGCCTGGCGCGCGATGAGCAGCTGCGTGCGCGGTGGGGCCGCTACGCGGCCATCGGCGCCTGCATCCGCGGTGAGCCGGGCGTTCGCCTCGAGACCACCCTGGCCGCCCAGGTCAGCGCGGCCATCAAGCAAGAGAGCACCGCGCTGGCGGCGCCGGCGCCCGGAGTGCGTCGGACCGGTTTTTCCAATCCCTGGGTGACCTCCTTGGCGGGGTTGGGTTCGGCCGCCGCGGTGGCCGCGATCGCCATACTGTGGATGCGCCAGGAGGGCCCGGCGGTGGTCGCCCACAATGGCTCGGCGCCCCCGCAGGCTGTCGCGCCCATGCCGGTCGCGACGCCGCCCGCCGCAGCACCCGCGCTGCTCGCCGCCGCGCCCCGGGACTCCCATCCGCCGATCGCGCATCCGCTGCAATCGCGTGAACCCGACAGCTACGTGGTCCCGGCCGCCGCGCCGCAGGTCCCGATGCTGCTGCCGCCGACCGAACTTGCCAACTACATCGTCGCCCACAGCGCCTACTCGGGTCCGTTGATGCGGCGCAACGCGCTCTCGTCGCTGGTGGGCGGGGATTCGGCGGCGCCCCAGGCCACGGCACAACCCATACCCGCGACGGTCGTGAACGGCAAATGACTGCGGTGCGCGCGGTGCGCGAGCCGTTGCTGTGGCTCGCGATGTCCCTGGCGAGCGCGGCGGCGGTCGCGGCGGATTCGCCCCAGGCCTGGCTCGATCGCATGAACGCCGCGCTCACGACCCGCAATTACGATGGCGTGTTCTCGCACTGGCAGAGCGGTCGGCTCGAGACCCTGCGGATCGTCCACCGGGTCAAGGACGGGGCGGTGACCGAGCGGCTGGAGTCCCTGGATGGCTCCGGCCGCCAGTTCGTGCGCGATGGCGCCCAGCTGACCTGCTACCTGCCGGACCAGCGCACCGTGCTGGTCGAGAAGGCCCCCGACAGCCTGATGCCGGCGGGCCTGCCCCGGTTCGATGCCTCCATGGCGGGCTACTACCAGCTCGAAAGTCTGGGCACCATGCTGCAGATGGGCCAGAAGGCGCAGGTGATCAGCGTCACGCCGCGCGATATCTACCGCTACGGCTATCGCCTGTGGATCCAGCGCTCCACCGGCATGCCGCTGAAGACCGAACTGCTCGACAACGCCGGCAACGTGCTCGAACAGGTGATGTTCTCCAGCCTCTCGATGCGTCACCGCATCGCCGATGAGGAATTCAAGCCGCAGCTGGTGACCAGCGGTTTCCAGTGGCTGCGCGATGACGGCGGACCGGCCGTGGCGCCCGAGGCCACGGGCAACTGGGGCGGCTCGCAGTTGCCGCCGGGGTTCCAGCTGACGACGCAGACGGCGCAGATGATGCCCGGCGTGGCCGACCCGGTGACGCACCTGGTCTTCAGTGATGGGGTGGCCACGGTGTCCGTGTTCATCCAGACCCTGGTGTTCCGCAACTCACCGAACCCGTCGCCGGGCGGAGTCACCCAGGTGGGAACCTCCTCCGCCTTCGCCTCGGTGCAGTCCGGCCACAAGTTCGTGGCCTTGGGCGAGGTGCCGCCGGCGACGGTGCGCCTGATCATCGAGGGCCTGATGCGTCAGGCCGCAGACCAGGCCCCGGGGCTGGCGCGAGGCTCGAAATAGGGGTGCGCCTCACGATAGTGCATCGCCAGGACTGTGAACTGTGCGACCAGATGGTGGCCGAACTGCGCGCCCTGGGCCGGCGCCAGGCCCTGCCGCCCCTGGACGTGGTGGACGTTGACTCCGACCCGGATCTGCAGCGCCGCCATGGCCTGACGGTGCCGGTGCTGCTGCTGGACGGCTCGGTGGTCTGCCGCCAGCGGCTGGATACGGCCGAATTGCTGCGGATTCTGCGTCCCCGGCAGGCTTAGCCGACACGGCGGCCGCACCCTCTATATAATGCGCCCCGGCCGCAAGACCCTCCGCGCGGCGGATTCAGCTTTTTCATGCGGCTTATACGTAACTTCTCGATTATTGCGCACGTCGATCACGGCAAATCCACGCTCGCGGACCGGCTCATCCAGCTGTGTGGGGGGCTGGAGCTGCGCGAAATGCAGGAGCAGGTGCTGGACTCCATGGATCTGGAGCGCGAGCGCGGCATCACCATCAAGGCCCAGAGCGTCACGCTGCTGTATGACGCCCGGGACGGCGAGCGCTACGAGCTCAATCTGATCGACACCCCGGGCCATGTGGACTTCTCCTACGAGGTCTCCCGGTCCCTGGCCGCCTGCGACGGGGCGCTGCTGGTGGTGGACGCCGCGCAGGGCGTGGAGGCGCAAAGCGTCGCCAACTGCTACACGGCCCTGGAGCAGGGCCTGGAAGTGCTCCCGGTCATCAACAAGATCGATCTGCCCTCGGCCGATCCGGACCGGGTGGTCAAGGAGATCGAGGAAATCATCGGCATCAGCGCCGATGATGCCGTGCGGGTCAGCGCCAAGACCGGCGAGGGCGTGCCCGAACTGCTCGAGGCCCTCATCCGCCGCATTCCGGCGCCCAAGGGCGATCCGCAGGCCCCGCTGCAGGCGCTGATCGTGGACTCCTGGTTCGACAACTACGTGGGCGTCGTCTCGCTGGTGCGCGTGGTCAATGGCGTGCTGAAGACCGGCGACAAGTTCCGGGTGATGTCCACGGGGCGCAGTCACACCGCCGACAAGCTCGGGCGCTTCATGCCCAAGTCGGTGCCGCAGAAGGAGCTGGCCGCGGGCCAGGTGGGCTTCGTCATCGCCGGCATCAAGGAAATCGACGGCGCCCCGGTGGGCGATACCATCACCCTGGAGCACCGCCCCGCGTCCGAGCCCCTGCCGGGCTTCCGGCAGATCAAGCCCCGGGTGTTCGCCGGCCTCTTTCCCGTGAACTCCGAGGACTATGAATCGTTCCGCGACGCACTGGCCAAGCTGAAATTGAACGACTCGGCGCTGCACTACGAGCCGGAAGTCTCCGGCGCCTTGGGGTTCGGCTTTCGCATCGGTTTCCTGGGGCTGCTGCACATGGACATCGTGCAGGAGCGCCTCGAGCGCGAGTACCAGCTGGAGCTCATCACCAGCGCGCCCACCGTGGTGTACGAGGTGGCGCGCACCGACGGCACACTGGTCTATGTCGACAACCCGGCAAAACTGCCGGCGCCGAATGAAATAGAGGACTTACGCGAGCCGATCATCCTGGCCAACATCCTGGTGCCCCCCGACTATGTGGGCTCGGTGCTGAAGCTGTGCACCGACAAGCGCGGCGTGCAGAAGAAGATGCTCTACCTGGGCACCCAGGTGTCCTTGCAGTACGCGCTGCCGATGGCCGAAGTGGTGCTCGACTTCTTCGATCGGCTGAAATCCGTCAGCCGCGGCTATGCCTCCTTCGACTATGAGTTCAGCCATTTCCAGAGTGCCCCGCTGGTGAAGCTGGACATCCTCATCAATGCCGACCGGGTGGATGCGCTGTCCATCATCGTGCACCGCGATCACGCCTATCAGCGCGGCCGGGAACTGGTGGACAAGATGCAGGAGCTGATTCCCCGGCAGATGTTCGAAGTGGCGGTCCAGGCTGCCATCGGCAGCTCCATCGTCGCGCGGGCCACCGTCAAGGCGCTGCGCAAGAACGTGCTCGCCAAGTGTTACGGCGGGGACTTGAGCCGCAAGCGCAAGCTCCTGGAGAAGCAGAAGGCGGGCAAGAAGCGCATGAAGCAGGTCGGCTCGGTGGAAATTCCGCAGGAGGCCTTCCTGGCGGTATTGCAGATCGGGCGCAAGGAATAGGAACTTCAAGAAATGCTGATGCAAGTGATCACGGCTCTGGCCTGGATTTCAATCCCCGCGACGTTGATCGGCGTGGTGGACGACTGGTTTCTGCGACCCCGGCGGCAGCTGGCGGTGGCGCCGCAGGTCGCGCGCGACCCGCCGGTCATCACCGCGGTCTACTACTCGCTGCCGGTGCTCATCATCGCCGGCGTGGTGCGCCTGCTGTCGGTGGAGGAACTGGATTTCAGCGCCGTGCTGCTGCTGATCGCGGTGTCGACGGGCGTCATCTGGCTGGCGGACGTGGCGCTGTTCCGGCGCTTCCGCGCCAGTGCCGCGCAGGCTGCGGGCAAGAGCCTGTTCGACATTCCCGAGCCCGGTACCGTGGACTACGCGCGCAGTTTCTTTCCGGTGGCGCTGGCGGTACTGGTGCTGCGCGCCTTCGTGTTCGAGCCGTTCCGGATCCCCTCCGACTCGATGATGCCGACGCTGCTGGACGGTGACTTCATCATCGTCAACAAGTACGCCTACGGGCTGCGCCTGCCGGTGATCAACAGGAAGATCGTGGCGGTGGGTGAGCCGCAGCGCGGGGATGTGGTGGTGTTCCGCTACCCGCCCACGCCGAGCGTCAATTACATCAAGCGCCTGGTGGGCCTGCCCGGGGACCGGGTACAGGTGAAGGACGACAAGCTGATCGTCAATGGCCAGCCGGTGGTGGCCACGGACCTGGGGCTCTATGACGATGGCTGCTACGAGGGCATGCACCTGGCCGATGAGCACATCGGCAAGCACACGCACCGCATGATGTTCTGCCCGACGCCGGGGGAAATCAACGCCGAGGACCTGCCCACCTGCAACCGCACGCCGGCCCGCAGCTATGTCTGCGTCGCCCAGCAGGTGCCGGGCCTGCCGGACAAGGGCGATACGGATGTCGTGGTGGTCCCGCCGCAGAAGTACCTGATGATCGGCGACAACCGCGACAACAGCTCGGATGGGCGCTTCTGGTGCAATCAGGACGCGACCGGCCGGGGCTGTGATGGCGGCGACAACGTGCAGGGCGGTCGAGTCTGGGGTTTCGTGCCGGAGGCGAATCTGGTCGGCAAAGCGACCCGGATCTGGTTCAATTGGGACTGGGGCCGCAAGGGCGGACCGGTCTGGAGCCGCATCGGCTCGCGCATCGAATAATCGGCGGACTTTGGCAGCGGGAGGCTCTCATGCTCAGGCGACAACGCGGCGTCACATTCATCGGCTGGCTGTTATTGCTGATTCCGGTAGCCATCGTCGGTTACATCGGCATCCGCCTCGCGCCGATCTATCTGAACTACATGCGCGTGGTGCATTCCGTGGATCAGTCGATTGTCGAAATGAAGACCGAAGATGCGGCGTCGCTCACGCCGCTGCTCATCCGCGCGAGGCTGGGCAGGCATTTCGACATCGAGAGCATCATGTTTCCGGATGTGAAGGACGTGTCGGTGACCCGCGATGGCAGCGGCTGGACCATCGAAGCGAAGTACGAGGACGCCGCGCCGCTGTTCGGCAACATCACCGTGACGGTCGACTTCGATAAGGTCGGCAAGCTCGGAGGATGACCGACGCGGCGCGCATGGACTGGCCGGCGCGCTGGGTGCGTGAGCGGTTGGGCTACGAAGTGCGCGATGCGGCGCTGTTTAGCGCCGCGCTGACCCACCGCAGCGCCGCCCGGACCCATAACGAAAGATTGGAATTCCTGGGCGATGCGGTGCTGAACCTGAGCATCGCCGAACACCTCTACCGGGGCCATCCGCAGGCCGATGAGGGTGACCTGAGTCGGCTGCGCGCCTGGCTGGTCAGCGCTCCGCCGCTGGCCGAAACCGCCGCGCAGATCGGCTTAGGCGAGGTGCTGCGGCTGGGGTCCGGTGAACTCAAGACCGGCGGTTTCCGTCGCGAGTCCATCCTCGCCGATGCCCTGGAGGCGCTGTTTGGCGCACTGTATCTGGACGCCGGCCTGGCCGAGGCGCAGCGTGTGATCTTTGCGCTGTTCGCCGAGCGCATGGCGCACATGCCGGACACCGATGCGCTCAAGGACTCCAAGACCCGCCTGCAGGAGCACCTGCAGGCGCGCGGCCTGCCGCTGCCGGCCTATGAGGTGGTGCGCACCGAAGGGGAGATCCATGCGCAGACCTTCTGGGTGCGCTGTGACGTGGAGACACTGGCGTTAAGCGCCACCGGCCAGGGCCTCTCCCGGCGGCGGGCCGAGCAGGAGGCCGCGGCGCTGGTATTGATCGAGATTCGCAATCATGACCGATGAGTTTCGCTGCGGCTTTGCCGCGCTGGTCGGACGCCCGAATGTCGGCAAGTCGACCCTGCTCAACGCGCTGATCGGCCAGAAGCTGAGCATCGTGACCCCGCGGCCGCAGACCACGCGGCATCGGGTGCTGGGACTGCATGAGAATGAATCGGCGCAGATCGCCTTCGTCGACACCCCGGGCATCCATCACGGCGCCAAGCGGGCGTTGAACCGCGCCATGAACCGCACCGCGGCCACGGTGCTGGCGGATGCCGACGTGTGCGTGTTCGTGGTCGAGGCGCTGCAGTGGACCCGCGAGGACGACCTGGTGCTGGAGCATCTGGTGCGCGCCGGCCGCCCGGTGCTGGCGGCCGTCAACAAGGTCGACAAGGTGCACCCGCGCGAGCGGCTGCTGCCGTTCCTGGCCGAGCTCGCGCACCGGCATGCCTTTGCCGAGATCGTGCCCATCAGCGCCACCAAACACGTCAACCTCGCCCCCCTGATCGGCGCCATCACCAGGCTGTTGCCGGCATCGCCGCCGCTGTTCCCCACGGGGCAGGTCACCGACCGGGACCTGGCGTTTCGCATCGCGGAGATGATCCGCGAGAAGCTCACCCTGGAGCTGGACCAGGAGCTCCCCTACGGCATTGCCGTGGAGATCGAGGCCATGGGCCAGGATCAGGGTCAGCTGAACGTCTCCGCGGCCATCTGGGTGGACCGGGCCGGCCAGAAGCCCATCGTCATCGGCGCCGGCGGGGAGCGCTTGAAGCGCGTCGGTCGCAAGGCGCGCCTGGAACTGAACCATGTGCTGGGCGAGCGGCTGCATCTGACCCTGTGGGTGAAGGTCCGGGAGAGCTGGGCCGACAGCGCCCGGGCGCTCACCGAGCTGGGGCTGGAATGAAGACCCGCCGGACACTGCTGGCGCGGGGCTACATCCTGCACACGCAGCCATACCGGGACACCAGCCGCATCCTCGAGGTCTTCACCCGCGAGCAGGGCCGCCTGTCGGTGTTTGCCCGCGGGGTGCGCGGGCCAAAGGCGAAGCTGGCCTCGCTCCTGCAGCCCTTTCAGCCGCTGTTGATTTCCTTCAGCGGGCGCGGCGATGCCGCGCAACTGGTGAGCGCCGAAAGTGACGCCGTCCGCCACCCGCACAGCAATCCCGGCAGCCTCACCGGGGGCCTGCCGCCCGCGGCGCTGCTGGCCGGGTTCTATCTGAACGAGCTGCTGCTGAAACTCACCACCCGGCATGACCCGAATGCGGGGCTCTTCGATAGCTACCAGGAAACCCTGGTGGCGCTGACCGCTGGCCGTCCCCAGGAGCCGGCATTGCGCCATTTCGAACTGCGGCTGCTGCAGGAAGTGGGCTATGGGCTGGACCTCACCCAGACCGTGGCGGGCAGCCCGGTCGCCGCCGAGGGGTACTATCATTTCCGCCCGGCCGATGGGCTGTTCACGGCCACCGTGGAACATGCCGGCATGATTCGCGGCAGTTCGCTGCTGAAGCTGGCGGCAGGCACACTGCAGGATGCGCCGGAACTCTCGGACGCCCGCAAGGTGCTCTCGGCCGCCCTGGAGCACTGCCTGGAAGGCCGGCCGCTGGCCACCCGGGCGGTCGCGCGGGCCTGCGTGGGAACGGTCCTGGTTCCCGAGTCGCGCACCGAAACCTTGAAGAGCTGAGCCACGCCATGAATCACTCCAACATCCGCTTAGGCATCAACATCGATCACGTCGCCACCGTCCGGCAGGCACGTCGCGCCCCGTATCCTGATCCGGTGCATGCGGCGCTGCTCGCGGAACAGGCCGGCGCGGACAGCATCACCGTGCACCTGCGCGAGGACCGCCGCCATATCCAGGATCGCGACGTGCGCGCCCTGGTGGGCCTGCTGCAGACACGCATGAACCTGGAGATGGCCGTCACCGAGGAGATGCTGGGCATCGCCTGCGAACTGCGTCCGGCCGACTGTTGCCTGGTGCCGGAGAAGCGCGCGGAAGTCACGACCGAGGGTGGCCTGGACGTGGCCGCGCAGCTGCCGCGGCTGACGGGCGCCGCCCAGCGCCTGGCCGCGGCGGGTGTGCGCCTGTCGCTGTTCATCGATCCGGATCCGCGCCAGGTCGAGGCGGCGGCGCGCAGCGGCGCGCCGGCGATCGAACTGCACACCGGCGCCTATGCCGACAGTGCCGGTGCCGCGCAGGCCGCTGAACTCTCGCGCCTGCACCAGGCGGCCCAGCTGGGTGCGCGCCTGGGGCTGTCGGTGCATGCCGGTCACGGCCTGCACTATCACAATGTG
This sequence comes from uncultured Pseudomonadota bacterium, assembly GCA_963726995.1. Classification (GTDB taxonomy): domain Bacteria; phylum Pseudomonadota; class Gammaproteobacteria; order Steroidobacterales; family Steroidobacteraceae; genus DAIDKA01. The sequence continues at coordinate 259,955 of CAVSEP010000005.1, forward strand.
CAGCCGGTGGCGGCCATCGCGGAAATCGTCGAGCTGAACATCGGTCATGCGATCGTGGCGCGCGCCATCTTCACCGGTCTTGACGCCGCGGTGCGCGACATGAAGGCGCTGATGCTGGCGGCGCGCGTGTGAACGTTCTCGTCTTCGATATCGAGACCATTCCGGACACCGAGCTCGGGCGCCGGCTGCACGGCCTGGAGGGACTGTCGGATGAGCAGGTCGCCCGCGCCATGTTCACGCTGCGACGCCACGGGCAGGACAGCGAATTCCTGGCGCATCACCAGCATCGCATCGTCGCCATTTCCTGCGCGCTGCGCAGCCGCGAGGGGCTCAAGGTGTGGAGCCTGGGGGAGCCGGACTCCCCCGAGGAAGAATTGATCCGCCGCTTCTTCGACGGGCTCGAGCGCTACACGCCGGATCTGGTCTCCTGGAACGGCGGCGGTTTCGACCTGCCGGTGCTGCACTACCGGGCGCTGCGTGCGGGCATCGCGGCGGAGCGCTATTGGGAGACCGGCGACTCGGACACCGCCTTCCGCTACAACAATTATCTGTCGCGCTTCCACTGGCGCCACATGGACCTGATGGACATCCTGTCCGGCTTCCAGCTGCGCGCCCGCGCGCCGCTGGCGGAAGTTGCGGCGCTGCTGGGGCTGCCCGGCAAGCTGGGATTCTCCGGCGCCCAGGTCTGGGACGCGTGGCTGGCCGGGGAAATCGTGCGCATCCGGCGCTACTGCGAGACCGATGTGCTCAATACCTACCTGATCTATCTGCGCTTCGAACTGATGCGGGGGCGCTTCACGCCTCAGGCATATGAGGAAGAGGTGGCGCGGGTGAAAGCCCTGCTGGCGGCCGGCACCGAACCGCACTTCGGCGAATTCCTGCGCGCCTGGGAAACATGAGCCGGCGGCCCAGGGTTGCGGCGCCCCCGGAACAGGGCACCGTCGCCGCGCTCACCGCCGAGGGCGCGGGCATAGTCAAGGACGGCAAGGCCGCCTTCGTCGGCGGCGCCCTGCCCGGGGAAGTCATCCGCTTCCGGCGCGTGCGCCGTCACCGCGCCCATGACGAGGCACAGCTGCTGGAGGTCATCGAGGCCTCCCCCGATCGGGTCACCCCGCGCTGCGCGCACTTCGGCACCTGCGGCGGCTGCGCCCTGCAGCACCTGTCGGCCGAGCGCCAGGTCGAAGTGAAGCAACGGGAACTGCGCGATGCCCTCGAGCGCGTGGCCCGGGTGACTCCGGATGCGTGGCTGGCGCCGCTGACCGGTCCGCAGTGGGGTTACCGGCGTCGCGCGCGCCTGGGCGCGCGCTATGTGCCGAAGAAGGGCCGGGTGGTGGTGGGGTTTCGGGAGCGCCTGGCGCCCTACATCGCCGCGCTCGAGCGCTGCGAGGTCCTGGCCGCCCCGGTGGGCGAGCTGATCGGACCGTTGTCGGTGATGCTGACGGGACTGGCCACCCGCGAGCAGATTCCGCAAATCGAGGTGGCCATCGCCGACAACCTTACCGCGCTGGTCTTGCGGGTGCTTCGACCCCTGCCCGAAGGCGATGTTGCTGCACTGCGGGAGTTTGGCAGACACCATCAGCTGCGGCTCTACCTGCAGCCCGCGGGGCTGGACAGCGTCGTGGCCCTGGATCCGCAGCCGGAGCCTCAGCCGCTGCGCTATGGACTGCCCGAGTTCGGCGTGAGCTATGACTTCAAGCCGACGGATTTCGTGCAGATCAATGCGGCCATCAACCAGGCGATGGTCTCGCGGGTGATTTCGCTGCTGGAACTGGATTCCGGCTCCGCGGTGCTGGACCTGTACTGCGGGCTGGGGAATTTCACCCTGCCGCTGGCCCGCCGCGCCGGCCGCGTGCTGGGGATCGAGGCCGATGCTGCGCTGGTGGAGCGGGCACGACATAATGCGCGGGTGAACGGACTGGCGAACGCGCAATTCGTGGCCGCGGACCTGACCCAGCCGCTGGCGCCAAACGCGCCCTACCTCAGCGGGGGGTTCAGCCACGTCGTTCTGGATCCGCCGCGCGCCGGGGCATTGGACGTTATGCCAACCATCGCACAGCTTGCGCCCCGCAAAGTCGCATACATTTCGTGTCATCCGGGCAGTCTCGCGCGGGATATCGCTGTGCTGGTCCACGAATTCGGTTTTGCGCTGCGCGCTGCGGGGGTGCTGGACATGTTTCCGCATACGGCCCACGTGGAGTCGCTGGCGGTACTGACGCCCCCGTAAGTTGCGTCAAGGGAGTGACGCTGACATGACGCTCGGCCCGCTGATGATCGACCTGGAGGGACCTGCGGTCTCCCCGGCGGAGCGCGACATGCTCGCGCATCCGCTGGTCGGCGGCGTCATTCTGTTCGCGCGCAACTACGAAAGTCCCGAGCAGCTGCTGGCGCTCACCCAGGGCATTCATGCCGTGCGCAATCCGCCGCTGCTCATCGCGGTGGACCATGAGGGCGGCCGCGTGCAGCGCTTTCGCGCCGGCTTCTCCCGGCTGCCGCCGGCGCGTCGCCTGGGGCAGTTGTACGACACCGACCGGCCTGCAGGGCTCGCCGCCGCGCGCAGCATGGGCTGGCTGATGGCCGCGGAACTGCGCGCCCACGGCGTCGACCTGTCCTTTGCCCCCACCGTGGATCTGGATTACGGACTGAATGAAGCCATCGGGGATCGGGCGCTGCATGCCGCAAGCGATGCGACTGCGCAGCTTGCCGTGGCCTACATGCTGGGGATGCGCGATGCCGGCATGGCCGCCACGGCCAAGCATTTTCCGGGTCATGGTGCGGTGGTTGCCGACTCGCATGTCTCGCTGCCGGTGGACCGGCGCGAACTGAATGACCTGGACGCGGATCTGGCGCCTTACCGGCGCCTCATCGCCAACGGTCTGCCGGGCGTCATGGTGGCGCATATCCTGCTGCCCGCCGAGGACGCGGCCCCCGCGAGCCTCTCGGCCCGCTGGATCCGCGGCGTGCTGCGCCAGGACTTGAGATTCCAGGGCGCGGTGTTTACGGATGACCTGAGCATGGGCGCGCTCGCCGCCGGCGGCGACATCGTGGAACGCTGCCGGCGCGCACTCGCCGCCGGCTGCGACATGCTGCTGGTCTGCAACGATCCGGCCTCGCGTTCGCAGGCCCTCTCGGGGCTGGCAGCAAGCGCGGATCCTGCCTCGCAGCTGCGGCTGGTGCGCATGCGCGGCCGCGAGCGACTCTCAAGCGCGCAGCTGCGCGCCGCACCCGCCTGGGAGCCGGCGCAGCAACTGCTGGCGCAGCTGGCGGCGCCCCCGGCGCTGTCGCTCACGGCGGTCGGCGCATGAAGCCCAAGTCCGAGAACGGCTGGCGGGACGTGGTCGACCAGTCCCCCGAAGGCATCGTGATCTGCGATGCCACCGCGCCGGATTGTCCGGTGGTGTATGCCAACGCCTCCTTCCTGCAGCTCTCGGGCTATCCCTTGAGCGCCCTGATGGGCCGCAACCTGCGGCTGCTGCAGGGCAATGATCATGACCAGGAAGGCCGGCAGCGCATCCGCGACGCGCTCGCCCGCGGTGAATCCTGCCGGGTGCTGATGCGCAACTACCGCCCGGACGGCGCGCAGTACTGGAACGAGATCCTGGTGCAGCCGGTGCGCGATGCGCACGGGACAGCTGGTGCAGTGGATCAGCTATCACCGTGACACCCGCGAGCGGCTGCGCACGCCGGAGAAGCACGCGCTGGCGGGCCTGCCGGCCTGGATGCGCGAGGATCGCCTCACGGGCCTGCACTCCCGGGCGTATTTCGAGGAGCTGCTGCAGCGTGACTGGTACATCGCGCAGCGCGACGGCCACGAAATCGGACTCACGTTCCTGGATATCGATGATCTGGGCACGTACAACGACATCTTCGACAAGGCCAGCGGCGATGCCTGCATCCGCCGGGTCGCGCGGGTGATCACCGGCTCCTATCGACGCAGCGGCGACCTGGTCGGTCGCTGGAATGGCGGCACCTTCGCCGTGCTCACCCAGGCCAACACTTCCGTGCCCGCGCATGAATACGCGCGCGTGGTGCTGCAGCGGGTGCGGGAACTGCTGATCCATCACCCCCGGGCCACGGCCAGCGGCCGCTACGTGACCTTGAGCGCCGGCGCCTGCGCCCTGGTGCCCACCGGCGAGCTGTCGCTGCCGACCTTCATCGGTGCCTGCACCAAGGCACTGCAGCGTGCCAAGGGGCAGGGCAAGAACAAATCCTGCGCCGCCGAGGCCGGCGACTTCGAACCGACCGGCGGCACCGACGCGCCGAGCAGGGCAGCCGGATCAGGAAGTTGAGCGCCGCACGCGGAACGCGCTAGGCTCCGTGGCAGTCAGGTCGGTTGCTCGTCAAGGATGCTGCCATGCGTACCGCATTTCTGTCACTGCTAGGCGTCGGGCTCATCGGATCCGCAACGGTTCTGGGGGCGCAAGCCAGCCCCGGGGCGATCTGGGCACCGCGCCAGCTGCTGCACTTCACCCACCCGCTGGTCGTCAACTCGGAAACCATGGGCTTGCGGGAGGCCAGCTGCGATCAGCTCTATCAGGATGCGCGCTCGCTGCTGCTGCAATTGGGGGCGCGGGCGAGCGATATCCGGATCGACCAGCGCGGCTGTCACGCCTTCACGAAGGAAAAGAGCATCGATGTGAAATTCGCGGTGCCGGTCCTGCCGGATAGTCCCGGTACCCGGGCCGCCGGTCCGGAGTTCGAAGCGCACTGGCAGACCGTCGCCCTGAAGGGAAACTGCGCGTTTCTGCAGTACGCCACCAGGACCGTGCTGCCCCTGTTCACGGCGCGCAACGTCAAGCTGATCTCGGCTGCGGACTGCGAAAGGGTCGGCGTGGGCCTGTACGCTCAGGTGCTCATGGCGCCGGCCGAAGTGGCCGACTCCCGCTAGCAGCAATCAGCGGCCCGGTCGGCGGGCGCCCTGTGCGGGGACCACGAGTGCGATGACGCCGAAGGCCGGCGAGTCGTAGTAATTGCGTTCGTAGAACTTCACCCGGTGATTGTCGTTGAGGACGAAGGTCGTCTGCGGGGCCGCGGCGAGTCCGGCCGGGGGATTGGCGATGGTCATGTTCATCATCAATCCCAGATGCAGGAACTGACCGCGTTCCAGCGTCACCGTGCCGCTCAACTGCGGGTTGTCCAAGCCCAGCTGCTGCAGGCTCATGCTCTCGTGGGTGCCCCAGGGACTCGCCGTCTGCGCCCAGCCGACATGGGCCACTGACACATAATTGCCGCTGGCCCTGATGCGCGCCTCCAGATCCGCCAGCTGGAATTCCGCCGGCGTCAGTGCGCGCACGAAGCGGCCGCTGGGGGCCTGGCCGGCCGCGCCGCCCGCCGCCGCTTCACTGACAGGGGCGGCGGTTTCGCCATCCGCGCCCGTGGGCACTACCGGAGCCTGGGCGGTTTCCACGCTCCAGTTCTCCGGACTGCCGAGGGTGGCGGTGGTGCGAAAGACGATCAGCTCGACGTTGTAGACACTGGGTCCGGCGGGCGCCGCGGCGGCCAGCGGATGCGGCTCGACCGGGTTGGCGGCTGCCGGGGCGGAGGCACTTTGCTGCGCCAGGCTCGTGCCCCACAGCTGCCAGGCGAGCAGGCCCATCGCCACGATGATGTGTCGCGCTCTCATTGCGGAATCGTATCACGCGCTGCCGCCGCGGAAGCGCTGCAGCAGAGCCAGGGCGTAGTCGAATCGCGTCTCGATCGCGGCCAGCGGTGCGGTGACGCGCAGCTTCAGCGAGCCCTCCAGGCGCAGCTCCCGCGGCGACTTCTGGATCAGGCGGATCACCACGGCCGGGTCCAGCGCATTCTTCTCCTCGAACAGCACGTGACCGCCGGCGGCGCCCAGATCCAGCCGCCGCACCCCGAGCTGGCGCGCCCGCAGCTTCAGTCGCGCCACTTTCAGCAAGTTGGCGGCACTGGCGGGCAGCTCGCCGAAGCGGTCGACGAGTTCGGCGGTGAGTTCCTCCAGTCCCGCGGCGTCCGCCGCGGCGATGCGCTTGTACAGTCCGAGTCTGACGTGCACGTCGGCGACATAGTCGGCCGGCAGGAAGGCGGGCACATGCAGTTCCACTTCCGTGGCCGCCGCCAGCGGCCGGTCCAGCGCCGGTTCGCGTCCGGCCTTCAGTGCCTCGACCGCGCGCTCCAACATGTCCAGGTACATGGCGAGGCCCACTTCCGAGAGTTCACCGCTCTGCGATTCGCCCAGCAGTTCCCCGGCGCCGCGGATTTCCAGATCGTGGGTCGCCAGCACGAAGCCGGCGCCCAGGTTCTCCAGCGACTCGATGGCCTCCAGGCGCTTGACCGCATCGGCCGTCAGCTGCTTGCGGGGCGGCACGATGAGGTAGGCGTAGGCGCGATGATGCGAGCGGCCCACCCGGCCGCGCAGCTGGTGCAGCTGCGCCAGGCCGAAGTGGTCGGCCTGGTCGATCATGATGGTGTTGGCGGTCGGCACGTCGATGCCGCTTTCAATGATGGTCGTGCACAGCAGGATGTTGAAGCGCCGGTGGTAGAAGTCGACCATCAGCTGTTCCAAGTCGCGTTCGCGCATCTGGCCATGGCCGACGCGCACGTCGGCCTGCGGCACCAGCTCCCGCAAGGTGGCCGCGAGCTTCTCGATGTCGCGGATTTCGTTGTGGACGAAGTACACCTGGCCGCCGCGGCGCAGTTCGCGCATCACCGCCTCGCGGATGGTGGCGTCGTGCCACTCGGTCACGAAGGTCTTGATGGCAAGCCGCCCGGGGGGCGGCGTGGTGATCAGCGACAGGTCGCGCAGGCCGCCTAAGGCCATGTTGAGGGTGCGCGGGATGGGCGTCGCCGTCAGCGTCAGCACGTGCACTTCAGCGCGCAGCGCCTTGAGCTTCTCCTTGTCGCGCACGCCGAAGCGATGCTCCTCGTCGATGATGATCAGCCCCAGCTCGCGGAAGCGCACGTTCGCATGCAGCAGGCGGTGGGTGGCGATGACGATGTCCACCTTGCCCTGTTCGATGCCTTCGATGACCGCCTCGCTCTCGCGGGCGGTGCGGAAGCGCGACAGCGCCTCGATGCGCACCGGCCAGTCGGCGAAGCGGTCGCGGAAATTGCCCAGGTGCTGCTGGGCCAGCAGCGTCGTGGGCACCAGCACCACGACCTGGCGGCCGGCCTGCACGGCCGCGAAGGCGGCGCGCATCGCGACCTCGGTCTTGCCGAAGCCCACGTCGCCGCAGACGATGCGGTCCATGGCCTGGGTCTTGGCCAGGTCCTCGAGCACCTTCGCGATGGCCTCGGCCTGATCCTCGGTTTCCTCGAACGGAAAGGCGTTGGCGAAGGCCTGGTACTCGATCTCGCGCAGCGGCAGGCTCGCCGCATGCTGCGCGCGGCGCCGCGCGTACAGGTCCAGCAGCTCCGCGGCGATGTCGCGCACCTGTTCGGCGGCGCGTTTCTTGGCTTTGGCCCACTGTTCGGTGCCCAGCTTGTGCAGCGGGGCGTTCTCCGGGGCGCTGCCGGTGTAGCGGCTGATCAGGTGCAGGGCGTGCACCGGCACGTAGATCCGATCTGCGCCCTGGTATTCGAGCACCAGGAACTCTCCCGGGGTGCCGGCCACTTCCATGGCCATGAGGCCGACGTAGCGGCCGACGCCGTACTCCTCGTGCACCACGGGCGAGCCGGGGTTCAGATCCGTCAGGTCGCGCAGGATCGCCGCCGGATCCGAGGCCGAGCGGCGCCGGCGCCGCTCCTGGCTGGCGCGCGCGCCGAACAGTTGCGATTCGGACAGCAGGGCGACGCGCGGCGTCAACAGCTGCAGGCCGCCGACATCCGCCGCCACGGTGAGCGCGAGGCGCGCCTCCCCGCCGGCGAAGCTGTCCCAGTCCGGCACCGCCGTAACGGCGGTGGAGTGGGGCCGCAGCATGTCCTGCAGGACTTCGCGGCGGCCCGGGGAGTCGGCCGTGATCAGCACCCGGCCGTCGAAGCTTGCGAGGAAGCCGGCGAGCGGGGCGAGCGGCTCGGCCGCGCGCGCATCGATGCGCAGGTCGGGCGCCTGGGTGGTCGGGTAGTTGACTGAGTTCGCTTCCGGGTTCAGTTCCAGGTCCGCCTTGAAGGCATCCACGGTAATGCCGGTGAGCGGATCGGCGGCCTGCTGCAGCTCCTGCGCCGTCAGGAACAGCTCATGGGGCGCGAGGATGGGGCGCTCGATGTCATGGCGGCGCTCCTCGTAGCGATTCTCGATGTCGGTCCACAGTTGCTGCAGGGCTTCGGCTGCGCCGCTGTCATGCACGATGACCGCATCGCGCGGCAGGTAATCGAACAGCGAGGCAGTGCCGTCGAAGAACAGCGGCAGGTAGAACTCCACGCCGGGCGGGGCCAGGCCCTCGCTGACCGCACGGTAGACGCTCGAGCGGGTCGGATCGCCTTCGAAGCGCGTGCGGTAGCGGCGCCGGAAGGCCTTGATGCTGTCTGCATCCAGCGGTACCTCGCGGGCCGGGAGCATGCGCACGCTGGGTACCGAGTCCAAGGAGCGCTGGGTTTCCGGATCGAAGCGGCGGATGGCATCGATCTGCGTGCCGAACAGGTCGATGCGCAGCGGAGCCTCCGCGCCCATCGGAAAGACATCCAGCAGCGAGCCGCGCACGGCGAACTCACCAGGAGCTGTGACCTGGCCGACGCTGGCGTAGCCGGCGTCCGCCAGACGCTGGCGGAAGGGTTCGACGCTCAGGGTCTGGCCCACCGCGAGGTCGAACGCCCGTCCCTGCACGAAGCTCACCGGGGGCAGGCGCTGCAACAGGGTGTCGGCCGCGAGTATCAGGCAGCCGCCATGGGTCTCGGGCAGCTCGAACAGGGTCTGCAGCCGTCGCGAGGTGATGTCGGGGTGCGGGGAGAACAGGTCGTAGGGCAGCACTTCCCAGTCCGGCAGGGGCATGAGCGCCTGGCTGCCGCGCTGCCCGCGCTGGAAGAAGGCGATTTCACTCGCCAGGCGTTCCATTTCCCGCGCGCCGGCCGTCACCACCACGTACAGGCGCGAGTCATTCTGCATGCACTCGGCCAGGGCTAGGGCGGTAGCGCTGCCGTGCAGCTGGTGCCAGTGCACCTGGCGCCGGGCGCTGTTGGGACGAAGGGGATTGAGCAGCAAAGTCATCGCGTGAGGAACCGGCGCAGCGTGAGGACGCGGCAGCTTACCGGGCGCCGGCAGGTATACAAGGGCTCGAGGGCGCGGCAGGCCCGCCGCCGCGACGGGTTCAGCTGCCGGTGGCGACCGAATCGATGACCCGCTCACCCTCGAAGAACACCGCAAAGCCCGGGTAGTCCCAGCGGGTGATGGGGGGTTTGCCCACCGTCGGATGCTTTTCGGCAGGCGCCCCGAACTGCTTTTCCACCGTCTTCATCAGCGCCCCGCGGGCCGGCTGCGGCGTCGCCGAGGGCAGTACGGCGACCTTGCCGTCATCGACGATGAGTTCGGCGTGGGCCGGCGCGCTCTTGGCCAGGCCGACGGCGCCCGTCAGGCACAGCAGGGAAACCAGGGCATGGATTTTCATGGCGGCTCCAGATCTGACCAGCGCAACTATAGCACCGGCCGCAATCTGTCAAAGCTCGACCCCCGGCGCGCGGCTGCGGAAATGTGACGCAGGTCGCGGCTGCATCGGATGGGTGCACCACTGTGGTTAAATGCCCGGCGTGTTTCACCCCTTTGCGCCCTACGTGGGGTTGCGCTATGTGCGCGCCCGCACCCATAAGTTCTTCGTGTCCTTCATCACCTGGGTGTCATTGCTCGGTGTGGGACTGGGGGTGGCCGCGCTGATCGTCATCCTCTCGGTGATGAACGGCTTCGAGGGCGAGCTGCGCGACCAGCTGCTGGCGCTGAGCGCCCATGCCCGGGTCGTGCCGGTGGCCGGCGCCGGCGCACCGGATGAGGCGACCTGGGACCGCGTTGCGGCCGCCCTGCGCGCCCAGCCCGGCGTGACGGGCGTCGCCCCCTATGTGGAGATCCAGGCCCTGGCCGTGCACCAGCCGGACATGCTGCCGGTGATGCTGCGCGGCATCGACCCGGCGCGCGAAGCTTCGGTCAGCGACATCGGCAAGGTGCTGCGCGAGGGCAGCCTTCAGGAGCTCGTCCGGGGCGAGCAGCGCGTGCTGGTCGGCAACGTCATCGCCCGGCAGCTGGGCATCGCCAGGGGCGATGACTTAAGCCTGCTGATTCCCACTGTGGCCGCGGACGGCACGCCGAGCCCGAAGCTGCGCGCAGTGCGCGCGGCCGGGGACTTCGACGCGGGCGTGCAGGAGCAGGACGGCACGCTGCTGCTGGCGAACATCGACGATGTGCGCGCCCTGGGCGCGGCTGCCGGCGACATGGGTCTGCGGCTCAAGTATGCGAATGCCCTGGCCGCACCGGAAACCAGCCGGGGGCTGCGACGGCTGCTGCCCGCGAATCTCGCGATCATCGACTGGACGGTCGACAACGCCAGCTACTTTCGCGCCATTCGCATCGAAAAAACCATGATGTCGCTGATCCTGCTGCTGATCGTGGCGGTCGCCGCCTTCAACATCGTCGCCATGCTGGTCATGACGGTCACCGACAAGCGCAACGACATCGCCATCCTGCGCACGCTGGGCGCCTCGCCGCGCACCGTCATGGGCATCTTCATCACCCAGGGCCTGGTCATCGGCTGGGTCGGCGTCTTCCTGGGGGTCGCCCTGGGCGTGCTGCTGACGCTGAACATGGGCCAGGTCGAGCCCTTCCTGGAGCGCACCCTGGGGTTTCACCTGTTTGATCCGGAGGTCTACGCCGTCACCACCGTTCCTACGGAACTGCATCTGGGCAACGTGCTGTGGATCGCGGGGGCCGCCCTGGTGCTGACGCTGCTCGCGACGGTGTATCCGGCCCTGCGCGCATCGCGCGTCTCGCCCGCGGAGGCGCTGCGCTATGAATAGGGCGGTGGGGCGGTGAGCAATGCCTACGAGTGGCTGATCGGGACGCGCTACCTGAGCGGCGCGCGCCGCCAGGGCTTCATCTCCTTCGTCGCGCTGATGTCGGTGCTGGGCCTGATGCTGGGTGTGGCGGTGCTGATCGTGGTGCTGTCGGTCATGAACGGCTTCGAGCGCGAACTGCGCAGCCGGATCCTGAGCGTCACCGCCCATGCCACCATCACCGGTCTGCAGGGCAGTTTCCCCGACTGGCGCGCGGCGCGCGCCAAGGCGACGCAGAACCGCGAGGTGCTGGCGGCCGTGCCCTTCATCGATGCGCAGGCCATCCTGGCGCACGGCCAGCACGTCGGGGGCGCACAGATCCGCGGCGTGGCGCCGGATCTGGAGCGCACCGCCACCGGGCTGGCGCAGAAGTTCACCCAGGGCAGCATCGATGCGCTCAGCGCTGGCAGCTACCACATCGTGCTCGGCTCCGCCCTGGCCGCGACGCTGGACGCGAAGGTCGGCGACTCCCTGTTCCTGATCGCCCCGGAAGCCACGGCCACCCCGGCCGGGCTGCAGCCGCGCATGCGCCGCTTCACGGTCACGGGAATCTTCAGTTCCGGCATGTATGAATACGATCGGGCGCTGGCGCTGGTGGAGATCAGCGATGCCGCGCGCATCTACCGCATGGGCCAGAACGTGACGGGCCTGCGCCTGGCGATCCGCGATCCGTGGCGCGCGCCGAGCGTGGTGCACGATGTGGCCGTGAGCCTGGGCGGCGGCTTCTACGTCAGCGACTGGACGCGCAGCCACGAGAGCTTCTTTCGCTCCATCACGGTCATGAAGTCGATATTGTTTGTGATTCTGCTGATGATCGTGGCGGTGGCGGCCTTCAACATCATCGCCACCCTGGTCATGATCGTGAAGGAGAAGCGCTCGGATATCGCCATCCTGCGCACCCTGGGTGCGGGGCCGGCCAATGTGCTGGCCACTTTCGCCATCCAGGGGGTACTGATCGGGCTCATCGGGACGGTGCTGGGCGCGGCGCTCGGTGTGCTGGTCGCCCATAATCTGGAAGACTGGGTCCATGACCTGGAGGCGCTCCTGGGCCTGCATTTTCTGGACGCCAGTGTGTACAACATGAGTGACCTGCCGGCCTACGTGGAGAGTGCGGACGTGCTTAAGATCTGTTCGGTGGCCTTCGCCCTGTGTGTTCTGGCGACGCTGTATCCGGCGTGGCGGGCTTCCCGAACCGTGCCCGCGGAGGCGCTGCGCCATGACTGATGCGGCATTGCAGGCCATCGACCTGCGCAAGAGTTTCCGCCAGGGCCCCGAGACACTGGAGGTGCTGGCGGGCGCGAGCCTGCACATCGCACCGGGGGAGCGGCTGGCCATCGTCGGGGCGTCAGGTTCCGGCAAGACCACGCTGCTGCAGATTCTGGGCGGCCTCGACAAGCCCAGCGCCGGCCAGGTGCTGATCGGCGGCCGTGACATTCACCAGCTGGGCGAGCGCGAACGCGGCCTGCTGCGCAATCACTCGCTGGGTTTCGTCTACCAGTTCCATCACCTGCTGCCGGAGTTCTCGGCGCTGGAGAATGTGGCCATGCCGCTGCTGGTGCGGCGGATGGCGGTCGCCGAGGCGCGCCGCCGGGCACACGAGATCCTGGAGCGGGTGGGACTGGGGCAGCGCCTGACGCACCGCCCGCACCAGCTGTCGGGCGGTGAACGGCAGCGGGCGGCCGTGGCGCGCGCGCTGGTCACGCAGCCGGCCGTGGTGCTGGCGGATGAGCCCACCGGCAACCTGGACGGGGCGAATGCCGAGCAGGTCTTCGCCCTGATGCTGGAACTGAATCGCGAGCGGCAGACCAGCCTGGTGGTGGTCACCCACGATGCGCGCTTGGCAGCCCGCATGGACCGCATCCTGACGATCGAGCGGGGCGTGCTGCGCGAGACGCCCTAGAGGGCCGCCGTGCGCTGGGTATGGCGCGTGGCGCGACGGTGCAGCACCTGGCGGCGCCAGATGAATTCCAGTCCCAGCCAGCCGGAAATGCCGCAGACCACCGCGCAGACCAGGCAGCCGATCAGGAAGGTGGCCCAGCGCGGCCCAAGACCATGCTGCAGCCAGTCCCAGCTCAAGCGGAATCCGAAATGGTGCACCGGGGCGCCGCTGACCGCCGCCCCGACCCGGTAGGCGGCGTAGTAGATGGGGACCATGGTCAGGGGATTTACGATCAGGGTGGTGGCGACGATGGTGGGCAGATTGATCCGCCAGGTCAGGGCCACGAGGGTCGCCAGCGGCAGGTGCACCGGCAGCGGCATGAAGCAGATGGCGAGCCCCGCGCCGAAGCCCGCCGTGACGCCGCGCCGGTGCAGGGTCCACAGCTTTGGATCCGACAGGCGCGGCCCAAAGACCCGCAGCGGCCAACGCTGCAACAGCGTGTGCGGATTGGGCGCGAACTTCTTGATCCACCGGCGGGGCATCGGGTCGCGACTCTAGCAGAGCCGCCTTGAGCCCGGGGGGCGCTCCGGTATGATGTGACGCGCGGCCGGTTTTGGCGGGCGGGGGATGCAATCGGATGTGGGAAATCGTACGGGCCGGCGGCCCGTTCATGTGGCCGATTGTGCTTTGCTCGGTGGGGGCGGCGGCCATCATTCTGGAGCGCCTGTGGACGCTCCAGGAGCAGCGGGTGCTGCCCCGGGATCTGGTCCGCCGGGTGCGCCAGCTGGTGGAGGCCGACCAGGTCACCGACAAGGTCATCGCCGCCCTGGAACAGAACTCGCCCCTGGGAAGGGTGCTGGCGGCAGGTCTTGCCAGCCGGCACCGCGGCCGCGAAATCATGATGGAGCGGCTGGAGGACGCGGGTCGGCACGTGGTGCATGACCTGGAGCGCTTCCTGAACACCCTGGGTACCATCGCCAGCACCTCACCGCTCCTGGGGCTGCTCGGCACCGTGACCGGCATCATCAAGTCTTTCAATGCCCTACAGGCCGGAGCCGCGGGTGATCCGCGCATGCTGTCGGGGGGTATCGCCGAGGCCCTGATCGCCACCGCGGCAGGCTTGTGCGTGGCCATCCCGGCCCTGATCGCCTATCGCTACCTGCGCGGCCGGGTGGAGAGCTTCGTGGTGGAAATGGAAAAGGACGCCATCAAGCTCGCCGACGTGGTGGAAGGCGACGCCCGCGAGCGCTCCCGCGACGATCGACCCGGCCGACCCGTGGCGGTCACTGGAACCGGTGCCCGGTGAACCTGCGTCCGCGCCGCGTGGAAGACCCGGAGATCAACCTGGTCTCGCTGATCGATGTGGTCCTGATGATGGTGGTGTTCTTCATGCTCTCCAGTTCCCTGGTGGACGAGGGGCGCATCCGGGTGCACCTGCCGCAGGCCCGCGACCTGCCGAGCGGCAAGCCGCCCACGGAGCCCCTGGTGGTGTCGGTCACGCAGCAGGGGGGCTACCTGGTCAACGGTCACGAACTGATCAATTCCAGTCCCGACACCCTGCGGGCGGCATTGCTGAAGGAGGCGGGGACCGATCGCAGCATGCGGGTCACGCTGCGCGCCGATGCCCGCACCACGCACCAGTCCGTGATCACCGCCATGGACGTGCTGGGCAGGCTGGGCTTCACCGAATTGAACATCGCCACGGTGCGCCAGGATCTGGCGCCCGCCGCAGACGCCAAATGAAGCCGGCGGCGGGGCTGCCATGAGCGGCCCGGAAGGGGCTCGTCCGTTGGCGACTTACGTCCGACTGCTGGGCTACCTCAAACCCTATCGCCTGGTCTTTGCACTCGGCACGCTCGGCGGCCTCATGTATGCCGCTGCCATGACGAGTTTTGCACCGTTCGCCAAGAAATTTGTCGATGGCACGATCATGCATGGCGACCCGCGCACCATCACGTGGCTGCCGCTCGCGCTGGTGGGCGTGCTGTTCGTGCGCAGTATGGGTGATTTCGCCCAGACCTACTTCACCGGTTACGTGTCGCGCCGGATCGTCGCCAGGATCCGGCAGCAGATTTTTGACAAGGTCAACCGGCTGCCCATTGCCTACTTCGACCGCAACGCCAGCGGCAATATCCTCTCGCGTCTGACCTTCAACGTGGAACAGATCGGCACGACCACGAGTGATTCGGTCGTCATGATGGCGCGGGCGCTGTTCCAAATCGGTCTGCAGATCTTCTTTGCGCTGCGTTACAACGCGAAGCTCACGATTCTGGCGCTGGTCATGGCGCCGCTGGTGGGCTGGCTGGTGTCGCGCATCAACCGCTACTTCCGGCGCTACTCGCGGCGCATCCAGGACTCCATGGGTGATGTCACCCGGGTTGCCAAGGAGAGCTTCGAGGCGCCGCGGCTGATCAAGATCTACAATGCCGAGGAGCATCTGGGACGGCAGTTCGGCGCCGTCAACGAGCGCAATCGCCTCTCCAACATGCGACTGATCCTGACCCGGGGTGTCTCCAATCCGATCGTGCAGACCATCAGCTCCCTCGGCATGGCGTTGGTGCTGGCGCTGGCGATTTCCGCCGCCATCCGCGGTGAGATGACCATGGGCGATCTGGTGGGCCTTATCGTGGCGCTGGCCGGTCTGTCGCAACCCCTGCAACAGTTCATCGGGGTCACCGGTGGTCTACAGCAGGGCATCGCCGCCGCCCAGAATCTGTTCGAGCTGCTGGACGAACCGGATGAGCCGCAGACCGGCGGCGTGGCCGTGACCCGCGTGCGCGGCGACGTGCAGTTCGACAATGTTTCCTTCTCATATGAGCGCGGCGAGGGTGCGGCACTGAACGGACTGACACTGGAGGTGCCGGCGGGTCAGCAGATCGCCATCGTCGGTCGGTCGGGCAGCGGCAAATCGACGTTGGTCAGTCTGCTGCCCCGGTTCCATGATGTCGTGGAGGGCACGGTACGGATCGACGGGCGTGATGTGCGCGAGTACACGCTGCATTCCTTGCGCGAGCAGATCGCGGCCGTCAGCCAGGAAGTCGTGCTGTTCAACGACTCCATCCGCAACAACATCGCCTTCGGCCGCGCGACGGATCCGGCCGCCGTGGAGCGCGCGGCCGAGGCGGCCCACGTCATGGAATTCGTACGCGGCCTGCCACTGGGGCTGGACACCATGGTGGGCGACCGCGGCGTGCTGCTCTCGGGTGGGCAGCGCCAGCGCATCGCCATCGCGCGCGCCTTGTTGAAGGATGCGCCCATCCTCATTCTCGATGAGGCGACGTCCGCCCTGGACACGGAAGCCGAACGGCACATCCAGGCCGCGCTGGCGCAGCTGGTGCGCAACCGCACGACCTTCGTGATCGCGCATCGGCTCTCCACGGTGGAGCAGGCCGACCGGATCATCGTGCTCGAACATGGGCGTATTGCCGAAAGCGGCACGCACGCCGAGCTGCTGGCTCACGCCGGCCTGTACGCGCAGCTGCACGCCCTGCAGTTCAACAGCTGAAGGCGCGCGCCATGTCGGGACAGGACCGGCTGAACCGGATCTGGTATGAGGATGCGGTCGGCGCCGGATTGCTGACGCCGCTGTCCTGGCTCTACGGGCGCGTCGTGGCCGCAAGGAGCCGAGCGTTTGCGCGCGGCAGGCACCGCCCCGCGAGGGTGGACTGCCCGGTGGTGGTGGTCGGCAATCTCAGCGTCGGGGGCACCGGCAAGACCCCGGTGGTGGCCTGGCTGGCCTGGCAACTGGGTTCCTTGGGCAGCAAGGTCGGCATCGCCTCGCGCGGCTACGGCGCGCGCGCGCAGGGTACGCTGCAGGTGGATCCGCGAGCGGACTGGCGCGCCTTCGGGGATGAACCGGTGCTGCTGCAGCGGCGCACCGGCGCGCCGGTCGTGGTGGACAAGGATCGGGTCGCGGCCGCCCGGCGCCTGATCGAACTGGGTGCGGATGTGGTTCTGTGCGACGACGGCCTGCAGCATCTGCGCCTGGCGCGCGATTTTGAACTGGTCGTCATCGATGGGGCGCGTGGCCTGGGCAACGGGCGCCTGCTGCCCTCAGGTCCGCTGCGCGAACCTGCCACGCGCCTGGCAGCGGTGGATGCCGTCGTGATCAATGGCGAGCCGAAGCCCGGTCTGCTCGACTCGCTGCGGGCGCTGGGCGCCCCGGCACCGCTTTTCATGCGCATGGTCCCCTCGGCCCTGGAGCCGGTGCGCACTATGGGCGGGCACCCGACGGCGGTGGAGGAAATCGCGGCGCTCCAGGCCGCCGGCGGCGCGGGCGCCGCCGTGTGGGGACGTTGCCTGGAGGATCTGCGGGGCCTGCGCGTGCATGCCGTGGCCGGCATCGGCAATCCCCAGCGTTTCTTCGCGCTGCTGAGCTCCTTTGGCCTGAAGGTCGTGCCGCATCCGTTCGCGGATCATCATGCCTTCACGGCGCAGGACCTTCAGCTGCCGGGCGCCGAGCCCATCCTGATGACGGAAAAGGACGCGGTGCGCTGCGCGGGCTTCGCCAGCGACCGCCTGGCCTGCGTGCCGGTGACGGCGCAGTTTTCCCCAGCGGACGCGCAAATGCTGCTGCTGCAGGTCAGTGCCCGCTGCGCCCGTGCCGCAGGGTAAGGAACCGGATAAAGTGTGATCCATGGATACCCGACTGCTGGACATCATGGCCTGCCCGGTCTGCAAGGGCCCGGTGCAGTACCGCCGCAGCGAACAGGTGCTGGTGTGCCGCCTGGATCGACTGAGCTATCCGATCCGCGACGGCGTTCCGGTGATGCTCGAGGAAGAGGCCCGGCTGCTCGCTGCCGACGATCCGCTGCTGGAGCGCTAGGAGCCGTGTTCCGCGTCGTCATTCCCGCGCGCTTTGACTCGGCGCGTCTGCCCGGCAAGGTGCTGCTGCCGATCGCGGGTCGCCCGATGCTGCATTGGGTGTGCGAGCGGGCGCGCGCGGCCGGCGCCGCTCAGGTCGTGATCGCTGCCGATGATCAACGGATCGCGGCGGCCGCGGCGCAGGCCGGCGTGCAGTGCGTGATGACGGCCGCGACGCACCTGTCGGGTACCGATCGGATCGCGGAAGTCGCCGACACCCTGGGCTGGGCGCCCGGCGACATCATCGTCAATCTGCAGGCCGATGAGCCACTGATGCCGCCGGCGCTGCTGGGACAAGTCGCGCAACTGCTGCAGGACCACCCCGATGCGGATCTGGCCACCCTGGCCGCGCCGATCACTTCACCGGCGGAGTTTCTCGATCCCAATGCGGTCAAGGTCGTGCTCGCGGACGATGGCCGGGCGCTGCTGTTCTCGCGTGCCCCGGTACCGTGGGACCGGGATGGGTCGCGCGACGGGACTCCCGGACCCGACAGCTACCGCGGCGCCCTGCGGCATATCGGCCTGTACGCCTATCGGGTGGGTTCGCTGCGGCGCCTGTCGCGTCTGCCGCCGGGATCCCTCGAGCAGCGCGAGAAACTCGAGCAGCTGCGCGCGCTCGCCGCGGGCATGCTGATCACCGTGGCGCTCGCCGCGCAACCTCCCGGTCCGGACGTGAATACGCCGGCGGATCTGGATCGCATCCGCGAACTTGTGAAGGAGCATGAATGATGGGTCAGCGGATTTTAGGCCTGCTGGGAGTCGTCGCGCTGCTGGCGGCCACGGGTGAGCTCAAGGCCGTCCAGGCGCAGGACGTACCCAACATCGCGAGGCTCGAGCAGCAGGCCACGCAACTGGCGGACCTGGAAGCCATCAAGCGACTGCAGCGCGCCTACGGTTACTACCTGGATCGCTCCGACTGGGACAACATCGTCGACCTGCTCACCGACGATGCGACGCTGGAGTACGGCCCGGCCGGAGTATTCGTCGGCAAGGCGCATGCGCGCGGCCTGCTGTACGCGATCGGCTATGGCAAGCGCGGGTTGCGACCCCAGCAGCTGCGCGAACACGTGCAGCTGCAGCCGGTGATCTCCCTGGCCGCCGACGGCCTCTCGGCCAAGGGCCGCTGGCGTGCGCTGGTGCTGCTGGGGCAGTTCCATGAATACGCCCGCTGGCAGACCGGTCCCTATGAGTGTGAATACCGCAAGGAACACGGGGTCTGGAAGATCAGCAAGCTGCACTGGTTCGAGACCTTCACGGTGCCCGAGCAGGGCGGCTGGAAGACCAGGATGGTCCAGAGCAACGTGGCGGACCGCAAGCTCCCGGCGCCGGATCGGCCCAGCTCCTTTGTCTACGATCCCTGGCCGGCCGTGTCGCTGCCGCCGTATCACTACGCCGGACCCGATGCCATCCAGCCGCTGAATCCGCAAGCCGTGCCCACGGTGAAGCTCTCGGCGGCGGCCGCTGCCCGCAGGGTCGCGCAACTGAAGTGGCAGGTGGAGCGACTGGATGACCAGCGCCAGATTGAAATCCTGCAGCGCACCTACGGGTACTACGTGGACAAGAACCTCTGGCAGCAGATCGCGGATCTGTATACCGAGGATGGCACGCTGGAAATCGGCGGCCGCGGTGTGTTCGTCGGCCGCGCGCGCGTGCTGCAGTACCTGCAGTGGCTGGGCAAGCCCCAGGACGGCAGGCTGTACGATCACACGCAGATCCAGCCCATCGTGCACGTCGCACCGGACGGCCTGCACGCCAAGGGGCGCTGGCGCGCGCTGGTGTTCACCGGCGACCTCAACGACAGCAGCGTCATCGGCGACTGCATCTATGAGAACGAATATCGCAAGGAGAATGGGATCTGGAAGATCGCCAAGCTCCATGCCTATTTCGAGATGTACTCCTCGCTGGAGCAGGGCTGGGCGCAGTTCGCCAGACCCAATACGCGTCCTGAGAAGACTCTGCCGCCGGATCTGCCGCCGACCACGGTGTACGACATGTACCCGGGCAGCATGGTCGCGCCGCTGCACTATGAGAATCCGGTGACCGGCAAGCCGGTGTATCCGCCGAACCACATCGCCGTGCCCATCAGCGCTGCGACGGATCTCGCGCCCGAACTCGCGGCGATCGCCACCAAGCTCACCCGCCTGCAGGACACCGCGGAGATCGAGAACCTGCAGAACGCCTACGGCTTCTACCTGGACAAATGGCAGTGGGATTCCGCGACCGCGCTGTTCGCGCAGAATGGCACCATCGAGCTGGCGCAGCGCGGCGTGTATGTGGGCAAGGCGCGCATCCGCGCCAGTCTCGAGGATGCCTTCGGGCCGCAGGGTCTGCATCAGGGCGAGGTCTCTGATCACGCCTTCTACCAGCCCGTCATCCACATCGCCGACGATGGCTTGAGCGCGCAGGCGCGCCTGCGCGAGCTGTCGATACTCGGCAAGTATGGCGAGTACGCCTATATCGGCGGCGGCACGCGCGAGAACCGCTACGTCAAGGAGCATGGCGTGTGGCGCATCCAGGCCGACCATCTGTACCTGACCTATCTGGCGGACTACGAGAAGGGCTGGGCGCACGGTGCACTGCCCGCGCCGGGTCCCAGCCGGACCTTGCCTCCGGATCGGCCGCCTTCCAGCAACTACCGCCCCTTTCCGGTATTCGAGGAACTGCCGTTCCACTACCCGAATCCGGTGACCGGCAAGTGGGTGCCGGCGGGGGACAGCCATTAAGAAGTTCAGACACGAGGCGGAGTTGTTCAAGGCGGCCCTGATCGCCGGCGTGGCCTATGCGGAGGGGCGCAAGGCGGTCGAGTTCGAGGCCACCGATTCGGCCAGCGACAAGGCTTTATACGTGTATCGCCTGCTGGTGCATGACAAGATCATTTCACCGATGCCCGAGGAGCAGGTCGGCGACAAGACCATCCGTCACCGGCTCGCGGCCTGGTACGCGCACCAGCTGCCCAAGGGACACCCGCTCCTGGATTAGCCGGCGGTCGGTCGGTGGAATTGATTTGGCAAGCGGGTCGCAGAGCCCGCGATAGCGCTATCAGAATTCTGTTGATTTGACTTTACAACCATCCTATACTGCGACCAATAAGGTAGCGCTACCATAGTGCTGTTGGATATCTGACAGGATTTTGGGGACACACCAAGAGGGGGGCCAAAAATGTCGTGTTGTTTAAGGCCTGGCCTTCTGTGCGGTCGGATGCGGGCTGTTGCTTTTTAACAAAGAATTGGACTGGGGGAGATCTTTAATGAGCCGCTCGAACAGACAGATCCGTGGAGTCGTGCACACCATCCTGGGCGTGTCAGCTGCCGCTGCGTGCACGCCGCTGTATGCGCAGACTGCGCCAGCCAGCACGACAGCGCAGCCCAGTGAGGAGCTGCAGGAAGTAGTCGTCACGGGTATCCGTGCCTCACTGCAGAAGAGCATGGAGATCAAGCAGAACTCCATCGGTGTCGTGGATGCGATCTCCGCCGAGGACATCGGCCAGTTCCCGGACGCCAATATCGGCGATGCCATCGCGCGCATCCCGGGCGTCACCGTCAACCGCGGCAACTTGAGTTATGCCAGCGCCGCCGGCGCACCGACCTCCACGGGCGATACCCAGGGAATCAACGTCCGCGGCTTCGGCGGCTCGTTCAACGAGGTGCTGATCGAGGGTCGTCCGATTGCCTCGGGCAATGGCCAGACCTTCAACTTCGGCGACTTCAGCGCCGTGTACGTGGGCGAGGTGGATGTCCACAAGACTCCCGACATGAGCCTGTCATCGGGCACGGTCGCCGCCACCATCAACGTGAAGTTCCCGAATCCCTTCGACCATCCCGGCGCCCATGCGCAGATCTTCGCGCAGGCCAATGACTACGCCAATTTCGGGGAAGCGCGGCCCGGCTTCGGCCTGCTGCTGAGCGACACGCTCGCCGACAACACCTTCGGCGTCCTGGTCGACTTCGACTACCTGGACAAGCACATCGAAGGACACCATCAGGACATCGTGGGCTGGAAGGGCACGCATCTGGCCTGCTCCAACTTCGCCACTGCGCCCGCCGGCTCCGGTTGCGCGACGGTCGGTGCCGGCGCCACCGGCAGCAGCACCGTGCCGACCTGGTATCCCCAGGACATGGCGATGTACCTGGAACATACCGATTCGCGGCGCCGCGACGCGCGCCTGGCCGTGCAGTGGCGTCCGATCGACACCCTGCTGGTCACGGTGGATGACAATTTCTCCGCCGACAACGAGCACGATGCGCGTTGGCAGCGCAGCACCTGGTTCGGCGCCTTCCCGAGCGCGGTGCAGGATGCCAACGGCACGCTGACCAACTTCAACTACACCGGTCCGACGGATTTCAACGCGTTCGTCGCCGAGAACTACATCGTCACCAATACGCCGGGCATCAACGTCAAGTGGCAGAGCGCCGGACACTGGTCGGCCGAGCTGGACGCGGATCAGTCCGAGTCGCAGTACAACCCCAACGGCGGCTACAGCGACATCGATGCCGACGTGGGCTACGGCAACACCACCAACAACTACACCGGCGGTCTGGTGCTGAACCCGAACGGCAATGTGCTGCCGTACTGGGGCGCCTATGGCCCGCAGTCCGTGGCGGCAGGCTCCTCGGCCGTGGCGACCGCGAACTACAACGGCTTGAATCCGTTCATCGTCGGTTCGCACGTGCTGCCGCTGCAGAGCCAGAAGAACACCGACAAGATCGACCAGGTGAAGCTCGCGGGTGAGTTCAAGAGCGAGAACACCGATATCAACTTCGGCCTGCAGTTCGTCGATGACCTGTGGAATACCAACGAAAGCGACACCTTCACCAACAACTTCTGGCAGCTGTGGTCCGGTTACGGCCCGGCTTCCGGCAACATCGGCAGCGGCCAGGTGCTGCCCGCCAACCTGTTCTCGGCGGTCAACGTCAGTCCCTGGCTGCCCGGTTACAGCGGCGCGAGCAACCTGCCTTCCTCGCTGCTGAAGTACAACCCGTACTCCGTGCTCAGTTACCTGGTCAATCAGCCGATCGACACGACGTACAATCCGAACAAGAACTATGCGCCGTATCCCTCCGCCTCCGGCGTCATTCCGCCGCTGGCGCTCAGCAACGGTTCCGTGCAGCACGTGGACCGGACCAACTACGCGCCCTTCGTCACCGCCAAGCAGGACGTGAAGCTCGGCAGCATGGAGCTGGTGGTCAACGCCGGCGTGCGCTATCAGAAGACCGACGAGACCATCGCCGGCATCTCGGCGCCGCTGGTTCAGGTGTTGTGGCAGGGGGCCGGTGATCCGACGGCCTACCAGTTCATCACTTCAGCGAATCCGTTATGGGTCACGGTCAAGAACTCCTACCACTACTTCCTGCCGTCACTGGACCTGAACCTGCTGGTGACTCCGGAGTTGAAGGTGCGCGCGGACTTCTCGCGTACGGAAGACGCGCCGCCCAACGGCTCGCTGATTCCGAACACCACCTACGGCGGTCGCGTCAATGCGCTCACCGCACGGGGCAACAACCCGGGACTGCTGCCGTACCTGTCGACCAACTACGACCTGGGCGTGGAGTGGTACTACGCCGCCAACAGCTACGTGTCGGCGGATGCCTTCATGAAGCGCGTCACCAACTTCCCGACCTCCAGCGTGCAGGTCGTCACGGTGCCCGGCATCACCGATCCGGCGCCGGCGATCAA
Organism: uncultured Pseudomonadota bacterium; assembly: GCA_963726995.1. Taxonomy (GTDB): domain Bacteria; phylum Pseudomonadota; class Gammaproteobacteria; order Steroidobacterales; family Steroidobacteraceae; genus DAIDKA01. Next base: position 283,299 of record CAVSEP010000005.1, read on the forward strand.
CCCCGTGGGTGGCGGCGCGCTGTCGAACACGGCCGGCCAGCCCATGCAGTTCTCGGAGACCACGACCACCAACGCGCTGTCGGCCGATGTGCACGGCCTGGAAGTGACCTTGCAGCAGATGCTGGCCTGGGGCTTCGGAGTGCAGGTCAACGGCACGTACGTGCACACCAACAAGAACTTCAACAACAACCTGCTGACCTCGAACCAGTTCGCGCTCACGGGTGTCGGCAATTCCGCCAACTTCATCGGCTTCTACCAGGCGCATGGCCTGCAGGCCCGACTGACGGTGCAGTGGCAGGGCACGCAGCTGCTGACTCTGGGTCAGGAACAGTCCGGTGGCGCCTTCGGCGCGGAGCCGGTGTACCTGGCGGCCTCGACGCAGGTGGACTTCAGCACCCAGTACGACTTCAACAGCCACTTCTCGGCCTACTTCGAGGCCTTGAACCTGAACGACAGCACCTACCACAGCTATGGTCGCTTCTCGAACCAGACGCTGAACATCGTGGATTATGGCAGGTCCTTCACCCTGGGCTTCAGAGCGAAGTTCTAGTACTCAAGACGGGCACGTTCTGTGAACGCAGGGGCCGCCGCAAGGCGGCCCCTTTTTATTAACGTGGTACGCTAAAGCCTTGGGGATGGGCGGAAATTCGGCACCATGCAAGCGGTGAAATCGGTAGTCATAGTCGGTGGCGGGACGGCCGGATGGCTGAGCGCAGGAATCATCGCGGCCCGGCACCAGGCGCGGCTCAAGGCCGGCAGCCTCACCGTCACGCTGGTGGAATCCCCCGACATCAAGATCCTCGGCGTCGGGGAGGGCACCTGGCCGACCCTGCGCTCGACGCTGGAAAAGATGGGCGTATCGGAGAGCGCGCTGTTCCGCGAGTGCGATGCGGCCTTCAAGCAGGGCGGCAAGTTCGCCGGCTGGACCACCGGCGCCGCCGACGATGCCTACTATCATCCGCTGATGTTTCCGCAGGGCTTCTCACAGGTGAATCTGGTGCCGCACTGGCTGCAGGGCGGGGACGGGCGCAGTTTCTGTGACTTCGTGACCCCCCAGGGGCGGCTGTGCGACGAGGGACTGGCGCCGAAGACCATCAGCAATGCGGAGTATCGGGGACCGGCCAACTATTCCTATCACCTGGATGCCGGCAAGTTCGCGCCATTCCTTGCCAGGCACTGCGCCGAGAAGCTCGGCGTGCGCCATGTGCTGGCGGACATCACCGAAGTGAAGCAGCGCGAGTCCGGTGACATCGAGTGCCTGCTCACGGCCCAGGCCGGGCCGATCGCGGGCGACCTGTTCGTCGACTGCAGCGGCTTCTCCGCGCTGCTCATCGGCAAGACCCTCGGCGTGCCCTTCAAGTCCTGCACCGACATCCTGTTTTGCGATACCGCCCTGGCCGTGCAGGTGCCGTTCGAGACACCGGATGCGCCCATCGCCTCCCACACCATCGCCACGGCGCATGAGGCGGGCTGGACCTGGGACATCGGGCTGCCGACGCGGCGCGGCGTGGGCTACGTGTACTCCAGCCGGCACAGCAGCGAGGAGCAGGCGCGCGCGACGCTGCTGCGCTACATCGGCGCGCAGCACCAGGATCTGCCGGTGCGCAAGATCCCGATCCGCGCCGGGCACCGGGAGCTGTTCTGGAAGAACAACTGCGTGGCCATCGGCCTGGCCAGTGGATTTCTGGAGCCGCTCGAGTCCTCCTCCATCGTTCTGGTGGAGCTGTCGGCGAAGCTGGTGGCCGAGCAGCTGCCGGCCTGCCGCGAGGTCATGGACATCGTCGCCAGGCGCTTCAATGAAGTGACCCATTATCGCTTCGGCCGGATCATCGACTTCCTGAAGCTGCACTACGTGCTCACGCAGCGCAGCGACTCGGCCTTCTGGCGCGACAACGTCGACCCGGCGAGCGTACCGGTGCGGCTGCAGGACATGCTGACCCTGTGGACCTACCAGTCACCCTGGTCCTTCGACGAACTCGACCGTCTCGAGGAGGTTTTCCCGGCGGCCAGCTACCAGTACGTGCTGTACGGTATGGGCTTCAAGACCAAGGTGATGCCGGAGGAGGCCGCCGACACGGCCGCGGCCGCCGCGCGCCTGGTGCGCGAGAACGATCGGGTCACCGGCGAGCTCGCCGCGCGGCTGCCGAAGAACCGCGATCTGCTGAACAAGATCCACCAATACGGCCTGCAGCCCGTCTGAGCCCACCATGACACGCATCGTTCCGCTGAACAAAGAGGTCCACAAGTCACTCAAGGTCGATCAACGGGCATCGGCCGCCTACGGGGACAACAAGCGTTTTACGCATGTGATCGCCAAGGAGTTCCCGCTGCTGGTGGTGCACTACCCGATCCTGTTTGCCAAGGATGAGAGCACGGGCGAGTTCTACTGTGGCGCCATGCTGGGGATCGACGAGGGGGAGAACCTGTTTCTCGGCGAGTGGCGTGACCTGGAATACTATCGTCCGCTGGGCCTGCAGCGCGTGCCCTTCTACGCCAACGGGCCGGACGTGGCGATCGACCTGGATCACCCGCGCGTCGGCGTCGAGTCGGGCACGGCGCTGTTCACCGAATTTGGACAGCCCTCGCAGTATCTGCAGCGCATCATCTGGGCCTTCCAGGACTTAAGCTCCGGCATCGAGATCACGCGCAGCTTCATCAGCGCCATGCTGCAGTTGAAGCTCATCGAGCCCGTTTCCATCGAAGCGGAATTCGGCGACGGCACCAAGCGCGACCTGGCGGGCCTGTACACCGTGAATCAGGATGCCTTGAGCGCGCTGCCGGATAATGTCGTGGTCGACCTGTTCCGGCTCGGGTACCTGCGCCTCATGCACCTCATGATCGCCTCGCTCAAGCAGTTCCCGGTGCTGGCCCGCAAGAAGAACGGCCGCATTCTGCAAGCCACCGAAAGCCTCGCGGGCGTGCGCGCGTAGGCGCAGCGCGCCTCTTCAAGGACCCCATGTCCTGCGCGCTACCTGAGATTTCCGGCCGGGGCCTCACCCAGGAGCGCTTCCGTGGCGAGATCGCGCCGGCCTGCCAGCCGCTGGTGCTGCGCGGCCTGGTGCAGGACTGGCCGGCAGTGCGGGCCGCGCAGGACTCACCGCGCGCGCTGGTCGGCTACCTCGCAGGCTTCGATGCGGGCGTGCCGGTGGAAGTGTACTTCGGCGACCCGGCGATCGCCGGCAAGTACTACTACAGCGAGGGCCTGGAGGGATTCAATTTCGAACGGCGCATGATGGGATTCGCCGCCGCCATGGCCGCGATTCTCGCGGCGGTCGATGCCCCCGAGGCACAGTCGGTCTATGCCGGGTCGGTGCCCTGCCGGGAGTGCCTGCCGGGCTTCGCGCCGGCGAATCTCATGCCGCTGCTCGGCACCGACACGCCGCCGCGCATCTGGTTGGGCACCCCTTCCAACGTGTCGAGTCACTATGACACCTTCGACAATCTGGCCTGCGTGATCGCCGGCCGGCGCCGCTTCACGCTCTACGCACCCGAGCTCATCAGCCGCCTGTACATCGGCCCCATCGATCGCACCATGGCGGGCCCGCCGGTGAGCCTCGCGGCATCCTCGGCGCCGGACGATGCGCGCTTCCCGCTGTTCGGGGAAATCCGTGACCAGGCCTGGGTGTGCGAACTCGGGCCCGGGGATGCGCTGTATCTGCCGAAGCTGTGGTGGCACCAGGTCGAGTCGCTCGAGCCCTTCAACGGGCTCGTCAACTACTGGTGGGACGCTTTCGCCGTCGGGCCCGACGCGCCCTACACCAGCCTGCTGCTGGCCATGATCCTGATCGCGGAACGACCCGCCGGGGAGCGGCAGGCCTGGAAGGCGTTCTTCGATCACTACGTGTTTCGCACCCAGGGGCACCCGCTGGCGCACCTACCGCCCGAGCAGCACGGCCTCTTGGGACCGCTGAAACCGGATAACTACGCCAACATCCGCGCGCGGGTGATGCAGCTGCTGCGCGGCCGCTAGGGGACAGGGGCCGCGCAGTGCTGCGCGATGAAGTCCTGGTGTGAGGGCATGGTGGCTGCGCAGCGGGCGATCACGCCGCGGATCTCATCGAGCGCCCGCTGGGCGGCCTGATCGTTCAGCCGGTCGGCGAGCGGGTCGTAACCGCGCGGCTGCACTTCCTGGCCGATCATCAGGTACAGCCAGCTCTGCACGGTGAACAGCTCGTCCTTTTCGTTCACGATGCGCCCGTAGCTGCGGAACAGCTCCAGGCGCTCCTGCAGACTGTGCGGCAGCGTCATGTTCTGGCAGTGCCGCCAGAACGGCTCCGCGCGCTCGGTCTTGTGGTAGTGCACGATCAGGAAGTCGCGGATGCGCTCGTATTCGAAGGCCACCTGGCGGTTGTAGCGATCGATGTCGGCCTGGTGGAAATTGCGGTCGGGGAAGTAGTTCAGCAGCAGCGCGATGCCGCGGTGGATCAGGTGAATGCCGGTGGACTCGAGCGGCTCGAGGAAGCCCGCGGCAAGTCCCATGGCCACGCAGTTCCTGCTCCAGGTGAGGCGCCGCTTGCCGGTCGTGAAGCGCAGCCGCAGCGGATCGCGCAGCGCGGGACCCTCGAGGCTGCCCATGAGCAGCTCCTCGGCCTTGGCATCCTCGAGGAAGGCGCTCGAGTACACATAGCCGTTGCCGACCCGATGCTGCAGCGGAATGCGCCACTGCCAGCCCACCTCGCGCGCGGCCGCGAGAGTGTGCGAGGACAAAGGTCCGGTGCGCTCGCAGGGCACCGCGACCGCCCGATCGCAGGGCAGCCAGTGCGTCCAGTCCTCGTAACCGGCCTTGAGGGCCCCCTCGATCAGCAGGCCCCGGAAACCCGTGCAGTCGATGAACAGATCCGCGCCGATGCGCTCGCCGCTCTCGAGGGTCACCGCCTCGATGAACCCGTCCGCGGGCCGCAGCTCGACGCTCCTGAGCTTGCCTTCGGTGCGGGTGACGCCGCGCGCCTGCGCATAGCCGCGCAGGTACTGCGCCAGCAGGGTCGCATCCAGGTGCAGCGCGTAGGTGATGGTCTCCAGCGGGGATCGGGCCAGCTGGATGGGGCGCATGAAGCGGCCCTGGCGCGCGGCCATGGCCGTGATCGAGTACTCCTCGAGCGGCGCCGCCTGGCCGCTCTCGCGGCGCTTGAGCCAGTACGCGGAGAATTCCACATCCTCCCGGGGCAGGCCCGTCGGACCGAAGGGGTGGATGTAGGAATGCCCGCGGCGCGTCCAGTCCTTGAACTCGATCCCCAGCTTGAAGGTGGCCTGGGTCTTGCGGATGATTTCGTCCTCATCGATCCCGAGCACCTTGATGAAGCTGATGATGGGCGGGATGGTCGCCTCGCCCACGCCGATGGTGCCGATCTCGGCCGATTCCACCAGCCGGATGCTGCAGTTGAGGTTGCGCAGCAGCTTCGCGAGGCTGGCCGCGCACATCCATCCGGCGGTTCCTCCGCCGACGATGACGATGCTGCGGATGGGATCGATGGCCACGATGAAGAACCTTTAGGGGCTGACCGGCAGCTCGAAGGGTCCGGCCGGCAGCCCGGAGGCGTCAAACAGGGTGCACACCGGGCTGTCGGCCCAGCAGTAGCGTACCCGGCGGGCGGCCATGCCCGTGGGCACCTCCAGCAGCACCTGGGCGTTGCGGATGCTCGCCTGCACATAGCGGCAGCTGCCCGCCGAATCCCCGCACAGCTCGAAGCCGATGGGACGCTCGTGGCTGTAGGCCACCAGGTGCGCCTCGATGCCGCTGAAATCCACTACGACGTGATCTGCGGCGCGTGCGGCGACCCGGGCCACCGGTCCCGAGGGGGCGATCTTCTCGCCGTAAACCACGTGGCGGGCCGCCCGGGCGAGGCGTCTGCCGACATCCTGCTTGTTGCCCGGGTGCAGGTTGTGGGCATCGCCCACGTCGATGGTGACCGCGAGGCCCGCATGCGCATCCTGAGCCACCGCCCGGCGCTGCGCCTCGCGCACCGCCGCCCAGCCGGATTCCCCCGGCGCCACGGGCTGCGCGCCGTAGTTGGGCAGCTGCACCACCAGGAAGGCCAGGTCGGCGCCGAATTGCCGCCGCCAGTCGGCCATCAGCCCGGTCAGCAAACCCTGGTAGCTGTCGGGCTCGCCGGTATTGGACTCGCCCTGATACCACAGGGCGCCCCGCAGGCCGTAGTGGCCCAGGGGGGCGATCATGGCGTTGTAGAGGGTCGTGAGCCCGCCCACCGACTCCCAGGGGGTGCGGGGCGGGTAGCCGTAGGCGGTGGGCACCGGGCGATAGGTCCAGGGGCCGTCCAGGGCAATGGGCGATGCGCCCACGGGCTGCAGCGATCGCGGCGTGCCCCCGGCCAGCAGCCCGCCGCCCCCGTAGGTGCTCAGGGTGTTGACCACCAGCACGTTCTCACCCGCACGCAGCACTCCGGCCGGCAGGGTGTAGCTGCGCTCGGTGCCGTAGCCGAAGGTGTTGCCGATAGCCCGACCGTTGATCCAGGTCTCATCGACCTGATTGATGGGTCCTAAGTTCAAGGTGGCGGGCGCGGCCGCCTGGGCCGCGCTCAGCGTGAAGGTGGTGCGCAACCAGATCAGCCCGGTGAAGTCCTCGAGTCCGGCGCCCGGCCAGAAGCGCCAGTCGCCGAGGCCTGCCGGGGCCGCACGCCAGCTGCCCGCATCCTGGGCCGCGGGGCGCTTCGGCTGCCAGGGCTCGGTGCCGCTGCGATCCGCCGATTTGGCGTGCCACCAGGCCTCCCACTGCTGCGCAAACGCGGCCTGCGCGGCCCGCGGATCCTTCGCATACAGCCCCAGGGTGTCGAGCGCCGATCCATAGCCGCCCAGGCCCCGCAGCGCCGCGGCGCTCAACCAGGGGCGGATGTTCGAGCCACCCCAGGAGGAGTGCACCAGGCCGATGGGTACGTGAATGGTCTTCTGCAGCTCACGCCCGAAGAAAAAACAGGCCGCCGACCAGTCCGGCACGGTGGCGGCAGCGGCCGCCTGCCAGGCCACCGGGTTGCTGAAATGCGCCTGCGGCGTCGGGCTGAGCGCATGCGCAACCGTGAGCATGCGAAGGGTGTCGTTGGCGGCGGTGGCGATCTCGTTGCCGGAGTCGCCGGCGAGGCGAACCGGCAGCTCCATGTTCGACTGGCCCGAACACAGATACACATCGCCCAGCAGAATGTCGCCGGCACTCTGACGCGCGCCGGAGCTTCCCTGCGCGCTGAGCACGAAGGGCCCCCCGGCGGGCAATGCCGGCAGCGTGGCGCTCCAGCGCCCGGCAGCATCGGCCTGCACCTGCGCCATCGTGCCGGCCAGCGAGACGGTGACGAACTCCCCGGCGGTAGCCTGACCCCAGACCGCGATGGGGCGGTCACGCTGCAGCACCGCGTGGTCGGAGAAGATCTCGTGCAGCAGGGTGGCCGCCTGCGCGTGCGCACTGAACGCCAGAAGCGTGGCGAAGGCGAAGCCGCGTGCCGCTCGGGTGGTCATGCGGATCAGCCGCTGCCGACCTGATTGGTCCTGGCCACGTTCGCGTACCACAGGCCCGAGTCCTTCACCGTCCGGCGCTGGCCATTCTTGAAGTCGACGTAGGTCAGCCCGAAGCGCTGTGAATAGCCTTCGGCCCACTCGAAGTTGTCCATCAGGCTCCAGCAGTGGTAGGCGCGCACCGGCACGCCATCGTGGATGGCCTTGGCCAGCATCTGCAGATGGGCGCGCAGGTACTCGATGCGCGGTGCGTCGTGGATCTTGCCCTGCGCGTCCGGGGTGGTGTTGTAGGCGGCGCCGTTTTCGGTGATCTCGATGGGCAGGGGCCCGACTTCGCGCCGCATGCGCATCAGGATTTCGTAGAACCCCTGCGGATAGATGTCCCAGCCGTTGTCGGTCTTGGGCGTGCGCAGCGGCGCGGTCGCCCACTGTCCCTCGGTATTCACATCGATGGCGCTGTCGGGGCCGGAGGAGTGTTTCACCAGCCACGGGGAGTAGTAGTTCAGCCCCATGAAGTCCAGCGGCGCGCGCATGATGCGCTCATCGCCCGCGCGAAACCCGAGCAGCGCGGCCTGCCGTTCCGGCGCCAGCACGCCTTCCGGGTAGTGACCGTGCAGCGCCGTGGTGATGAACCACAGATTCTCGAACCGATGCCAGCGCTCGGCCGCGGCGATGTCCTCGTAGCGGCCGCTCGCCGGATACATCGGGCCCACATCGAAGGCGCTGCCCACCTGGAGTGTGCCATTGGCGGCTTTGAGCGCGCGGAAGGCCAGACCCTGCGCGAGATTGACGGTGTGCGTGGCGCGCAGAAAGGCCGGCCAGTCCTTGCGTCCCGGGGCATGCGTGCCGTTCCAGTAGCCCACCGCGGTGAAGGTCTTGGGCTCATTGAAGATCGCCCATTGCGGTATGCGGTCCGAGAGTGCGTGCGCGACGATGGCCGCGTAGTCCGCAAAGCGCTGGGCGGTATCGCGCTGCGGCCAGCCCCCCGCATCCTCGAGCGTCTGCGGCAGGTCCCAGTGATACAGCGTCGGCAGCGGCCGGATGCCGGCCTCCAGAATCGCATCGGTGAGGCGCTTGTAGTAGTCCAGGCCCTTGGCATTGGCCGGGCCGCTGCCGGTGGGCTGGATGCGCGGCCAAGCGATGGAATAGCGGTAGGATTTCAGATTCAGCTGCTTCAGCAGCGCGATGTCTTCCTTGAAGCGATGGTAGCTGTCGCAGGCCACATCGCCGGTGGCGCCGTTCTTGATGCGACCTGGGGTATGGCTGAAGCGGTCCCAGACCGACTCGCCCTTGCCATCCTCATTCCAGGCGCCTTCCACCTGGTAGGCGGCGGTCGCCGCGCCCCACAGAAACCCTGCCGGGAATCGGCCTGCACCCGGCTGCGCGATGGCAGCGGCCGGCGCCGAGGTGGCCGCGCGCGCCGCGCCCGTGAGTCGGACGGCGCACAGCGCGAGGGCGGAGTTCAGGACATGGCGGCGATTGATTGTCATGGACGTTTCAGCTGCAGGCGCGCCGGCGCGCCCCAAGCTTCCCCCTGCTTTTTTTAGAGTGCCGCAGCACTCGAGTGTACTGAAAAGATGCTACACCGGCCGCAATGAGAGCGCTACCATTTTGGGCGTGGATCGGCCCTGCGCACTTGACTCGTCTACTCCCCCCGCGGCCGCGGGCGCGCTTGATCTGCTGATAAAATCGCGGGCGTGAAGATTCTGTTCGTGTGCTTGGGGAACATCTGCCGCTCACCGACCGCGGAAGCGGTGCTGCGCGGTCTCGCCGCGCGCGAGGCGCCGGAACTGGCGCTGCTGGTGGACTCCGCCGGCACCGCGAACTACCACCCCGGCTCGCTGCCGGATCGCAGGTCGCAGGCCGCCGCGCGCCGGCGCGCCTACGATCTGTCGACTCTGCGGGCGCGACAGGTGTGTGCGGAGGATTTCGCCGCCTTTGATCTGATCCTCGCCATGGACCGCAGCAACCTGCACGAACTGCTGGCCCTGGCGCCCGCGATGACGCACGGCAAGATCCAGCTGTTCCTGGATCACGCCCCGGAACAGCCGCTACGGGAAGTGCCGGATCCGTACTACGGCGACCACCATGGCTTCGAGCAGGTGCTGGACCTCATCGAGGCCGCCTCGCGGGGACTGCTGCGGCACCTGCGCAAGCAGGCGCCGCAGCCTTGAAGGCCGCTCAGTGCTCGTCGGGGCCCGGACCGACCGGGCCTGAGCCCGGGGAGGGAGCCGAGGACCACACCACCTGCGGTCGCGGCGCCTCGCCGGCCGGTGCGCTCGGGGGCCTGGGCGGCTCCTCGCGCTGCGGGGCGCTGGCCGGGCTGCTGTCGTAGGAGGGCATGGACGCGGGCGCCGTGGATTCGTACGCCGCCGCCGGCGCCTGATGCTCGAAACCGCGGTCCTCGGGCCAATGATCCGCCTGGCCCTGGGGGGGCTGACTGTCATGACTGTCGAAGTTGCCGTTGGCCGCTGCGCCATTGCCTTCCGCGTGGCCACCACCCTGGGGCGCGCCCTCGCGTGAGCCACCACCGCCGCGTCGCCCACGACGGCGGCCGCGACGACCCCGCCCGCTGCGCTCGCCGCCACGTGATTCCTCGCCGGGTGCCGCGGGGCCCGCGGCCTGACCACCGCTTTGCGGCGGCTCCGCTGCCAGCGGCGCGTTGACCGGCTCGCGCTCCGGATCCCGCGGGCGATCACGGTCGCGACCGGCGTTGCCGGCCTGCTCCCGATCCCGGCCCTCGCGTCCGCCCTGGCGATTGCCCTGCGGGTCGCGATTGCGGTCGCGGTCGTTTCGATCATTGCGATCGTTGCGCGGCGGGCGCTCGCCACCGCGATCAGTCCCACGTTCAGCGCCGCGGTCGGCGCTGCGATCTTCACCACCGGCACTGCCGCGGTCGCGTTCGCCGCGATGCCGATCCCGGCCCCGGCCATCCCGGCCGCCGCGATTGCGATCCCGATCCCGATCCCGATCACGGCCATGACCATGGCGGCGGCTGTCGCGGTCGCCACCGTGGCGTTCCGCGCCGCGCCCTTCAGGGCGGGCGCCCTGGTTCTCGTTCGCGACCACCGGTGCAGTGGCCGCCGGCGCATCGCCGAACAGTGCGCGCATCAGCCGCCTGAAGAGGCCGAGCTGCGGGACGGGGGCCGCGACGACCGGCGCCGGCGCGGGCGCCGGCACGGGCGCGGCAATCACCGGTGCAATGGTGGTCGGCAGCAGCGTCGCCACCGCGGCCGCTTCGACGGCGGGCTTCTGCTCGCCCAGCGCCGGATCGGCCACTTCGGCGGCCACCGGCATCAGGTAACTCAGCTGCTTGTTCTCGGGCAGCTCCAGTTCATCGTCGCGAATGCGGCGGATGGAGTACTCCGGAGTCTGCATGTGCAGATTCGGGACGATGATGAGTTCGACCTCGCTCTTGTCCTCGAGCGCACGCATCCACTCGCGCTTCTCGTTGATCAGGTAGGTCGCCACATCCACCGGCACCTGCGCGACGACGCGCACGGTACGGTCCTTGCGCAGCTCCTCGCCGATCAGCCGCAGGATCGACAGGGCCATCGACTCGATGCTGCGGATGCTGCCGATGCCGACGCAGCGCGGGCACACGATATGGCTGGACTCGCCCAGCGACGGGCGCAGGCGCTGGCGGGACATTTCCAGCAATCCGAAGCGCGACAGGCGTCCGATCTGGATGCGGGCGCGATCCATCTTCATGGCATCGCGCAGCCGGTCCTCGACGTCGCGCTGGTTCTTGGTGGACTCCATGTCGATGAAGTCGATGACGATGAGGCCGCCGATGTCGCGGATGCGCAGCTGGCGGGCGATCTCATCGGCCGCCTCCAGGTTGGTGTTCAGCGCGGTGGCTTCGATGTCGGAACCGCGCGTGGCGCGGGCCGAGTTGATGTCGACGGAGACCAGCGCCTCGGTGTAGTCCACCACGATGCTGCCGCCGGAGGGCAGCGACACCTTGTGGGCATAGGCGGACTCGATCTGGCTTTCGATCTGGAAGCGGGTGAACAGCGCAATGTCGTCGGTGTAGTGCTTCAGGCGGCGCTGGGTTTCAGCGGGCATGAAGCGCTGCATGTATTCCTGCGCCTTGCCGAAAGCCGCCTCGTCATCGACCAGCACTTCGCCTACGTCATCGGAGAGGTAGTCGCGCATCGCACGGGTGACCGCGTCGCTTTCCCGGTAGACCAGGAAGGGCGCCGGGCGCTCCTTCTCGGCCGCAGCGATCTGTTCCCATTGGGCGCGCAGGTTGTCCAGGTCCCATTGCAGCTCCTCGACATTGCGGCCCACGCCCGCGGTGCGGATGATGGCGCCCATGCCGTCGGGAATCTGCAGCTGGCTCATGGCCTCGCGCATCTGATCGCGATCCTCGCCCTCGATGCGGCGCGAGACGCCGCCGGCGCGCGGATTGTTCGGCATCAGCACCAGGAAGCGCCCCGCGAGGCTGATGAAGGTGGTGAGGGCAGCGCCCTTGTTGCCGCGCTCCTCCTTCTCCACCTGGACCAGAACGTCCTGGCCCTCGGTGAGCAGTTCGCGGATGTTCATGCGGCCACCCTGGGGATTTTCCCGGAAGTAGTCGCGTGAAACCTCCTTCAGCGGCAGGAACCCATGGCGCTGCGCGCCATAGTCCACAAAGCAGGCTTCGAGCGATTGCTCAACCCGCGAGATCCGACCCTTGTAGATATTGGCTTTTTTCTGTTCCTTGGACTGCAGCTCAATACTCAGGTCATAAAGCTTCTGACCATCAACCAGAGCTACCCGGAGCTCTTCTTGTTGAGTGGCGTTGACTAGCATTCTCTTCATGTTCGGCCTTAACCCAGCAATGTGGGGCCGACAAGCAAACGACGGGAGGCCGCACGGTTAAGTGCGGCGCGACATAAAAGGATAGGAGTGATCGAGTCTCGCTCTTCATGAGGACCCGCCCACGAAAGGGTGGTTGCCTAAAACCTTTTGTAGCTCTACCGACGGCGCGCCCGGAGTCATTGTTTGTACGACTTCAGTCAGGTGCAGCAATCTTGTCGGCCCAACGCGATGGCCCCGATTTCGAGGACCAACTAAAGACCATCCGCGGCAAGAAGGTGAAACGCATGACTTTCGGTACATGTGCGCCACTCCCCCCGCAGAGGCCGGTAACATGCGCCCGGTCATGCCGCGCGCCTGTGGCCATCCTTGATTTTCAGGACAGCTTTGCAAGTATAGCGCCCAGACCATTGTAAAAACAATATCTTACGATTGAGGTGGAAGTTGTCGCAGCTGCCGGAAGGGCAAATTCGGGAAGGGGTGCGCCATGTCGAGGTCAGCGAGGACCAGGCAGGTGGCCGGCTCGATAATTTCCTCACCAAACTGCTCGGCGGGGTGCCCCGCAGCCGCGTGTTCCGCATCGTGCGCCGTGGCGAGGTCCGGGTGAACGGCAAGCGCGCCAGCCCTGAAACCAGGCTGCAGGCCGGCGACAAGGTGCGGGTGCCCCCGGTCAGCCTGCCGTCTCCGGACGCACCCCCGGTGCCGGCCCGGGTACCGCGCACGCTCATTGAAACCGTGCGCGACGCCATCATCACCGAGAACGAGCGCCTGATCGTCGTCAACAAGCCCGCCGGCATCGCCGTGCATGGGGGGAGCGGCGTGAGTTTCGGCATCATCGAGGCGCTGCGCGCCGACCGCCCCGATGAAACCCTGGAGCTGGTGCATCGCCTGGACCGGGACACCAGCGGGTGTCTGCTGGTGTCGCGCAAACCCGCGGCGCTGCGGGTGCTGCATGCCCTGATGCGCGATGGCCAGGTACAGAAAGGCTACCTGGCGCTGGTGAAGGGCCAGTGGGACCTGGGCAAGAAGCGCATCGACGTGCCCCTGAATACCGAGACCCGCGTGGGCGGTGAGCGCACCGTGCGCGTCCAGGCCGGCGCGAAGGAAGCCGTGAGCCTCTTCACCCCGGTGCAGTCCTTCCGCAATCGCGCCTCGCTGGTGGAAGTGGACCTGGAGACCGGCCGAACTCACCAGATCCGCGTGCATGCCGCCCACGTGGGGCACCCGGTGGCCGGCGATGACAAGTACGGCGATAAGGACTTCAACGCGCGCATGCGCGAGGAGGGCCTCACGCGCATGTTCCTGCACTCGCACCGCATTTCCTTCGACTGGCCGCAGGGCGGGGATTTCAGCGCCAGCGCCCCCTTGCCCAAGGATCTCGCGGCGGTGCTGGACGCATTGGGTGAGTCCACCCGTGTCCGCGCCACGCGGCGCCGGCGCTGACTTGACGGCAGTGGATCTCTGTCAGCTGTCGAGCGCCGCCTGGAACTGATCCAGCCTGGGCTTCATGTCTCTTAGATCCTGATCTTCCTGGGCGGCAAACCATTCGATGGAGGTCGCCACTGGGTCGGACCAACCCGCGCCGCGGGAATTCAGGTCTTCCCAGGCCCGGATAAGGTCCTGCCGGGATTGGTCCATGAGGTAGGCCAGCATGCTCGCTGCTTGGCGGCGATCCTTGGCGGATTTCGCCCGTTCGGTCACCGTCCGCTTGGTTGCCACCACCAGCTTGTGCAACGCGAAGCGTGCAGGGGCTGGCACATTCACGACCACGGCTCCCTGGGTGTGAAGAATGACTGTCTGTACAGAGTCTTCCAACAGGTAATCAAGGAACTTCAGTGGCTGAAGGTCAATCTTGAGATTCGGGTCGTAAATGGGCGCCCCGTCTCTACGGGCAGGGGTTAGAAAATCCAAACGCAGGTCGGGCTCAGCCGGATTGGCGTAGGAGTTTGTGCCTCCGCCGCGCAAGGACTGCGTCGGCAAGAATCCCATTTCCAGCGCCTGAATGGCGCCGTGGATGTTGATTGAGAGGTTTGCTGGTAATGCTACGGAGATGTTTCCTCGCGGGCCGCTGTGTGCGAAATCAATGTCCAGAGTATGAGTCCCGCCAGACCAGCGCACTCCCAGCATGTTGCCCAACGCAGTGAACGCGTGTGAGCCGATGAGCAGGCCCCCGGCCCGGAAAAACTGGGCGTCGGCCAGTTGCCGGATGATCCTGTAGTGTTTCGGAATCAGGCTTGCACAACCATGGCTGACCGCTGCGCCAGCCTGGCGTTTGAGTACCGCCCCGGCAGGAGCAGATTCCCTGGCACGCACCGCCAATTCCCGTAACTTTTCCGAATCCGGACCCAGGTACAGCTGCTGCTGCCTCCCGGTGAGCACATCTTGGAAGATGAAATAGGCGTAGCTCTTGCCGCCGGTTACGATTTTAAAATGAACGGAGCCGCGCAGGCTCGCGATGGACCGGTGCAATTCAAGTTGCTGAGCGACCTCATACAGCTCGCTATAGGCAACTTGGGCTCCAGCTGGCAATTCGGTGTACAGGCTCATGGCGCTTCTTATATACATGCTTTACTAAAAGCATGTATAGATACTACCCCGCTCCTGCCCGATAACCAAGAGTTTCAGCATTCTTCAGCGTTGCACGAGTCGTTTGCGCAGTGGCACCTTCAGAAGAGCGAATACCCCGCCAGGCGCAGGGCCCCGGCCAGCCAGATCAGCGGCAGCCCCACCAGGGCGGTCGGATCCTCGGATTCGATGCGCGAGAACAGGGCGATGCCTAAGCCTTCGGACTTGAAGCTGCCGGCGCAGTTCAGCGGCTGTTCACGCGCCACGTAGCGCTCGATTTCCACATCCGTCAGCTCACGAACCGCCACCGTGACCGTCTCCAGATGATTCACGCTGAAGCCGGTATTGCGCCAGCGCACGGCGCACGCGGTGTGGAAACGGGCCTGGGATCCGGACAGGTGCTTGAGTTGCTGGCAGGCGCGTTCCACCGTGCCGGGCTTGTCGAGAATCACGCCGCCGGCGGCGGCGACCTGGTCGCTGCCGATGACCACGGCGCCCGGATTTCGCACCGCGACGACCTCGGCCTTTTCGGAGGCCAGGCGCAGGGCCCGCTCGGTCGGAGGCTCGCCGGGAAGGTGTGCCTCGTCGACCTCCGGAGCCTGTACCGTGAAGGTCAAGCCCAGGCGTTCGAGGAGTTCACGGCGGAAGGGGGAGGTGGAGGCGAGAATCAGGGGCGGCTGGGAGCTCAAGTGACACCGGCTGGCTTACGGAAACGGATTGCTGAAACAAGGGTTTGCGGCCTTTCAAGTGGTTTTGACTTGGTGAGGCTCGGTACCTATGATACGCGCCCCATGTCAGAGGGCTGGTCGAAGTTGCTGGATATCGGCCCCCTGGCCGACGGGCGTGCTGAGGTCGATTTTTCGATTCCGCTCAACGAGTTCCCACGGGTGCTGCCCTTGCTGGCGGGACCGCAGGGAATGGCGCGGGGCAAGGTGCAATTTGCCCGGGAAGGGCGCATCGCGGTGGCCGAAGTCAGCGTTGCCGCCGAGGTCACCCTGCTGTGCCAGCGCTGTCTCGCGCCGCTGAGCTGGCCGCTCGCCAGCACCGGTCGCGCGGCCCTGGTGGCCAGCGCCGCCGAAGCGGATCAGGTGCCGGAGACGCTCGAGAGCGTGCTGGCGCCGGAGTATCGGATCAGTATCCGGGACCTGGTCGAGGAAGAGCTGCTGCTGGCGCTGCCACTGGTGCCGCGGCATGAGAATGCTGAATGTGCCGGCGCGCGCCCCGCCACAGCGGAAGACACGCACCGGCCGTTTGGACAGTTGAGTGAACTGTTCAAACGCCAATAGACGATAGCCCAGACAGATTTCGCAGTCGGAGAGTTTGCAATGCCCGTTCAGAAAAGCCGCCGAACACCGTCCACGCGCGGTATGCGCCGTTCGCACGACGGGCTGGCCAAGCCCGCGCTGTCCATCGACCCGCAGTCCGGTGAGACGCACCTGCGTCACTGCATCACGCCGGATGGCTTCTATCGCGGCAAGCGAGTGATCGAAAAGCCCGCCGATTCGGAAGGCAAGGAATAGCCTCGTCCCGAAGGCGTAGATGTATTCCCAAATCGCCGGTACCGGTAGCTGTCTGCCCGACAAGGTCCTGACCAATCAGGACCTGGAAGGGATGGTGGATACCACCGATGCCTGGATCCGGGAACGCACTGGCATCCTGAAGCGGCATATCGCCGCCGAGAATCAGGGCACGGTCGATCTGGCCGAAGGCGCCGCGCGCGCCGCGATTGCGGCCGCGGGCCTGCAACCCGCGGACATCGACCTGATCGTGTTCGCGACCACGACGCCGGACTACGTTTTCCCCAATTGCGGCGTGCTGCTGCAGCAGCGCCTGGGCTGCCGCGGGGGAGCGGCCTTCAGCCTCGAGGCCGCTTGCAGCGGATTCGTCTACGCGCTGTCGGTGGCCGATAAATTCATCAAGTGCGGCGAGGCGCGACACGCCCTGGTGGTGGGCGCCGAGCGCATGTCGCGGATCACTGACTGGAGCGATCGTTCAACCGCGGTGCTGTTCGCCGACGGCGCCGGCGCCGTGGTGCTCAAGGGCGCGGCCCAACCCGGCATCCTGTCCACGCACCTGCACGCCGACGGCTCGTACAAGGATCTGCTGTATTGCCACAGCGGCGCCGGCATCAAGATGGCCGGCAGTGAGGTCTTCAAGATCGCGGTGACCAATCTGGGCAAGGCGGTGGAGGAGGCGCTGGCGGCCAACGGCCTGGACGCTTCAGCGGTGGACTGGCTGGTGCCGCATCAGGCCAATATCCGCATCATCCAGGCCGCGGCGCGCCGTCTCGACCTGCCCATGCAGAAGGTGATCGTCACGGTTCAGGATCACGGCAACACCTCGGCCGCTTCCATTCCGCTGGCGCTGGATGTGGGCGTGCGCGATGGCCGCATCAAGCGCGGCGAACTGCTGTTGCTGGAGGCCTTCGGCGGCGGCTTCACCTGGGGTTCGGCGCTGATCCGCTACTGAAAAAAGAAACGCCGCGCAGGGCGCGGCGTCGCTTCGGAAGCAAATTCCGTCCGCGAGCGGACGAACGTAGTTTCGCTTACTTCGAGATCGAACGCTTGAACATGCGGTCGATCTTCTCGTTGGTCGCGTCGACCGCGGCCTGCGCGGCCTGCGCGGCAGCCAGCGCCTGGTTCGCCGTGCTCTGCGCACCGGCAGCGGCCGTGTTGGCAGCAGCAGCCTGCGAGGAGGCCTGGGCGGCGGCGGCGTTGGCACCCTGAACGCCAGACTGCAGCTTCGCAACCTGCGACTTCAGGTCATCGATCTGGGCCTGAATCGGCTTCAGGTCCGTGCAGCCCGCCAGGGCAATGACCACGGCCACGGCGGCCGCCTTAACTAACATTGAGCTCTTCATTTTGAAAATCCCCTTCTGGGTGGTTAACGGGAGTCCTAGATGCGGAATAGGACAATGCGAACACCAGCGGGGGTTCCGCCACAGTCTTCGCAAGCGGCCGCAATGGCACCAAATTTGGCCAAGGAATGCAACTACTTAAAGACTTCTTAAAGCGTAGGACTGTGCCCCGTGTCGGTGCGCGCCGACATTCAAACAATCTGCAGTGGGCCATGACCTGATGCATCAGCCGATGCGTAACACTTTATTAAGCTTATGCAATCACAGGTTCCTTGAGCGCAGATCCTTGATGATCTCGCGCGCCGCGTTGTGGCCCGGCACGGCGGTCACGCCACCGCCGGGATGGGTGCCTGATCCACACATATATAGCCTACGCAGCGGCGTGCGATAGTCGCCAAATCCAAGCAGCGGCCGGGCGGCCCACAGCTGATCCAGCCCCAGGGCGCCATGGAAGATGTCCCCCCCAGGAGCCCAAACCGTTCCTCCAGGTCCACCGGGCTTAAGGCGAGGCGCCCGATGATGCTGGCGCGGAAGTTCGGCGCATAGCCGGTGACGGTGTCGATGATGTGCTCGGCCGCCGCGTCCCGTTCATCCTGCCAGCGCCGTCCGTCCGGCAGGCAAAAGCGGAAATGCTGGCAAAACAGGCTCGCAACGTGGGCGCCGGGCGGGGCCAGGGAATCATCGATGGTGCTCGGAATCAGCATCTCCACGATGGGCGCGCGGGAAATGCCCTCGGCGCGCGCACTGCCATGGGCCCGGTCCATGTAGTCCAGTGACGGGGCCATGATGATGCCTGCGCCCAGGTGTGCCCCGGTTGGGGGCATGCCGTGGAACCGGGGCAGTTCCGACAGCGCCACGTTCATGCGAAAAGTCGCCGATTCGCAGCGGTAGCGCTGGATGCGCGCGCGAAACTGCTCCGGCAGCAGCGCGGCATCGACCAGGCGGGTGAACAGCAGCTTCGGATTGATGTTTGCGGCGATGCGGCCGGCGCTGATTTCGCGACCGTCCTGCAGCACCAGACCGGTGGCGCGAGCCGGACCGTCGCCGCCGCCGCTCGCACGCACCTGCGCCACCCCGGCCCCCAGATGGATTTCCACGCCGAGCCTGCGGGCCTCGCGGCACATGGCCTGCGTGATGGAACCCATGCCGCCGACCGCATGTCCCCATACCCCGGTCTTGCCATGGGTCTCACCGAAGGCATGGTGCAGCAGCACGTAGCCGCTACCGGGGCTGAACGGACTTTGAAAAGCCCCGACCACCGCGTCAAATCCCAGCAGGGCCTTGATCGCATCGCTTTCGAACCAGCCCTCCAGCAGTTCGCCGGCGCTGCGCGTGAACAGCTCATGCACTTCGTGCTGCGCCGTGGCGGGCAGCTTGCGGAATGCATTGCCCATGCTCAGGAGGCCCAGCAGGTCCCGGGTGCGATGCAGGTCGGCGGGCGGTGTGCGCAGCAGCAGATCGCGCAGGAATGCCACCACCCGGTCCAGCATTGCGTAATAGGCGCCGAGCCGGTCCGCGTCCTTCGGTGAGAACCCGGCCAGCGCCCGGCGGGTGTCGGTGCCGGTTGGCCCCACGCAGAAATTGCCCGCCTCGCCCAGGGGCAGGAAATTCTGCATCGGCCGCTCGATGATCCGCAGTCCGTGCTCCTCGAGGCGCAGGTCGCGGATCACCTGCTGATGCAGCAGGCTAACGGTGTAGCTGGCGGTGGAGTTGCGAAAGCCCGGATGAAATTCCTCGGTGACGGCAGCGCCCCCGGCAATGTCGCGACGCTCGAAGATCCCGACCTTGAGTCCTGCCCGCGCCAGGTAACAGGCACAGGTCAGGCCGTTGTGACCGGCGCCAATGATGGCGACGTCGTAGTGGTCGGCAGGCAGGGGCGCGCGCCGCGCCCTCACAGGCGATAGGCCAGCTTGGCCAGGGTGTAGGCCAGTTCAACCGCCAGTTCCGCGGCCTCCCAGTCCTCGAGCCGATGTTCCAGCACCCACTTGGCCAGCATCCCGCAGTCGATGCGGCGCGCGACGTCATGCCGCGCCGGGATGGACAGGAAGGCGCGGGTGTCGTCATTGAAGCCGACCGTGTTGTAGATACCGGCCGTCTCGGTGATCTGTTCGCGATAGCGCCGCATGCCCTCGGGGCTGTCATGGAACCACCAGGCCGGGCCCAGTTTCATCGCCGGGTAGTGTCCGGCGAGCGGCGCGAGTTCCCGCGCGTAGGTGGACTCATCCAGGGTGAAGACGATGAAGGTCAGGCGCTGATCGTTGCCATGGCGATTCAGCAGCGGCCGCAGCGCATGCACGTAGTCGGTAGGGGTCGGAATATCCGCGCCCCGGTCGCGGCCGAAGCGCGCGAACAGCAGCGAGTTGTGATTGCGGAACGATCCGGGGTGCAGCTGCATCACCAGTCCATCCTCGATGGACATGCCGGCCATGACCGTGAGCATGTGCGCGCGGAACAGTTCCGCATCCTCAGCCGAGCAGGCCGGCGCCGTGACGCGCTGGAACAGGGCCGCCGCTTCCGCCTCGGAAAGATCCGCGGTCTGCGCCGTGGGGTGGCCGTGATCGGTCGAGGTCGCACCCAGGGTCGCGAAGTAGGCGCGCCGGTTGCGCAGTGCCGCGAGGTAGCCGGCGTAACCGAAGGTATCTTCCCGCGTCAGCTCGGCCAGCTGCCGCAGCTGCTGATGAAATCCTTCGAATTCCGGGTCGATGACCGGGTCGGGCCTGAAGGCCGTGATGACCCGGCCCTGCCAGCCGCTGGCGCGAATGGCCTGGTGCTGCAGCAACGGATCGGTGGGCGACTCGGTGGTGGCCAGCACCTCGATGTTGAAGCGTTCGAACAGCGCGCGCGGCAGGAACGCCGGGGTGGCGAGCTGCTCATTGATGCTGTCGAAGTACAGATCCGCCGTGCCTGACTCGAGGCGCAGCTTCAGGCCGAAGACCTGGCTGAAGACCCAGTCCAGCCACATTCTGGAGGGAGTGGCGCGGAACAGGTGGTAGTGGTCGGCGAACAGCCGCCACGCCGCGCGCGGCGTGGCGGCATCGGCGGATGACAGCCCCAGCCGTTCCAGGGCAATGCCCTGGCTGTAGAGCATCCGCAGCACATAGTGATCCGGCTGCAGCAGCAGCTGCGGTGCGCCGGCGAAGGGCGCGTTGTCGGCGAACCAGGCAGGATCGGTGTGTCCGTGCGGGCTGATGATGGGTAGCCGGGCCACGTGATGATAGAGCTGGCGGGTCAGCGCCCGCACCGAAGGATCGGTCGGGAAAAGTCGGTCGGCGTGCAGGTGCAGCGGATTGGGCATGGCGGTTACCAGTTGTGCATCGTGCCGTCTTCCAGGCGGTTCACCGGCAGGTACGCGGGCTTGTAGGGCTGGGTGGCGGCGAGGGACTCATCGATATCCACGCCCAGGCCCGGCGCCTCGCCGGGATGCATGTATCCATTCTCGCAGCCGGTAGTGGTGAGGGAAGGCCCGCAGCGTCTCGGCGCGTGTGACCCATGTGCTCCTGCACCCCGAAATTCGGCACCGCGAGATCGAAATGCAGCGCGGCCGCCATGCACACCGGTGACAGATCCGTGGCGCCGTGAAAACCGGTGCGCACATTGTGCAGGTCCGCGAAGCTGGCGATGCGGCGCAGGTGCGTGATGCCGCCGGCATGCACGATGGTGGCGCGGATGTAGTCGATCAGCTGCTCTTCGATGAGCTGCTTGCAGTCCCAGATGGAGTTGAAGACCTCGCCCACGGCCAGCGGCGTGGTGCTGTGCTGGCGGATGAGGCGGAAGTTCGCCTGATTGTCCGCCGGCACGGCATCCTCGATCCAGAACGGCCGGTAGGGCTCCAGGTCCTTGCACAGTCTGGCGGCCTCGATGGGCGTGAGCCGATGGTGAACGTCGTGCAGCAGGTGGATGTCGGACCCCAAGGCCTCGCGCGCGGCGGCGAACAGCGGCGCCACCGACGGCAGGTACTTGACGGTGGACCAGCTCGATTCCTGAGGCAGTGCCGCATTGGCCGGTTCGTAGGGCCCCTTGTCCTTGGTCACGCCGTAGGTCTTCGCCAGACCCGGCACGCCCGATTGCAGGCGGATCGCCTGGTAGCCCGCCGCCTTGTACTTCAGCGCCTGCTCGATGGTGGCCGCGATGGTTTCGCCATTGGCGTGGCCGTAGACCATCACCCCGTCACGGCTCGCGCCGCCCAGCAGCTGATACAGCGGCAGGCCGGCGATCTTGCCCTTGATGTCCCACAGCGCCATGTCGACCGCGCTGATGGCCGACATGGTCACCGGTCCCCGGCGCCAGTAGGCGCCGCGGTACAGGTACTGCCAGATGTCCTCGATGCGATGCGCATCGCGGCCGATCAGGCAGGGGACCACGTGATCCTCCAGGTAACTGCGCACTGCCAGTTCCCGACCGTTGAGGGTGGCATCCCCTAAGCCGTAGACGCCCTCGTCGGTGATGATCTTCAGCGTCACGAAATTGCGGCCCGGGCAACTGACGATGACGCGAGCTTCTCGTATTGTCGGCACGGCCGATCCCCTCAAGATAATTGCAACGGGCCTGTTTTCGCAGTTAGGGTACCGCTACCAAAACGGCAGGTCCAAGCTGCCAGGAGCATTGTGCATGATTTTTCGGCCTGTTCTGCTGCTCCTGGGGGTGCTCGGTGTCATGCATGCGACCGGCGCGGCGGCCGAAGACGGTTACCAGTTGTGGCTGCGATACCCGCCGCTGGATGCGCGCACGCGGGGCGACTATGCACCGCACGCCCGGGGCATCCTCGCCTTCGGCCACTCGCCGGTGGTGGACGCGGCGCTGGCGGAATTGCATACCGGGCTGTCGGGCCTGCTGGGGCGGGCGCCGCCCGCGGGCACGGCGGTTGCCGATGGCGCCATCGTGCTCGGAACCCCGGCCAGCTCCCCGCAGGTGGCCGCGCGGGCCGCCGCGCTGCACCTGGCCGCGGCCGGTGCCGAAGGGTTCGTGCTGCAATCCACCCGCTGGGACGGGCATCCCGTGACGCTGGTTGCGGCCAACAGCGATGTCGGCTTGCTGTACGGCGCATTCCGCTTGCTCGCGCTGATGCAGCGGCATGAGTCCTTGGAGCGGCTCGACGTGCACGATGCGCCGCGGTTGAAGCTGCGGGTGCTGGATCACTGGGACAATCCTGACCGCACCATCGAACGCGGCTATGCCGGGCAATCCATCTGGGATTTCTGGCGTCTGCCGGGTTATCTGGACCCGCGCTACCGGGACTATGCGCGGGCTGATGCCTCCGTGGGAATCAACGGCGCGGTGCTCAACAATGTCGGGGCCAGCTCCGATCTACCTGACGCCCCAGTGGATCGCCAAAGTCGCAGCGCTGGCGCAGGTGCTGCGGCCCTACGGCATCCGCGTCTATCTGTCCGTGCTGTTCAACAGTCCCTTGGATCTGGGGCAGACCCGGACCGGCGATCCGCGCGACCCGGCGGTGATCGCCTGGTGGCACGCCAAGGCCGACGAGATCTACCGGGCGATTCCCGACTTCGGCGGCTTCGTCGTGAAGGCCGACAGCGAAGGGCCAGCCGGGACCGCGTGACTACCACCTCACGCAGGCCCAGGGGGCGAACATGATTGCCGGGGCGCTGGCCCCGCATGGCGGCGTGCTCATGTGGCGCGCCTTCATCTATGCCACCGAGAATGCCCAGGACCGGGTGCGCCAGGCCTACGCCGAGTTCAAACCGCTCGATGGACAGTTCGCCGCCAATGTCCTGGTGCAGATCAAGAACGGTCCGCTGGACTTCCAGCCGCGCGAACCGGTCCATCCGCTGTTCGGCGCCCTGCCCGGAACTAACGAAATGCTCGAAGTGCAGCTGACCAAGGAATACCTGGGGTTCTCCACCCACCTGGTGTACCTGGGCGCGCTGTATGCGGAAGTGCTGCGCTGGGACACCTTCGCGCATGGCGCAGGCTCCACCGTGGCGCACGTGATCGACGGCTCCCTGGATGCTCATGCGCTCACCGGCATGGCCGGTGTCGCCAACATCGGCTCGGATCGTGACTGGACCGGTTCGATCTTCGGCCAGGCCGACTGGTATGCCTTCGGCCGCCTCGCCTGGGATCCGCAGGCGGATCCTAAGCGCATTGCCACCGACTGGGTGCGCATGACCTTCTCGAATGATCCGCGGTTCATCACCCCGGTGGTGGACATGATGATGCGTTCACGCGAGGCGGTGGTCGACTACATGACGCCCCTGGGTCTGGCGCACATCATGGCGACCGGGCATCACTATGGTCCGGGTCCGTGGATCAGCAACCTCGCGCGCGCGGAATGGAATCCGGTCTACTACCATCACGCAGGCAAGGACGGCATCGGCTTTGATCGCACGCCCGGCGGCAGCAATGCGCTGGCCGACTACGCACCCGAAGTGGCCCGCCGCTTGAGCGATCCGACCGTCGATGACTCCCGCTACCTGCTGTGGTTCCACCGCGTGCCCTGGAGTCTCCCGCTGCCCTCGGGCCGCACGGTGTGGGATGAGCTCACCTTCCGCTACGACCGGGGCGTGCGCACGGTGCGTGCGATGGGCAGCACCTGGGAATCACTCAAGCCGTACGTCGATGCGGAGCGATTCGAGAAGACCGCGGCCTTCCTCAAGGTGCAGCGCGCGGAGGCGCAGTGGTGGCGGGACGCCTGCATCGCCTACTTCCAGAGTGTCTCCGGCCTGCCGCTGGCGGCAGGAGTCGCCCCGCCCGCGCAGTCCCTGAGCTGGTACCAGGACCAGGTGTTCCGCTACGCGCCGGGGCGCTCGCAACCGGACCCGGACCACGGACTGGCGCACTGAGACCGTGACGGCATTGCCCCGATTGACCGCGGCGCAGGTTGAACGGCTGGCGCCCCAGGTGCGCCGGCCGCAGTACCCGCTGGCGCAGCGCCGCGGCATCGTGCACCTGGGCCTGGGCGCCTTTCATCGCGCGCATCAGGCGGTGTACACGGATGATGCCCTGGCCGCCGGTGCCCGCGACTGGGCCATCACCGGGGTGTCCTTGCGCTCCGCCCAGGTGCGCGATCAGCTGCAGCCCCAGGGCTGTCTGTACACGGTCACGCAGTCCGGGAATTGCGGCTCGCAGATTCGCCTCATCGGCGCCATCCGCGAGGTGCTGGTGGCGCCGCAGAATCCGCTCGCCGTGATCGAGGCGCTGGCCTCGCCGCATACCCACATCGTCAGCCTCACCCTCACCGAGAAGGGCTACCACCGACGTTCCGACCAGTCCCTCGATTTCGCGCATCCGGCGGTCAGCGCCGATCTGCACGGCGGCGCGCAGACGCTGTACGGTCTGCTCGGCCGCGCCTGCGCTGTGCGCCGCGATCGTGGCCTGCCCGGCGTGACCTTGCTCAGCTGCGACAACCTCGCCGACAACGGCGCGCAGCTCGAGCGGCTGCTGCTGCAGTTCCTGGAAAGGACGGATCCGGCGACCGCCGCCTGGGTGCGCCGCGAGTGCCGCTGTCCGGCCACCATGGTGGACCGCATCGTGCCGGCGACCACCCCGCAGGATCTCGAGTGGGTGGCCGGGCAGCTGGGCGTGCTTGATGCCGCGGCGGTGATGACCGAACCGTTCCGACAATGGGTCATCCAGGATCGCTTCGCCGGCCCGCGCCCGCCCTGGGAGGCCGGCGGTGCGCAATGGGTCAGCGAGGTGGCCCCCTACGAGACGGCCAAGCTGCGCATGCTCAATGGCGCGCATTCGGCGCTGGCCTACCTCGGACTTACCCGGGGTTTCGAGTTCGTCCACGAGGCCATCGCGGATCCGCAGCTGGCCGCACTGGTCAATCGCCTGATGCGCCAGGAGGCCGCGGTGAGCTTCACGCCGGCGCCGGAACAGGACCTCGAGAGCTACGCGGACCTGCTGCTGGCGCGCTTTGCCAACCGCGCCCGTCCGCATCGCCTGCGACAGATTGCGATGGACGGCTCACAGAAGATCCCGCAGCGCTGGCTGGACACCTTGGCGGTGGCGCAGTCGCGGGGTCAGCACTGCGATGCGCTGCTGCAGGCCCTGGGAGCCTGGATTGCCTTCGTGCGCGGCGACCGTTTCCAGGTGGACGACCCGGCCGCGCAGGAACTGGCGCGGCTGTGGCGCGAGCAGGGCGCGGCGGGTATCGCCGGGGCCCTGTTCGGCCCCGGCGGAAGATTCCCGCAGTGGACGGCATCGGTCGCCGAGCTGCGCGCGCTCGATGCGGCCGTGATGGCGAGCCTGCCGCGCTAGCCCTTCATGTGCTCCAGCTCGACGCCCTTGGTCTCATGCACCATGGCGCGCACGAAGAAGAACGATACGAAGGCCGAGAGCGCGTAGAAGCCATAGGTGACCACCAGCCCCAGCGAGGCGGCCATCACCGGGAAGCTGACGCTGATCGCGTAGTTGGCCATCCACTGCGCGAATCCGGCCACCGCGAGTCCCGAACCGCGGATCTGGTTGGGGAACATCTCCCCCAGCAAGATCCACATCACCGGGCCCCAACTCAAGTTGAAGAAGATCACATACAGATTGGCGCTGATCAGCGCCACCAGGCCCGCCGGATGCGACAGCTGCAGCGTGCCATTCACCAAGGACCCGGTGGCGAAGGAGGCGGCGACCGCGGCCAAGGTCACCGCCATGCCAACGGAGCCTACGATGAGCAGCGGTTTGCGCCCGATCCGGTCCACGGTGAAGATGGTGAAGATGCAGGCGGCGATGGACAGCACGCCCGACACCACGTTGATGAGCAGCGAATCGGATTCACTGAAGCCCACCGATTCCCACAGCACGGTGCCGTAGTAGAACACCACGTTGATGCCCACCAGCTGCTGGAAGACCGCAAGACCTATGCCCACCCAGACGATGCGGCGCACCTTGCCGTTGGCGTCCAGCAGGTCCGAGAGCTTCGGCCGATGGTGATCGGCCGCCAGGGACTGGGCGATTTCCCCGACCTTGCGCTTGGCTTCCACCGCACCAAAGATGCGCGCCAGTACCTTCTCGGCCGGCCCCAGGCGCCCCCGGGAGACCAGGAAGCGCGGGCTCTCCGGAATGATCAGCAGCATGATGAGGAAGATGGCGGCCGGGATGACCTGCATCCAGAACATCCAGCGCCAGGCCGGATATCCCAGCCACAGCGTGCCGGTGGAGCCGCCGGAGACCTTGGCCAGCACGTAGTTGGCCAGGAAGGCGCCGGTAAGGCCGGTGATGATCATGACCTGCTGCAGGCTCGCCAGCTTGCCGCGCGAGCGCGCCGGGGTGACCTCGCTGATGTAGGCCGGACACAGCACGCTGGCCGCGCCCACGCCCAGACCGCCGATGAAGCGGGCCAGGATGAACACGATGGAGGAGGGGGCATCGCCCGCCGCCAGGGCGCTCACCACGAACAGGATGGCGGCGATGATCATGACGGTGCGCCGTCCGATCAGGTCGGCAAGCCGCCCGGCGATGAAGGCGCCCACCGCGCAGCCCACCAGGATGGCAGCGACATTGAAGCCGGTCTCGAACTTGCTGAGCGAGAAGGCCTGCTGCAGGCCGTCCTGCGTGCCATTGATGACACCGCTGTCGTAGCCGAACATGAAGCCGCCGATGGTGGCCACGGCCACGATGGCGAACACAAACAGCATGTTGGCGGTCGCCGTATCGGCGTACCCCGGCGTCGAGTCGTTGGAACCCGCGTGCATAAACCCCCCTCGCTACGTTTTTTTAGGCTCGAACTTCAGTCTATCTTCACATGTAAGCGGCTGTTGCTTGCCCGTTGCGGCCGCAACAGTGCTGCATTTTTTGCGCTGATAGCGCTACCATCGATCCTGGTGGACATCTTGTCAAGCGGCGCCGCTGAATTCGCGGGAACTCAAGTATCATGACGGCTTAGGTTATGGGACGGGGCTGTGAAGAAGTCTAAAAGGCGTGGCCGCAACGCGGTAACCATGCACGAAGTGGCCCAGCATGCCGGGGTTTCACCCATGACGGTGTCCCGGGTCATCAGCGGCGACGCGAACGTCAAGCCGGAAACGCGCAAGCGGGTCGATGCGGCGATCAAACATTTCGGCTATTCGCCCAATGTCGCGGCACGCAACCTGGCACGGGCCGCCACCGTGCACATCGGGCTGCTGTACAACAATCCCAGCGCCGCCTACATGAACGAACTGCTGGTCGGCGTGCTGGAACACAGCCGCAAGGCCGGCTGCCAGATCCTGCTGGAAAAGTGCGGTACCCGCGGTGAACGCAGCGCCCTGGAGAAGCTCGTGGCCGACGGCGTCGGCGGCATCATTCTGACGCCGCCGCTGTCCGATTCCCGGGTCATGATCGAGGCGCTCAGATCCCAGAACATTCCGTTCGTCGTGGTCGCCACCGGGGATCCGGAAGGCGGCGGCCTCAGCGTGCACATCGATGAGTTCGAGGCCGCGGCCTCCATGACGCGCTACCTGATTTCCCTGGGACATCGGCGCATCGGCTTCATTCGCGGCGCCCCCAACCACCGTGCCAGCGCGGAACGCTATTCCGGCTACAAGGCCGCGCTGCGCGAAGCGCAGATTCCGCTGCGCACCGAGTGGGTCAAACAGGGGTCCTTCACCTACCGCTCGGGTCTGCTGGCCACCGAGCAGCTGCTCACCGCCGCGGAGCGCCCCACCGCCATATTCGCCAGCAACGACGACATGGCGGCCGCCGCGGTGTCGGTGGCGCACCGCCTCAACCTGGAGGTGCCGTCCCAGCTGAGTATTGTCGGCTTCGACGACACGCCGCTGGCGACCAGCATCTGGCCGGCCCTGACCACGGTGCTGCAGCCGGTCGCGGAAATGGCCCGCCAGGCCACCGAACTGCTGCTGGCGGAGGTCCAGGAGCGTCGCGAGGGCCGCACGCTGGGGCCCCAGCAGCGGATCCTGAAATTCGAACTGGTGAAACGGGACTCGACCGCTGCGGCCTAGAACGCCTGCCGGAGCACGTTGAGATGTCATCAGCGAGCGCTTGCGGAATGGTAGCGCTACCATGTAGACTGTGGGCAGTGGCAGAGGGGGGGACGGGTCTCATGGTGCTTCGCAACGCCGACAGCCGCGTCACGCTGGATGCGGCTCACGGCGGTGGAGTCCGTGAGTTCGTTTGGCGTGGGCTGAACATTTTTCGACCCGCTACCACGAGCGCCGCAACCGATCCGTTTTCCCTGGGCTGTTTTCCGCTGATCCCGTATGCCAATCGCATCGCCAATGGCCGGTTCACCTTCGATGGCCGTGAAGTGAGCCTGCGTCGCAATTGGGACCGCGATCCGCATCCCCTGCATGGCCAGGGTTGGCTCAAGCCCTGGAGCATCAAGCAGGACTCGGCGACCCAGGCCACCATGGAATTGATCGCCGGCGGCGATGAGTGGCCCTGGCCCTATCGGGCGCTGCAGGAGTTTGCGTTGCTCGCGGACGCGCTGGAAATCCGCCTCAGCGTGCAGAACCTGTCGGGATCGACCATGCCGGGAATGCTCGGTCTGCATCCTTATTTTCCCCAGCCGGCCACCGCCTTGGTGCAGGCCCGGGCGCGCACGGTGTGGCTGACGGATGCCCAGTCGCTGCCGGTGCAGGAGGTGCTCGCCCCGCAGGACTGGTCCTTCGACCGGCCGCGGGCGGCTTCCCGCATCGGCCTGGACCATTGTTTTGACCATTGGGACGGCATTGCCGTCGTGCGCTGGCCCGACCGGATCCTTAAGATCAGTGCGCCCGGCTGCCCCGCCCTGCACGTCTATACACCGCAGGGCGTGGATTTCTTCTGTCTTGAGCCGCAGACGGCCGAGGTCGGTGCACTGAATCGGGGTTCGGCTGCCGTCGCGAGTCTCGCTCCGGGCGAGCGCCTGGAGATGAGTGTGAGCTTTTCGGTGGGACAGGCCTGACATGTATCTGGGAATCGACCTCGGCACCTCGAGCGTCAAAGCGGTGATCGTGGACGACGCCGAGGCCATCATCGCCCAGGCCAGCGCGCCGCTGGCCGTATCGCGGCCGCAGCCGCTGTTCTCCGAACAGGATGCCGGCGACTGGTGGCGCGCCGCGGTCGAGGCGATGCTGCGCCTGCCCGCCGCCGCGCGGGCGCGCGTGCGCGGCATCGGGCTGTCGGGCCAGATGCATGGTGCAACCCTGCTGGATCGCGCCGATGAGCCGCTGCGTCCGGCGATACTGTGGAATGACGGTCGATCCGCGGCCGAATGCCTGGAGATCGAAGCGCGTGAGCCGCGCTCGCGGGCCATCACCGGCAATATCATGATGCCGGGCTTCACCGCCCCGAAGCTCAAGTGGGTGGCGCGCCATGAACCGGAGGTGTTCGCGCGCACCGCCACGGTGCTGTTGCCGAAGGACTACTTGCGACTGAAGCTGACCGGTGAACGGGTGAGCGAAATGTCGGACGCCTCGGGCACCGGCTGGCTGGATGTCGCCAGGCGCGACTGGTCCGATGCCATGCTGGCGGCGACCGGGCTCGCGCGCGCCAACATGCCGCGGCTGGTGGAAGGCAATGCGGTGTCGGGCCAGCTGACGGCGGCGGTGGCCGAACAGTTGGGTATCAATCGCGTGCCGGTGGCCGGCGGGGCCGGCGACAATGCGGCCAGCGCCGTGGGCATGGGCATCATCGCGCCCGGCCAGGCCTTCCTCTCGCTGGGCACTTCGGGCGTGCTGTTCGCGGTGACCGACCAGTTTCGCCCCAATCCGGAGCGCGCCGCGCATGCCTTCTGCCACGCGCTGCCCGGAATCTGGCATCAGATGGCCGTGCTGCTGTCGGCGGCGAGTTGCCTGGACTGGGCCGCGCAGCTGCTGGGCGCCACCGACCTGCCGCAGCTGGTCGAGACCGCGCAGGCGCGCGGCGTGCGCCGCGAGTCACCCTACTTCCTGCCGTATCTGTCCGGCGAGCGCACGCCCCACAATGATGCGCGGGCGCGCGGCGTGTTCTTCGGCATCACCCATGAGAGCAGCGCGCCGGACCTGGTCGCGGCGGTCCTGGAGGGCGTGGCGCTGGCCTTCGCCGACGGCCAGGATGTGCTGCTGGAAAGCGGCGGCCGCATCGATGAAATCAACATGACCGGCGGCGGCGCGCGCTTGCCCTACTGGGGCGAGCTGCTGGCGGCCGCCTTGAACAAGCCGCTGACCTACCGCGCCGGCAGCGAGATCGGCGCGGCGCTCGGCGCCGCGCGCCTCGGCCGCCTGGCCGTGACCGGCGAGCCGGCGGCCGCGGTATGCCGGCTGCCGCCCGTCGTGCGGGTGGTGGCGCCGGATCCGCATCTGGCCGCCTTGCTGGCGCATCGTCGCGGGCATTTCAAGCAACTGTATCGGGACCTCCGCAATCTCTTTCAGGAGTCTGCAGCATGAGCATCTTCTCTAACATTGAACCCGTCCGTTTCTTAGGTCCCGATGCCGACAATGAGCTCGCCTACCGCGTCTACGACAAGAACCGCGTGGTGCTCGGCAAGCGCATGGAGGAGTGGCTGAAGGTTGCGGTGTGCTACTGGCACTCGTTCAACTGGCCCGGCGCGGACATATTCGGCGCCGGCACGCTGCCGCGGCCCTGGCTGGGGGCCACGATCACCCAGGCCATGGCCGAAGAGAAGCTCGAGGCGGCCTTTGATTTCATCTCGCGCCTCGGCGTGCCGTACTTCACCTTCCATGACGTCGATGTGATGGCCACCGCGACCAACGTCAAGGATCACAACCTCAACCTGCGGCGTATCGAAGAGGCGATCGCCAAGAAGATGGCGGCGACCGGCATCAAGCTGCTGTGGGGCACGGCCAATGTGTTCAGCCACCCGCGCTATGCCAGCGGTGCCTCCACCAGCGCCACGCCCGAAGTCTTCGCCTGGGCGGCGGTGCAGGTGCGCGCGGCCCTTGAGATGACGCAGCGCTTGGGCGGCGAGAACTACGTGCTGTGGGGCGGCCGCGAAGGCTACGACTCGCTGCTGAACACGGATCTGCGCCGCGAGCTGGACCAGTACGGAAGATTCCTCTCGATGGTGGTGGACCACAAGCATCGGATCGGCTTCAAGGGAACCATCCTGATCGAGCCCAAGCCCTTCGAGCCCACCAAGCACCAGTACGACCATGATTCCGCGGGCGTGTTCGCGTTCCTGGAGAAGTACGGCCTGACCAAGGAGGTCAAGGTCAACATCGAGGTCAACCATGCGACGCTGGCGGGACTTGATTTCGAGCACGAGATCGCGGTGGCGCGTGCCTATGGGATCTTCGGTTCCATCGACATGAATCGCGGCGATCCGCGCAACGGCTGGGACACCGACCAGTTCCCCAACAATGCCCAGGAACTGGTGCCCGCCGTCATGCAGGTGGTGGAAGACGGGGGCTTCGGCACCGGCGGGGTCAACTTCGATGCCAAGCTGCGTCGCCAGTCGGTGGATCCGCATGACCTGTATATCGCGCATATCGGCGGCATCGACACCATCGCCCGCGCCTTGCTGGCGGCGGCCGATCTGGTCGGCGACGCGGCCATCCACAAGCTGCGCGGCGAGCGCTACAAGGGTTGGGACAGTGACCTGGGCCGGCGCATCATGAAGGGCGAGTTCACCCTGGGAGCGCTGGCGGATCACGCGGCCGCCCAGAACTTCGATCCGAAGATTCCCTCGGGTCGGCAGGAACTGGCCGAGAGCATCATCGCGCGGCACTGCAAGTACTAGAATCGGCGGCTCGGGATTGGCGGGGGAGGGGGAGCAATGAACAGAACAGATGCCACGCGCAGCGCGCGCCGTGGGTTGATCGTAGCGTGCGTATTACTGCCCTTCAGCAGCGCCCTGCAGGCTGCGGATGCGCCGGCCGCCGCTGCGCCGTACCTGAATCCCACCGCGCCGGTCGCCCAGCGGGTGAGCGATCTGGTCGGCCGCATGACGCTGGCGGAGAAGATCTCCCAGTTGAACAACGACGCCCGCGCCATCCCGCGGCTGCAGGTACCGGGCTACAACTACTGGAACGAGGCGCTGCACGGGGTCGCGCGCGACGGCATCGCCACGGTCTTTCCGCAGGCCATCGGCATCGCCGCCACTTTCGACACCCCGCTGATCAGGCATATGGGCGCCGACATCGCCCAGGAGGCCCGGGCCAAGTACGACCTGGCGCGCCAGAGCGGGGACCCGAAGCTGTACCAGGGTTTGAGCTTCTTCTCGCCCAACATCAATATCTTCCGCGACCCGCGCTGGGGCCGCGGCCAGGAGACCTACGGCGAGGATCCGTTCCTGACCGGACAGGTCGCGGTGGCCTTCATCACCGGCATGCAAGGTCCCGACCCCGCTCATCCGGTCGTGACCACCACGGCCAAGCACTTCGCGGTGCACAGCGGGCCGGAGCTGCTGCGGCACGGGTTTGATGCCCGGCCCTCGCCGCATGATCTATGGGATACCTATTTTCCGGCCTTTCGCTCGGCCGTGGTCGACGGCCATGCGGCCTCCGTGATGTGCGTGTACAACGCGGTCGACGGCATTCCGGGCTGCGCCAGCCCCTTTCTGCTGCAGAAGACGCTGCGCGACACCTGGGGCTTCAAGGGCTTCGTGGTGTCCGACTGCAATGCCGTGAACAACATCCACGACGGCCACCACTACGTGGATTCCGAGGCCGCCGCCGCCGCCGCCGCCCTCAAGGCCGGCATGGACAATGAGTGCACGGTGAAATTCGGGCCCCATGAGGAGGACTACGCCAAGTATGCCGATGCGCTCAAGCAGGGGCTGATCAGCGAGGCCGACATCAACCGCGGCGTGGCCCGCGCGCTGACCGTGCGCTTTGAGCTGGGCCTGTTCGATCCGCCGGATGCGGCGCGCAACGTGCCGCTCGCGGCCGTCGACAGCCCGGCACATCGGCAGCGCGCCCTGCAGGTGGCCCGCGAAAGCATGGTGCTGCTGAAGAACAACGGCATCCTGCCGCTCGCCCAGCCGCCGAAGCACATTGCGGTCATCGGCCCGCTGGCCGACAGCGTGCGCATGCTCGAGGGCAACTACAACGGCACGCCATCGCGCGTGACGACCATCGTGGATGGCATCCGCCGGCAGTTCCCGGGCTCGCAGGTCGTGTTCGAACCCGGCACCGGAGAGTTCCTGCGCGAGCCCATGCCGGTGCCGACCGCGGTCCTGTCGACGGATGACGGCAAGCCCGGCCTGACCCTGCAGTACTTCGATACGCCGGAACGCAACGGCAAGCCCCTGCTGACCCGCATCGAAGCGGTGGTGAACCTGGACAGCAGCGGCGATGCGGGCCTGAAGTACGCCCGCTGGCATGGCTGGCTGACGCCCGCGGTGTCCGGCGACTACACCCTGGGTGTCGAGGGCGAGGCCAATCAGATCTACCTGGACGGCAAGCTGATCGTCGACGGCAAGCAGCATGGCACGACGCTGCCGGGCTTTGCGGCGCTGCATCTGGAACAGGGTCATCGCTATGCCATCATCGTGGACAACGCCGCCTCCCTGTCGCGCAGCGTGCGCCTGGTGTGGGTGCGCAAGGATCCGCAGGCCCCGGCACGGGCCCTCGCCGCCGCGCGCGCGGCGGATGTGGTCATTGCCGCGGTAGGCATCACCGCGGACCTGGAGGGCGAGGAGTCCCCGCTCGCCATACCCGGCTTCAAGGGTGGGGATAGGACCAGCCTGGACCTGCCCGCCGAAGAGCAGCAACTGGTCGAGAACCTGAAAGCCACCGGCAAACCGCTGATCGTGGTGCTGGTCAGCGGCAGCGGACTGGCGGTCAACTGGATGCAGGCCAATGCGGATGCCATCCTGCAGGCCTGGTATCCGGGTGAGGAGGGCGGCACGGCGGTGGCGCAGACGCTCTCCGGCCGCAACAATCCCGGCGGACGCCTGCCGGTCACCTTCTACAAGAGTGTCGATGACCTGCCGGACTTCGCCGACTATTCCATGAAGAACCGGACGTACCGGTATTTCAAGGGACCGGTGCTGTATCCCTTCGGCTTCGGTCTGAGCTACTCGACCTTCAAGTACGAGAATCTGGCGTTGTCCTCCGCGACACTGGTGGCGGGCAAGCCCCTGGATGTACGGGTGCGGGTCGCCAACACCAGCCAGCGCGACGGTGACGAAGTGGCGCAGCTGTACCTGCAGTTCGGCGGTGCGGCCGGAGCGCCCGCACGGGCGCTGCGGGCATTTCAGAGAGTGCACCTGAAGGCCGGCGAGTCGCGGGATTTGCGCTTCACGCTCTCGCCCAGGCAGTTGAGTCACATCAATGACGCCGGCCAGGCGGTGATCACGGCAGGCAGCTATGAGGTCAGTGTCGGCAGCGGTCAGCCGCAGATCACGCCCGATGTGATTTCGGCGGCATTGACGGTCCAGGGCGAGCAGCGACTGCCGGACTGACGCGTGATCGTCATCGGCGAGTGCATGCTGGAGCTGACTCGCGATGCGGATCGCTGGCAGCTGGGCTATGCCGGTGATGCGTTCAACACGGCGCTGTACCTGAGCCGCCTCGGCGTGCCGACGGCCTTCATGACCGCCCTCGGCGCCGATGCCTTCAGCCAGGAACTACGCGCCGAATGGCAGGCGGACGGCCTGGATACCTCGATGGTGCTGACCGATGCGTCGCGATTGCCCGGGCTGTACGCCGTGCGCAATGATGCGGACGGCGAGCGGCACTTCTACTACTGGCGCGACCGCTCGGCCGCCCGCCAGTTGTTTTCCCTGTCCGGCATCGAGGCCGCCGTGACGCGGGCCCGCGCAGCCCGGCAGCTTTACCTGACCGGCATTACCCTGTCCGTGTTCGGTCACGCCGATCGCGCGCAGCTGAATGGTATCGCCGCGGCGGTTCGGGCCGGCGGCGGCCAGGTGGTCTTTGATCCGAACTACCGGCCCTCGGGTTGGAACATGGCCGAAGAGGCCCGCGCGGCGATCCGGGCGCTCGCTCCGTTCGTTTCCCTGGCCATGCCGACCTTCGCGGATGAAGCGACGCTGTTCGGTGATGCCTCACCCACGGTCACGGCAGCGCGCTGGCATGGCTGGGGCGCCGAGCAGGTGATCGTAAAACTGGGGGCCGAGGGCTGCCTGGTCTCGGACGCCGGCGGCATCGAGGCGGTACCGGCGGTCAAGGTGGACCAGGTGATCGATACCACCGCCGCCGGCGATGCCTTCAATGCTGGGTTTCTGGCGGCACGGGGCGCGGGGCAGGATCCGGTGCAGGCAGCGCGGGCGGCCAATCGCCTGGCGGCCCTGGTCATCCAGCATCGCGGTGCGATCCTGCCGCGCGAGCGGACCGCGCAGCTACGGGCACTCCTATCCGCTGAATGACAGGTAGTTTCGCGCGCGCCCATCACTACGGCGGCCCCGATTGCAATCTACCTACTAGTAGGTTAGTGTTTTTCCGGTCTTGGAAAACCTTACCGTTCAACCTCCAGGAGCGTGCCGTGACTACTGAACTGTATTGGCTGACGTTGACGCTGTTGATGACCGCACTGTTCTGGCTGCCCTACGTCCTGGATCGTCTCGCGGTGCGCGGGATGGTGCCGGCGCTGACGGATACCCGACCCGAGTCCGGCGGCCCGCATTCACTGTGGGCCCAGCGCGCCATACGGGCGCATCAGAACGCGGTCGAGAATCTGGTGATTTTCGTCCCCGCGGTGCTGATCGCCCAGCTGCTGCACATCTCCACGCCGGCGACCCGGGCGGCCGTCATCGTCTATTTCTTTGCGCGACTGGTGCATTTCCTGGTGTACACGGCGGGTGTGCCGGTGGTGCGGACCCTGGCATTTGCGGTCGGTTGGGGCGCGCAGATCGTGATCATCCTCGCCGTGCTGCGATGAAACTGATGGGCAATGCGAACCGCGACCGGCCGGTGATACTGATCGCGGGCGCGGCTGAGGGACTTGGTGCCAGTATCGCGGCGCTGTTTGCGTCGGATCACGACGTGCTGGGTCTGGCGCGCACGGATCAGGCGGCGGCGGCCATCGGCCGCCTGGTGGAGCGGCACGGGGGATCCTATACACACCGGCACTGCGATCTCACGGCGGCGGATGAGGTTGCTGCGGCCGTGTCTGGCTGGACCGACCGGATCAATATCGTGGTCCACAACGCCAGTGCGTTTCTCATGGGGCCCTTTGAACAGACATCCGCCACCGACTTCGAGAGCGCGTGGCGCGCCACCTGCTTCAGCGCATTCCTCATTGCCCAGGCGACCTTGCCTCACATGAGTGCCAGGCAGCAGGGCACATTCATTTTTTCAGGTGCCACGGCGAGCCTGCGCGGCGGATCGGCGTTCGCCGCATTCGCATCGGCGAAATTCGCGCTGCGCGGGCTGGCACAGTCGCTGGCTCGCGAATATGGACCAAGAGGCGTGCATGTCGCCCACACGGTTCTGGACGGCATCATAGACAGTCCCAAGACCCGCAAGCGGCTTGGGCCGGCGACGGCTCCGCGGATGGATCCCGATGCGATCGCGGCGGCGTACCGTCACCTGGCCCTCCAGCCCCCCGGGGCCTGGACCCATGAGCTGGATTTGCGTACCTCGGCGGAACGCTTCTGAGGGGAGCAGAAAAATGTTGCCCGATGAAAGGATCAATGCCGATTTCCAGCGCCGCGTGGTGCTCGACACCCACGCCATGAGCTGGGTGCCTTCCCCACAACCCGGAGTCGAGCGCCGCATGCTCGATCGCATCGGCGGCGAGATTGCGCAGGCCACCTCGCTTGTACGGTATGCCCCCAACAGCGTATTCCCACGGCATCAGCATGCCCGCGGTGAGGAGTTCCTGGTGCTTGACGGCGTATTCTCGGATGAACATGGAGACTATGCCGCCGGCGCCTACGTGCGCAATCCGCCGGGCAGCGAACACGTACCGCGCAGCGTTCCCGGCTGCACCATACTGGTCAAGCTGCGACAGATGCCGGCGGGCGAACAGCAGGCCGTGGCGATCGACACGGCAAGCGGGCGCTGGGAACAGTGCGCCGCGAGTGGGCATGAGCAGCAAACGCTGTACGCCAGCCAGATCACGGGCGAACGGGTAACGTTGGAACGACTCGCGGCCGGTACCGACCTTGTGCAGGACTCGTGTGCCGGGGGTGAGGAGCTGTTTATCCTGGCGGGTGTGCTCGAGGATGAAAACGCCAGCTACGGCGCCGGCACCTGGATCCGAAATCCGGCCGGGTATCGCCGCC
This sequence comes from uncultured Pseudomonadota bacterium, assembly GCA_963726995.1. Lineage (GTDB taxonomy): Bacteria > Pseudomonadota > Gammaproteobacteria > Steroidobacterales > Steroidobacteraceae > DAIDKA01. The sequence continues at coordinate 321,044 of CAVSEP010000005.1, forward strand.
GGTACCGGTCGACGCAGGGCGTGACTTTCTGGTGCAAGCGCGGACATCTTCCGCCTGCCGGGCAGCCGCTTTGACATGAGAAAGCCTGCGTCGCTGCGTCACTCCGATACCGCCGCTCAGATACTGGATGTCGCCGAGAAGCTGATCCAGACCGGCGGCTACAGCGCATTCAGCTACCGCGACATCGCCGACGCCCTGCAGATCACGACGGCTAGCATCCACTACCACTTCAAGTCGAAAGCGGATCTGGGCAAGGCCGTCATCGACCGCTACAGCGAGAGGGTATCCGCCGCACTTGCCGCCACCGCGGCCGACCAGTCCATGACCTCGACGGAAATGCTGGATTTCTACTGCCAGCCGTACCTGCAGTTCGCGAGAACTGCGGATCGCATCTGTCTGTGCGGTGCCCTGGCGGGTGAGCTGCCCGCCCTGCCCATGGCGATGCGCGCCCGTGTCGAGAAGTTCTTCGTGTCGCACCAGGATTGGCTGGCCGCGATGCTCAAGCGTGGCGTTGCCCGCGGCGAGTTTGCCCTGACCGCACCGGCGCCGAAGCTGGCCCGCATGATCTTCGGCGCACTGCAGGGCGCATTGCTGGTCAAGCGCGTCACCCACGACATGTCGCAGCTGCTGGATGTCATCGCGGCGGTAAAAGCCCAGCTCTCGGCGCAACCAGTGAGGGTGATCCGGGGTTAGGGGCTGGCGCGAAGTGCGCGCATGCGGCTGCCGAGAATGGTCGCCGCAGGTCCAACGATGAAGTAGGCAATGCGATACCAGGTGGGCAGGCTTTCATGGCCCCACCACGTCATGGCCGTCACGCTCAGCAGCATCATCGCGGCCAGCACGAGGGGCGCCGCGCGTCGCAACCGCGCCGCGAAATATCCGATGAGCACCACCACTGGAAATGTGGCGAACATGCCCAGCGGGTTGTAGGCAGGCGCGCCGGACGCCGACGCGCTCGCCATGGACCCATTGACGATGAGCTCGGTGACCCCGACGGCGATATACGCCAGGAGCGCCACACCGACGGTAGCAATCCACGCCGGATTCGTGAGCCGAGACCACAGCAGGGGCGCAGTGGAGGCGCCGATCTGGCGCAGGTACCAACTGCGGGCGGCAGCCGGGGACGCCATATTTGCGCGCATCGCATACTCCTCGGCGAGATCGCCCAGCAGCGCCTCACGCTGCGTGCGAGGCGCAAGGCAGGAAAACGCCCACGTTGCCAATGTCAGGTGGTGGTGACGCATCAGGTGACCTGCAGGCCTTTGAGGCCGGCACTCATTTTCGAGATGATTTCATGGGTATTGCGCAACGCGCCTTCTCCCTCGGCCGTCATGCGGAAGTAGCGCTTCGCGCGGCCGCCGCGCTCGGCGGTGGGTTCCCCGGTAAAGGATCTGATGTGGCCCTTGGACTCCAGTCGCACCAGCGTTGCATAAACGGCGCCGATTGAAATATCGCGCCCGGTCGCGCTCTCGATTTCCCGGCGGACCGTCATGCCGTAGGCATTGGCGCCAAGCCGCATCACGGCGAGCAGCACGATGTGTTCCAGGGAGCCGAGCGGCTCTTGCTGTTTCTTCATATGTTTTATAATATATAACAAATGCGCAATGCAGGAAATCCCTGATTCACGGGACTCGCCATGATCAACTACGTGATGGTCGGAACCAATCGCTTCGATGAAGCGGTGTCATTCTACGATGCGCTGCTGACCGACATGGGCGCCACCCGCGTGGGCGCTGCCACTGAAAGGTACGTTGCCTGGGGATGGGGCATCGGGACCGCCATGTTCATCGTCAACAGGCCCTACAATCAGCAGCAGGCCACCATCGGTAACGGTTGCATGGTGGCCTTTGATGTCGCGACTCCCGAGTTGGTGGATGCGCTGCACGCCAAGGCCCTGGCGCTCGGTGGCAGCAGTGAGGGTGATCCGGGGCCGCGCGGCGAACATCTGTACGTGGGCTATTGGCGGGACCTGGATGGCAACAAGGGTAACTTCATCTGCTACAGACAGATGAGCCCGGCAACTTAAGAACGGCTACAGCAGTCCTAAGCATTGAACGCAGCATGGTAGGTGACGAGGCCTGCGGGGTGCGATGAGTCGAAGGCAAGGGCCTGAAAGTACTCCGCTGGCACGCCGGCCAGGAGCAGGTTCGGTTCCGCGTTGAAGCCGAAGCGCCCGTAGAAGGCCGGCTCGCCCAGCACCACGCAACCCGCGGCGCCCCGTTCGCGCAGAGTACCGAGTGCTTCCCGCATGAGTTGCGAGCCCACGCCGCGTCGCTGAAATTCCGGCAGCACCGAGATCGGGCCAAGTCCGAACCAGCCAGTCGCGCCGTCGGATAGGGCGACCGGCGATACGGCCACGTGGCCGATCATTGCGCCATCCGTCTCGGCGACGAGAGAGATTGCGAGCTTGCCGGCTTCGCGCAGGGCGTTGACGATGTGCTGTTCGGTGTGACTGGTGTGCGCTGCATCCAGGAAGGCGCGCACTGTCAGCGCTTCGATGACCGGTGCATCAGCCGGCGTCTCACTGCGGATTCTTATGCTCATTCGTCGCGCACTAAGGACCCGATGACGGCTCGGTGTCAGGTTCGCTGGCGGAGTTCTCAGGCAGGCATTTGCGAACTACGTTGGCAGCGAGTATGTCGATCACGATCGTCCGGCCGTTCGTATCCCTCGTACCTCGGCAGCGGTGATGGACGGCCGACTCGAACGGGTGCGGCTCAGCTGGCGAAACAAGCGTTCCCGTCTGGTTTGCAGCTCCCGCTCGCGCACGGCCCGGCGCATCAGCGCCGTGATGACGGCGCTTTTGTTCTGATCGCTGAAGGCTTTGTCGAATGCTGCCTTCACTTCATCGGGTACGCTGAATTTGACGGTGGCCATTGCCGACATCCTTTGTTGAAATCTTCAACGACCAAATTCTAGGCGGGTCGCCAAGGCGTCATTGGCGATTTCGGGGGGGGGATTTGGGTCAATTTCTGGCCAGGCTTGCGCAGAGGATCGATCTGGATATAATCACAGTATCTGTATAAATAAACAGGTACCGACATGTCCGACCTGACACCCCGCCAGACCGAGATTTTGCGCCTGATCCAGCACTGTATTGCCGAGACCGGCATGCCGCCCACCCGGGCCGAAATCGCCCGGGAACTGGGGTTCCGCTCGGCCAATGCGGCCGAAGAACACCTGCGCGCCCTGGCGCGCAAAGGGGTGATCGCCCTGGTGCCGGGGACTTCGCGGGGCATCCAGCTGAAGGACACCATGCGGGAGCAGTTCGGTCTGCCGCTCATCGGCCGGGTAGCCGCCGGCAGTCCCATCCTCGCCGAAGAGAACATCGAGGCGCACTACAAGATCGATCCCTCCATCTTTCAGCCGCGTCCGCACTACCTGCTGAAGGTGGTGGGCATGAGCATGAAGGATGTGGGCATCCTGGATGGCGACCTGGTGGCCGTGCACCGCACGCCGGATGTGCGCAGTCGGCAGATCGTGGTGGCGCGTCTGGAGAACGAGGTCACGGTGAAGCGCTACCGGCAGGAAGGCTCGGTGGTGTGGCTGATGCCCGAGAACGAGGACTTCGAGCCTATCCGCGTGGACCTGAAGGAAGAACCGCTGCTCATCGAGGGCATCGTGGTGGGCGTGCTGCGCCAGGGCCGGACGGCCGGCCTCATGTAGCCGCTTCATTAAGGCGGTCGCGCCGCGCTTTATTTCTACAAGGCAGCCATGTCCATCAATGTTCTGGCCCGGCTGCTCGAACACCCGGGTATCTGGCGCGGTCGCAGTCTCACTCGCATCGAGACGCGCCCCTCGGGTTTTCCCGAACTCGATGCACGCCTCGCAGGTGGTGGCTGGCCCAAGGTGGGTCTGGTGGAAATCCTGGCCACGCATCTGGGCAGTGGTGAGCTGCGCTTGCTGCTGCCGCTGCTGGCCGCGGTGACGCATCAGCCCCAGGCCCGTTGGTGCACCTGGATCGCGCCGCCCCTGACTCCCTATGCGCCGGCCCTGGCCGCACAGGGCGTGAATCTGGCGCGCATCCTGGTGGTGCGGGCATCGAAGGCCCCGCGGTGGGCCCCCGAATGGGCCACCGAACAGGCGCTGATTTCCGGTGCCTGCGATGTCGTGCTCACCTGGATCACCCAGCCCTTGAAACCCCGCATCGTGCGACGCCTGCAATTGGCCACGCAGCGGGGACGCACGCTGGCCTTTCTGCTGCGACCCTGGACCTCGCGCATCGCACAGGAACCCTCCCATGCGCTGCTGCGCTTGGGCATCGAACCTCAAAGCCAGGGCAACCGCAGTGGCGTGCGCTTGAGCATCCTCAAGAGCCGGGGTGGGTGCGTGGGGCAGTGGTGGCTGGACCTGGATGCCACACGGGCCGTTGCGGGTGTTTGAGCATGTCTGCGCGGATGATTCGAAAATCGCTTCCAGCGCAGCCAGCGGCCGCCGCCCCGATGCAACTGGCGCTGGCGGTACCACCGGCGGGATCTCCACCACCCCCAGGACCGGTGGATCAGCCGCAGCGCGCTGCGGGGATCCGGGAGCTGTGGCTGGGAGTGCATTTATCGCAATCTGATCCGGCCTTGCTGCAGCGTCTGGCCGTGCTTGCGCAGCGGTTCACGCCCCGGGTGAGTCTGGAACCCCCCGATGGGCTGGTGCTGGAAGTGCAGGGCAGTCTCGCCTTGTTCGGCGGTGCGCCAAAACTGTACCGCGCGTTTCGTGCGGGTTGTCAGGCCGCGGGCTGCCGCGCCGGTACTGACCCTGGCGCCGACACCGCTGGCGGCCCTGGCGGGGGCCCGCAGCGGCGTGTCCTTCAAGGTACTGGATCAGCAGCACCTGGTGAGCGCGGTGAGTCCCTTGCCACTGGTCGCACTGCGCTGGCCGCCGCAGGTGCTGCAGCGGCTCTCCAAATTGGGCGTGTTCCGCGTGGGGCAGGCCCTGCGATTACCCCGGGCGGGTTTCGCGCGACGCTTCGGTCGTGAACCTTTGCAGATGCTGGACCAGCTCGTGGCCCGCAGCGTGGAGCTGCGTGAGCCGTTTCGTGTCCCGGAACGCTTCCGCGCCAAGCGCCAGTTCGTGCGGGAGCGCGAGGATCATGCACAGATCGTGCAGGCCCTGCAGCCGCTGCTGGAGAAGCTGGCGAAGTTTCTCGAGGCACGCCAGTGCGGCATCACCCGTCTCACCTGTCGGCTGCAGCACCGCAACGGAGTGCACACCGACTGCGTGGTCAGGCTGGCGCAGCCGGAAAGTTCGGCGGCGCGCTTGCTGGAATGGTTTGCGGAACGCTTGGGCAAGACCGCCTTGCCCGGACCGGTGCGTTCCCTGGAGCTGCGATCCGGGCCGTTACAGTCGCGCGCTCCGATGCATGAGGCGCTGTGGCAGCCCGGCGAGCATGGCGGGGGCGCTCAGGCGGGAGCCCTTCCTGGCTCACTGGAGTTCATTGAGCGACTGCGCATGCGCTTAGGAGAGCTGGCGGTGCACGGCCTCAGTTGCCGGGACAGCCATTGTCCGGAAGGCGCGTCCCGGCCGCTTTCTCCGGCGGATCCTGATTTCCAGCGGGCAACAGCTGCGGCGCGGGTCGGATACGCCGGCGCGGCCGCTGTGGCTGCTGGAGGAGCCGCAGCAGCTGCGTGAGCAGGCAGGCTGGCCGCAACTGGACGGGCCGCTGCAGCTGCGGCATGGACCCGAGCGCATCGAGAGCCAGTGGTGGGAGGCGCCGGGCGTGGCGCGCGATTACTACCATGCCACCGATGTGCACGGCATCGCGGTGTGGGTATTTCGCGAGCGCGAGCCCCCGCATCGCTGGTTCCTGCATGGTCTGTCAGGATGAGCGCGCAGAGCTTAGGTTATGCGGAGCTGCACTGCCTCACCCACTTCACCTTCCTGCGCGGGGCCTCGCGGCCCGCGGAGCTGGTGGAGCGCGCCCAGCAGTTAGGCTACAGCGCGCTGGCCATCACCGATGAGTGTTCGGTGGCGGGCGTGGTGCGGGCGCATATGGCCGTGCAGAACTCAAGCTCGCAGTCCCTGAAGCTGCTCATCGGCGCGGAGTTCACGCTGGCCTGCGGTCTTAAATTTGTCGCGCTGGTGACCAATCGGCACGGTTACGCGCGCCTGTGTGCGCTGATCACCCATGGCCGGCGCGCGGCGCCCAAGGGCAGCTACCACCTCACGCGCGAGGATGTGCAGCGGCATCTTCAGGACTGCCTGATCCTGTGGCTGCCCGGCGCGCTGCCGGGGGTGGAGCAACTGCACTGGCTGCGCGCGGCCTTCGCCGGAAACCTGTGGATCGCCGTGGAACTGCTGCTGAAGGGCCAGGATCAGGAATACTTAGCGCAGCTCACGGCCATCGGACAGGAGTGCGGCGTGCCCCTGGTGGCCTGCGGGGATGTGCACATGCATGTGCGCGCGCGCCGCCGCCTGCAGGATGCGCTGACCGCGATACGCCATGGCGTGACCCTGGGGCAGGCCGGTGGCCGGCTGTATCCCAACGGTGAGCGGCACTTGCGCGAGATCCGCCGGCTGGCGCGGCTGTATCCCCCGGAACTTCTGGCGCAGACCCTGCAGATCGCCGCGCGCTGCACTTTCAGTTTGAGCGAACTGCGCTATGAATACCCTAAGGAGATCGTGCCCGAGGGTGAGACCCCCGCGACCTGGCTGCGCAAGCTGGTGGAGCGGGGGATCCTCGAGCGCTGGCCCGAAGGCGCAACGCCCCAGGCCCGACAGATCATCGAGCGGGAACTGGCGCTGATCGCGGAGCTCGGCTACGAGACCTACTTCCTCACGGTGTACGACATCGTGGCCTATGCGCATGGCCGCGGCATCCTGGCGCAGGGCCGGGGCTCCGCCGCCAATTCGCTGGTGTGCTACTGCCTGCGCATCACGGCCATCGGCCAGCGTCTGGACTCGCTGCTGATGGAGCGGTTCATCTCCCGCGAGCGGGCCGAGCCGCCCGACATCGACATCGACTTCGAGCACGAGCGGCGCGAGGAGGTCATCCAGTACCTGTACACCAAGTACGGGCGCGAACGCGCCGCACTCGCCGCCACCGTGATCAGCTATCGGGGCCGCAGCGCCCTGCATGACCTGGCGCGCGCCTTTGGCTTCACCGAGGAGCGGGCGCGGGCCCTGGCGAAGGTGGTGCAGTGGTGGGATGCCAAGGTCTCCGGCGTGCACCTGCGCGAAGCCGGCTTTGATCCGGATGAGCCGGCGCTGCGTCAGATCATCGCCCTGGCGGGTGAGCTCAGCGGCTTTCCGCGGCATCTGTCCCAGCATGTGGGCGGTTTCGTCATTGCCGCATCGCTACTCTCGGATCTGGTGCCCATCGAGAACGCCACCATGCCCGAGCGCACCGTGGTGCAGTGGAACAAGGATGACCTGAACGATCTGGGGCTGCTGAAGGTGGATGTGCTGGGACTGGGCATGCTGAGCGCGCTGCGCCGCTGCTTCGCACTGGTCAATGGCTGGCGCGGCACGGGCTGGTCGCTGGGGCATCTGCCGCAGGAGGACCCGCAGGTTTACGCCATGATGTCGAATGCGGACACCGTAGGCGTCTTCCAGATCGAATCCCGGGCGCAGATGTCCATGTTGCCGCGCCTGCGCCCCCGCACTTTCTATGACCTGGTCATCGAAGTGGCGCTGGTGCGGCCCGGTCCCATCCAGGGCGACATGGTGCATCCGTACCTGCGACGACGCAGCGGCGAGGAGCCCATCGACTATCCGGGCCCCGGCGCGCAGGCGGCGCTGGAGCGCACGCTCGGCGTGCCCATCTTCCAAGAACAGGTCATGCAGCTGGCCATGCATGCCGCAGGCTTCACCGCCGGAGAGGCGGACAATCTGCGGCGCGCCATGGGGTCCTGGGAGCGCCAGGGGGATCTGCATCGCTTCAAGGACCGGCTCGCCTCAGGCCTCATGGCCAATCACTATCCGCAGGAGTTCGCCGAGCGCATCTGCAAGCAGATCGAAGGCTTCGGGGAGTACGGATTTCCGGAATGTGTGGTCGGTGAGACGCGCGTCATCGATGCGGATACGGGTCGATGGCGGACCATTGAAGAAATATTATCCGGCAAAATCCCTTTTCGAAGCACGGTGGCATGTGACGACAACCTGCGCCTGCGAAAACGCAGGGTTGTCGCCGTTATGCCCGTCGGAGTGAAACCCGTGTGGTGTTTGCGTACGGCGCAGGGACATACAATTACCGCGACTGCGGAACATCCGTTCCTGTCCCTGACAGGTTGGCGGACCCTCGGAGATTTGCGCCCGGGCGACTGCATCGCCGCCGTCTTGGAATCACAAGAACCAATCGATCTTGCGAACTCCGATATCTACTGGGACCAGGTGGTTGAGATTAAGGAGTGCGGCCTACAGCCCACCTACGATCTGCAGATCGACGGTGACCATAATTTTCTGGCCAATAATCTGATTGTTCACAATTCGCACGCCGCCAGTTTCGCGCTGCTGGTGTACGACTCCGCATGGCTGAAGTACTACGAGCCGGCCGCCTTTACCTGCGCACTGCTGAACAGTCAGCCCATGGGATTCTATGCACCGGCCCAGCTGGTGCAGGATTCCCGCCGGCATGGGGTCGAGGTGCGGCCCGTCAGCGTGATGCACAGCGACTGGGACTGCACGCTGGAGCCGGCGAGCGTTGATACCTCAGGACAACCGGCGCTGCGGCTGGGCCTGCGCCTGGTGCGCTCCCTGACCGAAGCGGGCGCGCTGCGATTGATGGCGGCGCGGGCTGCACAGGTCTTCAGCAGCGTTGGGGACCTGGCGCATCGTGCCACCTTGGATCGCCGGGATCTGGAAGCCCTGGCGGCCGCCGGGGCGCTGGCGCAGCTGAGCGGCAACCGCCATCTGGCTTTCTGGGAAGTGGCGGGTTTCGAGCGCGCGCTGCCGCTCGCCGCCGCGGATCCGCAGGCCATGCAGCTAAGCGAGGGCCGGCCGTTGCTCAGCATGCCCACCGAAGCGCAGGGCATCGTGGCGGACATGGCATCCGTGGGGCTGACTCTGGGACGTCATCCCGTGGCGCTGCTGCGCGAACAGCTCAACGCCGATGGACTGCAGTGCATGGCGGAGCTCACCCAGCTGCCGCATGGGCAATGGGTGCGCACGGCAGGATTGGTGCTGGTACGGCAGCGGCCCGCCAGCGCCTCAGGGGTGACCTTCATGACGCTCGAGGATGAGACCGGGCAGGTCAATCTCATCGTCTGGCGCAACATCGGCGAGCGCTTCCGCCGCCCGCTGGTGGAGGCGGGTCTGCTGGAAGTGCAGGGCACGCTGCAGCGCGAGGGACAGGTGCTGCACCTGGTGGCCCGCCGTCTCATCGATCGCACGGCGCTCACCGGGCAGCTGAACCTGCCTTCACGGGATTTTCACTAGCGCGCCGCGGTCAGGTCGGTCTTGGCGAAATCCTTGCCTTTGAAAAGCAGGGGCTCCCGAGTCGACTTCGAGAGGGCATACGAAAAGCAATCTCCATAGTTGAGACCGGCAGGATGACGGCCCTTGCCGAAGTCGATAAAGGCTTGCCTGGCAATGTGTGCATGCTCTGCAGTGACCGGTTCAATCGAAATACCTGCCCGGTGAATGAATGCGTCGAGTTGACGGCCACCATTGTTCTTCGTCTGCGCCTCCACGACGATCGCAGTCTCCAGAAAGGTTGCCGCAGAGATTCGGCAAGCATCGGCCCGGGTGATCGCCTGGGCGTAGATGTCCGCATCGTTCTCGCCGAACAGGATCGCCACTATCGCGGACGTGTCGAGGATCATTTCGGCAGACCGCGATCGTCATAGAGCAAGGCGCCGTGATCTACCGGCTTGCCCTTGAGAGTCGCCGCACAACGCCGACCGATGGCCAGCAAGTCATCCGCCGTGCTATCCGCCTTATGAGAGCGCTGCAGCCGCGCGAGCCGTTCACGCAGTGCTTCGGTGACCGCGCGGGTCATTGATTCACCGGTCTGCTCCGCGAGTTTCCTTGCCAGCTCGTGCGCTTCCGGGTCCTTGATATTCAGGGTCATGAATCTACCTCGGTAGATAAAAATATACCATGGTAGATATGCGTTGTCATCCGACCGAAAATCCGCAGCGCAGATCGCGCTTCAAACTGCATCTGTAGCGTCTTGGAACACTGGCAGCTGCGCTCGCGGCAGGCGCCATGGTATGGTCCCCGCCGCATCTGAGAGCCGCAATCCGGACCCAATTAGATGTCACAGAAGTTGCTCACCGTGATCGCCGCCGCGACGCTGGCCGCACTGGCGAGCCACGCGTCGTGGCCCGCTGCGGGCGGAACATCCTCGGAAACGACCGAGAAACTGCAGGAAGTCACGGTCACCGCCCAGCGGGTCGAATTGGAGAAAAGGGTCTCCAGGTTCGTCAATCAGATCGCGGCCGCCGAGAACAGCGGCGAGGGACTGGCGCGCTGGCAAGCACCGCCCGTGTGCCCGCTGGTCTCCGGCCTTCCGCAAAAAGACGGCGAATTCATCCTGGAGCGGCTGTCGGAAATAGCGCGCGATGCCGGCGTGCCGCTTGCCGACGAACACTGCCGCCCGAATCTCTACGTGCTGGTGACGGACCAGCCTGAGGCGCTGCTGCGGGGGATGGAGCAGCGCAATCGCGAGTTCACCTTCGGCACGGACGATTCGTCGTATCCACCGAGCCCGATGCCGGCGACGCTCGTCGATGAGTTCATCAGGACTCCCCGCGCGGTCAGGGTCTGGTACAGCGCTGCCGAGAAGGATGCCTGGGGAAAGCCCCTGGGCTACTGCCAGTCACAACTGATATTGCCTCAGTGCGACGAGGTACATCCCACCGCCGCGTGTGATCCCACCCGATTCATCCGCTGCGGCACTGCCGTGGCCGGCGGCAGCCATCTGGTATTCAGCACGATCTGGACGTTTTCGAGAGTTTTCGTGATCGTCGACCAGGGGCGACTGCGGGGAGTCACGGCCGGACAGCTCGCCGACTATGTCGCCATGTCGGGACTTGCGAAGCTCAAGCCCGGCGCCCGGTTGGGCGATGCGCCCACCATTCTGACGCTGTTCGATGGGGCATCGACTGCAGCGCCCTCCGGCATGACCGACTGGGACCGGACCTTTCTGAAATCCCTCTATGCGAGCGATCAGAAGTCGAGGCTGCAGCGCAGCCAGATTGCGCACCAGATGGTGCGCGAGATCGTCCACTGACTAGTGCATGCCGAGCACGCGGAACACTACCCGCAGGCGGGGGGATTCGTGTTACGGGTACTTAATGGGTGGGACTTTAAGGGATGTTCAGGGCCACGCCGCTGGCGTTACCCGCGCTCAGGTCGATGCTTGCGCCATAGGGGATACGGGTGAGCGTGCCCAGGGGGTTTGCCGAATTCCAGGCCCACACTTCCGCGTTGTACACGCCGGCCGCGAAGCTTGCCGTCGCGCTCCCCCCGGGGGCCACGGCATTGAGCTGCAGGGTGCTGTGGCCGCTGCTGCTCAAATAGGTGTCCAGGGAGGCTGTCGAAACCAGCGCACCGCCTTGCGTGAGGAACAGCTCGGCATGATCGAAGGTCTGCGTGCTGGCGACCGTGACGGTGCCGCTGATGGCGTTGGCGGTGCTGCCCGTGGGCAGGGGCGGCGGGGCCATCGTGAACAGTGCCGTGGTCGTGGCGCTGGCGGGCGCCGTGACGGTGCTGCCCAGTGCCGCGGTGCCGTAGGCGGGATTGATGGCGCCGACGGCATAGGTGGCCGCCCCCTGGGTGGGATTCGCGGCCGTGAGGGTGATGGTGCCGCCGGCGACATAGGTGCCGTACTGGATGCCGCCGCCCGAGAGCGCCTGGTCGCTGGCCAGCACTCCGCTGGTCGGATCCAGGGCACGCGTTTCAACCAGGTACGGCACCTCGGAGGCCAGCGGCAGGGTCTGGTAGAAACCCACGCTCGAGCTGCCCGGATTGGCCGGGGAATTGCCGTTCACATTGACCAGGAAGGGCGGGGCGGAGCTGAGGGTGAGCGTGCCCAGGAGGGCGGCGGCGGCGCTGGGGGTGGCGTTGGTGACGGGTACGGACTTGATGATCACGGTCTGGATGGTGGGCCCGTGGATCACCAGGTCATAGCTGCCCGGGGCGCCGGAGGCCGTGGACAGCGGATACAGGATGAAGCTGCCGTTGGCCGCGACGCGCGTGCTCTTCACGATGACGTGTCGGGTGCCATCGGCGCTCAGGGACTGCGCGGACACCTGCACGTCGGGCAGGCCCGCGCTCGTCAGCACCGAGATCCCCGCGGCCGACACCGCGCCCTGGATGGTGCCGGAATACTTGGCGTCGTAGGCCTTGGGGTGGGGATTGAGCAGGAATGCCGGCGCGCCGCCGAGCTCGACCGGCACCAGATCGCGCGTCGCGTCAAAGTCGACCAGAGCCGTGGTGATGGTGACGCCGGGCGCCGAGAACGTCGCGCTCGGTGCACTGGAAGCGGTACCGGCCGCGGATCCGGAGGTCGACCCCAGGGTGGTCGCCGCGGCCGCGACGGTGAGCGAGGCGCCGATGCGGATGCCCTGGGCCGCGTTGAGCACCGCCAGGGGCGCGGTGTGCAGCAGATCGGCGGCATCGACATAGTCCACTTCATCGTTGCTGACGGCACCCGCGCTGTGCGCCCCGCTCGCCAGGGCATCGGTGGAGTCGGCCAGCACCAGCAGCAGCTGCGCATAGCTGCCGGCGGCGAGTTTCAGGCTGCTGGCCATCTGGCTCAAGGCGCCATTGTTGAGATTCGCCAGATCGATGGTCTGGGGCGTGGCCAGGGTGAACTTGACCCAGGAGGAATCCCCGGGCGCCGCGGCCGCACTGGTGTTGAACCACACCTGGTTGACGGTCAGGAAGACATGCGTGAATTGCGCCGGGGTGCTGCCGGTGGCGGACACTTCGGTGCGCGACTGGCAGGCGGCCAGCAGCGCGCAGGCCAGCAGCACGCCCAAGCTGGCCAGTCCCGGCAGCGGGCGAGCCAGGATGCCTGCTTGCAGGCTGCGGGCCGGTGACCGAATCGACATGGGGAAAATCCTGTAGCAGAACGTGTCGCCGCCCTATCCAACAGGTGCCGACACAGCCGGTTCAACGGCTCAAAGTATGACTCGTTGACGCCGGTTCAGCGGCGACTCTTGCGCGCGCTCTTGCGGGTCCCGTCGCCGATATCGTAGTCGTCGAAGTCGCTGGTGAGTTCCGCGGTGAGTTTGTCCTCGCGCATGCGCTCCAGGCGCCGCCAGGGCGGCTCACCGCTTTTCTGGGCGCGCTTCTTGGCGATTTCCAGGTCCTTGGTGACCTGGTCGAGATCGACGTCCGCCTCGACCTCCTCGGCGGCCGGCTCGTCCATCTCCTCGCCTTCAAATTCCTCGGATTCGGCTTTTTCGCTCATGGCCCAAACCATGCCCACTCGCTATGCGGATTTTGGCGAACTCGCTTTCCAGGATCAACAGCTGCGGATGAGGTTGCTCAGTGGATCAGCTGGTTCATCTGGAAGATCGGCAGCAGCATTGCAAAAACGATGCCCATGACGAACAGGCCCATCAGCACGATCAGGCCCGGACCCAGCAGGCCCACGATGGCCGTCAGCAGTCCGTCGAGTTCGCGCTCCTGGCTCAAGGCGGCGCGTTCGAGCATGTTCTCCAGCTCGCCGCTGGACTCGCCGCTTTGGATCAGATGGATGGTCATGGGCGGAAACAGCTTGCTGATGGCGAGCGAGCGCCCGATGGAGGCCCCTTCGCTGACCCGCAAGGATGCCTCCGCCACCGCCGCGCGCATCGGCAGGTTGGTGACCACCTCGCCGGAAATCCGCAGGGCATCCAGCACCGGGACGGTGGCGCCGGTGAGAATGCTCAAGGTCCGGGTGAACCGGGCGGTGTTGAAGCCGCGGGTGAGTTTGCCGATCAGCGGCAGCCGCAGCTGCAGCAGGTGGAAGCGGCTCTTGGGGCCAGGCTTCGCGAGCCAGCGCGACAGCAGTATGAAGCCGACCACCCCGATGATCAGGATGTAGATGCCGCGCAGCCGCAGGAAGTCGCTGACGCCGATCAGCACCCGCGTCATGAGCGGCAGTTCCGCATGGCTGGACTTGAAGACGTTCACGACCTTGGGCACCACGTACACCAGCAGCCCCGAGACGATCATCACGCACATCACGGTCAGGGCGATCGGGTAGAGCATGGCCCCGAGAACCTTCTGGCGGATTTCCTCGCGGCTTTCGGTGTAGTCGGCCAGCCGTTCCAGCACCGTGTCGAGGTGCCCGGCCTGCTCGCCGGCCGAGACCGTGGCGCGATAGATTTCCGGGAACACGCGCGGGAAATCGGCAAAGCCGTCCGCCAGGGTGTGGCCCTCCATGACCTTGGAGCGTACGCCCAGCACGATGCTCTGCACCCGTTCCTTCTCGGTCTGCTGCGAGACGGCGAGCAGCGCCTCCTCCAGCGGCAGACCGGCCTTCACCAGGGTGGCCAGCTGGCGCGTGAACAGCGCCAGATCCGTTGCCGAGACCCGGCGCGCCAGGGAGAAACTGCGCTTTTGCGATTTTTCCTGTTCGGCGACCGCATTCACCGTGACCGGCAGCAGCTGGCGCTCGCGCAGCAGCTGGCGCACGTGGCGGGCGGTATCGCCCTCCAGGATGCCGCGGCTCTCGCGTCCGCCGCTGTCGACCGCCGTGTACTCGAATGCACCCACCGGTATCAGTCCTCGCGCGTCACGCGCAGGATCTCCTCCAGCGTGGTCTCCCCGCGCAGCACCCGGGCACGCCCGTCATCGCGGATGGAGGGCGTGAGGGTGCGGGCATGGCGCTCCAGGTCCTGTTCCGCGGCGCCATCGTGGATCATGGTGCGCATCTGGTCATCCACCATGACCAGTTCGTAGATGCCGCTGCGGCCCCGGTAGCCGTTGTGGCCACTGCCCGGCCGGTAGAGGGTGGCTGCCGCGTCGGCCCTCAGGTTCAACAGCCGCCGCTCGTAGTCACCGGCCTTGAAGGCCACGCGGTTTTCCGGGTTCAGCACCCGCACCAGGCGCTGGGCGACGACCCCGATCAGGCTGGAGGAGAGCAGGAAGGGTTCGATGCCCATGTCCCGCAGCCGCGTGACCGCGCCCACCGCGGTGTTGGTGTGCAGGGTGGAGAGCACCAGGTGACCGGTGAGACTGGCCTGCACGGCGATCTGCGCCGTTTCCAGGTCGCGGATTTCGCCGATCATCACCACATCCGGATCCTGGCGCAGGATGGCGCGCAGGCCGCGCGCAAAGGTCATCTCCACCTTGGTGTTGACCTGGGTCTGGCCGATGCCGTCGATGTAGTACTCGATCGGATCCTCGACCGTCATGATGTTGCGGGTATTGTCGTTCAGCCGTTCCAGCGCCGCATACAGCGTGGTGGTCTTGCCCGAGCCGGTGGGGCCGGTCACCAGCAGGATGCCGTGCGGCTTGTGGATCAGCTCATCGATGAGCTGCCCGGTGGCCGGATCCATCCCTAAGGCGCTCAGCTCCAGCCGCCCGGCCTGCTTGTCGAGGATACGCAGCACCACCCGCTCGCCGTGGCCGCTGGGTATGGTCGAGACGCGCACATCGACCGCGCGTCCGGCGATGCGCAGGCTGATGCGGCCGTCCTGGGGCAGGCGCTTCTCGGCGATGTCGAGCTTCGACATCACCTTGATGCGCGAGACCACCAGGGGTGCCACCGCGCGCTTGGACTGCAGCACTTCGCGCAGCACGCCGTCGACGCGGAAGCGCACCACCAGCCGGTTCTCGAAGGGTTCGATGTGAATGTCGGAGGCGTTCTCCTTCACCGCCTGGGTCAGCACCGCGTTGATGAGCCGGATGATCGGCGCGTCATCGTCGGCTTCCAGCAGGTCGGTCTGCTCAGGTAGAACCTGCGCCAGCAGCGTCAGGTCCTCGCTGCCCTCGAAGCCGCCGACGGCATCCATGGCATTGGTGGCGCCGGTCTCGTAGGCCTGGCGCAGCAGCGAATCGAACGTGGCCTCATCCACCCGCTCGAGCTGCAGCGGCAGCCGCAGGTAGCGCCGCACTTCGGCCAGCGCCAGGGGCGAGGAGCCGCCGCGAACGGTACAGTGCGCCACCCCGTCGATGATCTCGCCCACCAGCACGCCATGGCGCTTGGCGAAGGCGAAGGAGATGCGCTTGGGCGCAGCCGCCGGTGCGGCGATGGCGGCCGCCTCGCTCATTTCCGGTCCACGGGCGGCGGGGCGGAACTGGCGGCCGGCGGGGACGCCGCCGACGGCGGCGGCATCGGCGGCAGCACCGGCGACTTCACGCCCGGGAGCAGCGGGATGGAGAGCAGAGATTCCTCGTTGCCGACCTGGCGCTGCTCCTCGCGGATGAAGTTGTACTTGGAGTTGGTCTCGATGGCGCTTTGCGTGGAATCGTGAATGATCTGCGGGCGGATGAAGACCATCAGGTTCTTCTTCGTATGGGTCGCCGCGTGATCCTTGAACAGCTCGCCCAGCAGCGGAATGTTGCTCAGCCAGGGCACGCGCGATTGACTGTGGTCGTATTCATTGCTGATCAAGCCGCCGATCACGATGATGCCGCCGTCTTCGATCAGCACGCTGTTGGTGATCTCGCGCTTGCTGGTGGTGATGTCCACCGCACCGGCGGGGCTGGGCACCACGCTGGAACTTTCGATGTCGATCTTCAGGATGATGGAGTCGCCTTCGTTGATCTGCGGCGTCACCTTCAGGATGGTGCCGACCTCCTCGCGCTGGATGGTCTGGAAGGGGCTCACGTTGCCCCCGGAAGTGCCGGTATTGGTGTACTGGCCGGTGACGAAGGGCACTTCATCCGCGGACTTCATGGTCGCTTCCTGGTGATCCATGGTACGGATGGAGGGGGTGGCGATCACATTGGAGTCCGCGTCGCTGCGCAGGGCGCGCAACATGGCCGCGAAACTGACGCCGTTCTTGGCGATGCGGCCGAAGGCCACGGTGGTACCGGTCTGCAGGGCGCTGCTGATGCTGGTCGGATTGGTGACCGCGTTGGCCAGGTCCACCAGGGTCGCCCCGCCCACCGGCGTGAGGAAGGTCGCCCCGGGGATGGTCTGGCCGTTGTTCTCGCCCCAGGTGGCCCAGTTCACGCCCAGTTCCGAGGACTTGGTCAGATTCACATCGACGATGATGGCTTCCACCAGCACCTCGGCGCGCCGGATGTCGAGCTTGTCGATGATTTCGTCGATCTGCCGGCGCACCTTGGGGGGCGCGGTGATCACCAGCGCATTGTTGGATGCATCGGCCCAGATGATGGAGTTCTTGCTCTCCTGGGCCAGCGGCGAGGCGGCGGCCGCGCCGCCTCCCGCGCCGCCGGTGGCCGCAGCCACCCCGGACAGCTGTTCCTTCAGTTTGGTCGCCAGTTTTTCGGCATCGGCATAGTGAAGGTAGCGCACCGAGGTATCACCGCCGCCCTGCTGCGGGGTATCCAGATGCGAGATCAGCACCTTGATGCGCAGCCGCGCGGAGGGCTCACCGCTGACCAGCACGCTGTTGGAGCGCTCGTCGGCGACCAGCTTCAGCGGCTGTACGCCCGGATCCTGCTGCGCCTGTCCCTGGGTCAGGGCGGTGAGCACGCGCACCACCTCGGTGGCCGAGGCGTTCTGCATCGGCATCACCTCCACGTCCGCATCCCCGACCTGGTCGATGCGCGCGATGATCTTCATGATCCGGCTCACGTTGGATTCGTGATCGGAAATGATGATCATGTTGGCCTGGCTGTAGGCGTTGATCTGCCCCGAGGTGGGCACCAGCGGCCGCAGCACCGTGACCAGCTGCACCGCGCTGACGTTCTTCACCGGGATCACCTGCGTCACGATCTCATCGGAGGTGGAGCTGACGCCCTCCTGCAGGTCCCGGGCACCCGGATAGAAGCGCTGGTTGGAATCCGGAACGATCTTCATGGCGCCGCCGGCCGCGGGCACCAGGATGAAGCTATGCACGGCCAGGATGGACTGGAAGATCTCGTACATGGCCGCCGGGGTGACCGGCGTGGAGGAGCGCATGGTGACCTGCGCCCGCACTCTGGGGTCGATGATGAAGGTCTTGTGCGTGGCCATCTGCACCGCTTCGATGATGGTGCCGATGTCCGCGTTGTCGAAATTCATGGTGATGCGGGGTTCTTCGCCGCTGTTCTGATTCTTCTGGCGGCTGGCCGGGGCGGCCGCACGCGGGCCGCCGTTGCGCGGTGCACCATCCGGCGCCGCTCCGGCATCCTGGGCGAAGGCCGGACCGGGGCTGGCCAGGGGCGCGGCGGCCGCCAGCAGCACCGCAACGCTCGCCAGGGCGCTGGCCAGAACCTTGCGTAGATCAGAAAGTGTCATCGAGAGTTCCTTACAGAGCTTGCGGCGTCGCAGGCTGCCTAGTGATTTTCCCGCACGGCGCGCGGTCCGCCGGACCCCGGCGGCTGATCGGGCTGGGGCACGGCGGGGGGATCGGCCGGGGTGGCGCCCTGGGTCCCGGGCTCGGCGTTGCCACTGCTCAGCTGCTCGGCCTGGGCGGCGATTTGGGACATATTCAGGGTGATATCCTGCTGCTGGCCGTTGCGCATTACCGTGACGCGTGCCTGATCCGTGTTGCTCATGCTGCTGAAAATGTCATTACCGCGCGCCGGATCATCGAGTGCGGTGCCATTGATGGCCAGTACCAGGTCGCCGTTGCGCAGGCCCAGGCGTGGCAAACGCCCGGGCGTTCTGGCCGGGATACACCCGGTACCCCCGCAGCTTGCCTTCGGCGAAGACGGGCTGAGGCCTTAGGACATCGGAAATCAGGCCCGGTTCGTTGGAAATGGCCCGCTGCACCCGATCCAGGGCCGAGGGACCCGGCGCGGCCGAGGAGGGACCCCCGCCGGTGAACTTGTGCGGCAGCATCAGCGCCTCGATGCTGCCGTTGCGCTCCAGCAGCACCCGGTCCGCGTACACGGCATGGACCCGGGCATTGCCGGGCACGCGCTCGCCCACGGGGTAGACCTTGGCGTTGCTGGCCGAGGTGCCGATGATGGCCAGGCCGTTCTTGGGGTCCGTGGCGGCGAAAATACCCGTCAGCACCAGCGGCATGTTGGTCTGGGGCGCATTGGCATCGTCCACCGGCGGCGGCAGCGGGGCGGCGCCGAACAGGTGCCCGTTGATCAGGGCCGACAGATCCAGCGGCGGACGGCCCGAATCGCTGCCGGCCACCGGGGCCGCAGGCAGCCGGCCGGCGCCGCTGCCGGCCAGGTGGGTGACGATCAGCGCCGCCTGTACCCCCAGGACCGCCGCCAGGGCCCAAACGGCCAGCTGTGGGGCGCGCGTGACCAGCTGGGCGCCGGATGCCGGCAAGCCAGGTGCCGCGAGCCACGAAACAGTGCTCATCATCGAACTCGCCCCTTAAGGCATCAAGGCCACGGTGCGTGCGCCAGCCGTCCCGTGGGCCATTGTGGCAGGTCCCGCAATCATAAGGGGGCTACGCTTTCGCTCTCAAGCAATTGTTTTCCAATTGTTTTCACTGTGGCCGTTTGCAGACAGTACGGGGCCCTTGTGCTGGGGTTTTGCTAACCCTATAAAGAGACCATGTCGGATCCGTTTCCCGCCCGCCACGATGGCGGCGTCGTCGTCGAAGAGGCGCGACCCAAGGTCAAGCAACCGCCTCTCTACCAGGTGGTCTTACTCAATGATGATTACACCCCGATGGAATTCGTGGTCGACGTGCTGGAAAGTTTCTTCAGCCTGAACCGCCCGGCTGCCACGCGCATCATGCTGGAGGTGCATACGAAGGGTAAGGGCGTCTGCGGGGTCTTTACCTTCGAGATCGCAGAAACTAAGGTGGCCCAGGTGACAGGCTATGCGCGGGATCATCAGCATCCGCTGATGTGCACACTGGAAGAGGCGTAAGGAATCACACAACGTGCTGTCCAACGAGCTTGAATACTGTCTGAACGACGCCTTTCATCAGGCGCGCGAGGCACGCCATGAGTATCTGACCGTCGAGCACCTGCTGCTGGCGATCCTGGATACCCCCAGGGTGCGCGAGGTGCTCAAGGCCTGCGGCGCGGATCTGGCGAAGCTCAAGCAGGAACTCAAGGAGCACCTGGAACAGTCCACGCCGAAACTCGACGAGTCCGAGGACACCGAGGTGCAGCCGACGCTCGGGTTCCAGCGCGTCCTGCAGCGCGCCGTGTTCCATGTGCAGTCCAGCGGCAAGAAGGAAGTGGGCGTCGGCAACGTGCTGGTCGCGATCTTCAGCGAAAAGCAGAGCCACGCGGTGTACCTGCTGAACCGCCAGAACGTCTCGCGCCTGGATGTGGTGAATTTCATCTCCCACGGCCTGTCGAAGATCGCCGAGGAGAAGACCGACAAGGAGGAGGCCGGCCCCGATGCCGAGCGCGAATCCGACGGGGGCGGCAGCGCCCTGGACAAGTACGCCACCAACCTGAATCGCCTGGCCCAGGAAGGGCGCATCGATCCGCTGATCGGCCGCAAGCTCGAGGTGGAACGCACCATCGAGATCCTCTGCCGGCGCCGCAAGAACAATCCGCTGTACGTGGGCGAGGCGGGCGTGGGCAAGACCGCCATCGCCGAAGGCCTGGCGCGCCTCATCGTCGAGGGCAAGGTGCCCGACGTGCTCTCCGACTGCACCATCTATGCGCTGGACATGGGCTCCCTCATCGCGGGCACCAAGTACCGCGGTGACTTCGAAAAGCGCCTCAAGGGCGTGATCTCGGAATTGAAGAAGATCCCCGGGGCCATCCTGTTCATCGACGAGATCCATACGGTGATCGGCGCGGGCGCGGCTTCCGGGGGCGTCATGGATGCCTCGAACCTCATCAAGCCGGTGCTGACCAACGGCGAGCTGCGCTGCATCGGCTCCACCACCTACCAGGAATACCGCGGCATCTTCGAGAAGGACCACGCGCTCACGCGGCGCTTCCAGAAGATCGACGTCGTGGAGCCCACGATTCCCGAGACCATCGAGATCCTGCAGGGCCTGAAACCGCGCTTCGAGGAACACCATTCCGTCAAGTACGCGGACGACGCCCTGGTCGCGGCCGCGGAGCTGGCCGCGCGGCATATCAATGACCGGCACATGCCGGACAAGGCCATCGACGTGGTGGACGAGGCCGGCGCGCGCCTGCGCCTGAAGCCCGTCGGTGAGCGCGAGGAGACCGTGGAAGTGCGGCACATCGAGGATGTGGTGGCGCGCATCGCGAGAATTCCGGCCAAGACCGTCTCCTCCTCGGATCGGGAGACCTTAAAGACGCTGGAGCGCAATCTCAAGCTGGTGATCTTCGGCCAGGACAAGGCCATCGAGGCCCTCTCATCCTCCATCAAGATGGCCCGCTCGGGCCTTGGCGATCAGCGCAAGCCCGTCGGCAGCTTCCTGTTCGCCGGTCCCACCGGCGTCGGCAAGACCGAGGTGACCCGGCAGCTGGCGATTGCGATGGGCATCGAGTTCATCCGTTTCGACATGTCCGAGTACATGGAGCGCCACACCGTCTCCAGGCTGATCGGCGCGCCCCCGGGCTATGTCGGCTTCGACCAGGGGGGCCTGCTGACCGAGGCGATCGCCAAGCATCCGCACTGCGTGCTGCTGCTGGATGAGATCGAGAAGGCGCATCCGGATGTCTTCAATCTGCTGCTGCAGGTGATGGACCACGGCACCCTGACCGACAACAACGGGCGCAAGGCCGACTTCCGTCACGTGATCATCGTCATGACCACCAACGCCGGCGCCCAGGAACTGAACCGCACCACCATCGGCTTCACCCAGGGGGACAATGCCACCGACGGCATGGAGGCCGTGCGGCGCCTGTTCTCACCGGAGTTCCGCAATCGCATCGACGCCATCATCCAGTTCGCCTCGCTTGATCCTTCGACCATCGAGCGGGTCGTGGACAAGCTGATCGTGGAAGTGGAGGCGCAGCTGGAGCAGAAGGGCGTCAACCTGACGCTGGATGATGCCGCGCGGCGCTGGATCGCCCTGAAGGGCTATGACCCGAAGATGGGCGCGCGGCCGATGGCGCGCGTGATCCAGGAATTCATCAAGCGCCCCCTGGCCGAGGAGCTGCTGTTCGGCCGGCTGGTGGGCGGCGGCAACGTGCGGGTCACGGTGGCCGAGGATGACTCGAAACTGACGCTGGATATGCAGCCGGCGCAGCAGGTGGTGCCGGCCTAGGGGACTTTCGGCCTAGCGGCCGCGGTAGATGATGCGGCCCTTGGACAGGTCGTAGGGGGTCATTTCCACCGTGACGGCGTCCCCGGTGAGGATGCGGATGTAGTTCTTGCGCATTTTGCCCGAAATGTGGGCCGTGACGACGTGGCCGTTCTTGAGCTTCACGCGGAAGGTTGTATTGGGCAAAGTCTCGACGACCTCACCCTCCATCTGAATCGCATCTTCTTTAGACATTGGGGCGCGGATATTGCACAAACACCGTCGCCATTGCAATGTGCTCGCGCAGCAGACCCTGGAACTGCGCCCGGGAAATCAGCCGGCTGCCCAGGCTTTGCAGATGCCGTGACGGCAACTGGCAGTCAATGACCACGATCCCCTGCGACTGGCAGTATTCGACCAGCCGGGCCAGGGCCGCCTTGGAGGCGTCGCGTTCCCGGCTGAACATGGATTCGCCGAAGAACACATTCCCCAGACGGATGCCATACAGACCGCCCACCAGGCGCTCATCCAGCCAGGTCTCGAAGCTGTGGGCGTGTCCGAGGACGTGCAGCTGCAGGTAGGCGGCGCGCATTTCCGGCAGCAGCCAGGTGCCGGGGCTGCGGGCCCGCGGCGCCGCACAGCCGTCCAGAACCCCCTGGAAATCCTGGTCGATGCGGCAGCTGAAGCCGCGGTTGCGCAGGGTTTTGGCGAGGCTGCGCGTGAGGCGAAACTCCGCCGGCATGAGCACGGCGCGCGGATCCGGTGACCACCACAGCACCGGCTGGCCGGCCGAATACCAGGGGAAGATGCCGCGCTGGTAGGCGGCCAGCAGCCGCTCGCTGGACAGATCGCCGCCCGCGGCCAGCAGCCCCGCCGGATCCTCCAGCGCCCGCTCGGGGGGTGGAAAGTGATCCGGAGGGTCCGTCGGCGACAGCCAGGTGATGCTCTTCATGTCGCGCGCCGGAACGGCACGTGCCCTGCGACCTGGGTCGCGTAGGCATCCACGGCCGCCCCCTCGCGCACCAGGTAGTCGCGCACCGCCGAGCGAAAGCGCCGATCGCCGATGAAATGCGCCGACCAGGTCAAAGTCGGGGCAAACCCCCGGGCGACCTTGTGCTCGCCCTGTGTGCCCGGTTCGAAGCGGCGGATGCCGCGCTCGATGCAAAACTCGATGCCCTGGTGATAGCAGGTCTCAAAGTGCAGGCTGTGGTATTCGGCGGCCGACCCCCAGTAGCGTCCGTAGAGGGCGTCCTGGCACCAGAAGAACACGGCCGCCGCCACCGGTCGGGACTTGTGGAAGGCGATCTTGAACATCAGCGCCTCCCCTAAGCTGCGGGCGATTTCACTGAAGAACTCGCGCGACAGGTAAGGCTCGTGCCCGTGGCGCAGGAAGGTGCCGCGATGGAAGGCATAGACGGTATCGAGCAGCGCGGCGTCGATATCGGTCCCGAAGCGGGTCTCGAAGCGGATGCCGGCCTCCTCGACGCGGCGGCGTTCGCGCCGGGCCTTCTTGCGCTTCTCGGCGGTGAAGGTTCCCAGGTACTGCTCGAAGTCCGTGAAGCCCTGGTTGGCCCAATGGAACTGACAGTCGCGCCGCAGCAGCCAGCCGGCCTCCACCAGCGCCTCCCGGCCGGGCTCGTCGAAGAACAGGGCATGGGCCGAGGACAGCTGCCGCTCGGCGGTGAACTCCTCGATGGCGCGGGCCAGCCGGCGGCGCACGCTCGCGCCGTCCAGATCGGGACGGATCAGCAGCCGCGCCCCGGTGGCCGGCGTGAAGGGCACGCACACCGACAGTTTCGGGTAGTAGTTGCGCCCGAATTGCGCGTAGGCCTCGGCCCAGGAGAAATCGAAGACGAACTCCCCATAGGAGTGGGCCTTGAGGAAGGCGGGCGCGGCGGCCGCGAGCCCCGCCGCATCGTGCAGGCTGATGTAGGAGGGGGTCCAGCCGCTCCCCGGCCCCACGCAGCCGGTGTGCTCCAGCGCCGCCAGGAACTCATGTCGCAGGAACGGCACGTCGGTGCCCGCCAGGGCGTTCCAGGCTTCCTTGTCCAGTTGATCGATGCTGGTGTGCTGGCGGGCGAGCATGGTCCCTTAAGGGTGGCCCGCCGCGTGGCTTTCCAGGTAACGATCGGCATCCAGCGCCGCCATGCACCCGGAACCGGCCGAGGTGATGGCCTGCCGATACACATGATCGGCCACATCGCCGGCCGCGAACACCCCGGGGATGCTGGTGGCCGTGGCATTGCCCGCGGAGCCGCCGGTGCACCTGGATGTAGCCATCGTGCATGTGCCAGCTGCCCGGCGAAGATCTGGGTGTTGGGCGAGTGGCCGATGGCGATGAACACCCCGGTCACCGGGATGACCTGGTGCGCAGAGCTGGTGGTGCCGCGAACTTTGAGGCCGCTGACGCCTGAGCCATCATCCAGCACTTCCTCGACGGCGTGATTCCACAGCAGGCTGATCTTGCCGGCGCGTTCCTGCGCGAACAGCCGATCCTGCATGATCTTCTCCGCGCGCAGCTTGTCGCGGCGGTGAACCAGGGTCACGTGCTCGGTGATGTGGGAGAGGTACAGGGCTTCCTCGACCGCGGTGTTGCCGCCGCCGACCACCGCGACCTTCTGGCCGCGGAAGAAGAACCCGTCGCAGGTCGCACAGGCGGATACGCCGCGACCGCGATTGCGCTCCTCCGAGGGCAAGCCTAAGTACTTGGCGGTGGCCCCGGTCGCAATGATCAGGGCATCGCAGGTGTACTGCTGCGAGTCACCCTGCAGCCGGATCGGGATGCTCCTTGAGGTGCGCGGTGTGAATATGGTCGTTGACGATTTCGGTGGCAAAGCGCTCGGCGTGCCGACGCATGCGCTCCATCAGCGCCGGGCCCTGCAGGCCCTCCACGTCCCCCGGCCAGTTGTCCACTTCGGTGGTGGTCATCAGCTGTCCGCCCTGTTCCACGCCGGTGATCAGCAGGGGCGCCCGATTGGCCCGCGCGGCATAAACCGCGGCGCTGTAGCCGGCGGGTCCGGAACCCAGAATGATGAGACGGCTGTGCCGTGTAGTCGACATGTATAATCGTCCTTAAATGCCCCAGATACTACGCCGCTTGTGCTTGGATCCGACTCATAAAATAAGCGCCTCGCCATTATCATTCAGGATTACATCTTTGGCTGACTCGACCGCGCAAGTCCGGGGCGCCCAACGATTTTCCGCCGCCGTGAGCCGGGGACTGCGGGAGAGCGCGGTCATCGCGCTGGGCGTCCTGGGCCTGGTGCTGCTGGTGGCGCTGGCCAGCTACAGCACCAATGACCCGGGCTGGTCCAAGGTTTCCGAATCCACCGCGATCCACAACCGCATCGGCCCGGTGGGCGCGTGGGTTTCGGACCTGCTGTTCTACATTTTCGGCCGCCCGTCCTTCCTCTTTCCGGTGATGATCGGCCTGGTCACCTGGGATCTGTTTCGCGCCGGCCGCCGCAGCGAATCCCCCTCGCGCGCCAACAGCCTGGTACGCATCGCCGGGTTCGTGCTGCTGATGGTGGCCAGCTGTGGACTTGCCACCCTGCACTGGTCGGAGGGCGGCATGCCGCACACGGCCGGCGGCGCCATCGGCGACACCGTGGGCCGGGGCCTGAAGTCCAGTCTGGAGTTTCTGGGCGCGACGCTGCTGCTGCTGGCGGCCTGGATGGCCGGTGCCTCGCTGTCCTTGGGGGTCTCGTGGCTGACGGTCATGGATCGCTTAGGCGGCCTGGAGCTGGGGCGCGCTGGCCTGGCTGCGCAGCCGCCTGATCGCGCGCCGCGAGGCAGCCGAAGGGCGCGACCGGCGCGAAGCGCGCAAGGTCAGTGTCGAGACCGAACAGAAGAAGGCCGCGACCCGCAAGCCCACCCGCATCGAGGCGCCGCCGGCCGCGGTGGTCAAGAGCGAGCGGGTGGAGAAGGAGCGGCAGGTGCCGCTGTTCGCGGCCGCCAAACCCGGCGAACTGCCGCCGCTCAGTCTGCTGGATGATCCGCCGCCGCATAAGCCGCTGTATGCGCCCGAGGCGCTGGAGGCGATGTCGCGCCTGGTGGAAATCAAACTGCGCGACTTCGGCGTGGAAGCCGAAGTGGTGGCGGTGCAGCCCGGACCGGTGGTGACGCGCTTTGAGCTGCGGCCGGCCCCCGGGGTCAAGGCCAGCCAGATCACCGTGCTGGCCAAGGACCTGGCGCGAGCGCTTTCGGTCATGAGCGTGCGCGTGGTGGAAGTCATCCCGGGCAAGTCGGTCATGGGACTTGAGATCGCGAACGAGAAGCGCGAGCTGGTCACCTTGGGCGAGATCATCCGCTCCAAGGCCTACGATGATGTGGCCTCGCCGCTGGCGCTGGCACTGGGCAAGGACATCGCCGGCCAGGCGATGGTGGCGGACCTGGCCAAGATGCCGCACCTGCTGATCGCCGGCACCACCGGTTCCGGCAAGTCGGTCGGCATCAACGCCATGGTGCTCTCGCTGCTGTACAAGGCGACCGCCGAGCACGTGCGGCTGATCATGATCGATCCGAAGATGCTCGAGCTGTCGGTGTACGAGGGCATTCCGCATCTGCTCGCCCCGGTGGTCACCGACATGAAGCAGGCCGCCAATGCGCTGCGCTGGTCGGTGGCCGAGATGGAACGGCGCTACCAGCTGATGTCGGCGCTCGGCGTGCGCAACATCGCCGGCTTCAACAAACATGTGCGCGAGGCCAACGACAAGGGCAAGCCCATCCTCGATCCGGTGCTGATCCAGCGCGCCGCCAACGACCCCTCGATCGACCAGTCGACGCATCCCGCACCTGGAGCCGCTGCCCTACATCGTGGTCATCATCGATGAGCTGGCGGATCTGATGATGATCGTGGGCAAGAAGGTCGAGGAGCTCATCGCGCGCCTGGCGCAGAAGGCGCGGGCCTCCGGCATCCACCTGATCCTGGCGACCCAGCGACCCTCGGTGGACGTCATCACCGGGCTCATCAAGGCCAATATTCCCTGCCGCATCGCCTTCCAGGTCTCGGCGAAGGTCGATTCGCGCACCATCCTCGACCAGATGGGCGCGGAGACCCTGCTGGGTCATGGCGATATGCTGTACCTGCCCTCGGGCACCTCCATGCCCACGCGCTGCCACGGCGCCTTCGTGTCCGATGCGGAGGTGCACCGCGTGGTCGAGGCCCTGAAGACGGCGACGCCGCCGAACTATGTGGAGGAAGTGCTGTCGGGTCCTTCGATGCCCATCCCGGGCATGCCGGATGAGGACAACGAGGTCGGCATGCTGGGCGGGGACTCCGAGTCCGACGCCCTGTACGACGAGGCCGTGAAGATCGTCACGCAGGAGCGCAAGCCCTCGATCTCCTATGTGCAGCGGCGCCTGAAGATCGGCTACAACCGGGCCGCGCGACTGCTCGAGGCCATGGAGAGCGCGGGCATCGTCGGGCCCCTGCAGTCAAACGGCGCGCGCGAAGTGCTGGCGCCGCCGCCCCCGGGAGGCTGAAGGGATGCGCCGCTTAAGGCCCTGGTCCCGGGTTGCCGCGCTGCTCATCGTGACTCTGGCGGGCACGGTGAGTGCCGCCGCGCAGTCGGCGCCGGCACCGCAGCCCACCCATACGGTGCTCGACAGCTGGCTCACGGGCCTGAAATCCCTGCGCGCGCAGTTCACGCAGAGCGTCAAGGACGCGCAGGGCAAGCAGACCGAGCAGACCAGCGGCGAGCTGCTGGTGCTGCGCCCCGGGCGGTTTCGCTGGGAATCGCATGAGGCCTCCGGGGCCGACTCCGGCCAGGTGCTGATCGCCGATGGGCGCAATGTCTGGTTCTATGACCGCGACCTGCAGCAGGTGACGGTCAAGCCCGCCGATGCGGCCCTCTCGGCCACGCCGATCATGCTGCTGTCCGGCGGCGCGGAGGTACGCGAGTCCTTCCTGATCAGCGATGCCGGTCAGCAGGACGGACTTGCCTGGCTGCGCGTGCAGCCGCGCGCCGGCGATGCGGATTTTCGCCAGGCCCTGCTGGGCTTTGCCGGCGGGGAGCTCAAGCAGATGATTCTCGAGGACAAGCTCGGGCAGCAGGCGACGCTGCTCTTCAGCCGCTCGCAGCGCAATGCGCCGGTCGCCGCCGCGGAGGTGTCGTTCAGCCCGCCCCCGGGCGTGGATGTCATCGGGACCGCGCGCCAGTGACCGCCCGTCCCGAGGCGCCGCGGCTGGCGCCGCTGTGGTGGGGGCTGGGCTGGGCGATGGTGGCCTTCATTCTCTACTCGACGCTGGCGCCCTCGAGCCTGGTGCCGGACCTGCACCTGAACGACAAGCTCGAACACGCCACGGCTTTCTTCGGCCTGACCTTCTGGTTCGGCGGCCTGGTGGCGCGGCGACATTTCTGGGTACTGGGCGCGGTGCTGGCGGCGTTCGGGGCCGCCATCGAAGTGGCGCAGGGCACCATGGGTCTGGGCCGTGACATGGATATTCATGACTGGATTGCCGACACCTGCGGCGTGCTGATCGGCCTCGCGGTGCTGCTGCTGTGCGTGCCGCGCAGCCGCGGCTCCTGGCTGCGGTGGATCGAATCCTCCCTGGGGCGCTGATGCGACCGCTCGCCGATCGCATGCGGCCGCGCAGCCTCGAGGAGTTCGCAGGCCAGGCGCATCTGCTGGCGGTGGGCAAGCCGCTGCGCCAGGCGCTGGAGGGCGGCCTGCTGCATTCCATGGTGTTCTGGGGACCCCCGGGCACCGGCAAGACCACGCTCGCGCGGCTCATCGCCGGGCGCGCGGACGCCCAGTTCATCGCACTGTCGGCCGTGATGGCAGGCGTGAAGGACATCCGCGCGGCGGTCGAGCAGGCGAAGGCTGAGCGCCAGGCGCACAACCGGCCCACCGTGCTGTTTCTGGACGAAGTGCATCGCTTCAACAAGGCGCAGCAGGACACCTTCCTGCCATACCTTGAGGACGGCACGCTGATCTTCATCGGCGCGACCACCGAGAACCCGAGCTTCGAAGTCGTGAGCGCGCTGCTGTCGCGCGCCCGCGTGTACGTGCTCAAGGCGCTCGGCATCGATGATCTGGTCGGCGTGCTCAAGGCCGCCTTGCTGGATGTCGAGCGCGGCCTGGGCGCGCAGCAGCTCACTGCGCAACCCGACGCCCTGGAGCTCATCGCCCGCGCCGCCGACGGGGATGCGCGTCGCGCCCTGAACATGCTGGAACTGGCGGCAGGCCTCGTGGATGCGCGCGGCGGCGAACTCACCGGGGCCCTGGCCCAGGAGGTGGCCAGCGGCGGGCGACGGCGCTTCGACAAGGGCGGGGACCAGTTCTACGACCAGATCTCGGCGCTGCACAAGGCGGTGCGGGGCACCGATCCGGACGGGGCGCTGTACTGGCTGGCGCGCATGCTGGATGGCGGTTGCGACCCCTTGTACGTCGCCCGCCGGGTGGTGCGCATGGCGGTCGAAGATATCGGACTGGCGGATCCGCGCGCCCTGAGCCTGACCCTGGATGCCTGGGAGGCGTATGACCGCCTCGGCAGTCCCGAAGGCGAACTGGCCATTGCGCAGGCCGTCGTCTACCTGGCCTGCGCCCCAAAGAGCAATGCCGTATACGTGGCGATGGGGGAGGCCGTGCAGGACGTGGAACAATTCGGCACCCTGGAGGTGCCGGCCCGGTTCCGCAATGCCCCGACCCGGCTGATGAAGGAGCTGGGCCATGGTCAGGGCTATCGCTACGCCCATGATGAACCGGAGGCCTTCGCGGCCGGCGAGCGCTATCTGCCCGATGAGCTGCCGGATCGGCGATACTATCGGCCCGCCCCCCGGGGGCTGGAAATCCGCATCGGCGAGGCCTTGGCCCGGCTGCGGGCCAAAAAATAGCTGGCAAGACTTCTGACAAGGGTTCGACGTGATTGATCCGAAACTGCTGCGTGCCGATCTGCCCGGCGTGGTGCGCAACCTGGCCCGCCGCGGCTTCGTGCTGGATGAAGCCCGGATCACGGCCCTCGAGGAGGCGCGCAAGCGCTCGCAGATCGATGCCGATCGGGTGCGCGCCGAGCGCAACACCAATGCCAAGGCCGTGGGGGCCGCGAAGGGCAAGGGCGAGGATGCGACCGCCCTGCTGGCGCGCGGGCGAGGCGCTGACGCACGAGCTCGCGCAGGTCGACGCTGCGCTGGTGTCCGTGCAGACCGAACTGGATACGTTGCTGCTGCACTTGCCCAACCTGCTGCACGAGTCGGTGCCGGATGGCGCCGATGAGCGCGCCAACCGGCAGGTGCGGCGCTGGGGCGAGCCACGCAAGTTTGATTTCAAACCACAGGACCATGTCGCCCTGGGCGAGGGCTTGGGTGGCATGGACTTCGAGGCGGCGACCCGCATCGCCGGCGCCCGCTTCGTGGTGATGCGTGCGCAGGTCGCGCAGCTGCACCGGGCGCTGGCGCAGTTCATGCTGGATCTGCACACCACGGAGCATGGCTACACGGAAGTCTATGCGCCGTACATGGTCAATGCCGCGGCCCTGGTCGGCACCGGCCAGCTGCCGAAGTTCGAGCAGGACCTGTTCGCGATTCGCGGCGAACACCCGTTCTATCTGATTCCAACGGCCGAAGTGCCGGTCACCAACCTGGTTCGCGAGCAGATCCTGGGCGCGGAAAGCCTGCCGCTGAAGTTCGTGTGTCACACGCCGTGCTTCCGCTCCGAGGCGGGCTCGGCCGGCAAGGACACCCGCGGCATGATCCGCAACCACCAGTTCGACAAGGTCGAACTGGTGCAGATCGTGACGCCTGAGCAGTCCTATGCCGCACTCGAGGAGCTCACCGGACATGCGCAGACGGTGCTGGAGAAACTCGAGATTCCCTATCGGACCGTGGCGCTGTGCGCCGGGGATATCGGCAATGGCAGCGCCAAGACCTATGATCTGGAGGTCTGGCTGCCCTCGCAGGACAAGTACCGCGAGATCTCCTCGTGCAGCAATTTCGAGGCCTACCAGGCCCGACGCATGCAGGCGCGCTGGCGCAATCCCGCCACCGGCAAGCCCGAACCGGTGCATACCCTGAACGGCTCGGGGGTGGCGGTCGGTCGCGCGCTGGTGGCGGTCCTTGAGAACTATCAGAATGCGGACGGCAGCATCACCGTGCCGGCCGTCCTGCAGCCCTACATGCGCGGCCTGGCGCGCATCGTGAAACCATAAGGAAAGAGATCATGAGTAGCACAGATGTCGTGACCTACCACGTCGAGAACCGCATCGCCTGGTTGAAGTTCAACCGGCCGGACAAGCGCAACGCCATGAGCCCGCCGCTCAATCGCGCCATGTTGAAGGCGCTCGAGGAGCTGGAGTATCGCGATGACGTGGGCGTGCTGGTGCTCACGGGCGAGGGCAGTTCCTGGTCGGCCGGCATGGATCTGAAGGAATACTTCCGCGAGACCGCGGCCCAAGGCCTCAAGGGCACCCGCAAGGCGCAGTCCGAGGCCTATGCCTGGTGGAAGAAACTGCGCTGGTACCAGAAGCCCACCATCGCCATGGTCAACGGCTGGTGCTTCGGCGGCGGCTACGGCCCCCTGTATGCCTGTGATCTGGCGATCGCGGCCGAGGAGGCCACCTTCGGCCTGTCGGAGATCAACTGGGGCATTCTGCCCGGCGGCGGCGCGACCAAGGTGGCCACGAACTCCATGAGTTTCCGCGACGCCATGTACCACACCATGACCGGCGAGAACATCAGCGGCAAGAAGGCCGCCGAATGGAAGCTGGTCAACGAGGCCGTGCCGCTCGCGCAGTTGAAGAGCCGCGTCGTGGAACTGTGCGAGGTGCTGCTGAAGAAGAATCCGGTGGCCCTGAAGGCCGCCAAGGATGCCGTGCGCCGCGTCATGGAGATGACCTACGACAATGCCGAGGACTACCTGATCCGCGCCCAGGAGGCGGCCGATTCCTTCGACAGCGAAGGCCGCAAGGAAGGCATCCGCCAGTTCATCGACGAGAAGAGCTTCAAGCCCGGGCTTGGGACCTACGACATTTCACGCAAGGCCAAGTAGACAGTACACTTGGCCGATACGGTCGGCGATGCGGGAAGGGTGTCCGAGCGGTTTAAGGAACTAGTCTTGAAAACTAGCGAGGGAGCAATCCCTCCGTGGGTTCGAATCCCACCCCTTCCGCCACTCAAGCTCGTCAGGCTCGCGGGTACATTGCGATAACGACCGGGAGGCCGGCTTCGTGTGCCCCTGGCTGGTTAATGTTCTCTCAATCCGCGATCGGCCAGTAGACCTCCGTTCGCCAATCGGCAGGATCCGGGTGCTGGGTCGGATCGTTCACGTACGATTCCCAGGGCGCGCCTCCCGGGCGCACACCGTTGGCGGTCATCCATCTTTCGATTGCCGCATAGGTTTCGGGCAACTGGTCATAGAGACCGCCGTGAACGCCGACTGCGACCGGACCGGCCGGCAGCGTGCCGGCTTCCATGTCGCCGGTGCCTTCAACGGGCGCGGCCACCGGCATCGCGGCTTCAACGGTCCACAGTCCCGGTCCCACGGACAGATAGCGGGCCACCGGCCATCCGGCGATGGGCAGGCCCGCCTTGGCGCCATGACCAAACAACTTGCCGAAACACTCCGCAAGCATGGGTTGCAGCTCGGCGCGCGGAATGCTCCGGCGGATCAGCACAATGGCCTGTCCGGGATACTGCTGGCGGGTGACCGATAGGGTGGGCATGGGCGATTTCCTGGTTGAGGGGGTCAGTGGTAGATGGAACAGCCGGATGCAGGGACTGATGTCAGCGGTGAATCTTAAGTGATCGGCGCGTGCGGCCGCCGGAGCCCGTAGCTGTGCCGCCTTGCGATACCGCAGCGGCGTGAGGCCGAATTTCCTGCGAAAGGCGCGCGTGAAGACTTCATGGCTTAAGAAGCCGGCGCCCAGGGCGATCTCGAACACCGACTCCTTCGAGCCGATGAGTCTCGCCGCCGCCTGCTCAAGGCGTAGCCGTTCAATGAATTCCCGGGGGCTCTCACCCAGTACCCGGTGGAATTTCCGGTGGATCTGAAAGCGCGACAGAGCGGCGCGCTGCGCGATGCTGCCGAGGGTCGCCTTGCCGTCGAGGCGACTATGAAGATCACGCAGCAGATACAGGATTTCCTGATTTTCCATGGCGCTGCAGATCATAAGAAATCCGGCCGCGGACTTCTTGATGTTTCTTGCGCCGACCCCTTAGTGCGGAAATAACTGCGCGGCCTTGGCGCGCATTTGCGCCGCCGTGAGGCTGCCGGTGGCCAGGGGCTGCCCGAGATCGAAGATCCGGGTCCGAGCCAGTGATCCTAAGGGCACCGGATCAAAGCCGATCTCGCGAATCAATCGCTCGGCGACGGCCAGCGCCGCAGCGTCATCCGCGCCGATGGGAATGGCGAAGTGCTCGGGCTGGCGAAACCCATCGCTGGCCAGGGAGGCGGCGCCAATGCAATTGAAGGCGCGCACCACCCGGGTGCTGTGCAGCAACTGCGCGGTGGCCATCCCGGCACCCTGCTTCTGGGCATCCAGGGCCATGGCACCGTCGCGTCGTTCCACCGGATTGCTGGTGTCCAGGATCACCTTGCCGGCGAGCTGCGCGCGCAGATCCGTCCCGATCTGCGTCATGGCGCCGTAGGGTATCGAGACCAGGATGACTGAGCCGAAGGCGGCCGCCTCACGCGGGGTGCCGGCGTGGGCGCGCGGGCCCAGTTCCTTCACCAGCCCCTGCAGCTCCTCGGGGTGGCGCGTGGAGACGAATACTTCGTGACCGGCCTTGACCCAGGCGCGCGCCAGCGCGCCGCCGATTCGGCCGGTGCCGATGATGCCGATCTTTTCGGGAGCCGGAGCATCGGCAGCATAGGCGGCACCCGCTCCGAGGGCTGCTGCCAGCCCCAGCGTCAGCGTGACTGTCAGCATCTGCAGGGCATTGCGCATTGCTGTGCACCTCAACTTCAGGGGGTGCCGCAGGATGTGGCCGAGCCAATCGGCTGTCAAATCCGCTCAGCGCCCTGCGGCGAAATTCTTGCGAATGTAATTCACCAATAAAAGCCCGCCTAAGGACGTGGTGTAGGCGCGGCCCGCACACTCGGACCACAACATCAGTTGCGCCGCATCGGGTGTGGGAGATTCCCCAACCTTCTGCGGGTCCCACCCCCGCGTAAGGCGCCGCAGGAGTTTGTGCCGGCCCCTTGATGGGACGGCATCCCGCGGCCGCTGGCCTGCGGAAACGTCGGGTCGGATTTGTGCGCGGGTCGCCAGCGCCACAGCGTGTGCGAGCGCGACCGTACCTGAATGAATTGGATCGATGTACATAGGCGCCTCACTCGATCACGTTGAACATGACCGCTTCCTGCGAATAATCGGAAGCACGCACGGATGCTATCGAGCGGAGGGTTATGGCGAGGTGAGTAAAGGCTGCGAAACGGTCCTGGCGCCGACGGCGGATTCCTTCGCCAAATCAATATTTTATCGTAGGCACAAATACTCACGCACTGCTCACCGTTGCGTCAGTACAGTCCCAGGCATTGTCGCAAGGAGGCCGTCGTGGACTTCATATTTCTATTGGCTGTAGTCGCGCTGTACGCCGTGACGCACTGGTTGGTTTGGGCGATCGATCGCCTGAGGAGTCCGCAATGAGCTTTCTTTACGTCGTCAGTGGGCTGCTGTGCGTGGCCCTTGGCGCGTACCTGGTGTACGCGCTGATCAAGCCGGAGAAGTTCTGATGACTGCCTCGACCATAGTTTTGCTGGTGGTATTCGTTGGCGCGGTGTTGCTGTGCGTCAAGCCATTAGGTCTGTACATGGCGCATGTGATGGCCGGAACCCCCATCTGGCCGCTGCGCGTCGGCGCGCCCATTGAACGCATGGCCTATCGGGCCGCAGGCGTTGATCCGGCCGTGGAGATGGATTGGAAGCGTTATGCCCTGGGCCTGTTGCTGTTCAACACCCTAGGGGCGTTGGTGGTGTATGGCCTGCAGCGGCTGCAGGTCTGGTTGCCCTTGAATCCTCAAGGTTTAGCCAACGTCTCTCCGGACTCCTCTTTCAATACTGCCTTGAGCTTCATCACCAACACGAACTGGCAGGGGTACTCGGGCGAGTCGACCATGAGTTACCTGACTCAGATGGCAGGTTTGGCCGTGCAGAATTTCATGTCTGCGGCGACCGGTATCGTGGTGGCGTTCGCCTTGATTCGCGGTCTGGCGCGGAACAGTTCCGCCACCATCGGCAATTTCTGGGTGGATCTGACGCGCACCACGTTCTATATCCTTCTGCCACTCGCAGCCGTGCTCGCGCTGGTGCTGGCATCGCAGGGCGTGGTTCAAACCTTCAGTTCCTACAAGGATGTGACCACGGTCGAGGCCCTGACCTACCAGCAGCCCAAGGTGGATGGCCAGGGTAACCCGGTCAAGGACGCCGCCGGCAACGCTGTGCAGGAGACGGTCACCACGCATACCCAGACGCTGCCGTTGGGCCCCGTTGCCTCGCAGGAAAGTATCAAGGAGCTTGGCACCAATGGTGGCGGCTTCATGAATGCGAATTCCGCGCATCCCTATGAAAATCCTTCAGCGCTCACAAACTTTCTGGAGATGCTTGCGATCCTGCTGATTCCGGCTGCCTTGACCTACACTTTTGGGCGCACGGTGGGGGATACCCGCCAGGGTTGGGCGGTCCTGGCGGCGATGTTCCTGCTGCTACTGCCGCTGCTGGGGATTGCTGAGTACAACGAACAGGCTGGCAATCCCCTTATCGCTCACCTGGGTGTCGACCAGAGTGCCAGCGCCCTGCAGGCTGGGGGCAACATGGAGGGTAAGGAGGCTCGATTCGGCATCGGCGCATCGGCTCTGTTTGCCGCCGTCACCACGGCCACCTCTTGCGGCGCCGTCAATGCCATGCACGACTCCTTCACTCCGCTGGGCGGCTTGGTGCCGCTGTTTCAGATGCAGCTGGGTGAAGTGGTGTTCGGCGGCGTTGGTACGGGGCTCTACTCCATCCTCGTATTTGCCATCGTGGGCGTGTTCATCGCCGGGCTCATGATCGGGCGCACCCCGGAATACCTGGGCAAGAAGATCGAGGCCTTCGAGATGAAGATGACCTCCATCGCAATCCTGGTCATGCCGGCCTTGGTGCTGGCGGGTACGGCGGTGGCCGTGTCGGTGACCGCGGGGCAGGCGGGTGTCGCCAATCCCGGTGCCCATGGGTTTTCCGAAATTCTCTACGCCTTTACCTCGGCATCCAACAACAACGGCAGCGCCTTTGCGGGACTGTCGGCCAATACGCCCTTCTACAACACGGCGCTGGGGCTGGCGGTTTGGTTTGGACGCTACTGGCCGATCGTGGCCGTACTTGCCGTGGCCGGTTCGCTGGCCGCCAAGAAACGCGTGCCGGTCACCGCCGGAACCATGCCGACTCATGGGCCGACCTTCGTAGTGCTGCTGATCGGCACCATCCTCCTGGTGGGCGCCCTGACCTTTGTGCCGGCGCTGGCGCTGGGCCCGGTCGTTGAGCATCTGATGCTCTGGCACTGACGGCTTGAATTGAAGGCAAAATCATGACGCATCCCAAACTTTCCATGTTCGATCGTTCGTTGCTGGGCCCTGCAGTGGCGGACAGCTTCTCTAAGCTGGATCCACGCATGCAATGGCGCAATCCGGTGATGTTCGTGGTCTACATTGGCGCCATCCTGACCACCGTGCTCGGCGCCCAGGCGCTGCTGGCCAAGGGGGAGGCCCCGCCGTGGTTCATTATCAATGTCGCGGTCTGGTTGTGGTTCACGCTGCTGTTCGCGAACTTCGCCGAGGCGCTGGCCGAGGGGCGCAGTAAGGCGCAGGCCGCGGCGCTTCGCGGACTGAAACAGAGCGCTTCCGCCAAGAAGCTGGCGGATCCATCTGATCGGACGCGCCAGACCACGGTCCCGGCCACGCAGCTGCGGCGTGGGGATGTGGTGCTCATCGAGGCGGGCGACTATGTGCCGGCCGATGGCGAAGTCATCGAAGGCGCGGCATCGGTGGATGAGAGCGCCATCACGGGCGAGTCGGCGCCCGTCATTCGCGAATCCGGCGGCGACTTCTCCGCGGTCACGGGCGGCACGCGCCTGCTGTCTGACTGGATCGTCGTCCGAGTCACGGTCAATCCGGGCGAGACCTTCATTGACCGGATGATTGCGATGGTGGAGAGCGCCAAGCGACAGAAGACCCCGAATGAGATCGCGCTGACCATCCTGCTCGTCGCACTGACTCTGGTGTTTCTGTTTGCGACCGCCACGTTGCTGCCGTACTCGCTGTACAGCGTCGCTGTCGCGAAGCTCGGTACGCCGGTCACCATTACAGCCCTTGTCGCTCTGCTGGTGTGCCTCATTCCCACCACGATCGGTGCCTTGCTGTCGGCGATTGGCGTGGCCGGTATGAGCCGGATGATGCAGGCGAATGTGATCGCCACCTCGGGACGCGCAGTGGAGGCAGCAGGAGACGTTGATGTGCTGCTGCTGGACAAGACCGGGACGATCACGCTCGGCAATCGGCAGGCCGCGGCCTTCATGCCGGCCCCCGGGGTGACGGAAGAAGAACTGGCGAGCGCTGCGCAGTTGGCTTCGCTGGCCGATGAGACTCCCGAAGGCCGAAGCATCGTTGTACTGGCGAAACAGCGCTTTCAGCTTCGCGAGCGGGATCTCGGCGCGCTCGGTGCCACTTTCGTGGCCTTCTCGGCCCACACCCGCATGAGTGGCGTGGACATCGGCACCCGCCAGGTCCGCAAGGGCGCGGCCGATGCCATCATGAAACATGTCGAAGCCGCCGGGAGCGCGTTTCCCAAGGGCATTCAGAGCACGGTGCAGGAAGTCGCCCGGCGCGGCAGCACGCCGCTGCTGGTATCCGATGGCGGGCGGGTGCTCGGCATCATCGAGCTCAAGGACATCGTCAAGGGCGGGATCAAGGAACGCTTCGTCGAACTGCGGCGGATGGGCATCAAGACCATCATGATCACCGGCGACAACAAGCTCACCGCTGCCGCGATTGCCGCGGAGGCCGGCGTGGATGACTTCCTGGCGGAGGCGACTCCGGAGGCCAAGCTGCGCCTGATCCGCGACCATCAGGCGCAGGGGCGCCTGGTGGCCATGACCGGCGATGGCACCAACGATGCGCCGGCGCTGGCCCAGGCCGACGTCGCCGTGGCCATGAACACCGGCACGCAGGCCGCCAAGGAGGCCGGCAACATGGTGGACCTGGACTCCAATCCCACCAAGCTCATCGAGGTGGTGGAGACCGGCAAGCAGATGCTGATGACCCGCGGCTCGCTGACCACCTTCAGCATCGCCAACGATGTCGCGAAATACTTCGCGATCATTCCGGCAGCGTTCGCGACCACCTATCCGCAGCTCAACGCCTTGAACGTCATGCACCTGGCGAGCCCGTTCTCGGCCATCCTGTCCGCGGTGATCTTCAATGCGCTGATCATCATCTTCCTGATTCCGCTGGCGCTAAAGGGCGTGAAATACCGCGCGCTGGGCGCGGCGGTGCTGCTGCGTCGAAACCTGCTGATCTATGGCCTAGGGGGCATCCTCGTGCCCTTCCTCGGCATCAAGGTCATCGATCTGGGCCTCGAACTGGTCCATCTGACGTAAGAGGTTGATTGTCATGCGTTCACTCATTCGTCCCGCGATCGTGCTGTTCCTGTTCTTCACGGTACTGACGGGGGTGCTGTATCCAGCTGGTGATCACGGGCATCGCCCAGGCGGCCTTCGGTCATGCTGCCTCGGGCAGCATCGTGTCCCGGGACGGCAAGCCGATTGGCTCGAGCCTGATCGGCCAGAACTTCAGCGATCCGAAGTATTTCTGGAGCCGTCCGTCGGCCACCTCGCCGCAGCCGAATGCCGGTACGGCCTCCACGGGATCCAACCTTGGGCCTCTCAACCCCGCTTTGATCGATGCTATCAAGGGCCGTGTTCAGGCCCTGCGGGCCGCAGATCCGGGCAATTCCGCCCCGATACCGGTGGATCTGGTCACAGCCTCCGCCAGCGGTCTTGATCCGGAGGAAAGCCTTGCGGCGGCCTTCTACCAGGCCCCACGGGTCGCACGCGTGCGCGGTCTTGCGGAAGAGGATGTGCGCAGCCTGATCGACGGCCAGGCAAAAGGGCGGCTGTTCGGCCTGCTGGGCGAACCGCGGGTCAACGTACTGGCACTGAATCTTGCGCTCGATGATCTCGCCTCGAAGTCGAGCAGCAGGTAGCCTTGCGCGCATGGTAGAACGACCGGATCCGGACCGGCTCCTGCAACATGTGAAGGCCGAGGAAGCGCGAGCCCGGCGCGGGCGCCTGCGGATCTTCTTCGGGTCATCGGCAGGCGTGGGCAAGACCTACGCCATGCTCGAGGCGGCACGCGCAGTCCGCGCCACGGGTACCGATGTGGTGATCGGATACATCGAACCTCACGGCCGAGTCGAGACCGAGCGGCTCACGGAAGGCATCCCCCGACTGCCCACACTGACGGTTCGCTACCGTGATCTTACCCGCGCTGAATTTGATCTTGATGCTGCGCTTGCGCGGCATCCGGCCATTCTGCTGGTGGATGAGCTGGCGCACTCGAATCTGGCCGGCGGCGACCCGCCACCCCGGCACCCGAAGCGCTGGCAGGACGTGGAGGAACTGCTGGAGGCCGGGATTGACATCTGGACCACCGTCAATGTCCAGCATCTGGAGAGCCTCAATGACCTGATTGTGCAGACCACCGGAGTGCAGCAGCGCGAGACGCTGCCGGACCACGTGTTCGACAAGGCCGACGAGGTCGAACTCATCGATTTGCCGCCGGATGACCTGCTGGCGCGGCTGCGGGCCGGCAAGATCTACCTGCACGCCGATGCGGCCAATGCGGTGGAGCGATTCTTCCGCAAGCCCAATCTCATGGCGCTGCGCGAGATCGCGCTTGCGCCGGGCGGCCGACCGGGTGGAGGCCGCCGCGCGGGATTCGGCGGCGTCCGATCACGTCGCCGCGCTCGAGGCTGGCGCAGCGATCGGGTCCTGGTGGCTACCGGACCGGACGCGCAGTCCGAGCAGCTGATCCGCGCCGGTAAGCGCCTGGCGGACGCGCTGGATGCCGACTGGACCGTGGTCTATGTGGAGACCCCGGCCCTGCTCAAGCTCTCCGAAGCGCAGCGCAACCGGCGCATCGAGCTGTTGCGCCTCGGCGAGTCCCTGGGCGCCGAGACCGTGACGCTGGATGGGCCGACCGCCGTGGAGGCGTTGCTGGAATACGCGGCCACCCGCCATGTGACGCGAGTGATCGTAGGGTCGCCGAAGCGCCATGGTTGGCGGGCACTTGCTGCGGCCGTCGACCGCGACCGAACTGGCGCGACGCGCCCGCGGCTTCGATGTGATCACCGTGGCGGCAAGCGGATCAACCACCCTCGAGGCTCGCGCGCTGGTCGGTCCGACGTCGCAGCGACTGGCAACGCCGGTGCGCTGGAGCCGCTACGGCTGGGCAGTGGCGCTTGTCAGTTGTCTGTACCTTGCGCTGGCATTCGTGATGTATCCGCACGTGGATATCGTCAATCTGCTGATGGTGTACCTGCTCGGCGTGACCATCGCCGGGCTGCGGCTCGGGCGCGGCCCCTCGGTGCTCACATCGGTGTTGAGCGTGGCCTCGTTCGATTTCTTCTTTGTTCCGCCGCGGTTCAGCTTCGCCGTATCCGATGCTCAGTACCTGATCACCTTCGCGGTGATGCTGCTGATCTCCCTGGTCATCGCCACGCTGATGGCCAGCGTGCGTCAGCAGACTCGGGTATCGGGTGCCCGCGAGCGGCGCACTGCGCTGCTGTATGCGATGAGCCGCGAGCTGGCGGCAACCCGCGGTACCGCGAACATGTGCGCGGTCGCGGTCCGGCACGTGGCGGAGGTGTTTCAATGCAAGGTCGTGGTGCTGCTGCCGGACGGAAATGGTCGGCTGCACTATCCGATCGGCAAGCCCAACGAGGCGGCCTTGCGCGGCGCGGATCTGGCGGTGGCGCAATGGGTGGCCGATCATGGGCGTCAGGCAGGCCTTGGCACCGACACGCTGCCGGCGGCCGCGGCGCTGTACGTGCCGCTCGGAGATGCGCGATCGGCCGCTGGGCGTACTGGCGGTGCTGCCGGAGAATCGACGGCGAGTGATGCTGCCCGAGCAGCGGCACCTGCTGGAGACCTTTGCCGGACAGATCGGCCTCGCGCTGGAACGAGCGTCGCTCGCCGAGCAGGCCGAGAGCCGCGCGCGTATCGGCCGAAGGGGAAAGTCTGCGCAACACGCTGCTGGCCTCAATTTCGCATGATCTGCGCACGCCGCTGGCGGTGATGGCAGGCGCCGGCAGCACGCTGGCCGAGCATGGCGAGGCGCTGGATGCCGCGACCCGCGCGGCCCTGGCGCGTTCCATCGAAACCAAGGCGCGCGAGATGTCCGAGCTGATTTCCAACGTGCTGGATCTGACGCAGGTTCGAATCCGGACAGATCCAGCTGCGCCGCGACTGGCAGACGCTCGATGAACTGGTGGAATCGTCGCTGCGGCAGCCTCGAGGAGCCGCTGACACGCTACAGTGTCGAGCTGCGACTGCCGGCGGATCTGCCCGCCGGTGTACGTGGATGCCAGTCTCATCACGCAGGTCTTCACCAACCTGCTGGACAATATCGTCAAGTACACGCCGCCCGGGACGCATATCCAGATTGCCGCCGTGGTCGACGCCGGCGCGGACCGTAGCCGCGCATCCAACGTGCGCGTCACGGTGGACGACGATGGTCCGGGGCTGCCCGCCGGGGACCCGGCGCGACTGTTCGAGAAGTTTCAGCGCGGTTCGGGCGAGGGCACAATCGTCGGGGTCGGCCTGGGACTGGCCATCTGTCGGGCCATCATTCGCGCGCACGGCGGGGAAATCGAGGCGCACGACCAGGCCCGGCGGCGGCAGCCCGGATCGAACTCACCTTGCCGACCGCGGAGCCGGCGTGACGCAGGCGATGCACCAGATCCTGGTCATCGAGGATGACGCGGCGATCCGCGAGGTCCTGC
This sequence comes from uncultured Pseudomonadota bacterium, assembly GCA_963726995.1. GTDB lineage: Bacteria > Pseudomonadota > Gammaproteobacteria > Steroidobacterales > Steroidobacteraceae > DAIDKA01. The sequence continues at coordinate 363,097 of CAVSEP010000005.1, forward strand.
AGGCCCTGCTGGGTTCGGTGGGATTTCGGGTGATCGAGGCCGCGACGGCCGCTCGCGCGGACATCGAAGCGCGGGCCCACAAGCCGGATCTGCTGCTGGTGGACCTAGGGCTTCCGGACGGCGATGGCCTGACCGTCATCCGGCAGTGTGCGCAGCTGGTCGCCGGTGCCCATCATCGTGCTGTCCGCGCGCACCATGGAAGAACAGAAGATCGCGGCCCTCGATGCCGGTGCCGATGACTACATCACCAAGCCCTTCAGCGCGGCGGAACTGCTGGCGCGGGTGCGCGCGGCGCTGCGGCGCAATGTGCGCGCCAATGACCAGGCGCCGCGGCTTGACTTTGCCGGTACCGTGGCGTGGATCTGCACCGGCGCGAGGCCACGGGCCCCGACGGGCCGGTGCACCTGACGCCCCTTGGAGTTCCGGGTGCTGGAGTGCATGGCCCGGCACAGCGGACATGATCGTCATGCAGACGCAGCTGATCCGCGAAGTGTGGGGCCCGGGGCATCTCGGGGATACCCGCAGCCTGCGAGTGTGCATCCGGAATCTGCGCGGCAAGCTCGAGCCGCGACCCGCATCGGCCCCACTATCTGGTGACCGAGGCGGGACTGGGCTATCGCCTGCGGCAGGACTGAAGCCGCTGACGTCAAGCAGTCGCAGGCCGGGATCGAGATAGTCCCGCAGCGGCGCCAGCAGGGCGATGAATTCGTCGAGCAGTGGCGCCGGCGCCTGGGCGCATCGGCCTGGCGCGCGGCGATTTCGAATCTTCCGGCCGTCTCGCACAGGGCCGTGGCCTCCATGTAGAAGGCCGCCCCGCGAATGGAATGCACCTGGGCGGCGGCCTGCTTCAGATCCCCGGCCTCGACCTGTCGTAGCACGGTTTGCGGCGTGTCTCGGCCGTGTCCCGCAGGAAGTCGCCCAGCAGCGTCTGCAGTCGCGCCGGGTCGTTGCCCAGGCGCGTCAGAGAAAGCCGCCGCGGGCTGCGGCAGCAGCTGCATCAGGGTCGTGGTAGAGCAGCGGCCTCGTCGATGGGTTTGGTCAGGTGGGCGTTCATGCCGGCCGCCACCGTGGCTTCGCGTTCCGCCACCAGCACCGAGGCCGTGAGCGCGATGATCGGCAGTCTCGCGAAACGCGACTCCGCGCGGATCTGGCGGGTCGCGGCCAGCCCGTCCAGGCCCGGCATGTGCACGTCCATCAGCACCACATCGAATTGCTCCTTGCCGATCCGGTCGATGGCTTCCAGTCCGCTCGCGGCCGTCTCCACGCGCATGTCCACGGCGCGCAGCAGCTCGCTGACCACTTCCCGGTTCAAGCCATTGTCATCGACGACCAGCACGCAGCGCTTGGCGAGCGTGCGCAGCGCTTCCCGTGGAATGCGCAGGCCGCGACTCATCGCGGAACTGCGCACCGGGCGCGCAACGGCGGCCGGCGAGAGGCGTTCATCGAAGATCTTGGCAAGCGTGTTGAACATCATCGAGCGGGTCACGGGCTTGTTCAGCACGCCGGCCAGGCCCAGCGCCTCGGCGCTGCGCAGGGTTTCCTCGCGGCCGAAGCCGGTCACCATCAGCACCGCGGGCAGGGCCGCCAGTTCGCGCTCGGCGCGCAGGCGCCGCGCGGTTTCGATGCCGTCGAGGCCGGGCATGCCGAAGTCCAGCAGTGCCAGGGCATAGGCCTGCCCGGCCAGGGCGGCAGCCTTCAGTTGCGCCAGGGCCTCGACGCCGGAATCGAACCGCGGTGGGTTGCAGGCCGATGCCGCGCAGCAGATCGGCCAGGACCTCACGGGAGCCCGCGTTGTCATCCGCAATGAGCACGCGATGCGGGCTCAGGAGCAGGCTCGGTTCGGCGGCGGCCGCGCCGCGACTGTCGCGGGGCAGGGCGATATCCACCGTGAAATGAAAGGTGCTGCCGGATTCCGGGTTCGCCCTCGGCCCAGATCCGCCCGTCCATCATCTCGACCAGCTGCCGGCAGATCGCCAGCCCCAGGCCGGTGCCGCCGTACTTGCGGGAAATATGCGGCCCCAGCTGGGAAAAGGCCCGGAAGAGGCCGTCGATCTGACCGGGCTCGAGCCCGATGCCCGTGTCCTTGACTGCGAACTGCAGCGTGACGCGCCCGGATTGCGGCTCTTTGGCGCTGACCGTGACCAGCACCTCGCCGCGGTGGGTGAACTTCACGGCATTGCTGAGCAGATTGATCAGCACCTGGCCCAGGCGCAGGGGATCGCCGCGCAGCTTCCGCGGTACCTCGTCCGCCACGGCATAGGTCATCTCCAGGCCCTTTTCCTCGGCCTTGATGGCGGTCATGGTACTGACCGACTCGAGCACCATGTCCAGATCGAACTCGGTGTCCTCCAGGGTCAGCCCGCCGGCTTCGATTTTCGAGAAATCGAGGACGTCGTTGATGATGTTGAGCAGCGAGCGTGCGGCGGAGTCGATCTTCTCCAGGTAGTTTCTCTGCCGCACGCTCAGCTCGGTGGTCAGGGCCAGGCGCGTCATGCCGACGACCGTGTTCATGGGCGTACGGATTTCATGGCTCATGGCCGCCAGGAAGTCACCCTTGGCCTGTTCCGCGGCCTGGGCCTCATCCCGGGCGGTGCGCAATGCCTTGGCCGCCTGGCGCAGCGCTTCGTAGCTGCGCTTGAGTTCCTCCTCGGCGAGCTTGCGGGCGGTGATGTCGGTCTGGGTGGCGATGACCCGCACGGCGGACTCATCCGCCTGCCGTTCGATCACCTTGCCGCGCACCAGGATCCAGCGCCAGGAGCCCAGGCGCGTGCGCATCCGCTGCTCGGCCACGAAGTCGGCGGTGCGGCCCTGCAGATGAGCCTGAATGTCCTGCCAGACGCCCGGCAGGTCGGCCGGGTGGACCTTGCAGGTCCAATCCTTCATGGAGTCCCCGAACTCATCGTCGCCATATCCCAGGCTGGCCTTGCACTGGCGTGAAAAGAACACCTTGCCGCTGGCGACATTCCAGTCCCAGATGCCATCGCCTGCGCTGTCGACGGCGAACTGCCAGCGCGCCTCGCTGTCGCGCAGGGCGGCCTCGGCCTGTTTCATCGCCGTGATGTTGCGGGCGATGCCGATGAGTCCGATGATGTTTCCGTGCTCATCCCGCTGCACGCTGCGGGTGGTCAGGAAGGTGCGCATCTGCCCGTCGCCCTCGATGGTTTCCTCCACCGTCGTGGGGATTCCCGTTCTGAGGACGGCCAGTTCGCGCTCGCGCAGCACCCTGCCGGCCTTGACGCCGAAAACCTCGTCGGTGGTCTTGCCGATGACCTCGGCCGCGGGCCGGGCGATGAAGGTTGCCGCGGCCTTGTTGAAGATCAGGAAGGTGCCTTCGGTGTCCTTGAGGAAAATCGCATCGGTGGCGCCATCCATGACGGCCTGGAGCAGTTCGGTGGACCGGTGCAGCTGTTGGGTGCGCTCGATGCCCCAGCTGCGATCGCTCGACAACAAGGACAGCTGTCCTTCGATCAGTTTGCGGATGTTGCCGACCAGGCGTCGCTGGCCATCCGTGAACGTGCGCGGCACGCGATCCAGGATGCACACCGTGCCGAACACCCGGCCGTCGGGCAGAATCAGGGGATATCCCAGATAGGCCATCAGGCCGAACTTCATGTCCGGGTTGTTGCGCCATCGGGCGCTGAGGCGCGCATCCGGGACGTGCAAGGGAGCGCGGGCGCGGCACACGGACTCGCAATACAGTCCGGATTCCAGCAGCGTTTCCGAGTCGCCCGGAGCGTAGGGATTGTCGGCGGTCGTGCTGCTCAGGAATACTTCGATCCGGCGCCCGACAATGCGCATGACCAGGGCGACGGGCACTTCCAGCGTCTCTGCCAATGAGTCGATGCCCGCCTGCCAGCCCTTGAGCAGGTGCTCCGGGACCGGTGGCGGATCGGCCGAAAGGCCCAAGTCCCGGTTGTTCTCAGTGGCGTTCATCATTCCCCCGCCGGTAGGGTACCGCAGCCCATCCCGGGACTATACTGAGCGGGCTAAAGAGCCCTTCACAGGGGCCCGAGGGTCTTGGGGAAAATCAGTGCGCACGGAAGCAGCCATATCGCGGGCCGGGGCGGCGGCGCCGGTGGTGGAAGCAGTCGACCTGGAGGCACCGCGGGCCGATGAGGTTCTGATCCGGATTGCGGCGACCGGTATCTGCCACACCGACCTGGGGGTGCACGCCGGCCGCGGCCCGGGAACCCCGCTGCCGGCGGTGCTGGGGCACGAGGGCGCCGGGGTGGTCATCGAAATCGGACCCGCCGTCACCCAACTTCAGATCGGCGACCATGTCGTGCTGAGCGGCTCGTCCTGTGGTGCCTGCCCCAGCTGCCTGCGGAACTTTCCCAGCTATTGCCGGGAAGCGATGCCCCGGAACTTCGGGGGCCAGCGCATGGACGGCAGCAGCGCGCTGAAGCACAACGGGACCCGGATCGCCGGGCATTTCTTCGGCCAGTCGGCCTTCGCGCGGCACTGTCTTGCCAGCGAGCGCACTGCCGTGAAGGTGCCCCAGGACTTGGCGCTTGAGCTGCTGGGGCCGTTGGGCTGTGGCGTCATCACCGGCGCGGGCGCCGTGCTGTACTCCCTGGGCGTGCAGGTGGGTCACTCGGTGGCGATTTTTGGCGCCGGGGGCGTCGGGCTGTCCGCCGTGATGGCCGCGCGGCTGGTTGGGGCCCGACAGATCATTGCGGTGGACCGGATCGCCTCGCGGCTGCAGCTGGCTCGGGAGCTCGGAGCCACGCATACCCTGGATGCCGCATCGCCTGAGCTGGCCCAGCGGATCATCGACATCAGCCGCGGCGGGGTCGACCGCAGCCTCAACACGACACGTGCGCCGGAGGTCTTCACTCAGGCCATGCAGAGCCTTGCCATGCAGGGTGTGGCCGGATTCGTCGCCGCCCCGGCGGCCGGTTGGCAGCCGGCCCTGTTTCCCATGCTCGCCGGGGGCCGTCGCCTGCAGGGGATCCTGGGCGGGGATGCGGCGCCGCAGACCGTCATTCCGATACTGATCGAGTATTTCCGGCAGGGACGCCTGCCATTGGATCGGCTGGTGCGGTTCTATCCTTTCGCCGACATTGGCAGGGCATTCCAGGACATGGAGCACGGCGAGGTCATCAAGCCGGTGCTGCGCATGTCGGCCTAGCGTTTCGTGCCAGGCGGTTTGACTAAATCACGTCGGGGTTTCGCGACGGCCGGCAGGGCAAAAAGCCCGCCGCCTCGCAGGTATGCTGTTGCGCCTCGGGGAACTTTCCGGTGAGTGACGGCGACATGAAGTGGTTCTGGAAGCCGCAGGAGACATCGGCCGGTGTGTCGGTACGCCGCCTCACGGCGGCGGTGGATGACCCGCACAAGATGGGTCAGCTGCTGCGTGAATTGCCGGAATCGGAAGGGCTGCGACCGCAGGCTTGCGGCAAGCTTCTATGCGCGCGCCTGGGATGCCGCCACCTTGCGGGATCTTTGGATTGTCAGCGACGGTGTCCGGGTGGATTGTTTCGTGCTCGCGGGCCTGAAGTTCCAGCAGGCGGCCATCGTGCGGGTGCGTTGGGACGCCAAGCATCGCGACAGTTCCGAGATTTCCCTGGAACTGCTGGGGGACATCGTGGCCAAGGTCACCGAGGGCAGCGTGACGCTCCAGGAAGACTAGCCGCCGCGGCCTGACCGGCTTTGGCATAATGGCCCATCGCGCCGCAGAAGCGCGCCGGTCGCCGTGCCATTTCGGGGGACTGTCTTGGGTCAGACCATCCGCATCGATGATCTCGTCGATGGCCAGAAAATCCGCGGGTTCAATCTGAATCTGCTGTTCTGGTCATTCCTGGCCATGTTTGCCGACGGCTACGACATCAGCGTCATGCCCTTCGCCATGCCCTCGCTGTCCAAACTGTGGCATGTGGATGCGGGTCTTGCCGGCTGGGCCCTGTCCGCCAGTCTGGTCGGGGTGCTGGCGGGCGCGCCCCTGCTGGGCTATGTGGGTGACCGCTTCGGCCGCAAACCCGCGATCCTCCTGGGCAGTGTCATCTACGGCGTGACGACGCTGGCGGTGATCTGGCAGCACAGCTATCCCGCCACCCTCGCGCTGCGTTTCTGCACCGGCATCGGCATCGGCGGGCTGATGCCCAACACCATTGCCCTGAATTCGGAACTCTCGCCCAAGCGGCTGCGTGCCACGCTCGTGGTGCTCATGTTCACCGGCATCACCCTGGGGAGCGGTGCCCCCGGGCTGCTCTCGGCCTGGTTGCCGCACAGCTATGGCTGGTCGGCGCTGTTCGTGGTCGGCGGCACGGTGCCGCTGCTGGTCGCGGCATGTCTGTACTTTACGTTGCCGGAGTCGGTGAAATTCCTGGGGGGTCGACCGGAGCGGCGCGCTGAACTGCTGGACACCGCGCGCCGCATGCGCGCCGATCTGGAGCTCGGCGAGGACACGCAGTTCGAGTCATCGGCCGGGGCAGCTTCGGGCGGCAGCGTACTGGGCATGGCACAGATTTTCGGCTCGGGCTTTGCGTGGATCACACCGCTCCTGTGGGTGTGTTTTTCCACCACGCTGATGGCCAACTATTTCCTGAACTCCTGGATGCCGCAGCTGTTCAACAATGCCGGCCTGGCGCCGAAACAGGCGGCGCTGGCTTCCAGCCTGTACCACTTCGGTGGCACGGCGGGCGGTCTGCTGATCAGCGTGCTGCTGGATCGTTTCGGTTTCGTGGTCATTGCGGCACTGTTCATCTGCGCGGTGCCCGCCATTGCCGCCGTCGGCGCCGGTGGCATGTCCTACGGGGAATTGGCGCCGCTGGCCACTATTGCCGGACTCTCGGTCCTGGGCGCCCAGTTCGGCAACAACGCAGCCGCGGGGCTGCTGTATCCCACTCAGTTTCGCTCCAAGGGAGTGGGTTGGGCGCTGGCCATCGGGCGATTTGGCGCCATCGTCGGGCCGGTACTGGGTGGCCAGCTGATCAAGATGCATCTGCCCATGCGCCAACTGTTCCTGGCTGCGTCCGTGCCCATGCTGGTAGGTTCGGTCGCTGCCGTGGTGCTGGTTTCACTGTGTTATCGGCGCCTCGGTACGCTGCGCCTGAGTGACGTACCGCTACAGCGCTAGCGTTGCCCGGCTGCCGCAACCCGGGCGAAGAACTCCTTGTGCCGACCGATACGCAGGTCTGCCAACACCGCATCCTGAATCAGACCCGAAGGCCCAATCAGAAAGCTGGCCCGCCGAACTCCCAGTCCCAGTGGACCCACCACGTCATAGGCGCGGGCCAGCACCTTGTCCGGGTCGCATAGAAGGGTGAAGGGCAGGGAGTACTTGACGGCGAAGGCTAAGTGACTGCGGGCATCCTGCGGGCTCACTCCCGCCACCGAGACCTTGGCCGCCAGCAGCTGTGCGTGCAGGTCGCGCAGCGAACAGGCTTCCCGAGTGCAGGCCGCCGTGAAATCGGCCGGATAGAAGTACAGGATCAGGGGACCGTTTCGCAGCAGCTGGGCCAGCGTCACCGGCTCGTCATTCTGATTGCGGGCGGTGAAATCCGGCGCGCGGTTCCCTGCGGCGAGCATTCCACCGGCTCCTTGCAATTCGGCCAAAAAGGGCCGCAGGCATCATAGCCGTTACGAGAGTTGCCATCCCGGGCACGGGTGCTAGAATCGCCCGCTCTTTTTGGGACCGGACGGCATTGGCCGGAAGGCTCCCAGGCGAACATGTGGGGCGGTAGCTCAGTTGGGAGAGCGTCGCGTTCGCAATGCGAAGGTCGAGGGTTCGATCCCCTTCCGCTCCAGTCCTTAAAAACGGTTATAAATCAACCTCTTAAATTGATTTATAACTGCGACTTCTAATGCAGATTTTCGGGCGCATGGCCTCCGGTGCCGGCATTCACGGCACTCTATATTCTTCCGTGCGAAATTCTCCGCGGAAATGCCTAGCAGCGATCCCGCAGAACTGAGCTCGCAGTAGCTCGGTCGTCGAGGTCATGGATGTAGTGCCGGCAGCCGCTCGACTCCCCGCAGGGTCCGACGCGAATTGCGCGGAACTGCGGGGGCCGACAAGCAGCTCTCGCTGTGCTTAAAAATTTCTACGCACAGTGAGTAACCACTCACGCGGAGCACCGGGTTGGCCCTGAGCGATGAAGGTTGGAGCCACCGAATTGACCTTATTGATGTAATAAAACCGATCCGTGAGGTTGGTGACGGCGAAGGCGCCCTCCCAGTCATCCTTGGCAGACCGCCAGGTCAGATGGGCATCCATCAAAGTGCGGCCGGACACCTCGCCAAGAGCGGTATTGGTGATGTCGGTGTAGAAGGACGATTGATATCGCGCATCTAAGCGCGGCACGACTGAGCCCAGCGATCCCAGTCCAAACGCGTACTGCACGCCAAGCCCCACCATTACATGGGACGCAAAGGGTTCTTGAGTCTTCAAGGTCACGCCAGCGATCGTAGCGGCCGACTGGTTGATTGAAGTCAGCTTGAAATTCAGGTAGCTGGCCGACCCATCGATCTGAAGCCCGTCAATGGGCTGCCATTGCAGCTCCGCCTCCGCACCCTTGATGTCAGCGGAACCGACGTTGACGGGGGTCAGGTTATAGATGCTCAACACGTTCCCGTTCACGACCGTGGGGCTTGAGTTGACGAACAGGATATTAGAGTACTGGCTGTAGAAGCCTGCCAGATTCAGCATCAGCGACCGGTCGAACAGGTAGCTTTTCAAACCGAGCTCTGCGCTGCGCAGGGTCTCCGGCTTGAACGGCACCTCCTGCGCCTGAATGAACGGGCGGGGGTTGACACCGCCGCCTCGAAAACCCGTGGAATACTGCGCATACGTCATGATGTCCGGAGTCCACTGGTATTGGAGGCCTACCCGATAGTCCGTATGGTTGCCAGAGTAAGTGCCGGTCGTATTGTTCAGCACTCCTACCGGGTTGTAGCTGGGCAGGGCGGTATCGTAGGGATTGAGCCGTTGGAACGTGTAGTCCTTCGACTCGGAGGTGTACCGCAAACCGGTAATCAGGCTCAGGGCGTCGGTGACGTGCGTAACGCCGTGGAGGAAACCGGACTTGCTCTTGGAGCTGATCGGATCGTTGCCGGTAAACAGAGTTTCTGAAATCAGGCCCGGCGACAGCAACTTGTAGCCGCCGAACAGCGCGCCCTCGTCGTAGTAATAGACCCCCGCAGTCCAGTCCACCAGCCAAAGGAGGTCCCATTCAGGCGGATCTCCTCTGTGAACTGCCGCTCGGACCAGACATCACGAAAAACCTGTGTCGCATACGGAGAATCGCCGGTTTCACTCGTGAAGGCGCCGTTGTATCGCAAATATCCCGTAATGGCAGTCAGGGAATATTGCTCGGCAAGCTTCCACGTGAAGGTGTCGGTCACGCCGTAGAAGTTCGTCGGGTTGGTGCTCGGCAGTGTCACGCCGGCATGCGTTCCGGCGCCCGGCTGACCGTTGTAGATGGACGGGTCGGTAAAGCTCAAAACGCCGAAGGTCGCATACGTCGTATAGGAATTCGGTCCGGTAATGAACTGCGATCCACCACCGGGGACGAACGGCTGTCCGTTCGGAAGCTTCTGCGTGATTATTGGAGTAGAGGAGCTTGAGCGCCGGCGCCTCGGAGTTGTCAGCAGTCACACTGCCTATGAGATTGTTCTCCATGTTGTCGTTCGGTAGCCAGCGCACGGCCACGCGCGCCGCATGTGAGGATCCTGCCCGCCTTCCGTGCCGAGTTTGCAACCCGGGAGTCACACCGCCTTGGAAGATATCGGACGACCGCTGGAGTTCACGCATCCATAATCCAGGCGCGTCATGTAGCCGTCCGCGGATCTTCGACGTTCCGGAAACGCGCACATAAAGCCTATCCGGGACCAGGGTGAAATTGCCGCCGGCGCGCAGATTGATCCGATTGAAGGAGCCGTAGCCGGCCTCGACATAGCCGTCGGTCTGGTCGTCGGGCTTCCTCGAGTATAGCTTGATGGCAGCCGCCGATGGAGTTCTTCCCGGACAGCGTCCCCTGCGGGCCGCGCAGCACTTCAATCCGATCCAGGTCGGTGAGGTCCATCTCCGAACCCAGCATGAGACCGTGATAGACATCATCGACATAGAGGCCGACACCTGGCTCCAGGCCCGGATGGCCGTCGCTCTGGCCGACGCCGCGAATGAAGATCTGCGCGACCGGCCCGTTGGTGCTGGTGCCGCCGGTGATATTCACGTTCGGAGCGACGCCATTCAGATCGGTGACGTTCGCGATCGACCGCTCATCGAGCTGCTGGCCCGAGACCGCCGTGATGGCGAGCGGGGTGGTCTGCGCACTTTGCTGGCGAAATTGCGCCGTGACGACCACTTCCTGGAGTTGGTTTCCCGTGCGCATCATCTGTGCCGCTAGCGCGGCATGCGCCGGCTGAGCGCCGAGCAGACCGCTCACGCCGATCCGAGCACCGATGTAGCGAAGTGCCAGGTGCAGCTGCGATACGAAGGAGCCTACGGACGAGTTGACTCGCGGATCTGGCGCAGGAATTTGCGCCCGCATTTCTATTCACAGTCGGTTCCCCTGGGGTTTGAGTTTTGAGAGTGTTTGCAGCGAAAACATGAAGTACATCGCGCTTTGGAGACCTGCTTTGGGCGTCGATGCTAGGGCTATTCCCCTGCAGACGCGCGCTAGTGATTGAGAATCGGAATGTCTGCGCCGGTCTGCCGTTCGGAATGCTCTGAAGATAGGCGACGATGGAGACAATCTCTGCGTCCGTGACCACAGCAGGCGTGTACACGGGCATCCGGCCGGAAGCGGTACGCAACTTCGCTTTGCACCACCTCCAGCGGCAACGGGTTTGGTGCGAGCTTCGGTCCTGCCGGACCGCCGCCCGCGCCCGTGGTACCGTGGCATTGGTAACAGCCGTATGCCAGGAACAGACGCTTGCCCGTCGACGGGATTGCCGTGGGGCTCGCTAGCGAAAGCCAACACCGACCATGATGTCCACAGCAACGATGCGACGAGGATGTTCGTTTGCACGCGCACCTCCCTAGCGTCCCTGGGCAACGACATCGACCAGCGCCGGCTGGCCTGATTTGACGACGGCAACGGCCCGCTCCAGCGCCGGACCCAGGTCGGCTCGGATTCGTCGATGGGGCCTTCGCTATAGACTCCGAGACCAGCGGCAAGTTTCGCGAAGTCGACGTTCGGATCCGTGATGGTGTTGCCAATGTGGGCGCGATCGATGCCGCGCTGGCGTTTCAGCGCCATCGACTGGACGAACATTAATTCCTGATGGTAGGCGCGGTTATTGTGCACCACGTAAAGCAGCGGAATCCGGTGGTGCGCCGCTGTCCAAAGCGCACCCGGAGAGAACATCAGGTCCCCGTCGCCCCCGATGGCCACGGCCAGTCGGCCGTGCTTACGATGCGCGAGTGCCGCACCGACGGACGCTCCGGGAAGGTAGCCCAGGCCGTAGGCCCCAGCGTCGCCGATATACTGATAATGATGAGTGGCGGTCCACAGTTGTTGCGGCCAGTAGTTCTGGAACACTGTCCCGTTGCACAGCGCCCAATCCTCGTTGCGGATCTTTTCGTAGAGTTCCGCGCACAGTCGCGCTGTGGTGATGGGTTGGGCATCCCAGCCCACCGCCGCAGCAGTGCGTGACTGCTCCAGCGACTGCTGGTGATCCTCAGCGAGTCTGGCGCCGCGGGCTTTGAAGAACGCACGCGCGTTGCACGGAGGTCTGCCTGCGAACCTCCTCCACGAGCAGCGGCAAGGTCGCTTCCGCATCTGCGGCGATGGCCAGGTCCACCGGGGTATAGCGCTCGAAATCCTGGTAGTTGGACTTCATGTACAAGTCCGTGGAAGCTGATGCTGATCCGCTTCACGCCCGGCGTGAGATGTCCGCCAATCGCACCCCAGTAGTCGGTGAGCTCCAGCCCCAGGATCAGGTCAGCCTCGGCAACGAGCGCCGACTGGCGGCGGGTCTGGTTGAGCGGATGGCGCCAGGGGAAGTTCATGCGACCACTCGACATCGACCACGGGCGCCTGCAGCGCTTCCGCAAGATCGATCATGAGGCGCAATCCCTCCGGCGTCCGCGCCGCGCGATCGGCAATGATGAGTGGCAGCTTCGCTTCGACCAGCTGCCGGGCGGTCTCCCGAACGGCTCCTTCCTCACCGGCTGGTGGCGCGACTTGCGACAGCTTCGGGATCACCAGCGGCGTGCCCCGGTCAATTTCGTTCTCCTGGAGGTCCTGATCGACGGCGAGCACGGTGGGGCCCCACGGCGGCGTCATTGCGAACTTATAGGCGCGGGTCGCCGACTCGGCAAAATGCGGCAGCGACAGCGGAGTCTCATCCCATTTCGTGAAATCGCGAACCAGTGCGGGACCGTCGAACACTGAGTGCTGCCAGTCAACGTAGCTGTGGCGACTGCGAGCGTCGAGAATGGCACCCACAATTGCGAAAACCGGCGCCCGATCAGCGTATGCGTTATAGAACGCCATCGTCGCGTGCTGCAGGCCGACCGTTGAGTGCATCATGCAGGCCATCGGCTTTCCCGCCACCTTTGCGTAGCCATGGGCGATCGCAACCGACATCTCCTCGTGCATGCAGGAGATCAGGTCTAGGGCGGGTGCCGATTTCATCCCATAGTTGATGACGGATTCGTGCAGTCCCTTGAAGGTGTTGCCGGGGATCGCCGCAACGTACTCGATACTCAGATTGCGCATCACGTCGACCATGAAATCGCTGCCGCAATCCGTTTGGGTGACCGTGACAGGCGGCGGGATTCCCTGTTCCCCCCCACGCGAGCCGAGTTGTGTGGCAGCTCGTCGCGATGGGGCGTACGCCGCGGACACGTCCGGCGGCGCCGTGGCAGCCTCTACTATGGCTCCGGCGCCCGCGAGGCCCGCGACTGTGAGAAAGCCACGGCGATTGATCCCCGTTACATCACCGGTCGCCTGTTTCCTGTTTTTCCGCATTCCGCTCCCCAAGTGATATCCGCTGAGCATGCAGATCCGCTTCTGCGCCGGTCGAGCGTCCGCCGCCGCTTCACCTCACAGATGCTGGCATTGCGCGCGAAAGCCCAGCACGGCATGCTCGAAGGCGTTATCGGCAGAACCCATGCAATGCCGCATCTCCCCCATCCCAATACCTACGGCCGCGGGGGATCGGGATAGACCACCATGTATCCCTGGCGGCACCCAGGAGGATGGGTATATCCACGGCATCCGGCGCGTCAGGCCGGTAGATGTCGATGAGGATGCGCGCCCATCGCGCATTGGCACCGTTACATGGCGTTCGATCATCAAATCGCACTCGCAACAATGCTGTGATTTGGCCGCGGTGTTTGCCTGGGGCCAGGTGCGAGTTCCGGCCGCACTGCGGGCCGCATGAGCAACTCAACGCCGGTACTCATTATCAGCCCCTGACTTGATGGCATCCACTGCACCTGCACGAGGGCGAAAACCCACGAACATTAACAGGAGGGGCTAGTGATTAAGAGACTACGAAACTGAGACCGCCGATGTCAAAAATGGAACGCGCGCATCGCCGCAGAATGGCCTCCTAATCTCAGCTTCTTCTAGGCACTCTCAACCATGGTTTATCGGCCGCCCGGCCTGGCAACGTACCCAGCGGGACTGTGCGGCTCTGCCCCGTCACTTTTGCCGCCTTAAGCTGAATCTGGAGCACAACGGCATCCGGAATTCCACGTTCTTCCCGAAGCGTTGAAGGGATCGATGGAATCTTCATCTGCCCCGCAGACCGGGCCCCCTTATGGGATCTTTGGGTAATCGTGAGATGGCCAAGCGCTACGAGCGAAGCGGTGCGCTATCCATCGCTCTAGGCGTCGCCACCTTGGCTCATGAGCGTTGCGCCCGGACGGTCATGGAACGTACTAGCCTCGTCAGCCTGCCCGGCCCCCTCCAGGAGAACCGACCATGGGAAAGCTCGCACTCCGGGAGCCAACGTACGAAGGCTCCGCCCTTCATCGAGACCTCGCCGGACTCGGCGACTTGCCGGATGTTTCCGCTGCGGCGCTCGACTGAAGGTTCTCGTGCGCGCCTGCGCCGAAGTTTTGCAATTGGCTGCCGCCGCCGCGTAGGATCTGGGCCTTCGAAGCAACACGAGCGAGAGAATGAGAATGCTACGGGCGTGCGGCACTGGCCGGCTATGCGCTGGGTTTTTGCTACTCGCGGCAGCGGCCGCTCCAGCGTTCGCCCATCATTCATTCTCGATGTACGATCACGATCACCAGATCAAGCTGGTAGGGACCGCGACTCACTTCCAATGGACCAACGCGCACGTCTACATAGACCTAGACGTGGCTGCCAGTTCCGGGAGCGGAGCAGCACGAGCGAAGCGGTACACGATCGAGTGCGCCAACCCCGGAATTCTGGATCGATCCGGCTGGAAACGGAACATGATCAAGGTTGGCGATAAGGTTACGGCCGTCATCGCGCCGCTGCGCTCCGGGCAACCCGGTGGGCTTCTGAAACTGATCAAGCTGGCCGATGGACGCGAGTTCGGTAACGGTGGGCCAGCCGGCAAGGCAAATGTCGCTCTAGAGGGGAAATAGCATAATGCGTTCAGCGTTGACGAACGTCGCAGTCGCCCTGTTGCTGACTGGCCCCTGCGTGCAGGCGACGGATTCACCGGCGGCGGGTCAGAAAGCCCAAGTAGAGGAGCGTATGCTCTTGGGCACCTGGAATCGCGTGCGGGACCCGGGTGACCGCGACCGGGTGAGCGCAGCGACCGCCAACCTGTTGCACATCAAGAACGACTTCGGGAACACGCGCGCGTCCCCCGTAATCATCATTGCCGCGCTGCCGCCGTTAAAGCATCAGTACCTGGCGAAATGGGTGGAATTCATCAGGCGATCGCACGAGGCGGATGAGCGCGGCCAACCGCTCGCCACCGGCTATTCGCACTGCCTGCCCGATGGCATGCCGACCATGATGCAGGGCATGTTTCCGATGCAAGTGCTGCAGTCGCCCGGCGACATTGTCATCGTCGAGGAAGCCTACCGCCAAATCCGTCATATCTATCTCGACCAGAAGCAGATCACTCCCATCACGGACGCCGAGCCGGGCTTCTGGGGCCACTCTGTCGGCCATTGGGAAGGCAATACCTTGATGGTCAACACCGTCGGCATTCGCGAAGAGGCTCGCATGGAAGGCGTCCCCCACAGCGACCAGATGCAGATCAATGAACAGATCAAGGTGCTGTCACCGGACACGTTCGAGGATGCGATCACCGTGATCGATCCGGTCTATCTCACGCAACCGTGGTCCTTCACCTGGACTTACAAGCGCGATCCCACTTACAAGCTTCTGGAGTATGTCTGCGAAGATAACCGCGAGGATTCGAACAGCGAGCATCAGAACCTCAGGCTGTTCCAGGGCCCGCCGGCGCAGCCCTAGACCTGCGGCACAGACGACATCGCTCTGTCGAGAGCCGGGCTGGCAGCGCCAATCTGCCCTGCCCTGCGACTGGCCGCCTGATTTCAGCCGGTGTCGACATCAGTGGTTGCCATGCCGCCCCGCCAATTTACGGATCCTGTGACGAAACGGCTGAGTCTGCGCACTCCCTATTCGATGGTCCGTGCGTTGCTAAGCCGCTAGATCGGCCGTTTTGACCCATGTTGTCAGGCATTTCCTGCCACGGCGGGCCGGGAGGACTACGGGGTGACTATGTGTCGTGACCCTTTTCGCTTCGGCCGACATGCAATTCTATCTTATGTTCCTCCAACAGCTCTCGGATGACCGCGGGTGGTGGCAGATCCGTGAATAGCGCGGAAACTTGAGTGATGGATCCCATGCGCACCATGGGCCGTCTTGTGAACTTGGTATGATCGGCGACGAGAAGGAGACAACGTGCATTGCGCATGATCGCCTGCGCGGCTCGAACCTCGTCGTAGTCGTAGTCCAATAGGGTGCCATCGGCATCGATTCCACTTATACCGATAATGCCGAAATCGACCCGGAACTGGCTGATCATGTCGCACGAGGCTTGGCCGACGATGCCGCCGTCGCGATTGCGTACGGTTCCACCTGTGACGATGACCTTCAGATCCGAGTTGCTTTCCACAAGGGCGGCGACGTTCAGGTTGTTTGTGATGAAGCTCAGCCCCTGATGCTGAAGCAACGCGCGAGCGACCGCTTCGGTCGTAGTGCCAATGTTGATGAACAGCGATGAGTTGTCGGGAATTTGCGCGGCGACGAGTTGGGCAATCTCCTCTTTCTCTTTGATATTTAGAACTTTGCGCGCTGCGTACTCAATGTTCTGAATGCTGGAAGGCAGCCCCGCCCCGCCGTGAAAGCGGGTGATGCGCCCGGCATCCGACATCTCCGCCAGATCGCGCCGTATCGTCTGAACGGTAACGCCGAGCTGATCTGACAGGGCGCCGATGGTTACGAATCCGCGCTCGCGGATCAATGTTTCGATTCGCGCATGTCGTGGTCCACTACCACGCGTAGTCGTATGTTCTTCTGCCACAAGTACCCCAGATCCCCTGCCTGAGCGCCCACTGTTTCGGTTCCGCGCATGATATCGGATCACCTAGGGGCTGCCTGCGAAACCCGGGAATGTTCGCAAACACGCGGGACGACACGAATTATGTTCCAAGGCGAACACAGCGTCATGGGTTCAGGCGACCTGTGTCGCCTGTCCTACCACGACATACCACGTCACCAGCATCCCGCATATGAAAGCGCCGGGGAGGTGGCTGTTCGTGAAGCGATAAGCAAACGTGGAAATAACTCCAACCGCGCAGAGCACCGGAATGAAGTTGATGGAAACGATTACCCGTAGTGGGTCGTTCGCAAAAAATACGACCAAGTGATGGGAGGTCACGAGGGAGCCATACTCAATGATAAGAAAACCGAGCACCCCGGCCGTCAATACGGCGATGTGGGTTAGATACTGACGCAGCGCCGTGTCCGACCGGACCGTGAGCCGTCGGTGGACCACACCTAAAGACACCAAAAAATATAGGGTAAATGGGATCAGATAGACGGCGAACGCGCGGGCCTGCGCGAGGCTCATGAGCTTCAGGGAAATGAACCAGAAGCGGAAGTCGACTTTGAAAAAGAAATCGGCTAGCGCCACCGCAAGATATCCGACCATAACGGTAAGCACCGCTGCAAGCATGGAGCGACGGACCTGGGCGTTGAGCTTAAGGGAAATAGGCGTTTTGCCGAGGAGCAATGACGCGGTGGCCAGAATGCCGTTCACGAGCGCCCAGCCGATGACTTCATTGGTGAATGCTTGTGGCATCAAATGATTCGCGGGCAGCAGCTTGCTCCCAAGCTGGAAGGATGGCAGCAGCGTAATGGCGGGGATCGATGCTGTGGCCACAAAGAGCAGCCACCAGTGGCCATTGCGCGTATTCGGTATTCCCGTAGGTATCACCCGCATTGGCGCAAAGCTGGGCAGCGCCGCAAGGACGCCAAAGGTACCGAGGATCAGCATTACAAAGCCAGCGAGCGCGATGAGCGTGCCCGCTTCCTTCCAGTACCAGATCTGGTCGCCGGCAGGACGGGGGGTCCCGCCACTCAGCGTGCGCGCAAACCACTTGAGGCTATCGCCGATTGCCGCCGGTGATATGTGGTCCATGGGATGAGTACCCACGGGCGTATACAGGACCCGCCCGGTACCGGCTTGCAGTGAGCCATACAGCTGGCCGGGCTCGATGGGGCTTTCCGTCCCGAAAACGTGCATGAGCTTGTTGCTCTTCGGAACATCCGCCGCCGTCGCCGCTCCCCACATGACCTGCGAAAACTCATCCAGCGTACTGAATACGACGGCAAGATTGCGTGGGAAAGTTGTGGTTCCGTCCGGGGCCAGCGGCGCTCCGGTGCTGGATCCTTCGAGGACAACCGCCTTGTAACCATTTGGAAAGGCGGCGGCAGCGTTTACCACTGCCCACCCTCCCATGCTATGACCCTCAAGGCCAATGTTGTCCTTGTCTACGAAGTCGAGATTGCGCAGGAATGCGAGCCCGTCGGGGCCGCCGAAGTGATTGGCGAACGCAGGCGGAGCGCTATATCCATGACCAGTCTGATCCAGCGCGAGTACCACATACCCCCGCCTGGCGAACTCAATCGCAAATCCGTCTTGAGTCTCGCGTGAGTTGAAGTAGCCATGTACGGCGAGGATGCCGGGGGCGGGTGTCTTCGGCGTTGCATTGGCTGGGATATAAAGCAGCGCGCTCATAGGCGTCCCGCCAGTGCCAGCGAAACGCAGATCCAAGATGCGAATTCCGCCGGCGGTTTGCACAAAGTAGGCAAGCAAACTGCCTGAAAGAATCACCAGGACGGCCATCGTCAAAAGCCGTTTGCTGCGGCTGCAGCAATCTTGCGCTGCGATGCCCATCATCCCCCCTGCTCGCGGACTAGATTGTTCTGTAACACACAGTATCGTCCATCCCGGAATTGACCTTGCATCGAGATCGAGCGCAAAGAGCTTGTTGACAATAGTCAAACGCGCATGTCAGCATCGGCGAAGATTCGTTTTCGCGCATGATACGCGAAAACGAACATACAAAATAGCAAAGGCGTCAGGGGGAATCGCAAAATGAATATGCTCTTTCGCCTGCGAGGAGTTCTTCGTTTCTCACTCGGGCTGGCCGCCGCACTGGCCGTTACCGCGGTGTACGCCCAGCAGAGCACCTCGAACCAGGCCGATAACGCCGGTCCGCAGCAAAGTGCGACGACTTCTCAGGGACCGACACAACTGCAGGAGGTTATTGTCACCGCCCAAAAGCGCTCCGAGCGTCTGCAGGACGTGCCCGTGTCCGTGACTGCGCTGTCCTCAGATCAAATCGACAGCTACAAATTGAACAGTGGGACGGACATAGCGCAACTGGCACCCAATCTGCGCGTGTCGGTTGCCGGAAATGAGGATCAGCCGAAATTCTCAATTCGCGGTCTATCCCAGTTCGACACGAATTTAAACGCGAGCTCGCCCACCGGGGTCTTTTATGACGAGGTCTATGTTGCGAGCCAGTTTCTTGGCGGGCCGCAGATATTTGACCTACAGCAAGTCGAGGTACTCCGCGGACCCCAAGGAACACTCTTCGGCAAGAACACCTCAGCGGGGCTGATTGACTTCATATCCCGAGCGCCGAGTCTCTCGGGAAACAATCCCTCCTACTTCAGCGTGGAGGCCGGAAACAATAACTATTACCACGCCCAGGGTGCCACCGATATCCCGCTTGTGGATCAAACTCTGGCCGCCCGAGTTGCCTTCAACGCTTCAGAGAGCAACGGCTGGGTCAAGAATGTCAATCCGAACAGTACGTCCAGAGACCTGTCGTCCATCGACAACCACGCGATTCGCGCCAGTCTTGCCTACGGTCACGAAGACTTCGATGCGACCTTGCGTCTTTGGATGACGCGCAGCGATCCCACTGCCATCGGCATCATCGCCTATGGTACCTGCCCGAAATATTGCTTAACAATTCCGGGCCTGCTGCCGCCGACTCCGGCCGGGACGGAAGTGTCGGGCCTAAATCCTCGCCTCAATCCCATGACCGGACAGCCCTTGACGGTCAACGAAGGAGATTTCTCTCGCACCGGCAATATTGATCTGGCGGCTAATGGCACTTATCTGACGCTCAACCAGAAGCTCGGAGACTACACGCTGACCTCGGTATCTTCCTATTTGAACGGCAACTTCAAGAACCAGGTCGACGGCGACGGTTCTTCCGTTCCGCTCTTCTATCTTGATTTTTACGCGAAGACGGAGGAGATCTCGGAGGATTTGCATGTAACGACAAGGTTCAACGGACCGTTCAATTTCATCGCGGGGGCGTACTACTTTCACGACCGCGTTGAACCGAGCACGACGGTCACGTTTGGCAATGTCCTGTCATTTTTTGGACCGCCGTCCGCGACCAGCTTCACTCAACTTCGCACCTCGATCGCAGGCTACGCCGATGGAACGTACAGCCTGACGGACAAGGCCGAGGTGTATCTGGGTGTGCGCGAGACCCATGAGAAGGGTGAGGCGGACAATTTCGTCGTGGGTACGGCACCACCGATCGGTGTGAGCTACAGCGAGACCGAGCCCACCGGCCGATTTGGCGCACGCTACAAAGTGACCGACGACATGATGGCCTATGCACAATATTCGCGTGGATACCGCAGCAGTGCCATCAACGGCAGTGCCGGTTGTGAGGACGAATTGCAGCACATTGCAAAACCTGAGTTTCTCAACGCCTACGAACTGGGTTTGAAAACCGAGTGGCTCGATCGTCGATTCATCGCAAACGGGGCCATCTTCTACTATGACTTCACCGACCAGCAGTTCCGAAATCCTGTTCAGGGCTCCGTCGGCTGCAACGCTCAAAATCCACTGGCAACTCAGCTGATCAATGCGGCGAAGTCGCGCCTTTACGGACTGGAAATCGACTCTCTCGCGCGCCTAAGCCAGAATTTCACCGCGACCATGGGCTTTGGACTGATCTCGTCCGAGTACAAGCAGCTCTCCTTGTATGATTCAGACAACAATGTCACGCGCAATCTGTCTGGAAATCATTTGCTCGAGGCGCCACCGTATACGGCGAATTTGGCGCTGGACTACACGATACCGACCGACAAGGTGAGCATTGTGTTTCACAGTGATGCGAATTGGACGGGCAAGGAATACTTCACCGCGTTTAATGACATAGCGCCCTACAATCGAGATGTGGCGCCGGCGCACTGGGAGTCCAATGCCCGAATGGCGATCCGCAGTGCCAACGGCAAATATGAATTCGGCCTGTGGGGCAAGAACCTAAATAACAACCAGGCCGCTACGTTCTCCGTGAGCCCCGCGACTTTTGGCGTGCAATTCACCACTATTCCCTATCCGCGCCGATATGGCGCAGACTTCAAGTACAACTTCTAGACTTCAACAGCAGGATCAGATCCAGAACCCATGCGGCTCGCACGCGTCGGTTGCAGCGCGAGCCCACGCCCCAGGAGATAAGCGCATGACTAAGACAAGGCACATCAGCGGCGTTCTTCCGAACGGCGTCCTCAACCGGCGAGGGTTCCTCCAGCAGACCTCCGGTTTAGTCGGTGCCGGCGCCGCCGCCTACGCGTCGCTGACCTTTGCGGACCTTTATGCCGGGGAGCCGGCGGCGATGGGTCCCGTAGTCGAAACGACGGCGGGTAAGGTCCGAGGGACGGTTCGCGGCGGCATTCATGCGTTCAAGGGCATTCCTTACGGCGAGTCCACCTCGGGTGCGAACCGGTTCATGCCGCCGGTAAAACGCAAGCCATGGTCCGGCGTACGCGAGGCGACCAAATACGGCCACCAAGCGCCGCAGAACATGCACTTCACGGAAGTGCTGGCTCCTCAGGCCGATCCTGCGGAAGGCTTCAGCGAGGACTGTCTTGTTCTCAACGTATGGACGCCTGGATTAAACGCAGGCGGCAAGCGTCCCGTGATGTTTTGGTGTCACGGCGGAGGCTTTGCGCAGGAGAGCGCATCCTGGCCATGGGTGGAGGGCGAAGCCCTGGCGCGGCGCGGCGATGTAGTGGTCGTGACTATCAATCACCGCTTGAACATCCTGGGCTACCTGCATCTTGGTGACATTGGGGGCGAGAAGTACGCGGCTTCCGGCGTTGCCGGCATGCTCGACCTGGTGGCGGGGCTGGAATGGGTGAGGGACAATATCACCCACTTCGGCGGTGATCCCGGCAATGTCATGATCTTCGGGGAGTCCGGTGGCGGCGCCAAGGTGTCGACGCTGCTGGCCATGCCCTCGGCGCACGGTCTTTTTCATCGCGCGGCGATTCAAAGCGGGTCGTGGCTGCGAGGGGTACCGCGCGATGCGGCCACCGACACCGCCAAGGCGGTGCTGGCGGAACTGGGCATAAAATCTGCGAATCTGAACGACATCCAGACCGTGCCGCTGGACAAATTGCTCAATGCGAATGGCGGAACAAGGATCACAATGCCCCCGCGGGGCATGGCAGTGCGCATGGGGTATTCCCCGGTGGTGGATGGCAAGATATTGCCGGCCAATCCTTTCGACCCGGTTGCCTCACCGGTGTCGGCAGATATTCCGATCCTGGTGGGCTGCAATGAATTTGAGGGCACGCTGTTCTATTTGACGGATGAGGCAGCGTTTTCTCTGGATCGGGACGCATTGCACAAGAAGGTAGCCGGCATGATGGACCCGGCAGAGGCCGAACGGCTGATCGGGGTCTACACCAAGGCACACCCGCAAGATAGTCCGAGCGATACGTTCTTTCGCATTGCCAGCGATCGGCTCGTCCGTCATGACACGGTGCGGCTCGCTGAACGCAAATACGCCCAAGGGAAGGCGTCGGTGTTCATGTACTACTTCACGTGGAGGTCCCCTGCGTTGGGGGGGCGCTTGCGGGCTCCGCACACGGTGGAAATTCCTTTCGTGTTTGACAACACGGCCGTACCAACGGTAATGACACGCGCGCCGACGGCGAAGGATTTAGCAGCGAAAACCAGCGAGGCATGGATTGCCTTTGCCCGCACTGGCAATCCCAATCATCCGGGATTGCCGCACTGGCCCGCCTATTCGACGCTCAAGCGCGAGACGATGATCCTCGACGATTTGTGCCAAGTTGTGGAGGATCCTAACGGTGCGGAGCGCAAGTCCTGGGTAAATGGGTGAGCCTGGTAGCTGGAGCTTGCGCGGTGGTGTGCGTTGCGCTTGGCTTACTGTCGCTATATGCCCAGTGATTTGACCAAGAGTGCGGCCAGGACGGCGCCCGCTACAGGACCCACTATGGGAACAGTCGCGTAGGTCCAATCGGAGCTGGCCTTATTGGCGAAGGGCACCAACGCATGGACGATGCGCGGCCCCAGATCTCTTGCGGGATTTATCGCATATCCAGTCGATCCGCCGAGGGACAATCCGATTGCCCAAACCAGCAGGCCAACGAGGAGCGGGCCCATTCCGGGTACGAGACCGCTTGGGGCCACGTGGCGGGAGTTAATGACGGCCGCGACGAAGACCAAGACGAACGTCCCAATGACCTCGCTCACCGTATTGGCGCCCAATCGACGGATTGCCGGCGCCGTACAGAAGCAGGCCCGCTTACCCAGTGAGTCGTCGGTGACATTCCAATGGGGCAGGTAGTGAAGCCACACGAGTGTGGCGCCGAGCATCGCCCCCAGCAACTGCGCCAAAAGATACGCGGGTACTTCTCCCCAACGACCGGTTTCCACGGCGACGCCGATGGTCACGGCCGGATTGAGATGGCCATTACTTCCTAGCGAAAGCGCTGTCAGAACCCCTGCAAGGACCGCGAAACACCATCCGGCGGTGATGACAATCCAGCCGCCCTGGCGGCCGTAAGAATCCTTCAAAATCACGCACGCGACGACACCGTTGCCCAGCAAGATAAGGACCGCGGTCCCAACAAATTCGCCAAGAAATCCAGAGTACATGCAGCCCCCTATTTTGTGTGCCGTTCGCTGTTGCTGTTATTAGTTTGAGTCGACCCAGTCAACCGAGCGGGCGACTGCCTTCTGCCAAGAACGACGCAGACGCGCGCGCTGCTGTGGCTCCATCGAGGGCGTCCAGCGCCGATCTACGCCCCAGTTTTCCAGAAGGTCGTTGCTATCCTTCCAGTATCCTACTGCGAGACCGGCGGCATAGGCGGCGCCCAACGCGGTGGTCTCGATGACGCGCGGTCGGACGACGGGTACGTCAAGGACATCCGCCTGGAATTGCATCAGCAGGTCGTTTACGACCATGCCACCATCGACGCGAAGCTCCTTGAGAGTAGTTCCGGAATCCTTCTCCATCGCCGCGAGGATTTCATAAGTCTGATAGGCGGTGGCTTCGAGCGCCGCACGTGCGATGTGCCCGCGGTTGGCGAACCCGGTAAGGCCTAGGATTGCGCCGCGTGCGCCGGTCTTCCAGTGTGGCGCGTATAGGCCGGAGAAAGCGGGGACGAAGTAAACATCCCCGTTATCGGGAACCTGGGTGGCGAGCTCCTCTACCTCGGCACTGCTGTGTATGATCCCGAGGCTGTCGCGTAGCCACTGCACCAAGGCACCCGCAACTGCCACCGAGCCCTCCAGCGCGTAACGCGGTGCGTCATCGCCAAATTTGTAGGCGACCGTCGTGATGAGCCCCGCTTCGGATTCCACCGCCTTTGTTCCGGTATTCATCAACATGAAGCAGCCGGTGCCATAGGTATTCTTGGCTTCCCCAGCTTGGAAACAAGTCTGCCCGACCAGGGCGGCTTGCTGATCCCCAAGTATCCCGGCGAGGCGCGTTCCATGCAGCGATGCCGTCTCGATCATCCCGTATATCTGGCTGGAGGATAGAATCCTTGGCAAGCAGGCCGCCGGAACTCGGAACTCGTCGAGTAACCCGGCGTCCCATTCAAGCGTCTTGAGGTCCATGAGCTGCGTGCGGCTGGCGTTGGTCACATCGGTAGCATGCACTCCGCCGTTCGGCCCGCCCGTGAGATTCCATAGCAGCCAGGAGTCCATGGTTCCAAACAGCGCATCGCCCGCAGATGCCATGGCCCGTGCTTCAGGCAGGGTATCGAGTAACCACTGCAGCTTCAGGCCGCTGAAGTAGCTGGCAAGGGGCAGGCCGGTCTTGAGGCGAAACCGATCCTGTCCGCCGTCACGCGCGTAAGCATTGACTACCGATTCGACCCGGGTGTCCTGCCAAACTATGGCATTGGAAAGGGGCGTACCCGATCGACGGTCCCACAGTACGGTGGTCTCACGCTGATTGGTGATTCCAACCGCCGCGATGTCCGACGCCGTGAGTCCCTTGCTGAGCAGCGCGGCTTCAACGACCTGCTGCGTATTGCGCCAGATTTCCACAGCATCGTGCTCCACCCAACCGGGCCGTGGATAGATTTGCCTATGCTCCCGCTGGGCGCTCGCGATCATGGCGCCGCCCCGATCAAATACGATGAAGCGGGTACTCGTTGTTCCCTGATCGATTGCACCTACGTACTTGCTCATGGTCTGCCTCTTTTGCGTGTGTCCACAGCCGTTTCTTGTAGATATTGCGTGAGGCGCGCCACATCGGGTGCCGATACCTGCAAACCCAGCTTGGTGCGACGCCAAAGTACGTCCTCTGCAGATTGAGCCCATTCCTGCTCTCGCAGGTAGTGCACCTCCGCGCTGGTGAGATCGCCCCCGAAGGTTGCACCAAGTGCACCGAGGTCGTTTGCGTCCCCAAGAATGAGCTCCATGCGTGTCCCGTAAGCTCGCGCCATACGGTAAGCAAGTGCATCCGGGAGGAACGGCCAGCGCGCGCGGACCTCTTCGAGAAATCGAGCGAAACTACCCCCGGGCAGATCGCCGCCCGGTAGCGCGGCGGTGGCCGTCCAGCTGACGCTGGCACTACCCAGCGAAGGCAGTAAGCGCATCAGGGCAGCTTCAGCAAGCCGACGGTAGGTAGTGATTTTGCCGCCGATCACAGACAGGACCGGAGCCCCTCCCGGGAGGTGCTCCAGTTTCAGGTCGTAGTCGCGAGTGACTGCCGCCGCTTCGGAGGATTGATCATCTTGCAATGTGCGCACCCCCGCAAAGCTCCAGAGGATGTCACTGGGAACTATCTTTCGATTGAAGTACCCATTGACACTCTCGCACAGGTAATGGATTTCATCCGTCGTAATTTGAACATCCTTCGGATCGCCAAGGAAGGGGACATCGGTGGTGCCGATGAGAGTGTAGTTTTGTTCGTAGGGTATGACGAATACGATTCGGCGATCCGAATTCTGAAGGACGTAGGCTTGATGCCCCTCGAAAAGGCGCGGGACGACGATATGGCTGCCCTGGATCAGCCGCAAGCGATCCTGGCCGTGCAGGCCGATGGATTGGCGCACTGCGTTAATCCACGCCCCCGTGGCATTTACCAGAGCTCGCGCCTGGACCCGCATCGTCCGGCCGGTGAGGAGATCGCGGCAGTCTGCGATTATGGTGCCCTCTTGCGATTGTGCAGACATCAGGCGCATGCGCGTGTAGACGGAGGCGCCGCGCGCAGCGGCATCGAGGGCATTGAGCACCACCAGTCGACTGTCATCTACGCTGCAATCGGAGTATGTGAATCCGTGCAGAATGTCGCTTCGCAATGGTGCGCCGCTGGGGTCATCGGAAAAGCGGATCTGGCTTGAGGCCGGCAGGCGTTTGCGGCCACCGACGTGATCATAAGCAAACAACCCTAGACGAATTTGCCAGCGAGGTCGCAGGCCCGGTGTGTAGGGAAGGACGAAACGAAGGGGACGAATGAGATGTGGGGCGATGGCGAGGAGGCGCTCACGCTCGGTGAGGGCCTCTCGCACCAGGCGAAATTCGCGATATTCCAGGTACCGTAGTCCGCCATGGATGAGTTTCGTGCTTGCCGACGATGTAAAGCCCGCCAGATCCGATTGCTCAACGAGGCATACGCTCAATCCCTGGCCGGCTGCATCACGGGCTATTCCCACCCCGTTGATTCCGCCGCCGACGATCAGCAAATCGTTTTTATTTTGTTCCGACATTTCAAAGGAAAGATGCAAGCGGCGACAATGTTCGCAAAGGAATGCTAGAATGCCAATCTAAGTTCGGAATCGCAACAAAATGCGCCCGTGGGCGGCTGCCGGCGATGGACGGCGCTGTCGTAGCGGTACGGGGTCCAAGGGCGGGGTGCCGCCCCCACGCGCACGATGGCGAAATGCGGCTGCTATCAGGCCGCGCATGCTCCTTTTTACCCAGTCGTCGTCCCTTCCTTCTGCAGGGGGTAATGGCCAAAGCCTCGCAAGGGATCGCCGAATGGCGCGGCGCTGCCCGTCTTGAGTGCCCGCTACCTTGCGTCCCATCCAGCCCCGGTGCGGTACGGCGGCTCAACGTGGCTATCGGCGCCCACCCGTGGCCTACCGCGACCGATGATGCGTTGCAAATCAACTGCCTCTATGCGGCAAAAGTTCACGCCAGAGAACATTCGTAAAAGAACATGTAGTGAGTGGTTAAGTTGACAAGTCGTGGCGGCTCGAACATGCCAGGCCGAAAGCGTGCTTCGAACAGTCGTGTGGCAGCGAGGTCAATCTCGGCCTCGGTAATGTGGCCGGTCTTCACTTCATCGACGAAGAACCGGTATTCGGTTCCTCAGGTCAGGACCGTGCCTGCCAAACACCGAGGCGTGCAATTGTCGGAGCGGTGCTTTGCATCTGGAGCACCTTCTCCTCCAGCGTCATGCCGCCGACAAGATCCGCAGCGCGTTCATGCGGCGGCAGTTCTGTGTACTGGTAGGGCGAAGCGCTGCACCTCGGCCCGAACAGCACCGTGAACGCAAGGCAAGGCAGCACGAGGGCGATTCGGTTGCGCCCGAAACTAGTCGTGACAACGACACGCCCACATATTGCGTTCGGCCGTCTGCCGTTTTACTTCCCCTGCCTCTTCAGCGCACCATCCGCGTCCACCACGGAGGATTTCCGCATGCAGGCCTCGCGGATCGCATTGGTCGCGACGTTGTTGGGCAGTATCGCGTCGTCCTGCGCTTGGGCCGCGCAGCCCACGCAGACCAATGAGCAGCGCGCCCAGGAGGCCGTGGAGCGTGCCCGGATCCTGGGCTTGCCAGACACGCCGGGCACGGGCCGCTTCCCTGCCATCAAGGAAGAACCAGCTTCATTGCCGGATCACGTGCTGTATCGGCCGGCGAATCTGGCTGCAATGGGCAGCACCAAGCTCGGCATCTACTTGTTCGGCAATGGCGCCTGTGTGGATGACGGGGCCAGCTCGCGCCTACATCTGCTGGAAGTGGCATCACATGGTTATCTGGCCGTCGCGCCCGGCCGTATCCGAAGCGGCCCGGGTGCAACGCAGCCGCCGCGACCGGCACCGTCGAGCCAGTCACCCCAGAACAACGTGAAGAGCAGCTACAAGGATCTCCTGACCGCAATCGACTGGGCCGTGGCACAGAATGCGGATCCGAAGAGTCCCTACTACCGACGGATAGACACGACGGCTATCGCGTCCTCGGGGTACAGCTGTGGCGGCGCGCAGGCCATGCGCGTGGCGGCCGATCCGCGTGTGAAGACGCTGGTAATGATGAATAGCGGCCTATTCCCGGACGGGGAGAGCGCCAGCATCCCCGAGCAGGACGTGCGCAAGGCCGCGCTGCAATTGCTCCACACGCCAGTCCTGTATGTCATCGGGGGCGAGACGGACGTGGCGTACGTGAATTCGCAAAACGACTTCGAACGTATCGAACACGTGCCAATCATGGTGGCCAACCTGAATGGCGTCGGACATGGTGGCACGTACTGGCAACCCAATGGCGGCAGGGCCGCCGCCGTGGTGGTGGCCTGGCTCGACTGGCAGCTGCGCGGCGACAAAGATGCAGCGCGAACCTTCGTCGGTGCCAATTGCGGGCTGTGCCGCGACCAGGCCTGGACAATACAGAAGAAGCACATCGACTGACGGCCTCTGGGCGGCCGCGGCAATCGTGAGACGCTACGCGGCAGGGAATTCGTAGAGCCCCACGTTGATCGGCGCAAAGGGCAGTAACTGACCGGCGCGAGAGTGGGTTGAACGAGCTTATCGAAATTGTCGCGAAGCGAGTTCTCGACGGCCTCTACGTTGCTGAATGAACAGGGATTCCACCCGGACCTAAGAGTGTTGCAGTTGGCCCACCAAGAGCGTAACGCAGTAAGAGCCGCGTACAACAAGGCCCAGCGGCTGACTGAGCGAAGACAGATGATGCAGGCTTGGGCGGATTACCTCGTGCGCCTAAAAGAAGGCCTGTCCACCGAAACGAGGCAGCTCCACCATCTGCTTATCAGAGAGGTCTGTTACTAATCCGTGCAGCAAATAGTGCGTAATGTGGTATCATTCTGGCCATGGCAAGCAGAGTTGATGCCCGAAAATTGGATAGGGCGACGCAGGCGCATTTGCGCCGCTCGGTTGTGCAGGCGGTGCGAGGCGGTATGAGCCAGACGCAGGCGGCAGTGGTCTACGGCGCCAGCCTGAGAGCGGTAAGCAAGTGGATGGGGCTGGATCGAGCGGGCGGCTTGCGAGCGCTGAAGCCCAAGCGCCGTGGCCGCCGGGCCGGCGAAGGGCGGCTCGACCCGAGGCAATCGGCGCGGATTCGCCAGCTGATTATCGACTCCCTGCCGGACCAGCTGAAGCTGTCTTTCTATTTGTGGACGCGGGCTGCAGTGGTCACGCTGATTGAGCGGGAATGCGGGATTTCGGTATCGCTGACGACGGTGGGTCGTTACCTGAGCAGCTGGGGCATGAGCCCGCAGAAGCCGGTACGCCGGGCGTACGAACGCAACGATGCAGCCATTGCGCGTTGGCTGCGCACCGAATATCCGGGCATCGCGCGTGAGGCGAAGCGAGAAAAGGCTGTGATTTACTGGGGCGACGAAATGGGCCTGCGCAGCGACCATGTGGCCGGCACGAGTTATGCGCCGCTGGGGCAGACCCCGATCATTCGCGCCACCGGGCAGCGCTTCGGCTGCAATATGATTTCTGCGATCACAAACCGCGGCCATTTGGCCTTCATGGTCTTTCACGGCAAGTTCGACGGCCGGCTGTTCATCCGCTTCATGCAGCGCCTGCTCAGCCAAGCCGGCGGCAAGTTGTATCTGATCGTCGATGGTCACCCAGTCCATCGCTCCGTCATTGCCAAAGACTTCGTGAGCGCCAATGCGGCGCGCTTGCGCCTGATCCGGCTGCCGGGGTACTGCCCGGAACTCAACCCCGACGAGCTGTTGAACCAGGACGTGAAGACCAACGGCCTGGGCAAGAGCCGTCCTGGCAACCGCACGGAGATGATGGCAGGCGTTCGCACGCACCTGCGCCGCCGGCAACGCCAGCCGCAAGTCATCCGTAATCTCTTCAAAGAGAAGCATGTTCGATATGCTGCCTGACAATCTGCGCACTATTTACCGGCCGGCTCAGTAAATACAGGTGGTCGAGGACTATTGCGCTCCTCACGCCGACGAATTCAATTAGCGGGCAGTGCCGGGACGACCGTTTCGTCGGACGAGGCAGCCGGTGAGTAGAGCCGTCTCCGTGCCTTGGGACTCGCACCAATGGAACACTCAGAGCTCGCCCAACAAGTTCAATCCGCCGATCCTCGATGGTGGCCAGATCTATGTTCCAACGACACGGCGGAGTGGATATGCATGGAATGCCGCCGAAAGGGTTCCACTACAATTTCGGGGGCCACACGCTCCCCTTTGTTAGTCCCAAGCTTCCGAGTGCAGTTCGATCGGTGCCTTTTAGGATTTCCCGAATGAGCGCCATCGTCCCGTCGGTATCAAAGTACGCACTGTGTATGGACATTCCGGATACTGAGGCGGGGAAAAAGCTGGAACAGTCGACATCCCAAATATTGTCACGATTGCTGATCTTGGCGATCGCGGCGAGGCGCTTGCGGAAGCTGCCATCGGCATGGCAGAGGTTGAACTCCTCGAACAGACGCGGCGCGCGTACGTACAACGCACTCAAGCCTTGGCGGCAGGCCTGATGCGCCAGGGCACAGGCGAGGTAGGTTTTCCCGCACGCCCGTTGCGCCCTGGATCAAAATGCTCTGATTGGCACGGATCCAGTCACAGGAGGCAAGGCTTGCGATCTGGGATCGGTCAAGCCCGCTACGCGAGCGGTAGTCGAGATCTTCGATCACCGCTTCGCGGTATTTGAGCTGCGCAAGCTGCAGCAGCCGCGTCATGCGATTATTTTCCCGATGCAGCGCCTCGCGATCGAGTAACAACGCGAGCCGTTCCTCGAAGGCAAGGCCTTGGGCTGCGTTGTGCGTCATCTGCTCAGAAAGGGCCAGCGCCATCCCGTGCAGCTTCAGGCGATTCAGTGTATCGAGCGTGGGTTGGATAAGCATGAGTCATCATCTCCTTCATCAGTGGTGGTGGTAGTGGTTTTAGCTTCAGCCGTTGTGGATTCACGGAAGTACTCCGCTCCGCGCACGTTGCCGTGCCGAGCGCGAAGCGGTTGCGGCCGCCGTGTCGGCCGCGGGGAACAGATCCGGGTGCTGATCCAGTTTTGCCTTCAGGATCGCTTTGATGCGTGCGCGCGTGGGGCGAACCTAAGGTGAGCGCACGGCGGCACGCCGCCTCCAAGCGCTCCTCGCCGTAGTCCTTCGACAGGTTCAGCAAGCCTAAACAGGCCCGGTATCCCTGCTCCGGATGGGGTCGATGTTCCAGTTGCCACTGCACCACCGAGCGGGTGCCGATGCCGATGTTCTCACCCCAGTTCAGCAGCCGCGCCTGGAGTCCATTTCATGTGCTTGCGATGTGCCGCCGGCATATGCTCAGGCAGGGTCGTGTGCTTGCCCTTCACATAGCTGCGCACGTGCGCCGCAACACGGCCGCCCTTGAAGAAGCACTCGATGCTGGAGTCGGTCATCCGTCACCATGACGTGCTCGCCCACCAGCGGGTGCGGCACGCTGTAGTAATGCCGCTCGGCCTCGATGTGATAGTCGATGTTGACCTTCGCCTTGAGCCATTCGGCATACTCGTAGCGAGTGGAGGGCAATGGCTTCATCGCCGGCCGGTCGATCGACTTGAACGCTGAAGCGCGGCAGCCCGGCAGTTTCTTAAAGGGGCGGTTGTTCAGATCGTGCAGCAGCTCGGCGATCGCCGACGTTCAACTCGACGAAGTGCGAAGAACTGGCGGTTGCGCAGCCGCGCGAGGATCCATCGCTGGACCACGAGCACGCTCATTTCCACGGCGGCCTTGTCTTTGGGCTTATAAGGCCGAGCGGGTAAAATGGCCCCGCCGTAATGTCGCGCGCAGTCCTCGTACGTCGAGGTCGCCTCCGGCTCATAGCGACACGCGTTCTTGATCGCCGCTTTCAGGTTGTCCGGGATCCAGCAGGCTCGGTACCGCCCCGAAGTACTCCAGCATCCGGATGTTGGAGGCGATCCAGTCCGGCAGGCTCTGCGTCCAGGTGGCTTCCGCGTAGGCATATTTTGAGGCCCCGAGGGTGGCAACGAAGATCTGGGCGCTCAAGACCTCACCGCTATTCGGATCGATGATAGCGACGGTGTCGCCGCTGTAGTCGATGAACACTTTCTCCCCGGCGCGGTGCACCTGGCGCATCGAGCGGGCGAGCGTGCCGCGGTATTCGTGGTAGTGCACGCAAAACTGGCTGTAGCGATACGCGTGCTCGGGGTTGGCTGCCAGGTACTCCTCCCACAACAGCTGCAGGGTCACCCCTTTGCGCTTCAGTTCCTGGTGGACCAGCGCATAGTCGGGCTGCGCGTAGTGCGCCCTGGGGGCCGCCTGGCGAAACAGCAGCGTCTCAAGGCGGCTTTCGTCCAACTCAGGCGGTAACGGCCAGGTCAGCCCCTTCTGCACCGCCCGGCGCACGTAATTCGTCACCGCGCCCTTGGACATCCCGCTCGCCGCCGCGATCTTCTCGTGGCTGAGCCGCGCCTCGAACTTAAGCCGTAGGACCTCGGTAATCTTGCGCATGGCACTCCGTTTGGCTGGCATCGGCTCCCCCGGTCAAAATCGGGCAGCTTAGCCAGGAAAATGCAAGTTCCAGCGCAAACTCGGTGGGTTCATTCCGGTCCAACGTGACCGAGCATTCCGGCATCGTGGTTCCATCCGCCTCCAGCGGTGGTTCAGTGGCCAGGCCGCTGCGGCCAAGCCGTCGTGTCCCAAAATGCTTGAGTCCGGCCGAGGTTCCCAGGACATCATCTCGACCGCTGTACAATGACGAAATTCGGTAGCTCAGATTCGCGACTGCCTCGCCATCCGTGGCGTCCTCGCCTTTTGCGTCAAAGAGGTCATTGTCCACGTCTGCTGCAACCATGACCAATTGGTTGATCAGTGAAACCGACAAGGGCTGGTTATTTCGTTTCCACACGCTGGAGAGCGCCTTCTGAGTTACGTAATTACCCATGCTGTGAGCAATAATGGATACCTTGGCCTTGCACGCTTTGGAAGGATCCACATCCGTCTGCCGTTGCTTTAGCAGCAGCCATTGATTCACTGTATCAAATATGTCGGCCACATCGGCGGCACATTCGCGCGCGTGGTCCCGGTCTGGCAAATAGCCAAGCAGGCTGCCTAACGAGGGCCAATCCATCGAGATGCACACACCCAGACTGTTTTTGCCCGAAAAGAGCGTGTCGCATATCTTCTTGTAACGCTGTGCGCCGTCTTCGAAGCCCACGTTATAGCCGTGGACAAAAAAACAAACATGCTTTTGGTCGGAATTCTCCACCTGACTTGCATCTGGAAACGCATCGGCGGTTGCCACCAGCTTGGACTTGAAGCTTGCCGCGGTCTCAGCTGTCCAGTTTGCAAGATCATCAAGGCTTGAGTTATCGCTAGTCCAGAAAGTCATCTTTCCAACCGCGCTGCTCGGCTTGCTGGCCTTCACAACTCGATCGGTAATCATCCAGTATTGGGGCATTTCGACTTCTCCCGGTAAACACGATAAAACTCGCGGTCATCAGTTCTGTATTTTCCGATGCCAGTGCGCGCCGACATCAGCAGCGCCTCTAGGTCGCTGGAGGCGGCCCTGCCGATGCCGATCGTGACTGAGGGTCGACGGCACCCTCCATTTCCATTGTTGCATTGCGATGCCCATGACGCGTGTGCCGTTCACTAATGTCCTTCTGTCTCAGTGGACGAATCTGTATCGGATAGGTACTCAGGCGGTCGGTTACCCGCCCGCACTGCGCGCTGCAGCAACGGCAGGTAAACGCCGGTTGCGTCGAATATCAGAGCGATTCACTGCAGTAGCAACACAGGGGCACAAAAGCCACCAGCAACGGCGCGGGCCTGTGGGGAGCAGAGCGGAGAGACAATCTCGGGTCTTGAGGAAATTCATCTCGTATGCATGCAGCGAGAGACGCATTTACGGCAGATCTGAGGTGCATGCCCATCGCAGAAGGGTACTCGTGAGTGGATTGCACTGCTACGCGGCGGTTCCGGACCCCCGCGTAGCGCCGGGGAGGCCTTCGTGTTTCCCGAAGTCGATTCATTTCCGAGGCATATCGAATTGGCGAAGGCAGCACGGGACAAGGTCGAAAACGACATCCTCGATCCGTCGCGGCTGCAGTGGGCGCGCGATTTGCGAAGTACATGAATAGAATCTATTAGGGTGTTTTGAGTGAACGGCAGCGCATACACTGGAATTGTTGACGAACGATTCGCCATGCCTTCATCCCATAGGCCCGCCCGGCAGCGTTCGCACGGCTCGCTGCAAACCAGGCCGCTGCCACTGAGTCGCATCGCTTTGTCGATTCGCGACAGCGACGGTGGAGATCGAACCTTCGCCCCTTTTGACAGCCATATTTTAGTGGGGGTACCGGCGGCGCGACGGACCGTTTCCCTGGCACTATCCAATGCTTACGGAATTTCTTCGATCCCCTTCCGCTCCAGAACCTGAATGAAAACAATGCATTGTGGAATGCTCTTCCCGTGGTCGATAAAAGGAGCATCGCCAGCTTCTGTGGATCGGGATGCATGGGCGCGCGAGCATGCATCAATATCGGCGACTCCCGATTTTGCGAGGCACTTTCGTCGGTTGGATACTTGCCCTTCGCTCAATTTGTCGCCGCTAATGAACTGGACTAGACTTAGTCCAGAAGCGGAGAACTGTCCGGAGCGGACGATGACCAAATCCATCAATATCCATGAAGCCAAGACCCACCTTTCGCGCCTTGTGGAACAGGCAGCGGCCGGTAGGGAGTTCGTCATTGCCAAGGCCGGCAAACCCCTCGCGCGGCTCGTGCCCTTGGCTCCGCCTGTGCGAACCAAGAATTTGGGGCTGCTTAAGGGAAAATTCAAAGTTCCCGACAATTTCAATGTGCCGTTGGATGGTGCGACGCTGGCGCTGTTCGAGCGTGAGTAGCCATGCGTCTGCTGCTCGATACGCACCTGCTGCTTTGGGCCTTAAGCGAGCCCAAACGCATCGGCCGCGAAGGGCTCGCTTTGATCACCAAGGCCAACGTCTACGTCAGCGCCGCGTCCATCTGGGAAATCAGCATCAAATCCGCTCAAGGTAAATTGAAGATCAACCCCGTAGCAGTCCTACGGGCTGTCGAGCCCACCGGTTTCTCGATGTTGTCCATTACGGGCGAACACGCCACCCGCGTTTACGATCTTGGCAAGCACCACAATGATCCCTTCGACCGCCTGCTCGTGGCTCAGGCGCAAGTGGAATCGATGACTTTGCTCACCAACGATGCTGTCTTGACAGTATACGGCAGCGCTGTGCACGTGCTATGAGTAAGCTAGGAGGGCGGCGTGCACCATCTACCCGTCCATACGCATCCATAGCCGTCCACCGGCGTCCATGGCTGTCGGACGATAATAATGAAATTGAATAGGTTAGTGTCCACGGCCGTTCGCGTCGTGCGTCCTAAATTTCCTGTACTTTGAATCCCTCGCGACGAGCTGCGAGACTCAACCGAGTGTCCAGGCAGACCAGATCGAGCGTAGTTGGATCATGATCAGCCGCGATGAGGGCCGCCGCAAGCTGCAAGCTGTCTGCTGCGCGCAAGGGATGGGCTCGCAATAGGCGCTCAGCGGCGCGCCGCACTGCATCGGACGGAAGGATCTCGTGCCAGCCGTCAGCGAGTGTGTGCATGGCCATCAACGCAGCTTCGATCTCGACGGCACTGATGAGGTTCTCACGTTCGCGGCGTGCAAGCGCCGATGCGATCTCCACCGAAGTGCCCCACCAGGCAACGATTTGTGGGTCATCCTCTAGAACCGTGAGCAGGCCCTCGCGTGTCGGCTCATCGGCAAGTAGCGGGATAATTGCCGAAGCATCCCAGAATTTCATCGTTGCGACACCTAACGGTCCTCGGAGCGATCCCGGTCCAAGGCGTCGAGCAGACGCGACGTACGCGCCAACGGGTTGCCGAGAAGTCCTCGAACCGATTGCGCCGATAAAGGACGCCGCGGTGGTCGAGTCACTCCTTCAACGCCGAGCAGTTTCAGGCGGTCAGCGCCACGGGTGGTGGATTCGATGCGTTCCAGTCTTGCGATGGGCACTTCACGGTCATAGATGACCACGGCACTTCCGGCCCGTACTTTCCGCAAATACGCGCTAAGATTGTTCTTTAGCTTAGATACTGTGGCCTTTTCCATATAGCCATTATAGCTACAATGATCTGCGATTGGCAACAATTGTGGTTCTATGCGCGTTTATCATATTGATGATGAATGGAAACGGTCCCAGTCAAATACGCCGAATCGAAATCGTTCGCCCTTTTGTCTCGTCGCGGAGACAGTCCGCCCATGTACGGCACCGGAGTGACGACTAGCGTGAGGTGCAACGGCGCGAGCTTGCCGCGACACTGAACCGCGACCCTATGAGATCACATGTCGCGGGTGCCAGGATAATAGTAGTCGAGGCAAATCGGGCACATTCCGTGACTGGTCTTCGGTGGACTGGACCGGATCCACTCAAGCACATGATGCCATTGTTGCGCCTCCCCGGCTTCCTGGATGCGACGGCAGTTCGCACACTGTCGAATCATCCCATCCTGGGCCCTGTAGTCCGCCTCAGCTCGAGATGGCAATGGGGACTCTGTACCCCAAGGAGTTTCCACCCGCAGGGAATTCACCAGTAGGAACCCCTTGTTTTCCCGAAGAGGGTATAGGCTTAGAGTGAAGCTTCGGTAGTTTTCAGGCGACGAGCACTCATAGTCATGCAGTATCGGATGCAGCGCTCCTGTCCGGCTCGATTCGACTGCCGTGGCGAACAGATTCCGAAAGAATTCATGTAACGGCGTTGGAATGGCCGCCCAGAGGTTCGCCCCCAGCCCCCATCGCTCAGATATCGCGGGTTCGCCGCCATTCTGCGCCGCAAAGCGAAACCATCCGGCGTTCAGAAAACCTATGCGGAGTTGTTCGTCGACTCCTATGACCGAGCCATCGTGCTGATCGAGCGCGATGAGGTCGAAGTCGCGCAGCAGACTGTCGAAGTGGTCCGTTATTTCTCGCATTCAGGCTCCACCTGCCTGATGCGCACGGTAATTCACCGACCGGTTATGAGCGATCCGTAGTTTCCGCAACCGCCACGCAAGGCATGAGTTTCCATGCTCGCGCCATTGCCTCGCGCAGATCACGCAGCTTCGGCGGCTTGCTCAATACGGCATCCACATGGGGCGGAACGTCGCCTTCTGCGGCGAGTCGCTGGCCCCAGCCGGTCAACAGCAGGACAATCGTTGCCGGCGCTATCGCCTTCACCGTACTGGAGACTTTGCGCCCGTCTACGTAAGGCATGCCAAGATCGGTAATGACGATCTGGAACGGATCTGCCTGCGCGTTGGCCGCAACAAAGGCGTCGATCCCCGCTTGACCGCCAGGCGCCGCCGTGACGCGGTGACCATCGTTTTCGAGCGTGTCGCGCAGCGAACTCAGCAACAGCGGGTCATCATCCACAAGCAGGATGCGCAGTGCCGGTACGACATTCACCGCCCCTGCCTCCGCGGGAACCACGGCGGATCGGGTGGCCAGCGCAAAGCTCAGACGCATCGTCGTGCCTTGACCCACCGCGCTTTCGATCTCGATTTCCGCGCTGTGGCGCTGCACCGTGCCGTAGACCATCGCAAGCCCGAGTCCCGTGCCGCGCTCGCCCTTGGTCGTGAAGAAGGGCTCGAGGCATCGGCGGCGAGTCTCCTCATTCATTCCGATCCCGGCGTCGCTCACTTCGACCTGCACGACCCCGGACTGCGGTGCGACTCGGGTCCGCAGCGTCAGCGCACCGCCCTGCGGCATGGCATCGACTGCGTTGAAGATCAGATTGATGAGCGCTTCTCGAATCTCGTTGTCAGCACCCATGATGGCCGGCAAGTCCGCTGCAAGCTCGGTACGCAGATCGATCACGGCACCCCGCCGCTGCACCATATCGCTCCAGCGGGCGCGCGTCAGATCCACCGACTGCTGTACCAGGGTATTGATGTCGACCGGCAGCAGCGTCAGCTGCGGTTCTCGCTGGCGATAGAACTCGCGCATGCGCGCGACGGTGCGAGCTACGTCATCCACGGCGCACTGGATGGTCTCCAGCTGCTTGCGAGCCCCGGAACTCAAGCCCGGTTCCCTTGTCAGAAGCAATTCCGTATACAGCGACACCGGCGAAATCGCATTGTTGATGTCGTGTGCAATGCCGCTCGCCAATTGGCCCAAGGCCAGCAGACGCTCCTGCTGTACCACCGCGCGTTGCGTCTGACGCAGGTCGTCATACGCCTGCTGCAGCGCGCCGTGCAGTTGCGCCTGATGGGCCGCCAAGGCGACGTGTTCGGCGATCTGGGAAAGGAATTCCGACTCCCCGCTGCTGAAACCATTGCCCGAGCGGCGCGCCGCGAAGAGCACGCCGAACAGCTGGCCCTCGACCAACAAGGGCGCGGCCACCATCGCCTTCAACCCCGCTGCGGCCAGGAGCTTCGGGAACGGGAAGGCGGTTTGACTGATTTCCGGATCGTAGATCAGCTGTCCTCGCAGGCAGCCCGACAGCCCATTGGCCTTGATGTCCACGCGCGCCTGCGCGGGCATCGCCAGAACGGATTCGCCATGCAGGCCCACGCTGCTGACGAGCAGCTCGCCGGCGGCCGCCTCATGCAGGCCGATACAGCAGAAGTCCGCCGGCAGGTGCTCCTCCAGCGTGCGGATGACCACCTGAAAGATGCTGTGGATGTCTTGCCGCTCGGCGATCGCCCGGGTGATCTGCTGCAGCAGATTGAGGCGCGCCAGCTGGGCCTGCACCCGCACCTCGGCGCGTTTGCGGTCGGTGATGTCATTGAACAGGATCCCGACATGGCGGCTCCCGGGTCCACCCACGCGGTACGCGCGCACGTCGTAATGGCGGCCCAGTGCCTTGGCTTCATTCTCAAAATGAATCGGTTCGCCGGTCAGGGCGACCTTGCCGTAGAGTTCGAACCAGTGCGCCTCGTGCTCGGGTGCGAGCTCGCGCATCGATTTGCCTTGAGCCTCGTACAGGCCAGTCTGTTTGGCAAACGCCGGGTTGACCTCCAGAAATCGGTAATCGACGGGCTTGCCGGCCTCATCGAAGATCATCTCGATCGTGCAGAAACCCTCGATCAGGGTCTCGAAGAGGGTCTGATAGCGCAGTTCGGACCGCCGATCGGTTTCCTCGTCTGGTTGGCGTGTGGTGCTGTCCAATGGGAGACTGAATACGTGCAAAGGCGATGGATTCGCGACCAGGGTAGTATCGCCGCAGTGCCCCCGGAAACATAGACGGCCTCCCGTGAGCAGCGGACGCGGACGGCAAAACAGACAAGAGACGCCTCAGTCCCGCGGCCTGTGTCTCGGGAGAGCCTTGGCCCTGCCGCACTGGGCCGTGACCGGTGAGGTGCCGAGAGCGGCCGGTGCGTTTGAGGCCTGCCCGGAATCGGGCTCCTGGCCCTCCGCTGAACGCCGTTAAACGTCAGCGTAACCGGAACGGTTGTCCTTGATTGCTAGCCGTTATGTGATTCGGGAATCAGACGGCCGTCGCAGTATGTTGGCCGAGAGGGGAGTGTGATTTCAGGATGGTTTCCTGTACCCCATCGCCCCGTTTCCTGCCCCAGGCCCGCGCATGAAATCGCCGGCCTCGGCACGGGTGCTCGTCGCCGGTGAGGATCCCCGGGACGTTCAGCAGCTGGTGCAGCAGCTGCAGAGTCATTTTGATCACGTCTCTGGGTCCACCGATGCGGATGCCGCGGTGGCGCAGTTCGAGGCGCAGGCCCCGGATGTCATCGTCATGGCCTTCAAGAGGCTCGAGCCGGCCGAGCGCTACTATCTCGGGTTGCACCGTCTATGCCAGTCCATCTATCAGCGCAAACACCGAACCATCCTGCTTTGCCGCGGCGAAGATACCCTCGCCGCGCTGGACCTGTGCAAGAAGCGGGTCTTCGACGACTACGTTCAGTACTGGCCCAATCCACCGGACGGATTGCGCCTGGTGATGAGCGTGTGGCTGGCGAGCCGCGAGCTACAGGCGGGGCAGAGCGACGGACCCTCGGGCCCGGAACTGCGCCTGCACGCGGAGCAATTGGAGGATCTTGATCGCAAGCTGACCCAGGAACTGGAGCAGGGCCAGAAACAGGCCGCCGCCGCGCACGAGTCCCTGCTCGACCTGGAACGCAAGCTCTCGAGCGCGAACGATGAATTCTCACAGCACCTGGTGGCCAGCGGCGCCGATGGCGCGGTGGAAATCAAGGACTCCGATGCCCTGGCACGGCAGCTGAAGCAGTTCAAGCGGCGACAGCTTGAACAGACCCGACAGGCGCGCGACCAGGGCGTCGAGCCCATGAACGCCTGGGCGAAGGACCTCAAGGACAAAGTCGCACCGGCCCTGGCCGGGGCCCGCGCGCTGGCCGCCCAGGTGAGGCAGATCAAGCCCGTGGTGCTGGTCGTGGATGACGATGACCACATGCGCTCCGCGTTGCGATCCGCCCTGAACAACCTGGGGTTCTCCCTGGTGCTGGTGGAATCGGGGCACCAGGCGTTGCGCGAGCTGGCCCACCTGACGCCCCATGTCATTCTCCTGGACATCGGCCTCGCGGACATCAACGGCATTGCGCTGACCCGGCAGCTGAAGACGATGCCGCAACTTCTCGACACACCGGTGGTCCTGATCAGCGGCGATGCCCGCCGGGAGACCCTGATCAGCGGCATGGAAGCGGGCGCGGCAGACTTTATCGCCAAGCCGTTCACCCTCGAGGTGCTGCGCGGAAAACTGGACAAGGTTCTGCGCCAGACCCAGCCCGAGTGACCCGAGAATCCGGTATCCCGCACACTAGCCCCGCAGCCTGAAACGGGCTTGCAGGGGTCAGGTGTGGCCGTCACGCAATATGACGGCGAACTTCTCGGCCGGCACCGGCCGGCTGTGCAGGTAACCCTGCGATTGGGTGCAGCCGGCTTCCCCCAGCATGTCGAATTGCTCCCGGGTCTCGACGCCCTCGGCGACCGTGGTCATGGCGAAGGCCTGTGCCAGAGAAATCACGGTCCGCACCAAGGTAATGCCCTGGGCGCTGCCCGGGAGCTCCTTGACGAAGCTGCGGTCTATTTTCAGGGTATCCACCGGCAGCGAGGACAGGCGGCTGAGGGAGGAGTAGCCGGTCCCAAAATCATCGATGGCGATCTTCGCGCCCAGGGAGCGCAACAACGCCAGGCGCTTGACCTCTTCCACCGAATCGTCCTGCAGCGCCCCTTCGGTGATTTCCACATCCAGCCCCGCCTCGGCCGTGGCCCAGGCGCCCGTGGCATTCAGAAACTGCGTCGTGAAATCAGCCTGACGCAGCT
This sequence comes from uncultured Pseudomonadota bacterium, assembly GCA_963726995.1. GTDB lineage: Bacteria > Pseudomonadota > Gammaproteobacteria > Steroidobacterales > Steroidobacteraceae > DAIDKA01. Next base: position 404,261 of record CAVSEP010000005.1, read on the forward strand.
GCGAGGGGGAGATATTGACCGCGACCCGCACGGGCGGCAGCCCGGCGCGCAGCCACTCGCGGCAATCCTGGGCGGCCTGCTCCATCACCCAGGCTCCCACATCCAGTATCAGACCGGTGGACTCCAGCACCGGCAGGAAGGCCGCCGGGGACACCAGGCCCGCCTGGGGATCCTGCCAGCGCAGCAGCGCCTCTGCGCCGCAGACCCGGCCGGAGGCGATATCGATCTTCGGCTGATAGTGCAGAATGAACTGCTGGCGCTCCAGTGCCAGGCGCAGCTTCTGCGCCAACGCCAGCCGACTGACCATTTCCGAATGCTTCTCGGCACTGAAGTTGATTTCCCGCGCCCCGGTCGCCCGCGCCTCCTGCAGCGCCAGCTCCGCATGCTGCACCAGAGCGTTGGCGTCGATGCCATCATCCGGGTGCACGGCCAGACCGGAGCGCACCGCCACGGAGATCTCCTGCTGCTCGATGAGAAAGGGCGGGCTGAACACGGCGGCCGCATGCGCCCGCATGGTCGTCAGCATCTCCTCGGGGTGCCGTCCGGTCACATCGACGAACACCGCGAAGGTGCCCCCGCCAAAATGCGCGACACATTCGCTCCTGCGGAAACGGCTGCGCAGGCGATCGCCGATACCCTGCAGCATCAGGTCACCGGTCCGGCGGCCGTGCGAATCATTGATCATGCTCAGACGCTCAACGTCGATGACGCTGACCGCGATGCGCGCGGCCGCACCGGCCGGGTTGGCCAGCACCCGCGCCAGCCGATCGCAGAACAATGAACGCTTGGCCAGTCCGGTGCGCGGATCAAAATGTGACAGCAGCCGCACCTTGGTGTCCTGCTGCAGATACTGCAGCGCGAAGGAGAGGTTGCCGGCGATCTCCCGCAGCGTGCGCAGCTCATCGCGGCTGATGGAGTCGGATTCCGGTGCGCCCAACAGCAGCGCGCCGATCGGCGTCCGGTCGATCTTCAGCGGCAATCCGACCACGGCCTGCAAGGCCCCGGCGCGCATCGCCTCGGCCAGCGCGGCCGGCAGGTGCACACTGGATGGATTGTTCGACACGAAGATCTGCCCGGTCCGAACGATGCGCTCAAGAATGTCCGTGCCCGGCGCCGCAGGTTCCGCCAGGGCGCTGCGCAGCACGTCCGATCCCTCGGTGGCGACGGCCGCCAGGTCCGTCTTGCCCGGGACCTTGGTATAGATGGTGGCGCTCAGGTAACCGCCGGCGCGCACCGCGATGCGGCAGGTCTCCTGAAGCAGTTCCTTGCGGTCCCGTACACGAACGACCAGTGCATTGACCCCGCTCAGCAGGCCCAGTACCCGGGCAAGGCGTGCGATCTGCGCCTGCTGGCGCCCCCGTTCCGTGCGCAGCTCGACATCCGCCAGGGCCCGTTTCACCGCCGGGGCGAGGCGCAGCAGGTTGTTCTTCAGCACGTAGTCGGCGGCGCCGGCGTGCAGGGCGTCGATGGCGCGCTCCTCGCCGATCGTACCGGACACGAAAATGAAGGGCGCCGATGGGGCGACCTCGCGCGCGATCTGCAGCGCAGATAAACCATCGAACTGCGGCAGATTGAAATCCGAGAGAATGATGTCCGGGGAGAACTCCGCCAGATCCTTGCGCAGCGCATCCTCGGTTTCCACCCGACGCCAGTCGAAGCGCAGGCCGGCACGCTGCAGCTGGTGGATCACCAGCTCCGCCTCGTGCTCCACGTCTTCCACCAGCAGCACGCGAAAGGCCTTCTCGTTGCTTAGCTGCATCACGATCCCCGCTGCACGACGAAGCAGAATGTGGCGCCCGCTCCCGGGGCGCTTTCCGCCCAGATGCGCCCGCCGTGGCGTTCCAGGATGCGTTTCGCGATCGACAGGCCCACGCCCGTGCCCGGAAACTGATCCTGCGAGTGCAGTCGCTGAAACACCCCGAAGAGCTTGTCAGCGTACTTCATATTGAACCCGGCGCCATTATCCCGCACGAAATAGACCTGCTCCGGCGCCTCGGGGGCGCTGGTGCGGTAACTGCCGACATCGATCCTGGCATCGGCGCGATCACGGGTGAACTTGAAGGCATTGGACAGCAGGTTGGTCATCACCTGCTCGATCAGTCCCGCATCGCCCTGGCACGGCGGAAGCGTCTCGATGTTCATTTCAATGAGGCGCGTCGGCTCGGCGGCCGCCAGCCCACTGACCAGGCGCCGCGTCATGGCATGCAGGTCGATGGGATGGAGCGTGGGAGCCTCGCGGCTGAGGCGGCAGAATCGCAGCAGGTCCTCGATCATCTGATCCATCCGATCCGCACCGCGCAGCACCTGATCGAGCCGTTTGCGGGCGCTCTCACTGAGCGTGGCCTCCACCTCCTCAAGGTGCATGCGGGTCATGCCGCGAATGGCGCGCAGCGGCGATCGCAGATCATGGGAGATGGAATAGGAAAAGGATTCCAGATCCTGGTAGGCGGCGGCCAGTTCCAGCGCCTGCGCACGCTCCCGGCGCTGCAGGGCGGCGTTTTCGATGCGCAGCCGCCGGATGTCGAGTGCCCGGGCGATGACGGGCAGGATGACGTTCAGCCGGAACGGTTTGATCACATAGTCCAGCGCACCAAACTGCAGCGCCTCCACGGCGGTATCGATGGTTCCGTGACCGGTCATGATGACACCGGCGATGTCCGGATCCTTGGCGCGGGCGGCCCGGAACAGTTCGATGCCATCCATCTGCGGCATCTTCAGGTCCGTGAGCAGCAGATCGCATTCCCCGGGGTTCAGGTTGCGCAGCGCCTCGGTGGAGGAGGGAAATCCGGTGACCCGGAAGCCCTCGTATCCCAGCGTGTCGCACAGCGCACGCAGGTGGGCCACTTCATCGTCGACGATCATCAGGCGGGCGTTCATGATCGGAGCGCCCCTTTGGCCTGCCGCGCACAATCCCCGGCGGCACTGAGCTGCGTCAGGGCGGTGCGCAGATCCAGCAGCTTCGGCGGCTTGTTCAGGACGCGATCGACGTGGGGCGGGATGTCGCCTTCGGCGATGAGCCGCTGACCCCAGCCCGTGAGCAGAATGACCGGCGTGTCGGCACACAACGCCTTGACGGCCGCGGCAACCCGGCGCCCGTCCACGTAGGGCATGCCCAGATCCGTGATGACCAGATTGAAGGGCTGCGTGGTGCGCGCCTGGGCGCTGAAGGCGTCAATGCCCGCCTGTCCGCCGTTCGCCAGGGTCACAGCGTGACCATCTCCCACCAGCACGTCCTGGAGCGAGCCAATGAGCAGCGGGTCATCGTCCACCAGCAAAATGCGCAGCGGACGCGGCGTCTCCATGGCGGGGCCCGAGAGCAGCGCGGGACTGAGCCCGACGGTGGCCGAGAAGATGAGACGGAAGGTGCTGCCCTGGTGCGGCACGCTCTCCACCTGCAGATCCGCGCTGTGGCGCTTGATCATTCCATAGACCATGGCCAGGCCCAGGCCGCTGCCGCGCTCCCCCTTGGTCGTAAAGAAGGGCTCCAGGCAGCGCCGCTGCGTGGCCTCATCCATACCGATGCCGGTGTCGCAGACCTCCAGATAGATGCGCGGCGGCCCATCCGGGGCGGCGGACTCGACGCGACGGGTGCGAATCGTCAGGGCGCCGCCTTCCGGCATGGCGTCCACCGCATTGAAGATGAGGTTGGTGAGTGCGGCGCGCAGCTCACCTTCCGCCGCCATGATCTCGGCCGGTTCCGGCGCCAGCTCGGTCCGAACCTCGATCATCACGCCCTTTTGTTGCGGCAGATCGCTCCAGCGCGCCTTGGTCAGCTGCAGGGCCTGCTCGACCGTGACGTTCAGGTCCACTCGGGACAGCGACAGTTGCGGCTCGCGCTCGCGATAGAACTCGCGCATCCGCGTCACCGTGTCGGCCACGTCCTCGATGGCGCGCTGGATGGTGACCAGGTAACCGCGGGTGCGCTCGCTGAGGTGCGGCTCACGCTCCAGAATGAATTCGGTGTACAGCGACACCGGGGAGATCGCATTGTTGATGTCATGGGCAATGCCGCTGGCGATCTGCCCCAGGGCGCGCAGGCGTTCCTGCTGCATGGTCGCCTGCTGAGTTCGGCGCAGGTCATCGTATGCGGTCTGCAACGCGGCATTGAGTTCCGCCTGCCGCGCGGCCAGCGCCACATGCTCGCTGAGCTGTTTCAGAAGCTCGCATTCCGGGCTGCTGAAGGCATCGATGCCTTCGCGCGCCGCAATCAGCACGCCAAAAAAGGTCTGCTCCGCAACCAGGGGGGCGATGACCACCGACCCCAGCTGGCAGGCCGCCAGGCGCTGCAGCAAGGGCAGGCGCACCCGGCCGGTGTCAGGTTCGTAGATCAGCGGTCCGTCGGCAATGGCGCCCAGGGCGTTCTCGTCCAGGGGAATCTGCGCATCCGGCTGCAGCGCCAGCCGTTCGCCATAGGCGTGGCTCCCGGCACCCAGGGTGCTGATCCTCAGGCAGCGCGTGGCCGGATCATATTGCGCGGCGCAGCCAAACTGGATTGGCAGACTGCGCTCCAGCGTCGTGATCACGACCTGCGTGATGCTGCTCATGTCCTGACGGTCACTGATGGCACGCGTGATCTGCTGAATCAGGCTCAGGTGGCCCAGCTGCACATGCAGACGGGCTTCCGAACTTTGTATGGCTTGCAGCATGTGGTTGAAGGCGCCGGTGAGCTGGTCCAGTTCATGGGCACCGGCCGGTCCCGCGCGCACCGAATAGTCATGGCGCGTGGAGATCGCCTTGGCCAGCCGCGCGAGATTCAGGACCGGATTGGTGATGCGCTGCTGCAGCCGTCGCGACAGCACATAGGCCAGCAGCCCCGAGGCGCACACCACCAGCGCGACGATTCCGGCGTACAGGCGGATGCGGTCATACACGGCCCGCAGGTCCGACTGCACGAACAGCGTGCCCATGCGCCGGCTGCCTTCGGTCACCGGCAGCGTGCCCACCAGGGCGGAGTGCTCGAATCGAAAGGCCGCGGCGCCAGCCGGCAAACGCGCCGGGAAGGCGCCGGCCGGTGCGCTTCTGGGATACGTAGCAAACAGGGCGCCATCCAGCCGGTACAGCGCGGCCCGCGTGATGTGCTCGTCGACCTGGAAGGCCGCCAGCACCGTCTGGGCGTCATCCCGGTTGTCAAAGGCCAGGGCGGCTGTGGAGTTGTCGGCGATGGCCTGGCCGAGCGTCTCCAGCTGGCGCTGACTGGACTGCCGGAAGGTCACGAAGTCGTACGCGAACAGGCAAGTGACCGCGAGCAACAGCGCGGCACCGCTGCTGACCAGCACCATCCGTGTCAATTGCCTGCCGATGGTGGGGATGCCGGTGCCCATGCTCATCCCGCCGGGAGGGTCCCGACCACTTGCGAGGGCCGCAGCAGTTTCGAGCTGATCGTCAGTCCGGCGGTACGCGCAAAGTCGACGTTGATCCGCAGGCGAATCCTGCGGTCCTCATTGAGAAATCGAATGATCACGTCCGCTGGCGCCGGTACGTTCACGTTGCTGACCGTCAAGGTCCCCGCGTGCGTCAGGGAATCGATCACGGCCCCGGCATTGTCGGCCGCAGACCGGTCGATGAACAGGATCTGGCAGGGCGTCAGGTCGGCCACTCGCGCGAATCGTTTAATCACCAAGGGGCGCCCGTTGACGGTCTCCCCCCGCACCGCCTCGTCAAGCGCCTGGCCGAACGGGTCCTGGCCGAGTACGCCGATCACGAAGGGAGTGCCGGCGTTGGGGAATACCTGCGGGGGCCATTCCACGAACTGCGTGAAATGCAGCAGAAACACCGCCTCAACCTGGAAATCCTCGGGCGCAGCGGCAGGCGCTGCCGCACTGAGCAGCAACGCCACGATCCCTACCGCGCGCCTGGCGAATTTGGGCATAGAGTTCCCTGGCTAAGGCCTAGCTAGGCCAAAGACACGGCTTATCCTAGCGAATGGGAACAAGGGCTTGAGCCAACCACGTCACTTATGAACCGATGTTAATGTGGAAATAGAGCTGTCCCGTGGCCCCGTACCGCGATGCCGGGCCGTGCTTCCGGCAGGGGTGAGAAGGGCCGGGGGGCGTGGGCGCATCACGGCGGCGCTTACGGGAAGCCGGGTAGGAATCGTCCGACAAGCTCGCTGCTGCTGGCCGGAAACCGGCCGAAAACTTAACGTCGTTAGAATTCCAGACCCTGAGAAGACGACGCGGACAAAGTCGATTGCCTGATGGTCATCTGCAGGACTGAAGCTTGGCTCTGGTGGAATGGCGATGCGCTCGGATTCATGAGACCTGACTCACAGGTTGCATCGACAACGATTCTCACGCATGCCGCAATGGCGCAACCTCCCGGTGATCGATTCGTCGACCAGACTGCACCGAAGGGTCAATGGCAGCAGTGCGCAAGGCCGTGAAGCTAACCCAGCTGAATGCCCGATCGCGACTTGAAGCTCGCGGCACGCGCTGCTCGTGTGCGCAAATCCTGCTCGCCGGTGTGGCGGCCGCCTTCGCCCTGCAGAGCGCTTGCGCCGCTGTCGCCGCGGATTCTTCCGTGGGAGACCTCAAGGGTCTGAGCATCGAGCAGTTGATGAATGTCGAGGTCACCTCGGTATCCAAGCGCCAGGAGCCCCTCGGTGATGCTCCGGCGGCCATCTACGTCATCACTCACGAGGACATCATTCGCTCGGGAGCCACCAGCATCCCGGAAGTCCTGCGACTGGCCCCGAATCTGTATGTCGTGCAGCTCAGTGCCAGCAACTACATCGTGACGGCGCGCGGATTCAGCGGCAACTCAGCCGATCAGAACTTCTCCGACAAGTTGCTGGTTCTGATTGACGGGCGCAGCGTCTACTCGCCCCTGTATTCGGGCGTCTATTGGGACGTGCAGGACGTGGTGCTCGATGATGTGGACCGCATCGAGGTCATCAGCGGCCCCGGTGCCACTCTTTGGGGCGCCAACGCGGTGAATGGCGTCATCAACATCATTACCCGGGCGCAGCCGCAGGGGCAAAGCGGCGAGGCCAGCATCGGCGCAGGCAATCTGGAGAAGAACGTCAGCGGGCAGTTCGGTGCCCAGGTCGGCGACGGCGGCAGCTTCCGTCTGTATGCCAAGGGCATTGACCGCGGCGCGCTCGATGTGCCGGATGGATCGAGCGCCGGGGACCAGTGGTCCAAGGTACAGGGCGGATTCCGCAGCGACTGGCAGCTCGGCGCCGATTCGCTCACCATCCAGGGCGATGGGTACCATGGCACCGAGGCCCAGATCGGCGCACCCGACCTGGAACTGGCGGGCGGCAACGTGGTCGCGCACTGGGAACACCCGACCGGGGAGAACTCCAGCCTGCAAGTGAAGGGCTACTACGATGAGACGCAGCGGATCACTCCCGGAAGTGGGGGTTTTGAGCTGAACACCTATGACGTGGAAGTGCAGCAGAGCCTCTCCGTGGGGTCACACAACGACATCGTCTGGGGCGCTGGGGATCGCATCACCCGCTACGGCATCACCAACACGGCAACCTTTCTGTTCCAGCCGGCCAGCGGCAGTCTGCATCTCGGCAATGTCTTCGCCCAGGATGCCGTTCAGGTCACCAAGGCCCTGAAATTGACGATCGGCGTGAAACTGGAGCATGACCCGTATTCGGGGACCACGCCCTTGCCAGACGCCAGGCTGTCCTGGCGCTTGAACGGCAGCACCCTGCTGTGGGCTGCCGCCTCGCGGGCCATCCGCTCGGCAACCCCGTTTGACCGAGAGGTCATCGAGTATCTGAGTAATGTCGAGTTCCTCGTCGGAGGGGCGAACTTCAAGCCTGAGCGCCTGAACGCCTACGAAGTCGGATACCGCGGCCAGGTGGGCCAGGATTTCTCCGTCTCGGTCTCAACATTCTTCAATCGTTACGACGACCTGCGTAGTCTCGAGTTCAATCCCACGACGCTGCTGCCCTTGCAGTGGGGCAATATGATGGAGGGGGAAACCTACGGTGCGGAAGTGTGGGGCAACTACCGGGCGCGCGACTGGTGGCGGTTGTCGTTTGGATTCGATGAGCTGCATGAGAATCTGCGCTTCAAGCCCGGAAGTAGTGAGCTGCTTGGCACTGCGCAGGCCGGAGATGATCCGAGCCACCAGGCATTCGTAAGATCATCCATGGATTTGGGCAAACGCCTGATGCTCGATGCGAGCTTCCGCTATGTGGGGTCGCTTCCCAACCCCGCGGTGCCGGCCTATGCGGATTTGAACTTGCGGCTGAGTTGGCGGCTGACGGACAACTGGGAGCTTGGACTTTCTGGCTTCAATCTGCTGCACGCCCACCATGTGGAGTTCACCGCGCCACCGTCGGATGCGATCAGCCGTAGCGCTCTTTTGGACGTACGCGCGAAACTGTAGAACCGGAAGCTCCATCATTGACCTGTCGACACGCGTCCATGTCGATCGGGAACATAGATCCCCGGCGGGGAAACATGACCCGAGGCCTCCTTTACCCGCTACCTGCTGCACGGTGGGGGAGGTACTGCAAGAGGAGCGGAACCCCGGGTTTTCGACGGTGAACGGCCGCTTGCAACAGGCGGACGCAGCCCGGAACCGCGGCTGCCGAAGCCAAGAACAATATAGTCACTGCTCGTTAATATCGCGAGCGGACTTGCCAGCCGATCTTGAAGAATGTGGTGGAGCAACTACCTGAGGAGAACCGCCCTTTACCAAGTCCAGATTCCACCACCGGGGATCCTGCCGCTGGACAGCCCGCGGTCCGCCGCGTCTAATGAATTGCACGAATCAAAACGGCGTCCTGCGAAAGCAAGGAGAGTCAGGGTGAGAATGCGATTCTGGTATGCACTGGGGCTTGGCGCGCGGATCGCTACGGCCGCAACCCCCGCGGACACCGTCTACGAACACGGCTATATCTATACCGTAGATGCCGCGCAGTCAGTGCATCAGGCGGTTGCCGTGCGCGACGGACGCATCATCTATGTGGGGAATGACACCGGCGTGCACACCTTCATCGGCCCGCAGACCCGGATCGAGGATTTGCGGGGCCGGATGATGATGCCCGGCCTTATCGACGGCCATATGCATCCGCTGGCCGGGGGACACTCCCTGCTGGGATGCAACCTAAACTACGAGCGCCTCACAGAGGCGCAATTTGCGGCGCGCATCCAGACCTGCCTAAACGACTCTCGGCTCCAGGAACCCAATGGCTGGCTTGCGGTAAGGAACTGGTTTCAGGAGGCGATGATCGGCAATACGGTCATGTCGCGCGAGGTGCTCGACCGGCTCAACACACGCCGCCCCATCTTCGTGCTCTCCTCCTTCGGCCATACGGCGCTGGCCAATTCCCGCGCACTCACCCTGGTGCACATCGACGCGCACACCCCAGACCCCCGGGGCGGCCAGATCCACCACGACGCCCGCGGCGAGCCAACCGGACTACTCGAAGACGCCGCCATGCGGGCAATTCAGGCCGCACTCCCGCCGCCCACTGCGGCGGAGGACGTGAAGGCTGCAGCGGCAGCCGTGTCGGCCGTCAATGCCCAGGGCGTGACTACCTTTCTGGATGCAGCCGCCGATCGGACGACCCTTGCCGCGTTCGCGGCCGTGGCACACGACGGCAAGCTCACAGTGCGTGCCCATTTCGCAGTCCTGATCACCCCGGAGGCGGCGGTCGACCCGATCAAGGCCGTGGCCGGCGCTCAGGCCTTGGCACAGCAGTATGACCAGGGTCCGCTCAAACCACGGACCGGACTGAGCGTTCACAACATCAAGCTGTTCCTGGATGGCGTGATCACCGCACCGGCAATGACCGGGAACATGATGGCCCCGTACTTCGTCAACCAAGGCACGGCTCAGCGGCCACACTGGGTTGCCGGTCCGTCATCCGGGCCGGCGGTGTATTTCCCGCCGGCCACCCTGAAGGTGCTGCTGCCCGAGGCCGCCCGGCTTGGCCTGGAGCCGCACTTCCATGCTGACGGCGACGGCGCCGTACACGCGGCACTGGATGCCACCGCAATGCTGCGTCAGCAGTTTTCCCCATCGCAGATCCGAGTCGCCATTGCCCACGATGAAATCGTCGATCCGCGCGACTTTCCGCGATACCGGGCGCTGGGCGCGGTACCGGTGCTGTCCTTCCAGTGGGAAAAGCCTGCGCCGGACACCGTTGATGGCGCCCGCGCCTATCTGGGACCCGAGCGCTACCGCTACATGGAGCCTGCGGGATTCCTGGCGGCTGCCGGCGCGCCCATTGCTTTCGGCAGCGATTGGCCTGTGGATCGACTGGATGAATGGTTCGCCCTCAAGGTCGGTGTTACGCGCACGAATGCACCGGAAGCCGATCCAAAATACCGCGGCCGCCTGAGCCAGGACCGCGGTCTTACCCGAGCGCAGGTGTTGCGCGCCATCACCCTGGGCGCTGCCTACGAATTGCACGAAGATACAAGCATCGGCTCCATCGAGCCCGGCAAGCTGGCTGACCTGGTCATTCTGGACAGAAACGTCATGCAAATCCCCGCCGAGGACATCGCCCATGTGCGCATTCTGGCGACCATCGTCGGTGGCGAGCGAGTGTATCGGGCGGCGTCCCCTTGAGGGGACGCAGTCTGCCGATCAGTCGTGGTGCGGAGCCGTCAGCGGTGAGGTTGGTCCGCGCCAGCCCGACTAGATTGCGGACTTAGAAGACATCGAGATCATTCGCAATCATGACCGGCCCTGAATAGTGCTGGGCAATTCTTGCATGGTAGCCCATGAGTTCTGCAGCCGTCGCGCCCGGCGCGACCAGATGCGTGATCACCAGCGAATGGACCTTCGCACGGGCGGCGATTTCTCCGACCTGATCGGGCGTTATGTGATGCTCGCGAAGGTGCATCGGCATGTCCTGTCCAGATGTGTTCCCGGCCTGTCCCGAGCGTTGAACCGAGGGCAGGATCCTGTCCAGATCGATCATTTCCGAAACCAGCAGATCGGCGCCGGATGCCAGTTCCTCAACTGCCGTACTGGGTCCGGTGTCACCTGTGTAGGCGATGGAGCGTCCGGGCGCATCGAAGCGAAAGGACAGAGACTTGTAACGCCTGTCGAGGTCGCTCCCTCGCACGAAGCTGTAGTGGCTGTTCTGGCGGGCGGAAACCTTGATCGGGCCGACCTGGGCGATGCTGCCGTCGACCATCTCGACGACCTTTACGGTGCTGGCGGGATCGGCAAAGGGTTTGTCTTGAAAGCCGTAGGCAGCCTGGGCACTTGGGACCGTCGCGGCCGCGAGTCCCTCGACCAGCGCCTTGGTCCCGGGCGGACCGTAGATGCTTAGGACGCCAGGAATACCGAGCTGGTTGCGCAGTCCGATCAGCGCGGACAGTCCCCCGATATGGTCAAAATGCAGATGGCTGATGAAGACCGCATGGACTTGAGCCACCTGAACCCCGGCTTTGGCGAGTTGTTGGCAGGCGCCGTCCCCCACGTCGACCAGATAGACATCGCGCCCGATCAAAATGGCGTTGGCCGGTTCTGCTCGCACTGGATTGGACAGTGGGCCGCCATTGGTGCCCAGGGTCACGAACTTCGGTGCGGCAGCCGCCGGAGTGGGCGATTGGGCCGATACTGCGGTTGCCGCGAGTACGGCTAGACCCGCGCCGATTAGTAATGCCTTCATTTTCCAGATCTCCGTAGTTTTCACGCTGCTCCGGACTCAGTAGCCATATCTTGCCTTCGGGACGGTCCGGGCCGGCATACGCTCAGGAGGAAAGGCCGAAGCGAGCGCGTGCGTCCGCAACGGTGGCAGGTTTCAGCCCAAACAAGGCCGCGATCGTCACGGCGGCCTTGACCATGTCACTGTTATCACGCGCAACAGTCCCATCTGGAAGATGAATGCCGTCCTCGAAGCCCACCCGCACCAGGTCACAGCCCAAGGACAGCCCTAGTGTGGCGATTTTGAACATGTCGCGGCCGGTTCCGGTGACCCCCCAAATCGCCTTCGGAAAGAGGCGCAGCCCTTCATCAATCGCGAACAGGACATTTCGGGCAATCGGTGGCGTCGCGCCGAAGCCGCCGCCGTGCAGCAGCCACATATTGTCCCGATCCCGGTCGAACAGGCCCTCTTCGGCGTACCGCAGCAGACGGTGCAGCGAACTGGCCTCGACCACCTCGTATTCCAATGCCGATCCTTTTGCGTAGACGGTCTTGATGGTTTGCTTAAGGAGGGCAGGGGAGTTCACATAGGGCGTTTCCTCCGGGTAGCCGCCCTCGGGATTGTAGAAGTCGGCGGAGCCCGCGGCGATGCCAAACAGATCCTGTTCGGGCTTCAAATCCAGTAGCCCCAGCCGCTCCTTGTCGGTCGGCCAAATCAACTGGCCGGTTTGAGCATCGCGTCGAACACCTATGCCGTTCGTTGTCTGGATCAGAATGGGTGAGCGGGCCCGAATCTCCCGGATGATATTCCCATAGATGTCCCGATCGCCGCTATTTTTGCCCAGTCGGTCGCGCGCGTGCACATGAATCATGGCCGCACCCGCCGCATAACATCTCGCGGCTGCCTCGCCGATTTCAACCGGCTGCTTGGGGATGGTCGCCCCCTCCCGGTCCTGCTGCATGCCACCGTTTATTGCGACTGCAATGATTACTTTATTTCCGACCAGCATCCTTGGTCTCCCTCGAACTTGAGGGTGACTGTAGTGCAAGCCGTGGCCCGGAGCCAGGATGCGCAAAACCTTGCCCCGGCTGCGCTACACGGGCGGGCTAACGAGTTTCCCGGGCTGCGTGCGCAGGGTAGGCCGCCCCAAGAGGTCATCAAAGGCGATCAGGCCAGTGCGCGCCACGCCACCCGGTCCCGGCCGCCGGTCTTGGCGTCGTACATCGCGTGGTCGGCGGCGGCCACCAGCTGCTCAGCCGTGGCTTCCGCGGACGGCACCAGCGCCGCGACTCCAACGCTGATCGTTACATGCGGCCCCAACGGCGAAGCCGGATGGATCAACGCTTCCTCCTTCACCGCGCGGCGCAACGCCTCGCCCTGTGCGATTGCGGCATCCAGGTTACGGCCGGGCAGCAGCAAGACGAACTCCTCGCCACCATAACGGGCGACCAGATCGTATTCGTCCATAGCGAAGCGCTCGCATATCCGCGCCAGCCGGCGCAAGCATTCGTCGCCGCGAAGGTGCCCGGCGGAATCGTTGAGCGCCTTGAAGTAATCGACATCGGCGAGAAACAGCGCGAGCGGCGCGCCGCCACGACTTTGGCGCGTCCAGGTCTCGGCCAGGCGAGCGTCAAACTGGCGGCGGTTAGCGATCCCAGTCAGGCCATCGCGCATAGACAACCAATTCAGCTTGCGGTTGGCCTCGGTGAGCTCGTCGGCTACGCGCGCAAAGTGGATGGCGCCGGCGACCAGATCTGCAACCGCATCAAACACCGCGCAGGCCTCGGGGCCGAAGAAGTCCGTGCGGGCGCACTCCAGATTGAGGACGCCATGCAGGCGGTTTCGGTGCCGGATAGGAACCAGATACTCGGAGCGCGCGGTGGCGTTGCCCGGTACGTAATCCGGATCGATGGCGGTGTCGGGAATCAGGTGTGGCCGCCCCAGTTGCACACAACGACCGGCTGCGCCCACGGTGATCGGCCATTGGCCGGCCACTGCCAGCGGCGAGCGGGTGAATTCGCCGGAATAGACTTCGTGGATGAATTGTTTGTTGTCGTCGTCCAGCAGCAGCACGCTGACAATGGCGACCGGAAGTTCAGCCACCAGGCAATCGCAGATGCCCTGCATCAGTGAATCCAGACTGGCTCCCTGTAATGCCTCGCGCGAGATTCGGGTCAAAATGCGGATCAGGGTGGCCTGACGCGCGGTGGTGTCTTGTACCTCCCACTTCACGACGGGGGTTTCGCTCACCTGATTGGCCATCGGGTCGGGCAGCACGGTCTTTCCCATTTGGTCGCAGTCTAACCCCGTCGAAGCAGGTTGCGTCTTCAGCGGGCGAGTTTCCGCGCCCCAGTTGCAAGGCCGCTGGCCTGAACGGTGCCGCGAGTCGAAGTCATGCCGATTTCCAAATCACGGACTTTCGCAAGCGCAGTAGTTCTTCCCGGCGCGGTTCCCGCCGATAAGAATGGTATCCGGACAGAGTTTCAATTCTTGAGGCTCGATGAATCACGGGGCGCTCGGGATGTATATGTTCGTGCGATACGCTTAGACAACATCAATAGGTTACGGGGCGCAACCTCAGGCTTTCGACCAGACGGGAAGAAAATTACACAATATTTTGTTTTTATTGATGTTTTACGACAGTCGCCGGCCTCGGTGGGCGGGACCGAGGATGGCAAGCCACATCAGGTTCTGCAAGAACAGGTTGGGGTCGATGCGCGCTACGGAGGCTGGATACGAGCGTGCTAGTCTTCCGGCTGATTTAAAGGGGGTTTTATGGGCCGAACTTCTATTTCCTTCATACCGCTGCTCGCGGTCCTTTTCACCGCACTGCCTGTGCATGCAGCCCCTTCGTGCGGTGCGCTCTCGCAGGAGCTGAAGATCCGCAATACCACGATCACCCTGGTCGCCGAAGTGCCGGCAGGCGCCTTCAAGCCGGCTGGTGCAGGTGGCGCCCCGGGCGGGCCACCGGCGAACTTCGCCGCGCTTCCGGCGTTCTGCCGTGTTGCGGGCACCATCCAGCCGACCCCCGATTCTGATATCCGTTTCGAAGTATGGATGCCAGTATCCGGCTGGAATGGGAAATTTGTCGGCGGCGGAAACGGTGTCTGGGCAGGCTCGATCGCTTACGGCGACATGGCCGCGCCGCTTGCACACGGCTACGCCACGGCCGCGTCCGATGTGGGCCATCAGGGCAGTCCCATGGATGGAACATTTTTTGCCGGGCATCCGGAAAAACTGACCGACTTTGGCCACCGCGCAGTTCACGAGACGGCGGTGGCCGCCAAGGCGACTATCAAGGCCTTCTACGGCAACGCCCCAACGCGTTCGCTGTACGTCAGCTGTTCCACGGGTGGGCGCATCGGCCTGATGGAGGCGTACCGATATCCGCAAGACTACGACGGCATATCGGCAATGGCGCCCGCCAACCCGATGGTGCCCCTGATGGTGAGTTCGTTGTGGACGGGCGCGGCGACCATGAAGGATCCTGCGAGCAGCATTCCGCCGGCGAAGTTCGCGCTGGTGCAGAAGGCGGCACTCGAGGCCTGCGATGCCAACGACGGGGTCAAGGATGGCGTCATCACCAATCCGCCGGCCTGTCACTTCGACCCCGGCGTGCTCGAGTGCAAGGCGGGCGACGCGGTGGATTGCCTGACAGCGCCGCAACTGACCGCGCTGCGGGCCATCTATGCGGGTCCAAGCAATCCACGCACCGGCAGGCAGATCTTCCCGGGATTTTCGGTGGGCAGCGAGGCGCAGGTGCTCGTCCTGACGATGGGGAAGGAACCCTTCCCGGTGGCGACGAGCTTTTTCCGCGGATCGGTGTTCAATGAGCCCTCATGGGATTTCCGCAGTTTCGACTACGATCACGATGTGGACCGCGCGATGGCCTTCGGCAGCGATGCGATCGACGTGCCGCCCACGGGGCTGGGGCGTTTTTTCGCGGGTAATCGCAAGCTGCTGCTTTCACACGGCTGGGCCGACGGGCTGATTCCACCGCAGTCGACCGTCAATTTCTACCAGGCGCTGGTCAAGGACATTGGTCAGCGACGCGCCGGCCAGAATGTACGGCTGTTCATGGTGCCGGGGATGGGGCACTGCGGCGGCGGCAGCGGACCCTCGAGCATCGACATGCTCGGGGCAATTGATCAATGGGTGCAAACCGGCACCGCACCCGAGCGGCTCATCGCCAGCAACCCGCCCGGACGGCCCGTACGGACGCGCCCGCTGTGTCCGCACCCCAAGGTGGCAACCTACATCGGGCACGGAGATACGGACGACGCACGGAATTTCCATTGCGACGCGCCGTAGGCCCGGTCGTGTCAGATCAACGGGCTGAGCTGGCCGGCGAGGAGCGACAACCTGTGACTGGAAGTTTCGATCGCGCCGTTCGTGTCGGCAGCAACCGCGAGCCGTCTTTTTCCGACCGGCAGATCGGGCGAGTGGGCTGGGGGAATGTGGGGTGAGGGACCTATCAGTTCTCATAGTCGGCGGTGGAATCGGCGGACTGACCTCAGCAATCGCGCTTCGTCAGCGCGGCTTCCCTGTCACCCTCATCGAGCAGGATCCTACCTGGTCCGTCTATGGGGTCGGCATCATCCAGCAGGGTAATGTGCTGCGTGCCATGAACGCACTTGGCATCCTCGACCGCTATGTCGATGCGGGCGTGGGCTTTGATTTTGTCGAGGTGCACGCGCCGGATGGAACCAAGCTGGCACGGGTGCCATCGCCTCGGCTGCTCAAGGAATACCCGGCCAACCTTGGAATCAGCCGCCGGGCGCTGCAAAAGGTGCTGGGTGCAGCGGCGAGTGAAGCAGGGACCGTCGTTCGGCTCGGCATTACCGTGGAGGCCTTCGAGGACCGCGGCGAATGCGTAGGCGTGCGCTTCTCCAACGGGACCGAGGAAACATTCGATATTGTCGTGGGAGCGGACGGCGTCTATTCCCAGACTCGCGCCATGATCTTTCCCCAGGCGCAGGCCCCTGCATTTACGGGTCAGGCGGTCTGGCGCTACAACCTGCCCAGTCCCGCGGACCTCGATGCCTTGCATGTCTACAACGGCGCGATCGGCGCCGGTCTCGTGCCGATTGGCAAGGGAATCATGTACCTGTATTTGACGACCGCGGAACCTGCAAATCAACGCTATGCGCGCCAGGAGCTGGCGGCGGCGATGCGGGCGAAGGCGGCGGCATGTGCCCCCGCCATACGCACGCTGGCGCAACAAATAACGGACCCTGAGGGTGTCGTTTACCGCCCGCTCGAAGGGCTGCTCGTTGAGGGGTCCTGGCACAGGGGGCGGATCATGCTGCTTGGCGATGCGGTGCACACGACGACTCCGCATCTGGGCCAGGGTGCTGGACTCGCGATCGAAGACGGTCTGGTGCTGGCCGAGGAACTGGCCCGCTGTGACGATATCGAAGCGGCTTTCAGCGCCTATCGCGATCGCCGATTCGAGCGCTGTGCCTACATCGTGCGCGCCAGCCTGGCTATCTGCATGGGCCAGCTTGGCAAAGGACCGCTCATCGATAACGCCAGGGCGACTGCCGAAATGTTCGCCGTGACGGCCCAACCAATTTGATCAGGAGGAACCCCAGATGAGTCGGGTGACTGAAATCCGCTATGTGGGTTATGGCGTTGCCGATTTCGAAACCGAGCGGCGCTTCTATCTGGAAACTTGGGGTCTCAGTGAGGTCGCCGCCCGGGACGGCATGGCGTGGTTCAAGACCCCGGGAAGCGATGAACACCATACCGTCCGGCTGCGAAAATCCACGACCAATCACCTCGATATCATCGGGTTGGCGGCGCAGAGCCGGGCCGATGTGGAGGCACTGCATGGGAAGGTCGCCGCCGCCGGCTGCCGGATCGTCCATGGTCCGCGCGAACTTGATGGGCCGGGTGCGGGCTACGCCTTCCGCTTCTTCTCACCGGATGGCCTGCCGTTTGAGATATCCAGCGATGTTGCCCGGGGCGACAGCCGATTGATCGGCCGCTGGGAGGGACTTCCCGTTCGCATCAGTCATGTCGTTCTGCACTCGCCCGACCTTAAGGCGGCGGTGGGCTTCTTCGTCGATGTCCTCGGCTTCCGGGTCAGCGATTGGCTCGGCGACTTCATGTGCTTTCTGCGGTGTAACTCGGCGCATCACCGCCTGGCCATCCTGCCGGGACCACCTTGCATCAATCACGTGGCCTATGACATGACCGATGTGGACGGCATGATGGCGGGCATTTCCCGGCTGAAGCAGGCCGGTACCGGCTTGCGTTGGGGGCCGGGCCGACACACGGCCGGGGACAACGCCTTCAGCTACTTCGTGACGCCCGGCGGTTTTGCCGTGGAGTACACCGCCGAGCTCGAAGAGGTTGAATTCGAGACGCATCTCGCGCGGATCTATCAACCCGCTCCGCGGATCATGGATCAATGGGGCATTGGTGTGGGTGGACCCCAGAGCATGCCCCACGCCGCGCCCGATCCTCGGCTGTTCCAGCCCGCGCCGGTCTGACCCATGGCCCTGTTCGAATATTTTCCCAACTACATCTGGAATCTCTCGGTGGCCATGGCGCTGGAAAGCGGCGCCCAGATCGGTGAAATCATCGACATGTGTCAGCCGCTGCGGGATGCCGCGGCACAGGGCGCGGATGCGGGTACGCCCCAGTTCATGGAGCGCTGGGTGGCGGTGGCCGAACGGCTCATCGGCCTGGCCACCGCGGATGAGTCACGCGGGCGCGGCTTTTCCGCCTCGAACAAGTTCGAGCGCGCGGCTCTCTACCTGCTCGTCGCGGAGCGGATGCAGGCCCACGGATCAGTCGGGCGGGAGGCCACGTATGCGCGAGCGCGCACTATCTTCGACCGCTCCACCCAGCTCGGTCGCCTCAACCGCGAGCGCATCGAAATCCCGCTCACGCACGGGACCATGCCGGCGCTTTACTCCCGCGCGCCTGGGCAGGGTCCACATCCGGTCGTGGTGTATTGCAACGGCCTGGATAGCTGCAAGGAACTGCTTTACTGGTCGCGTCTGCCCGAGGCACTTGCCCGGCGCGGCGTATCAACGCTGTGCGTGGACCAGCCGGGTAGCGGCGAAGCCTTGCGCCTGCAGGGCCTGCCGGTCGATCCGCACAGCGAGCACTGGGCGTCGAAGGCCGTGGACTGGCTCAAAGAGCAAGCCGACTGCGATCCAAAACGCATTGGCATGACCGGTATCAGCCTCGGCGGTCACTTCGTGCCGCGAGCTGTCGCCATGGAGCCACGCTTTGTGGCGGGCGCAGTCTGGGGTGCCAACCACAATTGGGCGCAGGTGCAGCAACAGCGCCTCAAGCGCGAGGGTGAGAATCCCGTGCCGCACTATTGGGCGCATGTCATGTGGGCCTTCGGCGCGCCCGACATGCCGGAATTTCTGAACCGCGCGGCCGATATGCACCTGAATGGCGTCATGGAGAAGATCCGCGTGCCGTTTCTGGTGACGCACGGGGCCAAGGATCGCCAGATCGCGCTCGACTATGCGCAGCAAAGCTACGACCAGCTCGTCAACTCGCCCGCACGGGAATTGAAGATCTTTACCGAGCGCGAGGGCGGTGTCGAGCATGTGGGTGCCGACAACATGGCCTATGCCCGCGACTACATCGCCGACTGGTTCGCCGAGCAGTTGCGCGGGCGTACGGCGTGAATAGGGAGGGATTGGACATGCCATTGGGAGCCATTCGTCGCATCATCACCGGCCACGACGCCGGCGGCAACGCGATCATTCAGGACGACGGGCCGCCCGCACGCATCCAGAAGATCGGCGGTGCGCACGGCCCGGTCTTCTATGAGATTTGGAACACGCGCGAGACGCCGGCCCGCATCGACCGGACCTCGGGCGAGCCGCCCGAGGCAGGAATCAGCCTCGCGCCACCGAAGAATGGCACCCGCATCCGGGTGCTCGACATCGCGCCCGATGACACAAGTCTTAAGACGATGACGCCGGAGGAGGCGCGGGCCCATTTCGCGGAAGTGGGTGCCACCGAGGCCTCATCCCATGTCGGCGCCGGATCGCGCCACGCTTTCATGCACCGCACCGAAACCGTCGATTACGGCATCCTGCTGGAGGGAGAGTTGACACTCATCATGGATGTGGGGGAGACCGTCATTCGCCCTGGAGATATTGTCATTCAGCGCGGTACCAATCATGGTTGGGCCAATCGCTCGGGCAAGCCGTGCCGTATCGTCTTCGTGCTGATCGACGGGGCCTACGAAGGCGGGCTTGAGTGAGGGCGTACCCGATGAGACTGGCGACACGTGCCAACGGCACTCCGGACGGCGAGCTCATTGTGGTATCCGAGGACCAGGGTCGCGCGCTGGTCGCTGGACCTCGTTGGCCGAGCCTGCTGTCGGCATTCGGTGATTGGTCGGCCGCGGAGGCAGATCTGCAGGCAGCGGCTAGGAGGCTCGCCGCTGGGGAGGGTAAGCTCCTGGATCCCGCGAGCCTGCGTGCGCCGCTGCCGCGTTCCTGGCAATGGCTGGACGGGTCCGCCTTCCAGGTTCACGCCGATCTCATGCAGGTCGCCTTCGGGACCGATCCGCTACCGAGCGACAAGCCGCTCATGTATCAGGGCCTATCCGATCGCTTCTACGGCCCATTCGAACCCGTTCCATTTCGCAGCGAGGCCGATGGAATCGATTTTGAAGGTGAGTACGGCGTTATCGTCGATGCGGTGCCCATGGGAACCAGCGCGGCGGAGGCGCAGGGATACATCAAACTGATCGTGCAGATCAACGATTGGTCGTTGCGCAGCCTGGCCTTGCCCGAGATGAAGACCGGTTTCGGGTGGATCCAGGCCAAGCCAGCCTGCTCCATGGCACCCTTCGCGGTCACCCCTGCCGCACTGGGCGCAGGGTGGCGCGATGGCCGCGTGTGCCTGGATCTGGCGATCCACTGGAACGGCGAGCCCTTCGGCCATGCCAATGGCCGCGAAATGCGATTTGGCTTTCACGAGCTTATCGCCCACGCCGCGGCGACGCGTGACCTGGTTGCCGGCACGATCATCGGTTCGGGTACGGTGGCTAACGCGGAGTATGCGAAGGTGGGATCAAGTTGCATTTCCGAGCGGCGCGCGATCGAAATGATCAGCACAGGAAAGCCGAAAACGGACTTCATGGCTTTCGGCGATCATGTGAAAATGGAAGCCAGGTTTCCTGACGGCGGCAGCCCCTTCGGCGCGATCTCGCAGACGGTCGTTGACCTCATACCTACGGCGCGACGCGCTAACGCATGACCACCAACAACGGGCCCTGCGCCACAGAGCGAGCGGCCAGTTCAT
Source organism: uncultured Pseudomonadota bacterium (assembly GCA_963726995.1). Classification (GTDB taxonomy): domain Bacteria; phylum Pseudomonadota; class Gammaproteobacteria; order Steroidobacterales; family Steroidobacteraceae; genus DAIDKA01. The sequence continues at coordinate 425,124 of CAVSEP010000005.1, forward strand.
GGGCAACGAAGCGTTCGATCCTTCCAGGCGTCGGCTTTACTGGGTTTATGGCAAGATCGGCAGCCGGTGAGGGCCGCGTCGACGACGCGGGGATCAAACTTGTACGACCGCGCCAAAGGAGCTTTCAAGCGCCATGGAACTAATCCTCTACTACGCCCCGATTTCATGCGCCCTAGTGCCCTATATCGCGCTGGCGGAAGCCGAAGCGGAGTTCTCGGTCCAGGTCGTTGACTTCAGGCGCGGAGGGCACCTGACTCCGGAGTTTCTTCGGATCAATCCCAAACATCAGGTGCCAGTGCTCGTGATCGATGGTAAGCCGCTCACCGAGAACATGGCCATCCAGCTTTGGGTAGCTCGAAAGTTTCCTAAGGCAAGGTTGCTGCCAAGTGGCAGCGATGATGAGTTCAAGGTTATCGAATTGATGGCGTGGTGCGATTCTGGGATCCATCCGCATTTGACCCCGAATATATTGCCCGCGCGATACTGTGATGTTCCCGGCTCCGAAGATGGAGTGAGACGCTCCGCCCATAAAATGCTCCAAGAGAAGTTTACGGTCGCTGAAGATCTATTGGGCGAAAAGGAATGGTTCCTGGATCGCTTTACGCTTGCCGATGCGTTCTTCTTCTGGTGCTTCCGACGAGCGATGCAGTTTGAAGTGGATCTGTCACGGTTTGCGAAATGCCGCGCGCATTTCGAGCGTGTTTCAGGACGAGAAAGTGTGCGTAACCTGTTGGCCTTCGAGAGCCAGGTTCTGGCGAAGCAAGTTGTCGACAATAGATAGCAGCGTCGTCCGCCGAGTGCTCGCTGAAGTCGCCGAGGCCATTCTTGAGACTGGACATCCCTGGGAGATCGTCGGTATTGAAGACGGCATCGCGCGGGTATCGATGCGGATAGAATGATTCCGTGGTTCGGAGACAGCGAATCTTTCGGCAGGGGCCCATCCTGGCGCTTTGCCGTGAACGAGTGTTGGCCTTGCGCCAAGGTCGATTGTTCCATGCACCACGTATATTGGAGAATCTGATGCGCCAATCGCCTCTCATGATACTGAACTCCTGGTTGCGCCCGCTCGTCGCCGGCTGCGCACTCTGTGCGTCGCTGCCGACGCCGGCCGCGGGCGCTTTTGCCGGTTATGCGGTCACGCCGTCCTGCGATGCAGCCTGCCTGGAGGGCTTTGCCGATCGCTACCTGAGCGCGCTGGGGGCGCGGGGTGTAGCGCGCCTACCGTGGGCCGACAAGGTGAAATTCAGCGAAAACAATGTCTGGTTGCACGTCGGGGACGGCCTGTGGGGGACAGCGACCGCGACACCAACGAAGATGCTCCTGTTCACCGACCCGCAGACCGGACAGGTGGGGGGATTGGGACTGGCCGAGCAGCGTGGAACGCTGGCCTATTTTGCGCTGCGATTGAAGATCGCCGACGGCAGAATTACCGAGGCGGAGACCTTGACGAATCACCCGGACGCCGGCAAGCCGCCGTCCCCGGCGGCTGGGGACCCCCATACGCTGTTCCATTATCCGGTGATGAACCAAGTGCTTGCGCCTGAGCAACGCACGCCACGACGGCGGATGATTGACCTGGCGAACGGCTATTTCAGCACCCTGCAGCTCAATGACGGCAGGCTCTTCACCTTCTTTAGCGATGACTGCCGGCGCCAGGAGAACGGTTTTGAGTCGGCGGGCAATCCTAAATTCGACCGCCCGGAGGGCAAGCTTTCCTGCGGCGAGCAGTTTAAAACCGGCACGTTCATTTTCGACACCGCCGTGCGCGATCGCGATTACATGCTGGTCGACGAGGCACATGGCCTGGTGCTCGCGCGCGCGTTCATCGATCACAATGCCGCGGCGGCGCAGGACCATTTGGCAGACGGGTCGGTGGTGCAGTCGTACATCAAATCTCCCAACAGCCTCTCGATGCTGGAACTATTCCATATCGCGGCCGGCCAGATTGACCGCATCGAAGTTGTGCATATCGATGTGCCATACGGGATGCCAAGCGTCTGGAGACGCGATGATGAGTAAGCGCGAGTGGCCCTCGGCGGCGGTTCCACGCTCAAGGGCAGTGAGGCAGTGCAACAGGCCCGGCGTGAGGCCGGAAACTAGGCGCGTGAGTCGGTAACCACAGCTGTGGTTGCAGAAGACTGTCGAGAGCCTGTCAGTCATCGCCATCTGCTACGCCGCGGATGGATTACCGGGCGATTGTGTAAAGTCAGTGACACATCTTTTGCGCAGTTGGATCCCAACAGTCGATTGGAAATGACCGCCGCGCAGCCCGGGCGCGCAATCTGGTGGAAATCGAATCTCGTGCATGCGAGCCTGACGCAAGGGGCAGGTGTGCGATTAGGCAATACTCGCGAATCTTGCAGTGATTGTAATATGGATTCCGCTCATTTCGTTGAAATGTGCCAGATCGAGGTGTCGGCGTTCATTCCCGACGTACTTGCATAGAACGTATGATCAATACTGAATCCTCCGTGATTAAAGTTTCCAGCCGCTTCTGCGGCCCGCCCGGGTCGGCCAATGGCGGCTACATCTGCGGCCTGGTATCGGACCGTATCGGTCAGTCTGTGACAGTGCGGCTGCTCAGGGCTCCGCCGTTGGACACGGAATTCGAGTTGCACGACGTGGAGCCAGGCCTCTGGTCCATCGACCATGCGGGACTTCGGTACCTCGAGGCACGCGCCACGGCGCCGCTGGACCTCGCGATTCCGGCCTCGCCCGGATACCGGCAGGCGCTGGATTCCATGCGCAATGGCCCGAATGACCCGCGTGAACACCCGTGCCCGGGCTGCTTTGTCTGCGGACCGGAACGGGCACAGGGCGACGGCTTGCGCATCTTCGCAGGTCCGGTACCGGGACGGGACATCGTCGCTGCGGCTTGGGTGCCGGGCATCTCGCTGGCACGCGGCGACGCCAATGTGCAGCCGGAAGTCTTGAGCGCGGCCCTGGACTGTCCAGGGTTTCATGCGTTGCGCACCGGGCCGCGGCCCTGGTTATTGGGAGAGTTCGCCACGCATTTCGAGAGACTGGTGCGCGCGCACGAGCGCTGCGTCATTGTCGGCTGGAAGATAGACGGGCAAGGTCGCAAAAGCGTGGTCGGCACAGCGTTGTTCGACGAGGACGGCACAGTCTGCGCCTGGGCCCGCGGCACCTGGATCGAGCCGCGTGGCGTGCCCGCTCCCCCTTCCAGAGGCTCCGAATAGGCATCATGCAGAGCGCGGCTTCTTGCCGGCGTGCTGCCTGGCAGGCTTGCCGCAGATGGCGCCGAAGCCGGCGGCCATGAAGCGCGCCATTCTCTTCTTCACCGCCTCGAAATCTTTGGATTTGCATACACCACCGGAGAGCCGGTCGATGCGGCCGGTCGTGCCCAGTGCATGCATCAGCGCACCGGTGACGAAGTCATAGCCCCAGAAGACGTCGGCCTCGCTGGCGCCGGGGAGTGCCTTCTTCAGAATGCCGATCAACTTAAGCACTACCGGATCGAAGTGCAGATCCATCATTGCGGCGCCTTCGGTGGAGTTGCTCACCTGGGCCGCGAAGGCCGCGAAATTGCGCCAGCCCTCACCGCCGCTGATGTACAGGTCCAGATCGGTATCCAGAAACGCATGCAGCGCACCTTCGACGGTCGGGGAATCGCCGGCCTCCCGCTCATACTGGTTGAGGGCATCGAGGCGGCGGCTGCTGGTGATGCCGGCGCGGCGGGCGAACACCGCTTCGAACAGGCGCCGCTTGTCCACGAAGTAGTAGTGCATCAGTGAGGTGTGCACGCCGACGCGCTGCGCCACGTCCCTCAAGGTGACGCCATTCAGTCCGTGCTTGGAAAAGAGCAGCTCCGCCGCATCGAGAATCTTCTCGAGCGTCTGGGCGCGCTGTTCGGCCTTGGAGCGGGGCTTGCTGTTCGAGCTGGCGCGTGGTGGCATGGGCGACCCTGTTGCATTGCGGAGGCTGCAGGTGACGCTGCAGACCTGCCCAATGTAATCCAGCGCCCCGGGGATTGCCTATTTTGGTGGATCGACGCGATCGCGCAGGACGCGCTTGTCGATCTTGCCGGTGCCGGCAAGCGGCATGTGCTCCACGAATACGATCTGCTCGGGCAGCCACCAATCCGGAACCTTGCCGCGCAGGGCGGCGAGAATGCTGGCCTCGCTCGGCGATTGGCCGCGCTGCGGCTCCACCACCAGGACGGGGCGCTCGCCCCACTTCTCATCGTTGCGGCCGACGACGGCGGCAAACGCGACCGCCGGCAATGCGCCGATGATGTCCTCGATTTCCTTCGGGTTGATCCACTCCCCGCCGGACTTGATGAGATCCTTGACCCGCCCGGCGATGGTGAGGTTGCCCGCTGCATCAATGAGCGCCAGATCACCGGTGTCCAGGTAGCCCTCCGAATCCAGGGCACTGGTGGCATCGCCGTAGTAGCGTTCGGCGACGCTCGGTCCCCGCACCCTGAGGCGCCCGATCACGCCACGCTGCGTGGGCAGCGTCTGGCCATCGGCATCCACCAGCTTCAGGTCCAGTCCGAGCGGCGGCCGGCCCGAGGCGCGCGGACCACTTCCCTGGCTTGCCTTCGGTGGGGTGATGGTGCCGAGCGGCGACAGCTCGGTCATGCCCCAGCTGGTCTGTACCCGCACGCCCAGGCGGTCTTCCATGCGGTGCAGGAGGGCGTCCGGGCAGTGCAGCCCGCCAACAATGATGCGCTCGAGGCTGGGCAGCTGCGCGCCCTGCGACTCGAGCAGATCGATGAGGCCGAGCCAGACCGTCGGCACGCCGGCACCCACGGTCACCGACTCCTGCTCGATCAGCCGCTTCAGGTGTGCCGGCTCGACGGAGCGGCCCGGCAGAACCATGCGCGCGCCGACCGCGGGGACCGCAAAGGGCATGCCCCAGCCGTTGGCATGAAACAGCGGCACGGCGATCAGCACCGTGTCGTGCGCAGTGAGGGCCACGGCATCCGCCTGTAGCGAGCGCAGCGTGTGCAGATAGTTCGAGCGATGCGAGTAGAGCACGCCCCGGGGATCACCGACCGTGCCGGAGGTGTAGCACAGACCAGCGGCCGCATTTTCATCAAAGCAGCCCCAGGCGGCGGCACGACCACGCTGGCGGATGAACTCAGCCAGTTCCCAGCGCCGCAGCTTCCCGGGCGAGGAGGGCTCGAGCCGCTCCCCATCGAGGATCAACACGCCCTCCACGCACGGACAGCGCTCGACAATCTCCTGCAGCAGCGGCTGCAGGCCCGCGCCGACCGCGATCCACCGGTCCTGCGCCTCGTTGACGATTGCAGCGAGGTGCGTGATGCTCAGGCGCGGATTGAGCGTGTGGCATACGAAACCCGCTCCCATCGTCGCGTAGGAGACCGTAAGGTGATCCTCGGTGTTCCAGGCTAGGGTGCCGATGCGGTCACCGAGTCCCAATCCCTGATCCAGCAGTGCCCCGGACAGCAGCGCGGCCTGCTCTCTTAGCTCGGCGTACGACGTGCGCTGCAGTGTCGCGCCCACGGCGCAGATGACCTGCGCCGCGCCGTGCCACTTGGCGGCGTGATCGAGGAACTTATCGACGGTGAGCGCATACGGCTGCATACACGAATACGTGAACGGTTGAAAATCGGCAGTACGTTTCGCGCAGCAGCCGGGTCTACCTCTAGAAAGCCAGCAGGAAGCGTACCCCGAACTGTCGCGGCGGACCCGCGAAGCGCAATCCGGAGTTCAGCGCACCCTCGTAGTGCTGGTCGCGCAGGTTGGTGCCATAGATCGTACTGACAAAGCTGTTGTGCTTCCAGGCGATCTGGGCGTTGAGGATGCCGCGGCCCGAAAGCCGGTCGCCGAGCGAGGCGTTCTCGAACAGCGTGGCCCACTGCGGCGCGACGTAGCCGAAGCCGACGCGCGGCGTCAGGGTGTCCTGCGCCGCCAGGCGGATCCGGTACTCACCGCCGATGTTGAGCGTGAAGTTCGGCGCATAGGTCTGCGACTTGCCATCGAGGTTGATACAGGAGGCGCTCGAGGGACCCGCGGAAGGATCGCAGGTCGCGAACGCCGCGATGCGCGGGTCGGTCGCGAAGAACCGACCCAAAGAGCTGTGCATGATGGTCGTGCCGGCATCGAAGGACAGGTTGCCGAACACCGCCTGGGTCTGGGCCTCGAATCCGTACAGATGGGTCGCGTTCGGGTTGTTGAGCTCGAAGCCGAAGGTCGGAATCTGCGGGTAGCCCACCGTCACCTGGAAATTGCGGTAGACATCGTAGAAGGCATCGACCTGGGTGCGCAGATGGCCATCGAAGGCCGTCGTCTTCCAGCCTATCTCATAGTCCGTCAGCTTCTCGGCGCCGAAGGCAGCCGGAGTGCCCAGGCCTACCGGCACGTTCAGCCCACCGGGCCGGAAGCCGGTCGAGACGAACGCATAAAGGAAATTGTTCGGTGTCAGCGCCCAGTTGAAGGACAGCTTGCCCGAGGTGTTGACGAACTTGACTTCCTGGTTGTCGGTAATCGGCGTGCCGTACTGGATGATCTGCACGTTGTTGGAGGTCTTGGACTCGGTGTAGCGCGCACCGACCTGGATCTGGAACGTGGGGGTCAGCATGTAGCCCAGCTGACCGAATACCGCTTCGCTCGGGACGGGATTTGAGCCCTGCAGCACGTACTCGGAGAACGGGCTGCCGAGCGGCACGCCGATGATGAACTGGTAGGGCGAGAGGAAGTAGTTGTAGTTGTCGTTGGCGAAGGCCCCCACGATCCAGGTGAGCGGTCCTTTGTCAGGGGAGATGATGTTGAACTCTTCAGACCACATGGTCTCGGATACCTGGTCCTGGAAGTACCAGGGAGAGTAATAGGGGAATCCCTGAAAGGAGGCATTATGGTAGGGGGCGCCGTTCAATGTCCCGTTGGTGCCGTCCAGATCCCCCGCGTACTCGCCGCGGGCCCGCTGGTAGCCGGTGATTGAACGCAGCGTCACGCCATTGGCCAGCTGATAGTCGATCTTCAGGCTGGCCCGCGCGAAGCGGTCGAGGGCTTTCTGCGGCGCATCGGCGCCAACATGGAACAGGTCTTCGTTGGCGTTGTACGGATCGGCGGGGTAGGCGCCCAGATCCAAGTAATTGGCATCGATCTTCAGCAGTACCGAGAGGGCATCGCTGGGTTTCCACAGCAGGCTGAGTCGGCCGCTGTACTCGCGCAGTTTTCCGGGGTTGCCGGTGTAGGCACCGCCATTCGGTCCGGTGATGTGATAGAAGCTGTCGCGGTCCTCGGTGTTGAAGGCGAGGCGCGCCGCAAGGGTGTCGCTGATGGGCAGGTTCACTCCGCCCGTAAAGCCGTAATCGCTGTAGTTGCCGACCTGGGCCTGCACGTAGCCGCTGTAGCCGGCGCCGATCTTCGGATCGATGGTGGTCACGAACACGGCGCCGCCGGTAGCGTTCTGGCCGCCGAAAGTGCCCTGCGGGCCGCGCAGGATCTCGATGTTGGCGACATCGTAGTAGGGCTCTTCCTGGTAGTAGCCCGGGAAGGTCGCAACGCCATCCCGATAGGTCACCACACCAACCGTGGTCTGCGAGTTGTGCTCGCCCTTGCCGACACCGCGGATGTCGAAGTCATTGCCCTGGCCGAAATTATTGACCACGGCGCCGGGAGTGATGAACTGCAGCGAGTCGATGCTGACCACGCCGGAGTCCGCCAGCTGCGCGCCGGTCAATACCGTGGCGGCGAGCGGCGTCACCTGCAGATCCTGCTGGCGGCGCTCGGCGGTCACGACGACGGTCTGCAGAGTGTCGCTCGCGCCATTCTCCGAACTGCCGGTGGAAGCGGCCGTCTGCGCGGCAGCGGTACCACACCAACCGAGCGTCACGAGCGACGTGCCCAAACACCATTCGCGGATCTTCATGCAGTCCCCCTCAAGGTTTCGCGTGCGCTTCTACGGCGCTTGCGGGGGATTCTCACACCTGTTATGCGCAGCGTCAACATTCACTCACGTGTTAGTGACCAAGAAGCAACGCCGGCGAGTCGAACCGTTGTGGCGTCAACAGCCCACGCGTAGGCAGCAAAGCGCAGCCGGGAAATCAGGATTACCGCCGCACGGGGGGCGCGTGCCGGGTTCGCGGCCGCCGCCGGGCGCCGGCCATTTGTGGCGTAACTGATTGAATATACGGCGCATTCCAGCTCTGGATCTGATGCTCGCCTGGCAGGATCATGAGCCGCGCAATCCGCACGTGCGGCGGCGGTGTCAGTAGGAAGCGCACGCTGCGGGCGACGTCCTCAGGGGAGAGCGGATGCGGGATGTTCATTCATCCGCAATGCCTCAGACCGAGCCTCCAGCGCGAACTTGGTACCGGAGTAGGCCCCGGCGGTCGGACGGACCTTGGTGCCCATTACGCCTGAGACGTTCAGCAGATGGCCGCTGCTGGCGCCGGTGACGACGGCCACCTGGTCGCGAAGGCCGGTGCTGCTCATGGACTGTCCTTAGGAACTGCCAATGACTTGCTTCATCAACCGTTTATGCGCAAACGAGGCCAGAATGACATTCACGCACCCGCTAGCTAATCTTGACACACACGGCGGCCGGTGGCTCACTCCGGTTGGCGCGAATGGGCTTGCGCTAGATGCGAGGGGGAAGCGCGTGAATCACACCGTCGACACGACCAGGGGCTTGCGCGCACGCCCGCCTGCGAAGGTGGCCTGATGGCCATTGACGTCGGTGCATCCCCCATTGGCGCCGCGACGGTGGTGCGACGGCCGGCGGCACGTGCCTGGGTCGTGCTCGCGATCCTGTGCTTCATCTACGTCATCAACTTCCTCGACCGGCAGCTGCTTTCCATCCTCGCCAAGCCCATCCAGGATGAGGTGGGCGTCAGCGATGGCCAGCTCGGCAAGCTGGGTGGCCTGTACTTTGCCCTTTTCTATTGCGTGCTCGCCGTGCCGGTGGGCTGGTTCGCTGACCGGACCAACCGCGTACGCGTGCTGTCGCTGGCCTGCGCGATCTGGAGTGCGGCGACTATCGCCTGCGGGCTCTCGACCAGTTACGCGAAGCTCGCCATGTCGCGCATGGCCGTGGGTGTGGGTGAGGCCGGCGGCGTGCCGCCGTCCTACGCCATCATTTCGGACTACTTTGCTTCGGGCCGACGCGCGACCGCGCTTGCCATTTACAATCTGGGACCGCCGCTCGGCATGGCACTGGGGGTCGCCTTCGGCGCCTCGATCGCCGCGCACTACAACTGGCGTTCCGCCTTTCTGGCTGTGGGCGCGGTAGGCGTGGTCGCGGCCCTTCTCGTATGGCTGTGCGTGCGCGAACCCGTGCGCGGCGAGCTTGATGCGGCACCGGCAGCCGCGACGGCGTCGAAGGCACCCTTCTGGGCGACCTTTGGCATGTTCATGAGAAACCCCGTGCTGCTGCGCGTGTCGATCGCCGCCGGTGTCACGCAGATCGTCACCTACGGCAGCCTGAATTTCACGACGTTGTTCCTCATGCGCGAGAAGGGCATGACGCTAGGCGAGGTGGCCGTGTACTACGCGCTGTTGCTGGGCATCGGCGTATGCGCCGGCATGTACACGTCGGGCCGGCTGATAGACCGCTTCGCGCCGCGCTCAAGGACGGCCTATGCCTGGGTGCCCGGAATCGCGCTGCTCGCGGCCATCCCGTTCTTCCTGGGGTTCGTCTGGGCTCCGACCTGGCCGCTCGCACTGGTGTTGCTCGCCGTCCCCACTTTCCTCAACTACTTCTATCTGTCGCCGTCGGTGGCGCTGGTGCAGGAGGAAGTGCAGCCCAACCAGCGGGTGCTGGCCGGTGCGCTGCTGCTCCTGATCATGAACCTCATGGGCCTGGGCATCGGTCCGACCCTGGTCGGTGCCGTGAGTGATCACTTCAGGCCCACCCATCCGCTGCACTCGCTGCAGCTGGCCTACTACAGCCTGGCGCCGTTCTACGTACTGGCGGTGATCTGTTTTGTGTGGCTCGCCGGCGCGCTGAGGCGTGCGCCGCGCTCACGAGGAGTCTCCTGATGCTGCTTCATGTGCCGGCGCTGTTCGCCGCTCTCGTGATGGCCGTGCCGGCCATCGCGGGTACCCCGGCCCTCGTCAAGACTCCGGACGGGGCTCTGCGGGGCGAGAACGCAGGCAATGTGCGCATCTTCAAGGGCATTCGCTACGCCCAGGCACCGCAAGGAGCGCTGCGCTGGAAGCCGCCCGTGCCGGTGAAGTCCTGGGAGGGGACGCGGGAGGCCACGCAGTTCGGGCCGGCCTGTGTGCAGCCGCCGGTACGATCCGGCAGCATCTATGCCTGGAATCTGCCGCCGACCAGCGAGGACTGCCTCTTTCTCAACATCTGGGCGCCCGCCGACGCCCACGATGCACCGGTGTTCTTCTGGATCCATGGCGGTGCCCTCAGCACCGGCGTCGGTAGCGATGCCCTTTACGACGGCAGCGAGTTTGCGCGCAGCGGGCTCATCGTCGTCAGCATCAACTACCGCCTGGGCGTGCTGGGCTACCTCGCGCACCCGCAACTTAGCGCCGAGTCGCCCGACCACATTTCCGGCAACTACGGGCTTCTCGATCAGATCGAGGCATTGCGCTGGGTGAAGCGCAATATCAAGGCCTTCGGCGGCGATCCGGCCAACGTGACCATCGCCGGTGAATCCGCCGGGGCCTTAAGCGTGATGTACCTCATGGCCGCGCCCCCGGCGCGCGGCCTGTTCGCGAAAGCCATCGCCGAAAGCGCCTACATGATCTCGACCCCGGAACTGCGCAGTGCCCCCTACGGCGATGTCGCGCAGGAGGCGCTGGGAACCTGGCTGACCGGCAAGCTCGGCGCCAAGGATCTTTCCGGACTACGTGCCATGGACGCCACGGCCATTACGCTTGCTGCCGCAACGGCGGGCTTTCTGCCCTTCGGCAGCGTCGACGGCAAGATCCTGCCGCGTCAGCTGGTGGACGTGTTCGACCGCGGCGAGCAGGCGCGCGTGCCCATCCTCGCGGGGTTCAACAGCGGTGAGATCCGTTCGCTGCGCTACCTGCTGGCGCCGGCGCCCAAGGATGCCGCCACCTATGAGAAGGAGATCCGCGCACGCTACGCGGATCTCGCGGATGCGTTCCTGCGGCGCTATCCCGCGAGTGACATCGACGGCAGCATGCTGAAGACGACCCGCGATGCCCTGTACGGCTGGACCGCCGAACGGCTGGTCGCGCGGCAGACCGCCAGCGGCGCACCCTCGTTCCTGTATCTGTTCGATCACGGCTATCCTGCGGCGGATGACCAGGGGCTGCACGGCTTTCATGCCAGCGAGCTGCCGTATGTATTCGGCACGGCGGATCGCACCCCCCCGGAATGGCCGAAGGTCCCCGTCACACCGTCGCAGAAGAGTCTCTCGGCAGCGATGACCGACTACTGGGCCGCCTTCGCCCGGGACGGCGTTCCGCAAGCTGCGCGCCAGGCGCAATGGCGGCCCTACGGCAGTGAGCGCGCCTACATGCATTTCACGGACCGACCCGAGCCTGGCGCACACGTGGACCCCGGCATGTACGAGTTCGTCGAAGAGGTCGTGTGCCGCCAGCGCGCCCAGGGCGGCATGCCCTGGAACTGGAACGTCGGACTCGCGGCCAAGCCGCTCCCGCCCAAGGGCCCGTGCCGCTGAGGCATGCGGCCGTTGCCTACTACCGCCAGCGCTGCGCGCCCGTCAGCCACCGCCGCGGCTCGACAAAGCGCGCGCCAGCCATGAAACTAGCAGCGCTCCGAATTCATCCGGCGACGTCACGACGTCCGCCTTTGCACGAGGTTTTTCAGTGCCCCAGAGTGCCAAGACACGCCGACGTCCGACGAAAGTTCAGCAGCGCGCCGAGAAGATGGAGCAGATCCTGGATGCGGCGGAGTATCTCTTTTCCAAGCATGGCCTCTATGGTGTGACGCTCAAGGATGTGGCCAAGCGCGTCGGCGCGCACCACACGCTCTTGAACTACTACTTCGTCGACAAGAAGAAGCTGTTCGATGCGGTGTTTGCGCGCCGGGCGGTCGTGACGAGCACGCGACGCATGGAAGCCCTCGACCGTTACGAGGCTCAGCACCAGGGGCAGCTCACGGTTGAAGGGGCTCTGCGCGCCTTCCTGGACACCGATCTGGATCTGTATATCCAGGGTGGGGAGAGCTGGAAGAACTACGGTGCGCTCGGCGCGCAGGTGTCCAACACGCCGGAGTGGGGTGCCGAACTCATGGACAAGCAGTTCGATCCGGTGGTGCTGCGGCTGATCGATCTGCTCAAGCAGGCGCTGCCCGGCAGTTCCCGGCAGGACCTGTTCTGGGGCTATCACTTCGTCTCCGGTGCGCTGATGCTGACGCTGGCGCGCACCGGACGTATCGACAAGATCTCCGCAGGTTTGTGCAAGTCTGAGGATTTCGCCGCCGTCAAGGAGCGCATGGCTTCGTTCATGGCGGCGGGGTTCCTGGCGATCTGCAAGTCGCGCAAGAAGAAGGACGGCAAGTGAGTCATTCCATCGAAAACCGGGTCGCAATCGTCACTGGCGCGGGTTCCGGCCTGGGTCGCGAGCATGCCTTGTTCCTGGCGCGCCGCGGCGCGCGGGTGATCGTCAACGATCTGGTCCATGCAACGGCCGACGCCGTGGTGGCGGACATCAAGGCGGCCGGTGGCACCGCCATGCCCTTCGGGGCATCCGTGACGGACGAAGGGGCCGTGGCTTCGATGGTCGAAAGCGCCCTGCGCGAGTGGGGCCGGGTCGACATTCTCATCAACAACGCCGGCATTCTGCGCGACAAGAGCTTCGCCAAGATGAGCCTGGATGACTTCCGACTCGTCATCGAAGTTCACCTCATGGGCTCCGCCATCTGTACCAAGGCCGTGTGGGAGCAGATGCGCGAGCAGCGCTACGGACGCATCGTCATGACAACTTCCTCTTCGGGACTGTATGGCAATTTCGGCCAGGCCAACTACAGCGCCGCCAAGATGGGCATCGTCGGACTCATGCAGACCTTGGCCATCGAGGGCCAGAAATACAATATCCGGGTCAATTGTCTTGCGCCCTCGGCGGCCACGCAGATGACCGAAGGCGTGTTGCCCGAGGCGGACCTGAAAGCACTCAGCCCGGCGCTGGTCAGTCCAGGTCTGTTGTCTCTGGTCGCGGAAGATGCGCCCACGCGTGCCATCCTGTGCGCGGGCGCGGGACACTTTGCGCGCGCCTCCGTGACGCTCTCGGTCGGTGAGTACATCGGCGGCGGCGCCGATGCAGACGAGCGAGTCATCGAGCAGTGGCCGAAAATTTCGGATCGCGGCGGCGAGATTGTGCCGGACTACGGGTTCACCCAGGCGGAGCGCGAAGTGGCAAACGCGAAGGCCCAGTCGTAGCGCGACTTCTCGGACCTACCGCCTCACCCAAACCAGCCGTCCTGAGTATCGAGCGGTGTGCGCTCGACCGGACTTAGCAGCCCGAGCCAGCGCTCGATGCGTGGCAGCTCCCAGCGAAAGAAATACTCGCAGGCGGCGAGCTTGCCGCGATAGAAGTCCGTCTCCGGACCCGAAATCCCGGGCGTCGCAGTGAAGGCCTGTTCGAGCCAGAGCCACGCGACTACGATGTGGCCGAACGCATCGAGGTAACAGCCCGCATTTGCCAAACGCGCGGTAATGTCGCCGGCACCCAGCAAAGCCGCCGTGGTCTCCTCGAGGCGCGCCCAGGCCGCCCGGAGCGCGATGGCATGCGTGCGCAGCGGTTGCTGCGCCAGCGCCCGATATACGGTCGCTTGGACGCGTCCGGCGAGAAGCTCGCGCGCACGACCGTCTTCCGCGCCCACCTTGCGGCCCAGCAGATCGATGGCCTGGATACCCGTGGTGCCCTCGTGGATCGGGTTCAGGCGATTGTCCCGGTAGAACTGCTCGACATTGAAGTCCTGCGTGTAGCCGTACCCGCCATGCACCTGGATCGCCAGATCGTTGGCGGCGAGGGCCCATTTGGAGGGCCAGCTTTTTGCGATAGGCGTCAGCAGCTCGAGCAGCCGATGCGCATCGGCGCGCTCCAAATCCGCTGCGGTATCGCGCTCGTCCACCAGATGCGCCGCATACAGGACGAGAGCCAGGGCACCTTCCGCCCAGGCCTTCTGCGCCAGGAGCATCCGCCGCACATCCGCGTGCTCGATGATCCGCACCGGAGGCAATGCCGGATCCTTCTGTCCGGGCAGCCGGCCCTGGCGGCGGCTGCGAGCATACTCGAGCGCATGCAGGTAGCCGGTGTACCCGAGTGCTGCGGCGCCGAGTCCGACGCCGATGCGGGCCTCGTTCATCATGTGGAACATGTAGAAGAGGCCCTGGCCCTCCATGCCGACGATCTCGCCGATTGCACCGGCGCGTCCCTGCGGGCGGTACTTGCCCTCGCCGAAGTTGAGCAGGCAGTTGGGCGTGCCGCGATAGCCCATCTTGTGGTTCAGTCCCGCCACGACCACGTCGTTGCGGACGGCGCCTGCATCGAGGTATTTGGGGACGATGAAGAGGGAGATGCCGCGCGTTCCGGCCGGCAGCGCGCCGTCGGCATCCGGCACCTTGGCGAGCACCAGGTGCACGATGTTCTGCGCCAGATCGTGATCGCCGGCGGAGATCCACATCTTGTTGCCGAACAGGCGATAACCGCCGTCCGGCTGGCGTTGCGCCCGAGTAGTGATGTCAGCGAGCGAGGAGCCGGCATTGGGTTCGGACAGGCACATGGTCCCGGTCCAGCGGCCCTCGAGCATCGGCTTCACGAACCGATCGAGCTGCTGCGCTGATCCATACGCGCGTACCAGATTGGCATTGGCCATGGTCAGAAACGCATACGCGGCGGTGCTGATGCTCGCGGCATTGAGGAAGGCCATGCCGGCGCGCTCTATCACATAGGGTAGCTGCATTCCGCCCAGTGCCGTGTCCTGGCAGGCGGCGAGCATGCCGGCGGCGGCCAGGGCCTGATAGGCGCGCTTCTGTTCGGGCAGAACCCGCACTTCATCGTCCACCAGTTGCGGCGGCTCGCGGTCGCAGCGCTTGTTGAGCGGGGAGAACTCCGCAGCGGCAAACTCCGCATAGGTATCGAGCACCGCATCGAAAGTCTCGCGCGAGTGATCCTTGAAGCGCGAGCGCTGCACGAGTTGCCCGACCTTAAGCCACTCGAACAACAGGAAGTCGAGGTCGCGCCTGGACAGCAGGCGCGCCGCATCCATCAGAGCACCTCGAACAGACCGGCAGCACCCATGCCGCCGCCGACGCACATCGTGACGACGACGAAGCGCACACCGCGGCGCTTGCCCTCGATCAGGGCGTGGCCGACGAGCCGCGCGCCACTCATGCCGTAGGGGTGACCGATGGAGATGCCGCCGCCATTGACGTTGTAGCGTTCCGGATCGATGCCGAGCCGGTCGCGGCAGTACAGCGCCTGGACCGCGAAGGCTTCGTTCAACTCCCACAGGCCGATATCCGCCACGCGCAGCCCGTGTCGCTGCAGGAGCTTGGGAACCGCGAATACCGGGCCGATGCCCATCTCATCCGGCGCACAGCCGGCCACGCTGACGCCGAGGTAGCGGCCGAGGGGCGTGAGGTTGCGGCGAACGGCGAACTTCTCATGCACGATGATGGCTGCCGAGGCGCCATCGGAGAGCTGGCTGGCATTGCCGGCGGTGATCACACCGCCTTCGCGCACCGGCCTCAGGGCGCTCAGGCCCTCGAGCGTGGTATCCGGCCGGTTCCCCTCATCGCGCGCCAGCGTCACTTCCTTGAAGGCCACGGCGCCGGTGGTCTTATCGGTCAGCGCCTGCTTTCCACTGAGCGGCACGATCTCCGCATCGAAGCGTCCCGCCGCCTGCGCCGCCGCCGTGCGCTGCTGCGAGCTCAAGGCATAGCGGTCCTGCGCCTCGCGATCGATGCCGTAGCGTCTGGCGACGACTTCAGCCGTATCGAGCATGGGCATGTAGGCATGCGGCGAGAGCGTCAGCAGGCTGGGGTCCTTCTCGCGGGCCACCCATTCCATGAACGGCATGTTGAGCGCGGAGATGTTCTCCTGGCCGCCGCCCACCACCGCCTGCATGCCGTCGACAATCACCTGCTTGGCGGCGATCGCAATGGCCATCAGGCCCGAGGCGCATTGGCGGTCGACGGTCTGGCCGGGAACGCTGTCACCGAGGCCGGCCGCGAGCGCCGCGAGCCGCCCGAGATTCATGCCGGCGGTGCCGGCCGGCAGGGCTGTGCCGACTACCACATCCTCGATGTCCTCGGCGGCAAGGCCGGAGCGGGCCACCGCATGGCGGATGGCGTGCCCCGCAAGGGTGGGGGATTTGATGTGGTTCAGAGCGCCCCGGAAGGCCCGGCCAATCGGCGTGCGCGCCGTGGCGACAATCACTGCACTGGTCATGAAGTTCTCCGCTGGTAGTCCGTCAGGCGCGCACCGTGGCGCGCCGTGTCGAGGAGCAATGGGGCGGGCTCCCAGGCCCAACCCTGGTAGCCGGCCGCGAATGCGCGCATCGACTGCAGCACGTGCTCAAGCCCCAGCTCATCGGCGAAGTAGAGCGGGCCGCCGCGATGCGCCGGGAATCCGTAACCATGGCGGTAGACCACGTCCAGATCCGAGGCCCGCTCGGCGATACCCTCGGCGAGCAGACGCGCACCCTCGTTGACGAGGGCCAGCACGCAACGCTCGATGATCTCCTCATCGCTGACGGAGGCGCGAATTCTGCCCAGGACGCGCGCATGCTCGTTGGCGAGGGCGGTGACGAGTGCGTCTGCGCTGCGCCGACCCGCCGCATCGTAGGCGTAGAACCCCGCACCGCTCTTGCGGCCGAAGCGCTTGAGCTCATAGATCCGGTCCGGAAAACCGGAGTACGGTCGTTCGGGATGCGCGCGCATGCGCCGTTGCCGGATGGCGAAACCAATGTCGTTGCCGGCAAGATCCATGACCGCGAACGGCCCCATCGCCATGCCCCAATGCTCGAGTACCGTATCGATGCGCCACGGCAGCACGCCTTCGTCCACCAGTGCGTAGGCTTGCCGCAGATACTCCTCGAACATGCGGTTGCCGATGAAACCATCGCACACCCCGGCGACGACGGCGACCTTGCCGGCGCGCTTGGCAAAGCCGAGCGCGGCGGCCAGCGCTATCGTAGAGGTCTCACGGCCCCGCACGACTTCAACTAGGCGCATGACGTTGGCGGGACTGAAGAAATGCAGTCCGACCACATCCGCCGGGCGGGCGGTCGCGGCTGCGATCTCATCAAGATCCAGCGTCGAGGTGTTGGAGGCGAGGAGGGCGCCGCGCGGCAGCACCCGATCAAGTTCGCGGAATACGCGGCGCTTGACCTGCAGATCCTCGAATACCGCTTCGATCACAAGATCGCAGCCGACGAGGCCCTCGTAGCCGTCGGGAGTGTGCAGCTGCCGCAGACGTTGCTCCGCCGCGGTGGCATTGATGCGTCCCTTCTGCACCTGCGCGGCGTAATGCGCTTCGATGCGCGCGCGGGCGGCCGCCAGCGCCGCCGCGGTGGAATCGGTCAATACCGTCTCAACGTTGGCGTCGAGGCAGGCGATGGCGATGCCGCTGCCCATCGTGCCACTGCCGACGACGCCGACGCGCCGAATGGACGGTGGCCTCGCGTCCGGCGCAAGGGGCGGTGCCCGTCCTGCGCTGCGGTCGGCGAAGAAGCCGTAGCGCAGTGCGCGCGACTCCGGGGTTCCTATCAGCTCGCGGAACAGCGCGAACTCGCGCTGCGCCCCCTCGGCCACGGTGTGATCCAGCGACATTGCGACGGCATCGATGCAGGCCCGCGGTGCCGGCAGCTGCTGGCGCAGCTGTGCGTGCTGGGTCGCAAAGAAGCTGGCCGGCGAGGTGCCCTCCGCCAGGCGCGCCGGACGATCGCTGAGGCGTGCCAGGGGCTGGCCGATGAGCGCGCGCACCTGGCGAAGCGCCGACAGGCGCAGATCCTCCGCGGCCCGGTGGGCAAGCCCAAGTTCGACCGCCCGGGCCGCGGTGACGATTTCCCCGCTCAGGATGAGTTTCAGGGCAGGTTCGACGCCGATCAGGCGCGGCAGCCGCTGCGTGCCGCCGGCGCCGGGCAGCAGACCGAGCTTCACCTCCGGGAGGCCGAACTTGGCGCTGGCGTCGCACAGCCTCGCATGGCAGGCGAGCGCCAGCTCCAGCCCGCCGCCCAGGCAGGCACCGGCAATCGCCGCCACGATGGGCTTGGTCGCTGCATCCAGGGCGGCGATGAGGCTGGGCAGTGAAGGTTCAGCAAACGTCGGCCCATCGAGCCCCCGGGCAAACTCTTCGATGTCGGCGCCGGCGCAAAACAGCCGCGGTCCACCCCACAGAACGATGCCTTCGACATCTACCGCACCCAGCGCGGCGTTCAATGCCTGCAGCAGCTGCGTGCGGGTGGCGAGATTCAGGCCGTTGACCGGGGGGTGCTCCAGCGTCAGGATCGCAATCCCCTCGGCGATTTCGCTGCGAACCATGGCGGTACTGCGGCGCCTAGATGATGGAGGCGCCGCCGTCGACCACGAGGGTCTGCCCCGTGATGTGGCCGCCGGCGTCGGAGGCCAGCAGCAGCGCTGCGCCCATAAGATCGGTGTCGCCGCCGAGTTTGCCCAGCGGGGTCTGGCGCAGGATCTCCTCGCGGTGCCGCGCGAGAATGGTCTGGGTCATCCTGGAGGGGAAGTAGCCGGGGGCGAGCGCATTGACGCGGATGTTGCGCGGGCCCCATTCGGCGGCCAGTGCGCGCGTCATGCTGATGACGGCGCCCTTCGCAGCGTTGTAGGCCACCGTCCCCGGCCGGTCCGCCGGATGACCCTGCAGGCCTTCGACCGAAGCCACGTTGACCACGGCGCCGCCGCGGCCTTGCTTGAGAAAGGCGCTGCGCGCCACCGCCTGCGTCACCAGGAACAGACCCGTGAGGTTCAGGTTGATGACCTTGTTCCAGCCGTCCAGCGGATAGTCTTCCGCGGGTGCGCCCCAGGTGGCGCCGGCGTTGTTGACCAGGATATCGATGCGTCCAAAGCGCTCGAGGACCTGCGCCGTAAGCGCGCTGGCTGCGTCCGGCGTGCCGAGGTCCGTGGCAATTCCCACGGCCGTGTAGCCCGCGGCGCTCAGCTGCGCGACGGCCGCGTCCAGGTCGGCCTGCTTGCGCGCCACGAGCGCCAGTGCCGCGCCGTATTCGCCCAGCGCGCCGGCGATCTGCAGCCCCAGACCGCGGGACCCGCCGGTGACGAGCGCCACGCGGCCGGTGAGATCGAACAGGCGCGCGAGCGGACCCGCGGCGCGCGCCGGCCGTGCGGGTGTGGTCACACTGTCGTCTTTAACCATAGTCGACCTGCAGGCGCTTCTTGTCGATCTTTCCGGTCATCGCCAGCGGCATGGCACTGAGGCGCACGATGGCATCCGGGAGCCACCAGCGCGCAACGCGTGGCCGCAGCGCGGCGAGCAGCGCTTCATCACTGATATGCGCGCCCTGGCGCGCTTCGACGATGAGCACGGGCCGCTCGCCCCACTTCAGGATCCGCCCGACCCACGACGGCGACCAGGGCCACCTCGGGCAGCGCACCGACGATGGCTTCGATCTCGGCCGGATTGATCCACTCGCCGCCGGATTTGATCAGGTCCTTCGCCCGCCCCGTGATGCTGAGGATTCCGGTCGCATCGAGTGTCGCGAGATCCCCCGTGTCGAACCAGCCTTCGGCATCGACGGCGCTCGTATCCTGCCCGAAATACCGCTCGATCACGCTGGCACCACGGACGTGTAGACGGCCTTCCTGGCCGCGCCCCAGCGGCTTCCCGTCCGGTGCGCCGATCTTGAGTTCGACACCCATGAGCGGACGTCCCGCCTGCGAGGAACGACGGTGGACAGCCGTTGCCGGGGTGACCGTACCGATCGGTGACAGTTCGGTCATGCCCCAGCTGGTCTGCACGATGGCACCGAGGCGCTGTTCGAGCCGGTCCATCAGGCCCTGAGGGACCGAGGAGCCGCCTAGCATGATCCGTTGCAGCGACGGAACCTCCGCGCCGCTGCGATCGAGGTAGTCGACAAGCCCCAGCCACACCGTTGCTACGCCTGCGGCGATGGTCACGCCCTCGGCGTTGATGAGGCGCGCGAGACTGGCGCCGTCCTGATGTCGCCCGGGCAGCACGAGCTTGGCGCCCACGGCCGGCCCTGCGAACGGCAGGCCCCAGCCATTGGCGTGGAACATCGGCACCGACACCAGCACGGAGTCCGCGGCCGTCAGGCCGCTCACATCGGCCTGCAGCTGATGCAGCGTATGCAGGTAGTTCGAGCGATGGGTGTAGACGACACCCTTGGGAGCGCCGGTCGTGCCGGATGTGAAGCACAGACCCGCGGCGCTGTTCTCATCGAACTCGCCCCACGGTGCGCTCTGGCAAGGCTGCCTGAGCAGATCTTCATAGTGCCAGGTGCGCGCGCCGGGACAGTGCGGCAAGGCGGGCGGTGTTCCGGGCTCTTCGAGTACGATCACGTGTTCGAGCTTCGGGCATAGCGGCGCCAGCTGCTCCACCAGCGGCGTCAGGTCGGCACTGACGATGAGCAGCCGGTCGCCGGCCTGCTGGATCATCTCGGCCAGCTGCGCGCGCGCGAGGCGCGGGTTCAGGGTGTGACAGACGATACCGATACCCATGGCCCCGTACCAGCACTCCAGCTGCGCCTGACTGTTCCACGCCATGATGGCGAGATGGTCGGCGTGTTTCAGGCCGATCGCGAGCAAGGCGCCCGAGAGCGCCTGGCTGCGCGCCTTCAGTTGCGTATAGGGCGTGCGCGTGTGCACACCACCGCTGCCCCCAGTGACGACGCAGGCATCGCCGTGCCAGTGGGCCGCATGCTCGAGGAAGTGATTGAGCGTGAGCCGATACGGCTGCATTGCGCCCCGAAGTGTCACCCTAGTGGTGCTCGTCGGTGGTCGAGCGGGCTGGGTAGGCCGCGAAGCCGATGTTGAGCCGCCAGGGCAACCCCAGTCGCATGCGCTCGTCGACCAGGGTGCTTGCGAACGCAAACGCCGCGGGCGTCAGATCCTGCGCGGCGGCCGGGCGGTCGTCGATGTCGAGATAGCCGTGCTGCTGGCGAGTGTAGCGCGGCCAGTCAGGTTCTCCGGCGGCCTTCGGAATGCCGGCGCGGACGAATGACGCCCAATAGCTCATCATGGCATCCGCGAGATCCGACTCCAGGCTGCTTTGCGGCGGTTGCGGCCAGTTCGGGCCGAGCACCACGCCCGGTCCGACCCGCCCGAATACATAGGGCAGTTCGCTGGCGTGAAAGGCGGTGAGATCGCGGGCGCGCTCGGCCGACGTGCCGTGACGAAAGAAGTACAGATAGGCGGGCTGCCCGAGTGCGGCCTGCTGACTCACGAGATTCTGGGCGGCATAGCCATACAGGCCATCGCGCAGCGCGGCCATGACATCCGCCCTGGGCTCGACGCCGGGATAGATCGCCAAATAGGCCGCGGACTGCGCGCCGAAGCGGCTGCGCACGTCCTGGACATACGCGGCCTGGGTTTCCGGTGCCTTTGGCATCAACGCCAGCAGCGAGCGGATTTCGCCTTCATTGAAACCGGCCAGCACCGGCACCTGCGCCTGTTCGCCGCGTGCGAACGTCTCGGCAAATTGCCGCAGCAGCACGACACCGTCGATCACCGGTTCCGGCTGCCAGCCGGTCTTCAGTCCGGCGAGGAACAGTGTCGTGAGATCGAGGGCACGCAGCTGTGCCGCATCCCGGGCACCGGCGAGCGTCGCCATCGTCGCACCGGCGGTCTCGGCCGAGGGCAGCCCCCAGGCGGCCTCGTGCAGTTTCGCGTAGGCGGGCATGTAGCCGCTCTCGCTGATGGCCCTGGCGAACAGCCCGCGCGCCTTGGGGCTGGCCATGAGCGCGATGACACTCAAGGCGCCGGCGGATTCGCCGGCGATCGTGACCTGCTTGGGATCCCCGCCGAAGGCTGCAATGTTGTCATGCACCCAGTGCAGCGCCTCGATCTGGTCCAGCAGGCCATAGTTGCCCGACAGATGCTCCGGTGATTCCGCGCTTAATGCCGGATGGGCGAGATAGCCGAGCAGGCCGAGGCGGTAGTTGATCGAGACCAGGATGATGCCGTGTTGTGCCAGCCGCACGCCGTCATACATGGGTTCGGCGCTGCTGCCGCCCACGAGTGAGCCGCCATGGATCCACACCATCACCGGCAGATTCTTTGCGGCGCTCGGAGTCCACACATTCAGCGTCAGGCAGTCTTCGCTTTGCGGCAGCACACCGTCGAAGTAGAGGTCTTTCGGCTGCGCGGGCGGCTGCAGGCAGGCCGGCCCGAATTTCGAGGCATGGCGCACACCATCCCATGTCGGCCGCCGGCACCGGCGGCCGCCAGCGCAGCGTGCCCACCGGCGGCTGTGCATAGGGAATGCCTTTGAAGGTGCTGACGTTTGCGGATGCGACGCCCTGTAGAATTCCGCCATGAACGTGCACCTGAGGGCCGGCGTCGGCCGCGAAGGCGGATTGGAGAGTCACTGCGGCCGCCAGACACAGGCACGCATGGGTCACCCATCCGCACCGCCGGACTGCGTGTGTGCAAGCCAAGTCGTTCATGCCCCCTCGCGTCCGCGTGTATTTGCGCAATGGTGCCCGGCAGGTCGGTTGCCTGCCTGGGCGGTGCGCGACAGTACAATACTAACTCACACGTGAGTCAATATCTGCGAGGTCTGCGTTCCGCCCGCGGCAGCAACCGTCGATGAGCGCGCTCTGGTTCAGTCATCGACGTGGCGTGGCAGGGTCCCGCGCGTAAGGTCTCCGGGCAATCAGGGCTGCGATGCGGGCAATCAGGGAGAGCGACCCACTCGGCCCATAACTCTTTGATTTTGTGTAGCCTCATGCCTTCGGTCGCACGGCCGTGGGGTGATAGAAGCATCCACGTGATGACTGACTGACCAAGACCGCCGTCGCAGATGAATAGTTTCAGGCATTGTGATGTCGCCAAAATTCAGGAGGGATGGCACATGAGCGGACCTTCAGCCCTGGATCGCATGGAAATCTACGAGCTTTATGCGCGCTACAGCTGGGCACTCGATACGGGTGACACCGACCGGTATGTCGCGCTCTTTACGGAAGATGCGGAGGCGACCGAGGAAACCCGCGAGGGCGGGCTCGAGGTGCGCAAGGGACATGCCGAGATCCGCAAACTGGTGCTGAAGTTCCACGAGCGCGCGGATTTTCCTGGACATCAGCATCAGATGAGCCAGCTCGTCTTTGAAGCCGATCCCGAAGGGCGCTCAGATCACTGGGTCGTTCGCTCCTACGCATGGGCGACCATCAATCATCCGCCCGCGGCGCCCCACCTTCACTGGTGCGGACACATTCGCGATGTGGTTACGAAGGTCGGTGGCGAATGGAAGATCCGGTCCAAGGCCATCATGGGGTGGGCAGGGCCTGTTCTGTCGCGCTTCGAGAAACACACCCCGAACGCCTCGCGCTAGCGATGAGCGCTACAATAGCAAGCGGCGAGCCCACGGTATCGGTTGCCTACCAGTGGCGGCTCACCGCGTTGCTCAGCCTGAGTTTCGGATTTGTGCTCTTCGACCGCAATGCGCTGAGTTTTCTGATGCCGTTCGTGCAGCCGGAACTGCGCTTCAGCAACACACAGGTAGGCCTGTTATCGGGGGGACTGTCTTTGACCTGGGCGATCGCCGCCTTTGGAATCGGCGTCGTCGCAGACCGGTTTGGATCGCGCAAGAAGTTGCTGGTGCTGGCCACGGTTCTCTTTGCGCTGTGTTCGTTCGGGTCCGGACTTGCATCCGGTTTCGCCATATTGCTGGCAACCCGACTGCTGATGGGGGCCGCAGAAGGCGGCATCATGCCATTGAGCCAGTCGCTGATTGTGGCGCAAGTCGACCCGCGTCGCCGCGGCATCGCGATGGGAATCGCGCAGGGATTCGGTTCAAGTCTGATGGGATCCTTCGTGGCACCCGTCGTGCTGGTCGGGTTTGCAACGGCCTATGGCTGGCGCCACGCGTTCTTTCTGGCAGGTGCGCCCGGGCTGCTGGCGGCGGTGGCGATGATCTGGATGATTCGAGACGAGAAGCCAGTGCGGCCTGTGGCGGCGCGCCGTGTTGAACGGGGCAATCTGCGCTCGGTGCTGACCGACGGCAACGTCATTCGCTGCGTGCTGCTTAGCATCGCGTTCGTGGCGTACCTGGTCGTGACCTGGGCATTCATGCCGCTTTATCTGGTGAATGTGCGTCATTACGACCCCTCGACCATGAGCTGGCTGATGGGCGTTCTGGGTATTGCTGCAACGCTCTATTCCTTTCTCATTCCAGGGCTTTCCGATCGGATCGGGCGCCGACCTGTCATGACCCTGGTGCCCGTTCTGGCTTTGATCCTGCCGCTCGGTGCCTTGTTCTATTCGGGTCCTGTCTGGGGCCTGGCCGCGATCTTCTTTGTGGGTTGGTCGTTCACCGGGATCATGCCGCTGTTCATGTCGACGGTGCCCGCGGAAAGCGTCAGCGCAGCCCATATTGGCGCAGCACTGGGAATCTGCATGGGCGGCAGTGAAATACTGGGCGGTGTGCTCGCGCCCTTGGCCAGCGGTTATGCCGCCGACCATATCGGTCTGCAGGCGCCGCTATGGGGACTGCTCGGGTTTGCCTTGGTCGGCTGCCTGGCGGCGCTGGGCCTGCGCGAGACGGCACCGCGCGTTTCTTTGGGCGTCAGTGCGAAACCCGTGACTCAAGACGGCCATTGATCGGGATACCGAGTCTTTCGCGACAGCATTTGCGAAGCTTATATAGGAGAGGACGATGCGGCCGGTGACCCTGGGGCGGATGACGGTTAAAAAAGTGCACGAGATGGAGAGCGGGCCGCCGATGCCGCTGATACTGCCGGGTATTACCGCGCAAGACCTCCGGCGCCTCGCGACGTGGTACCGGGATGAGACGCTAGGTCCAACCCCCGAGCGGTCTGCATTCACGATGAGCATGCACAGTTACGTCCTGCAGCTGGATGGACTGACGGTACTCGTCGATGCTTGCAACGGCGAGCACAAGCAGCGTTCGATTCCGGACGTCGATCGCGTGGAAACGCCCTTCCTGGCCAATCTTGCCAAACTTGGACTGACCACCAGCGATATCGATCTGGTCCTGTGCACCCATCTGCATTTCGACCATGTCGGCTGGAACACGCGGCTGGAGAACGGCAAGTGGGTGCCGACCTTCGCCAATGCGCGTTACCTGTTTTCGCGCCGTGATTTTGAACACTTCGGAAAGCAGGAGATGGAGGATGACCACCTGCGCGCCTTCCGCGATTCAGTATTGCCGGTCTACGAAGCCGGCCGGGCAGAGCTCGTGGAGGAGGATCTTGTAGTGCATCGGGAGATCGGCGATGGCGTCTGGCTTGAGCCGGCCTTCGGACATTCGCCCGGCAATTTCTCAGTCCTCGCCGAATGTGGGGCCGAGCGGGCGATCTTCTGGGGCGACGTGGTTCACCACCCGATACAGCTCACTCGCCCGGATCTGACCATGTCTTTCGACGGCGATCCCGAACTGGCCCGCGAGACCCGCCAGCGCACGCTGGAGCGAGCGGTCGATGAGGATTTGATCTGCTTTCCGGCCCATTTCCGCGATCCTTCCGCAGGTCGGGTGATCCGTGACGCAGGTGCCTATCGCTATCGCTTCCTCTGAGGGCGGCCGAGATCGTCAGTCGACCCAGAAATCCACCGACCCGACCTGCGCCACCAAGGGTGAGTTGAACCCCATCACCTGCTGATGTTCGGGGTGCCGTTGATACTCGCGCAGCGACTCAATCGACGCAAATCGCATTGCCAGCAGCACATCCCAGCTGCGCGCATCGTGCAGGATGTCGCGGCCGACCTGCAGCTGCTCAATGCCGGGGATGAGCCCGTCCAGTGCGCGCAGGCGGCGGCAGAATTCCTCGACATGCGCTTCGGGAGTGTCTGGCAGGTACTTGATGAACACGTAATGTTGCAGCATCGCAAACTCCGCAGCCTTCAGCGCACCCGTGCCCCCGGTGGAATGATCGACGGGGCGGCATTCAACCGCTCCGCCGCCAGGCCGGCGGCCATCTTGTAGCGGTGCATGAACTCTTCGCGTTCGGCTTGCGGAATTACGGCATCGATGTCGTCGAATACGCCGCCACAACGCTCATCCAGCAGGTTCAGCAGGCCAAAGGGACCCGCGCCTCGGTTGCGCAGGATCAAGGGTGAAATTTCCGGGCAGAGTCGCTCGTCGTAGGCCTGCAGAGACAGCGCGTTGACTCCGTGTTGCAGCATGGCTGCGCCCAGGATACGCGCATCGACGATGGCCTGGCTGGCCCCGTTGGAACCGGTCGGGTACATGACATGCGCCGCATCGCCGAGCAGGGCGACATTGCCATCACGCCAGGTGGGCACGGGGTCGCGGTCAATCATCGGATACTCGAAAACATCGGCGGCGCCGCGCAGCATGCCGGGGATGTCGATCCAATCGTAGTTCCACTGATCGAAGTGATGCATGAAGTGCTCGTGCTGCACTTTCTTGTTCCAATCCCCGTCCGGCCAGCCCCCGTCATTCTTGACCGTGATCTCGGCGATCCAGTTGATATCGGCCAGGCCGGTGACTGGATCCGCTGCGGAGATCGGGTAGAACACCACCCGATGGCGGTGCGTGCCCAGACCCACAAAGGAGGCGCCGGTGCGAATCGGCCTGGCCGGCGTGACCCCGCGCCACATGATGGCCCCGCCCCATTGGATCGGAGGCTGGCGCGGATGCATCTGCTGACGCACCGCCGAGTGCAGGCCATCCGCGGCGATCAGCAAGGAACCGGCAAGTTCGAGGCGCTCGCCGGCACGAGTCTCCAGCAGCGCCATGACGCCATCCCCGCGCGGCGTGTGGCGATAACCGATGACACGGACGCCCGTGCGGATGGCATCGTCACCCAGGCGTTGGCGGGCCGCATCGTAAAGCAACATCTGCAATTTCCCGCGGTGCACCGAGTACTGCGGCCAGTGGTAGCCTGCCTGCAGGCCCCGCGGTTCGCAGTACACATCGTGGCCGTTGAGGCTGACCAGGGTCCATTCGCGTGTCTGGATACCGATGGTGTCCAGCGCCGCGGGCCCGAAACCCAACTCGTAGAGTTCGCGCACCGCATTGGGTTGCAGGTTGATGCCCACCCCCAAGGGCTTCAGATCGGCCACGGATTCCAATACCAGGCAGGGCACGCCGATCTGCTGCAGGGTGAGGGCAAGGCTCAGCCCGCCGATGCCGGCGCCTGAGATGAGAACCGGGGCTGGTGTCATGAGTCGTCTTAAGCGGACTATTGCGTAGTTGTTGTTCGTGACCGCCGGGCGGCCCGCGTATAGGCGCGTATTGTGCTTGAAATGGCGGTGGCAGTGGCGGCGGATCGGGGCTGTTTTGCGCGTCCTGCCAGCCGCTGCGGTGCTGGACGCCTGCGCTAATTCACCGCAAAATGCCTGAATATTGAGACTAAATGCGCGATTGCGCACTAAACGCGGCGCCATGACAGCGGATCCGGACCTTCCGGGGACTTCCGCAAGAACTCGTCCCTATGGTCCGTAATGATTCTGATCCTCTCGGTTCACCGCCAGCGCACGATGTCGCCATAGCGCTCATCGTGGCCTGCGCCATGTTCATGGCGCAGCTGGACGGGGCGGTGGTGGTGCTGGCCATGCCCAGCATGGGCGCTAGCTTCCACGTGCCGGCGGTGGCCGTCACCGCCGGCATCACCTCCTATCTGATGGTGCAGGTCGCCGTCATTCCCGCCAGTGGCTGGATCGCCGATCGTTGGGGTGCCAGGCGGGTGTTCGCCGTATCCATTCTGCTGTTTGCGTTGACCTCCGTGTTGTGTGCGGCCTGCACCTCCGTCGCGCAGTTCACGACGGCGCGGGCCCTGCAGGGCGCGGCTGCCGCCATCATGACGCCCTTGTCCCGAATCGTGCTTTTGCGGGCGACGCCACGTCATCTGCTGCTGCGCGCCAATACCATCAGCAGCACCTCCATGCTGCTGGCACCGACCCTGGGTCCAGCGCTGGGTGGGCTGATTACCGAATATGCCTCGTGGCGGTGGATCTTTCTGCTCAACGTTCCCGTGGCCCTGATCGGCGCGGCGGCGGTCGGGAAATTCATTCCCGTCACCGCGGCGGTCCGCGTCAAGCCGTTCGATTTTCGCGGCTATGGCCTGTTTGCCATGGCCACCACCCCCATCCTCTACGCCACCGTGCTGCTGGGCGGGGATCCGCTGAAATGGCTGCTGCCCGTGGCCCTGCTGGCAGCCGGACTCCTCATCGGTGTGCTGACCCTGCGGCACCTGCGGGCCCATCCGCACCCCATCATTCCCCTGGAGGTCGTCGCGATCGCAAGCTATCGCATCTCCACCATCACCGGCGGTGCCCTGGTGCGACTGCCCATACGGGCGATGTCCTTCGTGTTGCCGCTGATGTTCCAGCTGGCATTGGGCTATAGCGCGGTGGGTGCGGGACTGATGCTCCTTGCGCTCAATGGCGGCGATCTGATCTTCAAGGGATTGGTCGCGCGCGTCCTGGAGGCGGGCGGCTATCGGCGGGTCCTGATCATCACCACCGTCCTGATGAGCGTGGCGCTCTTTGCCTGCATGGGGCTCAGCACTCGAACCTCCCTCGCGGTTGCCGCCGGGCTGCTGCTGTTCGGCGGCATGTGCCGCTCGGTACTCTTCAGCGCTCTGTCGACGCTGGCCTTCGCCGATGTGCCCACCGAGGAGCTCAGCTCCGCTTCGGTGCTGTGGAACATCGTGCAGCAAGCCAGCAATGGTCTCGGAGTTTCCCTTGCCTCAATCCTGCTGGCGGTGGGGCAGTGGAGTTCCCCGGCGTCGGCCAGCCAGGTCCCGGCGCTGTGGGAGTTCAGGCTGACTCTTGCCGTCATGGCCGTGATCGCCCTGGCCTCCATCGTCTCGTTTCGTGCCTTGAGGCCGGATGAGGGAACCGCTCTGCGGGCCCCGGTGGCGCCTGAAACAGGTGCGGACCCGGATGGCTGATCACCGCAGCGCGCCATGCGGGAGGAAGGTCAAAGTGCGCCGAGGTCCACTGAAAACAGCGAGTGGTGCGACAGAATGAACAAGGTGTGACCGGACGTCAGCACCTGCAGCGGTCGCTCGGGCACCTCGATGACGCCCAGCCCGCTGCCGTTCGCGGCGTAGACGAAGATCTGGCCGTTGGCGACATAGACCCGCCCGGCCTCATCCGCGGTCACGCTTTCGCCGCCACGCTCGGCAAAGACCTTGAGGTCCTCGAGGGCACCGCCTTGACCGAGCCTCACGGAGTAGGTCTTGGCCTCCGAGGCATTGCTGACATAGACGCGAGTACCCGGACGGGCCGCGAGAAAGCCATTGGTATCGAGGGAATGCGAGAAGCGCCAGCCGCGATGGTCGGGGGCGCCCTGGTGGAACACCCGATAGGCCGGCAACACCAGGCTGCCATCGGCGGAGGCGTACTCGCGCCTTGGCCCCGCGGCGACCTCGCGCGCAAAGAGTTCCGCCAGGGTTGCGAAGTGATCGGCCTGTGGATCGTATTGATCTTTGAACTCCCCGTTGACCCACCAAACGGCCGGCACCAGGGTGGCCGCGGCCGGGTGGGCGCCAACCGGCTGCGGCTCGATGATGTTGACTGACCCATCGGGAGCCTCGGGCCGCAGGCTGTAGACCGTGCCGGTGATACCCGCCGAGGAGAGCACCAGCAGGTTGCCGGACTGGTCCACTGCCAGGTTGACCGGATCGAGCGGATGGCTGCTGATGATCGCAAGCCCGGACGGGGACCAGGCGTAGATGCGCTGGGTGATGCGGTCGATGAAGTACAGCGTTCCCTTCAGGTCCACCGCGCCACCGCCTGCCGCCTCGAACCCGCCCGCCAGTTTCCTCACCAGCGCGCCATGCAGCGAATTCGTTGGAGGCGGACCCGTCGGCGCCGAGCTCACATCGAGTCGCGAAAACTCGCGCTCGCGCACGCTGTTGCCGCTCAGTTGTTCCTCGATGGCATTGTCGAACGGGTATTTGCTCAGGCGCAGGAAGGTGGTGCACTCTGCGCCGTCGCAGGTCGGAAAGCCGCTCTCGGCATTGACATGCACATTGCGAAAACGAACGTCGTTTGCGCCATACAGCCGCACCGCCGCCGCCGCCGGCCCCACGGTGCGGGTCACACGGTAGCCGTGGTAGTTCGCGATCAGTATGTCATGCGAGTCGCGCAGCTCCATGGAGACCGCATTGCGGCTCTCCCGGTACTCCTCCTCGGTCTGCGGCGCCAGAAATTCCCAATGTGACACATGATTGAGAACGATCTCGTTGCGGACGTGATGCTCCACGGACATCTCATAGACGTGGCCCGGCGTATCGGTATCGGAGACATACAGTCCGGCACTGGCATAGGTATCAGGACTCCAGTTGCCGACGAACGTACCCCCGCCATGACTGACCCACAGGCTCGGGTACTGGCCATCCCAGCGCCACGCCGAGTCCGCATCCCCCGCCGCGCCACGTGGGAGTTCGAACTTCACATCGATCACCAGGGATTTCTCACCCGCGCTCCAGCGCAGCGCCGAAGCGCGCGGATTCACGCCGCCCGTCAGCAGTCCGATGCCGGAGACGATGGCCTCACCGCCCGCCGCCGACTCCAGCAGGCCCTTTGCGGGTCCCGCGCCCTGGAAGGCCGCCGTGCCGTCGGCCAGTTCGATGCGCGTCAGGCCCGGATGCAGACCGATCAGTACCGAGTCGGGCCGCAGCCGAAGCGTGTCGCTCACCCGGTAGATGCCCAGCGGCAGATATACGATGCGGTGTGTATCGATAGTCCGTTGCAGCGCCACGGTATCGTCGGCCTTGCCATCCCCGATGGCGCCGAGCGCTCGCGCGTTGGCCCATTGCGCGACCGGCGGCAGCGGCCGCACTGCCAAGGGACCCGGCGGCGGCAGATGATCGAGCGGCGTCAGGTCCAGCGAAGTGGAAAGTTGTCCGAGCTGGCCCAGTCCCGCTACCGCCAGTCCGTAGCTGAAGGAGCGCACCTGATAGCTGCGGCCCTGACCGGCAATGTCGCGGCCGCTGTCGCGAAAGTGCGCCAGGACCGGCGTATCGCGAGCCAGGCAGTGATCGAGCCCCACCTGGGTGTAGACCGTGCCTTCGTTGGAGATCACGACTCCAGCCCGCCGTACGTCCTCAAAACGCACGTCCTTTGCCCACAGCGAGTCACCGTATCCCTGGTCGATTTCGATACCGATCGGAACGTGGCTCAGCCTGACATTGACCAGCGTCAATTGGGCCTCGTGTTCACGGATCGCCGCGCCCGACTGGCCCTCGAAGGTCGAATCCAGCACGGTGAACTGCCACGCGGGAGAAGTCTTTTCGGTCACGATGCCATAGCGTCCGCCCAGGAAATGCAGGTTCTGGACGAAGTTTCCGGCCTGGTAGATGCCGGCAAAGGCGTCTCCCAGGTGAAAGTCCATGTTGCTGAGGTAGGCGTGCTGTGCAACCCGGAAGCGGATGCCCGTCGCGGCCGGGTTGCCCGGGCCGATCTCGATGTCGACGTTGCTCATCGCCGAGTAGAAGGTGTTGGAGTTCGCATCCGCCACCTTTGGATCAAACGGTACGACCGTCGGCGGGGGAAAGGGTACCCGCGCTTCGGCGGGTCCGGGGCCATTGCGCACCGGCTCGCCGCGCCGCGCGCCCATGAACACCACCATGCTGCCCAGGCCCTGCTGGAAGCCCGGCGTGCGAGGGCCCAGAACCAATAGCGGACGCGTTGGGCCGATGCCGTAGACCCGCACGCCCGGTGAGATCAGGAGCGTGTGACTGAGGCGGTAGCGTCCGGAGGGCAGGAATACCACTCCACCTGCCGAATGCTCCGTTGCCGCATCGAGCGCTTGCTGGATCGCGTCCGTGTCATCGGCCTGTCCGTCCCCCTTGCCCTGGACCGTCACGGCGCGCGGGTCGGGCGGCGCGCTCTGGAATGCGGAACTGCCGGCGAGCAGGGGGCCGGCGGCCAGCATCCCCGCCGCCGCCAGCAGCCGGGCGGCACACCGGCAAGCGCAGCGCTGCCCGACGGCTCCATCGACGCCATTGACGGTTCGCATCAGCAGGGCCGCCAGTCACTCGCGATGACGACGCCGGAGACGGAAGATGGGCCTAATGATTGCAACTGATGTGCTCGAGATCGGCTCTGTGGTCTGCCCGATGTGATGTGCTGCAGTCTGAAGTGTATATTCTAACGAGCGGTTTGCGGGTTGAGGATGCCCACTTGTGCGGCCGGGGCCCTTTAGCCTTCAGATGCCATTCTTGCAGCAGGATCGATAGCGCTGCGGTGCAATCGCAGTGCCCGCCGCCCCGGAATTGCCCGCCCGCACCGATTCGCCGGCCACGCTCATGAATTGGACACGACGCGGGAGCCTCGGCGGATTGCTGGCGAGCTGGATGGCGGCCACACTGGGACAGCCGGGGAAGGTTCGAGCAACTCTTCCCCACCCAAGTGCCTCGGAGCCGGGCGATTTGACCTTATGGTACGAGCGTCCGGCGTCCCGATGGGTCGAGGCGCTGCCGGTCGGTAACGGGCGCATCGGGGCCATGGTGTTCGGCGATCCGGCGCAAGAACGCCTGCAGCTCAATGAGGACACGCTTTGGGCCGGCGGGCCTTACGATCCTTCCAATCCACAGGCCTTGGGGGCTCTCAGTCAGGTTCGGGAGCTGGTTTTCGCAGGCCGCTACCAAGAGGCCGACGCACTCGCGAACCAAAGAATGATGGCCCAACCCTTGCAGCAGATGCCCTACGAGAGTGTCGGCGATCTGCGGCTGTCACTCGAAGGTGATGCAACCGGAGGACCGGCGCGCGAATATCGCCGTTCCTTGAATCTCGATACGGCGATCAGCACGGTCAGCTACCGGCAGGGGGGACGCCGCTACCGGCGTGAGGTGTTCGCCTCCGCGGTCGACCAGGTGATTGTCATCGCGCTGACCTGCGATGCGCGCCACTCACTCAATTTCACTGCGATGTTGCGTCCACCCGCCGGACGAGAACCGGCCCCGTTACTCTTGTCCGAGGATGGCGACGTCATCATGCGCGGCCGGAACGGCGCGCAGGGCGGCATTGCCAGTGCACTGACCTGGGAAGCGCGCGCGCGAGTCATCGCTCAGGGTGGCCGCCTCAGCGCGACGGGCGGCAGCATTAAGATCGCGGAAGCAGACTCGGCGATCCTTCTGGTGGCGATGGGCACGAGTTTTCGCAGCTACCAGGACGCCGGCGGTGATCCGCACACGCTGGTCGCGCGGCAGCTTGCCGGAGCT
Source organism: uncultured Pseudomonadota bacterium (assembly GCA_963726995.1). GTDB lineage: Bacteria > Pseudomonadota > Gammaproteobacteria > Steroidobacterales > Steroidobacteraceae > DAIDKA01. The sequence continues at coordinate 458,379 of CAVSEP010000005.1, forward strand.
GCGGGCAAACCCTTGCGCCAGCTTCGTTCAGACCATGTTGCGGCGCATCAGCGATTGTTTCGCCGCGTATCACTCGATCTGGGGACTACGCCGGCCGCGCAGCTGCCCACCGATGAGCGCGTCAGGAACTCCCAGAGCGCGCACGATCCGCAGCTTGAGTCCTTGTACTTCCAGTTTGGTCGCTACTTGCTGCTCAGCAGCTCACGCCCCGGATCGCAGCCGGCGAACCTGCAGGGCCTTTGGAACGAATCCCTCACGCCTCCTTGGGGAAGCAAATTCACCATCAACATCAACACCCAGATGAACTACTGGCCCGCCCAGGTTGCCGGGCTTGCGGAGTGTGTCGAGCCGTTGCTCGCGCTGGTTCGTGACCTGTCTCGCACGGGTGTGCATACCGCCCAGGTTCACTATGGCGCACGCGGCTGGGTCGCGCATCACAATACAGACCTATGGCGTGCCACCGGACCGATTGATGCTGCTCAATACGGCCTGTGGCCGATGGGTGGCGCCTGGCTGAGCACCCAGCTGTGGGATCACTACGAGTACAACGGCGATACTCACTACCTTGCCGAAGTCTTCCCCCTCATGAAGGGGGCGGCTGAATTCTTTCTCGACACGCTGGTGGTCGATCCGGGCACCGGCTGGCTGGTGACCTGTCCGTCGATGTCGCCGGAGAACCTGCATGCCGCCGGGGTTGCCATCTGCGCGGGGCCAGCAATGGATCGGCAGATCCTGCGCGATCTATTCAGACAGTGCATCGAAGCAACAGGAATTCTCGGTACAGAGGCGGACTTCGCACGGGAAGCGCAACGAGCCCTGGATCGACTGCCCTCCGATCGCATTGGCCGTGAGGGACAACTGCAGGAGTGGCTGGAGGATTGGGACATGCAGGCCAAGGACCTGCATCATCGGCATGTCTCGCACCTATACGGCCTGTTTCCCAGCAGTCAGATCAATCTTGAGGACACACCCGATCTGGCCGCCGCGGCACGCCGCTCCCTGCAGATCCGCGGCGACGCGGCGACCGGGTGGGGCATCGGCTGGCGGATCAATCTCTGGGCCCGTCTGCGGGAAGGCGAACATGCGCACGCTCTGCTGCGGCGTCTCCTCGCCAGCGACCGCACCTATCCCAACCTGTTCGATGCTCACCCGCCGTTTCAGATCGACGGCAATTTCGGTGGTGCGGCCGCGATTGCAAACATGCTCATGCAAAGCTATTTGGGCAGGATCCATCTGCTTCCGGCGCTTCCAGCGGCGTGGCCCGCGGGGCGTGTTGAAGGTTTGCGCGCCCGGGGTGGTATCGCGCTGGACATCGAGTGGCGCGCTGGCGTGCTTCAGGAAGCAATCCTCCGACGCGTTACGTCGGCGGCGCCGTCCGGGGCGCCCTCTCGACCCGCGCAACTTTATTATCGCGGAAGTTCCCTCGAGGTGAGTTGGGAGGGAAGGCAGTCCGTGAGAGTAGGCTTGAAGGACTCTCGGCTGGTTGAAATATAGTCAGTCGATACCAGCGTTCACCGCCCCCAGCTTTGACGCAACCGGGGTTCCGAACCCGCGACCCCGTGGCAGCGGCTGCCGTAGCTAGCGAAACAAGAGCGGCGCGAACTGGTAAAGATCGCGCCGCCACGTGAGCCATTCATGCGCGGTGCCCTGGGACGCATAGAACGTGTACTTCACGCCCGCCGTATCCAGCATCGTCCGAAACGCGCCGATGGAGCGCGGAAACGGCATCGGCTCCTCGGTACCCTTTCCCAGCCAAAGCAGCTTCACTCTTGCGTTGAATGCAGCGGGATCCTTGAAGATTCCGTCGAAGGCGGTTGCCGGATCGAGAGGGTCAGTGTTCAGGCCGTTCATCGTGCCGCTGAACCCCCCTAGGTAGGCGAACAGCTCCAGATGATGCGCACCCAGCTGGAGAGCCTCGTTCGCGCCCATCGATAACCCCGCAACGGCCCGGTGATCGCGGTCGGGGAGGGTCCGGAATGTGGCATCGATCATCGGGATTACGTCCGTCAGCATGACATCATTAAAAGCCGTGAAATCGGTGGTCGCTCCTATGGTCGGAGGAGGCGCGACAGGTCCGCCGCCGGCCCGGCGGGCCGCATAGCCGTTATCCATCACGATGATCATCGGCACGGCCCGCTGCGCGGCGATGAGCGTGTCCAGTATCAGATTCGCGTGGCCCTGCATTGTCCAGCCAGTCTCATCCTCACCCATCCCGTGCTGCAGATACAGCACTGGATAACGGGCCTGCGGGTGTGCGTCGTAGTCCGGAGGCGTGTACACGAAGCAGCGGCGCCACTGTCCGGTGATCTTCGATTGATAGATCCGCAGGCGCACATCGCCGTGGGGTATATCCCGCGGCAGGTAGTAATCAACGTCATCTTCGGGGACCTCCACGCCACTCGCATCGATACCGGTCCCGAAGTATGCGTGGCTGCCCGGATCGTTCACGCGCAGGCCATCGAGCAACACCTGATAGTAGTGAAAGCCCACGACCTGTGGTGATGTCGTCACCTGCCAGGTACCCTCGGCGCCGCGCAGCATCGGATAGGTATGACCGCCGATCTCGACGGCAACGTCATGGGCTGCGGGCGCCTTGAATTCGAAGGCAACGCTGTGGTCCGGCAGAACGCGCGGCGCGATCGCGCCCAGCACGTTAGTCGGGGCCGGTGGGGCATCCTGCGCCTGTGAATCACGGCGACCCTGCGGGCTGCGGCGGTACGCGAAGTACTCATCGAGTACCTGTAGACCCGCCTCGTTCGCGACCGGGCCGGGGTGCGGGACGCCCTCAAAGTGCATGGCCTGGGGATGCGCTTCGGAAAATGCCGGCCAGTTCGGTGCCCCGCCGCCATTCGGGTCACCGTACTTGGCGAAATTCGTCCAATAGGTGGCCATTGCCTCCGAGATCACTCGATCCGTCTCCCCCGGGGTCTCATTGTTCAAAGCATTCAAATGGCCGAAGACATAGGGGACGTCCCGTCCATGCGGCGCGCCGTAGCCCGCTCGCGGCGAATCGGCCGGGTAGAGCGGATGCTGATCGAAGTAGTAGAGATAGGCTGGAGAATGCCCATGCCGCGTTTGCAGCCGGGCCCAGGCCCAGGTCTGCCAGCCGAAGGCCGCGTCGCGGGTGAGGTCCCGCGCGCTCTTTGGCAGCGTGCCGTCGCCGGCCGGATAGGCGGCCAGCAGCCGATTGGCAAACATGCCATAGCGCTGATGTACGACGTCCCGAAATTCCGCCGAGGTGTGCACGCCCGGGAAGCTCGCTCCCTCATCAGAATTGTAGCCGATAAGAACCGGCGTATCGTTGAAGTGACCCGCCTCGTACAAGGTGTACTGATCCGACGGCAGCGCCCAGCCGTCCACGACCGGCCAGAATGGCCCATTGCTGCGTGCGGCCCTGAGTACCTCCTGGGCGGGCAGGCGTCGCAGTTCGGCGAGCGTGGCAACGCCCGCGGTTCGCGCGACGGCCATGCCCTGGCGCTCGGCGTCGGCGAGCGTGCGCATGTTCTCTCCGGGTTGACCGGCGGGGCGCGGTGCGGCGAAGGAGCCGCCGCTTTCGGAGATCGCGGCGCGAAATAGGCCCCTGGCGAGCGGCGAGGCGCTCAGCTGGCTTACGGCGATGCCACCGGCCGACTCGCCGAATATCGTCACTTTGGCCGGGTCACCGCCGAATGCGGCGATGTTGCGCTGGATCCACGTCAGCGCCGCGGTCAGATCCAGCAGTCCGTAGTTGCCGGAAGTTCGTCGGGGTGCTTCTGCCGAAAGCTGCGGGTGGGCGAGAAACCCCAGCGGCCCCACGCGATACGCGATGCTGACCAGTACGACCCCCTTGCGCGCGAGCACCTCCCCGCCATACGTCGGATTCGAGGTCGCGCCCGCCACGAAGCCACCACCATAGATCCACACTAGAACCGGCACACGCTCGTGGACCGACTTGGCGGGGGTCCACACGTTCAGATACAGACAGTCTTCGCTCATTGGCGGCGCGGGTCCCGTGGCAGGTCCCAGCGGCGACTGCTCGCACTCGGGTGCGAAGGTATTGGCCGGGCGAACACCAGTCCAGGCAGCCGCCGGCTGCGGTGCGCGCCAGCGCAGCTCACCGACTGGGGCCGCTGCAAACGGGACGCCCCGGTACACGGATAGTCCCCCCTCGACAGTTCCCTGCAGGGTGCCCTGCGCGACGGATGCCAACGCCGCCGCGGCCCAGGGTGTCGCCCCCGGGAACAGCGCCAGCGCCATCAGCAGTAAGGTCCTTCGCATGCTCAACTCCCCCAATTATTGAGGTCAGGGATCTGCGTTACTAGCGCGCGCAATGCAGACTCGGGCAAAGGTTCTCGGCAAAGAACGGCATGACATGATTCTGGAAGCGATCCGCCACCGCGCTGGTGTGCGTTCCGTGATAGACCTGGAAGCGTACGGAAATGCCATAGCGTTCGAACGCGTCCTCGAGCTGTTTCGCCTCATCCCGCCCGGGGTCCTGATCGCCCACGTCCAGACCGATCGCCCGATACCGGCGCAGATTGCCGACGTACTGGTCGATGAAGGCGAGCGGCGCGTTGGCCGCCCACTTCGCAAGGACTGCGGGCTGCACAGCACCGTCGCGCACCGGCAGGTCAAGGTACAGGGGTGGATTCTTCGGATTTGGTGACCAGGCGGCGGCCACCGCCAACTGCGCACGGGCAGCCAACGGCTGCCCGGCCGCATCCTGGGGCGAACGCATCGCGGCTACAGCGACCTCGAACGCCCTTTGTGCCTCCTCGGGTTTCAGATCCCCGCCCATGCGCGGCAGCTCTGCCGGATGCGGCGCGAGCAAACCCGGGCTCATGATGTACAGGCTGCCGAAGACATCCGGGTGCCGCATCCCGATGCGCGCCGCGCCATAGCCGCCCATCGAGTGACCCACCAGTCCGCGGCTGTTGCGGGCAGCGAGCGTGCGGTAATGCGCATCGATATACGTCACCAGGTCATGGGCGATGAAGGTCTCAAAGTCGCCCGTGGTGACCGAGGAGGAGTAGATAGAGCCGCCGTAGACCGTCTTGGAGTCCGGCAGCACGACAATCATCTGCTTCGCTCCCTGGGAAAATGCGCCCTCGATCGTCTGCGGCACATGGATTTCCTGCGTCCATTGCTCCGCGCCGATGGAGTAGCCGTGCAGTGCGTACACCACGGGATACCTGCGCGACTTATCGCGGGAATAGCTCGGAGGCAGGAACACGATGACATCGCGATCCACGGCATCCCCTTCGAGGTTGCCCTCCAGCGCGGCGCTGTGCACCTTGATGTGCTGCACGAGAACGGGTTTCGCGCCCGCGACCGGCGGCGGAACTTCGGTCTGCACCTGTGCGGATAGCGGCAAAGTCCAGATCGCCACCGGCAACAGCGCGATCAGGCACCTCAATTTCATTTTGTTCATGTATCCCCCATCACTGCATCGTGCCGCCAAATTATAGTTCTTCAGGGCGCAGGCTGTCTGCCTTGGGACGGGGTGTACCAGAATTGCACCCAATCAATGCGCAGCAAGGCGCTGGCGTCGGCGATCAACTTTGACATGGCCGCCCAACGCTCGTGGCCACCGCTGACTCTTCGGTGAGTCAAGCTGCAGCCCGCTCCTGCGGACCCGAACGAGCGTACCCCGGCTCGCTGCGCATCGGCTGCTGGTGAGTGTCGCGCGGGGCGTGCGTCTGCGGCGGGCTATTCGCCACCGGCCCTGGACGCCGTCGCGGGATGCTCTGCCGCTGCATCGTGATGAGTCCGGGGCGTGCGTTTGAAAACGCCCACTACGAAGTCCTCAAATCCGCGCACATAGGTGAACACGACCGGCACGACCAGCAGACTCAATGCGGTCGAGGTCAACAAGCCTCCGATCACGGCAATGGCCATCGGCTGACGGAAGCTCGCGTCGGCACCAAACCCCAGTCCAATGGGCAGCATTCCGGCGATCATGGCGACGGTGGTCATGACGATGGGGCGGGCGCGCTTGTGGCAGGCATCCAGCAGCGCTTCAGACACCGACAGACCGCGCTCGTGCAGTCCGACCACCGCGTACTCCACCAGTAGGATCGAATTCTTGGTGACAATGCCCATGAGCATCACCAGGCCGATCATCGAGGGAATGTCCAGTTCGCTGCGTGCGCCCAGCAGCGCGACCACCGCGCCGCCGATGGAAAGCGGGATCGCGGAGAGGATGGTCACCGGCTGCAGGAAGTCCTTGAACAGCAGTACCAGCACGCAAAAGACGCAGATCACACCGATCACGATGGCCATGCCAAACCCGGAAGCCAGTTCTGCGGCGAGTTCCGCATCCCCTGTCTGAATAAGTTTGACACTGGAGGGCATTCCCCGCGCGGCGGGCAAGGCGTGCGCTGCCGCGAGCGCCGAGCCCAGGGGCATGCCCCCCAGATCCGCGCTGACTGTCACGTAACGCAGCCGGTCATAGCGGTCGATCTGGGAAGGACCACTCTCCACGCTCAGAGCCGCGACGCTAGACAAGGGCACCGGGCCGTCGCGCCCATTGACGCGCATGTTGGCCAATGTGTCGATGTCCTGGCGCGCGGCATCCGGAATGCGCACCCGAATATAGACCTGCCGATTGTCGAGGTTGAGGCGAGCGACCTGCCCGTCGAAGTCACCGCTGGTCGCGATGCGGACCACCTCGCCGATGGCCGCCGTAGTCACGCCGCGCTCGGTCGCGCGCTGCGCATCCGGACGGATCACGATTTCCGGCCGTTCCAGGCTCGCGGTGGAACTGATGTTGGAGAGGCGCCCCACGCTGCGCAATCCGCGCTCCATGGCCTGGGAGGTTGCCTTCAGCGCCGCGGCATTGTCGCTGGCCAGGATCAGCTGCACTTTTTCGCCGGGACCACCGCCGCCCAGCGCAAAGCGGGCCCCGGGTACGCTCAGAAAGCGCTGGCGGATCTGGTTTTCAATGGCGATCTGGCTGGGACGCTGATTGCGCGGCATGAGCCTTATGATCAGCGAGCCCTTGCGAACCTCGCCGGCCTGCTGCTGGCCCATGCCCGCGCGCTGCGCGTTGCCCACGGCGGTGAATATCCCGGCGATGCCGGGGACGCCGGCGATGGCCGCGCGCGCCGCTTCCGCGGTGCGCAGGGTATCAGAGAGCGAACTTCCGGGCGGCAGCTCAATGTTGGCGGTCGTATAGCCCTGATCGGCCTGCGGAATCAGCCCCGAGGGAATCAAGGGTATCAGCGCTATCGAACCGAAAAAGAACAGCGCCGCTGCGGCAACCACCGTCTTGCGGTGAGCCAGGCACCAGCGCACCGTCGCGAGGTACCAGGACATGATCGGCCCATCGCCTCGTGTCGAGGCAGGATGTGATTTCAGCAGATAGGCGGCCATCATGGGCGTTAGCAGGCGTGCCACCAGCAAGGAGGCCAGGACCGCGATCACCGCGGTCCAGCCGAATTCCTTGAAGATGAGTCCCGGCACGCCGCTCATGAAGGCGGTGGGCAGGAATACGACGACCAGGCTCATGGTGGTCGCCACCACCGCGAGGGCAATCTCGGTGACGGCATCGGCGGCAGCCTTGATGATGGGTTTGCCCATGCGCCCGTGGCGCTCGATGTTCTCGATCTCCACGATCGCATCGTCCACCAGTATGCCGACGATGACAGCCAGCGCGAGCAGCGTGATTGTGTTGAGCGAGTAGCCCAGCCACGACATGGCCGCAAAGGTGGGCAGAATCGACAGCGGCAACGCCGCTGCTGCCACCAGCGTTGCGCGCCAGTCCTTGAGGAACCACAGCACCACGAGGATGGCCAGCAAGGCGCCTTCCCAGAGCATGTGCATCGACCCGTCGAACTGCTCCAGGGTGTAGTCGACCGTGCCGGACACGGGGGTGAAGCTCACCGTGGGATCGGCTGCCGAGATCCCGGCGAGCGCCTGGATCACCCCCTTGGCCATGCGAATTTCATCGAAACCCTTGGCCCGGTAGACCTTGAAACCGACGACGGGCTTGCCATCCAACCGCGCCACCTGGGCGCGTTCGGCGATCGTGTCGCTGACCGTGGCGACCTGATCCAGCCGCAGCTGTCGTCCGGAGGGTAGCGCGATCGGCAGCGCCGCGAGGTCCGATGCCTGCTGCGCCGTGGCGATAGTGCGCACGGACTGCTCCGCGCGGCCGAGCTGACCCCGTCCGCCTGAGGACTGCTGCTGCGCCTGCAGTAGGGCATGGGACACATCCGCGGCCGTCACGTCCAGTGCCGACAGGCGCACCGGATCCACCTCGATCCGTACTTCGCGCTGCACCCCGCCCACGCGCTCGAACTTGCCGGCGCCGGATACCGCCAGCACCGTCTTGGCCACCTTGTCGTCGAGGAACCAGCTAAGGGCTTCCTCGTCCATTCGTGTGGAGGCAATGGCATACACGAGCGTCGCATCGCCACCCGTGGTCACCGCACTGACAGTCGGCTCCTGCATGTCGACGGGAAGCTCCGAGCGGACCCGGTCCACGGCATCCTTGGCTTCGATCAGTGCATCGGAGAGATTCTTCTCGAGCACAAATTCCACGGCAATGCTCACCTGGCCATCGGTGATCGAGGTGCGCAGATGCCGCAGGCCGGAAACGTTTGCCAGCGAGTCCTCCACCTTGCGCGCGATCTCGGTTTCGAGCTGCGCGGGCGCCGCCCCGGGCTGGGTCAGGGTCACGTTGATGGTGGGCAGATCCAGATCCGGCAGGTTCTGAATGGGCAGCTTGTAGAAACCCCAGATGCCCGCCAAACCCAGCAGCGCGAACAGCAGGATGGCGGGGATCGGATTGCGGATGGACCAGGTGGCCAAATTCACGAGCCAGGCCCTCGCGGCGAAAACCGCACCACGTCGCCGTCATTGAGGAAGCCGGCACCCTGCACAATGACCTGCTCATCGGCGGTGATGCCCTGGGTGATCTCCGCATCGCCTCCTTGGCGCCGACCCACCGTGACGGCCTGCATCCGCACCCGCGGCACTCCGTCGAGGGTGGTCACCGTCGCCACGTAACTGCGCCCGTCGCGGACCACGACGCTCTCTGCCGGAACCGCCAGCGCCGCAGCTTCGCGAAGCACCACCCGTCCGTCGGCGTACATGCCGGCGCGAGCACGACTGCCGGGCGTGATATCGGCGTAGACGATGCCCAGTCTCGACTGCGAATCCAGGGTCGGCGCTGTCTCGCGCACGCGGGCGGTCGCGATGGAACCCTCCGGCAGCGTCAGCATGACCTCCTGACCCGGCTGAATCAGCGACAACTGCTGCGCGGTAAGTTCACCGCGCCATTCCAGGCGGTTCTGGCGAATCAGGCGAAACAGCTCCTGGCCGACCGACGTCACGGCACCGAGCGTCGCGGTACGCGAACTGATCGTCCCGTCATCCGGTGCGAGCACTTCGGTGTAGCGCAACTGCAGCTGCTTGGCGGCAAGCTGGGCGGCGACCGTCTTGGCGAGTGTCCGCGCCTGCAGCAGATCCTGGGCGCTGAGCGCGCCGCCACTGCCCAGTGTCTCGGCCCGCTTGAGATTCGCTTCGGCCTGATCAAAATTTGCCTGCAGCTGTACCTGGTCGGCCAGCAGCAGTGCCGGATCGAACCTGGCAAGCAGCTGGCCCTTCTTGACGTGGTCGCCGACATTCACCCGCACGTCGATGAGCTGATAGCCGCCAATCTGCGTCCCGACGCTCGCTTCCTGCCAGGCCGCGATGGCACCGGAGGCGGCGAGCGTCGCAGGCCAGACCAGGCGTCGGGCGCCGGTGGTACTCACAGTGAGTGCCGGTGCCGGAGTTGCAGCCTGCGCCGAGGAGGGTGGCTGTGCCTGATGCTGGTCCAGAGCCTTGAGTGCCCCGACACCCAGGGCCACGCCCAGTCCAATCAGCGCTGCAGCAACGAGCATACGACGCGGCCAGGGGTTGGTAGGGTGCACGGCAGCGATTTCTTCAGCGCCGCTGAGGCCTTGGGATTCATTCATCTGGTGAAACTCTGTGCGATCTTCCTGAACAGCCCGAGGAATACTTCCTGCTCGGCGGGCTCGAGAATCTTCAGCATGCTGGTCGTCAGCGTCAAATGCGCGGCCTGCACCAGGGTGTAGAACTTGCGCCCCGATCTCGTGAGCGCGACCCGCACCAGCCGCCGATCCTCGGCGCTGCGTGTCCGGCGCACGAATCGCTTAATCTCAAGTTTGTCGACCACGGCCGTCACGCTGCTGAGGGTCAGCTGCAGCGTCCGCGCAATCTCCCCCATGGTCAGCGGTCCCTTGGTGCCGATGCTCAGGAGCAGGTGGGCCTCCTGGAAGTTGATGACCTGTGCAGTCGCCGCGTTGTGCTTGTCGATGCCATGGAGTTTTTCGCGGATGACGTGTAAATGCTCCGAGAGCTCGCGGGCAATTTTCTTGCTGGTTTTCATTCAAAAATCAAGTAATACGATTATCGAAGGATATGAGCTGCCGGGAGAAAGCACAATGTGGGCGCCACAGTCGTGCGGGGCCCTAGTCGAAGGTGCACGGCAGAAGATGGCTATCGGGGCCCCATGTCCCTGGGGCAATGCATGTATAAACAGCAAGTTATGGGCGAATGCTGAAGGAGCTTGCGCCCGCCGTTTGTCGCGCTTCGCAAAGCAGCTTGCCGACTGTCTGACATGCGAATCAAGCTATTGATCAATAATGTATTGTCACCCTGTTGGCACGATCCTCGTACCCTGGAGTCCCAGCCTGTGTTACTTACCGCGCAGTGCTCGATGTTGCTGGAGGGAAATGCATGGCGTTCAATTGCCGTGACAAACCCCGATGGCGCCCGCGCGAGGCCGCTGCCGTTTCTCAATACGCTCTAAGGAGTCCGTGTCCATGCGGGAACTTTCCTCACCTCGATCACTGACTGGCAGGGCCATCACCTACAAGCGCCCCGGCGGATACGAAGTCATAGAACTTTCAGATCGTTCGGTGCGGGCACCAGGCATTGGCGAGGTCCGTCTCACGGTCAAGGCGGCGGCGGTCAATCCGACCGACATCGGCCTTCGAGAGCGGGGGATTCCCGACCAGATTTGGACTGTGGTGCCGGGGATGGATGCCGCGGGTGTCGTCGAATCAGTGGGGGCCGGCGTGTCGCGCCTCCAACCTGGCCAGAAGGTGATGGCGGCCGTCATGCCGCGCCGATCGGAAGGTGGTGCGCAGGCACAACACATCGTGGTGCCCGCTGCCTCGGTTGTTCCGATACCCGAGGGCGTCTCGTTGGCGCAAGCGTCCACCCTGCCAATGAATGGATTGACGGCGCTGCGCTCACTGGAGCTGGCTGCCCTGCGACCGGGACAGTTCCTGGCCGTTAGCGGTGGCGCCGGGCTTCTGGCTCATTACGCAATCGCTGCCGCGAAGCGCCAGGGCCAAAAGGTGATTGCCGATGCGAAACCGGAAGACGCTGAACTGGTGCGCAGCTATGGCGCCGATATTGTCGTTGAGCGCGGGCCGGATTTTGCCGCCGCGATTCGCCGGGCGGTGCCGGCCGGCGTCGCGGCGCTGCTCGACACGGCGTTGCTGGCGGAAAAGTGCTTCGGCGCCATCCGCAACGAGGGCGTGTACATCCCGGTTCGAGGCTGGGCCGACAAGCCCAGTGAGCGGGGAATCAAGATAGAGCCCGTATTGGTCTCCGAAGTCCTGGAGCGTACCGAGTGGCTCGAACTGCTGCGCGACATGGTCGCAGCCAGGCAGATCTCGCTGCGCGTCGCCGCAGAATACCCGCCAGAACGCGTGGCCGACGCCCAGCGTGCGCTGGCGGCCGGCGGGCTGCGCGGGCGCCCGGTCATCCTCTTCTAGCGCCCGGACCCGCGATCAGAGCCGATCTCGGTCGGATACTGATCCTCGCGCACCCACCAGCCATGCACCTGTGGCGAGGCCTGTACCGGCAGGCGCACGGTGGCCATCGGACCTTCATCGACGTGTTCGGCATCAAACACCAGCAGGTCGGAGCGTAGGTGCTCATCCAGGTGGTAGGCGACCCCCAGCAGATATCCTTCCCCCTCGCGCGCGTTCGCATGCTTGGGCGCGAACACCGGCTCGGCCAGCGAGATGCGCGTGCCCGCGTTCCACAGCTGGAAGGTGCGGGTCTGGGTATCCACCCGCGCGTAGCAGGCCCCCGCGGCCGCCACATTGGCCACCGTCGGATCCGGGCATCCCGCGTAGCCGTAGCGGTACGGCATGGTGTGGTAGCGATCATCCTGCTTGGGCAGCGGCGCAATCAGCGGGAAGAGCTGCTCGATGCCATATCCATTATTCTTGCCGCTGAGGTTGGCGCTCAGCCGATGCAGCCTGCTCACGCTGGCGGGGAGATTCGGCGGGGAACCATCCTTGTTCGGCATGAACGGGAAGGGGTTGCCCGCGGTGATTTCGGTATCGATGTAGATCTTGTTGCCGTCCTCGAAGGCCCCCATGGTGTGCGTGCCACTGCGCGCCGGACCCTCGATCCAGAACACATCCTTGCCATCGCCGTGGCGGCGCAGGATGCCCAGATAGGTCCTGCGGTCCTTGTCCCAGGACCAATGAATGCCGCCGTGCTTCATCTGCTCGTAGTCAATCGCCAGCGGCACGACGAAGATCGCGATGTGGTTCTCCGTGACCGCGAAGTCGTGCAGCAGCCCGACGTAGGGCACCCGGATCTGCGTCCCCCACACCTTGCGGCCCTGCGCGTCGATCTCGAAAAAGGCCACGACATCGGACCCGAACCCGGTCGCCTCGTACCCGAAGCCGACGAGGTTGCCGGTTCTCGAGCACACCTTGGGGTGTGCCGTGAAGGGCTGCTCGCGCGGCAATTGTCCACCGAAGGTGAACACCGGATCCAGGGTCTGCAGGGTATTCAGGTCCAGCGCGGTCGGCGCACTGTCTTCCTTCAGCGCCAGGATCAGGTTCTGGTGGTTGATCACATGGGTGTTGGCGGTGCTGCGGCTCAATCCCCTGACACTCGGATCATCGAGGGCGGGATTGCGATACATGGGCATCAGCTGCCGTCGCGCAAGGTCCTGCGCCAGGTAGCGTTCGGTGCGCGCGTAGCGACTGCGGTAGTCCACGCGTCCATTTCGAATGCGGAACATGCGCACATGGCCCTCGCCGTCGAACAGGATGTTGCCCGGTGCCAGCGGCGGATACTGGCAGTCCGGCCCCGTGGCGTAGAAACCGCCACTCAGATCCGCCGGCAGCCGCCCTTCGATCGGACAATCATGCACGTCGATCTCGGCCCGCAGCGGCGCGTAGCTCGCGGAGCCCAGAGGTTTGGGCCGCACGGTGGCTTCGGGGCCGGCGGCACCTGCCTCGGCAGGCGCGCCCAGGGTCCGGATTGGCTGATTCATGGCTATGTTCCTCAGGCTCGAATGGGATGATCTTAAATCAGGCGCGACCCGACCCGCGGGGCCGCACCGCGCGAGACGTAGGCGTCGAAGGTCATCGCGACATTGCGCATCAGCAGGCGCCCTTTGGGCGTCAGGATCAGGGACTTGGAGCGCAGATCAACCAGATCGTCGGCGGCCAGCGCAGCCAGCCGTTCGCGCTCGGCGCCGAAATAGCGCTCAAAGTCGATGCCGAATTCCTGCTCAACGGCCGCCTCGTCGACGCGGCCGTGACACATGATCCCCTGAATGACACGACTTCGCACCCGATCGTCCTGGCTCAGGCGAATGCCGCGCTGGGTCGGCAGGTGCTCGCCCTTCATGCCGCTCGCATAGGAATTGAGCTCCTTGGCGTTCTGGACAAAAAGATCGCCCACCCTGCCGATCGCGCTCACCCCGATATTGACGAGATCCAGATCCGCGTGGGTGGTGTAGCCCTGGAAGCTGCGCTGCAGGCTTCCCGCCTCGAGCGCCTGGCACAGGGAATCTTCCGGCAGGGCAAAGTGATCCATCCCGATGTACAGGTACCCCGCCGCCCCCAGCGTGTCGATGGCGCATTCGAGCAGCCCGAGGCGCTGCGCGGCATTCGGCAGGTCCTGCGCCCGGATGCGCCGCTGCGCCTTGAACCGCTGCGGCAGGTGCGCATAGCCGTACACCGCGACACGGTCCGGCCGCATGGCCACGACGCGCTCCAGCGTCGCGGCGAAGCCGGAGGCTGTCTGATGCGGCAGCCCGTAGATCAGGTCGAAGTTGATGGACCGGAAGCCGATCTCGCGGGCCGCCGCATAGACATGCTCGACGATCTCGGCCGGCTGCACGCGATTGACGGCGCGCTGCACGGTCTCATCGAAGTCCTGCACTCCCAGGCTCAGGCGATTGAAGCCCAGCGAGGCCAGCAACCGCAGCAGCGACGTGCCGGCCGCCCGTGGGTCGATTTCGATCGAGAAGTCGCGCGAGTCGGCGCTGCTGAGGGGAAAGTGCCGATCGATGCGGTCAATGAGACCGATCAGGCGCCGCGTGGGCAGAAAGGTGGGCGTCCCTCCGCCAAGATGCAGCTGCTCGACGCTGCGCCTGCCCTCAAAGCAGGCCGCCCGCAGTTCGATTTCCCGGTAGAGGCTCTGCACATAGGATTCGACCAGATCCATCCGGCTGGTCACCACCTTGTTGCAGGCACAGTAGAAGCACGGCGCATAGCAGAACGGGATATGCGCATACAGCGACAAGGGCGCCGCCGGGCGATCCGCGGCACGGCGCGAGATCTCCTTGCGGTACTCGGCCTCGCCGATCTGGGCCTCAAAGTGTGCGGCGGTAGGGTAGGAGGTATAGCGCGGTCCCTCCCCCTCGTAGCGGCGCATCAGATCCGCGTCGAACGCTATGTCTGCGAAATTCATGCGTAGTTTTCCAGTACCAGCACGCCGGCCCCGGTGTTCGAGATGGGCGCGTGATAGTGCTTGTGGATCACCTTGACGTTGGACTGCAGCGCGCCGCGCATGACCAGCCACATGATGGTCTCGATGCCCTCCGTGCCCGCCCGTCGAATGAGCTCCGCGTTGGAGAACCGCGTCATCCACAGCGGATCGTTGGCGATCTTGTCCATGCACTGCAGATCGAAGTCCACATCGATGAGACCGGCGCGTTCGCCCTGCAGCTGGTGCGACATGCCGCCGGTGCCTATGATCACCACGCTCAAATCCTCCGGATACGATTCCACCGCGACCCGCAGCGCCTGGCCGAGCTTGTAGCAGCGCAGGGCGGTGGGCACCGGGTGCTGCACCGTATTGACGGCCAGCGGAATGGTGGTCACGGGCCACACTTCATGCGTGCCGTAGAGCGCCCGCAGCGGATTGACGAAGCCGTGATCGACCTTCATCTCCTGACAGGTGCAGAGGTCGAATTCCTGACCCAGCAGGGATTCGGCGATATGCCAGGAGAACTGTGCATCGCCCCGGAAGGGCGCTACGGGCTTCAGCGCCCAGCCCTCATCATCATTGTGATAGACATCCGCGCAGCCCAGCGCAAAGGTCGGAATCTTGTCCAGGAAGAAGTTCAGGCCGTGATCGTTGTAGACCACGATGGCCACATCCGGCTGCTTCTCGCGCAGCCACGCCTTGGCCGGTTCGTAGCCGTCGAAGAAGCGCTTCCAGTAAGGCTCCTGGGTCTTGCCGTCCGTCATCGCATTGCCCACCGCGGGGATGTGGGAACTCGTCACGCCGCCGATGATCCTAGCCATTCCAGTAGCCGTCCCGGTGGGCGATCCGCTCCTTGAGGTCATGCGCCTGGGCCAGCAACTTGTCCTGGAATTCCCGGGTGCTGATGCCCTGGAACTGCGCCCCGGCATCCTGCACCGAGGTGCCGCGCGGCACCGCCATTTTCGCCAGGTAGTAGATGTTGGCGCCGGCGCGCAGCATCCCCAGGAAGTCCTGTTTCAGCACCAGCGCCTTGAATGACCCGCTGACCCCATGGCGGTCGCAGTAGCCGGCCGGGTCGGCCGCGAAGGCCTCGCGATTGCTCGCGCTATTGAGGGAAAACAGCAGTTTGTTCAGGGCATAGGATTCATGGGCGTGCTGGCCGTCAAAGACATAAGTGCCCGGTATGTCATCGTAATCGTGCTTCGTCCACATGCTGGCTTCCCGCCCTTCGCGCTGCTGTCTTATTGCCCAAAATGGTCGCCGCAAACGGTCGGCTCGCCCAGTCGTGGCAAGTACGTAGAAGGATCGCCTCGCCCGTCGACGGGCGGCGATGCCCACCGGAGATAGGTATTTCCCCGGCCTCACGCCCGGGATTGCTGCGCGTAGCATCCTGACAGGACGATCATCAGAAGGCGTGCGCCATATGTTCTGGAATTCCACACCGCCCTCAACATCGGCGCAGCGTGCGCGGAGCCGTGCCGCGGCCCGGACGAGCATCATGCTCGGTGCTTTGGGATGTTTCGCCGCCGGCCCCGCGTGGGTTGCGGGTGCGAATACGGCCTCGCAAACCGAATACCCCCCGGTCCAGGAGGGTCCACCGCCCCAGACGCATCAGTCCGCCTTGCCCTACGACTCGGAGTATGCGGCCATCGGGTATTCGGCCATGCCGATGAACAATCCGATCGCGCGGCTGCAGACGCGGCTGGAGCGCGGGGAAGTCAAACTGGAATTCAAAGCCCCGCGCGGCTACCTGGATTCGGCGCTGAAACATCTGGGGATCAATCCCAGTTCGCAGTTGCTGGTGTATTCGAAATCCAGTCTGCAGGTGGAATGGGTGAACGCGGCCAGGCCCCGCGCCATCTACTTTAACGATGACACCTATGCCGCCTGGGTGCAGGCCGTCGGCGTGCTCGAGTTCGAGACCATGGACAGCGAGCTCGGGCCGGTGTTCTACACCCTGACGAACCAGCCGGATTCACCGCCCACTTTCGGCCGCGAGATCCTGCGCTGCCTCGACTGCCACGACAAGTTCGCCCTGCAAGGCGGCGGGGTGCCGATGTTCCGCGTGACCTCCAGCTACGTGGACGTGAATGGCCTGACACTCAAGCCCGTTGCCGCCGCTGAGGTCACCGACCAGACCCCGCTGGCGCTGCGCTGGGGCGGCTGGTACGTGAGCGGACACGAGGGTGCGCAGGTGCACCTGGGCAACCTGCAGGTGCACGCGGCCTCGGAACTGCAGGACCTGGGCCGCGTGCGGCGCGGGAATCTGTCCTCCCTGGGCGGGCTGCTGGATACGGGGCCCTATCTGACCGACAAGAGCGATGTCGTGGCGCTGCTGGTGTTCGAGCACCAGGCCACGGTGTACAACCTCATCACCCACATCAATTTCAAGGTGCGCTCGCGGGTGGAGCGCGAGTCCAATGCGGCCCCGGTTGCGGTGGCCCTGAACCGCAAGTTGAATCCGAAGACCCGGGCGTGGATGCAGCAGCTGACTGAGCCGCTGGTGCAGGCCATGCTGTTTGCGAATGCGGCGCCGCTCACAGACGCCGTGGCCGGCACTTCCGGCTTTGACAAGTGGTTCCAGGCGCGCGGGCCGCGGGACAGGGGCGGCCGATCCTTGCGCGAGCTGGACCTGAAGACCCGCCTGTTCAAGTATCCGCTGAGCTATCTGGTGTATTCCCCGGCGTTCGACGGGCTGCCCGACTATGTCCGGCACTACGTCTACGAACGCTTCCTCGAGATCCTCAGCGGGCCGGACGCGGGGGCTCCGTTCTCCAAGCTCACCGCCGCGGACAAGCAGGCCGTGCTGGAGATTCTGACGGCGACCAAGCCGGAGTTTGCCGATTTGGCCGCGCGGGGACGGGGGAGCCGTTCGGGGAAGCCTTAGGTCCAATTGGACATGTGACGCTGACCGGCGCCGCACGGCTGCCGCTCCTGCACACGCCTTCCGCCCTCGGCAATGCCGGGTGTATGCTCGGCCGCAGGGGAGAACAAGAATAGTGAGTGCAGTGAAATGTGCGCTGGCGATGTTGGCGCTGGCAGGCGGTCCATCGGTTGCCTCAGCACAGTGGCTTGGCTATCCAACGCCGGGCATACCACGCCTCGCCCATGGCGCGCCGAACATGAAGGCACGAGCGCCGCGTACGCGCGAGGGCAAGCCCGATTTCTCCGGCATATGGTTTGCCAACGTGCCTGCCAAGGACTATTGCCGGGAGAAGGACTGCGTGCAGGAGGAGCGCATGGCCCGTGAGCAGATCAATATCGGAATTAACATGCCGGGGGGGCTGCCTTACACAGACTGGTCCAAGCAACAAATGTTGGACCGGCGCATTGAAGGCACGCGTGAGAAGGACCCTCATACCTACTGCAAGCCTCCCAACTACCCGCGCGCCTGGACGCTGCCGCAGCACACCAAGATCATCCAGACGCCGCAGGAAGTCGTACTGCTGCATGAGTTCAACGCGGCCTATCGGGAGATCTATCTCGACGGGCGGCCTCTGCCCAAGGATCCGAATCCGACCTGGAATGGCTACTCAACCGCCCACTGGGAAGGCGACACACTCGTCATCCAGACCAATGGCATCCGCGACGACATGTGGCTGGACATTCGCGGAAGCCCCATCACGGAATCCGCCCATGTCACCGAGAAGCTGACACGGCCCAGTCTTGGGCTGCTGAAGGTGCAGATCCTGGTGGATGATCCCAAGGCCTACACGAAGCCCTGGTCCGTCACCATCGAAATGGCGCTTCAGGTCGATACGCAGATGCTGGAGGAGATCTGCCTGGACAATGAGCAGGACGTAAAGCTCTTTCAATAATCTTGCGGGAAGTTGCCGCTGAACCGCGGCGAAGAACTATCGAGAACCATGCCGAACAATCGAATTCATCCGCTTCGTTGGATCGCAACGGCCTGCCTCGGCCTGGCAATGGCCTGCACGGCGTGGGCCCACCATTCCCAGGCGGAGTTTGACTTCAAGTCGGTGGTCGAAGTCGCCGGCACCGTGAAGCAACTCGATTGGCGCAGCCCTCATGCCAGGCTCTATGTCGATGAAGTCGATGCGCAGGGCGTCCTCGTCAACTGGAATTTCGAGCTGCCGAGCCCGATGACCCTGATGCGACGCGGCTGGAAACGCGACTCCCTGAAGCCGGGTGACAAAGTCCGGGTGAAAGGGGCCCGCGCCCGCCATTTTCCGGCCATCGGCTACGTGATCGCCGTCACGAGTGCGGAAGGCAAACCGCTTTTCACCGGCGTTACTCAGATCTACGAGCCGGAACCAGAATCCAAACAGCCCAATTAGGCGCTCGCGCGCACATTGCCCGATCGGTCGGAACTGCGGAGGTGAGCGGTGAGCAAGTCGTGGGTCCGCAACCATGTGAAACTCTGGCTGGCCATCGCCGTCGGCATCGCCACTGCGCTGTTGCTGCCCCATGGCTGGGCGATCCTGACGCGCGCACTGGTGGGCTGGAATGCCGTGGTGCTGGTGCTGCTGCCGCTCATCTACGTGCATCTGGCGGGCATGGGGCCGGCGCAATTGCGGGATCGCTATCGTGCGGATGATCCCTCGGGCCCGGTCATTCTGCTGGTGGTGGTGGCCGCCGCGGTGCTGAGCGTGGCCGCCATCGTGGTCTTTCTGACGACGCTCAAGAGCGTCCCGCCGGGCGACAAGCTGGCGCATGTGCTGCTCGCGACCCTGACGGTCATCGATTCCTGGCTGCTGGTGCCCAGCATGTTCACCGTGCACTACGCGGACATGTTCTACAGCGCCGACCCACCGGACCAGCCGCTCGCGTTCCCGGACACCGCCGAGCCGGTGTTCTGGGACTTCCTGTATTTCTCCTTCACCATCGCCGCGGCCTGCCAGACCTCGGACGTCTCGACCCGGCAGGTCGGGATCCGGCGCGTGGTGACCGTTCAGAGCGTCATTTCGTTCCTGTTCAACCTGGCCATCCTCGGATTTGCCATCAACGTGACGGCAGGATTGCTGGCCTAAGGCAGGTTCAGAGTGATCAGGAAGAGGGCGGCCGAGCCCAGAAAGTACGCCGATGCGGCGGTCGAGGATGCCGCGAGGGGCGATCTGGAAGGTGCGGTACAGAACTTGAATTGCGCCACCAGCGTATTGGCCGTGAAGGCGATGCACAGCAGGGCGTACAGATAGCGCTGCGGGTGCACACCGCCGTGGCTACTGCCGTAGATGTCGATGTTTGCAGCGGTCGCGACGGCTCAGTTGAAAACCATATTGAAGCCCAGTTTCAATCCACCGTATTCAGACGGCGTGACGGTAAGATTCCAATCGTGTGACCGCTTCAGGCGCCGATGGGTGCTGAAGCGTCCCGTGGCGATGCCCAACGCAGCCCCTGCCACCGTGTCCGACAGCCAGTGCTGGTTGCCGTGCAGGCGCAGGTAGGTGGTCGCGCTGGCCATGCCGTAGCCCACCGCCCGGCGCAGCCAGCGGTAGTCGTCGTTGCCGGATTCGGCGAAAACCGTGCCGATGGCGAACGCCGCCGTCGTGTGCAGCGACGGGAAGGAGCTGCCGCCCGCGCGCCAGTCATTGACATCGGTGGTTTGATTAGGGCGCGCGCGCCCGGCTGCGAACTTCATGGCCTCGGCGGTGACGGAACTGAAACCTGCCGCCTCGAGCATGGTGTAGGCCTCGGTACTGGCGAAGGAATCGTCGCTGACCTTGGCTATCAACCACGTTCCCACGACCAGTGAGGCGGCTGGAATGGCATCCCGGAGACTATTGGCGTCGGAAGCGGTTACCCCCGCAGCACCTGCGGGCGCGAAATGCGTGCGAACCCGTCCGTCGAAGTCGTGCGCCACGGCGATGGCGCCGATCGAGCCGCCGAAGAACAGCCAGTCCTCCCCATCCCAGCGCAGCGGAGCGGTGAAGTAAGCCTTGCCGTCGTCCAGGACGTCCCCGAGGGTAAAGTCATCCGCCCGGCTTGGGTTCGGGTGACCGGCAAGCAACGCGGCGCAGCTCAGCATTGCCCCGACGCGCCACCCTGAGTGCTTCATGGCATTCCCGCGGCCGGGCCGCCCGGGCCACCAGCTGTGTGATGTAAAGACGACATACTTTGCAGCGTAAAGTAAGGGGCCGACGGGGTGCTGGCAAGCAGTTTCGGCACCGGCAGGCTAGAATCGGCGCGGCGCGACAGGACGCTGAAAGCAACGGAAAACCGCCTGAGCACGGCCCACAAGAATCTTTCGTTCTTGCAGCGTCTGGGTCATGCCGTGGCCGGGCTGCGACATGCCGTGGGCGCCGAACGCAGCCTGCGAACGCAGTTGGGCATGCTGCTGCTGGTGGCCGCGGCGCTGCTGTGGCTGCGGCCGCCGGCCCTGTGGTGGGCGCTGGTGGCGCTGAGTGCGGCCGGCGTGCTCGCGGCCGAGCTCTTCAATACGGCGGTCGAACACCTGTCGGACCACCTGCACCCCGACTTGCATCCGAAGATCCGCATCGTCAAGGACTGCGCCGCGGCTGCCGTGCTGTGCGCGTCGCTCGGGGCCCTCGGGGTCGCCGCGGCCCTGGTGGTGGAGCTTGCGGGGCATTGGCGCTAGAGTTCCAAGCATCGTGACTGACCTGTACAAAGCCCTGGCCCAGATCCACGCCATCCGCGACCAGGTGGCGCGCGGCACCGAGTTTCGCGGCTACGGCGCCGAGACGGTGGCCGCGACCGGCCTGCTGGCCACGGCCGCGGCGGTAGTCCAGGCGCTGGCCTTGAAGCACCCCAACGAGAATCTGGCGGCGTATCTGGGAATCTGGATCGCGACCGCCGCCGTGGCGGTGCTGGTCACGGGCCTGCAGACCATCAACCGGACTCGGCGGGTTCACTCGGGGCTGGCGCGCGAGATGATGGCTTCGGCGGCGGAGTCCTTCGCCCCGGCCGTGGGGGCGGGCGTGCTGGTGACGCTGGCACTGGTTCGCGGCGCGCCGCAGGACCTGTGGATGCTCCCCGGGTTGTGGCAGGTCTTCTACGGTCTGGGGATCTTTTCCTCCTGCCGCTTTCTGCCGCGCCAGATGTTCGCGGTGGGCCTGTGGTTCATGGCCACCGGCGCCCTGTGTCTGACCGCCGGGACCGGCGCCCACGCGCTGTCCCCCTGGGAGATGGGGTTCCCGTTCGGCGTCGGGCAGCTGCTGATCGCCGCGGTGCTGAAGTTCGGCTACAGGAAGGACGAGGATGCGCAGCAATAAGCCGCCGCGGCCGGGATTCGCCTACGACGCCCTGGACAGTGTGATCCACGAGCGCGCGCGCCTGAGCGTACTCACCTCGTTGGTCACTCACCCCAAGGGCCTGGGCTTCGCGGACCTGAAGACCATGTGCGCGCTGACCGACGGCAATTTGAGTCGCCATCTGCAGGTGCTCAAGAGCGCCAAGTTGATCGAGATCACCAAGGATTTCGACAACAATCGCCCGCACACCTACTGCCGCATCAGCGCCAACGGCCGCAAGCGCTACCTGGAATATCTGGCGGTGCTGGAGCAGGTGATTCGCAATGTGGTCGCGGGGCACAAGAGCGAGGTGGCGCCCGAGGCGGCCCACCTGCCGGCCTGAGCGCGGCCGCTCAACCCGTTCCGAGTTTCATGCCGTTGAGGTGTTCGCGCACCCCCTCGCGGTGACCTTCGCTGCTGGTCACGGTGGTCCCGCAGGCCAGCACGAATATGAAATCACCGCGCGGCGTGCGGCTCAGTTCCCGGATGTAGTTCACGTTGATCAGGCAGGAACGGCTGATGCGCAGCATCGGCTGGCTGGACAAGGAGGCTTCCGCCTGCGCCAGGGTGCTGCGGGCATGGTACTGCTCCCGGCCGACCGTGAATTTCACGTAGTTGCGGTCCCCCTCGACCAGCTCGATGTCGGCGATATTGAGGATGTGCATGCTGCTGCCGGACTCGGCGATGATGCGCGGACTTGAGTCCGCCAGCGCCTTGACCTCGCGCTGCAGTTTCGAGACCACCGAGAGCAGGGCATTGCGACGCTCGTCGACCGGCTCCTCCCCGCGCCTGCGGCGCACCCGCGCGACGGTGTTCTGGAAGCGCTGGTAGTCAAAGGGCTTGAGCAGATAGTCGCTGGCGCAGACCTCAAAGGCTTCCAGCGCATAGCGGTCATAGGCCGTCACGAAAACGATGTCCGGGAGATTGCGCTGGTCCAGCGAGCGGGCCAGGGCGATGCCGTTGACGCTATCGATCTGGATGTCCAGGAACAGCAGATCCGGCGGATTCTCCTGGATCGCCGCCAGGGCGCTGCGGCCGTCGCCGAACTCTGCGGCGATGCGCAGATCCGGTTCCCGGGCACAGCACTCGCGCAGGGTGCGGCGGGCGATGGGCTCGTCGTCCACGATGACCACCTGCATCATGGCGCGGCGCTCACGCCGGCGGCCACGGGTGCTGCGGGTTCCCGCAGCAGCGGGATTTGCACGACGCTGCTCCACAGCGCGGGCGGTTCGGGCTGCGCGCGCAGCGTGCCGCGCTCCGCGAAATGCACGGTGAGGCGTTCACGCACATTGCGCAGGCCGATGCCCTGACGCCCCGGGGTCGCAGCTCCCGTGGTGTTGCGCACGATCAGCCGCAGCAGCTGCCCGTCGGCCTGCGCCTCGATGCTGACCTTCACCGGACCGGTGTGGTCCGCGAGGCCGTGGATCACGGCATTCTCGATCAGCGGCTGCAGGATCAGGCTGGGCACCCAGGCCTGCGGCAGGGTACTCGGGTCCGGCAAGGACAGGGTCAGGCGATCCGCAAAGCGCTGCTGCTGCAACTGCAGGTACAGGCGCGCGAATTCGATTTCGGCACTCAGCGGCGTGAATTCGGTTTCCCCGGCGGTCAGCAGCCGGCGCAGCAGGTCCCCCAGCTGGATGATCATGTTCTGCGCGGCCTCGGGGTCCCAGCGGATCTGACCGCGGATGGTGTGCAGCAGGTTGAACAGGGTGTGCGGGGAGAGCTGCATGCGCAGCGCCGCCAGGCGTGCCGCGTTCCAGGCGCGCTCCAGCGCCGCCCGCCGCAGCTCCGAATCCCGGAACTGCTGGTACACGGAGAAGCCGCTCACCAGCGCCAGCGCGAACCCATAGGTCAGCAGGAAGCTGGTGGCACTGGCGATGCGCAGCGGCAGCTCCGACTGCGGGCCCTGCCAGGGCATTCCCATCCGGTCCTCCGGGCGGCTCATCTGCATGGAGTCGCCGAGCAGGTGCTCGGAAACCCCCAGCAGCGGCGATGCCAGCAGGGCGAATACCAGCGCCAGGATGGCCTGCAGCGGCGCGCGCCGCAGCAGGGGCCGCCAACCCAGTCGCAGCGCCAGCTGCACGCACAGCAGCAGCAGGGGATACAGGAACAGGTGCTGCAGGGAACGCGCCGGCCAGGCAGCGAACATGGGCTGCCGGCCGGCAGAGTCGAAGTACAGCGACATGTTGTGGGCGTACAGCACGTTGGAGACCGTGACGTAGATCCAGAATGCCGTCAGCACGCCCAGCTGCGCCAGGGTGCCGCGGCGGCTGCGATCCCGTCCGGCATCGGCCGCTGCGGCCTGGACCCCGGTCTCCGCGGCATTCCCCGGGGCGCGTTCCACAGACCCGTCCATCCCGTCTCGCTTATCCGTTCCCTCGCTGCTCCTGGCGGCTAGCGTACACGCAATTGCCCCGCAAACGCCGCCCCAGGTACCAACCCGTGGTTCGGCGGGACGAACGCGCGCTGCGGGCGCAGACCGGCACCCCCGCGCGGGCGTTACATAGGCCCATTGTCATCGGGGAAGGAGAGCGAACATGTCTGGTTTCAAGATCCGCATTGCGGCCGGCCTCGCGGGGTTGGCCATGCTGGGCACGGCCGCATTGCCGGCCGCGGCGGCCGAGGATGCCCTGTCCCAGGTGGCAGTGCGCTACCAGGACTTGAATCTCAACACCGCCGATGGTGCCGAGCGGCTGTACGCGCGCATCGAGCAGGCGGCGGCGCGGGTGTGCCCGGCGCCGGCCAGTTATGAGCTGATGCGCTACACCGTGACGGTGCGTTGCCGGCGCGAGGCCGTGGCCCGGGCGGTGAGCAGCATCAGCAGTCCGCAGCTGGCGGCCGTCTACGCCGCGCGGGCGCATCACCCGGTGCACAGCCCGGTCTAAGCATCGGCCGGATCGGCGGTGATCCTTCTGTAGGGGCCAAGCCTAATACCCCGCCGCCGATCCGGCCGCTCTGCGATCATCGCTGGCGCCATACATCATGCCGGCGCGCAACCGGCCGCCCAGCGCCGAATCGCTGCCGGAGGAGGGCCGCTCGGGGCCGGAACTGGTCTGCGGAATCACGATCAGTTCGGCGGCACCCCAGGGCGATTGCTCGACGATGGTGTAGCCGCGGGACTGCAGGGCCTGCACGGTATCGGCGGACAGCGCGAAGGGCTCGGCGAAGACCACATCGGGCAGCCACTGGTGGTGCAGCCGGGTGGCATTGACGGCTTCCTGCGGCTCCATGCCATAGTCGATGAGGTTCAGCAGCACCTGCAATGTGATGGTGATGATGCGTGAGCCACCGGGGCTGCCCAGCACCATGGCCACCTGCCCATCCTTGAGCACCAGCGTCGGGGCCATGGACGACAGCGGCCGCTTGCCCGGCGCAATGGCATTGGCGGCGCCCTGCACCAGTCCGAACATGTTCGGCACGCCGGGCTTGATGGTGAAGTCGTCCATCTCGTCGTTGAGCATGTAGCCGGTGCCCGGCGCCATGACGCCGGCGCCGAACAATCCATTGATGGTATAGGTCACCGAGACGGCATTGCCTTGCCGGTCGGCGACGGAGTAGTGAGTGGTTTCCGGCTTCTCATGGGGCGGCGTTCCCGGTTTGATCAGCGCGGAGGAGCCGGCCCGCAGCGGATCGATCTGGCCGCGCAGCAGCGCCACGTATTCCGGGGTGAGCAGTTTCTCCACCGGATTGCGCACGAACACCGGATCGCCCAGCAGTGAATTGCGATCCACATAGGCGTGGCGCATGGCCTCGACCATCAGGTGTACCGCCGCGGCGGAGTGAAACCCCAAGGCCTTCAGGTCATAGCCCTCGAGGATCTGCAGTATCTCGCAGGTCGTCGTGCCGCCCGAGGACGGCGGGGGCGCCGAGGCGATCTGGTAGCCGCGGTAGCGGCAGTACACCGGATCGCTGGTGGTGACGGTGTAGGCGGCCAGATCCTGGGCGCTGATGATGCCGCCATGGTCGCGCATCGCCTGCGCCAGACGTTCGGCGTGGCTGTCCGGTCCACCGCTCTTGTAGAAGGCGTCGCTGCCGCGGCGCGCAATGGCTTCGAGCGTGCGCGCGAGGGTCGGCTGCACCAGGCGCTCGCCGGGCTGGTACGCGGATCCGTCCGGATGCAGGAACACCCGGGCGGCCTCCGGGTCATTGCGGAAGCGGCGCGCACCGGCATCGAGGATGTCGGTATCACCGCGGGTCAGGATGAATCCCTCGCGGGCCAGCCGGATCGCAGGCGCCATCACCCGGGCGCGCGGCAGCGTGCCGTAGCGCTGCAGGGCGGTCTCGAGCCCCAGCACCGTGCCGGGGACGGCCACCGCGCGGTAGCCGTCGAAGCTGGCGCCGCGCACCGGATTGCCATCCGCGCCCAGATACATGTCGGCGCTCGCCGCCTTGGGTGCGGTTTCGCGAAAATTCAGGAACACATTGGTCCCGGACTTGGCGAGGTGAATCACCATGAAGCCGCCGCCGCCGATGTTGCCGCAGCAGGGGTTGGTGACCGCTTCGGCGTAGCCGACGGCGACCGCCGCATCCACGGCGTTGCCGCCCTGCTTGAGGATTTCAACGCCGACATCCGAGGCCAGATGCTGCGCCGAAACGACCATGCCGTGAGCGGCTTCCAGAGCGGGTTTTGAAGCGGCCGACGGCCGTGCCGGCGGCCAGTAAGGCAAGAAGAAACAGACGCACGATCGTTTCAGACCACAAAATTGCCGAAGGGTTGGCCCGACCATATCACAACGCTATTCACCGCGGCCCCGGCGTGCGCCGCCGGATGGCGAGCGAGGCGATGAGGCTGAGGAGGCCTGCCGCGCTGAGGTAGTACCCCACCCACGCCAGTCCGCGCGTGGCGGCGAGCCAGGTGGCTGCATACGGCGCCAGCGAGGCGCCCAGCACGCCGGCCAGATTGAAGGTCAGTGATGCGCCGGTGTAGCGCACCTCGGTGGGAAACAATTCCGACAGTACCGTGCCCAGCGGACCATAGGTCAACCCCATCAGCGCCAGGCCCAGGCACAGATAGGCCAGTGCTCCGGCGCTGGTGCCGGAGCCGAACAGCGCCACGGTGGTGAATCCGAAGGCGCCGATCGCGGCGGACGCCAGGATCAGCACCGGCAGGGTGCCGCGCCGGTGCGCCAGATACGCTGACAGCGGAACCAGCGCGCCGAAACACAGCACCCCGATCATCTGCAGCACCAGGAAGTGCGGCCGCGTGAAGCCCAGCGCCTGCGTGCCCCAGCTCAGCGTGAACACCGTCATCAGATAGAAGATGACGAAGGTGGCGGTGGCCGCCAGGGTGCCCAGCGCCACCGAAGCTGCGTGGCGCGACAGCAGCCGCAGCAGGGGCACGCGCACCCGTTCGTGATTCTGGATGGCGCGGCGGAAAGCCGGCGTCTCGCTGAGCGTGAGCCGCACGTACAGGCCCACGATCACCAGCAGGGCACTGGCGATGAAGGGCGCACGCCATCCCCAGCTGAACAATTGCGCATCGGTGAGCGTGGCGGACAGCGCCAGGAAGGCGCCCGTGGAACATAGGAAGCCGATGGGCGCGCCCAGCTGCGGGAACATGCCGTAGATCGCGGCCTTGCCGGGCGGCGCGTTTTCCGTGGCCAGCAATACGGCGCCGCCCCATTCCCCGCCCAGCCCGAAACCCTGGCCGAATCGCAGCAGGGCCAGCAGCGCGGGCGCCCAGATGCCGATGACGGCATAGGTCGGCAGCAGCCCGATGCCCACCGTCGATACGCCCATGGTCAACAGTGCCGCCACCAGCGTCGCCTTGCGGCCAATGCGATCGCCGAAGTGGCCGAAGACCGCCGAGCCGATGGGGCGAGCCAGGAAGGCGAGGGCGAAGGTGGCCAGGGATTGCAGGGCGGCGGTGGTCCTGTCGGCGGACGGAAAGAACAGCGTCGGGAACACCAGCACCGCGGCGGTGGCATAGATATAGAAGTCGAAGAATTCGATGGTGGTACCGGCGAGGCTGGCGATCAGGATGCGCCGGGTGGAATTCGTTGTAGGCGCCTCGACCACGGCGTTGTCGGCGCCCGCCGCTTCCGGGCGGGTTAAGGAAACGTAAGGCTTGGTCATTTCAACTGATGGTGATTCCCTGCGTTATTTCCCATAGTCACCCATCGTCAAAGGAGACTGCAATGACCCGTTATGTACCCTCCCGCTCGCGCCCGGCGCTGGCCGCTGCGTTGGCGCTGGCATTTGCTGCGCTGGCGGGGCTGCACACCCCGGCCGCTCGGGCCGGCGTGAACATCGACATCGACATCGCGCCGCCCGTGGCGCGCGTGATCGTTGCACCGCCGCCGCGTGCCGGCTTTGTCTGGGCTCCCGGCTACTGGTTCTGGAATGGCCACACCCATGTCTGGCGCGACGGCTACTGGGTGCGTGAACGTCGCGGCTACCACTGGGTGGCGGACGGCTGGGAGTCGCGCGGCGGGCACTACCACTATGTTCGCGGTCACTGGGCGCGCTGAAGCGCGACCGCGCCTGCCTGGGGATCGCTTCGCAGGCCGGTGCTTGCGCCCTCAGGTCGGGGGAACGATGGCCTCGCCGTAGCTGCGGGAGCCTAAGCCCTCGGGCGTGAAGATCCCGTGGCCGGCGATCCAGTCGCGCGACTGGTCGAAGGCTTCCTGCGTATACGGCTCGAATACCAGCCGCTCACCCGGACCCCAGCGGCGGGTATCCATGGTGGCGTGGTACTGCAGCGGGAATTCGCGCTTGTAGTAATGCGTGTACAGGTCGGGGCGCAGGTCGATGTCGCGCTGGGCGCGGCGCAGGGCGCGGAAGAACTTGGCCAGGTCCTCCGGATCCGGGGTGCCGGTAATCATGGTCGCAATCATGAAAGTGGTGTCGATGATCTTGCGAAAACCCAGCTGCTCGGCGAAGTAGTACGGGCCGCTGAACAGCGAGGCCGCCGCGAGCTTGCCGGCGAGCAGCAGATCCATGCGCTTGAACAGCATGCCGTCATTGAAGGAGAGCTTGATCTCAGCGGCGCTGAGGTACTGCTCCAGGGCCTGGATGCTCGAGTAGTGGCTGCCGGACTGGTAGCCCACGGAAATGGGCACGCCGGCAAGATCGCGCGGCTCGCGCACGGCCGAGTCCGCCGGCACGAACACCGCAGCGGGGGTCACCGAATAGGCGCCCGAATACAGTTTGCCGTGGCCGGCCGCGGCGGCGACATTGACGGTCCAGTGGCAGGCGCAGCTCACATCCGAGGCGCGGCCCGACTCCAGGGACTGGTAGGCGCCGATTTTCGCGCCCTTGTCGTGGATCTTGCCGGCGCTCTTCTGCACCTCCTCGTGGAAGGTGTAGTCGAGTCCTTCGTCGCGGAAATAGCCCTTCTCTTCAGCCACCCATTCCTGCAGGCGAAAGTGCGGCTGGATGATGAATTTTCCGGCCATGCTCAGGACATGGCGCGGTTGGGGCTCTGGTATCCGGCCTCGAAGGTCGAATACGCCTTCACCTTGGTGGTGATGAACTCCAGCAGCGCCGGCCGACCCTGTTCGGTGGCCGCGATGGCGGTCTTGATGGCATGGGCCACCTGGGCCGGTTCCGTCACCCGCTCGCTGTGGCCGCCGAGGGCCTTGGCCCAGTCGGCGTAGTTGCCGGAAATGTCGGTGGAATGATAGCGCTCGGTGGAGACGGCCATGGGCTTCAGCTCCATCGCCATCGAATAGTTGTTGAACAGGATGGACAGGATGGGAATGCGCGCCCGCACCGCCGTCTCGAAGTCCATGCCGGTCATGCCGATGGCCGCATCGCCCCACATGTTGATGCACAGCTTGTTCGGATTGGCGAGCTTGGCGCCCATCGCCAGCCCCAGGCCGTAACCTAACTGCGTGGTCTTGCCCCAGCCGATGAAGCTGTTGGGCGTGGTGGGCTTCCAGAAGGGCGAGAGCTCATCGCGCGGGCTGCCGGCATCATGCGTGATGACGGTGTTCGATACGTCGACGATCGACATCAGGTCCGCGATCACCCGGTAGGGGGACAGGGGCGTGTCCTCGCTGGTGAGGTAGGGCCGCCACTTCGCCATCCACGGATCGTTCAGCGCCCGGATCTGACGATTGACGGTCGGGGTCAGGCCGCGCGGCTTGCCCTTGAGGCGCTCGTGCAGCGCCGCGTGCAGCATGGTCAGCATCAGCTTCGAATCACCCAGCAACGGATAATCCGTGGGGATGTTCTTGTTGATGTCCATGGGATCCAGGGTGTTGTGGATGAACACCTTGTTCTTGGTGGGGAAGCGGATGCCGAAGCCGGTGGCGGTGAAGCTCGCGCCGATGCCGAACACCACATCGGCGTCCTGCACATGCTGGTAGACCGCCTCGGGCATGGACACGCCGCCCGATCCCAGCGAGAGCGGATGCGTCTCCGGGAAGGCGCTCTTGCCCTCGAGGCTGGTGGTGACCGGCGCCTCCAGCAGCTCGGCTACCTTCAGCAGTTCCGCCCAGGCCTTCGAGTAATGCACGCCCTGGCCCACGTACAGCAGCGGGCGCTTCGCGGCGATCAGCGCCGCGGCGGCTCGATCGACCATGTCCGGGTCCGGCGCGGAGCGGTAGCGCTTGACCGGCAGGTAGTCGATGGCGCCCGGCACTTCGGCATTCCACATGTCGCCGGGGATCTCGATGAGGCAGGGACCCGGGCGGCCGTTGCGCGCCTGGGTGTAGGCGCGACGCATGGCCGGCACCAGCTGGTCGGGCGTGGTGATCATCTCGGCCGACTTGGTGATGTGCTGGTAGTTGAGGGTCGCGTTGAAGCCCGGTTTCACCCAGGCCTCGCGGCGCGAGGAGCCCGCGGGTATCACGATCAGGGGCACGCATTCGGACCAGGCCTGGGCGACGGCGCCGAAGGAGTTCTCGACACCCGGGCCGGATTGCTGGCAGAACACCCCGACCTTCTCGCCGGAGGTCTGACGGCTGATGGCATCGGCCATGTGAATGCCGGTGCGCTCCTGGCGCACGATGATGGGCCGGATGCCGGCCGCGGCGCAGGATTCGGTCAGCGGGTTTAAGGGGTAGGCGAGCAGGTAATCCGTGCCCTCGCGCTTCATGATTTCGGCAGTCACTTGAGCTACGTTCATCGTCCCTCTCCGCTTCGGTGATCAACTCGTCGGCGCCGCGCAGTCTGTCATGTGCGGGCGCAACGGGGGAGTATAAACACCTTGTCCCGCCACGCCCGAATCCTTTGATTTGTCACCACTTGACTGCGCAACCGCAGCGCCGAGGCGGCCCCTATGGGGCGGGTTTCCGCGGCGCGCCCGCGCCGGGTACGGCCACCGTTTTATGGTCAAGTTCAAGTTTCAGGGCGCGGGCCTGCTCGCCCACATAGGCGCGGATGGCCTCGGCCTGCGCGGGGGTGACAAACTGCTTCCAGCTGACCATGCCGCGGGGCGCCAGCGCACCGCCGATCACCACTGCCTGCCAGCCTTGCGGGCTGGTCAGGAACCCCGAGCGGCGCAGGTCCGGCACTATGTTGCCCGAGACCGCATTGAACCCATGACATAGACCGCAGCGCTTGTTGAAGACCGCATCTCCCAGGGCAACCTGGGCGGCGGCGGCGACCTCGGTCGGCGGATTCGGCGGCGGCGCCAAGGGCGGGTCCGGGGGAAACTCACCCTGGCCATTGAGCTTGAAGGCCAGCATCCGACCGTTGTGGCGCACGCGCGGCGAGGCGGTGCCGGAGTAGAACAGGGCGCCTGAAATCACCGCCACGTACTGTTCGCCGTTGACCCGGTAGGTCACAGGTCCCCCGGGCATGGCATCGGGCGTGTTCCAGGACCAAAGCTGTTTGCCGTCGGTGGCGCGCAGGGCCACGAAGGTGCCGAGCACCCCTTCCCGGGGACGGCCCTGGAAGATCAGATTGCCGGCGGTGCTGAGTACTCCGCCACCCGAGCCGGGCACGGAAAATGCCGCCTTGCGGGTGAGGGGGTTCCAGGCCAGCAGATAGTCCTTGCGCGGTGGCATGTGCGGGCGGCTGCTCTCGGCGCCGTGCGTCGCCGCCTCCAGATCCACGCCGATGGACTCCAGCCCGACCTCGTAGCGGTAGTCCTTGGTGGGCGCATAGAACGTCGAGCTTTCCGCGGCCGGCAGATACAGCAGGCCGGTTTCCGGATTGAAGGACACCGGGTGCCAGCTGTGCGCGCCGCCGCCGCCGGGCACGCCGAGGAAGGGCGCATCCTTGTACAGCGCCGCCGGCACGATCTGTGGACGCCCGCTGACCAGGTCGACTCCCGTGGCCCAGTTGATGCCGGGCACGAAGGCATCGGCCGACAGCAGTTGGCCGCTCTTGCGGTCGAGCACGTAGAAGAAACCGTTCTTGGGTGCGTGCAGCAGCACCTTGCGGGTGCCGCCCGCCCAGGGCAGGTCCACCAGGGTCATGTCGGAAATGGCATCGAAGTCCCAGCGGTCCCCGGGCGTTTCCTGGTAGTGCCAGTGGTACTGACCGGTGTCGGCGTCGACCGCGATGATGGAGGAAATGAACAGATTGTCGCCGCCGCCGTTGGAGCGATAGTTCTGGTTCCACGGAAAGCCGTTGCCGGTGGCCATGTAGATCTGGTTGAAGTCCGGGTCGTACACCAGCGCATTCCAGACCTGGCCGCCGCCGCCGTATTTCAGCCAGTCGCCGGACCAGGTCTTCAGGGCCTTCGTTCTGAGCACCTCATCGGAGGGCTCGCCATCGGCCGGCCCCGCCGGATCCGATGGCACGGTGTAGAAGCGCCACAGGCGCTTGCCGGTGCCGGCATCGTAGGCCGAGACAAAACCCCGCCCGCCGAAATCCGCGCCGGCATTGCCGATGAAGATCTTGCCGCGGGCCGCGCGCGGCGCACTGGTGCTGGTATAGCGCTGGCTGGGATACTCGAACATGCGCACGCTCCACACGGGCTTGCCGGTGGCGGCATTGAGCGCAATCAGCCGGCCGTCGAGGGAGCCTAAGTAGACCTTGCCCTCATACACGGCCACGCCGCGATTCACGACATCGCAGCAGGCATGCGCGCCGGTGGGTCCCGGAACCTTCGGATCGTAGTACCACAGCTGCTTGCCGGTGGCCGCATCCAGCGCGTACACCTTGCTCCAGGCGGTGCTCACGTACATCACGCCATCCACGACGATGGGCGTGGCTTCCTGGCCGCGCCCGGTGTCGAACTCGACGGACCAGGCGGGCTTGAGCGCCGCGACATTGTTCGCCGTGATGCCGGCGAGCCGTGAATAGCGCGTTTCCTGCCAGTTGCCGCCATAGGTCAGCCAGTTGCCGGGGTCGGAATCCGCGTGGCGCAGACGCGCGTCGGTGACGTTGCCGGCGCGCTGGCGGGCGGCCGCATCAGCCTGTGCGTGGGCCCGGTGAGGCAGTGCGAGCAGCAGCGTCGTGACACAGATGACGCCCAGGTGCAGGTGGTGTGCTTTTTTCATACGTTTCATTGAGTCAGGTGTGCGGCCTTGGGGCCAATCCCGTAAAATTGCGACATGGGAACGTCGCACTCACGGACCGGATTCGAGGACGGCTTCAGCACCCGGCGCGGCGTGCTGCGCGGTGCCGTCGTTGGGGCTGCGGGCCTGCTCGCCGCTGCCCTGGCGCCGCGCCGCAGCGCGGCCAAGGCGGATGCCCCGGCCGGCACCCATATCGTCCACAGTGCGCTGTCGGATTCGCTGCACCTGTTCCAGGGGGCGGGCGGCAATGTGGTCGCCGCCGCCATGGCCGATTCGGTGCTGCTGGTGGACGGCGGCCTGGAGGAGCACAGTGCGGCGCTGCTGGCGCAGGTCGCCGCGGTGACCGGCGGCGCGCGCGTCGGCGTGCTGCTCAACACGCACTGGCATTGGGATCACACCGGCTCCAATGCGGCCCTCGGCCGGGCCGGCGCGACCATCATCGCGCACGAGAACACCCGGCTGTGGCTTGGAACCCGTGTCGATTCGAAATGGGAGCACCGCATCTATCCCCCGCAGCCGGCCCGCGCGCTGCCCACCCGGACATTCTTCTATGGGCCGCAGA
This sequence comes from uncultured Pseudomonadota bacterium, assembly GCA_963726995.1. Lineage (GTDB taxonomy): Bacteria > Pseudomonadota > Gammaproteobacteria > Steroidobacterales > Steroidobacteraceae > DAIDKA01. The sequence continues at coordinate 492,314 of CAVSEP010000005.1, forward strand.
AGCTCGGCTTCGGCGGCCAGGATGTCGAGTACGCGATCATGCCGCAGGCGCATACCGATGGCGACATCTATGTATTCTTTCCGCGCGAGAACGTGCTGGTGGCGGGCGGTGTGGTCACCGGCGGCGGCTATCCGCTGCCGGACTACTGCACCGGCGGCTGGCTCGGCGGCATGATCGACGGCCTGAAGACCATTCTGGCGAAAACCGACGCCGCGACACGGATCGTCTCGGGCCTGGGCGCCATGCGCACGCGCGCCGATGTCCAGGCGCAGCTGGACATGTGCACCGCGGTCATGGCGAAAATCGGCGCACACTACTACAAGGGTGGTACCTGGCAGCAGTTCCAGGACTCCCGGCCCACCAGCGAGTTCGACGCGCAGTGGGGCAATCCGCAACCCTTCCTGCAGATGGCCTACGAGGGCGCCTGGTATCACGTCAATGAAATTCGCCGCTATACCCGCTGACCTGCGAGGGCTTGCACTCGGCTGCCTGCTGCTGGCCTCGACGGTGCAGGCGCAGACGCCCGCCGCGAGCGCGCACCAGCCGGCCTTCAAGGGCGATTGGCACATGCTGCAGACCTACTGCACCAAGTGTCACAACTCCGAGGACTGGGCCGGCGGGGTCGCCTTCGACACCATGAGCGCCGCCGGCGCGGGCGATGATGCGAAGATCTGGGAAGAGGCGGTCATCAAGCTGCGCGGCGGTCTGATGCCGCCGCCGGGCCGCACGCAGCCGGATCCTGCCGCCCGCCAGGCCTTCATCCGGGCCACCGAGGAGTTTCTGGATCAGTACGGCGCGCAGCACCCGCAACCCGGCCACATGGTGCTGCACCGGCTCAATCGCAACGAATACGCCAATGCCATCCAGGACCTGCTCGGTGTGTCGGTGGATCCGAATGCGCTGCTGCCGCGCGACGACAAGAGCGGCAACTTCGACAACATCGCCGAAGTCCTGAAGGTCTCACCGACCTTCCTGGACCAGTATTTCTCCGCGGCCCGGGCCGTGACGGTGGCCGCCATCGGCAGTCCCCATGCGCGCACCCAGGATGTGTTCTTCAATGGTCCGCCGGAGCCGCAGGAATACCAGTACATGCATGTCGACGGGCTGCCCCTGGGCACCCGCGGCGGCATGCTCTTCAGCCATGACTTTCCCGCCGACGGGGAATACCGCTTCACCATCAACGGACTGGTGGGCGCCGGTTACCTGTGGGGCGAACTGGACCCCAACACGCTGATCATCACCGTGGACGGCAAGCGCGTGTTCAGCAATACCCTCGGCGGCCCGAAGGATCTGGACGCGGTGGACCTGCAGCAGGCCGCGGGTCTCACCCTGATCAATGACCGCTTCCGGAATATTCCGGTGCAGATCCGCTCCGGCGAACATCGCATCGGCATCACCTTCGTGCAGACCAGCGCCGCGGAAACCAATGAAATCCTGCACGCCTTCGTGCCGGTGGCGGGCATGGGGCAGCCGGTCAACGGCAACTCCAGCGGACCGCGCCTGGCGAATGTGGAGATCAAGGGGCCGATGGTGGCGCACGGGGTCAGCGACACGCCCAGCCGCGCCAGAATCTTCACCTGCTATCCGCAGGGCGCAGCGCAGGAAGCACCCTGCGCCCATGAGATATTCGCGACGATTGCCCGGCGCGCGTTCCGCCGCCCGCTGGCCGAGGCGGATTTGAAGGGGGCGATGGACTTCTATGCGCAGGGTCGCCAGCAGGGCGGGGATTTCGACAGCGGCATCCAAAAAGGTCTGCTGGCGATTCTCGTGAGTCCGAAGTTCCTGTTCCGCATGCACGAGCCGCCGCCGGGGGTGCAACCCGGCAAGGCCTTCCCGATCAGCGACATCGATCTGGCCTCGCGGCTGTCCTTCTTCCTGTGGGCCGGCCCTCCGGATGAGGCGCTGATCAAGGTGGCCGCTGGCGGCTCGCTGCACGAACTGCCGGTGCTCGATGCGCAGGTGCGCCGCATGCTCAAGGATCCGCGCGCCCGATCGCTGGTCACGGACTTTGCGTTCGAATGGTTGAACATCCACGGACTGGAGCTGGTCGACCCGGATACCAATCTGTTTCCGGACTACACCTCGGACCTGGAACCGGCCTTCGAGAAGGAAGCCGAACTGTTCATCGCCAGTGTGTTTGACTCGGACAGCAGCGTGATGGATCTGCTGACCTCCGATCGCACCTATCTGAATGAGCGCCTCGCCCTGCACTACCACATTCCCAATGTGCGCGGCGGGCAGTTCCGCGCAGTGACGGTGCCGGAGTATCGGCGCGGTCTGCTGGGCAAGGGCGCGGTGCTCATGACCACCTCCTATGCGAACCGGACCTCGGTGGTGCTGCGGGGCGCCTATGTGCTCGACAAGTTCCTGGGCACACCGCCCGTGGCGCCGCCGCCCGGGGTGCCGCCCTTTGCCGAGAGCCAGGAGGGCACCGATCAGCTCACGGTGCGGGCGCGCATGGAGTCACACCGCGCACAACCCTCCTGCAATGCCTGCCATGCCATCATTGATCCCATCGGCCTGGCCATGGAGAACTTCAATGCCCTGGGCCAGTGGCGCGACAAGGATGTCGATGCCGGAACGGCCATTGATGCCAATGGCAGGCTGGCCGATGGCACCCAGGTGCACGGCATCAACGACCTGCGCAGTTACATGGTTGCGCATGCGCCGCAGTTCATGGAGACCTTCACCGAGAATCTGATGGCGTATGGGCTGGGGCGCGCTCTGGACTACTACGACATGCCGACCGTGCGGGCCATCGTGCGCGATACTGCCAAGGACCATTATCGGTTCTCGGCCATCGTGCTGGGCATCGTCAACAGCCAGGCCTTCCGCGAGGATGAAATCCCCTTGAATGCGCCCGGCGCAGCCTCCAGTACTCCTGCTCGTACCGCCGCCAACCGGTGAAAGGCAGTCCAATGTTCATCACCAAGAAACACCTGAGTCGCCGCACCGTATTGCGTGGACTGGGCGCGACGGTCGGCCTGCCGCTGCTGGATGCCATGATCCCGGCGGCCACGGCGCTCGCGAACACGGCTGCGGCGCCCAAGCCGAGGCTGGGATTCGTGTACTTTCCGCATGGCGCCGTCATGGACAAGTGGACGCCCAAGGCGGACGGGGCCAATTTCGACTTCCCGGAAATCATCGCTTCGCTGAAGCCCTACCAGAAACATCTGACCCTGATCACGGGCCTGGAGAACAAGTCGGCCATCGCCGCACCCGTGCATGCGATCACGCCCGGCACCTGGCTGTCCTGCGTGCCGCCGCGCATCAGCCACGATCCCTATGGCGGGGTGACCATCGACCAGATCGCGGCACAGAAGATCGGCCAGGACACGACCATGCCCTCGCTGGAAGTGGCGACCGAGGAGCGCGGCGGCGAAGGCTCCTGCGACCGCAACTACGGCTGCAGCTACGGCAAGACCATTGCCTTCAGCACCCCCTCCACGCCCTTGCCGATGGAGCACAACCCGCGCAAGGTCTTCCAGCAGATGTTCGGCCAGGGCGACACGTCCGAGGAGCGCGCCTCACTGTTGCACGAGAATGCCAGCATCCTGGACCTGGTGCACACCGATGCCGCCGACCTGTCCCGCACCCTGGGCGCGCGTGACAAGGTGCTGCTGTCGGACTACCTGGAGCAGGTGGCGGAGATCCAGCGCCGCCTGGAGAAGATGGAGCATCGCGACATGTCGCAGATGCAGATCCCGGATGCGCCGGCCGGCATACCGGCGGCATTCGATGAACACATGCACATCATGTTTGACCTCATCGCGCTGGCCTACCAGGCGAACCTGACGCGCGTGGCCAGCATGATGATGGCCGCGGAGGTGAGCAACCAGCCCTACACCTTCATCGGCATCAACGACGCCTTCCATCCGCTGTCGCATCATGCGAATGATCCGGCGAAGATGCTGCGGCTGGCCAAGGTGCAGGCCTTCAACACCTCGGTGTTCGCCAGGTTCATCAAGCGCCTCGCGGAACTGCCGGACGGCGAAGGCACGATGCTCGACAACTCCATCATTCTGTTCGGCAGCAACATGAGCAACAGCAATCTGCACGACCACTATCCGCTGCCGACGGCGCTGCTCGGACTGGGCGCCGGTCGGCTCAAGGGCAACCAGCACCTGCGGTATGCGGATCACACGCCGATTGCCAACCTGCATGTGGCGCTGCTGAACAAGATCGGCATTGCCACCGAACGGTTCGGCGACAGCACCGGACAGCTCACCGAGATCTGATTTCAGTGGCATTCCAAGCAAGCTCGCCCGGACGATCAGGGCTGCCGTTCATGGCGGCGCTCGCGCTGCTGTGCTGCGCCGCCGGGGCCGCGAGTGCCGCCGATGCGCTGCTCGCCGCCGCCGAGTCCGGCGATTCGGCGGCCGTCCTGGCGCGGCTGGCCGCCAAGGCCGATGCCAATGCGCGCGCGGAGGATGGCACCACGGCGCTGCACTGGGCGGCCTATCACGATGACCTGCCGCTGATCCGGGCGCTGCTCAGGGCCGGCGCCAAGGTCAACGTGACCAATGACTATGGATCCACCCCGCTGGCCGAGGCTGCCGAGCGCGCCGATCCGGATGCGCTGCAGGCGCTGCTGGAGGCGGGTGCGGATGTCGAGTCGCCGAACGCCGATGGGCAGACGGCGCTGATGACGGTGGCGCGCACCGACATCGTTGCGGCCGCCAAGGTGCTGGTGGCCCATGGCGCCAACGTCAATGCCCGCGAGAAGTGGCGCGGGCAGACGGCACTGATGTGGGCCAGCGCGCAGAGTCGTGCCGCCATGGTGCAGTTCCTGATTGCCCGCGGCGCCCAGGTCAATGCCCGCGCCACGGTGCGGGACTGGCCGCGTCGGGTCACCGCCGAGCCGCGTCCGCAGAATCGTCCGCTGGGCGGCCTTACGGCGCTGCTGCTGGCGGCGCGCGAGGGCTGTGCCGCCTGCGCGGCCGAACTGGTCAGGGGTCATGCCGACATCGAGATGACGGACCCGGAAGGCATCACGCCGCTGGTGATGGCCCTCCTCAATGCGCAGTTCGATACCGCGGCCGTGCTCATCCGGGCCGGGGCGAACGTGAATACCTGGGACATGTGGGGACGGGCGCCGCTGTATTCGGCGGTTGACTACAACACGACACCGCGCGGTGGCCGGCCCGACCGACCTTCCTCGGACAAGACTACCGCGCTGGAGGTCATCGATCTGCTGCTCAAGCGCGGCGCCAATCCGGACATGCAGCTGAAGCTGTTCCCGCCGTACCGCTCGCTGGGCCAGGATCGCGGCGGCGATGGCATGCTCACCGTGGGGACGACGCCGCTGATCCGCGCGGCCAAGGCCGGCGACAGCGCCGCCATTCAGCTGCTGCTGGCCCATGGGGCGAAACCCGACCTGCCCAATTCATTGGGCATCACGCCGCTGATGGCGGCCGCGGGCATCGGCTCGACCACCATCGACATCCGCGCGCGCTTTCGCAATGAACAGAAGTGCATCGGTGCAGCCAAGCTGTTGCTGGCGGCCGGCGTGGACGTGAACGCGGCCAACGGCAATGGCCAGACGGCGCTGCACGGCGCGGCGCAGGCCGGCTGGAGCGCCTTCGTGCAGCTGCTGGCGGATCACGGCGCTGCCATCGGCGCCAAGGACCACTATGGCAGCACGCCGCTGGATTTCGCGCAGGGCAAGGTCGGCACGTCGGGGCGCCCGGGAGTGGGCGGCGGCGGCGAGGTTCACAAGGACACGGCCGCGCTGCTGACGAAGCTCGCAGCGAAGCCCTGATTTGCCGTCAACCGCGGGCGCCGCGCGCGCGTTGTTGTAGGCTAGGGCGACCCGATTGAACCCACACGAGGCATTCCCATGAGCCACCCAATGCGCTGGATGTTATTGCTGGCGGGACTGGCGAGCGGTCCTGCTCTGAGCGCGGCCGATGCGGCCGCCACCACTGCGGTGCCGGCGTTGGCCGTGGCGCCACCGGCCTCGCGCTGGGTCGAACGCAAACTCGACTACACCTACATGGGATTCACGACCCATTTCTCCTGCGATGGCCTGCGCGACACCGTGCGTGAAGTGTTGCTGGCGCTGGGCGCGCGCAAGTCGGACCTGAAGATCTACTCCCGCGGTTGTGCGCGGCTCGAGGGTCCGGAACCCTTCCCGGGTGTCGCCGCGACCTTTTCGGTGCTCGTGCCCGTGGCGCCCGGTGAAGCCGGCCAGGCCGGCGCCGGCGCGCCGCAGGCCACACGTTGGCAGAGCGTTGATCTGGTCAGGCTCAACCAATCCGGTCGCGATCACGCGCCCTGCGAGCTGCTGGAGCAGCTGAAGGACAAGGCGCTGCCGTTGTTCACCAGCCGCAACCTGGTCTTCCAGTCAACCTGCGTGCCGCATGACATCACGCTGGGTGAGATCCAATTCAAAGTGGAGGTGCTGCGTCCGGCACCGGCCGCCGGCCCAGCCGCGGCGGGCGCCACGCCCGCCGCCTAGGTTCGACCTATACGAGGGGCGTTCCCTTCGGCACCCGCACGACAATGGTGCCGGCCAGCTTGTCGTGCCAGGCCTGCTTGCCCGGATCGATGGCGATCCAGATGAAGCCCAGGCCGAGCGCGCACAGCGACAGGATGCACCCCAGTGCCCGCACGCAGGCCGTCGGCCAATCGACGGGCCGGGAGTCCAGCCGCACCACCCGCAGGTCGCAGGCGATGCCGCCGATGGTGGTGCCCTTGATCTTCCACATCACCGCGCCGTAGGCGGCCAGGGCAATCAGGCACAGGCGACCGGAGCCGGCGTGCGGAAAGTCCAGCAGCCGCAGCACCACCCAGATGATGATGACATCCAGCAGCAGGGCGCCGATGCGGATCCAGAAGGTGGCGCGCGGCAGCGTCGTCAGGGGCAGCGGTGCGCTGGGGGCTGCGGAGGCCGCCGGCTCGGCCGGGGCGCTGTAGGCAGCCTGCGCGGCGGGCGCAGCTTCCACGAAGGGCGCGGCACCGGCCGCCATACCCGGGCCACCCGGCGTCGTGCCGCCGGCGACCGTACCGCCGGAGGTGCTGCGGCGGATCCGGTTGATGAGCGCATACAGCACCGCGCCATAGCCCAGCATGCCCAGCAGGATGAAGACCACGAACCCCAGGATGGGCACCAGGTAGGCCAGCATCACGATGAGGCCGCCGACGATCACGGCCAGCGCCGGATGCACCGGCGCGTGTCCCGGGCGGATGCCGAAGCAGCGATTGCCGATCCAGCCCAGTACCGTGGTCTTGCCGAACACCGCACAGCAGAACAGGGTCACGATCGCGATCGGAATGACCAGCAGCCCGACCACCGTGATGGCCAGCAGCAGGAACATCAGCGGCGTGAGCAGCACGGCGAGGATGGCGGTGATGAAGCTCTTGCCCGGATGCTCATGCAGCGTCGCGATGCAGTGATCGGCGGCGTCGCGGAACAGCAGCGCGAGGACGGTATAGATCGCAAGGAAGGCGAAGAAGATGCCCCACAGCCATTGCAGCCCCGTGCCGATCACCAGGGGCCGGGCCAGCATCAGGCCGTGACCCACCCAGGTGCGCAGACCTTGCGCAGTGGCGACGTTGCCCGGCAGCACTTTTTCCACGCCCTGGTCGACGATGGCCGCGGGATCCTGGTTGACCGTCCCGAGTACGCTGACCACGTGACCATGCACATGCGCCAAGGGTCCGAGATTCACCGTGCCGAGCACCGCCACGACATCCTGACCGACATCCGCGTTGACCGTCACATTGCCCAGCACCGCGACCGCGCTGCCCGAGGTCGGGCCGTTCACCGTGGTGTCGCCGAACACCGAGACGACATCCTGGCGGGCGGTGCCGTCATTGGTGGCTGAGCCGAATACCGCGACCACCGAATCACTGGTCGAGCCGGCCGGCAGGTTCGCATCATGGCCCACCGACACCATGTCATCGGTGTTGTGATGGAAATGACGTCGATTGCTCCAGCTGCGCCACTGGCCGCGGCTGCTGTCCCAGTTCCGGGAATCATCCTCGTCCGAGTCGGACGCGGACGTGTCTGGGGCGCTGCTGGCAGCGGTGTCCGGGGCGTCCTCCGCCACGGCCGCGGAGCTGGCGGCTGCGACGGGCTTTGACTTGCCGGCATGCACCGTGCCCGCCGGCGTATTGGCGGCATGGACGGGCGCCGGCAGCAGCACCGTGGCGGTCAGGCTCACAGCCAGCAGCGCGGCGATCAGCGCAGACTTTGTCGAGGTGATAGTCATCATGAGATCTTCCGTTGTTTAGCGGGAGGCCGGCGTTTGCAGCAGCCGGTATCCCAAGGCGATCAGAATGAACAGCGCCACGTAGGCAGCGGCGCACAGCGCGAGCCCGCCGTACCAGACGCCATCGGTCAGCGTGCCGACCAGGCTGTCGGCGAGCCGCTGGAAGACACCCAGCAGATTCAGCGTGGCGTGCAGATCCGCGGCCGGCTGCTGCAAAATGGCCGCCGGCTGATTGATCACCGTGCCCAGGGTCTTGGGCGTCGCCGGCCTTGCCAGCAGCAGCGCCGCGGCGGCGAGGATGCCGGTCACCAGGAACAGCAGCTGCGCCAGCGGCGGCCACTCCGGGACGCGCCGCTGCCACCAGGGGATTCGCGCGTGCCGTTCGATGCCCTTGAGCACCCGCGCCTGCAGCGACTCGGGCGCCTTGAACTGCGCGGTGCCCGCCAGCACGCGCGCGATGCGCTGCTCCAGTGCGGCGTCGGCTTCGGATTTTCGATCCATGGTCATGCTCCTTCAGCGAGCCGCCGCCGGGGCGGGCTCCAGGCCCTGACCCTGCAGCAGTTTCGCCAGCGCGAGACGTCCGCGCAGAATGTCGGTCTTCACTTTGGCCATCGACACGTCCAGGTCCTGCGCAATCTGCTGATACGAGCGCTCCTCGTAGTGGAACAGCACCAGCGGAATGCGCTGCGCATCCGGCAGCCGCGTGAGGGCGGCGCGCACCCGTTCGTCGCGTTCGGCCTCGGCGAGCCCGCTGAATACCGTGTCGAGGGTCTCCAGCGCGAATTCGATTTCCGGCTCCGAGCCATCCGGATCGGAGCCGCCCGAGGCGGCGCCCGGGGCGGGCAGCATTTCCGAGAAGAAGCGCCAGCGACGCCGGTAGCGGTTGAGGTGATTCAATGACAGCCGCAGGGTCACGGTCTTCAACCAGCCGCCGGCGCCGACGCGTTCGCGCAGCGAGTCGAAGTGCTCCCAGGCCTTGAGAAACACATCCTGGGTGAGGTCCTGCGCGGTGGCGTCGCTGGCCGTGAGCCGGCGCGCGGTCGCAAACACCATGTCCTGATAGTCACGCATAAACATCGTGAATTCGCTGCGGTCCGGTGGCCTCGTTGGAAGTCTTTGCACTTTGAAAACATCGTTTAGGCCCAGAACACCACGGGGCCCGGAAAGTTGCAGGCTATCCTGGAAGCGGAGGAAGCAGATCAGGACATATTGTTATTAATTAATCACTTAGATCGTATATCTAAACCAACTTTACTCCCAGCCGGTAGCGGAGCCGAACGGCAGGGTGGGCATGGTGGCTTCGATTTCCACGATCTTGCCGTGGCGCACCTTGAACACCTCCGGAATGAGCGTGTCGAAAGGGCGGCGCGTGGCGCCGGAGTACTTGAGGTACCCGAAGCCGGGCACATTGGTGCCGGGCACTTCACCGTTCTGGTGGAACAGGACGATGCACTGCACGACACCCCGCTCGACATCCACGACCTCGCAGCGGCGCGGCTGGATCTGCGTAATGTACTGCCACAGGTTGCTGTTGATGTTGCCGCGGCAACCGACATGCCCCAAGTCCGGCAGCTTACGGGCGCTGGCCGGCGCGGAACCTGCGGCCGGCAGCGGGGCAGGCGCGGAACTGCCGCCCATGGCCAGCAGCGCCGCGGGCGGCACCGCGGGTGCGGCCGTCTGTACGCCGTTCTCGACCCGGAAGCACTGATCGTCGAACGGCACCGAATCCACCAGATGGTGATCCAGGGCATCGAAGTATTTGTTGGCGATCGCAATCAGCTGTTCGCGCGGCAGCCGCTCGGCGGCCGGTATCATTTCATTCCACAGCGGCGAGACGGCGGTCCGGTCGAACTTGCCGAAGCTCACGCCCTTGCGCACGATGGCGGTCTCCAGCTCGCTGATCCTTGGGCCCTGCGCCCGCATCCTTCCCGACAGCCAGATCGGATTGCCGTTCTCCTGCATCAGGATGTAGAAGCCCACGCTGCCGGTTTCCGTATCGGCGATGACCAGCTTGTAGCCCTGGGGGCCCGCGCTCGCGGTTTGCCACAACGCCTCGCCGAGCCGCAGGGGCTGGGCGTTTTCGGTGAAGCGCGCGTCCGCGGTGAACAGGTCCTTGCCCGGATCGTGTCGCAGCAAGGCCGTAAGATACCGGTCCACGAGCCCCACCAGACAGTCGTGGTCGTGGGCGCAGTTCGCCGCCGCCGCGGACTGGGCGGCCGGGGAGGGCGTTTCGGTCTGCGGGCCACAGGCGGCGAGCGCCAGGGTTGCCAGCAGTGCCGCTATGCGCGTGACGGCGAGGGCTGATCTGTTCATGGCCTGATCCTCACTTGTCCCAACCGGACTTCATGCCGTACGGCACATCGAGCAGCACGGCTTCGATCTGCCGGATCCGTCCCTTCTCGATCTTGAACAGTTCGCCGATCTGGAAGCTCTTGGGGCGGCGAAAATCGGCCGGTACCTCCACATCCTTGCCGTCCATCCTGAAGCTGGCGACGGTGCCGGTGTGATCGAAGAACACCTCGGCATAGATCAGGCCGCGCTCCACATCGACGATGGGATAGCGGCGATCGCGAACCTTGCTGACGATGACCGAGAAGCCGGTGTCGAACTGGGCCTTGCAACCCAGCCTCTGCATCGCTCCGGCCTTAGGATCCGTGGAATTGGCCGTCACCGTGCCGTCCTCGCGACGCTGACACTGCGGATCGAAGGGCACGTTCTTGCCGGAGTGATCGGTGTCCAGGCCGGTGAAGTAACTGTCCGCGATGCGAATCAGTTCCTCGCGCGAGGCCCGGTCCGCGGCGTTCACGGGGGCCAGCAGGATCGGCTTGGGCGCCACGAATCCGGCCGCATTCGCCAACGGAGTATTTCGCGCCACGATGGTCTCCGCCTCGCTGATCTGCCCGTCGACGATCTTCAGGCGCAGCGCCACCGGTACGGGCGAATCATTTTCCTTCAGCAGGCCGATGAACCCCACGGCGCCTTGTTCCGGGTCCGCGAAATACAGCCGGAACTTCGAGTTGGCCGCGGCCGTCTTCCACAGGCCATGTTCGGTGCCGAGCTTCTGGCCGTTCTCGGTGATCCGCACGCGCGGGGCCAGCGGTGCCCTCGCGGGGTCGTGCGCGGCCAGGGCTGCAAGGTAGCGCTCGGCGAGGTCCTGCAGGCACTTGCGATTGCAGGGTGCGCCGCTCGGCGCAGTGGCGGCGGGCAGCACCAGCATGGCCACGACGGCCAGCAGCACGAGGCCCGCGCCACGGTTTGACAGCGTGTTCACTTTTCCCCCTCGATGCTCCGTTGCGGAACGGGGCAGGTGCGCGGCGGTGCCGCGAAAACCTAGTGCGCTGCGGGTGCCTCGGCCGGCGGTGGGTTCGTCTGCGGCACGTTGATCGGTCCGCCGCCCACGCGGGTGGGATCACCCAGGACCTTGCCGTCGGCCAGGGTGACCGCCACGAACAGTCCCCCCTTGGAACCGTCGCGCAGCGGATTGATCACCACCGTGACCTTGTCGCCGGGCTGCATCTGCGTGGACTTCCAGCCCTGTCGCTTGAGGTTGTTCGGGCTGTTGAGTTCCACTTTCCACAAATCGGTGCCGCCGGCAGCATTGGGAACGTCCACATCGATGAAGGCATGCGGGTTGGTCCACTGGAAATCGTGAACCGTGCCCTTCAGGGGCAGGTTCTTGCTCTGGTCGAACATGGCGAAGGAGTGATGTGCCGCGGCGACGCCGCCATAGGCCAGAGCCAGTGCCGCCAGGCCACCCACGATTCTGTATTTCATTCCCAAGCACCCCGCAATACCGTCTTCTGATGCGTGATTTACGGCGTTGTCGCACCCGCGTCAAGCTCTTATCTGCCTTGCTGCCCCGGCAAGGGCAAGTTTGGCCGGATTCGACTTATACTCGCGGCCGAGCTGCGGCAATGGCTGTACCGCGGCCAACGAGGAACAACCGATGAGCACGCGTGCTTTTTGGGCGGCAACGTCCCTGGTCCTGGTGTGGCAGGCGATAGGCACCGGCGCCAGCGCCGCCGACCCGCAAGGCGCCGAGGGTCCCCCGGCGGCCCATCCCAAGGGTCACTATGCGCAGCTGAACAGGCTGCCGGACTGGGGCGGGGTCTGGACCTTCAATTTCCGCCCGGCCCCGGGCGTGAAGCGCGAGACGCCGCAGCTGAAGGGCAAGTACCTGGAGAGCTACCAGGCCTGGCAGAAGATCGCCGACACCCATCACGGCGAAGTGCCGCGCAATGGCTCCTACTGCCGGCCGCCGGGAATGCCTGGAATCATGATGGTCGGGCAGTATCCCATCGAGTTCCTATTCACCCCGGGTCGGGTCACCACCCATCACGAGGCCTGGATGCAGCTGCGCAGCATCTGGACCGATGGTCGCAAGCACCCGGACGATTGGGATCCCACGTTCTATGGCCATTCGATCGGTCACTGGGAGGGCGCCACCCTGGTCGTCGATACCGTCGGCATCAAGACCGTCACCGAGATTCGCAACGGCATGCCGCATTCGGATCAGCTGCACGTGATCGAGCGCATCCACCTGGCCAAGGATGATCCGAACACCCTGATCGATGAAATGCTGGTGGAGGATCCGCTGGCCCTGGCGGCACCCTGGCACAACGTCCTGACCTACACGCGGGCCCGCGACCAGGACCTGCTGGAGTTCGTCTGCGCCGAGAACGACCGCAATCCGGTGGATGCCCAGGGCCACACCGGTCTGGAATGAAGCAGGGGGATTGATGGACAGCAGAATCTTGCGGGCCGGTGCGCTGGCCGGCGTGATCGTGGGCCTCATGGTTTCGGTGGCCGCGGCGCAGCAGTCGACGCCGCCGATCAGTGCGGCGCCGGCGTTCAGCGCGCAGCAGCTGCTGGCACTGCCGGTGGAAAACTGGTCCACCAATGGCGGCAACCTCTTCAACCAGCGCTACTCGCCGCTGAAGCAGATCAATCGTGACAATGTCGCGGGCCTGAAGGCGCTGTGGCGCACCGGCATGGGTTCGGGCACCAACTTCGGCAATGCGGGCCAGGCGCAGATCCTCGAGTACGACGGCACGCTGTTCGTGTCCAACGGCGCCAACGACGTATTCGCGCTGGATGTGGAAACGGGGCAGATCCTGTGGACCTTCCATGGCAATCCGGATCCGAAGAGCGGCACGCCCATGGGTCGTTCCAATCGCGGTGTCGCCCTGGGCGATGGCATGGTGTTCGTCGGTCAGCTGGATGCGAAGCTCGTGGCGCTGGACCAGCGCACCGGCAAGGTGGTCTGGTCCGTGCAGGTCGAGCCCTGGCAGAACGGCTTCAGCATCACCGCGGCTCCGCTGTACTACGACGGCCTGGTCATCCAGGGCTTAAGCGGCGGTGAAATGGGCATTCGCGGCCGGGTGAAGGCCTATGACGCGAAGACCGGCGCGCCGCGCTGGACCTTCTACACCATTCCGGGACCGGGCGAGATCGGTCATGAGACCTGGCCGCAGCAGAGCGATGCCTGGGAGCACGGCGGCGCTGCGGTCTGGCAGACACCCACCGTGGATCCGGAACTGGGACTGATCTATTTCTCGACCGGCAATCCGGGGCCCAATCTTTTCGGGGCGGTACGCCCCGGTGACAATCTCTTCACGGTCTCCATCGTCGCCCTGGACGTGAAGAGCGGCAAGTACCGCTGGCATTTCCAGCAGATCCATCACGACATCTGGGACTACGACTCGCCGAACCCCACGGTGCTGTTCGATGCGACCATCAAGGGCCGCAAGGTCAAGGCCCTGGTGGAAGTCTCCAAGACCGGCTGGGCCTACATTCTGGATCGGGCCACCGGCAAGCCGCTGCTCGGCATCGACGAGCGCGCCGTACCGCAGGAGCCGCGCCAGGCCACGGCCGCCACCCAGCCGTATCCGCGCGGCGATGCGATCGTGCCGCAGGAGATCGAGATCGTGCCGGAGGGCGCCGACCTGCTGCCGGGTACCGGAGAGATCAAGAACCACGGCCGGATCTTCACGCCCTATTTCACCGATCAGATCATGGTGAAGCCGGCCACCATGGGCGGCGCCAACTGGCCCCCGAGTTCCTATGACCCCACCACCCACACCTTGTATGTGTGTGCGACCGACCGCATCAGCACCTTCAAGGCATTGGCGGATCCCGGCCAGCCGGGTCCGAACAAGGTGTATATGGGCGGCTCATTCGGCCAGGCCGAAGCCAGTGACCGGGGCATCGTGGCGGCGCTCGATGTCACGACCAACAAACTGGTCTGGCGCCAGAGCTGGCGGGAGATCTGCTACAGCGGCTCCATCGTCACCGCCGGGGGGCTGCTGTTCATGGGCCGCGCCGACGGCCGGCTGACGGCCTTGAGCTCGCAGAACGGCGCGAAGCTGTGGGAGTTCATGACCGACGGGGGCGTCAACACCACGGCCACCACCTTTGAACACAAGGGCAAGCAGTATGTCGTCGTGCACGCCGGCGGCGGCGTCTTTGCCAATGGCAAACGCGGCGATGGCATCTGGATGTTCTCGCTGGACGGCAAGATCCCCTCGCTGGCCCAGGCCAGCGCGGCCGGTCGGGGCGGATTTGGTGCCCCGGGCGTCGCCCCGGGTCCCACGCTGCCGGTGACGACGCGTGCCCCCAATGCGGAACACGGCGGCGACATCTATCGCGCCGCCTGCGTGCCCTGTCACGGCGCGGCGGGCAGCGGGGGTCAGGGCGGCGGACCTTCCCTGATCAAGGGACAGACCCATGACGCCATCCTGGGCGTCGCCAGCGCCGGCAAGAACAACATGCCGGCCTTCAAGAGCATCTATTCAGCCGACGAGCTCAACGACGTGACGGCGTACATCCAGACGACGCTGCAGACGGCGAAGTAGGCAGGCACCTGGGCTCAAGGGCTCTGCTTAGCGAAAAGCTCCTGTGCCAAAAATGCAGGAGCGTCTTGGGATCCCAAATCGGCCGCCGGTGCATTCACGGCGACGCCCAGCCCCTGGGTCGGCAGCCATGCGGTCACCACGAGGCCGGGAGTCGCGCGCATGAGAATCCTGTTGCGCCTCGCAGCGTGGGCGTGAGTGGCCAACAGGCGCGCAGACTCTAACAAATGTGTGGTTGAGTTATCATCCGCAGGCCTTACGACCCCTCATTCGTGGAGTACCGCCATGGCAGTCGATTTCCGAGGTCACCCGCTGTTTCCCGCCGGGTTCAACAGCCCGACGCGCTTTGATGCCGACGTGTACGACTGCGAGGTCTGGGGACAGATCCCGACGGACATTCGCGGCACCTTCTACCGGATGCAGTGCGACTTCGACTACCGGCCGCCGAAGAACGAGTGGCTGACCGGTTTCAACGGCGACGGCCACATCAGCCGGTTCCGATTCCATGACGGCTCCGTGGACTTCAAGGGGCGCTTCGTGCGCACCGCGCGGCTGATGGCCGAGCGCAAGGAGCGCAAGCGCCTGTTCGGCGTGTACCGCAATCCCTACACCGATGATCCGAGTGTCGCGCACATCAATCGCTCGGCCGCCAACACCCACAGCTACTGGCATGGCGGCAAGCTGTTCGTGCTGAAGGAAGACTCGCTGCCGTATTACGTGGACCCGCATACCCTGGAGACGCTGGGGGACTGGAACTTCCACGGCAAGTACACCGCCCAGACCATGTCGGCGCATCCGAAGATCGACCCGGTCAGCGGCGAAATGATTGCCTATGGCTACGAGGCCAAGGGCATTCTCACCAAGGACATCGCGGTCTATACCATCAACCCGGCCGGCAAGGTGACCAAGGAAGTGTGGCTGCAGTCCCCATACCTCGGCATCATCCATGACATCGCGATCACGCAGAAGCACGTGGTCATCCCGGTGATCGCGCGCACCTCGAGCCTGGAACGCCTGAAGGCCGGCGAGCCCATGTGGGATTGGGACGGGAGTCTGCCGACCATGGTGGGCATCCTGCCGCGTGACGGCGCGGCCAAGGACGTGCGCTGGTTCAAGGGACCCTCGCGCAACACGCTGCACTTCCTCAACGCCACCGACCGGGGCAACAAGGTGACCATGGAGCTGCCCACCTCCTCGGGTGAACGCGATGCCTCCCAGATCCGCCGCTGGACCTTTGACCTGGATTCCAAGTCGGATGCCTTCCAGGAAGAGGTGGTATCGACCACGCCCGGCTTCCTGCCGCGCATGGATGATCGCTACCTGTCGCTGGACTATCGCTATGCGTTCATCAGCAGCCGCGTGCCGGCCGCCGGCGCGGATCCCAAGGCCCCGCCCGCGCAAGTGGTGCAGCGGCTGGACGTGAGGAGCGGCGACATCAAGCAGTGCACCGTCGAGGGCAAGGTCGCCCTGCAGGAGAGCTGCTTCGTGCCGCGCGCGAATTCGAAGAACGAAGGCGACGGCTATGTGATGACCATCGCCAGCAATTTCGACACCATGAGCTCGGACATGATCATTACGGATGCCCAGCATCTGGAGGATGGCGTCATCGCCACCGTGAAGCTGCCATTCCGACTGCGCAGCGGCACGCACACCAACTGGTATCCGCAGTCCGTCCTGCCGCCCATCAAGGATGAACTGACATGAGCGCGCAGACCCGGCGGGCATTCCTGGGCGCAGCCGGCATGACGGTGGCCACCGCGGTCGCCCTGGCGCTCGCGCCCGGCGCGCGTGCCGGCGCCACTGGCCTGGATGGCGGCGCCGGTGCCGCCGGCACTGGCCGGCCTGTACCCCCAGGGCGACTGGCATGTGGATGACATCTGCGGTCACCTGCCGCGCTATGCGCACCCGATTCCGTATATGCACGACACGCGGCGCCCGACATCGCCGCGCTCGCGGCGCCGGTGGACCGACAGTTCGTCTAGAAAACGCGGGGAAGTTCATGCAACGTCGTTTTCCGGTTGCGGCCGCGGCAGCCGTTGTGCTCGTGTGTCGCCCGTGCGCCCAGCGCGGTCGCGGCCGCGGCCGAACCCTCAGCCGACGCACGGCTGCAAGTCGCCGCGCTGGCCGCCAACGTCCAGCTGGCCGAGGACTTCAGTCGCATAGAAAAGCTGCAGCGCGCCTACGGCTACTACCTCGACAAGGGCCTGTGGGAGGACCTCGCGCAGCTGTTTACCGACAATGCGGTCGCCAATTATCCGGCCGGCGTCTTCATCGGTCGCCAGAGCATCCGTGAACATCTGTACATGAATGTCGGCGGCCACCAGATCGGCGACATCGGGCTGGGAAATGGCCGGCTCTACGATCACATGAATATCCAGCCGGTGCTCCACATCGATGCCGGCGGCCTGACGGCGCATGGGCGCTGGCGCGCCTTCGCCATGTTCGGCAGCCGCGGTGGCGCGGCGACCTGGGCCGAAGGCGTGTACGAAATGCAGTACGCCAAGGAAAACGGCGTCTGGAAGATCAGCAAGCTGGACTACTACTCGGGCTTTGGGGCCCCCTACAAGACCGGTTGGGCCGCACCCGCGACCCCCGCGGCGCCCGCACCCGGCGCGGCAGGTTCCGCTGCCTCTTCAGCGCCGGCCGCGCGGCCCCGGCGGCAGCTGGCCCATCCGGCCGACATTGAACGCAACATGGACTGCGAAGGCTTTCCGAAGGCCTGCATCGCGCCGTTCCACTACACCAATCCGGGAACCACCGCCGCATCGGAGGCCTGGGTGCTGCCGGATGCCGCGACGCTGGCGAGCCTGGCCGCAGCGCATCCCGAAGGGCCGTGTGGCGCAGCCGTCTCGGCGCGACTTCGCCATCGGATCACGCTGCTCGATGACGCGCAGCAGATCGAGAACCTGCAGCGGATCTACGGCTACTACATAGATCGGGCGCTGTGGGACCAGGCGGCGGATCTGTTCGCGCCGGACGCCACCATCGAGAGCGGCCAGCAGGGCGTCTACGTCGGCAAGCGCCGCGTACGCGAGTTCCTCGGCCTCTCCGGTCACCAGGGCCTCAGCTGGGGCTGGATGAACGATCACATGCAGCTGCAGCCCATCGTGGATGTCGCACCGGATGGCCTAAGCGCCCACGCCCGCAGCCGGGAGCTGGATCTGCTCGGGCATGTGGGTGGGCAGGGTCAGTGGATGGAAGGGGTGTACGAGAACACCTTCGTCAAGCGCCACGGCGTGTGGATGTTCAAGTCGCTGCATTTCTATCCGACCTTCATCACCGATTACGACAAGGGCTGGGCACTGGATGCCCAGCCGGTGCCGGCGGTGAGCAAGGTGCTGCCGCCGGACCGACCGCCCTCGCAGGTCTACGCGATCTACCCGATCGGCGCATGTTCCGCCGTATCACTATCCGAATCCGGTCACCGGCGAGATGGCGCACTACCCGAGCGTCGGTGGACCCGACCCGGCGCTGGCCAAGGCGGCACTGGCGGTGGCCGGCGGCGGCATTCGCCGCGCAGCCGGTGGGCAATGTCGGCAACGCGCTGCTTCAGGCCCAGCGGGGCCTGGATCGGGTGAAGGCGTACTACGAAATCGAGAATCTCGAGAGCGCCTACGGCTACTACCTGGACAAGAACCTGTGGAACGACCTGGCGAACCTGTTCAGCGTCGACGGTTCCATGGAGCTGGCCCAGCGCGGCGCCTACGACGGTCGCGAGCACGTGCGCGCCTTCCTGCTGAAGGTGTTCGGTCGGGGCAGTGAAGGGCCGGTCGCCGGGCGCCTAGGCAATCACATGCAGCTGCAGCCCGTGATCCATGTGGCCGCCGACGGCAAGTCCGCCAGGATCCGCATCCGGATGTTCCAGCAGATGAGCTTCGGACCGCGCGCCTCGGTCGGCGCGGCGGTCTACGAAAACACGGCAGTGCTGGAGGACGGCAAGTGGAAGCTGCGGGACGACCACACCTACAACACCCTGGCCGCCAACTACGAGGGCGGCTGGGTGCGTGCAGCCAATTCCGGCCACGCCGGGTCCCGACAAGGAGCTGTCGCCGGATCGGCCGCCGAGCCTGAAATTCCAGATGTTTCCGGTGGTGTACGACATCCCCTTCCACTATGCGAATCCAGTGACGGGCAACACCACGCTGCCGCCCATCGTCGATGGCGCGAGCGGGCCGCGGATCATCGAGGTGAGCTCGCAGCCGCCGCCGGCCGCGGCAGCGCCTGTGCCGGTAACCCCGGTCCAGGGCCCGCATCCTTCCGGCATGCCCGATGAGATCGCGGGAATCATCCGCGGTATCGGTCCCAAGATCGATGGCGTGCGCACCGGCAAGCTGTACGAACCCCTGCAGCAGCGTGAGCCCTACACCGATGCGGTGGTGACGCGCGACGTGGCCTACGGCCCGGATGCGCGCAATACCGCGGATATCTTCATCCCGCTGCAGCGCGGGCCGCGCAAGCCGGTGGTGGTGTTCGTCTATGGGGGCGGCTTCGCCGGCGGCAGCCAAGCACACACCCGGCTCGCCGTTCTACGACAACATCGGCCGATGGGCCGCGGCCCATGATCTGGTCGGCGTCACCGCCAATTACCGCCTGGCGCCGCAGGCGAAGTTGCCCTGCCGGCGTCGAAGACATGACGGCGCTGGTGAAGTGGCTGAAGGCGCATATCGGCGAGTACGGCGGTGACCCGCAGCGTATCTTCCTGTGGGGGCATTCATCGGGTGGCGCGCATGTGGCTGACTACCTGGCGCACGCCGCACTCAAGGGGCAGGATCCCCAGGTGCGTGGCGCCATCCTCATGTCGGCGGCCGTCTTTGACCTGGGTCGCGAGGTTTCGATCTGGAAATCCTACTACGGCGATGACGTCAGCAAGTATGCGGCCGAGTCATCGCTGCCCGGCTTGGTGAAATCCCAGATCCCGCTGCTGGTGACCGACGCGGAGCTTGATCCGGAAAACTTCCAGAATCAGGCCGCGCAGCTCGCCGAGGCCCGCGGCGCCCGTGGCCGCCCGGTTGCCCGACTGCACGTGCGCGGCCACTCCCACCTGTCGGAGGCCTATGCCATCGGCACGGCCGATGAGTCGGTGTCGGGCCCGGTGCTGGAGTTCATTCGCGCGCACGCCAAGTAACGGATTCGCTAGGCCGTGGAACTCGCGCCGGGCCCTCGCAGCCTTGCAATCCGCGCCAGCGCCGGCGGATGCGAATCGTAGAACCGCGAGTGCACCGGATCCGGTGTCAGGGTGGTCGCGTTGTCGCGGTACAGCTTCACCAGGGCGGCCATCAACGCTGCGGCCGGCGTGTGCCCGGCCGCGAAGGCATCGGCGGCGAACTCATCCTTGCGTGACCAGTACGCGCTCAGCGGCGACACGAAGAATGTGAATGCCGGCGTGACGAAAATGAACAGCAGCAATGCCCCATGGGCCGACGCACCCTGCAGGCCCAGTCCCTGATAGAACCACGGCCGCGCGGCCAACCAGCCCAGCAGGGCGAGTCCCGCCAGGGCGAGCACGGCCGATACGATCAGCCGTCGGCGGATATGGTGCAGCTTGAAGTGGCCCAGCTCATGCGCCAGCACGGCCTCGATTTCACCGGGCTCGAGCGTGCTGATCAGGGTGTCGAAGAAGACGATGCGCTTGTTGCGGCCGACCCCGGTGAAGTAGGCGTTGCCATGCGCCGAGCGCTTCGAACCATCGATCACGAACACGCCGCGCGAGGCGAACCCGCAGCGGGCCAGCAGGGTTTCGATGCGCGTTCGCAGCGCTGCATCGCTCAATGGGCTGAAGCGGTTGAACAGCGGTGCGATCAGTGCCGGGTAGGCCCAGGTCAGTCCCAGCGACACCAGCAGCCACAGCGCCCACACGTACAGCCACCACAGCCTGCCGCCGTGGCCCATCAGCTGCAGGGCGGCCAGCAACAAGGGTCCGCCGATCGCCAGTCCCAGCAGCAGCCCCTTGAGTCGATCGATAAAGAACAATGCCACGGTGCTGCGATTGAATCCGAAGCGCGCCTCGACCCTGAAGGTGGTCCACAGCGACAGCGGCAGTCCGATCAGTCCGACCCCCAGCAATACGCTGATGATCACGAGCGCACCATGCCAGGGTTCGGCGAGCGCGAGCCGCAGCCACAGCCGATCCAGGGCGTTGATGCCCCCGCCCAGGGTCAGGGCCAGCAACACCAGCGCGTCGAGCACCGTATCGATGCGCCCGAGCCGGGTGCGCGCCACGCTGTAGTCCGCGGCCTTGTGGTGCTCGGCGGCTGACACGGCCTGCGCAAAGGGTGCGGGCACTTCGCCGCGGTGGCGGCCGACGGCGGCAATCTGCCGGCCTGCCAGCCACAGGCGGGTCAGCGTGCCGGCCAGGACGGCCGACAGAAAGATCGCGGTCAGCGGCTGCATCGGGCTAGGGTGCCCAGCGCAGATGCGGGCCGATGGCGCGCGCCACGGCATCCAGGTCCGGATCGCCCCGAACGATGACTGCCAGCGTGCCGCCCGCGGGAGTCGGCAGCAGGATGCCCGAGTAGCCGCTCTGGCGGAAGGACTGCCGGGCGGCGATGTGTTCCTGTCGCAGCACCATCACCGTGACGGGGCCGCTTGCGGTCTGAACCACCAGATGCGGGACCCAGTGGCCATTGAAGAGACAGGTGCGCGCATAGGTTACGGTGTTATCGGCAGCATCCAGGGAGACGCCGGCGCCCTTGAGCACGGCGTCGGTGGCCGCGACCGTCATCGGGGTGACCTCGGACCAGCTGGCCGATTCACCCGCCACATGCTGCAGCACCCCGGCGGCGAGGCTGGGTTCGGGGCGCAGGCTCCAGAACAGGACGCTGACTCCCAGGAACAGCAGGGTGCTGGCCGCGAGCGCCAGCACTCTTGAGTAGGGTTGTGACACCGCGGGCCGAGGGCGCGCAATCACCGGCAGGGACACCACGCGGGCTGCCGCCCGTGGGGGCAGGGGAGCGGCCATCAGGCGGGCCAGGTCCTGGTCCATGCGGCGCATCTCTTGCTGGAACAGCGTGCACTCGGGGCAGCCCGCAAGATGCTCGGCCAGCGTGGGGCCTACCTCACCGGGTACGGCGCCAATCAGCAGTTGGGCTTCGTCATGGGTCATACAGCAGGTTCATCCATCCCGTCCGCGGCGGGCATCAAGCCATAGATACGGCGCAATCGGTTTCGGGCCCGGAACAGCCGGGTCAGCACCGCCGGCGTCGAAAGCGTCAGCTCCCGGGCGATCTCCTCGGTGCTGAAACCACCGAGCACCTGCATGACCAGGGGCACCCGGTACTCCTCGGGAAGTTGCGTGATCGCCAGCCGCAGCCCCACCAGCTCATCGCCCTCGGCGGCGAGCTGGGGATCTTCGGCCGCGATAACCTCGTCCAAGTCGGTGATCTCCAGGCGCTTTCGCTCATACAGCCGGGCATGTTCCCGGCGCACGATGGTCAACAGCCAACCCCGGGCCGCGGCCGGGTCCTTCAGCGAATCCCGGGAGCGCCAGGCCCGCAGCAGGGCCTCCTGAACCACATCCTCCGCCACGGTCCGGTCGCGGGCCAGCCACCAGGCAAACCGCAGCAGCTCCGGCCGCAGGGTCTGAAACAGCCGCTCCACCGCCAGGGGCGCGCCATCCGCACCCGGTTCTGGGGTGTCGAGTAAGGGGACCGGAGCTTCGGGTGGAATATTGCGCATGCGAAAGTCAGGATCATAGCTGGATGCGATGGGTCTTGTTCTGTTGCAATAGTTTCGGTTGGAGCCCGGTCTGTGCTGGCAGGTAAGCTTTTTTCGGCTGCCTGCGCCGGCCCGGGGGCGCGATAATCCGATAATCGACCCATATAGGAGAGAGCGACATGAAGACAACGAGAGCGGGTGGCGTGGCGATTGCGACGGCGGCGGCACTGCTGTTTGGAACCTTTGCGGTCACCACCGCGAGCGCCGATGAAGCCAAGGTGAAATGCACGGGCGTGAATTCCTGCAAGGGCCAGTCCTCCTGCAAGTCCGCCAAGAACTCCTGCAAGGGCATGAACTCCTGCAAGGGTCAGGGCTTTGTGGAGATGTCCAAGACCGATTGCGCCGCAGCGAAGGCCAAGGCGAAGGCCGGCTGAGGCCTTGGGCTGTGGGAACGGCCAGCGCGATGTGGCCGTTCCCGCGCCAGACGGTGCACCGTTCATGATTCGCGGATTCGGACTGGGGCTGCGGCCACAGCACTACGGCGAGCTGCTGCAGAGCCGACCGCCGCTGGACTGGCTGGAAATCTTGAGCGAGAACTACCTGGTTGCGGGCGGCAAGCCGCTTTACTTCCTGGACCGGATCCGCGAGCACTACCCGATGGTGATGCATGGCGTGTCGCTGTCCATCGGCAGCACCGAGCCGCTGGACATGGAGTATCTGGCGCGACTGAAGTCGCTGGCGCGGCGCGTGCGCCCGGGGTGGATTTCAGATCATCTTTGCTGGACGGGCACGGCGGGCGTGAACCTTCACGATCTGATGCCGCTGCCGTACACAGCCGAGGCGCTGCGGCACCTGCGGCAGCGGATCCGCCAGGTCCAGGATTACCTGGAGCAGCGCCTGGTGATCGAGAACGTATCCAGTTACGTCACCTACCGTTCATCTGAAATGACCGAATGGGAGTTCCTCGCCGCCCTCGCGGCAGAAGCGGACTGCGATCTGCTGCTGGACGTGAACAATGTCTACGTCAGCAGCGTCAACCACGGATTCGACGCGCGGGCATTCCTGGATGCCATGCCGGCGGCCCGGGTGCGCCAGATCCACCTGGCGGGTCACAGCCATCACGGGGACTTCCTCATCGACACCCACGATACGGCCGTGCCAGCGGCAGTCTGGGAGCTGTATCGGCATGCCGTGCAGCGTCTGGGCCTGGTGCCCACCATGATTGAACGCGACGGCAACATCCCGGCACTGGGCGAACTGGTGGCGGAGCTGCAGATGGCGCGCGGCATCGCCGCGCCATCCTCGGTGCGGGCCGCCTAGATGAAATTGTCGCAGCTGCAGGACGCCTTCCAGGCCCAGATGCTGCGGGGTGAGGCGACCATCGTGGACGAGATTGTCGCCGATGAACGCTTCCCGACCGCGCTGCGACTGGGCGTCTACACGGAGGCCTATGCCGCAAGGCTGGTGGAAGTCCTGGCCGAGACCTTCCCCGCGGTGCACGCGGCGCTGGGTGCGGAAGGGTTTGCGCGCCACGTCGGCGATTTCGCCCGGCAGCACCCGAGCCGGGCCCGCTCCGCGCGCGACTATGGGGCGCAACTGCCGCCGTTTCTGGCCTCGCGGCTCAGCGGACCCCGCGCCCGGGGCATTGCCGATCTGGCGCGCTTTGAGTGGGCGGTGGCCGGGTCCTTTGATGCGGCGGATGCGATCACGCTGGCCGCCGCGAGTCTCGCGGCGGTTGCCCCGCAAGAGTGGGCCGGATTGCGCTTCGTCTTCTCACCGACTCTGCGCCGTGTGGATGTGAGCAGCAATTGCGTGGCCTGGTGGAAGTTTGCCTGCGCCGAGCAGCCGCGGCCCGGTCGCTGGCGCCTGACCTGCACCCAGCACTGGCTGCTGTGGCGCCAGGAGCTGGCCGTCTTCTACCGCCGGTTGTCGCAGGCGGAAACCGCAGCGCTGGATGCGGCGCTCGCGGGGCGCAGTTTCGGCCAGTTGTGCGAGCATCTGTCCGGACCCACCGCCGCGGCGAAACTGCTGCAGGGCTGGGTCCACGCGGGACTGATTGTTGCCGCGCACCTGCCGCCCGAGCGCAACTAGGACGGCTTGAATATCGCCCTGCGGATGGCCGCCAGCGGCGCCTGGTCGTTGATGCGCACCGTATCACCCGCCGGTTCGACGCCTAAGCTGCGCCACAGCGCCGGCAGATCCGGACTTACGGGATTATCCTTCATGTGCGCATATAGCTCACTCAAGACCGGCACACCCACGGCCGCATCGGCGCTGGCGAAGACCTGGTTGATGTTCCAGTCGGTCGGCAGGCCGCCGCTGGCGCGCAATACGGCTTTCATAGCGTCCTGCAGTCCGTAGCGGTTGTGCGTGCGCTGGCGGATCTGCACATCCGCCAGCAGGCAGAACATCGCTCCGCCCCAATAGGTCCGGCCCCAGGAAGGATCGTGATCGAGGCCCGCGCCGGAAGGGCCCGGCATGCCGCGAGGCATGGATAGCCGCTCTTCGGCGAACACATCTTCTATGCTGCGATTGCCGGCCTGCACCCGTGCGACGCCTTCGATATAGACCGCGAGGCCTTCCGACAGCCAGGCGTGGTCCTCGCCGATATCGGGCAGGGCCAGGTGCGTCATTTCGTGCACCAGCACCCAATCGTTCTTCAGGGCCGCCGCGTCGACCTCGGTGCCGACGCGCGCGCGGATCGTGGGCGTGGGTTGGCCAAAGGTCGTGCCGCCCGCCACGCGTGACCCGGGCACCGGAATGACGACAATGCGCACTTCGGTCACGGGGAACTGCCCGTAGTAGCCCGCGACGATGGTGGCGGAGCGGCGGGCCCAGTCGGTGAGCAGGGCGCTGTCCGCGAATTGCTGCGGTGGGATCAGCACCACCACCCTGGCGTTTGCAAGGCCTATCTCATGGCGTTCAGGCGCCGGCTGCTGCGCCCGCGCAGCCGGCGGGGCCGCCAGGGGCAGCAGCAGCGCCGCGAACAGGGCGGTGGCCGCGGCGCGGCCGCCGAATCTGCGCCACAGCAGGTAGACCGGAACGCCCAGCAGCACGATGCACAGGCCCGGCCAGGTGTACTGCGGCCGCTGGATCAGCAGGTTCGCGCAGATGCCCGCCGTGAGCAGCACATACAGCGCGGGCAGGAGCGGATATAGCGGCACTCTCACCGGACGCGGCGCCGCCGGGCGCCTGATGCGCAGGATGAACAGGCCGATGGCCGTCAGCAGATAGAACAGCACGGCCGCGAACATCACATAGTCCAGCAACTGGCTGTAGGTGCCCGACAGGCACAGCGCGCAGGTCCACAGCGCCTGGATCCACAGCGCGAAGGAGGGCGTGCGGTAGCGCGGATGCAGCTGCGCGGCGCGCTTGAGAAACAGGCCGTCGCGCGCCATGGCATAGAACACCCGCGCACCGGCGAGGATCAGCCCGTTGTTGCAGCCGAAGGTGGAGATCATGATCGCCGCGGCCATCACGGTGAGTCCGGTGTCGCCGAACATGGCCTGCAGTGCGGCGGTGGCGACCCGGTCCTGCGGTGCAGTGGCGATGGCCGGCAGGGACAGCGAACTCAAGTAGGCGAGGTTGGCCAGCAGGTACAGCACCACGACCAGGCACACGCCGCTCACCATGGCGAAGGCCAGGTCGCGTTTCGGATCCTTCAGCTCCCCGGCCGCGAAGCCGACGTTGTTCCAGGCATCCATGGAGAACAGCGCGCCGATCATGGCCGCCCCGATGCTGGGCAGCAGCGCCAGCACCGATGTGCCGCCCCAGAACCCGGCGCCAAAGTTGCCGGCCAGCGCCAGATGATTGCGTCCCAGGGTCAGGCCCAGCAGCACCAGTGCCGCCAGCGATGCCAGCTTGACGCCCGTGAGAGTGGTCTGGATCACCGCCGCCGTGCGCACGCCGCGGACATTGATCCAGGTCAGGGCCAGCACCGAGATGATGGCCAGCACACGCTGCGGCGAGAGGCCGATCTCAATATCCCCGCTGGGCAGATGCGCGGTGAGACCCAGGAACACATCCGGCGTCAGCGACGGCACGAACACCGAGGTAAAGCGTGCAAACGCCACGGCCACCGCCGCGATGGTGCCGGTCTGGATGACGGTGAACAGCGTCCAGCCGTACAGATAGCCGAACAGCGGCGAGACGCCCTCGCGCAGGTAGACATACTGCCCGCCGGCCTTCGGGAACAGCGAGGCCAGTTCGCTGTACGTCAGCGCGCCGATGACGGTGGTGACGCCGGCGATCAGCCAGACCAGCAGCAGCATGCCCGGGGATCCGACCTGACGTGCAATGTCCGCCGAGACGATGAACACTCCCGAGCCGATCATGGATCCGGCCACCAGCGCGGTGGCATCCACACGGGTCAGGGCGCGGGCAAATTCAACGGGAGCATCGCCGTCAGTCGCGGCCATCAGCCGCTCCGCCGTCGCAGCATGGCGGGGGTGAGTTCGCCCAAGTTGTTGCACCCGAGGTGACCCAGGGCCCGGTCGATTTCCGTCGTGAGGATCTCCAGGGCGCGCCGCGCGCCCGGCTCACCGCCGGCCGCCAGTCCATACAAGGGGGCGCGACCCAGGATCACCGCATCGGCCCCCAGGGCCACGGCCTTGATGACATCGGTGCCGCGGCGTATTCCGCCGTCCACGATCAGGGTCAGCCGCTCACCGACCGCCGCGGCGATTTCCGGCAGCATGTCCATGCCGGAAACACAGTGATCCATCTGCCGCCCACCATGATTGGTGAGCACGATGCCATCGCAACCATGATCGGCGGCGCGGCGCGCATCGGCCACCGACAGCACGCCCTTGATGATGAGCTTGCGCGGCCAGATGCGGCGCAGCCAGGCGACATCCTCCCAGGTGATCCTGGCGGAAAAAAGTTTCGGGATCACCGTGCTGCCGCCGACGGCGCTGGCGGCGCCGGGAGGCAGGAAAGGCGCCAGGTTCGCCAGCTGCGGGGCCCCATTGCGCAGCAGCACCTCCCAGACCCATCGCGGGTGCTGCAGCAGGGACAGACGATTGCGCCAGGTCGGCATGCCGGGGCGCGCGTAGTTGCGCCGATCCCATTCGCGCTGGCCAAAGACATTGGCGTCGGTGGTGAACACCAGCGCTTCGTAGCCGGCCGCCTCGGCGCGCGCGATGATGTCTTCGGCGGATTGCCGGTTGTGGGTGACGTACAGCTGCATCCACAGTCGTCCGCCGGCCTGGCGCGGCAGCTCATCCGCCCGCACCGAGGACATGGTGCTCAGGCAGAACGGCAGGCCCGCCGCCGCCGCCGCCCTCGCCAGCGACACATCCCCGTTGGGCTGCAGGACGCCGTTGCCCCCCGTGGGTCCGACGATCAGCGCTGAGGCCATCTGCTTGCCGAACAGCGTCACGCGCTGATGCCGCTCGGCGGTGTTGACCAGCGTCGAGGGAATGAACTGCCAGGCATCGAAGGCGGCGCGATTGTTGCGCAGCGCCGACTCGTCGTCGGAGCCGCCTTCCACATACTCGAAGACGAATCCCGGCACGCGGCGCATGGCCCGCTCGCGCAGGTCGGCGATGGACACGGCCCGCTGAAGATCGCGACCCCGGTACAGACGGCGTTGCCAGCCCATGTGTGTCCTTAAAGCTTCCGCCGATCTGGAATCGATTCGCGAGGCTAGCAGCTTTGGGCGCGCGTTTGAACTTCGCGGGGCTAGAACGTCTGCGTCACCCCGAAGAACAGGCCGCGCCGCGGACCAAACTGCGGGGCGCCGACTCCGACGCCCGTGCCGTCGCGGATCTCGTACACCTTGTCCAGCAGGTTGATGATATCCAGACGCGCGCTCAGGCCGCTGAGGCCCTGGCGGTCGAAATCGTGTTCAACGCCCAGATTGACCTGGGTGTAGTACGGCAGGCGATCGCCATTCGGGACGGAACTGCCATCGGGCAGAGCCAGATCTGAACGCAGTCCGGATCCGAGCAGGAAGTCGGCACTGACGCGCGTGCCGTTCCACACGTAGGACAGGCCGCCTGAGGCGGTGACCTGCTGCTCGTGGTCCAGATGGATGTAGTGATTGGTGATGTAAGCCAGGTCATCGGCACCGAAATTGAACTGGCTGGAAACGATGTCCTTGCCGATGGCGCGCTGGGAGGCCAGGTTCACATAGGCCAGCAAGCCCCCGACGTGATAGGAGCCGGTCAGTTCGATGCCGTATACCTGGCCATGGGCATAGTTGAACGGTGTCAGGATGATCGGCGCGCCGAACTGGCCCTCATCGACCAGATCCGTCGCCTGCTTGTAGTAGCTGTCCACTCCGACCGTGAAGCCCTTGAGGATCGCCTGTTCGAGGCCGAAGTCATAGTAGTTCGAGCGCTCCGCCTTGACCGGATCATCCTGCAGCACTCCCGGTGCCGCAGTGGTGTTGGCGAACTGCGCGAGCGCCTCGCTGCCGACCAGTTCGAAGGGCGGTGGCGAGAAGAACCGGGAATAGCCGGCGTGCACGGTGGTATCGGGTAGAGGTTGCCATACGAAGTTGACGCGCGGGCTCAGCTGACTGGCGCTGCTGAAGGCATTGTAGTGATCGAAGCGCAGGCCGTAGTTCATGGTGAGTGCCGGCAGGATGTGCCACTCGTCCTGGACGTAGCCGCTTTCGATCACCTGACTGTTATCGCTGTTCTGGACGATGGAAACCGGCAGGTCGTTGAGCGGTGCACCGGTGATGGGGTCGACCTGCAGCACCGCTGAGGTGGCATTGCTGTGCAGGCGGTCGTATTGGAAGTAGAGGCCCGCGCGCAGCGTGTGTGACTCATTGAGCCGGTAGGCGCCGTCACTTTGCAGCCCATAAGCCACATCCTGCTTGTACGCTTTCTGGGAGATCCCGTTGTACAGCAGGTCACCGATCGGGTCGGGTGTGAAGCCGAGGGTGGAATTGCGTGCGGTGAAGGAAGTCTGCAGGGTCAATGGTCCATTCGAATGCTGCAGGCTGAGGATGCCGAACTGTGTGACTTCACGCTGGTTTTCATTCAGAAATTCGCTGGGGTAGGCGCTTTGGCCGGCGACCGTCAATCCCAGCGAAGGTTGTTGGCCGCGTAGGTTCGGGATCTGGAAATCCGCATCCGACACGCCGATGACCGCACTGATGCGATTGTGCTCATCCAGCAGGTCTTCCACGTAGGCAAAACCGTGATGCTGTTTCGTATGGTCGTGCAGCGGATCGCTGCTGCCGTCGGGCGACTCGATGCCCAGGTCACTGCGCAGGAAGTCGCCGGTCACGAAGTAGGTGTAGGGGCCGGCGGAACCCCCGTAATCGAAGCTCGGCTCCAGTTCGCCGTGGCTGCCGCCGTATAAGGTCACACTGCCGCCCGCATCCAGCGCGCCGCTCTTGGTGGTGAGGTCGATAATGCCGGCGCTGCGCAGACCATACTGCGCCGGCAGGCTGCCCATGATCATTTGCATGGACTGGATCAATCGCGGCGGCAGGGTCTGGCCAAAGACGCTGATGCCATCGGGGAGAATGATACCGTTCAGGCGGAACTGCAGGCCGTTGTGATCACCGCGAATGTGCAATTGGCCGAAGGAGTCCTGCGCGGCGTCCGGAACCTGCAGCATGACCTGGTTCATGAGGACATTGTCGCCGCCCGGGGCCGCCTCGATGGCGGCCGAATCGATGGTGTAGGTGGAGGCCCCGACCTGGGTCTGGATGTGAGAGCGTTCCTCGTTCAGGTGCTGCGCCGTGACGACCACGGTCTGCATGGGATTGCTGGAGGAATCGGCGACCTGGCCGGTCGCGGTGGGAATTCCGAACGATAGGGCGAGCGCCAGCGCACAGGCCAGCGCGAGGCTGAATCTGAAAGTGACCATGAGTTATTCATCCGCAAACTGCAAAGGACCTTGAATGTGCGGCCTCCGGACAGTGCCGGAAGGCACACGCGAACTGGCATTCAGGCCAGCCGTGGGGGTCCGCGATTGCGGGGTGCCGGCAGCTGCGCGCGGGGGCTTGGGTACTGCGGTCGGCTCTGCGGAAGGTGGGCGAAAACGGCCGCGGCATAGGCCTTCGTGGAACTGGATAGCGCGCTGCCCAACTGGCCGAAGGACTGGCAGCTGGCGCAGACACCATTCTCAGCACTGTTCTGGGCCTGTTGGAAGCAGACCTGATGAGGATTGGCCGCGTGGGCAACGTGGCCAAGTTCATGCAGCCAGGCACCGTGCTGCGAGAGTACCAGCAGCACCGGCAGCAGCAGCCACAGGCGCGTGCGCAGGTTGGAGCGGATCGGGTGCAGGGTACGGTCCATTCAAAGTACGACCCGTTACATCATACCCGGGTTCCCGTCGGGGCGGGATTTCGGACTGCGGAAATGAGAACGGGGAGGACTTGCGTCCTCCCCGTCAAAACCGCAACGCGAACGCGGGCGGGTAAGGCCCGCGTCAGCTTGTGGGCTAGGGCAGACTGAACTTGTACACGCCCTGGATTGCGAACTCGGTGTTGTTGTTCGCCAGGGTCTGCGATTCCGTCGAATTGTTGAATGAACGAAGGTACGAGATGCCGTCGTTGAAGGCGCCGTCCGACACGCTTGTCGTAGCGCAGTTCGCCGCGGATCTCGAAGTTCTTCACCGGCGAGTAACCGATGGTGGCCGTGCCCTCGACCGCATGGCCGATACCCACGTAGTTCACATACTCCGTGCGGACCGACACGCGCAGGCTGTCGGTGAACGCGTAGTTGGCGTACGCCGCGAAGCCATTGATGTGCGTGTGACAGGAGTTCGCGCCGGACAGCTGGTAGGCATCCGCGTTCAGCATCAGGGTCAGGGCGGAAGTGACGTTGTAAGTGCCCACGAAGTCGATCAGCGACAGGTCCACGCCGTCGGCGATCTTGCCGATGTAGCCGGTGGCGGCAAAGGAGAACATCTTGCTCGGTGCCCAGGTGGCCCCGAACTCACCGGTCTTAGAGCCCGAGGTGCTCAGGTCGGTGACGTTCCAGCCGTTGTTGGCGCCGACGATGACGCTCACCGTATCGCTGACCGCATAGGTCGCACGGATGCCCGTGTGATCCAGCGGCTCCAGTTCCCAGAACAGCAGCGAGCGGGAGAAGTTGGTGTTCAGCGCCGGGTTGATGACTTCCGCACCAGCCAGAGTCACGTACTTGCCGGCAATGACGGTCAGCGCCCCGGTGGCGTACTGCAGGTAGGCCTGCCGCACATCGACGCTGGTGCCGCTACCGCCCTCGTTTTCACTGAGGATGCGGGCATCGGTGCCGGCGATCACGTCAACAAAGCCGCCGACGCCGCTCTTGGGCTGATAGCCCAGTTGCAGACCTGCTTCATCCAGTTGGAAGGTGTCGTGGTCCTGGTCGAATCCGCGCCAGGTCGAACCCGGGTAGCCGTTCGAGTGGTAGTAGGAGGCAGCGACTTCGCCGCTGGTGGTCAGTCCCCAGCCCGTGAGCAGGTCTGACAGGCCGGGAACGGCCGGCGCAGCGGGTGCGGCGGGCGCATCGGCTGCCAGGAGCAGGCGTGGCGCGATCGCAACGATGGCGGCAGCAGTGATAGCGCGAGTCGTATTTCGCATGATGACAGTGGTCCTCGTAAATGAAACAAAAGCGGAACTGATTCACAAATTTCCGTGCGATGACGCGACGGCTGCAATCGCTATGCCAAATGCACCAGGCATTTAAAAACATGCGGTTACGGCTTGTGCCGACGCGCCGGGAAAATCTGGCGCACCGGTATGGATCAGTTCCATGGGCCCCGTGCACCGGTGTGGTGCGTTACCGGGGACGCGGACCGGAGTGTAACAGAACGAAGTGATGCGTCGCCGCAACGCGGCAAAAGCTTCCTAGACGCCCGTCCCGGTGCGGCCCAGGCACGGCCCGCTCATTCGAGTCGAATGCCCGGAGCGCTGCAAGTTTCGCGACGGGAATTTCCGCCCGCGCGTCGATGCGGGCGCGTGCGTCGCTACGAACAACGCCGCGGGATGATGTGAACACATCGGGGCGGCAGGCGCGCGCTGTCAGCGGTGTTGGCAGCGCTGGAGCTTGAACAGCGGGCACACGGGTTTTGACAAGTCATCTTAATCCGCCGATGAGCATGTCTGATACGATGCGAGATGGTGCATCCGCTTCGAACGGATGCGCGTTATGCACGCTTAAATACAGCGCTACGTCAGGATACACCAATGAGCTACACAATCAATGTGAACGGTACGCCTCACACCGTCGAGGTCGACGGTGACACCCCGCTGCTGTGGGTGTTACGGGACACCCTGGATCTGAAGGGCAGCAAATTCGGCTGCGGCATGGGCCTGTGCGGCGCCTGCACCGTGCACATCAACGGCACTGCGACCCGCTCCTGCATCACCCCGGTGAGCGCGGTGGGGGCAGCGAGCGTCACCACCATCGAAGGCATCGGCAGCAGCGAGACCGGCAAACGCGTCCAGGACGCGTGGCTGAAGGTCGATGTGGTCCAGTGCGGCTACTGCCAGGCGGGCCAGATCATGTCCGCCACGGCGCTGCTCAACGCCAACCAAAAGCCCACCGACAAGGACATCGACAACGCGATGTCCTCCAATCTGTGCCGCTGCGCCACCTACGTGCGCATCCGCGCGGCCATCAAGCAGGCCGCCGGCCTGCCCATCACCGATTCGCGGGAGGTCTGATCATGGCTACCGTATCAACGCCGCAACCGGCCGCCGATTCGTCCGTTTCGCGCCGCGCCTTTCTCTCGGTCAGTGCCGCTGCGGGTGGCGGCATGCTGCTGGCGCTTACCATCCCGCAGCATGCCGACGGCTCGGTGGCGGTGGTGCGCAAGTCCGAAGTGCCTGCCAAGGACTCGGACCTCAATGCCTATGTGACCATCGCGCCGGACAACACGATTACCATTGCCTCCAAGGTTCCGGAGATCGGTCAGGGCATCAAGACCTCCTTGCCCATGGTCGTCGCCGAGGAGCTGGATGCCGATTGGGCCAACGTGCGCATCGTGCAGGCACCGCTGGATCCGAAGCTGTACGGCGCGCAGTTCGCAGGCGGCAGCTTCTCGACCCCCTTCAACTGGGAAACCCTGCGTCGTGCCGGGGCGGCCGCCCGCGCCATGCTGGTCACCGCCGCGGCTCTGAAGTGGAAGGTTCCCGAGTCGGACATCACGACTTCGGCCGGCAAGGTGATGGCCAAGGATGGCCGGTCCATGACCTACGGACAGCTGGCCACCCAGGCCGCCCGCGTGGTCCCGCCGGACATGAAGAACCTGATCCTCAAGGACCCGAAGAACTATTCGATCGTCGGGCGATCCATCGGCGGCATCGACAGCCCCAAGGTGGTCACCGGCCAGCCGCTGTTCGGCATCGACGTGGTCGTCCCCGGCATGCGTTATGCGGTGTTTCAGAAGTGCCCGGTATTCGGCGGCAAGGTTGTCAGCGCCAATGTGGATGAGATCAAGGCGCGGCCCGGCATCCTGAACGTGTTCCTCATTTCGCCGGAAGGCCCGACGGGGCTGCCGGATGGCATGGCCATGGGGCTGCAGAGCGGCGTCGCCATCGTCGCCAGCAGCTGGTGGCAGGCCAACAAGGCCCTGGATGCGCTGAAGGTGGTGTGGGACGAGGGTCCGGTGGCCAGCCAGAGTTCGGCCGGGTTTGCGGCCAAGGCGCAGGAACTGTCCACCCAGACCCCGCACAAGGTGATCCGCAGCGACGGCGACGCCAAGGGGGCGCTGGCCGGTGCGGCGAAGGTCATCGAGGCCGCCTATTCCTATCCCTTCGTGGCGCACTCGCCGCTGGAGCCGATGAATTCCACGGCCTCGTTCAAGGACGGCAAGCTGGAGATGTGGGCGCCCACTCAGAATCCCGGCTCCGGCAAATCGCTGGTCGCGAAGGTCGTCGGGATTCCCGAAGATGCCGTGACCGTCCACATGACCCGTTGCGGTGGCGGCTTCGGCCGGCGCCTGGGCAGCGACTTCATGGCCGAGGCGGCCCTGATCTCCAAGCTGCAGGGTGAGCCGGTGAAGCTGGTGTGGAACCGCAACCAGGACCTGCAGCATGAGTTCTATCGTCCCGGCGGCTTCCATTACTTCAAGGCGGGCCTCGATGCGCAGGGCCAGCTGATCGCCTTCACCGATCACTACGTCGGCTACGAGAACAACGGCCGGGCCTCCAACAGCTCCGACCTGGCGGCCGGGGAATTCCCGGCCAAGTACGTCAAGAATCTGGAGCTGGCCACCTCGACCATGCAGCTGGGCGTGCCGACCGGTCCGATGCGGGCGCCGGGCAGCAATGCGCATGCCTACGTGTTCCAGTCCTTCCTGGATGAGGTCGCGCATGCGGCCGGCAAGGATCCGCTGCAGCAGCTGATCGATCTGTACGCCGAGGAGCGCGCCGCGCCGCCGCCGCCGGCCCCCGCGGGCAAGGGGCCGCCGGGACGCGGTCGGCGGTCCGGGTTTCCCCGCGGGTCCGCCGTTCAGCGGCAAGCGCGCGCAGGGCGTGCTGGAAATGGTGCGCGAGAAATCCGGCTGGGGTAAGCGACAGCTGCCCGCCGGCACCGGCATGGGCGTGGCCTTCTATTTCAGTCATATGGGTTACTTTGCCGAAGTCGTTCAGGCCAGCGTGCTGCCGGCCGATGGCAGCATCAAGGTGGACAAGGTGTGGGTGGTCGGTGACGTGGGCAGCCTCATCATCAATCCCTCCGGCGCCAAGAACCAATGCGAGGGCGCGGTGCTGGACGGCATCAGCCAGGCGCTGGGCCAGCAGATCACCATCAAGGGCGGGCGGGTCGCGCAGACCTTCCCGGAGTACCCGCTGATGCGCATGTACCAGGCGGCGCAGGTGCAGGTGGACTTCAAGACCTCGCCGTTCCCACCTACCGGCCTGGGCGAGCCCGCCCTGCCGCCGGTGATCCCGGCGCTGTGCAACGCCATCTTCGCGGCCACCGGCAAGCGCATCCGGCACCTGCCCATCGATACGACGCTGCTGAAGTCGACCTGAGGCGGCAATCCCTGCCCTGGAAGGGGTGAGAGACAAGGCCCGCCCGGCATCCGGGCGGGCCTTTTTTAATTCACGCCCGCCAGGCGCGCCTGTTTCATGGCGAGGTAGTCGACATGCTGGATGGTGTCGATGCGGCAGTGTTCCTGATCGGCGAGCACGAAATCGAAATGCCGATTGACCGTCCTGGAGGTGCTCGTCAATCCGACATGGTCGGCAAAGCGCAGCTGGATGCACGGATCCAGCACCCGGATCAGGTAGGCATCATTGATGGTCGTCCAGACCACCACGACCTTGTCGCCCAGCGTACGAATGTCGGTGTAGCGCCCGAGGTAGGTGAAGCTCTCGATGGGCGGACCGGCGTATTTCAGGAACGTCGCCTCGGTCGCGAGGTCCGATGGATTGGGCGGCGCAGCCGCGCAGCCGGCCAGCAGCCCTGACAACGCCAGCGACGCCGTCAGCCGGGTCAAAGTCGCCATATCGTGCTCCTTGGCGTGATGCCCGAGTAAACGTTGAATCACACCGCAGGTTTACTGCTGGCCGCGGCATTCGCCTGCAGCTGGCGCGCCAGCGCCTTGCGACCCGAGAGCGTCACCAGTTCCAGCAGGCGCGCCGCATAGGCCTGGCCCGCGGGGTAGTAGTTCGGGTTCGAGGCCAGGCGCACTTCCACTGCCTCCACCGCCATGCCCGTTTCGCCATTGGCGATGAGCTTCCCTAAGTACTCGGTGGCGATCTTGTCGCCGATGAAGGGATCATCCCAGGAACAGCTTGCCACCAGCAGGGCGTGATACTCCGTAAAGGGATGGCTGTCCGGGCAGTGCGTGCGCATCCAGGGTTCGAGATTGTCCCAGGCGTCGCTGCGGCGCTTCAGGCGCAGCAGCGAGTAGCTGCGATCCAGCACCGCGCCGCGGCTGTCGGCGTGGTGGCGTTCGTCGCGTTCGGCCCGCCGCTCGCCGTGCGTGCGGGTGGCCAGCTGCAGGTCCACGCGGCTTTCGAAGATGGCACCGCCGATGAAACAGAACATGGCGATGAACACCAGCTGGCACAGCGCGATCTGCATCAGCTCACCCAGCTGTGGCGCGGCGACCCCGATCAGCAGGGCACCGGCGAAGATCACCCCGAGCGTGGCCAGGTAGGTCCGGCCCAGCCCCTTCATGAGGCGCCAGATGGCCAGCGGCGAGAGGGCGTGCAGCCAACTGTCGCTGATGCCCAGCAGTCCCACGGTCGCCGGCAATGCGGCCAGCAGCAGCGCGCCCAGTGCAACGCCGGCGACGGGACCTGCCTGCTGATAGACCCACCAGCACGCCAGGGCCTCGGACACCACCATTACTGCCTGAAACAGCGGTCTTTGCTCATCGACAGGATTGAGCATTTCCACCGACAGTACCGGCAGCTCCTCGTGGCCGGCCACGACCGCATCCAGCAGCACGTAGCAGTACTTGAAGAACCAGGAAAAGAGGATCAATGCCAGCGGGATGCCCATCATGAATGCCGCGTGCAGGGCGCACCACCACAGCAAGGTGAAGGTGGCCACCAGGATCAGGGGCGCCGCGTGGAAGGGCATGAGGAGGTAGCGCGTCATGTACACTTTGCCTACCAATGAGTGTTGATGAGTTAAGCCCCGAGCGCATTCTGCGCGAGGTGTTCGGCTACCCGCAATTCCGCGCGCCGCAGGGAGCGATCATCGACCATGTCGCCCGCGGCGGCGATGCACTGGTTCTCATGCCCACCGGCGGCGGCAAGTCCCTGTGCTACCAGATCCCGGCGCTGGTGCGTCCGGGCCTCGCCGTGGTGGTCTCGCCGCTGATTGCCCTCATGCAGGACCAGGTGGCCGCCCTGAAGGAGGCCGGTGTGCGTGCCGAGGCGCTGAATTCCGCCCTAGACTGGCAGGAGGCGCAGCGTATCGAACAGCGGGTGCGCGCGGGGGAGCTGGACCTGCTGTATCTGGCCCCGGAGCGGCTGCTGACGGAGCGTTGCCTGGAACTGCTGGGCAGCGTGCCGCTGAGCCTCATCGCCATCGATGAGGCGCACTGCGTCTCCCAGTGGGGGCATGATTTCCGTCCCGAATACATCCAGCTCTCGGTGCTGGCACGACGCTTCCCGGGGGTGCCGCGCGTGGCGTTGACGGCAACGGCCGATGAACAAACCCGCGCCGAGATCATCGCGCGCCTGGAGCTGGGCGCGGCCCGGGTGTTCATTTCGAGCTTCGACCGGCCGAACATCCGCTACCGGATCAGCGAGAAGGACAATCCGCGCCGCCAGCTGCTGGAGTTCCTGAAGAGTGAGCACGAGGGCGATGCCGGCATCATCTACTGCCTGTCGCGCGCCTCGGTCGATGCCACCGCGGCGTGGCTCAGCGGGCAGGGGGTGCGCGCCCTGGCGTATCACGCGGGCCTCGATGCCCGCACGCGCGAGGATCATCAGCGACGCTTCATTCGCGAGGAGGGCATCGTCATGGTCGCGACCATCGCCTTCGGCATGGGCATCGACAAGCCGGACGTGCGCTTCGTCGCGCACCTGGACCTGCCCAAGAGCATCGAGGGCTACTACCAGGAGACCGGCCGCGCCGGTCGGGATGGCCTGCCGGCGGATGCCTGGCTGGTCTACGGCCTCGCGGACATCGTGCAGCTGCGACGCATGATCGAAACCTCGGACGGGGCGGAAAGCTATCGGCGGGTGAGTTCCGCCAAGCTCGATGCCATGGTGGGCCTGTGCGAAGGCAGCGGCTGCCGGCGGGTGCGCCTGCTGGACTACTTCGGTGAGGCGGCCGCGGCCTGCGGCAACTGTGACAATTGCCTGGAACCGCCCGCACAGTGGGACGGCACGCGAGCCGCACAGATGCTGCTGTCGTGCATCTACCGCATCGGGCAGGCCAGCGGCGTGAGCTTCGGGGCGCAGCATCTCATCGACGTGCTGCGCGGCAAGTCAACGCCGCGGGTGCGCGACTATGGCCACGAGCGGCTCAGCACCTTCGGCATCGGCGCGCAGCTCGAGGAGGTCCAATGGCGGGCGGTGGTGCGGCAGCTGGTCATGCAGCGCCTGCTGCAGGTGGACCACGACCAGTTCAATGTGCTGAAGCTGTTGCCGGCCAGTCGTGAAGTGCTGAAGGGTGAGAGGCAGCTGATACTGCGCCGCAGTGCCGCCAAGGCCCCGCGCCGCGCGCGCGCCGGGGCGCCCGGATCCGGCCAGGGCAGGGCAAAGGAATCCGCGATGCTCGCCGGCGCCCGGCTGCCGCTGTACGAGGCGCTGCGCGAATGGCGCCGGGTGACGGCCCGCGAGCACAACGTGCCCGCCTACACGGTGTTTCACGACACGACGCTGGCGGAAATCGCGCGCCGGCTGCCGCAATCGGCCGCCCAGCTGCGGGGCGTGGCCGGAGTCGGGGAGGCGAAGCTCGCCCGCTACGGCGTGGCGCTGCTGGACCTGGTCAGGCAGCACGCCTGACTCATTCCATGCCGCCCGGCATGGGCGAGGCGGGCAGCTCGTTCCGGCGCTTGCGTCGCGGGCCGTCCAGCGGATCTCCCAGCAGCCGCCGCACGCTCACGAAGAATACCGGCACGAACAGCACGCCCAGGACGGCGGCCGTGATCATGCCGCCGGCCACACCCGTGCCGATGGCGTGGCGGGCATTGGCCCCGGCGCCGCTGGACAGTACCAGCGGCATGACGCCCAGGATGAACGCAAAGGAAGTCATGAGGATGGGCCGGAAGCGCAGCCGCGCCGCCTCCACGACTGCGTCATGCAGGGTCTTGCCCGCGGCGTGTTCCATGACCGCGAACTCCACGATCAGGATGGCGTTCTTGGCCGCAAGCCCAATGATGGTGAGCAGACCCACCTTGAAGAACACATCATTGGACAGGCCGCGCATTTGTGCGGCGGCGATAGCCCCGATGACACCCACGGGTACCACCAGCAGCACCGAGACGGGCACCGACCAGCTCTCATAAAGCGCCGCCAGACACAGATACACGACCAGGATGGACAGGGCGAACAACAGTGGGGCCTGCGCGCCGGAGAGTTTCTCCTGCAGCGACTGCCCCGCCCAATCGAAACCGACGCCATCCGGCAATTCGGCGACCTGGTTTTGCATCTCGGTCATGGCCTCACCGGTGCTGCGGCCAGGGGCATTGGAGCCGTTGATTTCCACCGCGGCGTAGCCGTTGTAGCGGGTGAGGTTGGGAGAGGCGACGGTCCAGTGCGGATGCACGACGCTGGACAGTGGAATCATGGTGGGCAGGACGCTGGCGCCGGTCGTATTGGCGGCGGCCGGCAGGGTGCTGGGCAGATAGAAGCGCTCCAGGGCCTCTGGACCCATGCGGAAAGGCGCGTCGGCCTGGAGCATCACGCGCAGCACGCGGCCCTGGTAATAGAAATCGTTGGCATATACCGGGGCCATCATCAGCTGCACGGCACCGTACAGGTCGAGCGGTGACAGACCCATGGTCTCGGCCTGAACGCGATCCACCTCCAGATCCAGGCGCGGCGCATCCTCCAGGGTGTTGGCCCGTACATTGGTGAGCACCGGCGACTGGTTGGCATTCGTCAACAGCGTCTTCTGCGCGGCCGCCAAGGCGGCGCGACCTACGCCGGCTCGATCCTGCAGGTACAGATCGAAACCGCCGAATTGCCCCAGGCCGCGCACCGTGGGCAGGTTGACCGAGTACACCTGGGCATCGTGGATGTTGCGATTGAGCGTACGGTTCGCCCAGGCGATGAAGGTCGCGGCATTGTCCTTGCGCTTCTCCCAGGGCTTGAGCCGTACGAACCCTAAGCCCACGTTCTCGCCCTGGCCCACGAAACTGAACCCGGCGATCTCCATGACGGCATCCACGTCGGGTGACTGGTGCATCAGGGCACCGACGCGGGTCATGACCTGCATGGTCCGCTCGAGGGTGGTGCCCGGTGGAGTCTGCACGATGACATAGGCGTAACCCTGGTCCTCCTCGGGCAGGAAGCCACCGGGCATGCGCGCGAACAGCCACGCTCCCACTGCCACCAGTACGGCAAAGGCGATCATCCAGCGCGGCGCATGCCGCACCGACTGGAACACGCGGCGCATGTATGCCGCGAGACTCCATTCGAAGCCGCGATTGAAGCCGCGGAACAGCACATTCGGATTCAGGTGACCCGGGCGCAGCAGCGTGGCGCACAGCGCGGGCGTGAAAGAGAGCGCCAGAAACGCCGAGAACAGCATGGAAATGGCGATGGTGAGGGCGAACTGGCGGTAGATCGCCCCGACGCTGCCGGTCTGCAGCGCGCTGGGCACGAACACCGCGGCCAGCACCACCGTGATGGCGACGATGGCGCCGGTGATCTGGCCCATGGCTTTGCGCGTGGCCTCCTTGGCGGGCAGGTGCTCCTCGCGCATGATGCGCTCGACCGACTCGATGACCACGATGGCATCGTCCACGACGATGCCGATGGCCAGCGCGACGCCGAACAGGCTTAAGGTGTTGACCGAAAACCCCACTGCGTAGATGCCGATGAAAGCCCCCAGCAGCGCCACCGGCATCACCAGGGTCGGTATCAGCGTGGCGCGGATGTTCTGCAGGAAGACCAGCATCACCAGAAACACCAGCACCACCGAGCCTGCCAGGGTGTACACCACTTCGCGGATGGACACTGAAATGAACTTGGTGGCATCAAAGGGCGTGAGCCAGCTGACGCCGGGCGGGAAGCTGCGCTGCAGCTCGTTCATGCGGTCGCGGATGGCCTGGACTACTTTGAGAACGTCAGCCCCCGGCAGTACCGAGATACCACAGCCGGCAATGGGGTCGCCATCCACCTTGTCGTCCAGGCCATACGCATAGGGCCCCAGCTCCAGGCGTGCGACATCGCGCAACCGTACCGTGGTGCCGTTCGGATCGGTGCGCAGAATGATGTTCGCGAACTGATCCGGCGAGGTGAACCGCCCCGGGACACTGACGTTGATCGACAGCTGCTGATTGGGCACTGTCGGCACGGCGCCGATCGAGCCGGCGGCCACCTGCACGTTCTGACTCTGTACCGTCGTCAGAACCTGCGCCGGGGATATCCCATAGGCATGCAGTTTGTCTGGATTCAGCCAGATGCGCATGGCGTACTCGGAACCGAACTGGTTCACATTGGCCACGCCGTTGATGCGCTGAATCTGGTCCAGCACCCGCGTGGCGAGCAGGTTGCTGAGCTCATAGGAGTTCATGCTGTTATCCGTGGACCGCAGCGCCAGCACGATGACGTTGCTGTTGGAGGCCTTCTGCACGCTCAGGCCCAATGCATTGACCTCCGCCGGCAGGCGCGGCGTGGCCAGCGCCATGCGGTTCTGGGTCTGAACGAGCGCGGTATCCGGGTTGGTGCCGGTGTCGAACGTCAGCGTGACGTTGGCGTTGCCCTTTGAATTGGAACTGGAAGTGAAGTACAGCAGGTGATCAATGCCCGTCAGCTGCTGCTCGATGATCTGCGTGACGGTATGTTCGATCACTTCAGCATCGGCGCCCGGATAGTTGGCCGAGACCTGCACCTGCGGCGGGGCGATGTCCGGATAGGCCTCGATGGGCAGTCGAGAGATCGACAGGATGCCCGCCAGCGTGATCAGGATAGCGATGACCCAGGCGAAGACCGGGTGCTCGATGAAGAAACGCGCCATGGCCGATCAGGTTCCCGACGCGTGATCGGGCAGCACCTTGACGTGCATGCCGGGATGCACCTTGTCGACGCTGGTTGCGATGATCCGGTCGCCGTCTTTGAGTCCGCCGGATACCAGCCAGTTGTTGCCCAGCATGACGTCGGCCTGGATGTGCTTCTGTTCGACCTTGCCGTCGGTACCGGCGATCGCGACGAAGGCGCCGGTCGCATCCCGCCGCACGATCGCCTGCGGGACCACGTAGGCGCGGTTGTGCGTGCCCAGCGTCAGGTGCACAGTGACGAACATGCCCGGCAGCAGCTGGCGCTGCGGATTGGCCACGACGCCGCGATAGGCGAGCGCCGCATTGGTCGGATCGACACTCACATCTGCGAAATCCACCGTGCCCAGCTGAGTGTATGGCGTGCCATCCGGCAGGATGATCTGCAGCGTGGCCTTATCGCGATCGAACAGGGTCACATCGCCGCGCGCCTGCGCAGCCTGCAGCTGCAGGATCTCATCCGCCGGGCGGTCGAAATTCACATACAACCGATCGATCTGGTCGATGGTCGTGAGCAGTGTCGCCTCGCTCTGACCGACCAGCGCACCCTCGGTGACATGCTGCTGTCCGGAGCGCCCGGCGATGGGCGCCGTGACCGTCGCGTAGCCCAGATTGATGCGGGCCGTCTCGACGTTTGCCTCGGCCTGCTTGACCAGCGCCTGCGAGGAACGCTCGGCGGCATTGTTGTTGTCGACGTCGGAGCGGGAGACCAGGCCACTGGGCAGCAGATCGCGGGTCCGTTTCGCGTTGACGGCGGCGTTGGTAGCGGTGGCCTGCGCCTGAGCCAGCCCTGCCTGGGCCGCATCCAGGGCCGCCCGATAGGGCTTAGGATCGATTTCGAAAAGCACTTCGCCCTGGCGGAC
The DNA here is from genome assembly GCA_963726995.1 of uncultured Pseudomonadota bacterium. Classification (GTDB taxonomy): domain Bacteria; phylum Pseudomonadota; class Gammaproteobacteria; order Steroidobacterales; family Steroidobacteraceae; genus DAIDKA01. The sequence goes on from CAVSEP010000005.1 coordinate 535,487, forward strand.
TTCCGAGCCCTCGCGATACAGGCGTCGAAGCAGGATGCCCGGTATCCGCGCGCGCACGTCGGCCGAGCGCACCGCCGACACCCTGCCGACCAGATCGCGCGTCAGGGGCAGGACCTGCGCCTTGGCGCGCAGCACGGAGACTTCCGGTGTCTGGGGGGTGGAACCGGACGGCGCCGGAGAACACCCCGCCGCCAGCACGGCGGCCAAAGCGGTAACACAAAATCGCATGGTGGCGCATTCTATGCCATCCGCGCTGTTGCCAAGCAGGCCATTCGCCGCAACGCTGTCGCCCCGGAGCGTCACGAATTGACCGGCGCGGTCCGCCGGATAATGCTTGGGTCCGGAGCGCATGATTCAGGAGGTCGCAAGGTTATGAGAGCATCCCAAATCGTTATGATTCCCGCCGCCATGCTGCTGGCGGTCGCGGCCGCCGGCCGGGCGCAGGCCGCGGACCATGAGCTGAAGTGCACCCTGACCTTCCAGTTGAAGACCTGGTCCATCATCTACAAGTCCGCCAGCGGCGCGGGCACCATTCATTGCGCCAACGGCCAGTCCCTGCACGTCAAGTTGAGCGCCAAGGGCGGCGGTCTGACGGCGGGCAAGTCCACGGAAAAGGGCGAGGGCCAGTTTTCTCCCGTCGCCAGCATCGAGGAACTGCTGGGCGGCTACGCCGCTGTCCAGGCGCACGCCGGGGCCGTTAATTCCGTACAGGCGCAGGTCATGACCAAGGGCGAAGTATCCCTGGCCCTCGCCGGCAAGGGGCATGGCTGGAGTCTCGGGGTCGACCTCGGCGAGTTGAAGATCGAGCGCTAGGCGGATCCGGCGCTGCGCAAGCGCAGTTCCTCCAGCTGTTCCCAGCGGGCGAATTTTCTGGCCATGTCCTGCTCGATGAGGCCGGCGCGGGCGCTGTCGGCCCGCAGGGTCTCGGTGCCGGACCTGCCGTAGTCCGCGCCGCTCATGCGGGCCAGCAATGCCGCCTGTTCGGTTTCCAGCAGCTCGATTTCCTTGGGCAGCGACTCCAGTTCGCGCTGCTCCTTGTAACTCAGGCGCGCTTTCGGGCGCACCGGCGCGGCCGTAGCGGCGGTGCTGCTGCGAACCGGCGCGAACGCCGAGGGCGCGCCCGCGGCACGCGCGGCAGCCGAGGCTGCCTTTTGCACCAGCCAGTCCGAATAGCCGCCGACGTATTCACGCCAGCGTCCCTGGCCTTCAGCCGCGATGGTTTGGGTCACGATGTTGTCCAGAAAGCGCCGGTCGTGGCTCACCAGCAGCACGGTGCCGGGGTAGTCGGCCAGGGTCTGTTCCAGCAGCTCCAGGGAATCGATGTCCAGATCATTGGTGGGTTCATCCAGCACCAGCAGGTTCGCGGGCCGCGCGAACAGTCGCGCCAGCAGCAGCCGGTTGCGCTCCCCGCCGGACAGCATCCGCACCGGAGACTGCGCGCGCTTGGGCGAGAACAGGAAGTCCTGCAGGTAGCTGGAGATGTGCTTGCGCTGGCCGGCGATCTCCACCCAGTCGGAGCCCGGGCTGATGGTGTCCGCTACGGTGCGCTCCGGATCCAGGGCGGCGCGCATCTGGTCGAAATAGGCGATGTTGAGATTGGTCCCCAAGCGCACCGTGCCCGAATCCGGCTGCTGGGTGCCCAGGATCAGGCGAATGAGGGTGGATTTGCCGACGCCATTGGCGCCGATCAGGCCGACCCGATCGCCGCGCATCACCCGCGCCGACAGTTCGTCGATCAGCCTGCGATCCCCGAAGCTCAGGCTGACATCTTCCAGTTCGGCGACCAGTTTGCCCGAGCGCTCGCCGGCATCGACCTGCAGATTGACGCGGCCGACGCGCTCGCGGCGCGCCGCCCGTTCCCGGCGCAGCTTCTCCAGGCGTACGACCCGCCCCTCGTTGCGCGTGCGGCGCGCTTCCACGCCCTTGCGTATCCACACTTCCTCCTGCGCCAGCAGCTTGTCGAAGCGGCCGTTCGAGGCGCTCTCTGCGGCCAGTTCCTGTTCCTTGATCTCCTGGTAGCGGGCGAAGTTGCCCTGGTAGGAGCGCAGCACGCCCCGATCCAGCTCCACGATGCGGGTGGCGGTGCGATCCAGGAATTCACGATCGTGGGTGATGATGAGGCAGGCCCCGACCTCGCCGATCAGTTCCTGCAACGTCTCGATGGCCGCGATATCCAGGTGGTTGGTGGGCTCATCGAGCAGCAGCAGATCAGGTTCGGTCGCAAAGGCCGCGGCCAGCGCCGCGCGCTTGCGTTCACCGCCGGAACCGGTGGCGGCCGCGCGCACCAGGTCCACATCGAAGCGATCGAGGTACATCGCCAGCTTCCAGTCATGTTCGGCCGGGGGCGCGGGCAGGACCGGCTCCTGCTCCACGAAGGCGATGCGCAGCCCGTCGCGCCGTTCGATGGCGCCGTCGTCCAGCACCGCCTGGGCCATGACCACCTTGAGCAGCGTGGACTTGCCGGTGCCGTTGCGCCCGATGAGCCCGATGCGTTCGCCTTCCTGCACGGACAGTTGGGCGTGGTCGAGCAGCGGGAAATCGCCATAGGCGAGTTGCGCGTCGCGCAGGGTCAGCAAAGTCATGGCAGCTAGTGTTCCGGGTCCGGCGGCGCGCCGCAAGCGGACCTGATCGGCGTTTGCGCGCGCTGAATTGGACGCCAGGGGGCATTGTCTGTACAGTGCACGCCGCTGGAACGGAGGTTGCGCGGTCAGCGCCCCGTCTTGCTCGTCCGGTGTCGCAAGTCCGACAGCCGTCGATTTCTTCAACTTCTCCCCTCGCTCTGACCGCGGTGCCAATGGCCCCGTGCGAGTCTTACTCAAGGTTTCGTTCAAACATGTCATTTTCCGATCTCGGGCTTGCTCCCGAGCTGCTTCGTGCCGTTTCCGAGAACGCCTACACCGAACCCACACCCATCCAGCTGCGCGCCATTCCGGCCGTGCTGCAGGGTCGTGACGTGCTGGCCGGCGCACAGACCGGTACCGGCAAGACCGCCGCATTCGTCCTGCCCATCGTGCAAAGGCTCGCGGGCCTGGGCGCCAACACCACCCCGATCGGCGGGGTCAATCCCGATCGGCGCGCGCCGCGCGCGCTGGTCCTCACGCCCACCCGGGAACTGGCGGCGCAGATCGCCGAAAGCGCCCACACCTATGGCAAGTACGCGCCGGTGCGCGTGCAGGTGGTGTTCGGCGGCGTGAACATCAATCCGCAGATCTCGGGGCTGCGCAGCGGCTGCGACCTGCTGATCGCCACCCCCGGGCGGCTGCTGGATCTGGCGCAACAGGGTGCCGTGAACCTGCGCAACGTGCAGGTGCTGGTGCTCGATGAGGCCGACCGCATGCTGGACATGGGCTTCATCCGCGACATCCGCCGCATCATCAAACTGCTCCCGGAGCGGCGCCAGAACCTGCTGTTCTCGGCGACCTACAGCGATGACATGCGCCAGCTCGCCAACGGCCTGCTGCGCGATCCGGTGTCGGTGGAAGTGGCGGCGCGCAATGCCACGGCCGATCGGGTCGATCAGTCGGTCTACAAGGTGCCCAAGGATCACAAGCGTCACCTGCTGGCGCATCTGATCAAGGACGGCAACTGGTTCCAGGTGCTGATCTTCACGCGCACCAAGCATGGCGCCAACCGTCTGACCCAGCAGCTGGAAGGCGCCGGCATCAAGGCGATGGCCATTCACGGCAACAAGAGCCAGGGCGCGCGCACGCGCGCGCTGGCGGATTTCAAGGACAACCGCATCACGGCGCTGGTGGCGACCGAAGTGGCGGCGCGCGGCCTCGACATCAAGGAGCTGCCGCATGTCGTCAACTACGAGCTGCCCAACGTGCCGGAGGACTACGTGCATCGCATCGGGCGCACGGCGCGCGCCGGTGCCACCGGGCAGGCCGTCTCGCTGGTCTCGCCCGATGAGGCGCCGCTGCTGCGCGACATCGAGCGGCTGCTGAAGCGGCCGCTGGAAGTGATGGCCGTTCCGGCCTTCCCGATCAACATGGCCCTTGGGCCCGTGACCGACCGGGGACCGGCGGCGGATCCGCGCCGCGCCAACGCGGGCGGGCGGCCGAGCCGTCCTCAGGGCCAGCGCCGCGATGGCGGCGGTCAGCGGGGGCGCGGCCGGTCGGCTCCGGGCCGCAGCGGCCAGGGGTCTGGCGGCGATACCGGCGGGCGTCGCCAGCGCATGCATTGATTCGAATATAAGTATAAATATTTCAATAAGGTACAGAACTTCCCGCCACCGTTTCCTCAACTGGACGGACTGGCTTGAGTTCCCGGTGCGGCCCGACCTGTGCGGGCCGCATTATTGTTTACGCCTTGCTCCGGCTGCCGTAGAATGCGCGGCCTCGGTGGGTCCGGACGGAGCGTGTCCGTACCTGCATGTGCGGCAAGGATCGGCCGCATTGCTTGATGGTAAAGCCCCCCGAGGGGCTTTTCGTTTTTGTGGGGTTGTTGAAGTGGGCCGTAGGGCCCATTTTTGTTTTCGGAGGGGACATGGCGGGCTTGCGCGAGCGGCTCATCGGCTTGATCGAGCCGCTGCTCAATCAGTTGGGCTACGAGCTCGTGGAGCTGGAGTTTGCGCCGGCGCATGGTCGTGGATCCTTGCGGATCTTCATCGACCGGCCGGAAGGCATCGGCATCGCCGACTGCGAGCGCGTGAGCCGCGAGGTCTCCGCGCTGATGGACGTCGAGGATCCGATTCCCTTCGCCTACGCGCTGGAGGTCTCATCCCCGGGGGATGACCGGGTGTTGCGCAAGCCCGCGCACTTCGAGCGCTTCAGGGGATCGCGGGTGCTGGTGGAATTGAGTGCACCGCGCGATGGTCGGCGGCGCTATACGGGAATGCTGCAGGAGGTTTCCGCGACCGGAGTGGCCCTGGAGGTCGACCGGCAACGCGTGGAACTGCCATTTGTCGAGATTGCGAAGGCGCGACTGGCACCTTGAAAGGTGCGCGGCGTGCGAATGTGAGGAGCTGTACGTGATGAACAAGGAAATCCTGATGGTGGTCGACGCCGTCTCCAACGAGAAGGGCGTGGACAAAGAGGTCATCTTCGACGCGCTCGAAGCCGCTCTCGCTTCCGCCACCCGCAAGAAGCACGGCGAGGAGTGGGACGTGCGCGTCGCCATCGACCGCAAGAGCGGCGACTACGAGACCTTCCGGCGCTGGAAGGTGTTCGCCGACGAATCCACCGAGCTCGAAGTGCCGGAGCGGGAGCTGCGCATGGATGATGCGCGTGACCTGAACCCGGCCATCGAGCCGGGCGGCTTCGTCGAGGAGCCGATGGAATCGGTGGGCTTCGGCCGCATCGCCGCCCAGCAGGCCAAGCAGGTGATCGTGCAGAAGGTGCGCGAGGCCGAGCGCGCGCAGGTGGTGGACGCCTACAAGGATCGCGTCGGCACCATGGTCAGCGGCTTGGTCAAGCGCGTGGACCGCAATGGCCTCTACATCGACCTGGGCAGCAATGCCGAAGGGTTCGTGCCGCGCACCGACATGATTCCGCGCGAGCAGGCCAAGCCGCAGGATCGCGTCAAGGCGTTCCTGAAGGAAGTGCGCTCCGAGCCGCGCGGCCCGCAGCTGTTCCTGACCCGCACCGCTCCTGAGTTTCTGATCGAGCTGTTCAAGCTGGAGGTTCCGGAAGTCGGCCAGGGCCTCATCGAGATCCTGGGCGCCGCCCGCGATCCGGGCGTGCGCGCCAAGATCGCCGTGCGCAGCAATGACCCGCGGATCGATCCGGTGGGCGCCTGCGTCGGCATGCGCGGCTCGCGCGTGCAGGCCGTATCCAACGAAGTCTCCGGCGAGCGCGTCGACATCATTCCCTTCGACGAGAATCCGGCGCAGTTCGTGATCAATGCGATGTCGCCGGCCGAGGTGATGTCCATCGTCGTCGACGAGGAGGCCCACAGCATCGACATCGCGGTCGCCGAGGACAAGCTCTCGCAGGCCATCGGGCGCGGCGGCCAGAACATCCGTCTCGCCAGCCAGCTCACCGGCTGGGAACTGAACGTGATGACCGAGTCGGATGCCGAGGCCAAGAGCGATACCGAATCGCGCGACCTGGTGCAGACCTTCATGAAGCAGCTGGACGTGGGTGAGGACGTGGCCACCATCCTGGTGCAGGAAGGTTTCTCCACGGTCGAGGAAGTGGCCTACGTGCCGCAGGCGGAGCTCATGGCCATTGCCGAGTTCGACGAGACCATCGTCAAGGAACTGCGCAACCGCGCCCGCGACGTGCTGCTCACGCAGGCGATCGCCAGCGAGGAAACCCTGGATCAGGCGATGCCGGCCGAGGATCTGCTGACCATGTCCGGCATGAGCCCCGACCTGGCCCTCGCCCTGGCGCGCCGCGGCGTGCGCACCCGCGAGGATCTGGCCGAGCAGTCGGTCGACGACATTTCCGATATCGAGGGGCTGGCGGCCGAAGAGGCCGGCAAGCTCATCATGACCGCACGTGAGCCGTGGTTTGAAGCGGGTCGCTGAGCAAGGAATTTACCGATGGCTGACGTAACCGTTTCGCAATTCGCGCAGGTACTGAAGGTGCCCGTGGACCGCCTGATCGTGCAGCTCGATCAGGCCGGCATCAAGGTCGAGGGACCCGATGCCCGCATCAGCGACGAGGCCAAGCTCGAACTGCTCTCGCACCTGCGCAAGTCGCATGGCGCCGACGAGCAGGTCGGCGGCTCGCCCAACAAGATCACCCTCAAGCGCAAGACCCAAAGCGAGTTGAAGCTCGCCAGTACGCAGGGCCGCGCCCGCACCGTCAACGTCGAGGTGCGGCGCAGCCGCACCTACGTCAAGCGCGACGTGCTCGAGGAACAAAACCGCCTGAACTCCGAGGACGGCGACTCCAAGCGCCGCGAGGCCGAGGAGGCCGAGCGCCGCGAGAAGGAACGCCTGGAGGCGGAACGTCACGAGAACGAGCGGGTCGAGGCCGAGAATCGTCGCCGCATCGAGGAAGAGCAGAACCGCAAGAAGGCGCTGGAGGATGCCCGCCGGGCCGCGGAACTGCAGGCGCGCGAGGATTCCGAGCGCCGCGACCGCGAACAGCAGCGACATGTTCCCGAGGAGCCGCGCGAGCTGATCCAGAAGATTGCGCCGAAGCCGGCGGCGCCCGTGAAGGCGGCGCCGGCGGCACGCTCCGAGGCCGAGGCGGCAGCCGCGGCCCCCGGCGCCAAGGCACAGCCGACCCGCTATGGCCGCGAGGAGCTGCACGTCGCAGGCAACGTCAGCAACCGCTACAAGAAGAAGCGGCGCGTCAAGGGCCGTCCGGTCGCGGCCGGCGGCGATGCGCGCCACGCCTTTGAAATGCCGACCGCCCCGCAGAAGCGGGAAGTGGCGGTCGGTGAGACCATTACGGTCGCGGAACTGGCCGCCAAGATGGCCATCAAGGCCACCGAGGTGATCAAGGTGCTGATGAACATCGGCATCATGGCCACCATCAATCAGCCGCTGGACCAGGAGACCGCCGTGCTGGTGGTCGAGGAACTGGGGCACACGGCGAAGCTGCAGCGCGAGGACCAGATCGAGGATGATCTGCAGGGTGCCGGCACCGCGGAGGAAGGCGGCGAGCCGCGCCCGCCGGTGGTGACGGTCATGGGTCACGTCGACCACGGCAAGACCTCGCTGCTGGATTTCATCCGCCGTGCCAAAGTCGCGGCCGGTGAAGCCGGTGGCATCACCCAGCACATCGGCGCCTATCGGGTGCAGACGCCCAAGGGCGTGATCACCTTCCTGGACACGCCGGGCCATGCGGCCTTCACCGCCATGCGCGCGCGCGGCGCCAAGGCCACCGACGTGGTGGTGCTGGTGGTCGCCGCCGATGACGGCGTCATGCCGCAGACGGTCGAGGCCATCGAACATGCGCGCGCCGCCGGCGTGCCCATCGTCGTGGCCGTCAACAAGATCGACAAGAGCGACGCCGATCCGGAACGCGTGCGCAATGACCTGGCGAAATACGAGGTGATTCCCGAGGCCTGGGGCGGCCAGAACATGTTCGTCAATGTCTCCGCGCGCACCGGCGAGGGCATCGACCAGCTGCTGGAGGCCATCCTGCTGCAGGCCGAAGTGCTGGAGCTGGCGAGCACCGTGACGGGCCCGGCCTCCGGTATCGTCATCGAGTCGAGCATCGAGAAGGGCCGCGGTCCGGTCGCCACGGTGCTGGTCAAGAAGGGCACGCTGCACATGGGCGATTTCATCCTGGCCGGCACCGAGTTCGGCCGCGTGCGCGCCATGTTCGATGAAACCGGCGCCGGCGTGCAGGAAGCGGGTCCTTCCACGCCGGTCGCGGTGCTGGGCCTGTCCGGTGCGCCCCGGGCGGGGGATGACCTGCTGGTGGTGGAGAGCGAGCGCAAGGCGCGCGAAGTCGCGCTCTACCGGCAGGGAAAATTCCGCGACGTGAAGCTGGCCAAGACGGCCACCCGGGCCGAGGACGCCTTCTCGGTGCTCGAGGCCGGCAAGGCCGGCGTCGTGGTCGTGCTGCTGAAGGCCGACGTGCAGGGCAGCCAGGAGGCCTTGCGCGAGGCGCTGACGAAGCTGTCCACCTCGGAAGTCTCGGTCAAGGTCATCGCCAGCGGCGTGGGCGGCATCACCGCCTCGGACGTGCAGCTGGCCGCGGCCTCCAAGGCGCTGATCATCGGCTTCAACGTACGGGCCGATTCGGGCGCGCGCGAAGCGGTCAAGGAACTGGGCGTGGACGTGCGCTACTACAGCATCATCTACGAGGCCATCGACGACGTGAAGGCGATGATGAGCGGCATGCTCGCGCCGGAAGTCAAGGAGACCATCCTGGGCGTCGCGCAGGTGCGCGATGTGTTCCGCTCCAGCAAGTTCGGCGTCGTCGCCGGCTGCCTGGTCACGGAAGGTGCGGTCAAGCGCAACAATCCGATTCGCGTACTGCGCGAGAGCGTGGTGATCTTCGAGGGCCAGCTGGAATCGCTGCGGCGCTTCAAGGATGACGTGGGTGAAGTGCGCGCCGGCACCGAGTGCGGCATCGGCGTGAAGAACTACCAGGACGTGAGGGTGGGGGATCAGATCGAGTGCTTCTCGCGCGTGGAAGTCGCTCGGACCGTGGAGTAGGGCCCAAGGGCCCGCAGCAATCCATGCCCAGCAAGCACCAGCCGGCCGGCGGCCGTCACGGCCGCATCGAAGCACAGATGCAGCGGGTCCTCTCCGAGCTGATCGCTCGCGAGGTCAAGGATCCGCGGGTCGGCAACGTCACCATCACGGCGGTGCAGATCGCGCCCGATCTGGCGACCGCGCGGATCTTCTTCGTGCCCTTCGCCGGCGGCCATGATCCGGCGCAGGTGGCCGAGGGGCTCGCCCGGGCGCAGGGCTTCCTGCGCGGGGCGGTGGGCCGGCGCCTGGGCCTGCGGCACGCGCCGCGCCTGAGCTTCGAGTTTGACGACACGCTGGACAAGGCCGCCCGGCTCACCGACCTGATCAATCGTGCCGTCGCGGCGGACTCGCCGCTGAAGCCGGACGAGACGTGAACGGCATCCTGCTGCTGGACAAGCCACTCGGGCTTTCGTCCAACGCAGCACTGCAGCGGGTCCGGCGCCTGATGGGCGCCGAGAAGGCCGGGCATGTCGGCAGCCTCGATCCCCTGGCTACCGGCATGCTGCCCATCTGCTTAGGGGAGGCGACCAAGGTCGCCGGCGACATCACCGCCGCCCGCAAGCGCTACCAGTTCACCATTGCCCTGGGCGCCCGCACCGCCACCGGGGACCTGGAAGGCGAGGTGGTGGAGCAGGCGCCGGTGCCCCGGTTTACAACGGCCGAGGTGGAGCTTGTCCTGCAGGCCTTCCGCGGCAGCCAGTCGCAGGTGCCGCCCATGTTCTCGGCCTTGAAGCGCGACGGGCAGCCGCTGTACAAACTGGCGCGGGCCGGGCTGAGCATCGAGCGCGCGCCGCGGCAAATCGAGATCACGGAACTATCGCTGGTAAGTCTCACGCAGGTGCAGCTGGAGCTCACGGCCCTGTGCTCCAAGGGCACCTACATCCGCGTGCTGGCCGAGGACCTGGCCCGGCGGCTGGGCACCTGCGGCCATGTGAGCGCCCTGCGCAGGCTATATGTCGAACCCTTCGACCTCGCTCCCATGCACACGCTGGCCGAAGTGGAAGCCGCCTGCCTGGAGGGCGGCGCCCCGGCCGTGATCGCCCCCGATGCGGCCTTGCCGCAGCTGCCGTCCGTGCACTTGCCGGCCGACCTTGCCGGCCGCCTGGCGCATGGCCAGACGGTGAGCCTGCCGGGTGCCACGCCGGGAAAAGTGCGTCTCTACGACCCGCAGGGGCGGTTCATGGGTCTCGGGGAGTGCGACGCCTGCGGCCAGGTGCGCCCGCGGCGGCTGTTTACGTCCCAATGAGCACTTTTCCTTGAGACCTCAAGGGCGTACGGGTAGAATGCCGCGCTTCAAAAACGGGCCCAATTAACTCTAGTTCTTAGGAATATTCGCGCAAATGACCTTATCAGCTGCACAGAAGGACGGAATCGTCGCGCAGTTCCGTCGTGATGCCAAAGACACCGGTTCACCCGAAGTCCAGGTTGCATTGCTCTCCGAGCGCATCAACGGACTGGGTGAGCACTTCAACGCTCACAAAAGCGACCACTCATCGCGTCGCGGGCTCGTGAAGCTCGTCAATCAGCGCCGCAAGCTGCTCGATTACCTGAAGTCGACCCAGCCGCAGAAGTACCAGGAGCTCGTCGAGCGCCTGGGATTGCGCCGCTGAACATTTCGTGGCGCCGCAGTCAGCGAAGCGACGCGGACCGGCGTGCCGTCATCCGGGCGTTACCCGTGGTAATGCCCAACATTGCGGCCATTCCTGGCCGCAATTTCCAAATATGAGGATAAAAGCGTGAGTGCTTTTGCAAAGTCTTTTGCGTACGGCAGCCAGACCGTAACGATCGAGACCGGCGAACTCGCCCGTCAGGCCGATGCATCGGTCAAGGTATCCATGGGGGACACCGTCGTCCTGGTCACCTGCGTGGCCAAGACCCAGCCGGTGCCGGGGCGGGATTTCTTCCCCCTCACCGTCAACTACATCGAGAAGACCTACGCTGCGGGCAAGATCCCCGGCGGGTTCTTCAAGCGCGAGGGGCGCCCTTCGGAGAAGGAGACCCTCACCTCGCGTCTCATCGACCGACCGTTGCGGCCGCTGTTCCCGGATGGTTTCTTCAACGATGTGCAGGTGGTCGCGACCGTGCTGTCGCTCGACCCGGCCATTGATCCGGACATCCCCTCGCTGATCGGCGCCTCCGCGGCGGTCTCGCTGTCGGGCATTCCCTTCCGCGGCCCCATCGGCGCCGCGCGCGTCGGCTACAAGGATGGCCAGTACCTGCTGAACCCGACCGGACCTGAAATGGAAGGCTCGCAGCTGGACCTGGTGGTCGCCGGTACCGAAGGCGCCGTGATGATGGTGGAGTCGGAAGCCAAGGGCCTCTCCGAAGAGGTGATGCTCGGCGCCGTCGTCTTCGGCCACGCCCAAATGCAGATTGCTATCCGCACCATCAAGGAACTGGTGGCGCAGGCCGGCAAGCCGCGCTGGACCTGGGCGGCCCCGACCGACATTCCGGAGCTCTCGGCAGCCCTTGTCACCCAGGCCGAGGCCGCGCTGACCAAGGCGTTCGCGATCACCGAGAAACTGCAGCGTCGCGACCGCGTGGCCGAAGTGAAGGCCGCCGCGGTGGCCGCACTGTCGGGTGGCGAGGCGCCTAAGTTCACCGCCGAGCAGGTGGGTGATGAGTTCTTCAAGCTGGAAAGCAACATCGTGCGCCAGCGCATCCTCAATGGCGAGCCGCGCATCGACGGCCGCGACACCACCACCGTACGCCCGATCACCGTCAAGGCGGGCGTGCTGCCGCGTACCCACGGATCGGCGCTGTTCACCCGCGGTGAGACCCAGGCGCTGGTGGCCGTAACCTTGGGCACGGGCCGCGATGCCCAGATCATCGACGCACTCGCCGGCGAGCGCCGCGAGCCGTTCATGATGCACTACAACTTCCCGCCGTTCTCCGTCGGTGAGACCGGCATGATGGGTTCGCCTAAGCGCCGCGAAATCGGCCACGGCAACCTGGCGCGTCGCGGCGTCGCCGCGGTGATGCCGGACATGGCGACCTTCCCGTACGTCATCCGCGTGGTCTCGGAGATCCTCGAGTCCAATGGCTCCAGCTCCATGGCGAGCGTGTGCGGCAGCAGCCTGGCGCTGATGGATGCCGGCGTGCCGCTGAAGGCGCCGGTCGCCGGCGTCGCGATGGGCCTGGTGCTGGATGGCGGGCGCTTCAAGGTGCTCACCGACATCCTGGGCGACGAGGATCACCTGGGCGACATGGATTTCAAGGTGGCCGGCACCAAGGACGGCGTCACCGCGCTGCAGATGGACATCAAGGTCGAGGGCGTGACGCCGCAGATCATGAAGGTCGCGCTGGATCAGGCCCGCAACGGACGGCTGTTCATCCTGGGCGAGATGAACAAGATTCTGAGCGAGCCGCGCGCCAAGATGTCCGAATGGGCGCCCTCGATCATCACCCTGAAGATCGATCCGGAAAAGATCCGCGATGTCATCGGCAAGGGCGGCGCGGTCATCCGCCAGATCACCGAGGAAACTGGCACCACCATCGACATCGAGAACGATGGCACGGTGAAGATCGCCTCCGTCAACGGCACCGCCGGCAAGGAGGCTCTGCGCCGCATCGAGCTGATCACCGCCGATGTGGAAGTGGGCCGCATCTACGAGGGGCGAGTCGCGCGCCTGATGGACTTCGGCGCCTTCGTCACCATTCTGCCGGGCCGCGACGGCCTGGTGCACATCTCGCAGATCTCCGATGAACGGGTCGAGCGCGTCAGCGACAAGCTCAACGAAGGCGATGTGGTGCGCGTGAAGGTTCTGGAGGTCGACCGCCAGGGTCGCGTGCGCCTGTCGATGCGCAGCGTGGACCCTGCCTAACGGCATCCAGCCGCCAGCCAATGAAAAAGGGCGCGCCACCGTGAGGTAGCGCGCCCTTTTCTTATGCTTGGCTCTTAAGGACTATTTGACGGCTGCGATCGCCGCCGCATCATCCTCTGGTCCGCGAACGCGGGCAGCACTGCCGATCAGGGTGCGGAAGATCTCATCCTGAACCGTACGCCAGCGCTGGAAGTTGCGCTGGGTCACCGCCGCGACGGCGCCATCCGCATCTCCCGCAGTGAAACTCTGCGCCTTGTCGCGCACTTCGCGTTGCTGGGTGGCAAACAGCTTCAGGCTCTGTTCCAGATAAGAGCCCACCACGCCCTGCATGATCCCGCCGCCATACGAGCGGATGATGTGCTGCAGGAAGTCGCGACTCATCAGCGGCTCGCCGGCATGCTCCTGCTCGGCGATCACCTGCAACAAAATGCTGCGTGTGATGTCTTCCTGACTCTTCTTGTCGATGACCATGAACTCGATACGTTCAACGACCAGTTTGCGTACATCAGCCAGCGTGATGTAACGGCTTTCGACTGTGTCGTACAGCCGCCGATTCGGATATTTCTTGATGACCCTCGGTTCGCTCATTGCAAGCCCCCGTAATTAGTATGCGAACGCCGCCCGCCGATTCCGCAGCTGGCGGGCCGGTATTATCTGCCGTCCCTCGGGGACTACCTTAGTACAACCGTGGAGCCAAGGGCAATTCGGAATTGATTTGACAAGTCTTATAACTCGAGGCGCGGTTCTGTTTAGGGGCCGCGGACGGCTGCAATCTGGTGCAGTCGGGCCGGATTCCAGTTCGAAATCGCCCACTTCAGAACTTCACCCGGTTCAAGTTCGGCCAGCTCGGCCGGGGGGCGTTGCTCCAGCAACACAAGGGTCCGGCACAGGACCTGGCTGGGCCGGGACAGATCCGGCGGCAGCGAGCAGCGCGATTTCGCCAGCTTCCCGCCATCGCTCGCGGTCACCACCGGCAGGTGGGCGTAGCGGGGCTGCGGGTAGCCCAAGGCCTGCTGCAACTGGATCTGCCAGGCGGTGCTGTCGATGAGATCGGCGCCGCGCACGACGTCAGTAATCTCTTGATCCGCATCATCAACTACCACCGCCAGCTGATAGGCGATCAGGCCATCGCGGCGCCGGATCACCACATCTCCCAGGGAGCCCGGATCCTGGCGCCGCAGCCCCTGCAAGCGGTCAGTGAACTCGGGTCGCGCGCCATCCTCGATCCGGAAGCGGGTGGCGGTGGGGCCGGCACGGCGCGGGCCGGCCCGGCAGGTTCCCGGATAACCGGTGTCGCCCTGGACCGCCAGCGTCTGGCGCGAGCAACTACATTCAAAGGTCCGGCCAACCGATTGCAGCTGCTGCAGCGCCGCTTCGTACCGAGACTGGTGCGCGGACTGGTAGGTGACTTCCCCGTCCCAGTAAAGATGCAGGGCCTCCAGGGTGCGCAGGATTTCAGCGGCGCTGCCGGGCTTGACCCGTGGGGTGTCCAGGTCCTCGATGCGGACCAGCCAGCGCCCGCCGTGGTGGCGGGCGTCCAGGTAGCTGCCCAGCGCCGCCAGCACCGAGCCTGAGTGCAGCCGTCCGGTGGGCGAGGGGGCGAAGCGGCCGGTGTAGGCCCTCAGCGGTAGCGGTCGTCGCGGTCGCCGTACTGGCGTTCACGGCGCTCGCGGCGCTCCTGTGCTTCGATGCTCAAGGTCGCGACCGGACGGGCTTCCAGACGCTTGATGCCGATCTCCTCGCCGGTCTCCAGGCAGTAGCCGTAGGAGCCGTCCTCGATGCGCTTGAGGGCCTCGTCGATCTTGCGGATCAGCTTGCGTTCCCGATCCCGGGTGCGCAGCTCCAGGGAGAACTCCTCCTCCTGGGTCGCGCGGTCGTTTGGGTCGGGGAAATTGGCCGCCTCGTCCTTCATATGCGTGACGGTACGGTCGACCTCCTCCATGAGGTCGCGCTTCCAGGTCTGCAGGATCTGACGGAAATGCTCCGCCTGCTCCTTGCTCATGTACTGTTCGCCGCGCTTGACGATGTACGGCTGGACGTTGCGCGGCCCGGCCAGCAGGCTGCCCGGTTCGGCGCTGTCGTTTTCGTCCGCTTCGCTGCCGCCGGTCGGCGGCGGGGTCAGCGGGCGCGGCGGCGCGGCGGGACGCGGGGGCGCGGCCTTGCTGGCCACGGCCGGCTTCACTGGGGGCGTTTCGGTTCGCTCTGCTGCAGGTCGTCGCATCGTTTCTACGGGTTCCGCGCTGGTTGGAGTGCTTCGGGCGCCTGAGGCCGACTTGCGGGTAACCGAAGCCGCCACGGGCGAACGTGGATGGACAGAGGTCTTCACCCGTTCCGTGGGCTTGCGAATCGCCGCCTTTCTGGCGGCCGGGCGGCTCACAGCCTTCTTGCCCTTGACAGGCTTGGCCGCGGTCTTCTTGGCCGGCATCAGTCACTCCTAAAAAGCAGCTGCCTTGGCGAAGGACGCGGGATTATACCGGCGCGCCCGCGCCTGTACAGGGCGCTGCGCGTTGCGGCTCGAAACTGACGCCGAAAGTGTCGCAAATCGGCGTATTGGCCGACTTTTTGCCTTATGGAAGCGCCACCGGCGGGGCTGGCGCCCAGCCCGGCCGGCGCTGCTCGACCACCACGGCGGTATAGATTCCGCCCCGCACGTTGAATTTCGCGCTCAGGCGCAGGAACCGGGGGGCGATCGCGGCGCCGATATGATCGGCGATTTCGTTGGTCACGGCCTCGTGGAAGGCGCCGCGGTCGCGGAAGCTCCAGATATACAGCTTCAGGGACTTCAGCTCCACGCACAGGCGGTCAGGCACGTATTCCAGCTCCAGCGTCGCGAAGTCCGGCTGGCCGGTCATCGGGCACAGGCAGGTGAACTCCGGCAGGGTCATGCGGATGGTGTAGTCGCGCGCCACCGCCGGGTTGGCGAAGGTAGTGAGATCTGTCGATGGACTTGAAGGCATAGTGTGTCCATATATTTTATCATGGCGGTCACTCATCAAGATGGAACCTCGAGTCTCAATACGATGCGGCTGACCAAGATCAAGCTCGCCGGCTTTAAAACATTCGTGGATCCGACCTCGGTCGGGTTTCCAGGCAACCTGACCGGCGTGGTCGGCCCGAACGGCTGCGGCAAGTCGAACATCATCGATGCGGTGCGCTGGGTGATGGGCGAGTTGTCCGCCAAGCATCTGCGGGGCGACTCCATGGCCGACGTGGTGTTCAACGGCTCCGCGGCCCGCAAGCCCGTGGGGTCGGCCTCGGTGGAACTGGTGTTCGACAATGCCGACGGGCGCATCAGTGGCGCCTATGCCGGCTACAACGAGGTGTCGCTCAAGCGGGTGGTGTCGCGCGACGGCAGCTCCAACTACTTCATCAACGGCACCCGCTGCCGGCGCCGCGATATTACCCAGCTGTTCCTGGGCACGGGCCTCGGGTCGCGCAGCTACTCGATCATCGAGCAGGGCATGATCTCGCGCGTCATCGAGGCGAAGCCCGAGGACATGCGCGCCTTCATCGAGGAGGCCGCCGGCATTTCCCGCTACAAGGAGCGGCGCCGGGAGACCGAAGCGCGGGTCGCCGATACGCGCGAGAACATGGAGCGCCTGCAGGATGTGCGCGATGAGGTGGACCGGCAGATCCGCCACCTGCAGCGGCAGGCCGGCGCGGCGCGCCGCTACCAGGTGCTCAAGGATCAGGAGCGCCGCGCCCTGGCGGAGCTTCTGGCGCTGAAGATCCGCGACCTGGACAGCGGCGTGCAGATCCAGGACAGCGCGGTGCGCGAACGCGATCTGGCCATGCAGGCGGCCCTGGCCGACCAGCGCGCCAGCGAGGCGGCGCTGGAGCGGCAGCGTGCGGTGCAGACCGAGCATGCCGAGCGCGTGTCGTCCGTGCAGGGGCGGCATTATGAAATCGGCGCCGACATTACCCGCACCGGCCAGTCCCTGCAGCACACCCGCGAGATGCGCGAGCGCCAGCGCACCGATCTCGCCAAGGCGCGCGAGCAGCTCGCGGAGCTGGCCGCGCTGATCGAACGCGACGAGCAGCAGGTCGCGGCGCTGCGGGCGGAACTGGCGAGCCTGGAGCCGCACAGCGCCGAGGCGACGCGGCTGGAACAGGTGGTGCTGGCCGATCAGGCGCTGAGCGAACAGGAACTGGCAGCCTGGCAGCAGCGCTGGGATGAGTTCATGCGATCGCTGGCCGCCGCCAACCAGACTACCCAGGTCGAACGCACCCGCATTGAACAGCTGGAGAACCAGCTAGGACTGCTGGGCGTGCGCCATGAACGCCTGAGCATCGAACAGGAGCAGCTCACCGCCAGCGATCCGGGCGCGCAGCTTGGTGAGTTGACGGACCAAGAGGCGCAGGCCGGCGCCCGCAACGAAGCGCTGCGCCAGGCGCAAAGCACCGCCGCGGAGCGTGCCCAGGGGCTGCGGCAGCAGCAGCACGCGGCCGAGACGCATCTGGAGGCCGAGCGTGCCGCGCGGGAGAAAGTCCGCGGCGAGCTGGTGGCGCTGGAGGCCGTACAGAAGGCCGCGCTCACCCACAATGCGCCGCGCGCCGGGGAATGGCTGAGCAGCAGCGGGCTGGCCGCCCGCGCCCGCGTGGCCCAGCAGCTGGACGTGGCCGACGGCTGGGAGCGGGCGGTCGAAACCGCGCTGGGGGACTACCTCGAGGCGGTCTGCGTGGAACGCCTCGAGGACGTCGAGGCGGCCCTGGGACGGCTGTCCGCCGGTCGCATCACCCTGGTCGAACAGGGTGAGGGCGAAACCGTGGCTTTCGGCGCCGACTCGCTGGCGGCGAAGATCATCCGCGCGCCGTCCGCGGTGGCCGAGCAGCTGGCCGGCGTGCTGGCCGGGGACTCCCTGGCCGAGGCGTTGCGCCGGCGGCGCAGCCTTGCGCCCGGCCAGTCCATCATCACCCGCTCGGGGGAGTGGGTGGGCAAGGGCTGGATTCGCTTGAGCCGCGGCGAGGATCCCCACACCGGCATGATCGAACGCGAGCAGCGCCTGAAGGCCCTGCGCGCCGAGCTGGCGCGCGCCGAGCAGCAGGTGCAGCGGGCCGACGCGCAGCTGGGCGAGCTGCGGCGGGCCCAGCACGATGCCGAGTCCGAGCGCGACCGGCTGCAAAGCGCCATCCAGGGCGGCCACCGCGAGCACTCGGATGCCCGCAGCGCGCTGGAGGCGGCCCGGGCGCGCGCCCAGGAGCTCGAGTCGCGGCGCTCGCGGCTGGCGGGCGAGGCGGCCGAAGTGGCGCGCGAAACAGCGATTGCCCGTGAGTCCCTCGAGCGCTCGCGTGCGGCCTTGAGCCTCTCGCAGTCGCAGCTGCAAGAGCTGGAGTCGCGCCGTCCGCAACTGGAATCGGACCGCGATGAACGGCGCGAGGCCCTGAGCGTGGCCCGCACCCGGGCCCAGGCGGCGCAGGCCGCGGCCCGTGATCTGATCATCCGCACCGAATCGCGGCGCTCCCAGGAAGGCTCGGTGGCGACGGGGCTCGCGCGCATGAACGATCAGCGCGCCCAGGTCGCGCAGCGCTGCGCGGAACTGGAAGCGGAGCTGGCCAGCGGCGATGAGCCCATCACGCAGCTGCAGATCAAGCTCGATGCGCTGCTGTCGCAGCAGCTTCAGGTGCAGGGCGAACTGGATGCGGCGCGGCGCGCGCTGGAGGAGGCGGAGTCGCGCGTCGGGGAACTGGATCAACAGCGCAGCGCCGCCGAGGCGCGGGTCGCCGAATCGCGCGACGCCATTGAGCAGGCGCGGCTGGCGGCACAGGAAAGCCGGGTGCGCCGCGAGGCCCTCGCCGAGCAGTTCCTCGCCACGCAGTACGAGCTGGCGGACATCACGCAAGGACTGCCGGCCGAGGCCAATGTCGCGGGCTGGGAGGAGCGGGTCAACGAACTGCGCGCCGACGTGGCGCGCTTAGGCTCGGTCAATCTCGCCGCGATCGATGAGCTGAAGGAACAGACCGAGCGCAAGGAATACCTGGATCGGCAGCACACCGACCTCACCGATGCGCTGGCGACGCTCGAGGAGGCGATGCGCAAGATCGACAAGGAGACCCGCACCCGCTTCGAGGACACCTTCGAGAAGATCAATACGGGCCTGAAGGAGAAGTTCCCGCGTCTGTTCGGCGGCGGCCATGCGTATCTGGAACTGGTCGGCGATGACGTGCTGGCTGCCGGAGTCGCGGTGATGGCGCGTCCGCCGGGCAAGCGCAACAGCACCATCCACCTGCTCTCCGGCGGCGAGAAGGCGCTCACCGCGGTGGCGCTGGTGTTCTCGATCTTCGACCTGAACCCAGCGCCGTTTTGCCTGCTGGACGAGGTGGATGCGCCGCTGGATGAGCACAATGTCGGGCGCTTCTGCGAAATCGTGCGGGAAATGTCCGAGCGCGTGCAGTTCATCTTCATCACCCACAACAAGGCCACCATGGAGCTCGCCTCGCAGCTGATCGGCGTCACCATGACCGAGCCGGGAGTTTCCCGGCTGGTCGCCGTGGACGTGGAGGAGGCGGTCCGGCTCGCGGCGGTCTGAGGTTGCGCTAGAATCGTCCGCATGCCGGAGTTGCGACTGATATTGCTGGTGGCGGGGCTGCTCTTCCTGGTGGGACTTGCGGTGTGGGAACTGCGGCGGCCCCACCAGGCGCGCGGCAGCGAGCTGCCGGGGCCCTCGCCCGAGCCAGCGGAGCCTGCCGGCCGGAGCGCGGACTGGGAGCTGCCGCCGCTGGAACTGCCGCGCATGAGCGCGCGGGATCCGGCAGCTGAGCTGCCGGTCGTGGAGGTCGACCCGCAGGAGTTCGCCGAACTGGTGGCGCAGGCCGAAGCACCCGAGCCATCCCCGGCCCCGAGCGGCATGGAGGGCCTGCTGGAGGAGTTGGGCGCGAATCAGGTTCCCGACCCGCCGATTTCCGACTTCGACGATTCCTTCGCCTCCCGGCCCGCGGCGGCCGAAGCGCCTGCACCGCTCGCCGCCCAGGTCACCGAGCCGGAGCCCGAGCCCGAGCCCGGCAATGCCGCTCCCGCGACGGTGGTGGTGGACTGGCCGGACGCCGAGCGCAGCGAAATCCTGGCGGTGCGTCTGGTGAGCATGGGCGAGAAGTTTCCCGGCCGCGCCGTGCGCATGGCGCTGGCCTCCGAAGGCTTCGTGCTGGGCAAGTTCTCGATCTACCACAAGCCGGCGGCCGATGGCCGGGCGCTGCTGAGCATCGCCAGCCTGAACAAGCCCGGCACCTTCGACAGCCAGTCCATCGACATGCAGCGCTACAGCGGCCTGAATCTGTTCACGGTGCTGCCGGGTCCGATGCCGGGTCCGGATGCCGTCGATGAGCTGCTGGCCTGCGCCCAGGTCCTCTCGCAACGCCTGCGCGGCACCTTGCAGGACGAGCAGGGCGCGCCGCTGACCCCCTCGCGGACCGCGGTCATGCGCAACACGGCAGCCGCGGCGCCCCCATGAGCCGGCCGCCCGCGCGGGGGCAGCGCGCCGGGCTGCCCGCGGCGCGCATCGCCAGCCTGCGTGCGCAGCTGGGCGCCCATGATTACCGCTACTACGTGCTCGATGACCCCAGCGTCAGCGATTCCGAATACGACGGGCTGATGCAGGAACTGAAGGCGCTGGAGGCCGAGCATCCCGAGCTCATCACGCCGGACTCACCCACCCAGCGCGTCGGTGGCGCTCCGGCGGCCGACTTCGGCAGCGTCGAACATGCCGTACCCATGCTGTCGCTGGACAATGCGTTCAGCGAGCAGGATGCCCGTGATTTCGATCGGCGCATCCACGAACGGCTGAAACGCGCGGCGGACATTCGCTATGCGGCGGAGCCCAAGCTGGATGGCCTGGCGGTATCGCTGGTGTATCGGCAAGGCGCCCTGCAGCGGGCGGCCACCCGCGGCGACGGCGTGCACGGCGAGGATGTCACGGCCAATGTGCGCACCATCCGGGCCGTGCCCCTGGTGCTGCGCGGCGCGGTGCCCGACCTCATGGAGGTGCGCGGTGAGATCTTCATGCCGGTGGCCGGCTTCAAGCTGATGAACGAGCAGGCGCAGGAGCGCGGTGAGAAGGTGTTCGTGAACCCGCGCAACGCCGCGGCCGGAAGCCTGCGGCAGCTGGATCCGCGCATCACCGCAGCGCGTCCGCTGGACATCTTCCTGTATGCCGTGGGACTGGTCGAGGGCGGCGCGGTGCCCGAGCACCATTCGCAGCTGCTGCAGGCGTTCCGGGACTGGGGACTGAAGACCTGCCCGGAAGCCGCCACGGTCACCGGGATCGAGGGCTGCCTTGCGTACTACCGGCAGATCGGCGCGCGCCGCGAGTCCCTGCCGTACCAGATCGATGGCGTGGTCTACAAGGTGGATGCGCGCGCGGACCAGGAGCGGCTGGGCTTCGTGTCGCGCGCGCCGCGCTGGGCGCTGGCCCACAAGTTTCCGGCCGAAGAGGCCACGACGGTGCTGACCGCCATCGAGTTCCAGGTCGGGCGCACCGGCGCGCTGACGCCGGTCGCGCGACTGCAGCCGGTGTTCGTGGGTGGCGTCACGGTGAGCAACGCCACGCTGCACAACATGGACGAGGTGCTGCGCAAGGACGTGCGGGCCGGGGACACGGTGGTGATCCGGCGCGCCGGCGATGTCATTCCGGAGGTGGTGCGGGTGGTCGGCGATGCGGGCCACGCGCGGCGCAAGCCGGTGCAGCTGCCGGAACGCTGCCCGGTGTGCGACTCCCCGGTGGAGAAGGCCGAAGGCGAGGCCATTGCCCGCTGCAGCGGCGGCTTCACCTGCCGCGCCCAGCGCCAGGAGGGCATCCGGCATTTCGCCAGCCGCCGCGCCCTGGACATCGAAGGTCTGGGCGACAAGATCATTGAACAGCTGGTCGAGAATGATCTGGTCAAGTCACCCGCCGACGTCTACGCGCTCGAGGCGGCGCAGCTGGCGGTACTCGAGCGCATGGGCGAGAAGTCCGCGGCGAATCTGCACGCGGCGATCGCCGCGAGTCGCGCCACCACGCTGCCGCGCTTCCTGTTTGCCTTGGGCATCCGCGATGTGGGGGAGGCCACCGCCCTGGCCCTGGCCCAGCACTTCCTCACTCTGGAGGCGCTGGCGGCGGCGACTCCTGAACAGATCGAGGAAGTGCCCGACGTGGGGCCCGTGGTGGCGGGGCACGTGGCGCTGTTCTTCGCCTCCAAGGCGCACCGGGCCGTGATCGCGCGCCTGCGGGAGCTGGGGGTCCACTGGCCGGCGATGCAGCCGCGGCCCACCACGGCCCTGAAACTCTCCGGCCAGACCTGGGTGGTCACCGGGACGCTGACATCGATGTCGCGGGATGAGGCCACCGCGGCCCTGGTGGCGCTGGGCGCGAAAGTGGCCGGCAGCGTGTCGAAGAAGACCACCGGCGTCGTGGTGGGGAGCGATGCCGGCTCGAAGCTGCAGAAGGCTCAGGAGCTCGGGATTCCGGTGCTGGATGAGTCGGGATTCCTCGAGCTCCTGAAGGCGACCTGAATCGCCCTAGATCTTCTTGTCGATGGTCGCCTTGGCCAGCAGGCCATCCACGTAGGCCTTGAACTTCTTGCCCAGCACGATCTGCGCGACCCGGTCCTTGACCGCATCAAACGCGGGGGGCGTCAGCGGGCGGGTTTCCAGCAGCTTGATGACATGCCAGCCGTACTGGGTCTGCACCGGAACGTGGGTGTATTCGCCGATCTTCAGCGCCACCATCGCATCGGAAAAGGGCTTGACCATGCGCTCCGGGGTCTGCCAGCCCAGATCCCCGCCCTGGTCCTTGGAGCTGTCGCTGGAGGCCTTCTTGGCCACGTCTTCGAATTTCGCGCCCTTGCCCAGATCCGCGATGAGCTTGGTGGCCTGATCCGACGTGGGCACCAGGATGTGGGCGACGTGATATTCGGTGTGCGGCAGCTGCGCCACCTGCAGGTCGTATTCCTTCTTCAGCTCATCATCCGTGGGCTTGTTCTCTTTGGCGAAGTTTTCGCTGAACACCTGCTGGATCGCCGTCATGCGCGCCAGTTCCAGCATGTCCGCGGTCTGCGGGTCCTTGCTGAGGCCGTTCTTGTCCGCCTGCTGCAGGATCAGCTGCGCGCGCACCAGGGTGTCCAGCGCCTCTTCCTTCTGCTGCTGGGTCAGGATGCTTGGATCCTTACCCTGCAGCTGCGATTTGATGAAGATGTTGAACTGATTGCGGCTGATGGGCGCGCCGTTGACGGTGGCCACCGTGTCCACCGTGGCGGTGGTGGCCGCCGGGGTATTCGGGTGGCAGGCCGCAAGGCTCAGCACGCCCAGGCAGGACAGAAGGATCTTGAAAACTTTCATGTGTTGTCTCAAATGGTTGAACGATTTGTTTCCTGCGGAGTCTGCGCCTGGATGCTCAAGGCATGGATGTCCGTGCGCAGCAGCTCCGCGACGGCTTCATAGACCAGCCGGTGCCGTTGCATGCGGCTGTGGCCCGCGAACCGGTCCGACACCACCCGCACCGAGAAATGACCGCCCTCGCGCGCCCCGGCATGTCCGGCGTGGGCCGCGCTGTCATCGCGGACCTGCAGCTCGACCGGTGCCAGGCGCGCGCTGAGCAGCCGGCGGATCTTCTCGACGCGCTGCGTGGCCGTGTTCATGTCGGGCTGAGGCATTCAGCCGCTCGGCGCCGATTCGCTGGGCGCGGACGGCAGCTGTCGCATAAGCCACGCCAGCTGCAGGGCTGCAAACACCGCCGTGGCCGCGGTCAGGCCGAACAGCTTGAAGTTCACCCAGGCGCGCTCGCTGGCGTGGAAGGCCACGAACAGGTTGGCGCCGCCGAGTGCCGCGTAGAAGACCACCGAGGCCGCATTCAACCGACGCCACAGCGGCCGCCCGACATTGACCGGCTCACCGAGCGCGGTGGCAAGCAGCCGCTCGGTCAGCGTGCGCTCACCGATCCAGAAGCTGCCCAGGAATGCGAGGCTGATCAGCCAGAACAGCACCGTGGGCTTCCACTGGATGAAGCGCTGGTTGTGCAGCATGAGGGTGGCGCTGCCGAAGGCGAACACCAGCAGCGCCGACAGCGCGTGCATGGTCGGGATGCGCTTCTTCCAGGCCAGATCCACGAGCAGCAGCAACGCCATGGAAATCATCAGCGCCGCGGTGGCGACATAAATGCCATGGGTGTAGTACGCCACGCCGAACACGGCAACCGGGGCAAACTCGAGCACGGACTGCATCCGGGTATGATAGCCCATGAGTCAGTATTTCGAGCTACATCCGGTCACTCCCCAGGCGCGCCTGATTCGCCGCGGGGTGGACATCATCAGGGCGGGCGGCGTCATCGCCTACCCGACCGATTCCTGCTATGCGCTGGGCTGTCATATCGGCGACAAGGACGCCCTGGAGCGGGTGCGGCGCATTCGCCAGGCAGACCGGCATCATCATTTCACGCTGGTGTGCCGGGATGTGGGGCAGGCGGCGCGCTTCGTGCGCATCGATACCCCGCAGTTTCGCATGCTGAAGGCCTGTACCCCGGGTCCGTTCACCTTCCTGCTGCCGGCCACGCGCGAGACGCCGCGGCGCCTGCAGCATGAGAAGCGCCGCACGGTGGGCATTCGCGTGCCGGATCATGCCGTGCCGCAGCTGCTGCTCGCGGAGCTCGGGGAGCCGTTGATGAGTTCCACGCTGATGCTGCCGGGCGATGCGCTGCCGCTCACGGACGGTCGCGAGATTCGCGAGCGCCTCGAGCACCAGATCGATGCGGTGCTGGACGGCGGGCACTGCGGCATCGAGCCCACGACGGTGGTGGACCTGGCGGTGGATCCGCCCGTCATCCTGCGCCGCGGCCCCGGGGACTTAAGCCGGCTGGGCCTGCACCTCTAGGCTTCGCTAAAGGAGGCGCGCCTCCTTGCGGTATACTGCGAAGCTTACACATGAGCGCCAATCCGCAAACCCGCCGGGTGCTGTCCGGCATGCGGCCCACGGGGCCGCTGCATCTGGGCAATTTTCACGGCGCGCTGCGCAACTGGGTGGAATTGCAGTACCAGTATGAGTGCTACTTCTTCGTGGCCGACTGGCATGCCCTGACCACCGGCTACGAGGACACCGCACGGCTGCAGGAGTATGTGCACGTCGTGCTGATCGACTGGCTGGCCGCCGGCTTGAACCCCGGGGTCGCCACCTTGTTCGTGCAGTCGCAGGTGCCCGAGCACGCCGAACTGCATCTGCTGCTGTCGATGATCACGCCGTTGAGCTGGCTGGAACGGGTGCCCACCTACAAGGACCAGCAGGAGCAGCTGAAGGAAAAAGATCTGGCGACCTACGGCTTTCTGGGCTACCCGCTGCTGCAGAGCGCCGACATCCTGCTGTACCGGCCGACGTACGTGCCGGTGGGCGAGGACCAGGTCGCGCACGTGGAAATCACCCGCGAGATCGCCCGGCGCTTCAATCACCTGTACGGCCGAGAGCCGGATTTCGAAGTGCGGGTGCAGAAGGCCGTCAAGAGCCTGGGCGGACGCAATGCCACGCGCTACCAGGAGCTGCGCCGCAGCTATCAGCAAAGCGGGGCCAGCGATGCGCTGCAACAGGCGCGCGAGCTGGTGCAGGGCAATAACCGCATCACGGTGGCCGACCGCGAGCGTCTGCTCGGGTATCTGGAAGGCGGCGCCGTGAGCATCCTCCCCGAACCGCAGGCGCTGCTGACGGCCACCCCCAAGGTGCCCGGCATCGACGGCCGCAAGATGTCCAAGTCCTACGGCAACACCATCGGCTTGCGCGACGACCCGGATGAAGTGGCGCAGAAGCTGCGCACCATGCAGACCGATCCGGCGCGCGTGCGGCGCACCGATCCGGGAGATCCGGAAAAATGCCCGGTGTGGGACCTGCACAAGATCTATTCGGATGAGCCCACCCGGCAGTGGGTGCAGGAGGGCTGCCGCAGCGCCGGGATCGGCTGCCTGGACTGCAAGAAGCCGGTCATCGAAAAGATCGTCGAGGAGATCCGCGGCATGCGCAAGCGCGCCCAGGAATTCGAGGATCAGCCCGAGCTGGTGCGCGGCATCGTCACGGAAGGTGCGGAAAAAGCCCGCGAGGCCGCCCGCCAGACGCTGGACGAAGTGCGGCGGGTCATGCACCTGCGGGCAGACTGACCATGCAATCGGATGTACTGCCCGCCGTGCCGGAGCCCGTACCCGAACAGGTCGAGATGCCCTTCGCCGTGGTCAACGGCGAGCCGGTCACCCAACTGCCCAAGGACCTGTACATTCCGCCCCAGGCGCTCGAGGTGTTCCTCGAGGCCTTCGAGGGGCCGCTGGATCTGCTGCTGTACCTGATCCGGCGCCAGAATCTGGACGTGCTGGACATTCCGCTCGCGGAGATCACCCGCCAGTACATGAAGTACATCGAGCTGATGCAGGACCTGCAGCTGGAGCTGGCCGGAGAGTACCTGGTCATGGCCGCCACGCTCGCCGAAATCAAGTCGCGCATGCTGCTGCCGCGCGCCGCGACGGCCGATGAAACCGAGGATGATCCGCGCGCCGAACTGGTTCGCCGGCTGCAGGAGTACGAACGCTTCAAGCGCGCCGCCGAAAAAATCGACTTGCTGCCGCGCCTGGAGCGGGATGTCTGGAGCGCGGGCGCGCCGCTCGCCGACCGCAAGATCGTCAGGCTGATCCCGCAGGTCACGCTGCAGGAAATGCTGCTGGCGTTCCGCGACGTCGTGGCGCGCAACGAGATGTTCGCCCACCACCATGTGCAGCGTGAGCCCCTCTCGGTGCGCGAGCGCATGACGGACATCGTCGCGCGCCTGGCCAATGCCAGTTTCGTGGACTTCGTGCAGTTGTTTTCGCCGGCGGAAGGGCGCATGGGGGTGGCGGTGACCTTCATCGCCATCCTCGAGCTGGTGCGCGAGGGGCTGATCGATATCGTGCAGCCGGAGCCCTTCGCCCCGATCCATGTGCGGGCGGCCGTGGGGGAACGGCGCCTGCGGGTGGTCGCGGACAACTCCGGCAGCGAAGATGTGCTGGAGGCGGAGCTCGTCACGCTGCTGGATGAGACGCGTGCGCCCGGCGCGGCGAGCGCTGTGGTGGAAGCGGATGATGATGATGGGGACGATGACGATGATTTCGGGAGCTGAGCGCCCATGAGCGATTCGTATCGCAGGAATGTGGTCGAGGCGGCGCTGCTGGCGGCCGGCAGATCGGTGCAGCCGGGCGAGCTCGCGCAGCTGTTCGCGCCGCAGGAGCGTCCGAGCTCCGAGGAGCTGGCCGAAATTCTCGCGCAGCTGCAGGCCGAATACGCGACGCGGGCGCTGGAGCTGGCGCACACGGCCAGCGGCTGGCGGGTGCAGGTGCGCGGGGATTACGCCACGGAGATTTCCAAGCTCTGGCCGGAGCGACCGGCCCGCTATTCACGCGCGCTGCTGGAGACCCTGGCCCTGATCGCCTACCGTCAGCCCATCACGCGTGGGGAGATCGAGCAGGTCAGGGGCGTGGCCGTGAACCCCAACATCATCAAGACACTGCTGGAGCGCAACTGGATCCGGGTGCTGGGCACGCGCGATGTGCCGGGCCGGCCGGAACTGCTGGGCACGACGGCCGAGTTCCTCGATTATTTCGGCCTGCGCAAGCTTGAGCAGCTGCCGCCGCTGGCGGAGTTGAAGGCCTTGAGCGACCTGAACATGCAGCTGGAGCTGCCCGGAGCCACGCCCGTGCCCGCCTTGCCCGCGCCCGGGTTTGATGCGCAGGCGGCCGCCGAGGACATGGACTCCGAGGGCGACCCGCTCACCGGTACCGAATGACCGAGGCGGCCGGACAACGCCTGCAGAAGGCGCTCGCCCACCTGGGACTTGCGTCGCGCCGCGAAGTGGAAGCCTGGATCAGGGCCGGGCGCCTCACCGTGAACGGTCAGCCGGCAACCTTGGGTATGCGCGTGATCGCCGCCGACAAGGTTCGCCTGGATGGCCGGCTGGTGCGCCAGCGCGTCGGCAGCGACATCAAGGTGTTCGCGGTGCATCGTTCTCCGGGCGTGGAGATGCGCGAGTTGCTCCAGACCCTGCCGCGCAGCGGCGGGCGGCGCTTCGTCACCGTCAGTCCCATGCCGACCATCGATGGCGGACTGGAGCTGGTGACCTCGGACGGGGCCACCGCGGAAGCCCTGCAGCGCGGCGTACGCCGACTGACCGCCGACTTCAGCGTGCGCATCCACGGCGAGCTGTCCGCGCAGGGCGTGGAGCGGGTGCTGCAGGGCGTGCTCGATAATGGCACCACCGTGGCGGTGCAGGGTTGCGAGGCGGCCGGCGGGGAGGGCAGCAATCGCTGGTACTCCCTGGTCGCGGTGGGCGCCAGCGGCAAGGACATCCGGCAGTTGTTTGAACGCCAGGGCGCCATGGTCAGTCGGGTGCTGCGCACCCGACTGGGCACCGTGACCCTGGATCGATCGCTGGCGCGCGGCCGCGCCCGGCTGCTGGATGAGGAGGCCGCGGCGCTGCTGATGGCGGCGCTGAGCGCCACTTCCTCAGGCCCCGGCGAGCAGGCTACTGGGCGTTGAAGCGCCGACCACTGACGCCGCGGGCGGCCGGTCCCAACAGGGCGATGTAGGGTCGGGTGATCGCTTCCGGGGCGGCCAGCGAGCCTAAGTCCTCGGCGGGGTAGGCCTGGCGGCGCATGGTGGTGCGCACCGGTCCGGGATTGAGCGAGTTGACCCGGATCTTCGTGAAGCCCGAAAGCTCCTCGGACAGCACTTCGTTCAGCCCCTCCAGGGCAAACTTGGACACCGCGTAAGCGCCCCAGAAGGCGCGACCTGCGCGGCCCACGCTGCTGGCGGTGAACACGATGGAGGCGTCCTGCGAACGCTTCAGCAGCGGCAGCAGGATCTGCGTCAGGACGAACGCCGCGGTCAGGTTCACCTGCAGGACCCGGCACCAGGTGGGCACGTCATAGTGCTCGATCGGCGCCAGCTGCCCGAGCATGCCGGCGTTGTGCAGCAGCCCATCGAGGCGCCGGTAGCGCTCATCGATGGCGGCGAACAGGGCGTCGTAGTCCTTCGCCAGCGCATTCTCCAGATCGAACTCGATGATGGCGGCGCGCTCCGCGCCGTGCTGAGCGACGATCTGGGCATGCACCTCGCTCAGGCGGCGCCCATGGCGTCCCAGCAGCAGCACCGTGGCGCCATGCGCCGCGCAGCTCACCGCCACCGCGCGCCCGATGCCCTGGCTGGCGCCGGTCACCAGGATGACGCGGCCCTGCAGATCATCGGGGCCGACCAGGGCGCTGCGCGGATCAAAAGTGGCCGGTTCGTTCATGCACGCTCCGAGGTTTGCAAAGTAATTCAGTGATTCCGACGCATCGCGCGGCGGGCCGCGCGCCAGGCGCGCAGCGCATCGTTCACGCCGTCCCAGCGGCTGCGCTGCCAGGAACCCGGCAGGCGGGCTTCCGCGCGCTGCGAGTGCTGCTGCATCAGGGCCGCCCACACCAGCAGACCGCGCAGCGCCGCGCGCTCCACGGGCAGGCGCAACTGCGCACAACTGTGGTGGAGCGCGGCGCGCAGTTGCTGGTGCCGGCTGCGCAGCCGCTCGCACAGGGGCTGCGGCCATGGCGTTCGGGCCAGCGCCTCCGGGGCGATGCCGAGTGCGGCGAGTTCATCCAGCGGCAGGTGCAGTCGGCCGAGACGGGCGGCGGGCTCCAGGCCGATCAGCATGTCCAGTTCGCACAGCGCGCTGCCCAGGCCGCGTCCGAAGGCTTCGGTGGCGGCCGCCGGCAGGTCGGGGGCCGACCAGGCCGCCGCCAGTTGCGTCACGGCTCGGGCCCAGCGCTCACAATAACCGGACAGTTCCGCGCGCGTCGCAAAGGTCGC
Source organism: uncultured Pseudomonadota bacterium (assembly GCA_963726995.1). GTDB lineage: Bacteria > Pseudomonadota > Gammaproteobacteria > Steroidobacterales > Steroidobacteraceae > DAIDKA01. The sequence goes on from CAVSEP010000005.1 coordinate 565,218, forward strand.
CGCCGCGAGATCCCAGGTGGCGATATCCACCAGGCCCGAGACATCCGCCCCGGCGCCGGCCGCGGGCGGTCGCTGCGCGAGCAGGGCGCGGGCGAGCGGATGCAGGGCATGTCCGCCGCGCAGCCGCTGCGCTTCCTCGCTCCACCAGGTCATGCGCACATGCGCGACGCTGTGTTCCAGTCCGGGCTGCAGCGCCGCCCTGATTTCCGCTTCGATGCCGAACAGCGGCTTGAGGATGGCCTGCATCCGCTCGCCCGCATACAGCCAGGCGAAATAGCGGGGCGTGCCCGCCAGTTCCTCTCTCACGGAACGTCCTTGGGGACGACATCGATTTCGGCGGGCGCTTCCAGCGGCTCATCTGCCGTGGATCCCAGGTCCCGCAGGCGGCGAGCCTGCGGCAGCACCTGCCGCTGCAGGGAACCGGTCGCCGCATTGAAGGCCTCCACCGCCCCGCCCAGTCGCTGCCCCATCCGGGTGAGGTGGGCGAGGAAGCTACCCAGGCGCGAGTGCAGCTCACCGCCCAGCGCCTGGATGGCCTGGGCGTTGTGCGCCACCTGGTCCTGGCGCCAGCAGAACGCGACGCACTTGAGTATCGCCATGAGGGTGGAGGGCGTGGCCAGCACCACGTTGCTCTCGAGCGCCTGCTCGATGAGCTGCGGCTGCGCGCTGAGCGCCGCCGCCAGAAACTGATCGCCGGGAATGAACAGGATCACGAACTGCGGCGCGCGCGCAAACTGCGCCCAGTAGGCTTTGGCCGCGAGCTCCCGCACTCGCGCGCCGACCTGCTGGGCGTGGCGCTGCAGGTGCTGCCGACGGCTCGGCTCATCCTGCGCTTCGAGTGCCGCCAGGTACGCATCCAGCGGCGCCTTCGCGTCGATCACCAGTTCGCGCGCATCGGGCAGGTGCACGATCAGGTCAGGGCGCGATGCCCCGGTGGTGCCGCTGACCTGGACCTGTTCGGTGAAGTCACAGTGCTCGACCATGCCCGCCAGCTCCACCACCCGCCGCAGGGTCAGCTCGCCCCAGCGACCGCGCACTTCCGGACGGCGCAGCGCGGTCACCAGATTGCGGGTCTCGCGTTCCAGGCCTGCCTGTCCCAGCGCCAGCTGCTCGATCTGGCCGCGCAGCTGCGCCTCGGTGTCACGGCGCTCGATTTCCAGTTGCCGCGCCTGCGCCCGAGTCGCCTCCAGTGCTGCCTGCAGCGGCGACACCAGTTGCGACAGGCGCTCCTCGCGCCGGCGACCGGCCAGCAGCTGGGCCGCCAGGAACCCCAGGGCGATGCCCACCAGCAGAGCCGCGCCGATCAGCGTCAGTTCCAAGCCATTCGGCATGCCCTGGATCAACTGACCGGTTCCCCGCGGGTGAAGTGCGTGAGGTAGTTGACGCGCGCATCGGCGCTCAGGCGCGTGCGGCCGGTGAAGGGGTCGAACTCGATGCCGCTCACATCCTTGAGGTCAAGTCCCGCGGCGCGGCCCCACTGCGCCAGTTCCGAGGGACGGATCAGCCGTTCGTACTCGTGCGTGCCCCGGGGCAGCAGTCGCAGCAGGTACTCGCCGGCCACGATGGCCTGCGCAAAGGACCTGGGCGTGCGGTTGAGCGTGGAGAGGAAGGCCGAGCCGCCCGGCCGCAGCAGGTTCGCGATCGCGGCCACGATGCCGGCCGGGTCCGGAACATGCTCGAGCATTTCCATGCAGGTCACGACGTCAAAGGCAGCCGGTTCGGCCTGACTGAGGGTTTCCGCCGCCGCCAGCCGATAGTCGATCGCGACGCCGCGCTCGGCGGCGTGCAGGCGCGCGGTCGCGAGCATGGCCGGCGCCAGATCGATGCCGCTGACCACGGCCCCGAGCGCCTGCAGGGACTCGCACAGCAGGCCGCCGCCGCAGCCGATGTCAAGCACGCGCAGGCCCGCGAGCCGGCAGCGTGCCGCCACATAGCCGGTACGCACCGGATTGATCAGATGCAGCGGCCGGAACTCCCCGTCGGGGTCCCAGAACTGATGCGCAATGGCATCAAATTTGCCGATTTCCGCGCTGTCCGCATTCACGGTGAAAAGCTCCTGACCAAATGGGGTGAATGGGGTTCCATTATGCTAAAATTCACGCTTTGTGCCGGCCCAAAAGCCTCTCGATTAAATGACAGAATTCGCCCGCGAAATCCTGCCCGTCAATCTCGAAGACGAGATGCGGCAGTCGTACCTTGACTATGCCATGAGCGTGATCGTGGGTCGCGCGTTGCCGGATGTGCGCGACGGCCTGAAGCCGGTGCACCGGCGCGTGCTGTATGCCATGCGGGTGCTCGGCAACGACTATAACAAGGCCTACAAGAAGTCCGCACGCATCGTCGGCGACGTGATCGGCAAGTACCACCCGCACGGCGACAGCGCCGTGTACGACACCATGGTGCGCATGGCGCAGCCCTTCTCGATGCGCTACATGCTCATCGACGGTCAGGGCAACTTCGGTTCCGTGGACGGGGATGCCCCGGCGGCGATGCGCTACACCGAAGTGCGCATGTCGCGCATCGCCCATGAACTGCTGGCCGACATCGACAAGGAAACCGTCGATTTCACGCCCAACTATGACGAGTCGGAGAGCGAGCCGGCGGTATTGCCGACCCGGGTGCCGAACCTGCTGATCAATGGTCAGACCGGCATCGCCGTCGGCATGGCCACCAACATCCCGCCGCACAACCTCACCGAAGTCGTCAACGCCCTGCTGGCGCTGCTGGAGGATCCGCAGCTGACGCTCGCCGAGCTGATGCAGCACATCCCGGGGCCCGACTTTCCCACCGCCGGCATCATCAACGGCGCCCTGGAGATCGCCACCGCCTACCGCACCGGTCGCGGGCGGCTCTCGATCCGCGCGCGCACCAATTTTGAGGACATGGACGGCAAGGGCCGTCAGGCCATCATCGTCACCGAGCTGCCCTACCAGGTGAATAAGGCGCGGTTGCTGGAGCGCATCGCGGATCTGGTGCGGGCCAAGGAAATCGACGGCATCTCGGAGCTGCGCGACGAGTCCGACAAGGACGGCATGCGCGTCGTCATCGAACTGAAGCGCGGCGAGGTGGCCGAGATTGTGCTCAACAATCTCTACGCCCAGACGCCGATGGAGACGGTGTTCGGCATCAACATGGTGGCCCTGCAGGACGGGCAGCCGAAGCTGCTGTCACTGAAGGAGATGCTCGAGGCCTTCATCCGCCACCGGCGCGAGGTGGTCACGCGGCGCACGATTTTCGACCTGGCCAAGGCGCGCGACCGCGCCCACGTGCTGGAAGGCCTGGCGGTGGCGCTGGCCAACATCGAGGACGTGATCGCCCTGATCCGCGCCGCGGCCTCGCCGGCGGAAGCCAAGGCCGGGCTGTTGTCGCGCGCCTGGTCGGGCGGCGTGGTGCCCGAACTGCTGCTGCGCGCCGGGGCGCTCTCGACGCGGCCCGCGGACTTGAGCCCGGAGCTGGGCATGTCCGAGTCCGGCTACCGGCTCTCCGAGGTGCAGGCCCAGGCCATCCTGGACATGCGGCTGCATCGCCTGACGGGCCTGGAGCAGGATAAGATCATCGCCGAGTACAAGGAGTTGCTGGTGGCCATCCAGGGGTTCACCGACATCCTCAAGCGGCCCGAACGGCTGACCGAAGTGGTACGCAACGAGCTGCTCGAGGTTCGCGAGGCCTTCGGTGATGCGCGTCGTACTGAAATCAATCGCGATCACCTTGACCTGACCACTGAGGATCTCATCGAGCCTCAGGACGTCGTGGTGACGCTCTCACATGCCGGATATGCCAAGTCCCAGCCGGTGACCGAGTATCAGACCCAGCGACGCGGCGGACGCGGCCGTGCGGCAACCTCGGTGAAGGATGAAGACTTCGTGGAGAAACTATTCGTGGCAAATACTCATGATACGGTCCTGTGCTTCTCGAACCGCGGCAAGGTCTACTGGCTGAAGGTCTACAAGCTGCCCCAGGCCGGACACAATGCCCGCGGCAAGCCCATGGTGAACCTGCTGCCGCTGGAGGAGGGCGAGAAGATCAACGCCGTCCTGCCGGTCAAGCAATACGACGAACAGCATTTCGTGTTCATGGCGACCAGCCAGGGAACCGTCAAGAAGACCCCGCTCACCGCATTCTCGCGGCCGCGCACCAGTGGCATCATCGCCGTGGACCTGCGCGACAACGACCGCCTGGTCGGCGTCGCCCTCACCGACGGTCAGCGCGAGGTCATCCTGTGCACCAGCGGCGGCAAGGCCATCCGCTTCCACGAGGAGGAGGTGCGCCCCATGGGTCGCGATGCGGCCGGCGTGCGCGGCGTGAAGCTCGAGGACGGACAGGAACTGATCGCCCTGATCGTGTGCGGCGAGGGCAACGTGCTCACCGCCTCGGAGAACGGCTACGGCAAGCTCACGCCGCTGGATGATTTCCCCAAGCACGGCCGCGGCGGCCAGGGCGTGATCGCGCTGCAGACTTCCGACCGCAACGGCAACCTGGTGGCGGCGCTGCAGGTCACCGCGGGCCAGGAAATCATGCTGATCAGTTCCACCGGCACGCTGGTGCGCACGCCGGTGGATGAGATCTCGGTGCTGGGGCGCAATACCCAGGGCGTGCGCCTGATCCGCCTTGCCGACGGCGAGCGGCTCACCGGCATCGAGCGCATCGAGAGCCTGGAAACCGAAGGCGAGTCCGAGGGCGCGGATTCGGAGCCCCTGCCTCCCGCGACGCCGTAGGCTTAAGCGCCTACCCAAAAGTTCTAACCCGGGCAAGGTGTGCTTGGTACCATCCCGGGCACCCCTTGGATTCACCTACGATAAGGCTTTTGTGCGCGTTTTCAATTTTGCCGCTGGACCGGCGACTCTGCCCCTTGAGGTGCTCGAGCAGGCGCGGGACGAACTGCTCGACTGGCGCGGCAGCGGCATGTCCGTGATGGAAGTCTCCCATCGCAGCAAGGCCTTTCAGGCGGTCGCCGCGGACCTGGAGTCCACGCTGCGCGCCCTGCTGGCGATTCCGGCCGGCTACAAGGTGATCCTGCTGCAAGGCGGTGCCACGGCGCAGTTCGCCGGCATTCCGCTGAACCTGGCCAGCAGTGACTCGACCGTGGACTACGTCAACACGGGTGCCTGGTCCAAGAAGGCGATCGGCGAGGCCAAGCGCTACGCGAAGGTCAATGTGGCCGCGGATGAAAGCGCCTCCGGCTACAACACCGTGCCAGCCCCCGGGAGCCTGAAGCTCACCCCGGGCGCGGCCTACCTGCACTACACGCCCAACGAGACCATCGGCGGCGTGGAGTTTGGCTACGTTCCGGATGCCGGCGGATCCCCCCTGGTCGCCGACTTCTCCTCCACCTTCCTGTCGCGGCCCATCGATGTCAGCCGCTTCGGCCTGATCTATGCCGGCGCCCAGAAGAATGTCGGACCGGCCGGCCTGTGCATCGTCGTGGTTCGCGAGGAGCTGCTGGGCAAGGCGCGCGCCGGTACCCCCCAGGTCATGGACTACAAGGCCATGGCCGATGACGGCTCCATGCTCAACACCCCGCCGACCTTTGCCTGGTACCTCGCGGGCCTGGTGCTCAAATGGATCCAGCAGCAGGGCGGCCTCACCGCCATGGAAAAATTGAACCGCGAGAAGGCCGCGGCGCTGTATGCGGCCATCGATGGTTCCGGCTTCTACCGCAATCCGGTGGCCAGGGACTGCCGCTCGTGGATGAACGTGCCCTTCACGCTGGCGCGGGCCGAACTCGACAAGGAGTTCCTGGCGCAGGCTCAGGCCGCGGGCCTCACCAACCTCGAGGGGCACCGCTCGGTGGGCGGCATGCGCGCCAGCATCTATAACGCCATGCCGCTGCAAGGCGTGCAGGCCCTGATCGGTTTCATGCAGGAGTTCCAGCGTCGCAATGGCTGAGCGGTTTCGAATTCAGACGCTGAACAATATTTCGGCGCGCGGCCTCGAGCGTCTGCCGCGCGAACGTTTCGAAGTGGCCGGGGACCTGAACCATCCGGATGCCATCCTGGTGCGCTCGGCCGACATGCACAAGACGACCGTGCCGCCCTCGGTGCTGGCCGTCGGCCGCGCGGGTGCCGGCACCAACAACATTCCCGTGGCCGAGTTGAGCAAGCGCGGCATTCCGGTGTTCAACGCGCCGGGCGCCAACGCGAACGCGGTGAAGGAACTGGTGCTTGCGGGGCTGTTTCTGGCGGCGCGCAACATCTGCCAGGCTTGGAATTTCGCCCGCTCCCTGAGCGGCGATGATCACGCCATCGATGAGGCGGTGGAGAAGGGCAAGAAGAACTTCGTGGGCTTCGAATTGCCGGGCAGGACCCTGGGCGTGGTGGGCCTGGGCGCCATCGGCGTCGAGGTGGCGAACTCCGCGCAGGGCCTGGGGATGAAGGTGCTGGGCTATGACCCGCAGATCACCGTCCACCGCGCCTGGCAGCTGTCCTCCAGCGTCGAGCAGGCCCTCTCGCTGGATGACCTGTTTGCCCGTGCCGATGCCATCTCGGTGCACGTGCCGCTGAACAACGACACGCGCGGCCTGGTCAGTGCCGCCCGCCTGAAGCTGATGCGCAAGGGCGGGGTGATTCTCAACTTCGCCCGGGCGCCGATCGTGGATGACGCCGCCGTGGTGGCCTCGCTGAATGCCGGTCACCTGGGCGCCTACGTCTGCGACTTCCCGAACAATGCGCTCAAGGACCACCCCCGGGTGGTGGCACTGCCGCACCTCGGCGCCTCGACCGGGGAGGCCGAGGAAAACTGTGCGATCATGGTGGCCGATACGGTGCGCGAGTACCTGGAGAACGGCAACATCCGCAACAGCGTCAATTTCCCGGAGAGCCTCATGCCGCGCGCGGCCGGATTGACCCGCCTGGCGGTGGCCAATCGCAATGTGCCGAACATGGTCGGGCAGATTTCCACCTGCCTGGCCGCCGCGGGCCTGAATATCGCGGATCTGCTGAACAAGTCCCGCGGCGAATACGCCTACACGCTGATTGATATCGATTCGGCCGTACCGGAAAATGTGCTGCGGCAGATCCGGGACATCGAGGGAGTGCTGGCCGCGCGAGTGCTGTAACCGTATGGACAAACCCGAGCCCAAGGATCTGGGCGCCGTTCGCACCCAGATCGATGCCATCGATGAGCAGCTGCAGGTGCTGCTCAACGAGCGTGCGCGGCTCGCCCAGCAGGTGGGCATCTCCAAGACCGCCTCGGGTTCGACGGTGGACTTCTACCGCCCGGAGCGCGAAGCCCAGGTGCTGCGCATGGTCAAGGAGCGCAATCACGGACCGCTGCGCACCGAGGATGTGCTGCGACTGTTCCGTGAAATCATGTCTGCGTGCCTGGCGCAGCAGGAGCCGCTGAAGGTCGCGTTCCTGGGGCCTGAGGGCACCTTCACCCAGACCGCCGTGCTCACCCACTTCGGGCACGCCGTGCGCGCGCTGCCGCTGCCGTCGGTGGATGAGGTGTTTCACGAAGTCGAATCCGGATCCGTGGACTTCGGCGTGGTCGCCATCGAGAACTCCACCGAAGGCATGGTCATCAACACGCTTGATCGCTTCCTGAACTCCTCGGCGCGCATCTGCGGGGAGATCGAGCTGCGCATCCATCACTTCCTGATGGGACGGATGCAGTCGCTGGAGGGCATCAAGCGCATCTGCTCGCACCAGCAGGCGCTCGCCCAATGCCGCCTGTGGCTGGATGAGAATCTGCCCGGAATCGAGCGCGTCGCGGTCACCAGCAATGCGGAAGGCGCGCGCCGGGCGCGCGACGAGCAGGGCACGGCGGCCATCGCCGGGGCCACCGCGGCCGAGGTCTACGGGCTGTCGGTGCTGGCCCCGCAAATCGAGGATCGGCCGGACAACACGACGCGCTTCTTCGTGCTGGGCCGCAAGCTGTTCTCGCCCAGCGGCCAGGACCGCACGACGCTCATCGCCTCCATCGGCGACACCAAGACCTCGGGGGCGCTGCTGAAGCTGCTGGAGCCCTTCGCCACGCACCACATCAGCATGACCCGCATTGAGTCGCGGCCCTCCCAGAAACGCAAGTGGGACTATGTGTTCTTCATCGATATCGAAGGACACGTGGAGGACGCGCCGGTGGCCGCCGCCCTGGCGGACCTGCAGCAGCGCGCCTCGCTGCTGCGGGTGCTGGGCTCCTATCCGCGCGCCGTCACCGCCGGCTGAGCGCGCCGTGGCGGGGTCAAAGGAATACCAGGTCGCCCCGGGGAGCGCCGTCGGCGGCGAGGTTACGGTACCGGGCGACAAATCCATTTCCCATCGCTCCCTCATGCTGGGCGGCATCGCCACGGGGCAGACGCGCATTCGCGGCTTTCTCGCCAGCGAAGACTGCCTGGCCACCCTGGGCGCGCTGTCCGCGCTGGGCGTGCGCATCGAGCGGCCGGAGGCCACCGCGGTGATCGTTCACGGTGTCGGCAGCGACGGGCTGAAGGCGGCGGCCGCGCCCTTGGACATGGGCAATGCCGGCACCGCCATGCGCCTGTCCATGGGCCTGCTGGCCGGGCAGCCCTTTGCCAGCACCCTGATCGGGGACGCCTCGCTGATGCGCCGGCCCATGGAGCGCGTCGCGGCGCCCCTGCGCCTGATGGGAGCCGAAATCACGACCCAGGAGGGACGCCCGCCGGTGCGGCTGCACGGCGGCCGGACGCTGCAGGGCATCGACTACGCCCTGCCCATGGCCAGCGCGCAGGTGAAGTCCGCGATATTGCTGGCGGGGCTTACCGCGCAGGGACGCACCCGGGTCACGGAGCCTGCGCCCACGCGCGATCACACCGAGCGCATGCTGGCCGCCTTCGGCGTCCGGGTGGAGCGGCAGGGATCCACGGCAAGCCTGGTCGGCGGCCAGCCGCTCACCGGCACCGACATCGAGGTGCCGGCGGATTTTTCCTCGGCGGCATTCTTCCTGGTGGCCGGCGTGCTGGCGGCAGGCGAGGGGCTGTGGTTGCGTAATGTCGGCATCAATCCCACCCGCACCGGTCTGTTGCAGATGCTCGAGCTGATGGGCGCCAGGATCGCCGTTCACCCGCTGGGGGCGGGACTGGGCGCGGTGGGCGAGCCCCGGGCGGATCTGGAAGTGCGGGCGAGTGCGCTGCGGGGCATCGAGGTGCCCGCAGCACTGGTGCCGCTGTCGATCGATGAGTTCCCGGCCTTCTTCATCGCCGCGGCCTGCGCGCACGGGGAGACCGTGGTGCGCGGCGCGGAGGAACTGCGGGTCAAGGAGAGCGATCGCCTGGCCGTCATGGCCGAGGGGCTGAAGGTCCTGGGCGTCGAGCATTCGCTGCTGCCGGATGGCATCCGGATCCGCGGCGGCCAGGGGTTTGGCGGCGGCACCGTGGACAGCCACGGGGACCACCGCATCGCCATGGCCTTCGCCATCGCCAGTCTGAAGGCCCGAGCGCCAATCCGGATCCTGGATGTGGCCAATGTCGCCACTTCCTTCCCGGGATTCGTCGAACTGGCGCAGGGTGTTGGCATCCGTATCAGCGCCGCCTAGGCTGCACCGATGGTCACGGTCGTCACCATCGATGGTCCCACCAGTTCCGGCAAGGGCACGATCAGCCGTACCGTGGCGGCCCGGCTGGGCTGGCACCTGCTCGACAGCGGCGCCCTCTACCGGCTGGTGGCCCTGGCCGGGCAGCAGCTTGGACTTGAACCAGACAATATCGCCGGCCATGCCGCGGTGGCCCAGAATCTGGAGGCCAGCTTCGGGGCTGTGCAGGACCAGGAGCAGGTGCGCCTCGCCGGGCAGGATGTGACGGCCCAGATCCGCACCGCCGAGGCGGGCATGGGCGCCTCCCGGGTGGCGGCCTGGCCGGCGGTCCGCAATGCCCTGCTGGAGCGCCAGCGGCGCTTTGCCCGGGAGCCCGGCCTGATCGCCGATGGCCGGGACATGGGCACCGTGGTCTTCCCGCGGGCCCCCCTCAAAGTGTTCCTGACGGCCACCCCCGAAGAACGTGCCCGAAGGCGCCATAAGCAGTTGAAAGACAAGGGGTCGGATGTTAGCCTTGCCGCCCTTTCGCGCGAGATAGCCGAACGGGACCTCAAGGATTCGACGCGCGCCGTCTCGCCCTTGAGGCCCGCAGCCGACGCCCACGTGATCGATTCCACCGGCCTGGTGATCCAGGAAGTGGTCGATGAGGTGCTGGCGCTGGGACGCAGCCGCTCGCTGTGGCCTTAAGGGGCCACGCTCACGCGTTACGGGAACAGGTTGCAGGGGACCGTGGAAAGTCTCCTGCAGTGTATCAACCACAATTCCAGCACGGGCTAGCCGAAGGCCTGTGCAAGTAGCAGGTATGACAGAAAGTTTCGCTCAACTCTTCGAAGATAGTCTCGCCAACCAACGCATCCGTCCCGGGATGATCCTCCAAGGGTTGGTGGTCGATGTCACCGATGACATCGTCATCGTCAACGTAGGCCTCAAGTCCGAAGCCGTTATCCCGGTCGAGCAGTTCAAGAACGAGCGCGGTGAGCTCGAAGTCAAGACTGGCGACATGGTCGAGGTGGCTCTGGATTCCGTCGAGGACGGCAACGGCGAGACGCGCCTGTCGCGCGAGAAGGCCAAGCGTGCCCGCACCTGGACGCGCCTGGAAACGGCCTTCAATGATTCCCAGATCGTGACCGGTGTGATCACCGGCCGCGTCAAGGGTGGCTTCACCGTCGAGATCGAGAACGTCCGCGCATTCCTGCCGGGCTCGCTGGTGGACGTGCGCCCGGTGCGCGACACCTCCTATCTCGAAGGCAAGCCGCTCGAGTTCAAGGTGATCAAGCTGGACCAGAAGCGCAATAACGTCGTGGTCTCACGCCGCGCGGTGGTCGAGCAGGAATTCTCCGCCGAGCGCAGCGCGCTCATGGACAACCTGCAGGAAGGCGCCGTGGTCCGCGGCAACGTCAAGAACCTCACCGACTACGGTGCGTTCGTGGACTTGGGCGGCATCGACGGCCTGCTGCACATCACCGACATGGCCTGGAAGCGGGTCAAGCATCCGTCGGAAGTCGTCAAGGTCGGCGATGAGATCGAAGTGCGGATTCTCAAGTTCGATCGCGAGCGTTCGCGCGTCTCGCTGGGTCTGAAGCAGCTTGGAGCTGATCCCTGGGAGAACATTGCGCGGCGCTACCCGCCCAACACCCGGGTGTTCGGCAAGGTCACCAACATCGCCGATTACGGCGCATTCGTGGAGATCGAGGACGGCGTCGAGGGCCTGGTCCACGTGTCCGAGATGGACTGGACCAACAAGAACGTGAATCCTGCCAAGGTGGTGCACACCGGCCAGGAAGTCGAAGTCATGGTGCTGGATGTGGACGAAGAGCGTCGCCGCATCTCCTTGGGCTTGAAGCAGTGCCAGGCCAATCCCTGGAAGGAGTTCGCCGAGAACTTCAACCGCGGCGATCGGGTCAGCGGCCAGATCAAGTCCATCACCGATTTCGGCATCTTCATCGGCCTGTCGGGCAACATCGACGGCCTGGTGCACCTGTCGGATATCTCCTGGGACATGCCCGGCGAGGAAGCCGTGCGCAACTACCAGAAGGCCCAGCAGGTGGAAGCCATGGTGCTGGCCATCGATCCGGAGCGCGAGCGCATCTCCCTGGGCATCAAGCAGCTGGCCAAGGATCCCTTCTCGGCCTACATCGCCGAGTTCCCCAAGGGCACCATCGTCAAGGGCACGGTCAAGGAAGTGGATGCGCGCGGCGCCATCATTGATCTGGGCAACGGCGTCGAAGGCCAGTTGCGCGGCTCCGACCTGGCCCGCGATCGCGTCGAGGACGCGCGCACGGTGCTGAAGGTCGGCCAGGAAATCGACGCCAAGTTCACCGGCGTGGATCGCAAGACGCGCACCATTTCGCTGTCCATCAAGGCGAAAGAAATGCACGAAGAAGCCGAGGCGGTGCAAAGCTACCGCTCCGAGCAGACCTCGACCACGGGCACGAGCCTGGGGGACCTGCTCAAGGAACAGATCGGCGATCGCAGCTGACCGGCATATTTCGCGTACGGGCACCGGCCTTCTTCTTGAGGTGTCCGTACGCGATTTCAGATGAGCGCATTTTCGGCAAAGGCATCTCATGACGAAATCGGAATTGATTGAAGTCATCACGGCCAAGCAGAAGCATCTGCCCGCCAAGGATGTTGAACTGGCACTGAAGCAGATCCTGGAGATCATGAGCGACGCCCTGTCGCAGGGTGAGCGCATCGAGATCCGGGGCTTCGGCAGTTTCTCGCTGCATTTCCGCCCGCCGCGCCAGGGCCGCAATCCCAAGACCGGCGAGGCGGTGGCGCTGTCCGGCAAGTACGTCCCGCATTTCAAGCCCGGCAAGGACCTGCGCGAGCGGGTCAATGACGGCGCCGATCAGCCCATCCGGGACTGACCCTTAAGGTCTTACCCATGCGATCACAACCGGCCATCCGAACTGCCGTCTTCCCGGTCGCGGGACGCGGTACCCGCTTCCTGCCCGCCACCAAGGCCAGCCCCAAGGAAATGCTGCCCGTGGTGGACAAGCCGCTGATCCAGTACGCGGTGGAGGAGGCGCTGCTGGCGGGTGCGCGCAAGCTGGTGTTCATCACCGGCGCCTCGAAACGGGCCATCGAAGATCATTTCGACTCGGACGAGGAGCTCGAGCATCTGCTGGAAACGCAGGGCAAGAGCGATCTGCTGAACCAGATCCGCAGCGTGCTGCCCTCCTATGCCACCTGCATCTATATCCGCCAGTCCGCGCCCTTAGGTTTGGGCCATGCGGTGCTGTGCGCCCAGCCGGCGGTCGGCTCGGAGCCCTTCTTCGTGCATCTGGCCGATGACCTCATCCGCGGCGATCCGACCAGCTGCCTGGAGCAGATGGCCGAGGTGTATGCCGCCAAGCGCGCCAGCGTGCTGGGTGTGGAAGTGGTGCCGCACAAGGACACCGAGAAGTACGGCATCGTGGAGATCGAAGCGGACAAGTCGAGCACCGGCCGGGTGCGCAGCATCGTCGAGAAGCCCAAGCCCTCCGAGGCCCCCTCGAACCTGGCCGTGGTGGGGCGCTACGTGCTGACCGCCTCCATTTTCGAGCACCTGGCGCGCATCGGCCGCGGCGCCGGCGGCGAAATCCAGCTCACCGACGGCATCGCCGGGCTCATGGGCGAGGAGGCCGTATACGCCTATCGCTTCAGCGGCAAGCGCTACGACTGCGGCAGCAAGCTCGGCTACCTGCAGGCCACGGTGGAGTACGCGCTGGGGCATCCCTCCCTCGGCGATGATTTCCGCAAGTACCTGGCGAGCATCGCCGGCACGGTCGCCGCGCCCAAGCGCCGGCGCAAGGCGGGCAAGGTGGCCCGGGGCAAGCGCGCCGGCAGGTCGACCCGACGCAGCTGACCTTCCGGCATCGAGTTTGCATGACTTGGGGAGGTGCGCATCCTGCCCCCGATCGAGGAGATCCTCATGGCCACCCGCCGAGTGCCCGATTCCCCGCAGACTTCACGCCCCGCCGCCGTGGCCAAGACGGTCGCGGCCAAGAAACCCGCCAAGCCCGCCACCGTGGCGGCTGCCCCGAAAGTGCGCAAGCGCCGCACCGTTGCTGCCGCCGTTGCCACGGTATCCGCCGAGCAGCGCCGCGGAATGATTGCGACCTCCGCGTACCTGCGGGCGCAGCGGCGCGGATTTGCGCCCGGCGGCGAGGCGCAGGACTGGCTGCAGGCCGAGCAGGAAGTGGATGCGCTGCTCAACAGCGGTCGCACTGCGGCGCAGTGACGCCGCCAGCGGTAATCCCCCGCAACGAATAATTGTGATTTAGTGGCGGCCTTGAGGCTCGCCGCCACGGCCCGGGTGCCGCCGCTGCGGCAGGGCATCTTGCCAAACTGGTTTAGTGTGGTATAACACCACCACAAGAACGAAGGCGCCACTTCGGGGGGAATCGACTGGCGTATGGATGAGAAGAGCAAACTCCTGGAACAGCTGCGCATAGATCGCAGTGATGGCGGCCGTTCGGCGCCCGATTCACGACGTTCGGTACCGATATGGGTGGTTTACGCCCTGATCCTGGTCATTGTCGCGGGCATCGGCAGCTGGTTCTTCCTGCGCCCGCATGCGTCTGATACCGCCGCGGCCGCGAGCTCTGCCGCCGATGCGGCGAGCCCGAGCGCTGCCACCGACACGGGCACCTCCGCCGCCGCGGGTCCGGCCGGCAGCACGGCCCTGGATGCCTCCGGCTATGTGGTCGCCCAGAGGCAGGCCACCGTCTCGGCCAAGGCCTTGGGAAGAGTGGTCGATCTGCGCATCGAGGATGGTCAGCGCGTGCGCGAGGGCGAGATCGTCGCGCGCCTGGATGACACCAATACCCTGGCCGGCGCTGATGGCCGCCAAAGCGCAGCTCGCCCAGGCCCAGGCGAGCCTTGAGGCCGCCAGGGTCGCGGTCGCCGATGCGGGCCCGATATTCGAGCGCATGCAGAAGCAGCGCGCGGCGACGGTGATCAGTGCGCAGGACTTCGATGCGGCCAAGGCCAACTACAACGCCGTGCAGTCCGACCTCAACATCAAGCAGCGCATGATGGAGGTCGCGCAGGCCGAAGTGCAGGTTGCGCAGCGCAATGAGGATGACATGACGGTGCGGGCGCCCTTCGACGGGGTGATCACCGTGAAGGTGGCGCAAAAGGGCGAAATCGTCTCGCCGATGTCCGCGGGCGGCGGCTTCGCGCGCACCGGTATCGGTACCATCGTCGACATGGACTCCCTGGAAGTGGAAGTCGACGTGAGCGAGAACTTCATCAATCGCGTGCACGTCGGCCAGCCGGCCACGGTGCGGCTGAACGCCTATCCTGACTGGAACATTCCGGGTGCCGTCAAGGCGATCATACCCACCGCGGACCGTTCCAAGGCCACGGTGAAGGTGCGAGTGGGATTCAAGGAAATGGACCCGCGCATCCTGCCCGAAATGGGTGCGCGCGTGTCGTTCCTGAACGAGGCGCCGGCCGCAGGCAGCGCGCCCTCGGCGGCAACCGGTTCACAGGCTTCTTCCGGCAAGTAGACAACTCAAGCAAGAGGGGACGCTCCATGGCTGCGGTGGTTTCGATACAGAACGTCGTCAAGAGCTACACACGCGGAAAACAGCGGGTGGAAGTGCTGCACTCGCTGAACCTCGAGGTGGAAAGCGGCGAGTTCCTGGGGCTCATGGGCCCCTCGGGCTCCGGCAAGACCACGCTGCTGAACCTGATCGGCGGCCTCGACAAGCCCGATGAGGGTCAGATCACGGTGGCCGGGGAGCGCCTCGACAAGCTGTCCGGTTCGCAGATGGCCGCCTGGCGCGCCCGCCACGTGGGCTTCGTGTTCCAGTTCTACAACTTGCTGCCGGTGCTCTCGGCCGAGCGCAACGTGGAAGTGCCGCTGCTGCTCACCAACCTGTCGCGGGCCCAGCGCAAGAGCAACGTGGCCGCGGCCCTCGCCCTGGTGGGACTGTCGGATCGCGCCACGCACAAGCCCACGGAACTCTCCGGCGGGCAGCAGCAGCGCGTCGCCATCGCGCGCGCGCTGATCGCCGATCCCACGCTGCTGGTGTGCGATGAGCCCACCGGTGACCTGGACCGCGAGAGCGCCGAGGAGATCCTGAAGCTGCTGACCATCCTGAACAAGGAGCAGGGCAAGACCATCGTCATGGTGACCCACGATCCGCGTGCCGCGGCATACGCGTCCCGGCTGCTGCACATGGACAAGGGCACGCTGGCGCGTGATGAGCCGAGGTCCGCTGCGTGAAGTACCTGCCGCTGGTGTGGGCGGCACTGCGCCGCAAACCGGCGCGCACGCTGCTGACGTGCTTTTCGATCGCCACCGCGTTCTTTCTGTTCGGCGTGCTCCAGGGCGTCAACGTGGGCATCGCCCAGGTGATCAATCTCACCAGCGTGTCGCACCTCGTGGTCCAGAGCCGCGTGAACCAGAACGCACCCATGCCGCTGGCCCATGGCGTGCAGATCGCCGCCATTCCGGGTGTCACGGCCGTGGCCCCGTTCAACGTTCTGGCGGGCACCTATCAGCGCCCCAATAATCCGCTGATCATCATCGGCACGGACTTCGATCAGATGCTGAAGGTCAGCGCGGACCTCAAGGTGGCGCCGGATCAGGTGGCCGCGATGGCCAGGACCCGCAGCGGCATCATCGTCGGGGTGACCACGGCCAAGCAGTACGGCTGGAAGGTCGGCGACCGCGTGCCGATGCACTCGCTGAATACCAGCCGCACGGATGGTGCCGACTGGGCTTTCGATATCGTCGGGACGTATACCCTGCAGCAGCCGACCTGGGCGACGCGCATCTTTGCCCATTACGACTTCATCAATGAGGCGGTCACCACCGGCAAGAACCAGTCGATACTGTTCTACGTCGGCATCGGCGATCCGGCCAAGTCCGCCGCCATCTCCCAGGCCATCGACGACCGGTTCGCGAATTCCCCGGATCAGACCACGACCGCCAATGAAAAGGATTCGATAGAGTCCACCTTGCGGCAGATCGGCGACATCAACTTCCTGGTCAACGGGGTGGTCGCGGCGGTCATGTTCACCCTGCTGTTCCTCACCTCCAACACCATTTCCCAGTCGGTGCGCGAGCGCACTGCCGAACTTGCCGTGCTGAAGACCCTCGGGTTCACCGACGCGGGCGTGCAGTGGCTGGTGCTGGTCGAATCCTTGCTGCTGGGCCTGATATCGGCCGCCATCGGCGTCGCGCTCGCCTCGGTGGTGCTGCCGGTGCTCACCAGCGGTCCGGTGCTGGCCTCCCAGGGCATCGGCGCCATGCACGTGCCGGGTCTGGTCTATGCGGCCAGCGCGGCCGTCGCCGTGCTGCTGGCGCTGGCGAGCGGGGTGCCCCCGGCGGTACACGCGCGCCGCCTGAATATCGTCGCGGCGTTGTCGGGACGCTGAAGGAGCCTCATGCAGCAGCTGGCACAACTCGTGGCGGTATCCTCGATCAGCCTGCGCGGCCTGCCGCAGCGGCTGCGGCCGTCGCTGGTGATCGTCGTCGGGACGGCGGGCGTGGTGGCGGTGCTGCTCTCGGTGCTGGCGCTGTCCACGGGACTCGCCGGCGCCCTGACGGCCACCGGCAGCCCCGATCGCGCCATCGTGCTGCACGCCCAGGCGGCCAATGAAGTGGGCAGCAATCTGCCCCATGACTACATTGCGACCATCATGGATTCCCCGTTCGTCGCCAAGGATGCCAATCACAAGCCCATTGCCTCGGCCGAAGCGCTCTCGTCGGTGAACCTGCCGCAGCTGGACAACGGCAAACTGAGTTCGCTGACCCTGCGGGGAGTGGCCACCGAGCAGCTGCTGGCGCTGCGACCGGAAATGCACATCGTGCAGGGCCGGCTGTTTCGCGCCGGGCTGCGCGAGCTGATCGCCGGCAAGTCGGCGCGCGACCGCTATGCCAATCTCAGCGTCGGCAGCCAGGTGAAATTCGGCGACAATGTCTGGACCGTCGTCGGAACTTTCGACAGTGGCGGGGGCGCGCATGACTCGGAAGTCATGGGCGACATCGATACCGTGCTCGCCGCCTATCAGCGCAGCACCTACAATTCCGTGATCGTGAGGCTGGCGGACAAGGGTGCCTTGGCGAAGGCGCGCGCGGCCCTGCTGCATGACCCGACACTCTCGGTGTCGGTGAATTCGGAGAGCGACTACTACGAACGCCAGTCAGAGACCTTTGCCAAATTCCTGTCGATCATCGCGCGAGTGATCTGCACCGTCATGGCCATCGGCGCCGTGTTCGCGGCCCTGAACACCATGTATTCCGCGGTCAGTACCCGGGCGGTGGAAATCGCGACCCTGCGCGCCATCGGCTTTGGCGCCTCGGGCGTGGTGATTTCAGTCATTTTCGAGGCGCTGGTGCTGTCGGTGGTGGGGGCCCTGGCCGGTGCCGCGCTGGCCTGGTTCGTGTTCGACGGCAATACGGTCAGTACCATTGCCGGCGGCGGGGGCCTGGCGCAGATCGTATTCCACCTGCATATCGGCTCGGCGCTGATCACGCTGGGCATCGTCTGGGCCTGCGTGGTGGGACTGATCGGCGGGCTGTTGCCGGCCATCCGGGCGGCGCGTATTCCCGTGGCGCTGGCCCTGCGGGCCATCTGAGCGCGGATTTCAGAACATCGTATTGGGGTTGTCGGCCTTTTCCGGTATGGGCTGGATGACGTCCCAGTGTTCCACGACCTTGCCGTCCCTGACGCGGAAGATGTCGATCACGGACTCCCCGTGCGGGTTCGGTCCGTTCATGCCATGCAGGTGCAGCACCACCAGGTCGCCCTCGGCGATGACCTTCTTCACCTCATAGCGGTGCTGCGGGAATGCCGCCTTGAATCCCAGTAGCCAGGCGGCAATGCCGGCATGGCCGTCGGTGGCGTAGGGGGCGTGCTGGCGATACTCGGCGCCCATGTACTGACGCGCGCCCGCGTAGTCCTTCTCACCGATGAGCTTCTGGTAGAAGGCGAGCACCAGCTGCTTGTTGCGGGCGAGCTGTCCGGCAGCGGTGGGTTTCGCGCCGGAGGCCTTGCGCCGCCTACGGCGGGCAGGGACCTTGGCCGTCGCGCGAGCCCTGGCCTTGATCCGCGCCGCCGGCTTGGTCCGGGATTTGGACTTGGATTTGGACTTGGATTTGCGTTTGGGGGTTCTGGCCATGGCGGGCATCCTTGCAGAGGCGGACGCGGGCCGCAAGCCAGGGGCGCGCGATACCGGCGGGTCCTTCAGCGACGGCTCATGCAGGCCGCGCCCAGAACAGGCCGGTATGCACCGTGAAGCTGCCGTCGGCCCCGATTTGCAGCGCCTCCTGGACCTCGGCCGGGGCGGCATTCAGCAACATCCGGATCGCCGCGACCAGTGGCGCGGGGGTGCGCATTCGCTGGATCCAGGCGGCGAACTCCAGGCGGATCGGCCAGCGGCGCTGCTCGATGTCCGTGAACCCGGCGGCGGCGAGCAGCGCGTGCCACTCGCGGCTGCCGTAGTCGCGCACGTGCGAGGTATCGCGCAGCAGTTCGATGCTCTGCAGATGCGTATCCACCAGCGGCTGATCCTCACCCAGCAGGTCGATGATCAGCACGAAACCCCCAGGTTTCACCACGCGACGCATTTCGGCCAGGGCGCGTGGCACATCCAGCCAGTGATGGGCGCTGTAGCGGCTGGCGACCAGGTCGAAGCTGGCGTCGGCGAAGGGCAGGGCATCGGCCGAGCCCGGGACGGTTTCAATCTGCGGTAAGCCGCGGGCCGCCGCGGCCTGACGCACCGTCGCCAGCATGGCGGGCGCGGGGTCCAGGGCGAGGACCCGCGCCACGGCGGGGGCGAGCGCGAAGCTCAGGTGACCCGCGCCGCAGCCCACGTCCAGAATCTGCGCCGTAGGCGCCACCTGCGCTTCGAGCCGCTCGCGGGCCGC
This sequence comes from uncultured Pseudomonadota bacterium, assembly GCA_963726995.1. Lineage (GTDB taxonomy): Bacteria > Pseudomonadota > Gammaproteobacteria > Steroidobacterales > Steroidobacteraceae > DAIDKA01. The sequence goes on from CAVSEP010000005.1 coordinate 584,575, forward strand.
CGCCAGATCCGGCCCTGCGGCGTGCACCGCGCTGGTCAGATACGCTTCGCTGCGCGGATCGAACTGATGCTGTACGGCTTCGGTGTGGGTGCGCACGACGATTCCTTGCAGTGAACCTGGGTCGCAGTGTGCACGCGAATTCATACGGGTAGCAGTAGCGAAGTTATCCTATTATAAGATTTACCCGTCATGACCATGGATCCGCACCATCCGCCGGCCACCCCGGCGCCGCAAGCCCGGTTGCTGGGTGAGTTCCTGCGCGCGCGCCGTGAAACGCTGCGGCCCCTGGACCTGGGTTTGCCGCAGCGCAACCGGCGCCGCACGCCGGGGCTGCGGCGCGAGGAGGTGGCGCAGCTGTGCGGCATCAGCGCGACCTGGTACACCTGGATGGAGCAGGGACGCACGGCCGCGGTGTCGCCGGCGACGCTGGCGGCCCTGGCGCAGGGACTGCAGTTGAGCCCGGCGGAGCGCGGCTACCTGTTTGAGATCGCCGGGCGCCTGGATCCGGCGCCGCCCGGGCACCGCAGGGCGGGCAGCGCGGAACTGGCGGGCCTGGTGGGGGCGATCCGCACCCCGGCCTATGTGCTGGACCGGTACTGGAACGCGATTGAATGGAATGCGGCCGCGCAGCGCCTGTTCCGCGACTGGCTGGCAACCGCGCCAGCTCCCCGCCGGCGTGCGTCCGCGGCGCGCCCGGCGCCCAACCTGCTGCGCTACGTCTTCCTGCAGCCCAGGGCCCGGACCTTCCTGCTGGACTGGGAGGAGCGGGCGCGCCGCCTGGTGGCCGAATTTCGCGCCGATATGCCGCAGATGCGCGATGACCCGCAGCGCTCGGCACTGGTGGAGGAGTTGAGTCAGGCCAGCGCGCAGTTCGCCTCTGCCTGGCGCTCGCAGCAGGTGCTGGCACGCGACGGCGGCCGGCGCAGCTTCCGGGTGGAGCGGGGCCGGATCCAGCATTTCGAGCAGCACATCCTGCGGGTGGTGCGCCAGCCGGACCTGCGCATCACGGTGCTGGTGCCGGTGGCGTAGAATGCGGGCCCACTGACCGTGAGGTGCCCTCGTGACGTACTCCTATCCAGTGTTCATCGTCGTCGCCATCATCCTGATCTACGCGATCGGCTCGATGTTCCGCACCGTGCCGCAGGCCACCGTGGCCGTGGTGACGCTGTTCGGGCGCTACCACCGCCTCATGCGCGAAGGACTGAACTTCAAGCTGCCCTGGGAGAAGGTGGCCTATCGGCTGTCGCTGCAGAACCGCGCACTGCAGCTGGAGTTTCAGGCCATCACCCAGGATCAGGCGAATGTGAAGTTCGCCACCATGGTCCTGTACACGGTCTCCGCGGCGGACGAGGAGTCCGTCAAGAAGGCCGTGTTCAGTTTTGCCACCAACCAGGAGTTCCAGCTGGCGCTGCAGCGAACCATCGACGGTTCGATCCGCCAGTTCGTGGCCACGACCAAGCAATCGGACATCCTCGGCATGCGCGCCGAGATCGTCGATCACACCAAGAAGAATCTCGACGAGGTGGTGCTGGCCTGGGGCTACGTGGTGCGCGACATCCAGATCACCGACATGACCTTCGACAAGGAAATCATCGACTCCATGGCGCGCGTCGTCTCCTCGAAGAATCTGCTGGCCGCGGCCGCCAATGAAGGCGCGGCGCTGCTGGTGAAGCGCACCAAGGACGCGGAGGCGGAGGCGGCCTACAAGACCATCGGCGCGGAAGCGGACAAGAAGGCCTCGGCGCTGCGCGGGGAGGGGCTTGCGCTGTTCCGCAAGAACATCGCCGACGGCATGAAGGGCGCGGCGGAGAGTCTGCGCAATGCGGGCGTGGATCCGGAGTTCCTGCTGTTCCTGGAATACACCGATGCGCTCAAGTACGTCGCCGAACATGCCCAGGGCAAGGTGATCTTCATGGACAGCGGCGCCGGCGCCAGCACCCGGGTGGTTCAGGGGGTGCTGTCCATGGAATCGGCCTTCAAGGATGTGGCGAATCGGCCCGCGACATAACAACACGACAGGTCCGTCGAATGAGGGGGTAGCGATGAAGATACCGGCCAGAAGTTGGGGAAAACGCCGGCGCGTGCGCGCGGCGTGGCTGCTGATTGCCGTGGGGCTCACTTCCGGCGCCATGGCGCAGGCGCCTGGTGAACCCAGCGCCGTGTATCCGGGCTGCAACCGGACCTGCCTGCTCGGCGCGCTGCACAGCTATCTGGATGCCCTGGGCCACAAGGACCGTGGCCTCGCGCCCTTCGCCCGCAACGTGCGCTACGTGGAAAACAACGTGGAAATGCCGCTGGGCGAGGGCCTGTGGGGCTCGGTCGGCGGTGTCTCGGCCAGCGGTCTCGAAGTGGCCGACCCCACCACCGGCAATGCGGCCTGGTACGGCACTGTCCAGGAACACGGCAGCGCCGCCTACCTCGCGGTGCGCCTGAAGGTGGTGGACGGTCAGATCACGGAGGTGGAGTCGGTGATCCAACGCTCGCCCACCCATCCGGCGCCATTTGGCGATCCCGCCAAGCTCACCCACGATCCGGCCTTCCAGGAAGTGCTGCCGCCGGAGCAGCGGCGCGAGCGTGAACGCCTTATCGCGGTGGCCAATGGCTACTTCAGCACCGTCGAGCAGAATGACGGACAGATCTTCACGGCCTTCGATCCGGACTGCCAGCGCAATGAGAACGGCATCAGCACCACCAGTGGCGGCCAGGGCGCCGCGGCGATTGCCCAGGGCTGCGAAAGCCAGTTCAAGCTGGGGATCTATCGCATCAACAAGCGGGTGCGCGAGCGGCGCTTTCCCATTGTCGATGCGGAGCGCGGCATTGTCGTCGCCACCGGATTCTTTGATCATGCCAATACGTTTGACAGCTACAAGACCACCGACGGGAAGGTGCATGCCACGGCGCTGAAGTGGCCCAACTCCATCTCCCTCATGGAGGCCTTCAAGATCCGCAATGGCATGATCTATCGTGTCGAGGTGGTGTTCACCTATGTGCCTTACTTCATGCACTCCCCCTACGCCTCACCGCCGCCGCAGCTCGCAGCGGCGCCACGGATGCCGGACACCGCCGTGACAGAGCCTGAGGATCTCAGCCCCTGTAATCGGGAGTGCCTGTTCGCCACGGCGAATAACTATATGGATGCCCTGGCGGCGCATGAGCCGGGCCGCGTGCCCTGGGCGCACACGGTGCGTTACACCGAGAACAATGTCGGCATGATGATTGGTGATGGTGTCTGGGGCGCGGCCACGGCGCGCGATCAGAATCCGCTGCTGGTGGCCGATACCAGCACCGGCACCGTGGGCTGGTACGGCACGGTGGCCGAACACGGGCAGCTGTCCTACTACGCCATGCGCCTGAAAGTGACGCATCATAAGGTGGCCGAGATCGAGGCGATCCTGGACCGCAAAGGCGATCCGGGCCCATGGGGTGATCCGGCACACTTCACCCATGATCCGAGTTTTGCAACCGCGCTGCCCGCCGCACAACGCAGTTCCCGCAAGGCGATGATCGCCCTGGTCAATGGCTACTTCAGCACCATCCAGAAAAATAACGGGGTGCTGCACACGCGCTTTGATCCGGACTGCGCGCGCGAGGAGAACGGCCAGGTGACGACCAACGGCAGCTTCGGGTCGGATGCGCAGGGCTGCGAGGCGCAGTTCAGGCTGGGGACCTTCTTCTTCGTGGACCGGGTGCGCGACCGGCGCTTCACGCTGGTCGACGAGGAACGCGGCATCGTGATGGCGCAGGCGTCCTTCGACCATGGCGCCACCTTCGAGGACTACAAGACGACGGACGGCAAGGCGGCCAAGAATCCCATCAAGTCACCCAGCACCATATCGGTCATGGAGCTGTTCAAGATCCGCAGCGGCAAGCTCTACCGGATCGAGGCCATATTCACCGGCGTGCCGTATCGGATGAGCTCCCAGTGGGCGCCGGTGCACCCGTGAGCGATCTGGCCGCCTTTCCGGTCACACGAAGATGGCCGGCAAAGCATCCGGACCGGCTGCAGCTGTATTCGCTGCCCACCCCCAATGGCGTGAAGGTCTCGGTGATGCTCGAGGAAACCGGGCTGCCCTACGAGGCGCATGCGGTGCGCTTCGACCGCAACGAGCAGATGAGCCCGGAATTCCTGTCGGTGAATCCGAACAACAAGATTCCGGCGATCCTCGATCCGGCAGGCCCCGGCGGCAAGCCGCTGGCGCTGTTCGAATCCGGCGCCATACTGGTGTATCTGGCCGAGAAGACCGGGCGCTTCCTGCCGCAAGATGCGGCGGGGCGCTATCACACCCTGCAGTGGCTGATGTTCCAGATGGGCGGGGTGGGTCCGATGTTCGGCCAAGTGGGATTCTTCCATCGCTTTGACGGCAAGAATTTCGAGGACAAGCGGCCGCGGGACCGTTATGTGGCCGAGGCGAAGCGATTGCTGCAAGTGCTCGAGCAGCAGCTTAAGTCCCACGCCTGGGTGGTCGGCGAGGAGTACACCATCGCCGACATGGCCATCTTCCCCTGGGTCCGCAGCCTGGTCAGCTTCTACGAGGCCGGCGAGCTGGTGGGCATCGCGGATTTTCCGGCCGTGACCCGCGCGCTGGATACCTTCCTGGCGCGTCCCGCGGTGATCCGCGGCATGGCGATACCGGAACGCCCCAAGGACTGACTAGTCACGCGCGACGCGCGCCTGGGCGAGGTTCGCGGCGCGGATGGGGGCCAGCCAGGTGGCGGTGTCCTGGGCCTGGCCCTCGGAGCGCAACCAGCCGTAGACGACGGTGTGCCAGAGGATGCGCTGCACGTAGGCGCGCGTTTCGTTGAAGGGAATATTCTCGACCCACACGTCGGGGGCGATGCTGTCGCTGGGCAGCCAGCGGTTGGCGGCGGCGATTCCGGCATTGTAGGCGGCCAGCGCCAGCGGCAACTGTCCGTCGACCTTGTCCAGCAGCTGGTGCAGATGCTGCGCGCCCAGTGTGGAGTTGATCTGCGGATCAAACAGATCCCCCAGCTGCGGGGTAGGCAGTTTCAGCGCGCGCGCGATCGGCCTGGCGGTGGAGAGTTCCAGTTGCATCAGCCCGCGGGCCCCGGCGCTGGAGACAACGTCGGTGCGGAACAGACTCTCCTGGCGGATCACACTGAAGAGCAGGTTCACGGGCAGCTGCGCCGCATGCGCGGCCGCGGTGACCGATGACTCATACGGTTGCGGGTACAGCAGGCCGTAGTCGTAGAAGATGTGCAGGGTGGTGGCGGTGGTCACGGCCAGGTCATACCAGCCCCAGTCTGCGATCAGCGCGACGGCCTGCTGGCGTTCCCCCGGGTTGAGTTCATCGAAAGCGGCTTGCCATTCATTGGTGGCCTGGGCACGCAGTTCGCACAACAACAGCTCGTGGGCGCGCACCAGCGCCGGCAGCTGCGCGAGGCGGGCGCGCAGCGCCCCGTCGCGGGCCAGCGGTTGCGGATGCGGCGTGACCGGGGTCTTCAGGCGGGCTGCCGCCAGGCCGGAGTAGTAATTGTCATCCGGGGCGAGCGCCGTGAACAGCCGGTGCGCCTGCGCCGTATCGCCCGCCTGTTCCAGCGTCCGCGCCGTCCAGTAACGCCAGCGTGCGCTTTGCCGGTTCGACTCCGACATGGCGGCGATCGCCTGGCTCACCAGTGGCCAGTTGCCGGCCCACAGCGCCGCTCGCGCGCGCCACTCCAGGGCCGCATCGTCCAGGTCATGGGAATTGACCCGCGCAAAGAATTCCTCGGCGCGCGCGTCGCGCCGCCAGGCCAGGGCCAGGGCTACCGCCAGCGCATAGGGGCTGGCGGAGTCAGCGCTGAAGTTGCGCGCCCGCAGCAGCTGCGCATACCGATCCACCGCGGCATCCGGGTCCTGGCGCGCCAGCTTTGTCCAGCCGCCGAGCAGGGCTTCGGGCGCTACCGCCGTGGCCGGTCGATGCAGCAGGACATCGATCGAGCGCAGCGGCGTATCCAGCAACGCCGCCCACTGCCGCAGGGCGGCGGCCGGCTCGGCGGGAAGGCGAGCGAGCAGGGGTTTGGCCAGCGCGGTGTTGCCCGCCTGCAGCGCCAGCCGCGCCCGGCGTTCTACCAGGTCTGAGGTAATGATTCCGTGGTCCAGGCCGTAGGCAAACGGGCGCTCGCACTCCGACACCTCGCGCGCGTTCAGCCATAGTTTAGTGAGGGAGGGCCCGAGGGCCTGGGTCTGCGCGGTGGCGATCCGCCCCGTCAGCGCCGCGCACCTGAGGGCATCGGTGGCCCCGGATTCCCGGTAGGCGCCCAGAAACGCCTCCCATTGGTCGCGCTGCGCCAGATTCTCCAGCCAGCTGCGCCGCAGCTGGGCGCCGACGGGGAGCTGATCGTGGGTGGCCAGGAAGCCCGCGGCGCGCCGGTCGGCGGCGGCCTGCGTGGCGCTCGAGTTCAAGGCCTGGACGATGCGCTCGGCCTGCAGGTAGGGGTAGAGGGGATAACTGCGCAGCGCCGCGTCATCGTGCGCATCAGCGGCCAGATCGGCGCCGACGCCCTGGGCGGGCTGCGCCGCCTGCGCCATGGCCCGCTGGAACTGCTCGCGCACGGCGCGATAGCCGGAATTGTCCGCGGCCGCCGCCGCTTGCCAGCCCAGGAGCAGCAGTGCGGCCAGCGCCGATGGTCGCAAATGCAGCCCGCTCATTGACATGAGCTCAGGGTATCGATTGAGTAGGCACTGCGCCAGTTACAACGTGGGCAAGGGAGACTTGAACCGATGCGTGATGCAACTGTGGTGAAACTGTGGTCACAGGTGTCCCGTTCCTTCCTGCCGCGGGCGGCGACGCAGCGCGAAACGGAAACTGCGCAGAACGCCTTCCTGGCCGGTGCGCTGGGCGTCTTCCTGCACCTGGAGGCCGCCATCGAGAGCGCCGATGCGGCGCGCGTCGCGGCCACGCTCAAAAGCCTGCGCCGCGAACTGAACCTCGGAATGGCCCCGCGGCGCAGGGCCCGCCGGAATTTGCGCTAGAGCAGCGGCAGCAGGGCCGCGATCGCATACAGGCCGAATGCCGTGAGCACCGTGCCGGCCAGGCGATTGACCAGGCTCAGGCTGCGGGCGCCGATGTAGAGGCGCAGGCGCCCGATGAGGCTGCTCAAGGCCAGCCACCACAGCACCCCTCCCAGCAGCACGCCGAGGATCAGCACGGCCGCCGCGACATCGGCGCGGATCAGGATGCCGGGTGCGGCGCCGAGCCCGGCGAACATGGCCGCGAAGCCCAGGACGTTCACGGGATTGGCCAGGGTCAGTCGCAGCGAGGCCATGAAGGCCGCCTGCGCGCTGTGAGGCTGCAGAACGGGCGCCTTGGTGGCCGGCGGCAGCACGACCGGCGGGCGCATGAAGGTGCGGGCACCCAGATACACGAGGAACACACCGCCCATGACCTGCAGCGCGACCGGGTCATCGACGATCCACTGGGCGATGACTGCCAGGACGATCATGCCCGCGAGGGCGTGCAGGCCATCCGCGGCCGCCGCGCCCAGGCCGCAGGCGAAGCCGACGCGGGGACCGGCGGTGAGCGCACGGTTCATGCACAGCAGCCCGAGGGGTCCCAAGGGCGCGGCGAGCGATAGGCCGATCAGCAGGCCCTTGATCAGAAACGGAATGCCCAAGCGCAATCACTCCAGGTTACGGGTCGAAGGGGCGACAAGATATCCGGAATTGTCCGCGGCCGCCCGTTTGCTGCGCATACCCGGCATGAAGCTGCGGAGGTGCGCATGGCGAAACGCCAACCTGTCGTGAGGGCCGAGGATTCGGCGATGATGGATCGGGTGAAGGGGTACGTGGACAAAGTGAAAGCCGGGGAGCAACGCACTGAAGTGCCGCCGGCCGATCGGGCGCTGGCCCTTAAGATCGTGACCGACTGCGATCTGCTGCGATTGAAGGTCATCGCGCGACTGCATGGACGGAGCCTGCCGCCGGATGCGTCCTGGGCCGATCTGCTGCAGGAGGCCTTCGCGCGGGTGCTGGACGGCTCGCGCGCCATCCCGGCGGACGTGCCCGCGGTGGCCTTCCTGGCCGGCGTCATGCGCAGCATCAAGGCCGAGTACTGGCGCCGGCGGCGACGCGCGACCGAGCAGCAACCGATACTGACCACCGATTATCAACGGGCGGCCGCTGAATCCGAGGCCTGCGATCCGCAGCCGGATCCGGAGCGCTGGCTGATCGCGGCCCAGCAGCTGGAGGCCATCGGCACGCTGTTTGCGCACGATCCGGTGGCCCTGCAGATCATCGCCTGCCTGGCGGACGGTCTGACGGCCGAGGAAATCCGCCGGCTGCTGGGCCTGACCCGGACCGAGTATGATTCGGCCCGCAAGCGCATGCGCCGCGCGGTGATCCGTGCCGGCTTGACCATGGGAGTAGCGCAATGAGCGTGCGGCCTGATGTAGGGCTCGAGCAGCTGATCCAGGGCCTGGAGCAGGAACTGCTGGCGGCGCCCGATGAGGAATTCGTGGCGGGTGCCCGGGATCTGGGCATGAAGCCGGAAATGAAGGGCTCGGCGGCCTTTGCGGGAGTCAAGAACTACAGCCCGCAGCTGCTCGCGGCGCTGCGCGAGGCGCACGAGGAAAGTCTGCGGCGGCAGGCCGGCGAGGATTCGGTGGCAGAGCCGGAAGGCGCGGTCCCGGATCGGGCCGGGGCACCCAAGCGCAACGTCGATGCCTGATCAGTCGATCCAACGCAGCCGGTCGGCCAGGTGGCGCAAGGCGAGGATGGCCATCCTTGGCGGCACGGCTTCCCCGGAGCACCAGGCGTAGACCTGGTCGGGGTCCACGTCCAGATCGCGAGCCGCTTCCGCCGCGGTCAGTCCCAGCCGCTGCAGCAGCCACAGGATCTGTTCCTCGGGCAGCTCCGCAGGACCCTCATAAACGGCCGCCGGGTCGGACGCGAGTTGCGCTGCCATGACACTCCCTTGCCTTTGATTTTATTATAGATCTGTGCCGCGACAGGGCCCCGCCCCTAAGCTTTCGCAGCCCGCGAGGGCAGCCTAAGGAAGCTGGGCCGGAAAATCAATGTCACAAAACCGCAAAGCTTCCACTCTAAACGTGAAAGCCCCTTTGACCACCGCAAGGACCCCCCATGTCTGACCTGCCCTCCATCGACCAGGAGGACCTCATCCGTCGTCTGAGCCGGGACCTGGCCGACAGCTACGACGAGGAGCTGGAAATGGAGGTCGAGGACCGCGACCACCTGCCGCCCGGGGTCGCAGCCGTCCGCAGCGAGGATGGGGAGCAGGTCTACCGTCGGCAGTACTTCTCGGAACTGTTCCGACTGCAGGCGGAGCTGGTGAAACTGCAGGACTGGGTGGTCGCCACGCGCGCCAAGGTGGTGATTCTGTTCGAAGGCCGGGACGCGGCCGGCAAGGGGGGTGCGATCAAGCGCATCACCCAGCGCCTGAATCCGCGGGTTTGCCGCGTGGTGGCGCTGCCCGCCCCCAACGACCGGGAACGCACCCAGTGGTATTTCCAGCGCTATGCGCCGCACCTGCCGGCGGCCGGGGAAATCGTCTGCTTCGACCGCAGCTGGTACAACCGCGCCGGCGTGGAGCACGTCATGGGCTTCTGCACCCCCGAGGAATATGAGGAGTTCTTCCGCTCGGTGCCGGATTTCGAACGCATGCTGGTGCGCTCCGGAATCCGTCTCATCAAGTACTGGTTCTCCATTACCGATGAGGAACAGCACGTGCGGTTCCTGGGCAGGATCCATGACCCCCTGAAGCAGTGGAAACTAAGCCCCATGGACCTGGAATCCAGGCGGCGCTGGGAGGACTACACCCGGGCCAAGGAGCTGATGCTGGAGCGCTCGCACATCTCCGAGGCGCGCTGGTGGGTGGTGCAGGCGGTGGACAAGAAGCGGGCCCGCCTGAACTGCATCCATCACCTGCTGCAGCAGTTTCCCTATGGGGAAGTGGCCAAGAGCACGGTGGTGCTTCCCGCGCGCGAACATCACGATGACTATTCCCGCCGCCCCGTGCCACCCGATATGCTGGTGCCGGAGATCTATTGAGGGGAGTGCGCGCGGCGATGGAGTTTGTCCGATGCAGTCACCGGCAGCACGCCGCGGCCATTCTCGACATCCTCAATGAGGCCATCGCCCATTCCACGGCGCTGTACGAGTACCAGGCCCGTACGCCGCAGAGCATGGCGGACTGGTTCGCGCAGAAGGAGGCGGGCGCATTCCCGGTCATCGGCGCCGAGCAGGCCGGCGTGCTGGTGGGCTTTGCCACCTATGGCACCTTCCGCGCCCGCGCGGCCTATAAGTACACCGTCGAGCACTCCGTGTACGTGCACAAGGACCATCGCGGCCGCGGTGTCGGCACGGCGCTGATGCAGGAGTTGATTGCGGCGGCGCGCGAGCAGCAGTACCACGTGCTGGTCGGCGGCATCGACCTCGCCAACCGCGGCAGCGTGCTGCTGCACGAACGGCTCGGTTTTACCTACGCCGGGACCATCCACCAGGCCGCCTACAAGTTCGGCCGCTGGCTGGATCTGGGATTCTACGAGCTGATCCTGGAGACCCCCGACACCCCGGTCGAGGGCTGAAGCGGCCGATCAACGCGCCAGCACCGCGCGCGGCGCCTGCGCCACGGCGAGTGCGGTCATGGCGAGGATGCGCCGCACGGTCGAGGAGGGCGTCAGCACATGGGCCGGCTGCGCCGCACCCATGAGGATGGGGCCGATGGTGGTGCCGTCGCGGTTGAGCACCTTGATGGTGTTGAAGAGGATGTTGGCCGCATCCAGGTTCGGGCAGATCAGGATATTCGCTTCGCCCTGCAGCCTGCTGTCCATCAGGTTGCCGCTGCGAATGGTCTCCGACAGCGCCGCATCGGCGTGCATCTCGCCATCGCACTCGATATTCGGCGCCAGCTTCGAGAAGATCTCGTAGGCCTCGCGCATGCGCGAAGCCGACTCGCGCCGCGAGGACCCGTAGTTGGAATGGGAGAGGAAGGCGACCTTGGGCGTCAGGCCGAACAGGTGAACCTCCTGCGTGGCCTGCAGTGCGATCTGCGCCAGCAGCTGCGCCGAGGGCAGTTCGTTGACGTAGGTGTCGGCGATGAACAGGGTGCGGCCATCCAGCATCAGCCCGTTCAGGGTCGCGAGGCACGGCGCATCGCTGCGTCGTCCGATCACATCGCCGATCTTGGCCAGATGGGCATCGAAGCGGCCCTGCAGACCGCACAGCATGGCGTCCGCATCGCCCAGGCGCACCATCATCGCGGCGATGGTGGTGGTCGAACGGCGTACCGCGCTCTTGGCGGCCTCGGGACTGATGCCGCGGCGGCCCATCAGGCGGTGGTAGGCCTGCCAGTACTGCTTGAAGCGCGGGTCATCGTCCGGATTGATCAGCTCGATGTTCTGTCCCGGTCGCAGCCGCAGCCCGGCTTTGGCGATGCGCTGCTCCACCACCGCCGGCCGGCCGATCAGCACCGGTTCGGCCAGGCCATCATCAATGGCGAACTGCGCCGCCCGCAGGGCGCGCACGTCCTCGCCCTCCGCGAACACCACCCGCCGCTTGCTCGAGGCGCGCGCCGCGGCGAACACCGGCTGCATGACCAGGCCGCCCGCGGCGAACAGCTGCGTCAGCCGCCGGCGGTAGGCATCCAGATCCCCGATCGGGCGGGTGGCGACCCCGGAGGCCGCCGCCGCGGCGGCCACGGCCGGGGCGATGCGCAGGATCAGGCGCGAATCAAAGGGCTTCGGGATGATGTACTCGCGGCCGAAGGACAGTTCCTGGCCCGCGTAGGCGCTGGCCACCTCTTCGCTGATTTCCTCCTTGGCGAGGTCGGAGATCTGGCGCACGCAGGCGAGTTTCATTTCGGCCGTGATGCGCGTGGCGCCGCAGTCCAGCGCACCGCGAAAGATGTACGGGAAGCACAGCACATTGTTGACCTGGTTCGCGTAGTCCGAGCGGCCGGTGGCGATGATGCAGTCGGGTCGGGCCGCGAGGGCCAGTTCGGGGCGGATCTCGGGCTCCGGGTTGGCGAGTGCCAGGATGATGGGATTGGGGGCCATCTGCCGGACCATGTCCTGGGTGAGCACCCCACCGGTGGAGCAGCCGAGGAAGACATCGGCGCCGACGATGGCATCGCTCAAGGTACGCGCGTCGGTGCGCTGCGCGTAGCGCGCCTTGGATTCGGTGAGGCTGTCCTTGCGGCCGAGGTGCAGCACGCCCTTGGAGTCGCAGGCGAGGATCTTTTCGCGCTTCAGTCCCAGGCCCACCATCAGGTCCAGACAGGCAATCGCGGCGGCGCCGGCGCCGGAGACGACCACCTTCACTTCGGCGATGTTCTTGCCCACCAGCTCCAGGCCGTTGTGGATGGCGGCAGCGGAAATGATGGCCGTGCCGTGCTGATCATCGTGGAACACCGGAATGTTCACCCGCTCGGTGAGCAGGCGCTCGACCTCAAAGCACTCCGGGGCCTTGATGTCTTCCAGGTTGATGCCGCCCAGAGTGGGCTCCATGGCGGCGATGATGTCCACCAGCTTGTGGATGTCCTTCTCGGCCAGCTCGATGTCGAACACGTCGATGCCGGCAAACTTGCGGAACAGGCAACCCTTGCCTTCCATGACGGGCTTGGCGGCCAGCGGGCCGATATCGCCCAATCCCAGCACCGCCGTGCCGTTGGTGACCACGCCCACCAGATTGCCGCGTGAGGTGTACAGCGCGGCGGTCTTCGGATCTGCTTCGATTTCCAGGCAGGGATAGGCGACGCCGGGGGAGTAGGCGAGCGACAGGTCGCGCTGGTTGGAAAGGGGTTTGGTCGGTGTGACCGTGATCTTGCCTGGCGTCGGCAGGCGATGGTAGTCGAGCGCCGCATCCGACAGGGCCTGTTCGGCCGGCGACAGTGTCTTCTTCATGGTCATCCCCCTCAATCCGCAACCGCCAATTATGCGCAAATCCGCGGCCTCGCGCATCGTAACTCCTGCACGGCCCATGGCGTGTCGCGGAGGAAAAAGGCCTTATTGACTTAACCAATCAGTTAAATAAGAGTAGCCTCATGAATTCCCGGGAACGCAGCGCTCTGGACCGCACCTTCGGCGCCTTGGCCGATCCGACGCGGCGCGCCATCCTGATCCGTCTGGCCCGAGGTCCAGCCTCGGTGGGGGAGCTGGCTGCACCCTTTGCCCTGTCGCTGCCGGCCATCTCGCGGCATCTGAAGGTGCTGGCGGATGCCGCGCTGATCCACAACCGGCGCGAGGGCAAGCGACGCCGCTGCCAGTTGCGTCCGGAAAGCTTCAGCGGTGCGCGCGACTTCTTCGACCTGCAGCAGATGCGCCAGCTGATATCCCGGACACCCGCTTAGGAGCCATCCTACAGCGCATCGGAATCCCCCTAGTCGCACTCGCGCAATCGGCCGCTTGGGAGCGCGGATGCCTGCGGCTATCGTGCCTCCAGACGATTGGCACACCTGTTTGGGAGCAAATACTGATGTTCGGATCTGCTGCGCCCGCCGCTTCGGTCGGGGCCAGGGGCCGGGGCGCGGACAGCAACGCGGCGCTCGCCCGGGAACTCAATTCGGCGGCGATGGAAGGCGATGACGAGCGGGTCAGGCAGCTGCTGACGCAACTGCTGCAGGGCCGGAATCGCCGATCGACCGATCGGATCCAGGAGCAGGTCGCAGCGCTCGAGGAGCTGTTCTACGCCATGCGCATCATGGCCGTTACCGATGAGCTCACGGGCGTGTACAACCGTCGCGGCTTCGACCTGGTCGGCAGCCGCCTGCTGCGAAATCTGTGCCGCGAGCGGCGCTGCGCCATGCTCATGTACGTCGACATCGACGATCTCAAGAGCATCAACGACACCTTGGGACACGCGGCGGGCGATGGGCTGCTGGCGGCGGCCGGCAAGGTGCTGCGCACGGCGTGCGGCGACGGCGCCATCATCGGTCGTATCGGCGGGGATGAATTTGCGCTGCTCGCCCGCCAGAGCGGTGCAGAAACCCAGAGCATGCTGCGGACCCGGATCTACCGCGCCATTGGCGATTGCAATGCCAGCAGCAAGACTGCCGCGCTGTCCGTCAGCATTGGCGTTGCCGATTTCGATCCGCTGCGGCCGGCGTCGGTCCTGGCCCTGCTCGACCAGGCCGATCGCGCCATGTACGTGGAGAAGAGCCGCAAATCGCCGACGACGCGTGATCCGGCCGCCGCGATGCTGGCGTACGGTCCGATGCTGGCGGCCGCGGCCGGATGAAATCGTGACTGCGTCGGCGTCCGAGCTGCCGCCCTCGCCAGTGCAGCCTCACCAGGTCCGTCGCGAACATCGCATGGACATGCACATGGCAGGCTTACTGGCGGAGGCGGTTCCGGATCCCATCTGTGATCGCGTGATCATCCGCAACATCAGCGTTCACGGCGCCCGGGTCATCAGTGAGCGGCCGTGGGGTGTGCACCAGCGCGTGCAGCTGGCAGAACCCGTTGCTCCGCAGAACCTGGACGCCCAGGTGATCTACTGCGCGCCGCTGGCGGACGGGCAGTATGCGGTGGGTCTGAGGTTCGAGTCACCCATCCGCGAGCGGCCGTGATGCCTTATGCGAGTCCGCGACGCTTTGTTGGATGGTGTCGTATACGAAGCGCAGTTTCCCGACCACTCGCCGCGTCAACACGAAGCGGTAGCCGTCCGGGACACCCAGTCCGCGGGTGAAATTGTTCAGCGCATAGGTCAGTGGCAGCCAGGCGCGGATCATGTCATCGAAGTCGGCGCTGCCGGCGGTGAAGTCGGGCGCCGAGATCACCAGCGCCGGTTCATCGGGCCGGGGTGGCTTGATGGTGACCCCGACCGATACGGCCGTCTCCAGAGCATCGATCATATGCAGCACATGCGCCCAGGACTCGGCCCAGTCTTCCCAGGGGTGGGTGCTGGCGTAGGCGCTGATGAAGGCGCTTTCCCAGTTCGCCGGTGGGCCGTTGCGGTAGTGCCGGTCCAGGGCCGACCGATAGTCGGCACGCTCATCGCCGAACAGTTCCCGGAATTCACCCAGCCGCGAGGCATTGAGCACCAGCTGATCCCAGTAGTAATGCCCCATCTCGTGCCGGAAGTGACCCAGCAGGGTGCGGTAGGGCTCATTCTGGCGGGTACGCTGCTGCTCCCGATAGACATCATCGGCTTCGGCCACGTTGATCGTAATCGAGCCGTTTTCATGTCCCGTCAGCACCCGGCTGCGGTCGCCGTCGGGCTCGGCGCAGTCCTTCAGAAACTCGAACTCGACGCCGTCCGGGTTCGAGGCTGATTTGGCCGATAGCGGCAGCCCCAGGGCCAGGATGGTGTAGAGCAGCCGGCGCTTGGCGGTCTCGAGCCGGCGCCAGGCCTCCTCATTGCCCGGCTGGCTCAGGTCTGGAATAACATGGGTCAGGCGGCACGATCGGCACAGACTTTCGCCATCGGCGAGCGGCAGCGCCCAGTTGCAGATCTGATGGGACAGGCCGTTCGCGCACAGCTTGTAGGACTGATCCTGGTACCACAGTCCGTCCTCATGCTGTTCCAGCGCTGCCATTTCCATCCGATCGGGCAGAAAGGCGAGATCCCGCTGGCAATTCAGGCATTTGACGTTTTCGAAGAAAACCAGATTCTGGCAGCGGGTGCAGTGGAAGGTTTTCACGAGTCCCGTATTCTATGTCAAAGGTGCCAAGCCGACGGAGCGAGTGATTGATGAAGCGATTTTCGCATTGGGTACTGCCCGGACTCGCCCTGCTGGCGCAGTCCGCGGCACACACGCAAACCCCAAACACACATGTCTCGGTACTCACCGGCGGGCAGGTCATCCAGATTCTCGACGAAACCGTTGAATGGTATCGGGCATTGGGAACGCAGCAGCAGAATGCCACCCAGCCCAGCGACCTGCTGATCCTGTTCGCCAACCGGCAGACGGCCGACAAGGTGGTCGGTCTGGCCTTTGATATCGCTCGCGCCAATGCCGAGCTTCTGAGCAGCGAGGCCAGTTCGCAGGCGGCCGCGGCCGGCACCACGGCGGCGCAGACACTGACCCAGCAGCAGACCCAGCTGGATGCCCAGCGTCAGGGCATCCTGCAGGAAATGGCGGTCGACAAACAGAAACTCGGTGCGGGCCCGAGGCCCGACATCGATGCGAAACTCGCCGAGCTGCAGGGCGAGCTGGCGATGGTCGATGCCCGCAGGAATCTGCTCGACACCATGACGGAGTTCGTCAGCGGCAGCGATCCGAAGTCGGCGAGCGCGAATGCCCTGAAAGCACGGATCGACGCCATCGCGGCCACAGTGCCTGGCGCCGCGACGGGTTCGAGTCCGGCCGCAGCGGCCCCAACCGGCACCGCCGGCAGCGCAGCGACGCCGACTCGCTTTGGCATTTGGGATCTTGCCACCGAGGTGCTGCGCCAGCGCACCAAGCTGGCAACCATCGCCGCCATCGATCAGCGCACGGCGGCCCTCGCCGATACTTTCCACGATATCAGTGCGGCGCCGCTGGCCCAGCTGCAGGCGTATTCAGCTCGCAGCGACCTGCTGGCCATCCAGGCCGACCACGCCGACCGTGGTGCCTTGAAGGACCTGCGCAATCAGTTCGACACCCTCGCGTGGCTGTTCAAGCAGACCTCGGAGGTGCTGCTGCCCTTGGGCAAGGAGCAGGCGCTGCTGACGCAGTACCGGCACAACCTCGCCAGCTGGCATGAATCGGTCCAGAAGCAGTACCGGGAAGCCTGGTCCGCACTGGGCCTGCGTGCGGGCATCGTCGTCGGCATCCTGCTGATCGTCTTCGCGCTGGGGGAGGTGTGGCGTCGGGCCGTGCTGCGCTATGCCCACGATTCGCATCGGCGCTACCAGCTGCTGCTGGTCAGAACGATCGTGCTGTGGACCATCGTGGTGGCGGTGATCAGCCTGAGCTTCGTGACGCAGCTGAGCACCTTCGCGACCTTCGCCGGCCTGCTGACGGCGGGCCTGGCGGTCGCCATGCAAAGCGTGCTGGTGTCCGTGGTCGGATATTTCTTCCTCATCGGAAAGTACGGCATACGGGTCGGCGATCGGATCCAGATCGGCACCGTGGTCGGCGAAGTGCTCGACATCGGCCTGGTGCGGCTGCACTTGAGGGAACTGAATCAGCAAGGACCCCTGGGCACGACCGGCCGGGTGGTGGCGTTCGCGAATCTGGTGGTGTTCCAGGCCGCGGGCGGACTGTTCAAGCAGATTGCCGATAGCGACCTGAGCTGGCACGAGACCACGGTACCGCTGCCCGCAGTCGGCGACTTCAGTGCGCTGAAGTCAAGACTGCTGGCGGCCCTGGCGGCCGCCGTGGAAGATCGCACTCCCGCGCATGCACCCCAGGTACAGATGCGTCTGTCCGGAGGACGGATGGAGGCCTTGATCCGCTATCCGGTGAGTTACCAGCGCGCCGGCCAGATCGATGAGCAGGTCGCGCTGGCGGTGATGGGCACTCTGGGTGCGCAAGGGGCATCGCCGCCCGGTTGAAGGATGCCAGCCGCGCTAGTTGGCGTGCCCGCTCTCCGCTCGCGCGGGCGGCGGACCCCCAAAGGCCGCCCCGGGACCGGCGGCTTTTACGGCATTGGCGCGTGAGATCAGATACTCGCGAACGGCCACCGAGTCTTCGGGCTTCAGATCCTTGCCGAAGTTGCCCATGCCCTTGTCGGCCCGGCCACCCTGCAGGACCACCTGGTCGAAACCTTCCTGGGTCCACAGCAGTGGTGTCACGGTGAGGTTCGGGAAGCTGGTGCGCGCCTGCAGGCCATTGGCGCCATGGCACACCGAGCAGTATTGCGTGTACACCTCGCCCCCATGTTTGATCACGTCGGCGGTGGCCGTCGAGGCTGGTGGATTCAGCGGCGGGGGCGTGTACGGCGCCGGCTCGGGCAGCACGGCTTTGGCGCCGAGGGCGAACACCAGCATGCGGGCGTTGGTCGGCGCGAAGTAGCCGCCCTGTCCGGCGCCCCCGACGCTGGCGGCGATGTACTGCACGCCGTCAACGTTGTAGCTGATCGGCGCGGCGAAGATCGCGGTCTTGGCATCGAAGCTCCACAGCTTGGCGCCGGTCTTGGCATCGTAGGCGCTCAGGGTCTTGCCGCCGCCGTTGCCCATGAACACCAGGTTGCCGGCGGTCGCCAGCACGCCGCTGGTGGGTCGGCCGTTGGCAGTGGGCTCGGTCTGCCAGACGATCTTGCGGGCGATCGGGTCCCACGCCTCCAGCTTGCCCTTCACGCCGCTGCGGGCGTATGGCTGCAGCTTGCTCGGATCTACCCGTACCCCCATGTTGATGCCGAGGCTGAAGGCCGCCGGGGGCCTGGACGCTGCCCGGCGGCGGACCCGCCATGGTGAAGTAGGCTTCCCAGGCCGGGATGTACACCAGGCCCGTGTCCGGACTGTAGGCATTCGGATGCCAGCTATGGCCGCCCTGTACACCGGGTGCGAGATCCCAGGGCTCCTTCTCGTAGCGCGCCGCCTCCACGACCTGCGGGCGGCCGGTCTTCAGATCCACGCCCGTCGCCCAGTTCTCCTCGGTGAAGGCATCGGCGCTCAGCAGCTTGCCGCTCTTCGCCTCGAGACGTAGAAGAAGCCGTTCTTGGAGGGCTGCATGATGACGTGCTTCTTCGCGCCACCGATGAGGAGATCGGCGGTCATCATGGGACTGACCGCGTCATAGTCCCAGGAGTCGCCCGGCGTTTCCTGATAGTGCCAGACATATTCGCCGGTGTCGGCCTTCACCGCGACGATGGAGGCGGTATACAGGTCATCACCCAGCGAGGGCTCGCGGGTATTCGCATTCCACGGCGAGGCATTGCCGGTGCCGAAGTAGAGCAGGTCGGTCACCGGGTCATAGACGGCGGCGTCCCATACCGTGCCGCCGCCGCCGGCGATCTTCCAGAATTCACCATTCCAGCTTTTCGAAGCCTTCTCCAGCGCCTTGCTTTCGAATCCTTTGGCCGGATCACCGGGGACCGTCCAGAAGCGCCAGACTTCCTTGCCCGTCTCGGCGTCGAAGGCCGCGATCCAGCCGCGAACCCCGAACTCACCGCCCGATGCCCCGATGAACACCTTGCCCTTCGCGACGCGCGGCGCCATGGTGATGGAGTAATGCTTGGCCATCTCAGCCCCGAGGCCGAGACTTTCGGGCACGGTGTCGGTCGCCCAGACCTCCTTGCCGGTCTTGGCGTCGATGGCGACCAGGCGGGCATCCAGCGTGCCCATGATGATCTTGCCGTTCCAGGCCGCGATGCCGCGATTCACAAGGCCCACGTTGTAGCGCAGGCGCTCGCCGTGGATGTTCGCGTTGTAGGTCCACAAGGGCTTGCCCGTCTTGGCATCGAACGCCTGCACGACGTTGCGCGACGTGGACACATACAGCACGCCATCGACGTACAGCGGCGAGCCGTGCTGGTCCTGGTTGGTTTCGTAATCGCCGTACCACTGCAGGCCCAGAGCGTTCACATTGGCCGCATTGATCTGTTTGAGCGGGCTGAAGCGCTGCTCGGAGTAGGTACCGCCATAGGTCATCCACTGGCCGGGTTCCTTGTCGGCATTGACCAGTCGCTTGGCCGTCACGTCGGCCGCGGGTGAATCGGCCGCCGCGGTGTATGTCACGGCGCTGCCGGCCACGATTGCCGCGGACAGTAACAGGCTCGTGCCCAGGGTGCGGCTGCGGATCATCATGGAAAACCCCCAAACGGTCTGATTGTGGTGCTTGTTCTTGCTGGCGGATTTTATCCTTAAGTCCGGCGGCGGGTGCGGCAAGCGCCGTTATAACTGCCGTGGTCGCAGCGGCGGGATGGCGCATTAGAAGGAGTCGCAGGACAACCCTGATCAGGCGAAATAATCAGCCTGCAGAGAGCAGCGTATCTTATTGATAGTAAATAGATAAGAGCGGGAAACTTCCGGCCACAAGGCCGCGCCGGATACGCCGCCCACCCGGGCGTCGGCACGCGCCAGTTGCAGGCCGATGCACCGTGCCAGCGGTTGTCTTGGCAACTGCGGTCAGGCCTTGGCCGTCGCCGATTGCAGTCACTTTCGGATGCAACCCCAATGAGCTGCCGCGGTACCTACGAGCCGTGACAATGGCTGTGCGTCCTCAAAGAGGTGACTATGTTTTCCTGGAACACGTGCGCGGCTCGTCGTTCGACCTGGGTCCTGGTCATCTGCGGCCTGGCCGCCGCGATCAGCGGCTGCGGTGGCACCAGCATGAGTATGAATGGGGCCGCGCCGGCGGCAATGGCTTCCGGTTGTACGGCGCAGACCTGTGGCACCGCATTGCTCACGATGACGGACGCCAAAGGCGACTTCCTCAGTTACATCGTCTCGCTCACGTCCTTGAAGCTGCAGACCGCCGCCGGCGCAAGCGTCGAGACGATTCCGGCGACGACGAAGGTTGATTTCGCCAAGCTGGTCGACCTGTCCGAGCTGCTCAGCGCCGGCCAGATTCCGCAGGCGGACTATATCAGCGCAGAGCTGACCATCGACTTCAGCAACGCCCAGCTCAGCGCCGACGACGGCAGCGGAAATCCGGTGGCGCTGGCGCCGGTCGATGGCGCCGGCAACTCCATCAGCGGCGCGCTGACCGTGACCCTGCAGCTGGATCCGGCCCATCATCTGCATGTCAGCCCGGGTGCCCTTGCGCGCCTGGCGCTGGATTTCAATCTGGCGGTGTCGAATGTGGTGGACCTGACGGCGGGCACCGTGACCGTCACGCCGACGCTCGTCGCCAGTCTGGTCCCATCGGCTACCCAGCCCATCCGGGTGCGCGGAACCCTGGTCAGCGCGAGCGCCGCGCAGCAGCAGTTCGTGCTGGCGGTCCAGCCGTTCCACGATGAAAGTGCGGCGGCGGGGCAGGTGACGGTTCAGGTCGGTGCTGCCACGACTTATCAGATCGACGGCAAGGCCTATCTGGGTGACGCGGGGTTCACGGCCCTGGCGGCGCTGCCCGCAAGCGCCAAGATCGCAGCCTTCGGGACCGATCAGGCCGGCGCCCAGCCCACCATCGTGGCCAAGAATGTCCTGGCCGGAACGAGCCTCGAGAACCCGGGCCGGGACCGCCTGTCAGGCACCGTGATCGCGCGGGACCCGACGACCTTGACGGTGCGGGCCGGAACCTGGAGTCATGGCAATGGCGATTTCGACTTCGAGCAGCACGACGCCAAGGTCACCGTCGGCGCGGGCACCGTGGTCGTGGAGGTGGGTCGCACGGGATCGTTCACGACGGCGGACATTTCCGTCGGTCAGCACATCGACGTATCGGGCGTCGCCTCGCGCGGCAGTGACCAGGCACTGACCCTGGATGCCAGCAGCGGGCAGGCCACGTTGGCGATTACCAGGGCGTGGGGCACGGTGAGTAGTCTGCAGACGGGTTCCCTGACAGTGACATTGCTGTCACTCGACGGCCTGCCGCCTCGGGCGTTCGACTTTTCGGGCACCGGCACTGCGCCTGCGAATGATGCAAGTGCGCTCGCCTACGTGGTGGATACCGGCAACCTGGATGATAGCTCCTTTGCCGTGGGCGGCTTCGCGGGAGCGCTTGGTTTCGTGACGCCGTTTGGATCCGCCCCGCCGGACTTCAGCGCCGAAACCCTGGTCGGCCTGCCCGCGGTCCAGGCGCAACTCAACATTCACTTTGATCATGGCGGTTCACCGACCGCTTTTGCACCATTCACCAGTTCCAGCACCAGCCTTGAGCTGAATCTGCCGGCGCAGAATGACGGCAATGGCGGCAACGGCAACTCCGGCGGGGGCGGCAACTCGAGTGGGGATGGTAACTCCAGTGGCGGTGGCCCCGGTGACTCCAGTGATCGCAATAATTCACTCCTGCTCGGTCCGCGCTCAATCAACCTTGCGACTGCACCAACGCCCCTGACGATTGCGCCTGATACAAGCGGCAACGCGGATGTGTTCACGATTGGCCACCAGGGTCCGATGCGCAGCGAGACCTTCACGGATTTCGGCAGCTTCGTGGCCGCGCTGGCCGGGGAGGTCACCGACACGACAATCGTGCATGCCGTGAGTGCCGCTGGACAGTACGATCCGGCGACCAACACCTTGACGGCAACGCGAATGGCAGTAGTTCTGACCCGGTAGATGGTCACAGACTTGGCGGGTACTCATATAATAGCTGTGAGTACCCGCTGAGAATTGAGGACTAGCCATGACCAATGCCGGCCCGGCCCAAGGCCCCATCGCGGCCGTGTTCGACCTGACCGTGCCTGCCTCGCAGGAAGCGCTGCGCAAAGTCGTGGGGGAGGAAAACGTCGCCCAGTTCGTGGAGCCGGGCAAGCCCTTCGTGGTGCTGGTGTATGACCGTGGCGACGGGGAATTCGCCCGGCTCGCCTTTGAGGGAGAGGCCCAACTGCGCGATTTCTACCTGGCCACGTTGCGGACCAACGTAAAACTCGCGCCGGGGCGGCGGGTCCAATTTGTGCTCCGGGATCTGGACCCCCGCTTCGAGGCGGATTTACGCCAGGCCACCAGTGCACTCGCCCTGGAGCTGCTGGGACCTCAGGGCTCCGCCTAGATTCTGTCGATGTAGTGCCTGTGACTCGTGTCACAGTCTGTGCGCTCGCGCATTCATGGAAATAGCCCTGTGACCGATAACGGGGAGGTGCCCGTCATCGATGCGCCAAGAAAATGCAACCAGCCCGGTCCGAGCATGACTCCGCCCCTTTCACCGCCATGGAACTGAGCGTTGCGATAGCGCTATTGGAACGGCTGCCGCTGGCGGTTGTGGTTCTCGATGAGGAGGCGCGCATTCAGTATGCCAATGCGCACGTGGTGCATCTGTTCCGCTACGCCCAGGCGGAGTTCATAGACCAGTCCGTGGAGTTCCTCTTTCCGGCAGGTCTTCGTGCCCACGGCGTTCAGAACGTCCGGCAGTGGCTGGAGGGTGCCGGTACCTCGTCACTGGCAACGAGCCTGGCGGCGCAGGGCGCGCGCAAAGACGGCAGGCGCCTCAGCCTGCTCCTGAGGCGCAGCGCGCTGACGGCCGGGGAGCAGGCGCTGACGCTTTGCATCATCCAGGAAGTCAGCGACTTTCCGGCAATGCGCGACTTGGTCCTGACGGAGGACCGGTTGAATGAGGCGCAGCGCATCGCCCGCATCGGCAGCTGGAGCTGGAATCTCCGCAACGACACGCACTGGTGGTCCGACGAACTCTACCGCCTGCTGCAGCTGGACCGGGACGCGGAGACTCGACCCTACGAGCGGTTCCGGGCGCTGGTGAATCCCGACGACCGTCGCCGGCTGGACCGGGCCCGCGAGCGGATTTTCGCCGGCGAGATCCTCGATCCGGTTGAAGTGCGCGTCACCCTGCCAGACGGCACCGAGCGGATCATCGAAACGCGCGGTGTCGCTACGTTGGATGAGAGTGGCCGCCCAATGATCGTCAGCGGCACCTTGCAGGATGTTACGGAACAGAAGGTCACGCAGACGGCCTTAAGACTCACGCAGACTCGGTATCGGGACACCCAGCGCCTTGCGCGGATCGGAAACTGGGAAGCGGATATCGCCTCCGGCAGGAGCTGGTGGTCGGAAGAACTCTACAACATGCTCGAAGAGGATCCGGCGACCTACCAGTCCAGCTTCGAGAACTTCATGGCCCATGTGCATCCGGATGATCGCTGGAGCCTCAAGCAGCGCAGCAAGGTCATTGCGGTGGGACCCAATGCCTACGACATCTCCGAAGTACGGCTGCTGCTGCCGCGCAGCGGTACCGCCAAGATCGTGCAGCTATCGGTGGATGTCCGGGAAGACGAAAACGGCGCGCCGATCGCCGTGGTCGGAACCATCCACGACATCACCGAGCGCCGGGCCCTCGAGACATTGCTGCGCGAGAGCGAGGCCCGCTACGCCAGCACCGTGGAACTGGCGGCGGTCGGTATCGCGCATGTTGATCCGGCCGGCCACCTGATCTGGAGCAACAGCTGGCTGCGCAACATGCTCGGCTATACTCAGGAGGAGCTCGCCGCACTGACCATCTGGCAGATCTCGCATCCGGAGGATGTGCATCTGTCCGACATCGACCGCGCCCGGGTGCATTCACGGGAACTGGAGTCGTTGCGGCTCGAGAAGCGCTACATCTGCAAGGACGGCACGATCATCTGGGTGAAGATCGCCACCGCCCCGCGCTACGACAACGACGGCAAGCTGCTCTATGATGTCTCCGTCGTCGAGGACATCACGCCGCGCAAGCTAGCCGAGGCGCGTATTCAGTATCTGGCGACTCACGATGAGCTGACCGATCTACCCAATCGGGTGATCTTCATGGAGCTGCTGACCCATGCGCTGGAGGGGGCGCGTCGCAACGGCCAAAAATGCGCCATGCTGTTCATCGATCTGGATCGATTCAAGATCGTCAATGATTCGCTCGGTCACGAGGCCGGTGACCAGGTGCTCAGGCAGGTCGCGCAGCGGCTGCGGGCCTGCATCCGCAGCTGCGACGTCGTGGCTAGATTCGGCGGCGACGAGTTCATCGTGCTGTTGAACCCGATCGCCGACCAGGCCGCGGCCGCCGCGGTGGCCGCCAAGATCCTGGCGGCCCTGCTCAAGCCGGTCCGGATTCTGAGCTACGAATGCCGCGTCACGGCCAGCATCGGCATCGCAAGATTCCCGGAGGATGCCAGCGATGCGGCCACGCTGATGAAGCAGGCCGACATGGGCATGTACTTCGCCAAGGATGAAGGCAAGAACAACTTCCAGTTCTACTCCGGGGTGGTGGCGCCCATGTCGGTGGAGCGCATCGAACTGGAGACGCACCTGGTGCATGCGCTGGAGCGCAATGAGCTCTTTCTGGAGTATCAGCCGAAAATCCAGATCTCCACCGGTCTGATCTGCGGCGTCGAAGCATTGCTTCGCTGGAACAATCCGAAACTGGGAATCCTGTCGCCCAACGCCTTCATTCCGCTGGCGGAGGATACCGGCCTCATCGTGCCGATCGGCAAATGGGTCTTGCGTACCGCCTGCGAGCAGAGCATCGCCTGGCAGCGCCAGGGACTTCCGCCGCTGGTCATGGCGGTGAACCTCTCGCCTCGGCAGTTCAAGGATCCGGCTCTGGTGCACGTGATCACGCAGGCCCTTCAGGAGAGCGGCCTGCCGCCGCAGTTACTGGAGCTGGAAATCACCGAGAGCATGATCATGAACAGCGTCGACCAGGCCGCCCAGACCGCGGCGGTCATCAAGTCTTTGGGCGTGCGGCTGGCCATCGATGACTTCGGCACCGGGTATTCATCCCTCTCGCAGCTTAAGCAGTTTCCGATCGATACCTTGAAGATCGACCGCTCCTTCATCCGTGAGCTTCCCGGCAATCAGGACGATCAGGCCATCACCGAGGCCATCATCTCCCTGGGCAAGGCACTCGGCGTCAACATCGTCGCGGAGGGTGTCGAGACCGTCGCCCAGGAGGCCTTTCTGCGGGAGCGGGCCTGCGATGAAATCCAGGGATTCCTCCACAGCAAGGCCTGCAGCGCGGCGGACTTCGTGCGTCTGTTCGCGCAGCGCAATGCCCGCGTCCACCGCGATTGACGGTGGCTGTAGCGCGACCTAGCCCACGGCAATTTCCGGCTTCCCTCGCGGCCGTCTGGAAGAGAGCGGATCCCCCTCCTGCACTATCGGATTGCCGCGTCAAGACGCACCGGATCTGGAGCAATCTCAAGTCGGGGCATGGCTGTCTGTGAATTGAGACGCTGACACTCCTGTGACGTTTGTTGCAGAATGTGTGGATGTACCGCCTTACGCGCCGCGCAGTGCTGCCATTGCTGGTTGTGGCCTTTGTGTCCGCCTGGGCACGCTCGGCCCACGCCGCGCTCGGCGCGGATGCGGCCAGCATCGAGGCGGACGCCGTACAGCTTCATGGCGTAACGCAACGTTCGACGGGACCCTCGTATGCCGTGGTGACCATCGCGGCCGACAACGGCATCCTGGTCCGCGAGTTCCTGGATTCCAGCGGGCGGGTGTTCGCCGTGAACTGGCGTGGGCCCGCAGTCCCCGACCTGTCCGGGCTGCTTGGCAGCTATTTCAACTCCTATACGTCATTGCTTGCCGCACTGCCGAACGCCGGGCGACAGCGGGCCGTGCGCGCGGCTGCGGCGGATCTGGTGGTGGTATCCGCCGGTCATCTGCGCGCCTATTCGGGACTGGCCTACCTGCCGCAGCGGATCCCCGCAGGCGTCGCGCTTGCGACCCTGAGTCAGGCTAATGAGTGAGCGGCTGATGCGCCGCATGCGGCTCGTTGCTGCACTGATTGGTTTGACGGCCAGCGTTGGCGGCTGCGTCGGCAATCACACCACTGCCGGTGGCGTTGCCGCTGTGCCGGTGCAGAACCGACTGACCATTACCGTGGATTCGGGTCCGGCCGCCGCCGGGGGGCAGATCAACCACGCTTACGTGACGGTAACCGTATGTGCGCCGGGGAGTAGTACGCAATGTGCCACGGTCGATCATGTGCTGTTGGATACCGGCTCAAGCGGACTGCGCCTGGTCGGGTCGGTGCTGCCGGCCGGTGTGAATTTCAAGGCCGAGACCGACTCGCAGGGGCAGGCGCTGGAGGAGTGCGTGACCTTCGGGGGCGGCCAGACCTGGGGACCGGTGGCGCTGGCCGATGTGACGCTGGCCGGCGAAGTCGCCGGCCAGGTGCCGATACAGATCCTTGACGATACCGGTAGCGGGCCAGCACCACCCGGAACCTGCGGCGCAAATGGCACGCTGCTCGACACGGTCGCGGGTTTCGGCGCCAACGGGGTGCTTGGCATCGGGGTATTTGCCCAGGACTGCGGCAGTGCCTGCGTTGGCGCAGCCACGCCTCTGCCGGTCTACTATGGATGCTCGGCAGCGGGTGTCTGTAATGCCGAGAATGCGGCGCTTTCCGTCCAGGTCACGAATCCGGCAACGCGGTTCGCTGCCGACAACAACGGTCTGATCGTGAGCCTGCCCAATCTGCAAAACGCCAACGGCGACGCGCAAGTCGCCGGTGAAGTGATCTTCGGGTTGGGGACTCAAGCGGACAATTCCCTGCCGGCGACCGGCCTGGCGGTGCTCGGGACCGATGCCAGCGGTGACTTTACGGCCAACTACAATGGTGGCGCGACGATGCTGCCCGCGCTGATCGACTCCGGCGCGGACTCGTATCAGTTTGACGATCCGACCATGGCGGTGTGTGCCAGCGGCGCCTACGTAGGTTACTACTGCCCCGCGGTTGCTCCGCAGAGCGTCTTTGCAGTGAACAGCGGCGTGGGCGCCAACAATGGCACCAGCACCGTGAATTTTGCCATCGCCGACCCAAACTCCTTTGTATCCGGCGCCGCGGCCTTCATCGATCTTGGAGGCGGCGGCGGATCGACCCGCTTCACCTGGGGCATGCCGTTCTTCTATGGACGGGCGATCTACGTCGGATTCGAGCAACGGGCGGCCGCAGGCCACACCGGTCCGTACTTCGCCTATTGACCCTCGCTGGGGGTATTACAGCGTCTGCGCGGCCAGATCTCGCGCGATCTCGCTGAAACCCCGGCTTCTAGCCACCTCGGCAGCCGATACGCCGTCGGCATTGCGCAATGCGGTATTTGAATGCGCCGCCAGCAGCAGCCGGCAGATCGGTGCGTGGCCGGCGCGCGCCGCGGCAATCAGCGCCGTATCTCCGGCCTTGTCCTGCATGTTCAGCTCCGCGTGCTGGTTCAGCAGGGCATGCAGCACCTCGGTATGGCCGGCAGCTGCGGCAATCAGTAGCGGCGTGTCGCCCTCGAGGCTGCGCGGGTTAGGGTTCGTGGCGGTGGCCAGCAGCAGTGTGATGACAGCCGGGTCATTTTGTCCGGCCGCGGCATGCAGCACCGTGAGCCCCTGCTGGTCCGCGACATCCTGGCGCGCACCGGCGGCGATGAGGGCACTCACTTCCGCGGTCGATCCCATGGCGGCCGAATACCACAGTGCCGTGCGGTGCCTGCCGTCGGCGGCATCAACCATGGCGTGGTGGCTGAGCAGTGCCTGCACCAGCGCGAGCTGCCGGGTGGCGCAGGCGAGCATCAGTGGCCTGCGACCGAGGCGGTCGCTGGCCTCAGCATCGGCCCCGGCATCCAGCAACGCCAGCGCCACTTCGGCGTGCGCGGTGCGCACGGCAGCAAGCAGCGCGGTGGTCTCGGATTTCGAATGGGTATCGGGCGCTACTCCCGCGGCGAGCAGGGCGCGCACGATCGCAAGGTCACCGCGCGTGGCGGCGTACCACAGGCCACTGTGTCCGGCGGCGTCGGCAGCGGCGGCATCGGCCCCGTGCGTGAGCAGCGCCGGGAGGCTCTGCAGCGCGTGGGCGTCGAGGGCAACTCGCAGCAGCGACTCGCCCTGCGGCAAGCGCGGCTGCGCCGGGGCGCCGGCATCAAGCAGCCTTACGACACTGGCAGAGTCATTGCGCGCCAGGGCGAGGGCGAGCGGGGGCCATTGGGAATACAACTGGCCGGGGTGCCCCGGGTCAAACCTATCGCTGGTCGCGGGCACAGCGGCCAGGACATGCGCCTGCAGACCCGCGCTGCGCAGGGCTTCGGCGGCGGCGTTTGCCGTCACGGCCAATGCTACATCGAGGGCGTTGTAGCCCCTTGGGTCACTCGCGTCCAGCCTGGCCCCGGCCGCCCTCAGGGCCGCGATCGCCGCCGGTTGATTGGCGCGCGCCGCGTAGATGATGGCCGTGCGATGCTCGCCATCGGCTGCCTCCATATCCGAACCATGCTGCAACAGCAGATTCAGCACCGCGGGGTCGGGGCGCTCGGCTGCGAGCATCAGCGCGGTGGTCCCGGCCGAATCCACCCCGTGCACATCGGCTCCCAGTTGCAGCAGCGCGGTCGCTGCGTCGAGGGCGCCGGCCTGGGCGGCGTAGTGCAGCGGACCGCGCCCGAACGTGTCGCTCACGGCGACAGCGCGGGCGCCCAGCCGCCGCAGTTCTGCGGCGTTGTTGTGCGTGACGCAGGTCATCACCCAGGCCGAAAGGAGTGCCGGCTCGGAGGCACCCAGATATTGCGGCGCCAACAGGGCGCCGCCGCTCTTCAGGGCGCTGATCGCCGGGTCATAGCCCAGTTGGGCCGAGCGTTCCAGCCAGTGGCGGGCCGCGCCGTCCACGGCGCTGGGGTCATGCGCCAGGTCGCTGGCCAGCACGAAGGCGGCAGCACCCTGGCCGTGCTCGGCGGCCGCCTGCAGCTGCCCCCGGCCCCGTATCGAATCGGCCACGGTGCCCACGCCATTCAGGTACATCAGCCCAAGAAGGTACTGTGCGTCCCGATTGCCGGCCGCGGCGGCGGCCGTCAGCAGTTCCATGGCGCGACTGAACTGCAAAGTCCGCAGTGCCGCGCGCGCCGGCTCCAGTGAGTCGGGCGCGGCCCGATGCCGAGTGGTCACGGATTCGGGCACGCCCGCCGCCAGGACCGGACCGGTGGCGGCGAGCAGCAGGACAACTTTAAGCCAGCGGTGCTTCATGCCGTTCCATACTTGGTTTCCACTTCAATGCCGATGGAGCGCAGGAAATCATTCGGCAGCACCCCACCGGCGCTGATGATCACCGCATCGTTCGCGACCGACATGACTTTCTGCGCATGCTTGACCAGCACTGCATCGGGGCGGATTTCCTCGATGCCAGAGCTCATCAGTACCTTGAGTCGACCCTGGGCACTGGCTTGCTCGACTCGCTGGCGGTTGCGCTGCTTGGCCCGCTGGAAGGCATCGCCGCGGTACGAGAGCGTCACCGAACTGGTGCCCAGTTCGGCGACGCTGGCCGCCGCCTCGAGCGCGCTGTCGCCGCCGCCGACGACGACCACGCGTCGGCCCTTGTACTGCTCCGGATCGATCAACCGATACACCACCTTCGGCAGGTCCTCGCCCGGTACGCCGAGCTTGCGGGGCGTACCGCGTCGGCCGATGGCGAGCAGCACCCGCGCAGCCCGATAGGAGTCCTTGGTCGTCTTGATGTGGAACACGCCGTCGCGCGGTTCCAGGGTTTCCACCCGTTCCTGATAGCGGATGTTTAGCCCGTTACCCTGGCAGGCCTGCGTCCAGAATTTCAGCAGTTCCTCCTTGGTGGTATTGCGGAAGTGAATCTTGCCTACCAGCGGCAGTTCCACCGGTGCCGTCATGACCAGTTTACCCCGCGGATACTGGAATACGGCGCCGCCGAGGGCCTCCTGCTCGACGGTTTGGAAATTGAGACCCAGTTTCTTGGCGGTAAGGGAGGCGGCAAGGCCTGCGGGACCCGCGCCGATGATCAAGACATCCAGCACGCCGGGACGCCGTTTCAGATCCTGGGCGATTGCCTCCATGGCCTGTCGGCCCTGCGTCAGGGCGTTCTTGATCAGACCCATCCCGCCCAGCTCACCGGCCACATACACGCCCGGCACATTGGACTCGAAGTTCGGTTTGAGAACCGGGATGTCGATGCCGCGCCGCTCTGTGCCGAGCACGAGCGTGATGGCATCAAACGGGCACACCGTCTTGCAGGCACCGTGGCCGATGCAATCGGTCGGGCCGACCAGTACGGCCTTGCCGTTGATCAGACCGAGGACCTCGTGGTGGGGCTGTTCGGGGCAGGCTTTCACACAGGCGCCACAGCCCAGGCACTTGCTCGGATCGATGGCCGGATGCAGGGAAGCCGGTTCGGTGAGTCCGGCCGCGACGGTCTCTTCGCGAATGCGCACGTTACGTGCGTGTGTACGTCGCTGGCGCCACGAATAGACCGCGAGGATGACCACGAGCGGCAGGCCGTAAAGCGCTAACGACCAAAAATCCATGGCTGGCGTGCCCGGTTCGTTACATCAGGTTTGGCAGGTTATGAAGCCTGCCGACAACATTCTGAGAATCAGATCACAGGGTGCCATTGTTTGCCTAGAGTGAATGTGTCGCCCAACACATACATGTATCAAATTGCTATGAAATCATTAGACTTAACTTTGTGCGGCAAAGGCTGGGGATTGCGCAGTCGAATCCTCGGCGCGCCTATAGTGGCGGCTCGGTCGCTGGTTGTTTGGAGAGCGTGGTGTGTCAGCTATGACTTTCATAGCCGGTGGTGTGTGTGCGCTGGCATGCCTGGTGTTGCTGTTGCCGTGGCTGCGGACGATTCCGCGCCTGTCCACGCTACCCGCGCTGCACTGGACCGCAGGAGCGGGTGCGCTGGCCATTCTCCTGATCGCACTCGTTTGGGTTCGGGCCACACCGCCCGCTCACACGGCCGCTGAATCAATTCCGAGCGTTGCCAGCGCCACCGGGACGCAGTCCGCCTGGGACGATGTCGCCGGCGCGCTGACCCGCAATGCGGCTGGCGCGGGCAATACGGGCAGCGGGCCCGACTCGACCCGTGCGGGTTCCATGGACGCCGCCATCACGGCGCTGCAGAGCCGGCTGGCCAAAGGTGGCGGCAGCGACGATGATTGGGAATTGCTGGCGAAGTCGTATGAATTCCTGAGTCGGCCGGAGCAGGCGGCACAGGCACGGGCGCACCGGCTGCCAACCCTGCCGGCGGCGGCGGCTTCGGCCCCAGGCGCGCCAGCCGCGGTGGCTTCAGCGCCGGTCAGCGGCGAAGTGACGCTGGCCCCGGCACTGGCGGCGCGCGCTGCGGCGGGTGCCACGGTCTTCATTGTCGCCAAGTCCCTTGATCAGCCGGGTCCGCCCGTAGCGGTACTGCGCACCAGTGTCGGCACCTGGCCTTTGGTGTTTGCCCTTGACGATGGCCAGTCGATGCTGCCCGGGCGCACGCTCTCTGGCGCCGGTCGCATCAGCATCGAGGCGCGCATATCTCGGAGTGGTCAGGCGCTGGCTGCCAGCGGTGACCTGCAAGGCGTCAGTGGCAGCATCAATCCGCGTGATCACAAGCCGGTGAGGATCCTCATCGACAAGGTGATCCCGTGAGTGTCGAGGCCGCTCGCATGCTGACCATCGCCAAGCCTGGCGCACGGCTGCACTGGCCCCTGGTGTGGAGCGTCGTGGTTGCGACGCTGATCATCTGGGGCAGTCATGCGCATCTGGAGCGCTACATCGCTCCGGGGCATGGCCTGGGCTACGCGCTGGGCATCACCGGCGGCTCGATGATGCTGGCGCTATTGATCTATTCCGCGCGCAAGCGCGCCGCCTGGCTGCGCTGGATCGGCGGCATTCCAAACTGGTTTCAGATCCATATGGTGCTGGGCGTGGTCGGTCCGCTGCTGGTGCTGTTTCATTCGAACTTCAGGTTCGGCGCGACCAACAGCAATGTGGCCCTGGTATGCATGCTGCTGGTCGCCGGCAGCGGGGTGGTGGGGCGCTACATCTACACCCGCCTGCATGCCAACCTGGATGGTCATGAAAACACCCTGGAGCAGCTCAAGGCGGTCGGCGATCGCCTGCGCGCGCAAAGCACGTCCATTGCCTTTCTGCCCGGGCTGCTGGATGCGATCGGCCGCATCGAGAAACGCTACATAGAGCCGCCGCGCGGGCCGATGGCCCGCTTGCTGCACCTCTTGACCGGCGGCATCCGCAGCCTCATCTGCCGATGGCTCGTTTCCCGGGAGATCGCCCGGGCACTGCAGGCCGCCCGGTCTCAGGGGTCACGCATCCTGGCGCGGCATGTGGACCGGTTGGCGGTTGTGGCACGCAGCTATGCACATCGTCGTCTGGAGGCCGGTCGCCGTACTGCAGAGTTTCGGCTGTACGCAAACCTGTTCTCATTCTGGCACGTCATTCACATCCCGCTTTTCTTCATGCTGCTGGTCGCAGGTATCGTGCATGTTATTGCGGTCAATATTTATTGAAGGACGCACATGCGGCGTGGCTCAGTCCTCAATCGTGTGGGAGCCGGCTGGATTCTGGTGCTGGGTCTGCTGGCTGCAGGTTCCGCGGCTGCGGCCTCGGTGGAGACGCTGCTGATGCCAGGACCGCTCACCACTGCTCATGCAAAGTTGGAGGCGACCTGCACCAGCTGCCACGATCGCACCAACGCGCGCAGCCAGACCTCCCTGTGCCTGGACTGTCACAAGCAGATCGCTGCCGATGTCAGCGCACATCGCAACTATCACGGCCACCTGCCGAATGCGGCGACCGGGGAATGCCGCGCCTGCCACACGGAACACAAGGGCCGCGCGGCGGACATCGAGCATCTGGACCGGGCGCATTTCGACCACGGGCTGACTGACCTGCCTCTGATCGGTGCCCATGCCGCGCTGGCCTGCGAGGAGTGTCACAAGCCGAACGAGCATTGGCGCGCGGCACCCGTGGCCTGCGGCGCCTGCCACAAGACCGACGACGTGCATCGCGGGCAATTCGCGCAAACCTGCGGCGACTGCCACAGCACTCGAGACTGGAGTGACGGCAAGTTTGATCACGCGACGACGCACTTCAGTCTCACCGGCGCCCACACGACGGTGGCCTGCAATGCCTGCCATATCGCGGGCAAATATAAACCGACCCCGAGCACCTGCGTGGGTTGTCACGCCACCGATGACGTGCATCGCGGCAGTCGCGGTAGCGACTGTGGGCGCTGTCATGTGACTAAGGAGTGGAAGAGCGCAAAGTTCGACCACCTGAAGGAAACCGGCTATGCCCTGCTGGGGGCGCACGCCGATACCGATTGCCTCGCCTGCCATCGCAGCGGCAACTACAAGGACAAGATTCCCAAGGACTGCGCCGGCTGCCATCGGTCCGATGACACCCATGCCGCGCGCTTCGGGGGCAAGTGCGACGACTGTCATGGAAGCAGCCGCTGGCAGGTGGTCAACTACGATCATGCCGGCCGCCATCAGTTTGCATTGCTGGGTGCGCACGCGCGAGTCGCCTGCGAGGGCTGCCATACGGCAACGGCGGCGACGCAGAAACTGGGCAAGGAATGCGCGGACTGCCATCGCAGCGAGGATCCGCACGGTGGCAAGCTGAAGGCGGCCTGCGATTCCTGTCATGGCCAGGTGGGCTGGCGCCGCGATCTGACGTTCGACCACGATGTCACCGGCTTTCCGCTGCTCGGTCTGCACCGGCTCGCAGGCTGCGCCCAGTGCCACGCCACGCTGGCCTTCTCCGGCGCTGCCACCACCTGCTCCGGCTGCCACGCGCGTGACGACGTGCACAAGGGCGGCCTGGGCACGAAGTGTGAAAGCTGCCATTCATCGAACGGCTGGAACCTGTGGAGCTTTGATCACGCCCGGCAGGCACATTTTCCGCTGCTGGGTGCGCATGCCAGACTGCAGTGCGCCGATTGCCATCGGGCCGATCCGGGAACCGTGAAGATGTCGCAGCAGTGTGCAAGCTGTCACCGCAAGGACGACCGGCATCTTGGGCAGTTCGGCATGCAATGCGATCGCTGTCATTCGATGGATTCGTGGCGGGGCGCGCGGATCCAATGAAGCCCAAGATGAAGCAGTCGCTGACGTGCTGGGCCGCCGCGCTGTGCATGGCGCTAAGCGTGCTGCTTGCCCCACCACTGCTGGCGGCAGGGGCTGCGCCACCGATCACCGTGCCCTTTGATCATCTGACGACGGGGTTTGAGCTCGACGGCATACATCGCGACCTGCCGTGTGAGGCCTGTCATCTGAATGCGGTATTCAGGGGCACGCCGCGCGACTGTGCCAGCTGCCATGTCAGCGGTTCGCGTTTTGCCGCGACGCCAAAGACGCTCAATCATGTCGCCAGTTCCAACAATTGCGCGGCCTGCCACGACACCGACGCCTTCCGGCCGCAGGTGCACTTCGATCACGCCGAGGTGCTAGGAAGCTGTGTCAGCTGTCACAACGGCACCATCGCGCAAGGCGAGGGTCCGACCCATCCGGCCACCAGCCAGAACTGTGCGGCCTGCCATGGGGTCGTGAGCTGGAATCCGCCAACCAGCGTCGATCACAGCCAGATTCCGCTGGCGGCGGCCGGCTTTTGCATCATCTGCCATAACGGCGTGCAGGCCACGGGCAAGACTGCCAATCACATCGCCACCACGCTGGAGTGCGGCGACTGTCACCTGACCAGCACCTGGGTGGGCGCCACCTTCGATCACGTGGGCATCAGCACCGGCTGCTACAGCTGCCACAACGGGGTCAAGGCGGTGGGCAAGCAGGGCACCCACATGCCCACGAGTAACACCTGCGAGGCCTGTCATACCACCGGCATCGGCACCTCCACCCCCAGTTGGGTGCCGTCCGCGTTCGATCACACGCAGATGACGGTATCGACCTGCCAGACCTGCCACAGCGGCAGCGTGAAGATCTCCACCGGCGTGGTCTCCGGTCAGCCCACCAATCATGTGCCCCCCATTCCTTCCCTGGTGGACTGCGCGGTGTGTCACGGCAATGTGCCGAGCGCTGAGACCTGGACGGTTCTGGTGGCGACCATTCCGGCGTTGCATGCCGGACTGTCGGTGACCAATTGCCTGATGTGCCATGCCGGCCAGACCTTCGCCGGTGTGCCGGCGCCGTACATCCCCATGTCGATGTCGGGGATATCCCCCACCCACGCCACGCCACTCGCGCCGCCGCATATTCCGGTGCTGGCCGGCACGGACTGCAGCGCCTGCCATGGCGCTGCCTACCAGTCCGGAGGATTCGGCCCGGCCACGGCGATGAGTGCCGCGAAGCACGCCTTCGTGTCCGGCGCCTGCGACACCTGCCACGACACCGGCAAGAGCTTCTATGTGGGCAGCGGCACTGCCTTGCAGCTGCGGCCTGCGGACCATCAGAGCAGCGCCGATGCGCGCATGGCCAGCAGTGACTGCTCGGTGTGTCACGAGACCACCGACTGGAATTCAACTGCATTGCCGGCCGGGCATATGCCCAATCCGGCCAATCTCGCCTGCAGTCAATGCCATACCTCCGCCCCGAACGACTACACGCCGACGGGTCTTGCGCCGATCGCCGTGCTGCACACCGGGATCTCGGGCAACTGCGGCCTGTGTCATGGCGCGGCCAGCGCGCTGACCTGGTTCAACAACTACACGCCCACGGATGCGGTGCTGACGCCGTCGCACATTCCTTATACGTCGGGCACGGATTGCTCGGCCTGCCATACCGCCAACTACGCCACGGGAGGGTTCGGTCCCACCGGCATGACGGCGGCCAAACACGCCTTCGTCCCGGGCACCTGCGATACCTGCCATGAGGCGGGGCTGACTTTCTACATGGGCGCCTCGACGCCGGCGCTGCAGGGTCGCCCGGCCGATCATCTCTCCGGCGGCACGCCACAACAGGCAAGCGGGGATTGCTCGCTGTGCCACGAGACCACCGACTGGAACACCACGGTTTTGCCGGTCGGGCATATGCCCAATCCCGGCAACCAGGCCTGTGCCGTGTGTCATATCGCCATCGGCAGCACCGCGGCCAGCTATGCGACACTCGCCAGTGTCGCCGTCCTGCACACCGGTATCAGCAGCGGCTGTGCCCAATGTCACGGTGCCGGCGCGCCGCTGACCTTCTACAACAACAACGACAATCCATTGTCGGCGGTGCTCACCCCGTCGCACATCCCGTTCCTCACGGGCACGGATTGCTCGGCCTGCCATGCCGCCAACTACGTCGTGGGGGGGTTCGGACCCACCAACATGAGCGCCGCGAAGCACGCCTTTGTGCCCACGACCTGCGACACCTGCCACGAAGCGGGCTTGAGCTTTTACCTGGGCGCCTCGACGCCGGCGCTGCAGGGTCGGCCTGCCGATCACCTGTCCAGCGGCAACGCGCAGCAGGTGAGCGGCGATTGTTCCGGCTGTCACGAGACCACCGACTGGAATACCACGGCGCTGCCGGCCGGGCACATGCCCAATCCCGGCAATCAGGCCTGCGCGGTATGCCATATCGCGATCAATGGCACCACCGCCAGCTACGCCACCCTGGCCAGCAATGCGGTGCTGCACACCGGCATCAGCAGCGGCTGTGCCCAGTGTCATGGCGCGACCGCGGCGCTGACCTTCTACAACAACAATGACAACCCGAAATCCGCAGTGCTGTCGCCGCCGCATATTCCGGCCTTCACCGGCACGGATTGCAGCGCCTGCCATGTGAGCAGCACCTACGCGGCGGGCGGTTTCGGGCCGATGAACATGACGCAGGCGACCCATGCGGGCCTCGGCAGCACCTGTAACGGCTGCCACGAGGCCGGACTGTCCTTCTATATGGGTGCCGCAAGTCCGGGTTTGCAGGGACGGCCGGCCGATCACAACAGTGGTCAGATGCTGGCGCCGAACGACTGCAGCCTGTGCCACAACACGGCCAGCTGGAACTCCACGGTGCTGCCGGCGGGCCATATGCCGAATCCGGCCAATACGGCCTGCAGTGTCTGCCACACCACCGCTCCGGCGGACTACTCGACCACGACGCTCGCCGCCAATGCGGTGCTGCATACCGGCATCACCGCCAGCCAGTGTGCCCAGTGTCATGGCGGAACCACGGCGCTGACCTGGTACAACAATTTCACCCCCAAGGACGCGGTGCTGACGCCGCCTCACATACCGTATCTGGCCGGCAGCAGCTGCGGATCCTGCCATGTCACCAGCAGCTACGCCGCCGGCACTTTCGGGCCCATGAACATGACCCAGGCCACGCATTCCCTGGTCGTGACCACCTGCAACACCTGCCATGAGGCCGGCCTGAGCTTCTACATGGGTGCGGCGGCTCCCGCGCTGCAGGGGCGGCCGGCCGATCACAATGCCGGTCAGATGCTGGCACCGAATGACTGCAGCATCTGCCACACCACCGCCAACTGGAATTCCACCGCCCTGCCGGCCGGGCATATGCCCAACCCCGCCAACCAGAACTGCAGTGTCTGCCATACCAAGGCGCCCGCGGACTATTCCACGACGTCACTGGCCACCAACACTGTGTTACACACCGGCATCAGCAGCGGCTGCAGCACCTGCCATGGCGCACCGAATGCCGCCGCGCCGGTCTTCTACAACAGCTACACGCCCAAGGACGCGCTGCTGACACCGGTTCACATACCCACCGGCGCCACGCCCTGCGAGGACTGCCACGCGCCGGCGGTATTCAGCGCCTTCAGTGGCACCACGATGACCGCCGCCAAGCACACCGCCATGTTCGCCTACATCGGCAAGACCTGTGATGCCTGCCACAACAAGGTGACCCCGGCGCTCAGTTTCTACGGCGTCAGCAATCTGACGACCCGCCCCAACGATCACAATTCGGGCAACAAGCTCACCCAGGACTGCAGCAGCTGCCATAACCCCAACAATTGGGGGGGCGGCGCGCTCACGCGCAACGTGGTCATCAAGGGCACGTCCCACACGGTAGTGACCAACGTGGTGGCGGCTCCGAGAGGCGCGGCCATGCCGCTGTCCCAGACCCGCGGCTTGCCGCGCCTGTTCGCGATGCAGCAGCCTTCGCATGCCGGGGTCACCGGCAATTGCTCCAGTTGTCACAACGGCGCGCTGGCCACCGGCATGGGGCCAAGGCACTTACGCACTACGAGCCCCTGCCAGGATTGTCACACCATCCTGGCGTGGCTGCCGGCGCGCGTCGACCATCGCGGCATAACGGCCAGTTGCGTCAGCTGCCACAACGGCCTGATCTCACCCGGCATGCCGGCGCAGCACGTGACGACGCAGCAAGATTGCAGCAGCTGTCACGGCACCATTGCCTGGCTTCCCGCCGTATTCAATCATCTGCAGGCGGCCGCGCCCTGCGTGAGCTGCCATAACGGCAAACTCGCCACCGGGATGCAGTTGCGGCACCCGCCGACCAGCGCCGACTGCAGCAGCTGCCATAACACGACGTCGTGGAATGTCACCGCACGCAAGCCACCGCCGTCACCTTTGATCCACCGGCGCGCGCTCCCCGGCAGTCGATGAAGCGCTTCCGAGCTGGCCTGGGGTTGCTGTGCCTGGGCGTGGTTGCATACTCCTGGGCTGCGGGTCCCGCACGAGTGTCGGGCCCGCTGGTGCAGTTCATCGACACCAACGAGCATGAAGACTTTGCCGATGTCACGGTGCAGTTTGCGTGCAGCGCGCGCTCCCTGGGCAACTTTCCGATCGATCACGGCGCAAGCACCACCATCACCTTGCGGCTGGGCGCGGATTGCGGGAACCTGCTCAATGGCGTTGCACCGGAGTTTCCGCCGACCAGCGGCGGCGACTCACTGCTGAAGACGGCGCGAGTCGACAGCGTGGTCCCCGGCGAAGTCACCCTGACGCTGACCTGGAGCCGGGAGCTGGATTTCGTCATGACGCCGACGGCGTCCGGACTGGGCCTGCGAGTTCGCCTGATCGGTACGCGGCAACACAAAGCCAGCGTGCTGCTCACGCAGCCGGATACGCCTTCGGCCTATGCCGTGAACCTCGAGTCCTCCTTGCAGCCCTTCGATCACGCTGCGGTGGAAGCGGCGGCCCGCAGCTTCAATACCCAAGCCTATGTGTCGGAGACTGATCTTGAGGACCAGCACTGGTACCGGCTGCGGGTGGGCCCGTTTGCCACCGACCGGGACGCACAGCGGGTACTGCGGGCCGCGCAGGCGTCCTATCCACGCGCCTGGCTGGCCTCTGACGATGAGGCCTCCGATCTGACCGTGGTCGAGCGCGTCGAGGTGGCGACGGCGCCCGTCAGCCAATCACCTGGCCCCCCATTATCGGATGAGGAGCGCGCGCAATTATTGCGCGATGCGCGCCTGGCGCTGACCAGTCATCGCTATCCGGAAGCCGTGGACCTGCTGACCCGGTTGCTGCGGCAGGAGGAATACCCGGGGCGGGCCGACGCCCAAGAGCTGCTGGGTCTGGTGCGCGAGCGCGCCGGTCAATTGGCGCAGGCCAAGGCCGAGTGCGAGGAATACCTGCGTCGCTACCCGGATCGGCCGGGCGCGGTAAGAGTGCGCGCCCGTCTGCAGAGTCTGCTGGCCGCATCCCTGGTGCCCAGGTCTGCCGGGGAGTTCGTGCCGGCCTCCTCCAGCCACTGGAGCATGGCGGGCAGTGCGTCGGTGAGCTATCAGTATGGTTCGGATCAGAGTGTCGCCGGCGGCGTGACCACGACGACGACTTCGGCCAGCTCGGCGCTGGTGTACGCGGATCTGCTGCTGCGCAATCGTGGCGAACGCTATGACTTCACCGCGCGCGTCGACGCCGGGTACACGCAGAACCTGGTAACCACCTTCGGCGGGAGCCAGGATCGCACCACCGCAGCCTACGCGGAACTCAGCGACCGGGTGCTGGGATGGACCGGGCGCATCGGGCGCCAATCGCTGGCGGTGCAGGGCAATATCGGGCTGTTCGACGGCATCTATCTGGGCTATCAGCTGAACCCAAAGCTCTCCGTCAGCGTCGCCGCCGGTCTGCCTGCCTATTCGGGTTACTCAGTCTATTCGCCGAGCCAGCTCTTCGAGACGGTGAGCGCCGAGTGGAATCCCAGCCAGGCTTGGGCGTTTGACGGCTACCTGTTCGAGGAAACGGTTTCCGGGTACCTGGACCGGCGCTCCGTCGGGCTGCAGACCCGATATATGCACGCCGGAAACACTGCCATATTCCTGGTGGATTACGACGTGAACCTGCAGCAACTCAACTCGGCCACCCTGATCGGCAATGCACGAGTGGGTCGGGCCTGGGTGGTGGGATTCGATGCCGATCATCGTCGCAGTCCGCTCCTGGAGCTCAACGATGCGCTCATCGGCCAGACCGCCGGGGATCTGAAGTCACTGTCGCTGGAGTTTACGCCTTCGCAGATCAGGCAGCTGGCGCTGGATCGCACCGCCACCAGTGACACGTTCGTGGTGTCGGCCAGTCGCGCCCTGGGCGAGCGCTGGCAGTTCATGGCCAGCATTTCCGCGCTGCAGTTGAGCGGCACGCCGGCATCCGGGGGTGTTGAGGCCTTTGCCTCCATGGGTTTGGACAAGAATGTCTCGGTACAGCTTTCCGGTGCGAGCCTGCTGCAGGCCAGTGACCTGCACATCTTCGGTATGCGCTTTGACGACGCGCCCCAGTCGCGCAGCGCCACGCTGTCCTGGGACGCCCGCTTTGTGGTCCATGGCGCCTGGCGTCTCGGCCCGCGGCTCAGCGTCGAAGAAGTGACGGATTCCACCTTGGGCGGACGGCGGTTCATGTATCTGCCGGAGCTGCGGGGCGACTGGACCAGCCGCCGCTCGATTTTTGAGCTGACGGCCGGCTACCAGCTGCAGCTGCAGCAGCAGACGCTGCAGCCGCTCGGCCTGACGGGCGCCGCGGAGTCGGGTAACGTGCAGCAACGATCCTTGTACGTTTCGGCATCCTACCGATTGCGATTCTGAATACGCATGTACCGGCACTGCTATCTGGTTCTGACCATGCTGGCGCTGCTTGCGGGGTGTTCCACGGCGCCGCCGGCTGAGACAAAATCCATCCTCGATGCCCAAAGCGGCAATACCCTGCTGCTGGTCGCCCGGCCGCTGGTGTTCGCGCGCCAGCGAGTGGACGTTGCCGCCTTCGCGCGGGACTATGCCACGCTGGTAGCGGTGGAACTTGACGTGGCAGGTCACTACAGCGACTACCTTCTGCTGTACCGCTGGTCTACGGTGGATAAGCGCATGTCACCGCTGCCGGATGCCAGCAGCGGTGAGCTGCAGATCGAGGCTGACGGCCGCAAACTGGTGCTCACAGCGCTGGCGCGACCACCGGTGGGGGTCGAGGAGCGCAGTGAACTGTACTATCCGCAGCACGCGGATGTCGTCACGTTCGGCTACCAGGTGGATGTGGCGACCTTGCGTTTCATCGCCCTAAGCCAGCATATCTCCCTGCGCCTGCCCCAGGAGGCGCTGCAGATTCCATTCACTCTACGGGAGGACGGCCGGGGGAGTCTGGCGCAGTTTGTGAGCGGCCAAGGTGGCACGAAGTAGCTGCAGCTGTGCCGCGCTGTCCCACTGCCGTGCCCCGTAGACGCGCGCCCGCACCCGACCATCGCTGTCGATCAGCACGGTGAGCGGTATGCGGGTGGCGCCCAGCAGCGCCTCCAGCTGCTGGCGGACATCAATGAAATGGCTGATCGTGGCGTGCGTGCCGTGCAGCAGCGTCAGCGCCTGCTGCGCGTTGTCGTCGGTGGAGACTCCGATGATGGCAATGGTGCGGCCGTCGTCACGCCAGGCCAGGCGCTCGAGGGAGGCCATTTCCTGGCGGCAGGGTTCGCACCAGCTGGCCCACATATTGATGAGCAGCGGCCGACCGCGAAAGCTCGACAACGGGCGGGAAGGGCCATTCAGGCCCTGCAGCTGCACCTCGGGTAGCTGCTGCCCAATGCCGATTTCCGCGGCCTGCGCCGGCACGCGAGCCATCAGCAGCACAGTCAACGCAAGAAGTCGCACACCGACATAAAAGAGGCGGCCCACCATAGGCGTATCTTAAGGCTGTTTGGTCTCGGCAAAGACCTGGCGGCGCTTGAACTTCCAGGCTCCCGCCTCGCGCACCAGGGTGTCCTCGTAGTGGCCGCCAGCGAACGGAGTGGGTTTTCCATCCGAGCCGAGTACCACGTAAGTCCAGCGCGACCACGCCTGGGCGATGTTCTCACCGAGAACCTGAACGCTGAGGCTGGACATGATGTGATATGAACCCGGGTAGGAGCTTGGCGGGTAGGTCTTGGTCACGAACTCTCGAATCGCAGCTGGTCCGGTGTAGGGACGCGACCCCTCGGCGCCACCCACCCACACCCCGTCGCTCGCAAACAGATTCGAATACGCCACGAAATCCCGCTTGTCGAAGTCGCGGCCATAAGCGATGAGCAACTCGCGAATCTCATCCTGGTCTTCGATGAGTCGCAATCGCTGTTCCACCGATAGATGCGGTTTGGCGGAACGCGCCGCATCCTGGGCATGCGCGTGAAGGCATGCAATTCCCAGCAGCGCAACCAGCAAGCCTCTAGC
Organism: uncultured Pseudomonadota bacterium; assembly: GCA_963726995.1. Taxonomy (GTDB): domain Bacteria; phylum Pseudomonadota; class Gammaproteobacteria; order Steroidobacterales; family Steroidobacteraceae; genus DAIDKA01. Next base: position 627,305 of record CAVSEP010000005.1, read on the forward strand.
GGTGCCGCGACTCATTGCCTCATATCCCATCGGAGGAACGCTAGCCTTTGTGGCCCAGAGAGAGGATCCAGCGCGCGATCGCCCGGGCATCCTCCATGCTGATCCGTTCGTTCGGCACCATCGGAATCGTGCCCCAGTTGCCTGCGCCGCCGTTGATGATCTTCAGCGCCAGGCGATTCACGGTTGAATCCCCATCGGCGCTGTAGCGCGCGGCGACCGCCACGAAGGGTGGGCCGATGCGGGCGTCTTTCATGGCATGACACTCATCGCAATGCTGGCGGGCGGCCAGCGCCGAAAGTCCTTGCCCGAGGCCCACATCGGCACACCGTCCGGCGGTGGGTGCAATTGATAGGATCACGGCCAGGATCGGCAAGCGTCTCAGGGAATTCATCGGTGCACCTCGGCGACCTGCCTGGAATGCGCGATCGGGTTCGGTGGCACCTTGACGGCATCATCGCCCGGGTTGATCAGCAGGGCCATCCGGGGACCTCGAACGTGCTCCACGATGTTCGCGTAGGAAGTGACCAGATCGCCGCTGGCTCGATCCACATGCAGCATACGCAGGAAGCCGCGTTCTCGCGGCAGCGGCAGGACGCCGATTCCCCGGGTGCGCGGGTCGAAGCGGTAGATGACATCCGCATTCGATGTCGAGATCCACACGACCTTGCGTACGGGGTCCCAGGTTGTCGCATAGGGCGCGCTGGCACGGTCCGGCAGATCATAGATGCCCACCATGCGATTCGCCTTGGTGTCGTAGGCGGCCAGCTGTCCGCCACCGTAGAGGGCGAGGTACAGGACGCCATCGTCGGCCATGGACATGCGGCGCGGACCTGCCGTCGGACTCTTGAACTCCACATGGGATTCGAACTTCAGAGTCTCGGTATTGAAGCTGCCGAAGCTCGCAGCCCCCAGCTGGCAGTACCACACGTGGGTGCGATCCGGACTCATCGCCAGGCCGTAGACCTGCTCGCCGCCGGTGCGGCCCGTCACGGGGGGAATTTTGAACTCACCGGTCTGGCCGGATTTCGGATCCAGCCAGCCCACCGCATTGTTCCCGATGTCGGAGAACCAGATCCGGCCATGGTGATCCGTGACCAGCTCGTGGTTGGGATCGAAGGACATGTCGTGCAGGCCGACCGGTGGCGCCCCGGGCTTGTTCAGGCGCCACAGCTTCCATTGCTCGGATTTCGGATCGAAGCGGATCAGCGCTCCGGGAAAGAATGGGCTCAGCCAGATTCCATCGGCGCCCGGCACCAGCGTGTGCGGTCCCCAGACCGCGTTGCCCGGAATGGTGTAGGCCTTGACGGCGCCGGATCGGGTATCGATGCCGAAGAGGCGGTTGGAGCTGACATCGGCCGCGTACAGATGATCCGTGCCCTCGAACGGGACGGCCTCGCGAATCGCATTGGGCTGCGGGACCTCGAATTCCCGGATGGAAGTGCGGGGCGTCACGATCAGCGGGGCGCCGTAGCTGTAGCCGTGGACCTCGAGCAGCGGGCCACGCAGCGCCTCAGTGAGTATCTTGGCGGTGGGTATCGGATCGCCACCGGAATAGACGTTGTCGCCGGCAGGCACGAGGTGGCCCGCCCTGCCGAACTCCACGTTGGACACGTAGTTCATCTGCTTGACCACCGCCTGCCAGGCCAGCTCGCGAGCATCGCTGGACTGGGTGGACGGCGTGTCGTTCAGCAGCTTGGCATAGGCCCGCACCTCCGGTGCGGGCAGCTGGTGGCAGGCGACGCAGGTCATCACCAGCGCCTCCTTATGCGCAGGATCCTGCATGTCCTTCAGATAGGCCGAGGCAGGGGCCGTCCCGGCCTGGTTTGCCTCTGGCCGCATGACCAGCGTCGATGCCGCAGGACCCGCCGGTACCGCGCCGCCGATCTGCTGGTAATTGAGCAGTCGCACCGACAGGGTGCCGCGCGGGGCGTCCGCCGCAAACGTGAAATCCCCGGTAGCGCTCGTGAATACCGTGGTGGCCGTGGCGCCCGCGGCCTGGGGGAGCTTGGTCAGGGTCACCATGGCCTGCGCCAACGGCGCCCCGTTCAGATCGGTGACCCGGCCGTGGGTGGCGGCTGCCGCGCCGGTGGCAAAGGCGAGCCCGATCGCGAATGCGGAAATGACACCCGTGCCGTTCATAAGTCGCCCCCCTCCAAGTCCCTGGCGACTGTAGGCCGAAGGCCCTGCCCAGGCAATGGGCTCCGGCGGCAAGGATGAGCCGGGGCATGCACCCTGGGGTGCCCGCACGGACGTATTGGATAGAGACGCGCGCCGAATTGGCTGATTCAGTAAGGCCCGGGGGTATCGATGTCACTGCGCCGATGGGGATTTCTGGCCGCCGGCCTCGTCCTGCCCATGCTGTGCCTCGCGCAGGCGCCCGGCCTGGAGGGCCCGTCCCTCGCGGCGCTGCAGCGCCAGGCGGTGGAGTCGGTCGACATCACGGTCGGCCCATTCATGCTGTGGATTGCCCGGCACTTTGCCCCCGAGCGCGATTCCCAGGGCGGGAACGCGCGGGCGGTCCTGCGCGGGGTGCACAAAGTTCAGGTCCACAACTATCGATTCAACTCCGCCAACGGCACCGGGCAACCGGACCTCGAGGCCCTGCGATCACAGCTGGCCGCGACCGGCTGGCACCCACTGGTCAAGGTGCGTGATCGGAGCAACGCCGAGAATGTGGACGTCTTTTACGTCCAGACCGGCGACGCCATCACGCAGCTGACCATCCTCGCTTCCCATCCCAGCGAACTCACGCTGGTCCATATCCTGGGCGACATCGATCTGAACCAGGTGGCCATGCTGCGCGGCGACTTCGTTCGCTGACCCTCAATTCAGCTTCTGCAGCAACTGGATGGCGAGCAGCGGCGCGGGACTGCCGGTCGGTGCCTTCGTCACCAGCGCCATGTAGAGCGTCGAACCGGCCGCGAGCACCCGCGGCTCGAACCCCTGCGACTCAACGAGGCCGTGGGGAGTGAATTGCGGGATGGTGCCCAGTCCCGCATCCACCGGCGTGAACCCGCTGCCGGTGTAAATCTGCGCAATCGGTGCGCTGTAGGTGTTGGTGGAGTAGGTCCAGGACAGGTAGGTCTCGCCGCCATAAATCGCGGCACCGACGTTGGAGGTGTACTGAAGGTAGGTCGATGCGTCCGCTTCGTGGCCTCCGGAGGATGACCACTGGTTGCCGTCGTAGCTGTACGCCGCAATACCATACGCGCCCCCCGCGGTCGTGACCGTGGCACGGAACGCGATCACCGGTTCATTGGCGCCATCGAAGCGCAGCTGCGGCGCGTTCAGCCCGGCGGTCGTCGCTTGCGGCAGCACCCCGGCGTTTGGCCCGACCGGTGTCCAGGTCGCCGGTGAGGTCCCGGTATTCAGGCGCCGTACCGTCGTCGGACCGGCGCCCGGATCGGCTGTCACCAGCCAGATCTGTCCATTCGCATCCGCGCGCAGATCCATGGATCCGCCGTTGATCGGGAACTGATCCGTGCCGGTGGTGGTCACGGCACCCCAGACCGCACCGTCGAAGCGCTGCACGTAGATGATGTTGTCGGATAGGTAGGCCAGCAGCGGCGCGCCGTCACCGGCAAATGCGAGAGCAGGGGGCGCGAGGGTGCAGGCGCCGCCGACCGTGGATGCGTTCGGCAAGACGCCGCCATTCGCGCCCAGCGGCTGCCAGGCGCCGCCGGTGTAGCGCAGCGCCGTCACATTGCTGCCGCCGGCGCTGGTGTTGCTCGCATACGCGACCACCGGCGCGTTGTTCGAATCAAATGCGAAGGCCGTCACGGCCGAGCCATTACCGGTGCAGCCCTGCGGGATCGTAAGATCTGCGCCGACGGTCTCCCAGGCCGAGCCGCTCCAGCGGCGCAGCATGAGCAGGTAGGCAATCGGCTGGCCGGAAACATTGACGGTCTGCGTGAACCCGACCACCGGCTTGCCGGTCCGATCCGCCACCAGATCGACCACCGCATAGGCGCTCGCCGTGGCAATGGGGGGCGCCATCGAGGTCCACTGCGTCGGCTCGCCCGTGATGCGATAGTGGTGCGCGGAGCCGTCGGGTGTGGCGAGTTTCACCGTATAGGTCCCGGCGACGGGCAGTGTCACCGCGGCCGCCTGGGAGAGCAACCCGTTCGGATCGAACGAAAGAGCCGGCGCACCCGTGGGGTCGAGTAGCGTGAAGACCGGATCGGCACCGGAATCCGATCGCTGATACGCGAATACCGCGCTACCGGGCGCATTGGCGCTAAAGGTGCCCTCGTAGTCGGTGAACTGGGGCAGGGTGCCGCTGACATCAAAGGGCAGCTGCAAGGCGGCCGACTGGATACTGCCCGCGGCCACGGCCTGCAGTGCATAGGCGCCCGGCGTGCCCGACAGTCCCGTCACCTCAAGCGTGTAGGTTCCGTCCGCCGGAAGCGCCGCGGTGAACGTGCCCGGGAGGCCGCTGAAAAGGGTTTTGGCCAGTTCCGTGGAGCCTTTCAACAGTCGCACCTGTCCGACCAGAGTCGAACCGTTTGCCTCACCGATGGTGACCTGAACGAACGGAATGTTCGTCGTCGTGAACGAAAACAACGCCGTCTGCCCCGTCTGCAGCGTCCGGGTGGTATCCAGCGGCAAGGTCACGGTTTCCGGACCCGTGCCCGTTCCGGCCACGGGATACATCGGAATCACGACATCGGGCTGGGCGTTGACGGCTCCGTTATAGACCGTACGGCCCGCATAGGTGCCATTGAGCGCCGTAGCGCTCAAGGCGATATTGACGTTGGCCGGCACATAGACGATTTGCCCGCCCGCGATCGGGATCACTTCCTTGCGGGCATAGCCGGTCACCTTGGGCGACAGAGTCGTGTCCTTGGCGTGCAGGCGGCTGGGTGCGGCGATTCCGGCGGGTGCGTTGCTGTCGAACTGCGCCAGCATATTGCAGATGGTGGCGCTCGCCAGGTGATCCACGGCTCCCGGGATGCCGATGTCGCCGGCGTCCTCACACTTGGGCTTCGGATTGCTGGGATCGAAGCCCGCATCGGAATTCCACCAGGAAAAATGCGAGACGGTGGCCTGCAGGGCCAGCCCCGTCGGTGAGGCGGAGGATGTGACGATGGTGCCGGTTCCCTCCTGGACCCACACGCCCGTGAGCTCATCCAGCGACCACAAGGGCGTGGTCTGACCCGCCGCAACCGCGACGCCATCGGCGCTCAGCTGGGCGTACACGGGTATCTCGATGGTTGCGGTCTTGCCCACTGCCAGCTGCAAGGGCGCGCCATTGGCGCTCAGCAGGTATTCCACCGTGCCGTAGCTCACGATCGGGGTCGGCGTGCCATTGCTGCTGACGCCGTCGAAACTGCCGGGAAAGCCGGCCGCCAAGGGTTGCGTTACGTCCACGGCCGTCATCGAAATCTGCACCGCACCGGTGACGGCGTTGCCGGCGGCGTCGACCAGGGCATTCGGGGGAAGGGTCACCATCGCGCCATCGCGGCCCGTGAGCGTACCGCCGGCCGCGGCGTCCGCCAAGGTCTGTGCGGCATCCCGCGGCCGCATGGTCGCTGAGAACTGGGCGTCGGAGGCTGCGGTAACGGGCATCTGCAGGGTCACGAACTGATCGCACAGGCCGCTTGCGGACAATTTCAGCGTGAGCGGCACGCCGAGGCCCAGGGTGAGGGTGACGTGACCCATGGCGTCCGTCGTGCCGGTGGCCGTGCCGCCGACCTGCGACACGACGACGCCGGCGATGGCCGCGCCACTGAGCGAAGTGATGACGCCCTGCACGTTGACGGTCGCGGTTGCCGCGGGCGGCGCCGAAATGGTGACCGACTTGGTCACGCTGGCGCTGTGGCCGGATCCGTCGACGACGGTCAGCGTCACGGACTGGGCGCCGGCAGAGGCGAACAGGCGCGCGATCTTTACGCCGCCACCGTGATGGCCACTGCCGAAATCCCAGTAGTACTGCAGGGCGCTGGCGTCGGTGGAGGAGGAGGCGCTGGCATCAAAGGCCACCGCGGCGTTGGCCGCGGCGGTCGCGGGCGCGGTGAAGGCAGCAGTGGGTGCGGTGGCCGGTGGAGGCGTGATGACCGGCGGGGGTGAGGAAGAGGATCCGGGAGGGGTTGCGGCCGTGCCGGAGGCCGCATCACTCCCGCAGGCCTGCAGGGCGAGGCTGAGAATGGCCAGGAAACTGACGAGAATGACCGACAACCCACGCGACATGATGCTCTCCCCATGACAGCGGCCCTTCTCGACCCGGGTTCGGGTTTAGGGAGCCTGTCTGGAGTAACGAGATACGCAGCCCAAATGGGCCATGTCGGGGAACTATCTTTTGGGGGCGGGCTTCTCGAGCGCCCGCAGGGCAGGAATCACCACGGGACTATGTGCGGCAAACTCGCGCCGGAAGGCCTCGGCGGCGGCCAGCGACTCGGTGGCGGCGACCCGGTCTCCCAGCGCGTTTTGGGCCCGGCCGAGCGCCTGCAGGACGTCCGCCTGGTCGGGCGTCATGTGCAACTGACTGGCGCCGTAATCTTCCCGGGCGGCGAGCAATTCCGGCAGGGCCTCGGCCGGGCGGCCGGCCGCTTCGAGGGCGATCCCGAGGCTGCGGTGACCCTCGGCCCGCAACCACCTTAAGGGATGATGGGCGAAGCCTTGCGCACAGTCCCGGGCAAGCGCGACGGCCTCGGCATGTCTGCCCTGCAGCGTGCGAAGGGCGGCGAGGCGGCCGCGATGGGCGGCCCGTTCGTCAGGTTCCCAGTGCGTGTCGTCGAGTGCCGCGAATTCGCGCTCGGCCGCATCCAGCTTTCCCAGCTGTGCCAACGCCAGGGCGCGCCGGGACCTGGCCCGCAGCACCGCCGGATTGCCGGCCTCGGATCCGCTCGTGAGCAATTGGATGGCATCATCCAGCGCCGCCACCGCATCGGCGGGCCGTCGGGCCGCCATATAGCTGGTGCCAAGCCCGAGGCGGCCCATCCCGCGATTGAACACCGAGGACTCATCGCTTTGGGCGTCATCCACCGCGATGCCGGAAGCGTAGGCGAGGATGGCACCGTCAGGATCGCCGGTGGCCAGCCGCATGGCGCCCAGCCAGTTGCCATAGGTCCCCATCATCGGATGCCGGGCCCCCAGCAGTTTGACGGCCGCGGGACCGGCTTGCTCCAGGGTGCGCAGGCCCAGCGCCGGCTGACCCTCGTGGACCAGGCCCCGGCCGAGCATCATTTGCGCCTGGAGCGTGTCGGCCGTGACCCGATTGCCATATACCTTCTGGCTCCAGCGCATCGCTTCCGTCATCGCAGCGACGACACCCGGACGCTGGGTGAAGATCAGCATGTTTCCATAGGTCGTGTAGGTGTCCATGGCGGCGCGCGCCGAAATACGGGCGCCCGGTGAGGAGATGAGGCGGATGGCGTCCTGGGCCGCGGCCGCGCTGGCCGCCAGATTTCCCTCGTTGATCTGCGCCGAACTGAGCCAGCGCAGCGCGTTCACCTGAATCTCGGCCTGGCCGGTGAGGGCGGCCTGCGCGGCCGTATCGCGCAGTAGCGTGACGGCTTCGGTATTGCGGCCCAGGTCGATGATCGCTTCACCGTAGGTCACCTGTGCGGCGAGCGTGCGCGGATCCTTCGCCCCCAGGGCTTGCGTACCCAGCACGATGGCTTCGTGCGCGGTCTCGGCGCCCGCCGCCGTGTCGCCATAGCCCACCAGGCCGTAGGCAATGGTATTCAACAACTCGGTGCGCACCGCCGGCTGCCCTGACAGTTCGGAGTCGACCCGGGCCCGCGCCGTGCGCAGCAGATCCAGGGCCGTGGTCGCGGCACTGGCACCGGAGTCGATGTCGGCATCGGCGAGAATGGACAGGACGAAGGTCTTGATTTCATCCGCCCGGGTGGCTTCGATTCTTGCCGCACGGGCCTGCCACAGGGCGGCCCCGGCGCCCCCCAGCACCGCCGCCAGGATCAGCGCCGCCGCACCGACCTCGATACGGTGGCGCCCCACGAACTTGCGAGCGCGATAGCCGCGGCTGTCGGGGCGCGCGAGCACCGGTTCGCCCGCCAGCTCCCGGCGAATGTCCGCGGCGAAGGCATCGATGGTCTGGTAGCGCTCGGCCGGATTCTTCTTCAGGGCCTTGTTCAGGATGGCATCCAGATCGCCCCGCAGCCGCGCGCGCTGGCCAGCTTCGGTCGCGACCCGACTGGCCGCGGGGATCTCCAGCGATTTGAGCGCCTCGGATAGGGCTGCGGGCCCGGTGTGGGCGAGCCGATAGGGCAGCGACCCCGTCAACAGCTGGAAGGCAATCACACCGAGGGAATAGACGTCGCTGGCGGTGCCGATCGGCTCTCCGCGGATCTGTTCGGGGCTCGCGTAGTTGACGGTCAGCACCCGACCGGCGATGGCCGTGAGTTCAGAGTCGCCGGCGCCCTCCCGATCCATCAGTTTGGCGATGCCGAAATCCAGCAGTCTGACCTGTCCGTCGGCGGTGACCAGCACGTTCGAGGGTTTCAGGTCGCGGTGAATGATGAGTCGCGTATGGGCGTAGGCAACGGCAATCGCCACCTGCAGTATCAGCGCAAGTCGCTGGTCGATCGACAAGGAGCGGCTCGCGCAGTAGGCATCGATGGGCTCGCCCTTGACGTACTCGATGACGAGGTAGGGCCGCCCGTGCTGGTCGACACCGGCGTCATACAGGCGCGCGATATTCGGGTGTTCGAGCGCGGCGAGGATGTCCCTCTCCCGGGTCAGACGCTCATTGAGCCCGGACTCCCAGTTCAGGTGCGGCAGCTTCAGCGCCACCTGCCGTCGCAGTTCGCCGCCAACCTGTGCGGCCAGCCACACGGAGCCCATGCCGCCGGCGCCAAGTGCCGATATCAGCTGATACTGGCCGATGACCTGACCCTCGCGCGGCGTCACCGCCGGGGCCGTGACGAACTCCCGCGCCGCCGACAACGGTGGCAGCGTCTCCAGGAATGCGCGGGCCCTGATGTCGCCGGAGCGAACGAGCAGGCGCCGCAGCGGCGACTGAAACCTGGCCCTCTCGCCGGTGAGCGCATCGATCCAGGCCGTGCGCTGCTCTTCGGGAACCTCGAGGGCCTCATTGAGCAGCGCCTCCAGCGCCGGCCAGTCGGCCTTGAGGGCTTCGATCCCGTCACTCATTGGGGGTCGGCGACCTTCATGCCGACATGGCCTCGGCCAGCAGTAGGCGCGCCTTCTCCCAGTCGCGGCGTACCGTGCGGACCGCGACGCCCAGCGCCTGGGCGATTTCGGCCTCGGTCATGCCCGCGAAATACCGCATCTCCACGACCTGCACCAGGCGCGGGTCGAGGGCGCCGACCTCGCTGAGCGCCTCGTGCACTTTCAGGACCTCTTGCTCACCGGCGCTCGCCGCATGCTCGACACCGGTATCCAGCGTCACGTGCGGATTGCGTCCGCCGGCTCGCTCGGTCGCACGCAAACGCGCGAAGTCGACCAGTATGGTTCGCATGGCGGTGGCCGCGTAGGCCAGGAAATGCTCGCGGTGCTCGGGACGGATGCCCTCGGAGGCGGACAGTTTCAGGTAGCACTCATGAACCAGGGCCGTGGTTTCAAGGTGGCCCTGGCGAGCGCCGCGATTCAAGCGCTGATGCGCGATTCTGCGCAGCTGCGGGTACAAGCTTTCGAACAGGCGCGCCACTGCGACCCGGTCTCCCTGGGCGGCGCTCTTGAGCAGCACGCTGATGTCATCGGCGGCATCGATGTCGGCGCCATCATTAGTACCGTCGACCATTATTCTTGGAGTCCCCGCGCACCGTATTCACTCGATGCTACGGATCAATCATGGCAGAACCGGAAGGCTGCGATACTATTTGAAACATGCGCTAACCGCCTCAAGCCGGCTCGGAACGGAAGCGTCGCGAGTCAGCGCCACGGGCGCGAGCGGTGGGAGTTTTTAAGAAACTAGCATAAGATATTGATTATTATTGATAATATCGGATGAATATTGCTGATTGCCGATGCTATGGAGCCTTCAACGGCCAACTAATTTCGCCGCCTGGCGTGCGGATGAAGTTCGCGACCTCGCCGGTATATTTGCTGCCGTCGGCATGGCTCCAGAATCCCGCGCGCAAAGTCACGGTTCGCGCGTAGTCGTCGAGCATCTGGACGTAAACCAACGCCCAGGCGGTGAGCGAGGGATTGGCCGAGCCACCGTGCGCAAACAGGTCGCGGCCCTTGTTCAGTTCCGCGAGCGCGATCGCTCGGGCTTCGGCCAGCGCCCGGACTTCATTGCCGAGCGAGGCATCCTCGGCAGCCCGATGTTGGGCAAGCGACTTCGAGCCGAGCGGATCCGTGCAGGTATGAAGTGGCCAACCCGTCTTGTCCGTGGGACAGGCCTTGGCAGCGGCACTCATGGCGCTATCGACAGCACGGTGGCGGGCGGAGGCACTCTCCAATGCCGCCTCGAGAAGGGTGTGGATCTTTTGTTGGGCCACGATATCCGCGGGGCGCTGGCTGCCCAGGAATGCCACGATCTGGCCGGTGGAACGCGGATCACCCGCCGCCGCCTGCTGGGCCGCCATCATCTGATTGGCCATGGCCATCTTTTCCGCCATGCTCATGTTCTGCATGCGGGCCTGCATCTGCGCAGCGTAGGCGGGGTCCGAGGCGGCTTTGCTGAAATCGATACCCCCCGAGGAGGCGGCCGCAGGTCTGAGTGCCGTGGTGATCCGCAGCGCCACCGCATCGTAGGCCGGAGCGGTGAAGGGCCCGTGATCGCCGCCGGCCGTCACTTGCGTGGCGGCACCCGCCGCCGCGACATTTGCCGGTAGCGCCGGAATAGCGTTCAGGATCTCGAATGGGTCGGCTGCTGCGGCGGCATCTGACGTGCTGACCAGAGCCAGAGCCCAGAATACCGACAGTCCGGAAATGATGGCCACCGCCGATCGTTTGATCCGCATATCTTCCTCGCTAATGAAGGCTCGTCGCCAGAAACTTCTCCACGGCGCTCAGCAGCGTGGTCCGGTCGGATTCCCGTTGCATCGAGTGGCCCGCACCCTTGATCAGGATGAATTCGTGCGCCTTGCCTGCCTTGGTCAGGGCGCGATCCATGGCTACCGATTGATCGACATCAACCTGGGAGTCGGTATCGCCGTGGATCAACAACACCGGCATGGTGACATTGGCCGCAGAGTTGCGCGGCGAGTCCGCCTTGAGCTTTGCGGAGTTCGAGCCGACCTGCTCACGCACGAGCGCGCCACCGATGAAGTTCTGCTCCTGGGTCTTTACGTACATGGACAGATCGCTCACGCCGGCAATGCTCACGGAGCAGCGGAACAGATCCGAGTTGCGCGCCGCGCCGAGCAGCGCCGCGTAACCACCGAAACTCCAGCCGACGATGCAGACCTTGCCGGGGTCCGCGATGCCCTGTTTGACCGCCCAGCGCGCCCCGTCGACGATGTCCGAATAGGTCAGACCACCCCAATCCTGGTGCGCAGAGTAGAGCCACTGCGCGCCATAGCCGGATGAGCCGCGGAAGTTCATCTGCAGGACGGCGTAGCCGCGACTGACCAGAAACTCACGCAGGAAGAAATACTCCCAGCTGTCACGGCCGATGGGTCCGCCGTGGGGCATGACGATGAGGGGCAGATGCTCCGCAGTCACTCCGGGCGGCGTGGTCAGATACCCAGGTATGCTCGTGCCGTCCTGGGCGGGATAGCTGATGCTCTGCATGTGCCCGAGCTTTGCCGGGTCGAGATCCGGATGGGACGTGCCGATTCGAGTGAGGTGGTGCTTGGTCACGTCCAGCAGGTAGTAGGTTCCTTCGTCAACGTCGGAACTCGCACTCGCCAGGAACAGCTTCTCATCGCCTGAAGCACCCAGTATCTCGATGAAGGTATTGGGCAAAACCTTCTCCAGGCCGCGGGCTATCTCCTTCCAGGTAGGGTCGGTGTAATAGACGAAGGGCTGTGTCGTCTCGTACTCGACGCCGATCAGCCGGCCGTCAGAGGCAAACAGCGGCCCTCCAACGTCGACGGCCGGATGCGCGTATTCGACGACCGGTTGGCTGTCCCCTGTCAGATCCATCCGCCACAGCGCCGCGCGTCCGTCGCTGTCGCCGAACGCAAAAGCACAGTCCGGGCGATCGACGCAGACCGCGATTGGCGTAAGAACGTGCGCGGTCGAGAACGCCTCATATTTGGCCAGGCGGTGCCATCGGCCCGTCTGCACGTCCCGCGCGTCGTACTCGGTGCTTTTGGTGTCATCGACAATGCCCCATCCAAGCCGCGCCTGGCCGTGGTGGTCGGTGACGAAATGCCGCAGCGGGCCGTGTTCATCCATGTGCTGCTGGACGCCTCCGGTGACGACATTCAACTCGTAGATGCTCGGGTACTCGCTGGTCGTGTCGCCCATGACGCCGGTGTAGCCGACCACGTTGGCGAAGGTATTCTTCTGCGCCTCGATGAGTACCGTATCGGGCTTGCCGGGTGTCCAGTCGATGACTTCATCCTGAAACTGGCTGTCGGTCGCGATGGAACTCTTGTTCTGCAGCAGTGCCTTGAGATTCTGACCGTCCGCATCGACGGCCGCGAGCCGGGTGGTCTGGTAGACGATGTCATTTTCGTGGATCGGTGCACGGATGCCGCACAGCAGCCGGCTGTTGGTTGCCCAACGGCACCAGGTCACGGACCACTTGTAGTCGGTGGGACTGCTCATCACCAGGCTCGCCCGTGCCTGGGGCGCGGACAGGTCCTTGACCAGCACCGCGCGGACCCCATTGACCGTTGTGAGCCAGGACAGGTAGCGGCCGTCCGGGGAAAGCGCCGGTCCGCTCATGACGGCGTCATGGGCGAATGCGGACAGCGGCAGTGGGTCAGCGTAGGAGGGCGCACCGTACAGCAGGCCAACCAGGACCAACGTCGCATGAATATTGAACGTCCTTACCACGGATCCCCCAACGCGCCGTCCGCACACTCCGGTGCGTTGACGTTACCTAAATCCCAGCAAGCTGAGCTGCGAAAGACATCGACTGTTCTGATTCTTGGGCGCGATTATAGACTTCGAAATGCACCACTTGGAACGTCGCGACATTACGGCTCAACCGGCCGGGGTATTGCGTGACAGATATGCGGCGAGGGCCGCCAGTTCCTGATCGCTGATCTCGGTCTTGCGGAACTGCGGCATCACCGACATGCCGTGCCGCACCATGAACGTGACGTAGGCGGCGGGCAGATCGGTCCACTCCAGGATGGAGCCGGAAGCCCGGCTTCCGGTCGGGTACTTCGTCATGAGCGCGTGGGTGCCGGGGTGGATGATCCCCAGGTCGTGGCAGGGCGCGCACCATTTCTTGTAGACGGCCCGTCCGGGCGCATAGCGAGCCAGGCCGGCGTCGGCGCTGGTGCCCGCCGCGCCGGGGACCGTGGCGAAAACCATCAGGCCGGCGGCAAAGCCGCCGATGAGTGCGCGCGCGCCCATCAGTTCTTCTCCCGCAGATGCTTCGGCCAGATGTCGTAGCGTCCCGCCGAGAGGATGCCGTTCGGGTCAATGGCATCCTTCAGCGTCGAATGGAAGCGCTGCAGGGCGTGGTTGTTGAAGGAATAGACGTCCATCACCGCATGCTGGAACACGGGCGCCGTGCGGTACTCGCCCCAACCGTGCTGGCCACCGACCTCTATCAGCTTTTTGAATCCTTCCCGGTAGCGTTTGTTGGTTGCCGGATCCTCGGTCACCGGGGTCGCGAGTATGAAGATGAAGGCCCGCTCCCAGAAGCAGGCCGGCAGGCTGAAGGTCGTGAACAGGGGCATGCCAAGGGATTTGGCAGCTTCGCTGAACACGCGATTGGCCTCGATGATGGCCTCGCCGGTGCGTGGAATGATGGGTGAGAACCACATATGGCCCTTGGAGGGTGTGGGCGTCCAGGGCGTGCGCGCACCGATGGAGAAGGCGCGCAGCGAAGGTACGCCCAGCTCCGGTTCGTGATACTTCGTGGCCTGCTGCGCATCCACGGGCAGCTTCAGCCGATCCACCACCGCGAATGTCGCTCCCTTGATGCGGGAGAAATGCCGCTGCACAGCGTGCCACTGCGCCTGGATGACCTCCTCGGGGCCGTGAAAACTCAGCCACAGCCGCCAGTAGGGAATGCCCGCACGGGCACCGAAGGCCTCGATTTCGGGTGAAAACCCCAGTTTCGTGTCCTTCATGAGCGAGAGGTGCTCTGCGCTCATCTTCGGCGGCCCGGTTTCGTTCCAAAGCTGTATCTGGCCGACCGGCGGGTAGCCCAGCAGCGGGGACTCGATGTCCGGAAACCCTGAGGTGATGCGGCTGTTCTCGACGAAGTTCAGGATTTCGACCAGCGGCATCAGGTCCTGATAGCGCGGCACGCTCACGGTGCAGCGCTGGTAGGCCTCAGGCTCCGGCATCAGCCAGAAGCCCATCTTGGTGACGATGCCGTAGTTGGACTGGGAGAAAATGCCGTCGATCCAGGGGCCGCAACCGGATTTGTACTGCTGCCATGTCTGGGCATTCGGGATCGCGCCCATGCCGGTGCGCAGCAGCTCCCCGTTGGGCAGCACGACTTCCATGCCGCAATGCGAGTCGAAGTGGTTGCGATAATTGGCGGAGGTGTAGCCGCCGCCTCGGTCCAGGGCATTGCCCACCACGCTGCCCCAACCCGGATCGGGGCAGTCGATCCAGACCTTCAGCTTGCGCTCCTGGATATGGCGGTACAGGTCGAAATAGCTGACTCCCGGCTCCACCAGCGCGAAGGCGTGCTGCTCATTGACCTCGATGATCCGGTTCATGCGCTTCAGGTCCAGCACCACGCTGCCGGAGTAGCGCGGGCGCCGAGCCGCCGTAGCCGAGGTTCTCGACCCGTCGAGATGGGGTAGAGCGGAATGCGGTACCGGTTGGCGATGCGGACGACCTGCTGCACCTGCTCCGTCGAGACCGGAGCCAGCGCACCGGAGGCGATCCTTTCCTCAGGCTCGTTCAGGAACGGTGAAAAGGCGTCGCGATACAGGTCGAGGTCTGCATCGCTGGTGAACACCCAGTCCGCACCGAGGACCTGTGCAAATTCGGCAAGCGCCTTGGAATAGTCGGCGGCAGTGACGTTAGGGGGTGTTCTCATGAGGCGTCCTCCCTCAAGAATCGCTGCAGGACTCTAGGCTGATGGGACCGCCAGCGCAATTGCGCGACGGCGCGGCACCCTGGCGGTGACTTCCTCGCGGGCCGCGATGTGGCGCTGCGACAATCGGGCGGCCAGTGGTGGCGCCAATCTGGAATTGTTCAGTCCATTTGTGCGAGGCTCGCACTGCGCCTCACCACCGCCGAATTGGATGACCGCCCATGAAAGAGCCTGTTTGTTCGCGTAACGACACCAGACGGCTGCCGGTCGGTTGCCGCTGAAGCAGGCCGGTGAAATACCTGGGATTCATCCTTGCGAACATCGCGCGTGACAGGACGCGACTGCTGTTCCTGGGGGTATCCATCATCAGCGCGTTCATGCTGTTCGGATCACTCTCCGCCGTGGGAGCGTTTTTTCGCGGTGGCTACAAGTTCTCGGACAACGTCCGCATCTTCATCTACCCGAAGTACACCAATACGCTTCCCTTCAGTTACCTGGAGCAGATCCGCCGGATTCCCGGGTTGAGGCAGGGACTGGTGGACTTCGCCGTGTCGCGTGGCGGCTACTACCAGGATGCGAAGAACCGACTGAATCCGCTCGCCATGAACGAGGACTTTCCTCAGGCTCCGGACACGACCGGACGATTCATCTGGAATCTGCAGCAGGTGCGCGACTATTTCGCGGACCGCCGCGGTGCGCTGGTGAATGAGTTCATGGCACGCAAGTACGGCTGGAAGCTCGGCGACATCGTACCCATCACTATGCCCGGCATTACCAAGCTGGATGGCTCCCACGTCTTCGAATTCACGATCCGCGGCATCTGGCATTTCCGCGATCCCGAGGAGGGGCACAACCAGTTCTATTATCACTATTCCTACCTGGACGAGAGTCGCGCCACCGAGCGCGGCACCATCGATTTCCTGGTGGCGATCCTGGCAGAGGGCGTGGATCCATCCCGGTTCTCCCACGCCGTCGATCAGATGTATATGAACTCGGGTGCCGAGACCCTGTCCGGAACGCAGGACGGTACGCAGCGCGACTACTTCAGGCGGGTCGGTAATGTCAGTCTGATCGCATACCTCATCCTTGGCGTGGTTTTCCTCACCATGCTGCTGGCGACCGGCAACAGCCTGACGCAGAGTTTCCGTGAGCGCACCCGGGAAATCGGCACCCTGCGGGCCATCGGCTTTGGGCCCCGCAGAATCTGGTGGCTGGTGATGGCCGAGACCAATCTGCTGCTGCTCGCGGGCGGTGGGTTGGGGTTGCTTGCCGCCGTGTGGCTCATTCGCGTGGCGCAGAAGCGCTTCGGCGGCATCGAAATATCGACGCTGCACCTGGTTACGGGTGTCGTGCTGATGCTGGCGACGGGCTGCCTGGTGGGGTGGTTTCCGGCCCGCCGTGCCGCGCGCCTCTCGGTGGTCGATGCCATCAGGAGCGAACGGCGATGATGGGCCAGGCCTGGACCCTGCTGAGGCTGAATCTGCTGACGTTGCCGCAACGCTGGGCGAGCGTGGCGATCGATGTCTTTGGCGTGGCCTGCACCGTCGCCGTATTCCTGGGTTTGTTTTCAATCGGCGCCAGCTTCCGGTCAGTGCTGATGGCGAGCTCGGACGAGGGAATTGTGATGGTGCTCAAGACCGGTCAGGATTCCGAGGAGCAGAGCGATCTGGACACGGATACGATTGCGGCGGTGGCCGGCATCGCCAACACCGTCGACCCGGCGGCGATCATCTCGCCCGAGAGCGCCCGCTCCATCAGCGTCAAGCGCATTGCCCAGGGCGACTACGTGGATCTTTCAGTTCGGGGCGTGACGCCCGCGGCCATGAGAATCCGCCGCGCCCTCAAGGTGACGGTCGGAAGGGCCGTCGAGTCCGGCAAGTACGAGTTGCTCGTGGGCCGAAGCAGCCAGAGACAATTTGCGGGTCTTGAGGTCGGCAACCACCTGCGCCTGGCCGATGCGGACTGGATCATCGTCGGGGCATTCGACGATGGCGGTGGCGCCATCGAATCGGAACTGTGGGCAGATCTGCCGGTGCTGCAGTCCGCCTTTCGCCTCGGGCCCGATGTGCACAGCGTCCGCGTGAAATTCTCCAGTGGCGCTGCCGCGGCCCGCTTCCAGGCCGCATTGAAGGCCGACACCCGGGCGGGTGTCTATGCGCAGTCGGAGTCACAGTATTACCAGCGCATGGCGCGCGACCTGCTCGGCACCATCAGGTTCTTCGCCGTGCCGCTGCTGCTCATCATGGGCATCGGTGCCAGCTTCGGCGCTCTGAACACCATGTACGGGGCCGTTGCCGCGCGGGTGCGCGAGATCGGCACCGCGCGGGCCATCGGTTTCGCGGCCTTCCCGGTGGGCGCGGCCGTGGTCGGGGAGTCGGCGCTGCTGGCGCTGGCCGGCAGTCTATTCGGCGCCGGGGCCATCTATCTTGCGCTGAACAACCTGCCGGCCAACACCAACTTTCTTGGCAATAACCAGATCGCGTTCCAGTTCGTGGTTCCGCTGTCGCTGCTGTTGGAAGCGGTGTTGGGCGCGTTGCTGATCGGACTGCTCGGCGGACTGCTGCCCGCAATCCGTGCCGGGCGAATGCGGGTCAGTCAGGCACTGAGCGAGCAGTAGCAGCGTATCCGACCGCGGGTGTTCTTGACCCCGGCAATTATCCCTGCCAATAATCACTGGTAGCGCTATCAATAGGGGGCAGATGTGATCAGGTTCGCAACGCGCGTGCTGTCCGTCTGTCTCGTGACGTCCTTGGCCGTCAGTGCCAACGCGCAGGGCGTGGCAAATCCGCCGTACAAGGATCTGGCACTCTCGCCACAGGAGCGGGCGGCCGATCTGGTGCACCGCATGACCCTTGAGGAGAAGGCTTCCCAGCTGGTCAACCAGGCGCGGGCGATTGGACGCCTGGGTGTTCCGGCCTACGACTGGTGGAGCGAGTCGCTCCACGGGGTGGCGGTGAACGGCACCACCGAGTTTCCCGAGCCGATAGGACTTGCGGCGACCTTCGATGCACCGGGCATCCACGAAATGGCCACGGCCATCTCCGTTGAAGGGCGCATCAAGCACGTGCAGGCTGAACGCGATGGGCACTCGAACATCTTCGAGGGTCTGGATTTCTGGGCTCCGAACGTCAACATCTTCCGCGATCCGCGCTGGGGCCGAGGACAGGAGACCTATGGCGAGGATCCATTCCTGACGGGGCGCCTGGCGGTCGAGTTCGTGACAGGCATGCAGGGCACGGACCCGAACTACTATCGCGTCATCGCGACGCCCAAGCACTTCGCGGTGCATAGCGGTCCGGAGCCGACCCGGCACTTCGCCGATATCGATGTGAGCCGGCATGACCAGGAAGACACCTACCTGCCGGCCTTTCGCGCAGCGGTGGTGGAGGGCCATGCGGCGTCGGTGATGTGCGCCTACAACGCCATCAACGGTCAACCGGCCTGCGCCAGTGACTTCTTGCTCGAGCACACGCTGCGGGGGGCATGGCAGTTCCAGGGTTACGTGGTCTCCGATTGCGGTGCAGTGCGCGATATCGGCAACGGCCACCATTACCGCACCAGCCAGCCTGAGGCTTCGGCCATCTCGCTGGAACACGGCATGGACAACGAGTGCATCGATTTCTTCCAGAAGGTATCCGACGACCACGACTACCGGCCATACATCGAGGCGGTGCAGCGCGGCTACCTCTCCGAGCGGACCATCGACACCGCGCTCGTGCGCCTGTTCACGGCGCGCATGCGCCTGGGCATGTTCGACCCTCCCGACAAGGTGCCGTACGCCGCGCCGGATGAGAAGCAGCTCGACAGCGCCGCGCACCGCAGCCTCGCGCTGCGCCTGGCCAACGAATCCATGGTGCTGCTCAAGAATGATGGGGTGCTGCCGCTGAAGTCCGCGAAGAAGATCCTGGTCGTCGGGCCGCTTGCCGACCAGACGGCGGTGCTGCTCGGCAACTACAACGGCATTCCCTCCCACGCCGTGAGCGTACTGGAAGGAATGAAAGCCGAATTTCCGGGTGCAACGATCACCTATGTCCCCGGAACGCCATTCCTGTCGAACCAGGGCAGCCCGGTACCGGGCTCGATGCTGACGACGGCCGAGGGAAAACCCGGCCTGAAGGCTGAATACAGCGCGGGGCAGAGTCTGGATTCGCGCTCGGCGATATTCGCCTCGCGCATCGAGCCTGCCGTGGACTTGAAGCCGGGCTCGCTTCCGGAGCAGGCGCGGGGCAAGCCGGCGCTCTTTGTCCATTGGACCGGCCTGATCCACCCGAGCACGAGCGGAGACTACTTCCTGGGTATCAAGGCCAGCGGGTCGGCGAGCGTTTCGGTCGCTGATAGCCAGATCGTGCAGATGTACAACTCCGGCACCAGCCTTGGCCGGGTTCATCTCGAGCAGGACCATCCAGTGAAGCTGGACGTGGATTTCGGGCAGGGCGGTGGCCGGAACCTGCAGGCGCAACTCATCTGGGCGCCCGCCACGGACTCGCCTGATCCGGCGGCAGTGAGTGCGGCCAAGGATGCTGATGTCGTCATTGCCGTGGTGGGCATCACGAGTCGCCTGGAAGGCGAGGAGATGAAGGTCGACCAACCGGGGTTCCTCGGCGGGGACCGCACGAATCTGGACATGCCCAAGCAGGAAGAGGATCTGGTACAGGCGCTCTACGCTACCCACAAGCCGCTGATCGTCGTGCTGATGAACGGCAGTGCTCTGGGCGTCAATTGGGAGAAGGCCCACGCGGCCGCCATCCTCGAATCCTGGTATTCGGGTGAGGAGGGGGGAGCGGCAATCGCGCAGACCTTGAGCGGCAGGAACAATCCGGCCGGCCGCCTGCCGGTCACCTTCTATAAGGATGTGCAGCAGCTGCCGTCGTTCGAAGACTACTCCATGAAGGGGCGCACCTATCGGTACTTCCAGGGCGAGCCGCTCTGGCCGTTCGGATTCGGCCTGAGCTATACGAAGTTCCAGTACCGTGCCTTGAGCGTGCCGCAGGCGCGGATCAAGGCCGGTGAGCCGCTGGATGTCGGCGTCACGGTAACCAACACCGGGGCCGTCGCGGGCGATGAGGTCGTGCAGCTCTACCTTCGGTTTCCTGACATTGCCGGCGCCCCCTTGCGGGCGCTGCGCGGTTTCCAGCGCATTCACCTGGCACCCAACGCCAGTCAGAAGGTCGACTTCCACCTGCGGCCGCGCGATCTGAGCATGGTGACTGAAGCCGGTGACATCATCATTGCGCAGGGTCACTACACGGTTTCGGTCGGCGGCGGCCAGCCGGACACGGCAGCGGCCTCGGCCGCCGGTCAGTTCGAGGTGACGGGCCAGCTGATGTTGCCGGAATAACGCGGGTACGCCCTGAGGACGACCCGCCGTCAGGCCCGGCGACGCAGATAGGCCCGGGCGAGCTCCCGCAGGCGGGCGCCATCGAAGCTCGGATCGTGGCCGGCGTGCACCAGGCGCGCCGGCAGTGCCTCGATTCGCCGCATGGTGGCCGTATACACTGCGATGTCGCTGCCGGGCAGCTCATCCAACAGCGGTCCGTCATAGACGGCATCACCCGAGAAGAAGATCCCGGTTGCAGCCTCCCACAGGCCGATGCTCCCGGGTGAGTGTCCCGGCAGATGCAGGATTTCAAACACCCGGTCGCCCAGGTCGAGCACGTCGCCCTCCTGCACCAGGCGCGTGGCAGGGGCTGCCGGACAGGCAAACCGTCGCAGGTCGAAATCGGGATGGGGCAAGGCCGTGATGAAGGCGCTCGGCACCTCATAGCCGGCGCGCTCCAGCGACGCAATGAACTCCACCGGATGATCGGCCCGCAGCATGCTGAAGTTCTCGGACGGCCGCTTCAGCTGGTCGGCCTCCGAGACGTGAACTATCCGGTCCGCAAACTCATGCATCGAGCCCACATGGTCCAGATGGGTGTGGGTTGCCACGGCGGTGAGCGGCTTGGAGAACACCTGCGCCGCTGCGAGCGTCAGGCTGCTCAGGCCCATGCCCGTATCGATGATGAGGTCGCGGTCCCGTCCCCGCACGTGCCAGACATTGCACTGCATGACCCTGATGACGTGCGGCTCCCAGATGCGCGTGATGCCATCACCGAGTCGTTCGAACTCAAACCAGTGGCTCGCAATCTCAAATCCCATCCCTGGCATTGTGGCGGCAATTCAAGGCGCGGGCGAGCGCGGCGAGCTGTTCAATACTGGGGCAACAAATCTGAAAGGCTCCGTGTTGGGGCGCACGCACGCGCCGTCGGCAAACGCCGCATGCCCACGGTGTTTGCGTAACATGTTGTTTTGTTGAGGCGAACGTTGAGGCCTGCGCGGGCTGTTGCGTGTCGGCACAGCGCTTGCAATGGAGGAATTCAGATAGTGAAAAATGTGCGTCTAGGGTTCCGGCCTGTTGCCGCAACAGGTGTCTGGTCCGAGAGAGGCAGTCCAGGCGCGCAGGAAAGCGCCCTGGATACACGGCGGGACAAAAGCCCGGGAGATTGGGTTGCGAGGAGCCAGCGATGGCCTTCGGGACGATCTCCATCGCGGTGGGTGGTCCCGGATGCAGGATTCACGACGCTCCTCGCAAGTCGGCCAAAGGCTTGTGCAAGGAGGTCCATCCGCAATGCTAGTCCCACGAAATCGGCTCGCCAGAGGGTCCCATCTTCAACTGCGTCGTCGTGACGCCGGTACGGTCGCCGCGACCGTGATCGCCATTTTGTACGGCGCCGCTGCGGGCGCCGAGAGCGTCGCCATCGAGAAAACCGAGCAGGCGAGCGCGGCACCCGTCGCGGATGCCGGAGCGAGCAGCGACGTGGGACTGTCTGAAGTGGTCGTGACGGCCACCCGCCATGAGGCATCGGCCCAAAATCTTCCACTGAGCATCACCGCAGTCACCGAGGATGAGCTCGAGCAGGGCGGCATCGGCGACATCTCCGACCTGGCGCGCTCCCTGTCGGGCGTCAACTACACGGACAAGGGCCCATTCAGCGGCGTCAACGGCGCCAATCTGGTGATTCGCGGACTCAACAGCGAAACCACCGCCGGCCTTCCAGCCGCGGCCTCACCGGTGGTACCGCCGGTTTCCACCTATGTCGACGACACCCCGATATTCGTGAGTCTGCGCTTCCAGGACCTGGACCGCGTCGAGGTGCTTAAAGGGCCGCAGGGAACCCTGTACGGATCGGGCTCCCTCGGCGGCACGATCAAGTTCATTCAGCATGCGCCGGATCCTTCCGGCTTCGATGCCAAGGTGGAAGCGACGATCAGCGATACCCAGCACACCGGCGCGCCCAACGAAGACGTGAGCGGCATGATCAACATTCCGCTCAGCGACACGTTTGCCGTGCGCGCGAATGCCAGCTTCACGCATGATGCGGGCTTCATCAATCAGCCGAATCTTTTCGTGCTGGACTCAACCGGTGCGCCTGCCCAGGCACAGCCGGGAAACCTGTTCAGCGACCCGGTCTTCCACCGGCGCGATCACGTGAATGATTATGGCTACGCCACGGCGCGTATTTCGGCCCTGTGGAACCCCATCGAGGCCTTTCGGGCGCAGATCTCCTACTACCATCAACTCTCGACGGCCCAGGGCTATCCGTACGCGGCGACGAGCACCGCGGCCTTCAACATGCCCATCAGCCCCAACACCCAGCCAGCGGGCACATTCACCAATCCGGCGCTGGCGCCGCAGCTGTACAACGGGGCGCTGCCGTCCGGCATCGACCGGCTCTCGGATGCCGAGAACAGCACCACGACCACGACGGACAAGGTCGACCTGGTTGCGCTCAGTCTCGAATACGATCTCGGATTCGCGACCCTCACTTCGTCAACCTCCTGGGCGGATCACTCGAACAACACACGGGCGGACGAGACGGCCCAGTACAGCAACTTCTTCTTCTATCAGAGCCTGTACGGCCAGTTTCCGCGAACCTTCATTCAAGGGTATGAAAAGCTGGACGATCGACCGATCACCCAGGAACTGCGGCTGGTGTCGAAGGAAGGCGGCGCGCTGGAATGGGTGGCGGGCCTGTTCTTCAATCATCAGCAGACCAACATCCAGGAACATGACTTCGAGCCCGGGTATCTGGATTGGTACAACGCTTGCGAGCCGATCTATGGTCAGAGCGGCGGTGATGGCATTACACCCTCGTACTGCGGCGTCGGCGAGACCGGCGCGGGCGTCGTCAGCTCCTATGCCGGAATTCCCATCGTCAAGGACCAGGCTTACATCGGCGACTTCGAAACGACCTTCAAGGATCTGGCGCTGTTCGGCGATATCACCTGGCATGTCACTTCCGACTGGAGCGTGACCGGAGGCGGACGAGTCTTCAAGCAGACCATCGCCGCCTCCCAGCAGACGGGACTGCTGTTCGATGCGGGACCATTCTTCGCCCCGGCAATCCCCATCGCGAATCTCTCGCTCAGCGACTCCTGGCGTCGGGCTACCTGGAAGCTCAACACTGCCTACCAGCTGAACAAGACCAATCTGGTGTATGCGACGTATTCCCAGGGATTCCGGCGCGGCAGCGTGAATGCCCTGCCGTCATCCGAATTGGGCGGCCTTTATACCCTGCCGGACAAGCTGCGGCAGCTCTCGCCCGACAAGGCCGACAACTACGAGGTCGGCTTCAAGGGAACCATCTCCAACAAGTTCAGATACTCGGCCGCCGTGTACTACATCGACTGGCAGAACGTGCAGGAAGGCCTGCAACTGACGCCATTGGTGCTGCCTGCATCCATGAATATCGGGGATGCCTACAGCAAGGGATTCGAGACCGAAATCGATGCCCTGGTGACGCGTCACCTGGAGGGGCAGCTCGACTATACCTATGATCAGACGAAGATCACGTCCCTGAATCCGCTGTTCGTGTCGCCGAACGTGTCGGCACCGCCGCCGGGAATCGGCACCGCGCTGCCGGGCACGCCGCGCAATAGCGCGGCGCTCACACTGAAGTACGGACACGTGCCGCTCAAGGAGGGCGAGCTGTACTTCTCCGTCACGGGTCACTACCAGAGCAGGGTTCTGCCGGGCCTGTCGGCAACCGTGCCCACGGTGGGCGGCTACCTGATGGCGAGCGCGCGCGCGGGATTCGAGGGCGCGCACTGGAACCTGGCCGTGTTCGTGGACAATCTGACGAATAACCTGGGCATCACTTCGTACCAGGATCCCGCGATTTTCGGCAACCGTGCCCAGGCCATCGTGTCGCAACCCCGCACTTTCGGGTTCACGGTCGGCTACTCGTACCAATAAGGAGCAGGAGAGAACTCGAGCCGGTTGGACGGCGATGCAATGGCTTGACAGGAATTCTCGGAATGGCAGTATTACGGAATATGAAAAGCGTAATACTGACATGAGTAACCGCACCAACCCTGAGCTGGCGCGCCTGTCGGTAAGTCTGCCGGGCGAGCTGCTGGCGCGCCTTGATGCGATGGTCGAGGAGCGCGCACTGCCCAGTCGCTCGCAGATGATCGCCGAGCTCATCCGCCACGCGCTCGCGGAGCACAGCCAGGCGCGCAGCGATGTGGTGCTGGCCGGTACGATCACCCTGATCTACCGCGCCGAGAGCGGTCGGGTGCGCCACCTGCTGGCGCAGACCCAGTCGATCTTCATCAAGGAGGTCATCTCGTCCCAGCATGTGCTGCTGGAGGATGACCAGTCGCTCGAAGTCCTGCTGGTGCAGGGTCCCACGGCGCGCCTGAAGGCGCTGTGCGATGCCTTGCGCAAAGTGCGGGGCGTGCAACAGGTCAAATTGGCGACCACCACGGCGTTGCTGCCGCCATTGCACTCGCACGGCGCACCCGCATCCAGGACGAATGTCCGGCCCAGCGGAGGAGGCCGATGAAGGATTCCGGCACCGCCGATCCAAAAAGCGCACGCGCGCATGCGCGCGCCATGGCCGGAATGCGGGCAGAGGCCATGCCCATCGTGCCGGCCAGCGCTGTCCCGGATCCTCCCCAGGGCGTCGCGCCCGGCAGCATGCTGTGGGAGGAGACCCTCGGAGCCGGGGGCTATGCCTCCAGGGAACTCGGGCGAGGCGCTCGCCTGCGCCTCATCGACCTGAAGGGGGACGCCTGCGTGTCGATGCTGGTCTTCAATGCTGAGCGCCCGGTCGAACGCCTGAATGTTGCCGATACGCTGAAAGTACAGTGGAGCGCCCGGTTGCGGGCAGGTCGACTGTTGCTGTCGGACATGGGCCGGGTTCTCTTGAGCATCCTGGAGGACCAGGCCGGGACCCATGACCCGTTCTGCGGGCCATCGAACCCGCGCAGCAATGCCAGGATATTCGGAGACGGAGCCAATTGGGGCAATAGACCAAGCGGTCGCGATCGCCTGATCCTCGGCGCCGCCAAGTTCGGCCTTGGTGCAAAGGACGTGCATCCGTGCATCAACTGGTTCAAATCAGTGCACGTGGCTCCCGATGGCACCACGATGTTGCACGCCGGCCCGTTCGCGCCGGGCCGGTCACTGACGCTGCGCGCCGAGATGAACGTCATCGTCGTGCTGGCCAACTGCCCGCACGTGCTCGATACCCGCCCGGACTACGCCGTAACGCCGGTGCGCCTATCCGCCTGGCGGGGCCCGCTCGCCGATGACGGCGATGAGGTTCGTAATGCGACGCCCGAAGCGC
The DNA here is from genome assembly GCA_963726995.1 of uncultured Pseudomonadota bacterium. Classification (GTDB taxonomy): domain Bacteria; phylum Pseudomonadota; class Gammaproteobacteria; order Steroidobacterales; family Steroidobacteraceae; genus DAIDKA01. The sequence goes on from CAVSEP010000005.1 coordinate 652,973, forward strand.
TGCGGGCCTTCCTCAACGTCGAGGAATACTTCCATCGCTGAGATTGCACACAAATTGCACGGTCCTGGGAAACCACACGGTACTGCCACGCCATGAGCGATGCTTTGACCACCGGACTGTCCCGCGACATATTGCTTGACGAGATCATCGCTGCGCGTGCGGCGTGGGATCATCGCCTGCTGGCGGGCCAGACGCTGCGCATCCTCGACCTCGAGGGGAATCAGGCGGTCGACTTCCTGCTGTACTCGGCCGATGATGATGCCGAGCGCTACAGCGCGCAGGACACCATTGCCGCGCAAGGGAATATCTTCCTGCGCACCGGCACCATTCTGATGTCGAACGAGGGTCGTCCGATGGCACGGATTGCGGCCACCACGGTCGCCTACCATGACACCATCGGCGGCGCTTGCAGTTGCGAGAGCAATACGCTGCGCTACGGCTATCACACCAAGTCGCAGCACGCCTGCGTCGAGAACTTCCTGCTGGCAAACGCCCCTCACGGGCGAACCAAGCGCGACCTCGTCTCGAACATCAACTGGTTCATGAACGTGCCCATCGAAGCTGATGGCACTCTCGGAATCGTCGACGGAATCTCGGCGCCGGGTCTGTATGTGGACCTGGAGATGCTGATGGACGTCATCGCCGTCATTTCCAACTGCCCGCAGGTCAACAATCCGTGCAACGGCTTCAACCCCACGCCCGTGCGCGTCCTGATTGCGAACGGCGCGGGTCAGCGCTGATGGGTGTGAGGCGTGCTTGAAAAGGTGCTTATCGCCAATCGGGGCGCGATTGCCTGCCGGATACAGCGGACGCTGCGCCGCATGGGCGTCTCCTCGGTGGCCGTATTCGAGGAAGCGGACGCAGGTTCACTGCATGTCACGCAGGCTGACGAGGCGGTATGCATCGACGCATCGCCGGGCAGCACCGGCTACCTCAATGGTGCGGCCTTGATTGCCGCGGCCAGGCAGACCGGCGCCCAGGCCATTCATCCCGGCTACGGTTTCTTGAGCGAGAATGCCGAGTTCGCCGAACAGTGCGAGCGGGCCGGGCTGATCTTCATAGGACCGACGGCGCAGAACATACGCGCCTTTGGCCTCAAGCACCGGGCGCGCACGATCGCGCGGGAACAATCCGTGCCGCTGGTGCCGGGCTCCGATCTGCTGGCGGATCTGCCGGCGGCGCGTGCCGCGGCCGGCCGTATCGGCTTTCCCGCCATGCTCAAGGCGACCGGCGGAGGTGGCGGCATCGGTATGCGCGCCTGCGAGGATATGCGGGAGCTCGAAGAAGCCTTCCCGGCCGTATCTCGGCTTGCGGCCAGCCATTTTGCCGAGGGCGGCGTGTACCTGGAGCGGTTGCTTCCCGAGGCGCGTCACGTTGAAGTGCAGATCTTCGGCGACGGCAGCGGTGTAGTGGTGGCGCTGGGTGAGCGCGACTGTTCGTTGCAGCGGCGCCATCAGAAGGTCATCGAAGAAGCCCCGGCGCCGCAGCTTGCGCCAGAAATGCGTGCCGAACTCGCGGCCTGCGCCATTCGACTCGCCCGGGCCGTCGAGTATCGCTCGGCCGGCACCGTCGAGTTCCTTCTGGATCCGGTGCGTCAGGAGTTCTATTTCCTGGAAGTAAACACCCGTCTGCAGGTCGAGCACGCAGTCACCGAGGAGATCACCGGAGTCGATCTCATCGAGTGGATGATTCGGGGCGCCGGCGGCGACTACGGATTTCTGGATGCGTGGAGCTCGCCGCGGAATTCGCCGCCGCGCGTGCAGGGCTGGGCCATCCAGGCGCGCCTGTATGCCGAAGATCCCCGGGAGGAGAACCGTCCCAGCAGCGGCACCCTCACCGGAGTCGAATGGCCCACGGACGTTCGCGTGGAGACCTGGGTGACCACGGGCACCGAGGTCACCACGCACTACGACCCGCTGCTGGCAAAACTGATTGCCACGGGAGCCGACCGGCCGAGCGCCGTGGCGGCCCTGCAGCGCGCCCTGGATCGCACGCGCGTGGTGGGACTGGAGACCAATCTTCAGTGGCTGAAGCAGATCGTCCACAGCGAGACGTTCATTTCCGGGAGAGTCTCGACCCAGGCGCTGGCGAGTTTGCCGTTCGCGTCCCCGGCCGTGCGCGTGCTCAGCGGCGGACTGGCCACCAGCATCCAGGACTACCCGGGGCGACTGGGATACTGGAACGTGGGCGTGCCGCCCTCGGGGCCGATGGACAGTCTCGCCTTTCGCTCAGGCAATCGCCTCCTGGGCAACCCCGAGGGCGCGCCGGGGCTCGAGATCACCGCGACCGGTCCAACCCTGTGCTTCGGCAGCGACACCGAGGTTTGCCTGACAGGCGCGCAGATCGAGGCACGGCTGGATGGCGCCTTGCTGGAAACCTACGCCGTGACGCAGGTTGCTGCGGGCCAGACTCTGAAGCTTGGACGCATCATCGGCCCGGGCCTGCGCGCCTACCTGCTCTTTGCGGGGGGCATCGACGTGCCGCAGTACCTGGGCAGCGGCTCAACTTTTACCCTGGGGCGGTTCGGCGGGTACGCTGGGCGCAATCTGGCGGCGGGCGACGTTCTGCACCTCGCAGATCCGCAGCCGGCGTCTGCCGCCAGGGCGCCAGGATTGCAGAAGATGCCGCGGTCGGCGCCCACACTGACACGCAGCTGGAGAGTGCGGGTGCTCTGCGGTCCGCATGCCGCACCGGACTTCTTCACCCCCGCAGACATTGACACGATCCTGGGCGCCCAATGGAAGGTCCACTACAACTCCAACCGGACCGGAGTGCGCCTCATCGGCCCAAAGCCGCAGTGGGCACGCCGAGATGGTGGCGAGGCGGGCCTGCACCCGTCGAATATTCATGACAATGCCTATGTCGTCGGGGCCGTCGACTTCACAGGCGATATGCCGATCATCCTGGGTCCCGATGGCCCCTCTCTCGGGGGCTTCGTCTGCCCCTTCGTCGTGATCAGTGCGGACCAGTGGAAGCTGGGGCAACTCGCGCCAGGCGACAGCGTCCAGTTTGATTGTGTCGATGAGGTGATCGCCCGCACCGCGGAGCAGGAACAGAAGGCCTGGATTGCCGGCACGTCGACCGGGCCCCTCGACGGCGCTGAGAAGATGACCGCTCGCAGCGCGAGCGCGCCGGCAAGCAGCGGCGCCATCCTGATGTCTCTTGAGCAGCGCGATTCGCGCCCCAGGACTTTGTACCGACGCCAGGGTGACCGGCACCTGCTCATCGAATACGGTCCGATCGTGCTGGATCTGACGCTGCGGCTGCGCGTGCATGCCCTGATGCTCGAATTGGAGCGCCGCCGGCTTGCGGGCATCCTCGAGGTGACACCGGGCATCCGTTCGCTGCAGATCCACCATGATCCTGGCGTGCTGCCCTTGGAACCCTTGCTGCGAACCCTGGTGGACTGCGAAGAGCATCTCGGGGGTCTGCAGGATTTCGAGATTCCCTCGCGCATCGTGTGGCTACCGCTTTCATTCGCGGACCCCGCGGTCGCGGACACGATCGAGCGATACATGAGTACGGTGCGTGCGGATGCACCCTGGTGCCCGGACAACATCGAGTTCATCCGGCGCATCAACGGCCTGGCGTCGGTCGAGGACGTGCAACGCATCGTGTTCTCGGCGCGCTACATGGTCCTGGGGCTGGGCGATGTCTATCTGGGCGCGCCGGTCGCCGTGCCACTGGATCCACGCCACCGCCTCGTGACGACCAAGTACAACCCGGCGCGAACCTGGACGCCTCCCAATGTCGTCGGTATCGGTGGCGCCTATCTTTGCATCTATGGCATGGAGGGTCCGGGCGGGTACCAGCTCTTTGGGCGCACCGTCCAGATGTGGAATTCGCACCGGCGGACCGGCGAGTTCCGCGAGCAGCCCTGGCTGCTGCGCTTCTTCGACCAGATCCGCTTCTTTCCGGTGACCCACGCCGAGCTCAAGGAATGGCGGCGCGACTTCCCGCTCGGCAGGCGCGCGCTGCGCATTGAAACCGAGACTTTCCGCCTGGCCGACTACCAGCGCTTTCTGGAGTCACAGCGCGTCGGGATTGAGGCATTCCAACGCACGCGCGGCGCCGCCTTCGAGGCGGAGCGGGAAGCCTGGGTGCGAGGCAATGAGCTGTCGACGGAGGGGCCGCCGCCTGAGAACGTCGATGTGAGCGGGGCCCCCAGCATACCGCCGGGCTCGGAGCTTATCGAGGCGCCGCTGGGCGGCAACGTCTGGCGCATCGAGGTCCGACCCGGAGCTCGAATACACAAGGGCGCGGTGATCGCAGTGATCGAATCCATGAAGACGGAGTGCAGTGTGCCCAGTCCCGCCGCCGGGATCGTCCGTGCAGTCTTCATCCAGGAGCGCCAGGCGATTGCACCGGGCGCGGCACTGATTGCCCTGGAGCCGGAGGCTTCGGCGCCTGCGGCAGGACATGCCTGACATGGATGAACACGATCTGCAGTGGAGTGTTGGCGCGATCGCAGGGGACGTGAACTGCGGGGCACGCAGCGCGGCTGCGGTGGTACGCGAGACCCTCGCGCGCGCGCGCGAGTACGACAAGATTCAGCCTGAGGTATGGATCAGCCGCGCGGCGGAATCGGACCTGCTGGCGCAGGCTGCGCGTATTGACGCGAGGATCGCGGCCGGAGAGCGGCTGGCACTTGCCGGGGTGCCGTTTGCGGTCAAGGACAACATCGATGTTGCGGGCCTTGCGACGACGGCTGCCTGCCCGCAGTTCGCCTATCGGCCGCAGCGCTCGGCGACGGTCATCGAGCATCTGACCCGGTCGGGAGCCATCGTGGTCGGCAAGACCAACCTCGATCAGTTCGCGACGGGACTGGTGGGGGCGCGCAGCCCCTACGGCGCGGTGGGCTGCGTCTTCAATCGGCAATACGTGAGCGGGGGCTCAAGTTCCGGCTCTGCGGCGGCGGTCGCCGCCGCCGTTGTGCCGTTTGCCCTCGGCTCGGATACGGCCGGGTCCGGCCGGGTGCCGGCGGCCTTCAACCATCTCATCGGCTTCAAGCCCACCCGCGGGCGCTGGAGTACGCGCGGACTGGTGCCGGCCTGTCGAAGCCTGGACTGCGTGACCGTGCTGACGCGCAGTGCGGCCGACGCGGCGCTGGTCGATGGCGTGCTCGCGCAGTTCGATGGGGAGGATTCCTTTGCCAGACGGGTGCCGTCGCCGGCCCCTGGATTCGGGGCACGGTTTCGCCTCGGCATCCCATCAGCTGACCAATTGGCCAATCTCGCGCCCGAGGATGCGCGCTGCTTCGCCGCCGCGAGCGCCGAGCTTACGGCCATCGGCGGCGTGCCGGTGATCGTCGATGTGGCGCCACTCATCGAGGCGGCGCGACTGCTGTATGGCGGACCCTGGGTGGCCGAGCGCACCGTCGTGGCCGGTGAATTGCTGGACAAGCATCCGACCGCCGTTCATCCCGTGGTGCGATCCATTCTGCAGGCCGCGAAGGGGCTCTCCGCCGCCGATGCCTTCCGGGGCCTGTACGCCCAGCAGGGGTACGCCCGGATCGCCGAGCGGCTGTGGGAGCAGATCGACGTGCTGTTGCTGCCGACGACCCCGACGAGCTTCCGAATCAGCGAGGTGATGGCCGAACCCTATGGGCTCAATGCGCAGCTCGGCCTGTACACGAACTTCGTGAACCTGCTGGATATGAGCGCCATCGCCGTACCCGCCGGCTTCCGCAGCAGCGCCACGGGTGTGGGAGTGAGCCTCATCGGTCCGGCCTGGGCCGACGCCAGCCTGCTGGCGCTGGCCGCGCGCTACACCCAAAAGGTGAATTTTTCCGTGCCGCCGCTCGATACCCAACCGCGCCCCGCGCAAGTCAGGCTTGCCGTGGTCGGCGCGCATCTTTCCGGCATGCCGCTGCATTGGCAACTGACCTCGCGCAATGCCCGTCTGGTGGGACTGATCCAAACGGCACCGGTTTACAGGTTGTATGCGATGACGTCCCAAACCCCAGCAAAGCCGGCGCTGGTGCACGCGGGCGCCGACGGGGCGGCCATCGAAACCGAGGTCTACGAGCTCGACATTGCCGGATTTGGAAGTTTCGTGAACGAAGTGCCCGCGCCGCTGGCCATCGGCACGGTGTTGCTGGCCGACGGATCGAGCGTCAAGGGGTTCGTCGCCGAACCCCGCGCGATCATCGGCGCGCTGGACATTACAGCCGACGGTGGCTGGCGCGCCTACATCAACCGACTGACCGCGACCGCGCGCGCATCCGGAGCCTCCCCATGAATCGACTTTTCAGACTTCGTATGACGCTCGGCGCGCTGCTGCTGGCGGTGACCGCGTTGCCGGCCCCTGCCGAGGTCAAGGTGGGTGTGTCCGACTGGACCGGGTGGGTGGCCTGGTACGTCGCGCAGGATCAGGGCTACTTTCGCAAGTACGGGGCCGACGTCAAACTCATCTGGTTCGCCAACTACAGCGATTCGATCTCGGCGCTCTCCAGTGGCCAGCTGGATGCCAATAGCCAGACCTGGTCCGATACCTTAGGGCCGCTCGCCAAGGGGTTGCCGCTCAAGGTCGTGCTGGTCAACGACAATTCCGCCGGTAATGACGCCCTGATGGTGGGCCCTAAGATCAAGGCCTTCGCGGATCTGCGCCATCACACCGTGGCGCTGGAACAATACAGCGTCTCGCACTTCGTGCTGTACACGGCGCTGGCCCGCAATGGGCTGGGTCCGAACGACGTCACGGTAGTGAATCTATCGGCCGGGGATGCCGCCGCAGCCTTCATGAGCGGCAGGGTGGATGCGGCGGTGGTGTGGAACCCCTGGATCAGCCAGATCCAGAAGAGCGGCAAGGGTACGGCGCTGTTCAGCTCGGCGCAGATGCCCGGGCTGATTCCGGATCTGCTGGTGGCCCAGGAGCGCTCGATCCAGGCCAAGCGTAAGGACTTCATCGCGATGGCGCGGGCGTGGTTCGACACCGAGGCCTTCATCCGCGCGCAGCCTGAGCGGGCCGTGGCCATCATGGCGCGGGTGGTCGGCATGGCGCCCGAGCAGTATCGGGTCTTCCTGCCCGGTACGCACTTCTTCGATGCCGCAGCCAATCTCGAGGCCTTTGATCCGAAGAGCCCGCGCAGCCTGGTCCACGTGGCGCCCAGCATCGCGGCGTTTCTGCTCACCAACAAGCTCATCGATGGACAACCCGATGCCGCCAGGGGCGTGGACCGTTCCGTGCTCGATGCGGCGATCGCGGCCGGTCCGGCCGCATCGCCGGCCGTGAAGCCATGAGCGCGCGCTCCCTGTGGAAGATCCGCGGCTGGTTGAGCCAGCGCAACTACTGGCTGCTGGCAGCCCTTGGTCTGATCGTACCGCTGGTGGCCTGGACAGCCCTGACGCAGCTCGGGTCGGTCAATCGCGTGTTCCTGCCGGGCCCGCTCGATGTCCTGCAGCGGGCATCCAGCTGGTTCAGCAACGATCACCTGGTCGACGACATTCTCATCAGCAGTTTCCGGGTTACCGCCGGATGGGCATTGTCGGCGCTGATAGCCATTCCCCTCGGACTTCTGATCGGTACTTTCCGCGTGGTGCAGGCGTTGCTGGAGCCATTGACGGACTTCGTCCGCTACATGCCGGCCGTTGCCTTCATCCCCCTGGTGATGCTCTGGGTCGGTATCGATGAGTCCGCCAAGATAGCCATCATTTTCATCGGCACCTTTTTCCAGATGGTGCTCATGGTGGCCGAGGATGTGCGCCGCGTGCCGATGGCCCAGATCGAGGCGGCGCAGACCATGGGGGCAACGCGCTGCGAGGTGATCGAGAAGGTCATCGTCCCTTCGGCCAAGCCCGCGCTACTGGATACCTTGCGCATCACCATGGGTTGGGCCTGGACGTATCTGGTGGTGGCGGAGCTGGTCGCGGCAAACTCCGGACTGGGGTACGCCATCATCAAGGCACAGCGTTTCCTGCAGACTGACAAGATCTTCGCCGGCATCGTGCTCATCGGTGCCATCGGCCTGGCGATGGACCAGGCGTTCCGGCTCATTCACCGGCTCGCTTTTCCGTACCTGCACGCCCGCAACTAACATGGGCATCATCAGCTGTCGATCGGTGTGCAAGGTATTTGGCGAGGGCCAGAAGCGCCTGACCGCACTCGAGAACGTTTGCCTTGACGTCACCGATGGCGAGTTCGTGACCTTCGTCGGCGCATCGGGCTGCGGCAAGTCGACCCTGCTGCGAATAATCGCAGGCCTGGAGACGCAGACGGCCGGTCAGCTGGAGGCTGCCGGATCTCCCATCGTCGCACCCGGCGCGGAGCGGGCGATGGTGTTTCAGGACTACAGCCTCTATCCCTGGCTATCGGTCATCAACAATATCAAGTTTCCCCGCCAACTGACGGCGCACACCCGGGACAGCACCAGCGCCGATGTGGAGGCGGCTTCGGGTCGTGCCGACGCGCTGCTGCGTGTCATGGGCTTATGCCATGCAGCCGAGGCCTATCCGTCGCAGCTTTCCGGCGGGATGCAGCAGCGGGTCGCGATCGCGCGGGCGCTGATGACCAGGCCCAAGATCCTGCTGATGGACGAACCGTTCGGCGCGCTCGATGCGCAGACCCGTGAGGTCATGCACGACCTCATCCTCCACGTATCCGCGCTCGAGGGCTGCACGGTCGTGTTCGTGACGCACGATGTGGAGGAGGCGATCTATCTTGGCCGCCGCGTTGTGCTGATGGCGCCAAGACCGGGACGCATCGACTCCATCTATGAAGTGCCGCTTCCGGCCGAGCGCTCCCTGGCGATGAAATACTCGTCCGAATTCCTGGCGCTGCGCCTGCGCATCCTGGATCGGATCCGCGAGACGTCCGGAATGCGCACTGACCTGGCCCTGTTGCAGCGGCTGTCGCAAACCGCGGTGGCGACATGACGCCGGCGGCAGCCAGTGCGACCGATGCGCTGCAGCGAGCCGAATCGGCGCTGCGGCGGGCGCCGGAGGATCCGGGCCTGCTGCTGCACAGAGCCCAGTGCCTGCTGGCACTGGGAGAGACATCCCGGGCGTGCGAAGTGGCGGCCGCGGCCCAGTCGCGCGCCGCCACCGATGCAGCATTGCTTGACGCCATCGGCAACCTCTTCACCCGGGCGAGCGACCAGCGTCGGGCGCTTGCGGCCTTCGAGCAGGCGGTCGCCCTGGCGCCCGATGAGCCGCATTTCATTTTCAATCGGGCGACGGTGCGACGCTTCCTGGGCGACCTCGAGGGGGCGGAGCGGGACTACGATCGTGTCATTCGGAAGAAGCCCGAGGACTATGAGGCCTATCTCAACCGTTCTGAATTGCGGGCGCAAAGCCCGGACCGCAACCATACCGGCGAGCTGGAAGCCCGGCTCGGGCGCGGTATGCCGGGGTGGCAGGGCGAGGTGGCGCTGCGCCATGCGCTGGCCAAGGAATACGAGGATCTCGCGCAGTACGAGCAGTCCTTCGAGAACCTGGTGCGAGGGGCGCGAATGCGCCGCGAGCACCTGCGGTACGACATCGAAAAGGATGTTGCTACGGTGGACTGGATCATGGAGGCGCATGCGGACGGGGTGCCGAAAGAGGCCTCAGTGCCTGGGATCTTGGTCCCGCAGAACGGGGAGGGCGCGCCGATCTTCATCGTCGGCATGCCGCGCAGCGGCAGCACGCTCGTAGAGCGCATTCTCGGCAGTCATTCTGCCATCCGGGCGGCCGGCGAACTGCCGCACTTCGCCCTGGCGGTCGTCGCGGCCGTGATGGCCGCGTCCGGCCCCGGACGGGGCCCGATGTCGCGCCGCGATCTGGTCAGTCGGTCTGCGGCCATCGATTTCGGCGGGCTGGGAACTGACTATCTGGCGCGAGTTCGCGCCGCGGGCATCGGCACCGGGCGATTCACGGACAAGATGCCGCTCAATTACCTGTATTGCGGACTCATCCAGCGTGCGCTGCCGCGCTCGCGCATCGTGCATGTGCGGCGCGCACCCATGGCGGCCTGCTATGCCATGTTCAAGACGTTGTTCAAGGACGGCTATCCCTTCTCCTATGATCTCGAAGAGCTGGGTCGTTACTACGTCGCATATCGTCGCTTGATGGACCACTGGCGCAAGGTGTTGCCGGGTTGCATCCATGAAATGAGCTACGAGGCATTGATCGCCGACCAACGCGCCGAAACGCGGCGCCTGCTCGAGTTCTGTGGTCTGGGTTGGGAAGAGGACTGCATGCGGTTTCATTCAAATGCCGCTGCGACCACGACAGCCAGTGCGGTCCAGGTGCGCCGGCCCCTGTATGCCACGGCCGTCGCCCAATGGCGCAACTTTGCGCGGCAGCTTGAACCGTTGAAGCGCCAGCTGGTCGCGGCGGGCATCGATGTGGAGGATTGATACCAACCTATGAGCCGCCAAAAATTCATCAGCTGGGTCGCCGCCGGGTTGGCAGTCATGGCCGCGCAGGCCGCGGGAGCCATGGAACACGCCAGTCTCGGGGTGGTCAACTGGATCGGCTACGGGCCGCTGTACTGCGCGGCGGCCAACGGCTCGTACCGCAAGTATGGCTGGGACGTGAGGCTCGTGACCTTCAGCGACAATTCACTGATGACGGGCGCACTCCAGGGCGGTGAGCTGGAAGCCTCGACCCTCACCTATGACCAGGTAATCACCTCCGTTTCCAAGGGCTGGAACCTCAAGGTCGTGATGCCGATCGACTATTCGTACGGCGGCGATGCGATCCTTTCCAAAGTCGCGATCCGCAACGTCAAGGACCTGAAGGGCCGTAAGGTCGCCTTCCAGCCCTCCTCACCATCGGACTTCCTGTTGGGCTACGCGCTCGCACAGGCCGGTCTGTCCCAAAGTGACGTCCGCGCCGTCAATGCCACGCCCGAGGGGGTGGTCGCGATCATGGCCAGCGGCTCCGTCGATGCCGGGGTGACCTATGAGCCCAGCGTGTCGATGATCCAGAAGCTGGGCGGCGGCAATCAGTTTCACGTGCTGCTGTCTTCACGCGAGGCGCGCGGCCTGATCATCGACGTGCTCGCCCTGAAGGAAGAAATGATCGCCAGGAATCCGCGACTGGTACAGGCGTTGATCCGCGGCACCCTGGACGGACTGGACTTCATGGATCGGGAGCCGGACAAGGCGGCGAGCCTCATCGGCCGGGCCCTCGGCATCAGTGTCGCGGACGTCAAGGCGCAGCTGCAGAACGTCGAGAACCCGCCCCTCGCGCAGCTGGGCGATGTATTCAAGAAGGCGCCAACACTGCCGTCGTTCTACGCCAGCGGCAGCATCATCGGCGGCATTCTCAAGCGGGAGGGGCAGATCCGGGCGCCACCGCCGATTGAAGCGACATTCGATGCGTCTTTCGTTACCGCGCTGCAGGCACACCCAGGAGAACCGCGATGAACGGGCTGTTTCGAGGCACCGGCGCTTGGCCCAATGCGGTCATGATCGCCTACACATTCGGAGGCTGGGCGTGCGGCGTGTGGCTGCTCACGCGTCCGGAAATCCTGCTGAACATGGCCGGTGTGCTGCTGACGGCGCACACACTGGTCTGTTCGGGATACATGATCCACGAGTGCGCACATCAGAATGTGTTCGCGCGCATCGCATCGAATGATCGGCTCGGCATGCTGCTGGGCTGGCTGAACGGGGCCTGCCTGGCGGATTATCAGCGGCTCAAGATCAAGCACCTGCGGCATCACACGGACCGTCTGGACGTGGTGACCTTCGACTATCGGGCAGTCCTCAAGCGCTTGCCGTGGATTCGCCGGCCCGTGCTGGTGCTCGAATGGGCCTATGTGCCGGTGGTGGAGCTGCTGATGCGCGCCATGGTCATAGTCTCACCGTGTCGCAACGGGACGCTACGTGACCGGGTGCGCACGTTGGGCCTGCTGGCGGTGCGCGTGGCGTTCTGGGTGGCTTTGGCGCTGGTATCGGTCAAGGCGGTGGTGCTGTATGGGCTCGCCTATTTCATGTTTCTCCACGTGCTGCGTTTCATGGACGCCTTCCAGCACACCTACGAGGTGTTTCCTTCGCTGTCACTGTCGCCGGCGCCGGCCGATCCGCGCCGCACCCGCCAGTATGAGTACCAGAACACCTACTCGAACCTGCTTACCGTCCGCTGGCCCTGGCTAAATCTGCTGGTGCTGAATTTCCCCTACCACAATGCGCATCACACCAAGACCGGCGTGCCGTGGTACGCGCTACCGGCGCTGCACCGGGAGCTGTACGGTGCGCAGGATCCGCAGGTCATACCTTGCCGAGAGCTGATCGTGAACTACCACCGTCACCGGGTTAGGCGCGTCATGGCAGAGGATTACGGTTCCGTGGCCGATGGGCGGGAGCGCGCGAGCGGCTTCCTCGGAGCCGTGGGCGTGTCGTTCCTGACGGCCGTATGAACTCTCAGGATACGCGCGCCCTTATCGTCATCGACATGCAGCGCGATTTCCTCGACCCTCGCGGCTACATCGGCCAAAGCGGCGTCGATGTCGGCGTCCTGCGCGCCGCGATCCCCAACGTGCGCAGGCTACTCGATGCAGCGCGATCGGCGAGTATCCATGTTGTTCATACGCGCGAAGGTCATCGGCCGGATCTGGCCGATCTGAATCCTGCCAAGGCCCGGCGCGCCGCGGGCGCCGGGGCGAGGATCGGAAGCCAAGGCCCGCTGGGCCGGCTGCTGGTGCGCGGGGAGCCGGGGCACGAAATCATTGATGAGCTCCTGCCGCTGCCCTCGGAGGTCGTGATCGACAAGCCCGGGTTCGGCGCCTTTTATGCGACGGATCTTGAGCTCGTATTGCGTGCCTGGGGCGTCACCGCTTTGACGTTGGCCGGAGTCACCACCGACATATGCGTGCACTCGACGCTGCGCGAGGCCGTCGATCGAGGTTTCGAGTGTCAGACGGTGGGGGATGCCTGCGCCGCCGGCGATCCTGCGATCCATGAAGCGATGCTATGCTGCATCGCAGGCGAGGGGGGCATTCTCGGTCGTGTCGTGAGTACCGAGGAGGCTGTTCAATCCTTTTCGTCAGGTGATTGAATCAGCAGGATCCCCTTCACGTGCCGTGCTGCGCCGCACGAGGCGAGCAACTAGCGGTGACGAAACAGTATGTTGACCTCGCGGGGTATCACGTGCCCCGCGGACAACTCCTGCGAGGAGACTTGATCAAGCGCGAAAGCCGTACCGTCGTCGACCGCAACCTTCTTGATGTCCCTCGTCTTGACGTCGGCAGAGCGCGTACCCAGATCGTCGCATGCGCCCAGCTGGACGGTATTGGACGATGACGCGCTGGCCGAGACATTCACGATGTCCCGGGTGGCGACCAGAAGCTGTGGCGTTGAACAGGGCGACAGCACCAGCCGCAGGGACTCATCGCCGGTCAGGTTGCTGAATTCATACGGTCCAAGGACGGCAAGCTGTCCTGCTGCCATCGTAGTCGAATCGATCCGTGAACGCTGACCGGCCGGATTGATGTTGTAGATTTCCATGCGCCCGGGCATCGACGGCCGGTAAACAACGACAAAGCGATCCCCGGTGTGAAAGACGTAGGTGGCCGGATCGACGACCGTTTTCGAACCGTCCGGTGAGACGGCCTGAATCTCGTAGGCCACGCCGGCATAGAGCTTCGGCTCCAGTCCCCGTGAGGCGACCATCTGGTACGGCGTGCCCACCGCACTCGTGGGCTGGCCCGTATAGGCGTCATACACCTGGGTCGGCGGATACGCTGCATTGCCGTAGGCGCTGGGCACCGACCCCGGTGTCTGCGGCTGCGGAAATGCTCCGCCGGTACCGTAGCCCGGGGCGGTCGGATACGGACTGGTCGACTGATACGCCGACGTTGGCGGATAACCGGCGGCAGGGTTGGGCGGTTGAGACGTTGACGGGTATGCCGGAACCTGGCTCGGCGCAGGGTATGCAGTCGCCGGCGAAGTGGGGTACGGCTGCGTAGCCGCCGGGTAGACGGGCGCCTGATTTGAGGCATAACCCTGAGGTGATGGGTACGGCGCAGTCGGGGGATAGGCCTGTGTCGGCGTATAGGCCTGTGCCGGAGCCGGGTAGGGTGAAGTTGCCGTACCGTAGGGCGACGGATAGGGCTGCTGCACGGCATAGGGCTGCGAGGGCTGCAGCGCGCTGGTCTTGCGACTGAACCATGCCGAAATTCTACCGATGATATTTTGCGCGATGCCGGCAATGCCGCTGGCGGCACCGGCGCCCGTGGCATTCAACAAAATCGCGATGGTACCAGCGAACAATTGCCGGATCGGATGTGCATCCTGCGGCACCGCTTGTGCCGGGTAACCCGGTTGCGGGTAGGGGGATGCCTGGGGATACGTTTGCGGCGGATAGGGGGACTGCTGGGGGTACTGCGTCTGAGGATAGGCCGGCTGTTGCTGCGGGTAGGCCGGCTGCTGCTGCGGATAGGTAGGCTGCTGCTGGGGATAGGCCGGCTGTTGTTGCGGATAAGCGGGCTGCTGTTGCGGGTAGGTGCCGGCGGGTGGGTATCCGGGATTCGCGGGAACAGCGGGCGGTGGCGACTGGGGATAGGTCGTTTGTGCGAACGCACTCTGAAACAGGAGATTCGGCAATGCGAGAATCCACAATGCCACCGCAATCGGTCCAGTCATTCCATTGCGCATATCGGTTTCGCTTCCGCTCCGCGGACGACCCCGGCGGGCCGCAAACTCGATCTCAATGATTCAGATTCGTTCCAGTACAGTCGGTGCTTGCCGCCCAAAGGTTCAACGGGTGCGCAGCAGTGGCCTCTCCGTCCATCCAATTTGCCGGGCCACTCTAGCTGTTCACGACTCAAACGCAGACTTGGGCTGACAGCCCACTGAGCTTAGTATATACCCTTTGATTAGGCTACCGGCGGCACGAGCGACGGACGCCGAACCTATCGACAAAGCGACCACCGGGTATCGAACCCTCGAACCTTTACCAACTGACTATGGACGAACAGGACGAGGCCGAGAGCACTCTGATCGCGTCGGTCGCCAAGGCAGACATGGTGGCGTTTGAGAATCTGTACCGACTCTACGAGAAGCGCGTGTACCGCTATGCCTGCACCTTCGTGCGGGATTCCGCTGCAGCCGAAGAAGTGGCGCTCGATGCCATGATGGCCGTGTGGAATGGCGCTGCGGGTTTTCGGGGCGGATCGAGAGTTTCCACCTGGATTTTTGGCATTGTCCGTCACAAGGCTCTGGATGCAGTGAGGAAGTCCGCGCGCGATGCGCATCACGATGAGATGGAGGCCGCGGCCCAGGTTGCGGATGGCACTCCTGGGCCGGCGGATGTACTTTCGAACCGGCAGACCGCCGCGCAGACGCAGCAGGCGCTGTCCACGCTGACGCCCGAGCATCGGGAGATCCTGCATCTGGTATTTTTCGAGGAGTTGCCGTACGAGCAGATCGCGGTACTGCTCGGCATTCCGACCAACACCGTAAAGACACGCGTCTACTATGCCAAGCGGCAACTGAGGCAGGCGCTGGAGCGATCTGGTCCCGGAGGGGCGTCGTGATGGCGAACCTCGACACGCCCGTTCCAGATGTTCATCCGCAGGCGTTGCTTCTGCCGTGGCTTGTCAACGGCACGCTGGGTGCTGCCGAACAGCTGCAGATGAAGGAGCATCTGGCCGGCTGCGCTGCCTGCCGCGCGGAGCTGGCCGAATTGCAGGTCATCGGCGCCCGGGTGCGGGAAGTCGGCGCACCACTTCCGCGTCACGATGGATTTCCGGCGCTTCGATCACTGCTGCGCTCTGCAGGGAACAGATCGAATGCTGCCGGGGCTCTCCTGCCGCGGACGCTGGGTCTGCGCCGCCTGTTCGTGCCCACCTGGTTGCCGGCGGCGGCGGTGACTGTGATCCTTATTCAATCCGGGGCGCTGATCTGGGCCTTTCACCGTTCGCCCAGCGCAGGAGAGGTCGAGTCGCGTGGGGTTGCATCGCCCATCACCCGCTTGCGTCTGACCTTCAGGCCGACCGCTTCCGAGCAGGATCTGCGCGAGACTCTGGTGACCGCGCACGCGCGCCTAGTCGCGGGACCTAGCGTTACGGGTGAGTATGTGGTTGCGATTCCCACGACCGACCCCCTGCGGGTGGAGCAGCTGCTCAGCCAATTGCGCGGGCGTGCCGCAGTTGTCCAGTCCGCGGAACGTGCGCCATGAGCCACCGCACTGACTGCCGCTCCAGTTTCATTGCGTTACTGCTTCTGTTGGCAGGCCTCATTGCCGTGGGGACCGCCGGCGCGCAAGGCGGCGCCGCACCGCAGACGGGAGTCAGACGCGCGCTGTTGATCGGCATCAATGACTACAAGGCAGTCCCGGGGCTGCAAGGCTCGGTCAACGATGTCGAAACGATGCGCGAGGTGCTGATCAGCCGCTGGGGCTTTGCGCAGTCCAATGTCAGGGTGCTGACGAACCAGGCGGCGACGCGCGACGGAATTCTCGCGGCATTGGAAGACCTGGTCGCTATCACCGGACCTGAAGACACCGTCTATCTGCATTACTCCGGCCATGGCTCGGAAGTCGAAGATCTGAACGGCGATGAGGAGAGCGGCCTGGATCAGACGCTGGTGCCGCAGAATGGGCGCAGCGGCACGGTGCGGGACATTGTCGATGATGAGCTCGCTGCCATTATCGCGCGCCTGCGGGCCCGCGCTGCCATCATCGTGCTGGACTCCTGCCATTCCGGGACCGCCACCCGCTCCATCGACATCCGGGCCCGCTCGGTACCGCGGGACACCCGCGTGGAGCTGTATCGGCAGGCAACCCGAACGCGGGCCATCATCCCCGCCATGCATTCGCGCTATGTGGTCTTGAGCGCGACGGCGGCAACCGAAGAGGCGCTCGATGGACCCGTGGACGGTCACTATGCGGGATTCTTCACACACTCGCTGGCCAAGAGCATGAGCATGGCGCCTGCCGGGGCGACCCTCAAGGACGTGTTTGCGGGCGTGGGTCGGGAATTGACCCGGCTGCAGACTGAATTTGGGCGCGACTCCATGCCCGAGCCCCAGCTGGAGGCGCCCGCGGCGCTGCTGGAGCAGCCGCTATTCACGCCGTTGAGTCATGCGGATGCCGCGGCACCGGCGGCCCAGGAGGCGCGTCTTCCCTGGCTGTCGCTGTTGCCCTTGACGCGTACCAACGGCCGGCTGGAGAAGGCGGTGCTATTGGACGCTGCGGTTGGATCGAAATGGGCCATCTATCCGCCCGGGGAAACACAGTTTCCGCCGGGCGCGGCGCTGGGGGTGGCCACGGTCGAGCGAATCGACGGGCAGGACGCCCTGGTCCGACTCGACTCCGGCCAACAGGCACTCGATGCGGGCTCCCGTGCCGTGGCCTTGCTGCCTGCGCCGGCCGCTGCCGCCGTGCCCGTGCGGCTGATGGCCATGTCTGCGGCGCAGCAGGCCAAGGTCAAGCAGCTGCTCAGTCGCGACATCGTCAAGGTGGTGAATCAGGATCAGCCGGCCCGGTTCCTGATGGATGCGCAAGGGGACGATGTGCGGCTGCTGACCGCCGATGGCCTGCATGTCGTGGGGCAGTTCAATCCGGACGCGGGAGGCGCCGCCGACCTGACGCACCTGCTGCAACAATCGGCGAATGCCGCAGAGGTCCTGAGTCTGGATAATCCAGGATCGCGCCTAATGGTTACGGCGCACGTCGCGGGCCACGAACTGCTGGCCACGCGCGGAATCGCCGTTGTTGCCGACACCCAGCCAGCACAGCTGCGCATCCGCCGGCCAAACGAGGTGCGTGCACCCAACAACAGTTTGCAGCTGGAAATCAAAGTGAACTCCGACGCCTATCTGACAATTGTGGATGTCGACTCGGAAGGCCAGGTGAATCTGCTGTTTCCGAATTCCTTTCAGCAGTCGGGGTTCTATCGGGACGGCGCTGTTCGTGCCGGTGACCGGGTGCTCATTCCCGATTCATTGCAGTCCGGGAATCAAGCGGGTTTTTACTGGGACTACAGCCCGCCGCACGGAATGGATACCGTGCGCGTTTTCGCCGCATCCGATCTGGCGACGGCCGTGATGATCCGCCAGCGGATCCTGGCGATGCGCGGATCCGCCGCGCAGCCGGGTCTTTCCGGAACTCGATCGGTGTCCGAGGGCGTTGCTGCATTGCGCGACGATTTTGTGCATCTGGCGACTCGCGGAATCTCCGTCGTGGCTGACGCAGATCCCGACGCGACACACGCGCTCGCCGCACGCCCGTCCGCTGCAGCAGCCGACTGGGCGGCGACTTCGCTGTCAGTGGAAGTGCACGACTGACGGTTGCACCGTCGATCGCCGTTATTCCCTCTTTGCGTTTTCGCCTTATCGGCACAGGGCTTCGAGCCCTGGTCCTGCGAGGAGCAGGGTTTCTGCGACACCGCTTTGGGCTGATCCTGAACGTAGGCGGGCTGGTCGCCGATGGATGCGCAGCCGGTCAGCATGAAGCAGCCCGAAGCCCAGGCGGCGAACGTGACAGACACGACGGCGCGTCGGCCGCCCGGGCGCTGGTGGATCTGCTGGCCCAGCGGCACGATCTGGGGCCGCCGCAGTCTGCGGACGATAAGGTTCGCGAGTTGTTTGCCCGCGCGGTCAAACCGGACAGTAGCGTAGCCGCCGCCACCAACGATGAAACCGTGCGGGGAATTCAGGTCGTATCCGACGCGCGCGACCGTCTGTCCTCGGTGGCGCCGGAAGCTGCCTCACTGATATCGGTTCAGAAAGTCGAAGTCCCCGACATTGTCGCCCACATGGGGCCGCAGGAGGCTTTGATCGACTACTTCATGCAGGGCGAGGATCAGTATGCATTTGTTTTGAACGCCCGGGGAATTACCGGTTACCGGTTGCCGGCAAAGGGACTTGAGGATGACGTAAAGGCCTTTCGCGCGGCGATTGATCAGCGTAGCCCGGCGGCAAGTGAGTCGGGACGGCGTCTGTATGATCGGCTGATTCGCCCGCTGCAGGACAATCTGCAGGGCCAGAGCGTCGTCATTGCCCCGCACGGTATCCTGCACTACCTGCCATTTGCCGCCCTGATGGATGGTCAGGACTACCTTGTGGACCGGTTCAGCATTCGGCTGATTCCGAGCGCTAACACCCTCGTGTACCTGCGCTCCACGCAGCAGAAGAAACTCGGCAAGCTGCTCGCCTTGGGCAACCCCGATCTGGGCTCGGCGCATTGGATCTGCCCAACGCCCAGACGGAAGCGGTGAAGGTGGCGGCCATGTTTCCGGATTCCCGGGCCCTATTGCGGGCCGATGCCAGCAAGAGTGCGGTGAAGGAACTCGGCAGCGGCTTTTCGATGCTGCACTTTGCCACCCACGGCAGGTTCGACGCCCAGAAGCCGCTGAGGTCCGGGTTGTACCTGGCCAAGGGTAGCGAGTCCGACGGAGTTCTCACCGTCAGCGACCTGTATTCGCTGCGCTGGGATGTGGACCTCGTGACTCTGTCTGCCTGTGAGACGGGCCTCGGCAAGGTATCGAACGGCGATGATGTGATTGGACTGACCCGTGGGTTCCTGTATGCCGGCGCGCGCTCGATCGTCGCAAGCCTCTGGGAGGTGGATGACGCGGCGACTGCGCAATTGATGGAGAGTTTCTACCGGAACCTCGCGAGTCACGACAAGCGTGAGGCGTTACGGCTGGCTCAGATTGAAACTCGCAAGCAATTTCCGCAGCCATGGTATTGGGCTGCCTTCAACATCGTCGGCAGTGCCGAATGAACCATGCTCGGCCACAACGTGGTCATTTGGGCACGTGGCACGGCGCTTAGGAGGGGGAGTGGTTGGCGTCGCTGGGCGCGTAGATAAGCGATGGATTTCAAAGACTCCCGGGTGATATTGACCAAACAAGAGATGGACAGAGTTGGCCCAATTGACTAGTCAGAAGACTAGTCATAGAGTAGGCCGATGAGCAAGAACACAAAGAACTGGCCGGTGCAGGACGCGAAGGCGCGCTTCAGCGAGTTCCTGCAGACCTGCGTGCGCGAAGGTCCCCAAGTGGTCACGCGGCGGGGAGAGGAAACAGCGGTGCTGGTGCCGATCCAGGAATGGCGCCGGGTCTGTCAGCTCGCGCGACCTTCGCTGAAGGCGTTGCTGCTCGCAGATTTCGCGCGCACGGACCTGAAGTTCCCCGTTCGAGGTCGGAATCGCCGCCGTCCCGTCCCGCCGCTGTGAATTCAGCGTGTATTTACTGGACACCAACATCGTCTCTGAGCTGCGGAAGTCACGACCGAACACTCACGTTGTGGCGTGGCTTCAAAACGTCGAGGACGACGAGCTGCATTTGTCCGCGGTAACGATCGGGGAAATCCAAGCCGGCATCGAGATCACGCGCGCACAAGATTCCGGCAAGGCACAGGAACTGGAAGCATGGGCAGACCAGCTCGCCGGCTCCTACAATGTGCTGGCGATGGACGCGCCCTGCTTCCGGCAATGGGCCAGGCTCATGCACCGGCAGTCG
Source organism: uncultured Pseudomonadota bacterium (assembly GCA_963726995.1). GTDB lineage: Bacteria > Pseudomonadota > Gammaproteobacteria > Steroidobacterales > Steroidobacteraceae > DAIDKA01. The sequence continues at coordinate 673,367 of CAVSEP010000005.1, forward strand.
GATGCTGTCTACGAAGACGCAATGATCGCGGCCACGGCACTCGTTCACAACCTGACCGTCGTCACACGAGACGTGCGTGATTTCGCGCGCTTCGATGTACCAACCGTCAATCCGTTCAATTGAGTGCCTGCCAGTGAACCAGGCGTGACCAAATCCCGTCAGACTCAGGTACTGATCGTCGGTGGCGGCCCCGTCGGGCTATGCCTGTCAATGGACCTCGCGCGACGAGGGGTGGAGTGCCTGGTAGTGGAGCGCCGGCACGCCGGCGAGCCCCCGAGCGTCAAGTGCAATCATGTCTCCTCGCGGACCATGGAGACGTTCCGTCGGCTGGGCTTCTCAGGGGCGGTCCGCGCGGCCGGGTTGCCGGATGACTATCCGAACGATGTGGTGCTGAGGACTCGCGCGACCGGTTACGAACTGACCCGCATCCATATTCCCTGCCGGCGCGATCGCTTTTCTGACACCTCCGGGCCTGATGGCTGGTGGCCGACGCCGGAGCCCCCGCACCGAATCAACCAGATCTTTCTGGAGCCGGTCCTGTTCGCCAACGCGGCGGCGACTCCTGGCATCACGATCGTCAATCGAACCGAATTCCTTGGATTTGAACAGCATTCCACGGGCGTGACGGCGCGTGCCCGCAATCTCGATACGGGCGACGAATTCACCGTCCATGCCCCTTACATCGTCGGCTGCGAGGGGAGTCGATCCCTCATCCGTCGTGCGATCGGGGCCAATCTCACCGGGGATGAAGTCATTCAGCGCGTGCAGTCGAGCTACATTCGCGCCCCGGATCTGATTCATCGGGTGACAAAACCAGACGCCTGGATGAGCTATCTGTACAACCCGCAGCGAGCGGGCAATCTGGTGGCGATCGACGGGCGAGAGACCTGGCTCATTCACAACTATCTTCTGCCGCACGAGGCAGACTTCGAATCGGTCGACCGGGACGCCTGCATCCGCACGCTGCTCGGTGTCGGATCAGATTTCCAATACACGCTGCTCGGCAAGGAGGACTGGGTGGGTCGGCGGCTGGTCGCCGATCGCTTTCGAGACCGCCGCGCCTTCATCTGTGGGGACGCCGCGCACCTTTGGGTACCGTACGCTGGCTATGGCATGAATGCGGGCATCGCGGATGCGATGAATCTGTCGTGGATGCTGGCGGCGCACCTGCGGGGCTGGGCGCCGGAAGGCTTACTGGATGCCCACGAGCGCGAGCGCCAGCCGATCACCGACCAGGTCTCGCGCTTCGCCATGAAACATGCCGAAGGCGCCATTCGTGAGCGTACCAGCGTGCCGCTCCATCTTGAGTACGACACCCCCGAGGGCGAGGCGGCGCGGCGTCGTGTTGGCGAGGAAGCCTACCGGCTCCACGTGCAGCAGTTCGCCTGCGCGGGGCTGAACTACGGCTACTTCTATGATCGCTCGCCGATCATTGCCTACGATGCGGAGCAGCCACCGTCCTACTCCATGTACGACTACACACCTTCCAGCGTGCCCGGGTGTCGTCTACCGCACTTTTGGCTGCGCGATGGGCGAGGGCTGTATGACGCCCTGGGTCCCAACCATACGCTGCTGCGGTTCGATCCGGCGGCGGATGCTTCTGGGCTGCTGGCTGCGGCGCGCGCCGCCGGCGTGCCGCTGGCGTTGCTCGATGTTGATGCGGAGGCGGTGCCGGACGCGTATCGCCATCGGATGGTGTTGAGCCGACCGGATCAACACGTAGCGTGGCGGGGCGATGATCCGCCCAAGGATGCCGGAGCCCTGATCGATCTGATACGCGGTGTGGCCTCATGATCCGGCCGCTATGGGTCCTGGCGGTGTTCACCGCAATTGCCAGCTCCGCCGCCGCCTTTCCGGTGACGGTGAATGTCGATGCCTCGAAACCGGTTGGCGCGCTGCAGCCGATCTGGCGCTTCTTCGGCGCGGATGAGCCCAACTACGCGACCTTGCCGGAGGGCGAGAAGCTGTTGCTGGAACTGGGTCGTCTGCGTCCGGGCCAGGTCTATTTTCGCGCACACAATCTGATGACGACTGGTGATGGTATCGCCGACTTCAAATGGGGCAGCACCAACATCTACACCGAAAAGGGTGGCAAGCCGGTCTACGATTTCGCCATTGCCGATCACATCCTCGACACCTACCTGGCGCGCGGCATTCATCCGTATCTGGAGATCGGCTTCATGCCTGAAGCCATGACTTCCGCGCCCACCGGCGTCCCCTATCACCGGCCGTGGCGGGCCGGAGTGGACTACCAGGGCGCGCCCTCCGGTTGGGCCTATCCGCCGCGGGACTACCGCGCCTGGGCGGAGTTGATCTACCAGTGGACCCGCCACAACGTCGCGCGTTACGGACGCACGGAAGTGCTGCGCTGGTATTTCGAGGTGTGGAATGAGCCCAATCTCGACTTCTACTGGCACGGGACGCCGGAGGACTTCTACCGGCTGCACGACTACGGCATCGATGCCGTGCGGCGCGCGCTGCCGGGCGCCCGAGTGGGCGGACCGGATGTCGCCGGCGCCGGCGGGGCCTTCATGGAGGGGTTCCTGCGGCATATCACGACGGAAGCCAACTACGCGACTGGCACGATCGGCACACCCAGCGACTTCCTCTCCTTTCACGCCAAGGGGCAGCCTGCGGTGGTGGACGGCCACGTGCGGATGGACATGGCCAAGCAGCTGCAGACCGCGGATGAGGCCTTCGCCAGGATTGCCGCCGTACCGCAGCTGGCGCAACGTCCGATCATCATTGGCGAGAACGACCCTGAGGGATGTGCCGCCTGCCCGGGCCCCCAGAACGCGTATCGCAATGACACGATGTACTCCAGTTACACGGCGGCCATCTATCCGCGGCTGTGGGAGCTGGCACGCCAAAGGAATGTGAATCTCGAAGGCGCGCTCTCCTGGGCATTCACCTTTGTCGGCCAGCCCTGGTTTGCCGGCTACCGACAATTGTCGACCAACGGCGTGGATCTGCCGGTGATGAATGTCTTTCGGCTGTTCGCGCGGCTTGGCGCAACGCAGGTTGCGGCCAGCAGCAGCGCGGAAATACCGCTGACCCGGATCGTGAAAGAGGGCGTTCGCAGCGCACCTGACGTAGGTGTACTGGCGACACGCGCGGCCGAGGATGGGCGAGTGGATATCCTGCTTTGGCACTACCGTGACGACGACGTGCCGGGGCCAGCGGCCGAAGTCCGCCTCTCATTGAATGGCCTGGAATCCCGCCTGCCGCTTCAGGCTCGCGTTTGGCGAGTCGACCGGGAAAGCGGCGACGCATTCACGGAGTGGAAAGCCATGGGCGAACCCGCCCGTCCTTCCCGCCAACAGATTGACCGTCTCCGGGCCGCTTCGCGCTTGGTGGCGCGACGGATCCCGTTGGGCCCTCGAATGGACGACGGCAGCGTCGTGCTCGAGACCCGGCTGCCCCTGCAGGGGGTTGAGCTGATAGAGGTTCAGACCGACGCATCACCAAAGTTCTAACTTCCGGCCTCATCGTGATGGCAACAATCGCCTCCGGGCAGGGAGACCATCAGAGGTAACGTATTGATATTATTGGATATTAAGTTGGAGATCGAACCAACAACCGACGGATTGACCGGTCATCTTCAGCCGCCGCCGTGGCACGGTCGCAATGTCGTCACTCCTCACTTGGCGTCTGGTGCCCCACATGCTACCGTGTAGCATAGTGTGTAGTCGTAGGGAATATCATGGCCCTGAATATTCGGAGCGCGGAAACGGAGGCCCTGGCCGCGGAGCTCGCTCGCCTGACTGGCGAGACCAAGACCGAGGCTGTGACCACGGCAGTTCGCGATCGACTTGAGCGCGTGAAGCGCGAGCGTCATCGGCGCTCTCTCGCAGACGAACTCGACGCGATCGGCAAGCAATGCGCTGCGCTACCGGTCCTCGATTCCCGGACGCCCGATGAAATCCTGGGCTATGACGAACACGGACTCCCGCGCTGATGGTCCTCGACACTTCGGCGCTGCTGGCGATTCTTTTTGATGAACCCGAGCGTCGGGAATTCACCGAAGGTATCGAATCCGCAGAACAGCGTCTGCTGTCGGCGGCTGGTTTTGTCGAATCTTCGATGATTCTGGAATCACGGTACGGCGCGGAGGGTGTGCGGGCGCTCGACCGGTTGCTCGCTGCCGCGAACGTTCAGATCGTCGATGTCGATCTCGCCCAGGCGCATGCAGCACGCGAAGCTTTCCGGCAATTCGGAAAAGGCCGGCATCCGGCCGGCCTGAACTTCGGGGATTGCTTCTCGTACGCGCTCGCGAAATGTCGGTCAGAACCGCTGCTATTCAAGGGCGGCGACTTCTCGCAGACGGATGTCTTATTGCCGTCGGCAGCGATCCCGTGACGGGACCACCACAATATCTACCGGGACGGCATTTGCGTCGCGTGCGGCCTTTGTGACGTCAGAGTGCGTCACCAATTGCGCGACCACCAGTTTTCCGTACCGACCAATCATCGTGACAGCGAATCTGTTGTCACAGGTCGGGTTGCTCGCAGTCCTCGCGAGCGTTGATCGCAATTCTCACGTGCGGGCCGCATGTGCCCCATACGGTTGATCCGGGAACAAGGACATCACACTTGTGAGAAGTGTTGTTCCAGCATGTAACACGCAGCCTTGCGGTTCCTTCTTTCGAAAACGGGATCCCGTTCGGAAACTGTCGGGGCCTTTCCATGTGTGGTCCGCAGGAGCCTCGGCTACGATTCCAAGGACCTGAGTGAAATCAATTATTTAGGTCTTCTCCTGTCGGGAATGTCGCTGACCGTGAAAGCGTCGGATCATGATTCGTCGACCTTTTCGAAATTCCGCTGTTCGATTCGGATTCGATCGCCGCGGATCGCACGTTTGGCTGATATGCGCTGGGCGCAGGTCGATTGCGCTATCCTCTGCCGCGATGATGCGGGGTCACCTTTGAATACAAGGGATTGATGACATGAGAAGACAATATCGCTCGTTCCTTTTTGCGTCGCTGGTTCCAGCATTCTTCCTCGTCAGCGCATTCGATGTCTGTGCGGCGGCTCAGGAACAAGGAACGCACGCGGTCAAGCAAGAGCTGTGGTCCAATCCTGCCACCTGGCCAGACCGGAAGGTGCCCCGCGCAGGGGACATGGTCACCATTGAAAGAGGCAAGAACGTAGTCCTCGATGTCAGTCCGCCGCCGCTGGGCGGAATGCACGTCAACGGCAAACTCAGCTTCTCGGATAAGGCCGACCTCGAGCTGACTACCGAATGGATCATGTTGCAGGGAGAGCTGGCAATCGGCACCGAAGCCAAACCCCACACGCGCAAGGCGACCATCACTCTCACCGACAACGTCCCCAATGAAGAAATGGCCGGCATGGGTGACCGCGGCATCATGCTCTTGGGTGGAACGCTGAATCTGCACGGTGACCGGACGAATTCCTGGACCAAGCTGGCGAGCACCGCCGAAGCAGGCAGCAGCTCGATACAGGTGCTGGATGCCAAGGGTTGGCGGGTCGGTGACCAGATTGTCCTCGCGTCAACGGATTTCGATCCCCATCAGGCAGAGCGGCGAGCCATCTCCGGCATCCAGGGCAATACGATCACGCTCGACCGAAAACTGGACTACATGCACTACGGCAGGATCACCTTCGGCGTGGATGAGCGTGGCGAGGTCGGCATGCTGACCCGCAACATCCTCATCCAGGCATCGCCCGATGCCGACAAGACACTCTTCGGCGGGCATGTGATGGCCATGGTCACGAGCAAGATGTACGTCTCTGGCGTCGAGTTCAATCGCATGGGCCAGAACATGCATCTCGCCCGCTATCCCATCCACTGGCATCTGGTCGGGGATGGGAAAGGCCAGTACATCCAGAACTCCGCGATTCACGACACCTACAGCCGTTGCGTGACCGTGCATGGCACCAACGACGTGCGCGTCGAAAACAATGTGACCTACAACAACATCGGCCACTGCTTCTTCCTCGAAGACGCCGTGGAGCACGGCAACCAGTTCGTCCACAACCTGGGGATCCTAACCAAGTGCCATCCGGACGCGCCGTGCGTCCCGACCAACCTCGCGCCGTTCGGATCGACGGGCGGCAAGAACTTTGATACCGCCGGGCAGAACGCCAAGGATATCCTCATCCCTTCCGACAACACGGCGTCGACTTTCTGGATCACCAATCCGGACAATATCTATCGGGACAACGTGGCCGCGGGGTCCGACTCGACAGGTTTCTGGCTCGCCTTTCCGGAGCATCCGACGGGCGCGTTCGCAGACACAGATATCAGCAAGGCAACCTGGCCACGTCGAATGCAGGTGCGGGAGTTCAAGGGCAACACCGCCCATTCGAACTTTGACGGTTTCATGTCCGACCGCGGCCCCAGGGCCGATGGCCATTTCGCCGTCGGCGGGTATATTTCACTTGCCAATCCCGCTGACGCGAGCAGCCCTCAAGTGGCGTCGGTCTTCGAGGATTTCACCAGCTACAAGAACCGCAATAGCGGCATCTGGGCCCGCGGTGAGATGCACCTGTTCAAGAACCTGAAGATGGCCGACAACGCCATCGGCTACACGCACGCGTCCGGCAACTTCGGTCAATCCGCCTATACGTCACGGGTGGTTGACTCGCTGTTCGTAGGCGAAACCGAGAACGTCGGCAACCCCAGGACGCCTGCGGAAATGGCTTACGGCCGCAGCTTGCCGGAGCCCGCAGTCGCGGATTTCCCGATCCGCGGCTACGAGTTCTACGACTACCATCATGAACTGGACAATGACACCTTCGTGAATTTCCAGGACAACGCCACCCGCAAGACGGGAGCGATCTCTTACCTGCTGTTTACCAGCTTCGGAATGAGCTCCAACAACACCGTACAGCGCGCGAAATTCATCAACGCCAAGCCGGTGTATTTCCCGCCGATGGAGCATAAGTGGAGCAACGACGATTATGGCAATGGCAGCTATAAGACCTCGGTGTTCCACGACCTGGACGGTTCGGTCGACGGCGTCCCGGACTCCTTCATTCTCATCAACGACGAAAATGACGCAATCGCAGTCGACTCAAAAGCCTGTCAGGTCAAACCCACCTGGAACGCGGCGGTGTGCAAGGGCGATGTCGGACGCTTGAGTTTTGGCGGCGCTGGCGGTCCGGGCGGTCCCGGCGCGCCAGGTCGTCCTGGTGCGGCTGCCGGTGCTGGCGGACCCGGTGGTCCGGGCGGCGCAGCCCGTCCAGGCGGAGCGGGTGGTCCAGGCGGCGGCTTCCCGGCAGGAACGTTTACCGTCGGTGGTGCCCGACCCACGCAGCCGCCCGTCGTTCTCAGCCGCAATGGCAAGGACTACAGCGTGACCGGAGAAACCAACGTACTGGCGGGTACCGAGTTCAAGGTGACCACTGAAAGGCCCTCCCTGTCCCTCAACGTGAAGGAACTGGATAGCGGCTCGTGGGTGATCTTCGAGCTGCCGGGATTCGCGACTGCAGCCTCGGGTACGCAGCAGAGCAGCCTGGATGCACTGCGCAAGTCCAGCGACACCTCGTACTACAAGGGTAACGGTTCACTTTGGGTCAAGCTTGTGTCCAGCGGTGACGTCCTTGGCAGCGGCCCCGGCAGCGGCCCTAGTGGCGGAGCCAGCCTCCTGGTCAGCCGGTAAGCTGGGTCCTGTCGTATGGGCAAGAGCCCCCGGCACAGGTCGGGGGCTTTTCAGAGCGCCCGGTCGTGCGCGATCAATTCCCGGAACCAGCCCTCGAGGTACCACGAATCGCCGATGACCGCGTGGCACGGCGCCGGCAACTGCCGCGCGCTGTCACTTCCCTCAACAAAGACTTCGCCTTCGGGCTTCTCCGCCAATAAGGCTCCGTCCAAAGTCGCACAGGCCAAGTTTGAGGATGGACCATGGGTGTCTACATTGGTCCAGGAGGAGCGCGCGGCGAACTGCAACGGACCTGCAGCGGGGCACTGTGGATCTTGCTTATCGACGGATGAGGTTTGATTCTAACTTGTTGATTTCACTGGCTCCCCGGGTTGGAATCGAACCAACGACCAACGGATTGACAGTCTACTGACCACAGCGAGCTGAATTATGGATATTGCAGCGGAATTCTCCTTCACCACATCCAATTTTTGACGTAGCTACCGCCAATAAGCTCCTGATTCCCAACCTCAGCGCAAAGTTAAATGGTCGCTCATTAATGCTCTGACTAAGCGGCTGGCCGTTCGCCGCCGCATTCCTCGAATTCCGCTGCAGGATGCATTATCGTGATCCTTCTGATCACGGTCATCTTAGACGGCGAGGGCTCCTGAGTTGAATTGGCAGCATCGTGGCTCGATGCCGGCAGAGTGTGCGCCTGCTGTGGTTTACACCGCGCTCATCAAGATCCCTGTGGTGCGGCTCGCTGCATTCGGTGACTGGCGGCACGCGCCATCGCTCGCACGACCCATCCCCTGATCCGATCGCTAGATCGATCGCGCCATGTCCCCGGAACTGCCGTCTTCTGCGCCCACGAGTGACTGTATGTCCGACGACCTGGTCGAGGCGCAGGCGCAGTTGTTCGCCTCGTCATATGCGGCCCTGCGGCGGATTGCCGATCGTGAACTGCGTCAGCACCCAGGTTGCAGCATTAGTCCCACCACACTGGTTCACGAGGCCTACCTCAACATGGCCGGGCGTGCCGTCGATTTCGAGGATCCAGCCCGATTCCTAGGATACGTCGCACGGGCGATGCGCAGTCTGTTGATCGACTTCGTGCGGCAGCGCGACTCGCTGAAACGAGGCGCCGAGTTCGAGATCACGCACCTCACGACTCACCAAGGCGGGGAGGTGCCCGACAGCACCCTGCTGACGCATTTGTCCGAGGCGCTGGACGCGCTCGGCAAGTTGGACCCCAGGCTCGCCGAGGTGGTCGATCTGCGGTACTTCTGCGGATTCTCCTTTGCCGAGATCGCCAGATTGCGGGGCGCATCGGAGCGCACGGTGCAGCGCGACTGGGAGAAGGCGCGACTCCTGCTGTGTGACGAGATCAAGTTGCCGTGAGCTCGGTCGGCCCCATGAGCAGCTCGCTGCGTGAACTGACCCCCGACCAGTTTGCTCGGATCTCGCGACTGCTGGACGAGTCACTCGAGCTCGCTCCGCAGGAACGCCACACATGGCTCGGCGAACTTGCGCGCCAGGATCCCGAAGCGGCCTCGCTGCTACGGCGCCTGTTCGCTGCGCAGGAAACGGGCGAAGCCGCGCGCTTCGTGAACAAACTGGGGGAGATTGCCGCCGCACTGGCCCCTTGCCTATCCGCCGAAGCACCGCTCGTCGATCGACGCTTCGGTCCGTACCGAATCCTCTCGCTGCTCGGCCGTGGTGGCATGGGCAGTGTATGGCTCGCCGAGCGCGTCGATGGACTCTTCACGCGGCAGGTGGCTTTGAAGCTGGTACATCCCATTCTCGGCCCGATGCTCAACGAGCGATTCAGCCGTGAGCGCGAGATTCTCGCAAGCCTCAGCCATGCACACATCGCGCGGCTGTTCGACGCCGGCATCGCCGAGGATGGGCAGCCTTATCTGGCCCTCGAATACGTCGAGGGCGCTCCTCTGACGCGCCACTGCGACGAACATCGCCTCGGTCTCGAGGCGCGCCTGCAGCTGTTTCGCCAAGTGCTGAGCGCGGTTCAGTACGCGCACGCCCGCCTCGTCATTCACCGCGACCTCAAGCCCTCCAATATCCTGGTCACTGCGCAGGGCGAGGCGCAGCTGCTCGATTTCGGTATTGCGAAGCTCCTGACGGAAGGTTCGGGCACGCATGAGACAGAACTTACGCAGGCCGGCGGTCGTGCCCTTACGCCCGACTACGCCGCGCCTGAACAGATAGTCGGCGGCCCGATCACCACTCAGGCAGATGTCTACTCGCTGGGGGTCATCTTCTATGAGCTGCTCACGGGCGGGCGCCCCTACCGCCTCAAGCGCGGCTCACGCGGCGCGCTTGAGGACGCGATCCTGCAGGCCGAGCCTGTGGCGCCGAGCCGCGCAGGATTGAGCGAGCCGGCGGCGGCGGCGCGCGACACCACCGCGCGCAAGCTTGCGAAGGCGTTAGCGGGCGACCTCGATACCATAGCCCTCAAGGCACTCAAAAAGGCGCCCGCTGAGCGCTATGCAACGGTCAATGCACTCGATGAGGACATTGCCCGCTTCCTTCGCGGTGACGTCGTGCTCGCGCAGCCGGATAACCTGGTCTACCGCGTGCGCAAGTTCGTGGGCCGGCATCGGCTCGCCATCACCGCGGCCGCAGCGCTGCTGACCACGCTCGCGGGGGGTCTGGCGATGACCAGTCATGAGGCCACGCTTGCTGCCGCGCAACGCGATCAGGCATTGTTGGCACAGCGCAAGCTGCTGACGCAGGCTGCAGCCGCGCGCCTGAACCTGGGCGACAGCAGCGGCGCCATGGGCATCATGCGAGCGGTGCTGGCTCAGCCTGGAGGCACAACCCCCGAGGCGCTCAATGTCTTCCAAGGCGCGCGCGCCGCCGACACCGCGGTGCTGGCCCTCGTCGGGCATATGGGGCGGCTCAACTGCGCCAGCTTCTCTCCAGACGGCACGCGCGTGGTCACCGCTTCGCAGGATCGCACCGCCCGCATCTGGGACGCCCGCAGCGGGCTGGAACTGCATCGGCTCACCGGCCACACCGAGCCATTGACCTGTGCCGAATTCTCACCCGACGGTCGACGCGTGATCACAAGCAGCGTCGATGGCACGGCGCGACTCTGGGACGCGGGCAGCGGACGCGAGCTGCGTCGGTATCGCGCCCAGGGCGATCACCTAAACACCGCCACGTTCTCGCCGGACGGCCACTCGGTGCTCGTGTCCTCTGACGACAAGCTCGCTTACCTGTGGGATGCGGAAAGCGGCGCGCTGATCCGCACCTTCGCCGGTCACTCGGATCGCGTCGCCTCCGCCGCGTTCTCGCCCGACGGTCGATTCGTAGCCACCGCCTCGGACGACAAGACTGCCCGCATCTGGGATGCGGCCTCGGGGCGGCTGCAGCGCGTGCTCAGCGGCCATGCCAATCGGGTCTGGGACGCCGCGTTCTCACCCGATGGCCGGCGCCTGGTCACAGCCTCGTACGACAAGACCGCGCGCGTGTGGGAGGTCGCGACCGGACAAGTACTGCTGCAATTGACCGGCCACCATGCGCCGGTGTCCTCCGCGACCTATTCGCCCGATGGGCGCTACATCGTCACCGCGGGAGTCGATTCGACCGCGCTCATATGGGACGCTGCCAGCGGGCAACTGGTGCGCGCGCTGCCGGGCAGTGGCACCGAGCGAGTCTGGTACGCCGCCTTCTCGCCCGACAGTCAACGCGTCGTGACGGCAGCGGATGATCCCGCGGCGCGGATCTGGGACGCAACCCCACACGGGCAACTGCAGGTGCTGCGCGGTCACACCGGCCCGGTCAATGTGGCGCGCTTCTCGCCCGACGGCCGCCAGGTCCTGACGGCTTCGGACGACACGACGGCACGCCTGTGGGACGCCGCCAACGGACGCGAGGTGCGGCGCTTTACGGGACACACCGCACCGCTGCCGGCCGCAGCGTTCTCTCCGGACGGCCGCCTTATCGGCACGGCTTCGGTGGATCGGACGGCGCGGATCTGGGAGGTCGCCACCGGGCGCGAACTGAAGCAGCTCAAACACGGCGACCAGCTGATTGCCGTGAACTTTTCCCACGATGGCAAGCGCCTGGTGACAGCCTCGATCGATCGCACGGCGCAGGTCTGGGACGTAGCCAGCGGGCGACGCCTGGTCGTGCTGGTCGGGCACACTGACCTCATCCCCTCGACCGAGTTCTCGCCCGATGACGCGCAGATCCTGACCGCGTCAGGCGATCAGACCGCCCGCCTCTGGGACGCGCGCAGCGGACGGCAACTGCTGGTGTTGCGTGGACACACGGGTCAGATCTGGACGGCGCACTTCTCACCCGATGGCCGCCGCATCCTGACGGCTGCCAATGATCACACCGCCCGCCTGTGGGACGCGCACAGCGGTGCGCAGCTTGCCCAGCTCGATGGCATAGCGGAGAACGTGTCAGCCGTGGACTTCTCGCCCGATGGCGCCCGCGCGGTGCTGTCGGTCGACGATCGCACCGCGCGCATCTGGGATCTGGCGAGCAATCGGCAGATACTCGCCCTCAGCGGACATCTGGATCTGATGCAGTTTGCAGCTTTCTCTCCCGACGGGAGCCGTATCGTCACCGCCTCGGACGATATGACCGCGCGCATCTGGGATACCACGACGCCGCCCTTGGCTGCGCAGATCAGTTGGGTCGCCGCCGCGGAGTTTGACCCGCTGTCGAGTACACAGCGCTCCGCGACCGGATTGTCGGCGCCTGCGGACGTACGCAGCTTTGCGCTCGCTCATTCGGCCTGCGATCAGCTCGCAGGGGCACCCTACGATCCCGACCGGCGTACGCCGGGCGTAACGGCGGCCCAGATCGACCCTGCGCCGGCGATCAGCGCTTGTACGCCCGCTCGCGGCGCCGAGCGCTCCGCGCGCGAGACGTACGAGTATGGGCGCGCGCTGGCGGCGGGCAATCAGCCACGGGCGGCACGCGCAGCGTTCGAGCGGGCCGTCGCGCGCAGATACCGCGCGGCTGGCATCGATCTGGCGCGACTGCTCTTGCAGCCGCCGGCCGCAACCACCGATGTCACGCGTGCCACCTTGCTGCTCGAACAGTCCTGGAACCAAGGAGTGACGGTGGCGGCGTTTGACCTCGGGAGTCTCTATGAGCACAGTGCAGGGGGCGCATCGGCCGATGACGCCCAGGCCTGGCGCTGGTATCGACTCGGCGCCGACTTGGCAGAGCCGCACGTACTGGCGCGCTACGGTCAGCGCGAACTGCAGGCCGCGCAGACGGCAAGCGACGCGCCCGAGCGGCGCCGACAGCAGCTCGCGGCGTTCAGGTTCTACGCCTCCGCGGCCGAGCACGCGCGACGCGAGGGCTGGCCCGATGAGGCCTGGCGCGACTGGCGCCTGCAACGAGCCTCGCTCGCGCGAATGAGGGCGCTCGATGGCGGCATGCAGGAAGTGGCGGCCGCCTACGATGCCGTGCTCCAGCGCTGAAGAGCAGGGGCTGAACTAGAGCGCGTTCAGGAAGGCGATAAGCTCGCGCTTCTGATTCTCTGTCAGATTCATCTGAAATCGCTCGTTGTAGAAGTTGACCACTTCCAGAAGGCTCGCGGCCGCACCGTTGTGGAAGTAGGGCGCGCGGGCGGCGAGACCACGCAGGATCGGACCCTTGATGCGGTTCAGGTCGCTGCAGTTGCCGGTAATCAACGCCTTGCCCGGATCGGTCGTAAAGAAGGAGGCCGGCTGGCCGGCATTGAACGGATTCGGGCAACCGTTGATCCGGTACACGGGCAGATCCGGCATGCTGAGCTGTGCCAGCGCGGCCGCGATCGCCGGGTCGCTTTCGAGGCCCGGCCGTGCGCTATGGCCCGTGCCGATATCGAGTGCAAGAGGCAGCGAATGGTCGCCGACGTTGGGGGTATCGTGACACGTCGTGCAGTGGCCAACGAACGAGGTCGGCTTGCCCAGTGCGGCATTGTCATTCAAGCCCCGTACGTTGGTAATAGTAATCGGCAGGCTGTTGAACAGTGTCTCGCCGGCTGCAATCTCGCGGCGCGCGGCATTGCGCTCGGCGCCGAAGGAATGGAAATCGTTGGTCAGATCGCCCCAGGCGGCGAACAGCGACATCGAGTTGGAGTTGAAACTCGCCCCCGTCGGATCGGCGCCGAGCGCGTCATTGATGCCCGGGTAGTAGGGCACTATTGAGGCGTTGACCGCGCCGCCCTCAGCACCGTGCTGGTCAAGGGCGCCGGCGCGCAGGTCGAAACCCTGCGCGGCGAACAGTCCGAGCTCGAAATTGACGATATCCGCGACCTGTGTGGCCGTTGGGGGTTCCAGCGCCTGCGCGTGCGTCAGAGTCGCATCCGTGGCCTGATGCGTCAGATCCGCGATCAGATTGGTCAAGAACGTCGAAGTACCGGTCAGCGGCGCGATGGTCTCACGCCCATCGAACATGATGGCACTCAGAAAGGACAGATTGGCGGTCGGAAGCGGGCGGCGATAAACCGAAACGTCGGGCTGGCCGGTGCTCGGATCAGGGCTGATGGCGCAGCCGTAGGGATCGTGAACCACGCTGATCGTGAACTGCGGCGCAGCGGGTGGCGCCGGGGGGAACTGCAGCGCGATGCGAATCAACGCACTTTGCAGTAACAGGCTGTGATCCTCCGGACTTTCGGCACGCGCGCTCGGGCAATTCGCGCCATCGACCGATGCAAACAGCGGGTCGCGCCCACGGCTGCGGCGGTAGATTGATTGTGCGCCCGCCGCGCTGAGCCCGAACGACTGCCTGGCGATGTGGCAGGTCGAGCAGCTGCGCCCGTTCGTTCCCAGGCTCTGGAAGAAGGCGCCCTGGTTGGTATCGATCGGGCCGTTGGCATTGTAGACTTCGATCGCGCCCGTTGAATCCGCAAGTAATTCGGTATCGGCCTTGCCGTAGGCGTAATCAGCAGCGGCCGCGGGCGCTAATGGCGCGAGCATGGCGAGGGCCAACGCGCCGGACAGCGCGATCGAGTTCTTTTTCATAATGTCTCCCAGATATTCGAAGCTTCCTTAATAGTAGGAAGAGCGAAATCCAGGTGCCAAACACGACATCGGCCATGGCAAATTGGCGGTTCGCAGCGCGCGAACGGGCAGTACACACCGACCCTTTCGAGCACTTATCCACCGATACGCCTGAATGAATGGGTTGCCGGTGTCCCGATATTCTTGGCCCAATCAAGGGCAAAACCGTGTTGTCGTTGCGCTTCGGGCATCTGGAGGAAACGTGCGCTTTGTCGTGCACGCGAAGATGACTGAACACGCGCTGACGTTTGTCGGCGGATGGCATGGGGGTTCCGTGGGCGGCTTCTCGTATTGGCCAAGGCGCGCAAGTTCTTGTCAGCAATTGCCGTACGGATGCCGCACGGCAAAGAATGCCAAAACGCAACCCCTTGATTTAATGGAGCTCCCTACGGGATTCGAACCCGTATACTGGCCTTGAGAGAGCTTGAATGGGAAGCCTTTTGAGGCCGTTCCTCTTGCTTGATCTCTAGTGGGGTACGAAACCGGGGTATCCCCGCACGAAGGTGCCTGAAAAGTACTTTCAAGGCAGCAACTTACGGAACCTATTCGATTCCGACCCTAGGCTCCAGAACAGAAGCGTGTTTCCTCCGGAATCGGGAAGCCGCCCCGATTCCTTTCGCCGGTTCTCAGGCACGGAGAATGCGCCTTGGAAGCCCTGCAGCTTCTGTCCCCCAGCGAGCTCGACCGTGATTAAGGTCTCGTCTGGCCGACCAATTGCCACTGAATTCACGGACGCGAGCATAAGGAGCGATGCGATTAAAGGGGCGACAAGCCTCGCTATTGGGCGCCGGGCCTCGACTGACTTCATTCGACTCCGCTCCTTGTTGGCTATCACCGGTTTGCTCATGTCGTGGACACCTTGAGAGCAGGGTCTACACAGGTTCATACTCTCTGGCACTAGCCCGGTTACTACCGTGTCGCATGGAGTTCCGCTGGGCTAGCGTTCCGCGACGAATTGCGTGCGGTCCGCAGGGGCCTCAATCCAGCCCCCTCCGAGGGCTTGATAGAGGTGGACGGCCGCCAAGTCGCTGGCGAGGTTGGCTTGCGCGAGCGAGTCCTCGGCTGAGAATAGCGTCTGCTGGGCTTGCAAGACGTTCAAAAGGTCCGTGGCCCCTTGCCGGTACTGCAATTCCGAAATCTCGAAAGCCGTGCGAGCCGCCTGCACTTCACGATTGAGGTGTTCCCGCGCATCGTGCGCGTTGAGCGTCTCCGTGAGGGCGTCTTCCGTGTCGGCCAGGGCGCTCAAAATCGCGCCCTCGTAAGTAGCAAGCGCAGCCTTTTGTTGAGCGAGGGCCAGGTGCTTCCTTCCGCGGAGCTGGCCATCATCGAAAATGGTCTGCAGCAGCTGGGCGCCATAGTCGTAGCCAGCGTTTGGACCACGCACCAAGGCGCCTAGGGCAGCGCTGACGAATCCGCCCGATCCGGTCAACGAGATTTGGGGCAGGAAGGCCGCGCGCGCGGCGTCAAGATTAGCGTGGGCGGACGCTAGAATTGCCTCCGCCTGGGCGACGTCTGGCCGGCGGATCAACAAGCTCGAGGGCAGGCCGGGATTCAGCGAGGGGGGAGTCGTGGTTGTGAGATCCTCTCCGGTTACTTCGAACCCTTCAGCGGTTCGCCCAATGAGGACGGCCAAGGCGTGAAGCGCTTGCGCTTGTCCGGTTTCCAATCTTGGCAGCTGCGCCTCGACGGCTTCCAACTGCGCTTGCTCGCGAGCGAGGTCGAGCTGGGAGGTCGAGCCGGCTTTCACCCGCAACTCGATGGTCGATAGAATGCTATTGATCGCACGGATGTTCTCGTGAGCGATCGCGATCCGCCGCCGAGTGGCGAGGACCGTGAAATACTGATTGGCTGTATCCGCAGCGACCATCAGCGAGACAGCCTGTTCGGAATATCGCGCGAATTTGAGCTGCTCCCGCGAGGATAGAACGTTGTCACGCGTCAAGCCCCAAACATCGATGGTGTAGCCAACGCTGCCGCCCAGACTGAAGGTCCCGCCCGACGTGAAGTTCTGGCAGGATTGCCCGCGGCAACGTCCGTTCGTGTATCCCGTCTGAGCTTCGGTCCGTGGGAACAAGGCGGCTCGCTCGATAGTCACCTGGGCTTGAGCCTGTTCAATGCGCGCGGCCGCCGTCGCGACATCGCGATTCTGGTCATGGGCTTCAGTGATCAGCTTTGTCAGCTGGGGGTCCGCAAAGCCATTCCACCACGTGACGTCTGGCCAGACGGCCTCAGTCTCGGCCGCGCCGGTCAAGCGGGCGGGCATCAATGCGGGGGTAACGGCCTGTGGCGTCGGGGTCGCGCATGCGGTGAGGCCCAGGGCTATCATGATGGCGCTCGCGGTGAGGGCTCTATTCATAGCGAAGCGCCTTGATGGGATTGGCGCGCGCGACGCGCACGGTGTGGACGAAGACCGTCGCCCAGGCGACGACGAGGGCCGCGACCCCTACCCCGGTGAAGTAGAACGGATTGAGGGAAATGCGGTCCGCGAAGCCCTGCAGCCAGCCGTTCAGATAGTACCAAGCGAGCGGCCAGGCGATTAGATTGGCGAGGACTACCGGCGTGGAGAACTGTCGCAGTAGTAGCCGGATCACATCGCGCGTCTTAGCGCCGAACACCTTGCGAAGACCGATCTCCTTGGTCCGGCGAGCCGCGGTGAAAGCCGCCACGCCAAAGAGCCCAAGCGAGGCGATGAAGATAGCCAGGCCCACGAACAAGCCGAACATCTGGCCTTGCCTCACGTCGGCGCTATAGAGCGATTGGAACCCGTTATCGAGAAACGAGCGCGACACGGCCATCTCGGGCGAGAAGGCGCGCCAGGTCCGGTCGATAAAGGCGAGGGTGTCGGGCAACCCGTCCGGTCGGAGGCGGAGCGATATTGTTCGGGCTTGATTGGGGTCGAAAAAGAAGATCGTGGGCTTCGCCTGTTCGCGCGCGCCGTGGAATCTGGCGTCGCCGATCACACCGACGACGAGGACATGAGCATTGTTCAAGTTAAACGCGCGCCCGACAGCCTGCCTTGGCATCAATCCAAAACGGGCGGCGGCGGCCTCGTTGAAGATCACACTATGGCCTTCATTGGCCGGCTTCGGCTCCTGGCCCAGGGTGATGGGTTCGATGTCGATCTCGTCCTCAACGCGATCCCGGACGAAATCGCGCCCCGCCAGCAGGGGGATGCCGTAGAGCGCGCGAAAGCCCGGACCGATGTTCATCTCATTTAGGACGACCCTGACAGACTGGCCAGGGAGCCGGACGATCGCGAGCGGGTTGCTCTGGGTGAATGGGATATCGTCAGATTGCGCCGCCGCCTCGATGCCAGGGTTGGCAGCCAACTGCTGCATCAAGCTTTCGAGCGAAGGGACGGTGATCGCCTTACCGGCAAAGAGAGCGACGGTGTTGTCGTGGCGGAAGCCCAGCCGCACCTGGCGAGCATGGTCGATTTGGCTGAACACCACCAGCGCGCTGATGCCCAGGGTGATCGAGACCGCGAATTGGAGGACGACCACTCCGTTGCGCAGGCCGTTCGAGCCGCGTCCGCCTGCGGCCCCACGTAGGACGAAGGCCGGGCGGGCGCCTGACAAGATCAGGGCGGGATAGAGGCCACTCAGCAGGCCGGCTCCCACAGCGATCACGATGCTCAGTGCCAACACCGGCCAGTCCGCCAGGCCGAAATCGATCGGCTGTTGCAGAAAGTTATCGAAGCTGGGTAGCAGCGCTTCTTCCAGCCCCCAAGCGAGGACCAGCGCGAACAGGGCCGCGAGCACCGCTTCGCTGAGAAATTGGGTGATCAGCTGCGAGCGTCGGGCCCCCAGGGTCTTGCGAACCGCCGCTTCGCGCGCACGCAGCATCGCCTGCGCCGCGGCGAGGTTTGTGAAGTTGAAGCAGGCCATCAGCATGATCAGGACGCCGATCGCGCTAACACCATAAACCGTGGCCCAATCGCCCGGCGGCGTCATGTTTTCGTTGCGCGCGCCATTCAGGTGCACTCGCTGAAATGGCGTTAGGTGCATCAGGTACACAGAGCGGCCGTTCACGCGCAGGCCGAGCTGGGCCAGCCGTGGCCCCAGTTCGCGGTCTAGGATTGGATCGAGCTTGGTGAGGACCGTTTGCGGATCGGCGCCAGGCGCCAGTCTGAGGTAGCCGAAGGTGTTGGGCTGGGTCCAATCCCGCTTGCGCTCCTGCGAGTAGGAGTCGGCGACGGAGGTGTTCGGCAGCAGGACGTCCGCCGCGAACTGACTGTTTTGAGGGATATCCTTGAAAACGCCGGTGACCGTCAGGGCGATGGCGCCGGTGGGACAAGCCGGCGCTTCGGGCGCGCAGCTGGGACGGCTGACCGTCAAGACCTTGCCGATGGGATCGTCGTCTCCAAAGAATTTCCGCGCCAGGGCCTGGGAAAGCACCACCGATTGTGGCTGCGCCAGGGCGCTAGCCGCGTCGCCCTTTTCCATCGGCAGGTTCAAAAAGGTGATGAAATTCGGATCAACCGCGCCGATGCGTTCGGCGAACTGTTTGGTGCCGAAGTTGAAGGTTGTGAACTCGGGAAAAAGCCGGGTGAAGGCTACGACGCCTGGTATTTCGTCGTGCATCGCCTGCGGCGTCATGAACGGAGCCGTGGCGCTATCTCGCGGCCGCGTCCCGGGGACAGCGTTTATCATCTCGAGCCGATAGAGATTCTCCGTGCCCAGGAGCCAACGATCGTAGGAGGTCTGGTTGCGCACGAACAACGTAATGAAGATGGCGCATAGCAAGCCGATGGCGAGACCCGCTATTGTGATGAAGCTGTACAGTCTGTGGCGGGCAAGGTTGCGCAGGGCGATCATGAGATAGTTAAGCAGCATGTACGTCTCCAGATCAGCGAGCGGCGGCTGAGTCGGCGAACAGGTGCAAGGTGGATCTGCGCAGGGTCACGGTCAGAGCACCTGACGAATGTTCTCGGTGACGATTTTGCCATCGAGTAGGTTTACGATCCGGTGGGCATATTCGGCGTGGCTATGCGAGTGGGTGACCATGAGGATTGTGGTGCCCTGCTCGTTCAGGTTTGTCAGGAGTTGCATCACCTCCTCGCCATTGGCGGTATCGAGGTTGCCGGTAGGCTCGTCGGCCAAGATCAGTTTGGGATTCGCGACAACTGCCCGCGCCACCGCGACCCGCTGTTGCTGACCGCCAGAAAGCTGGCTCGGCCGATGCTGAGCGCGATGGCTGATCTTCATCCGGTCTAGCGCTTCCTCGGCCCGACGCCGGCGCTCCCGGGTGGGAACGTCCTTGTGGTAGAGCAGCGCCAGCTCGACGTTCTCGCGAACGTTCAACTCGTCGATCAAATTGAAACTCTGAAAGACGAAACCAATCGCGCTCTTGCGAAGGTCCGCGAGCCGGGCCTCCGTGTAGCCGGCGATGTTCACCCCATCGAACCAGTATTCTCCGCCAGATGGGCTATCGAGCATGCCGACAATGTTGAGGAAGCTCGACTTTCCACAGCCGGACGGGCCCATCATCGCGACGAATTCGCCCTCGCGGACGTTGAGGTTGATGTCGCGCAGGGCGGTGGTCTCGATGTCGTCGGTGCGATAGACCTTCGCCAGATTTTTGAATGAGATCATGTCTCGTTACCCTCAGCCTGTTGCGCCGCCGCCGTCGAAGACGATCCGGTCCATTTTCAGATACGACCCGTACCCGGAGACAATCACCCGTTCGCCCGGCTTGAGCCCTGAGACGATCTCGACGTTGTCGGGGTTGGTGCGACCCAGTCGGACGTTCCGCCGGATCGCGGAGCGGCCGTCGGGCGCGAGGACAAACACCCAGCTGCCGCCAGTGTCCTGGTAGAAAGGACCATTCGGCAACATCACGGCTCGCGCGGCGCCACCGAGCTCGAGTTTGAGGTCGATCGCCTGGCCGACATGTATGTCCTTGGGAGGCACGCCGTCGAAGTAGAGGTCTGTCTTGAAGGTCCCGTTGGACACTTGCGGATAGACCTTGGCGACATGAGCGCGATAGGCCCTGTCCTCCAGGCTGAACAGGACGTTCTTGGCCGACCGCGACTCGGCCCAGATAGAATTCGTCGACCTGCGCGGTCAGTTTGAACCGATCGGCGGAATTGACTTGGCCAAGCACGGCCCCTTGGGCCTTCGACTGCCCCACTTCCGCGTCCAACGCCGTGAGCTGGCCGTCCATGGGCGCGCGGATCGTTAAGGCCTCGACGCCAGCGTTCGCGATGTCCGCTTTGCCGCTCGTATCCCCCGTCAGTTGAGTCGCTCGCACGCGTTGCTGTGTGGCCGTGGATGCAATCGTCGCGGCGCGTAGTTTCACGTTGAAGTCGTAGTCTTCCTGCTCCTGCTGGTAGGTGCTGGGGGAGATCGCGTTTCCGTCGAGCAGAATCTTGTCGCGAGCGAGGTTGCTCTTTAGCGTCGCGATCTGATGGTCGATATTCAGCAGGTCCTGCTGATACTTGAACCGGGTCTGCTCGAAGGTTAGCTGCTGGGCGGCCACTTGCAGCTGGAGAGCTGGGTTGGAGAGTATGACCAGCGCCTGGCCCGCTTTCACCCTGGCGCCATCCTCGACCAGTACCTTCTTCACGGTGCCGCCCTGGTCTGTCGTCAAATAGGCCGTCACCAGCGGAGCGATCGAGCCTCGCACAGCCGTGTAGTCCTCAAATGATCCTTCTCGAACGGTGGCCAGGCTCAGCTGGCTGACCGGCGCGCGATACGTTTTTCCGGAGCCCTGGCCGTGCATCAGCCACGCGGCGCCAGCGCAGGCAGTCAGAAGGACTACGGCGACGGGAGCATATCGCTGCCATCGCGGCCTGCGGGCGATGACACGATCCTGGCCGCCAGAACTGGCGACGGCGCCAGGTACTGGCGCATCTTGGGGGAGTAGGGTCTTGGTGGGGCCGCGGTAAGATGCGTTTGTCCATGTCTTGTCGTTTAGCAAGCCCGGTGCCAAAACGCTTTTATCAGCGAATTCAATAATTTGTAGATTTTGACCTAAGCGGCATTCGCACGATATCGTGCACACCCGTCTGAACACTTTGCACGGAATCGAGCATGTCTAAAAGCCGGCGTGAAGCGCGCATCCTCATGGTCGACGACGACGAGGACACTCTGCACGCGGCGATGTTGCTGCTGGAGCCGCACTTCACCGGCGTGCAGACGCTAAGCGATCCGCGCGGCGTCGCGTCCCTCACTCGGCGCGCGCTCTACGATGTGCTTTTGCTGGACCTGAACTTCAGCCCCGGCGCCGACGACGGCTTAGAAGGTCTTGCCCTGCTCGAAGAGGTTTTGACGATCGATCCCCAGGCCGTCGTCGTCCTGGTCACGGCTCATAGCGACCTTAGCCTCGCGGTCGAGGCCATGAAGCGCGGCGCCGCGGACTTCGTGACTAAGCCTTGGGAGAATGAGCGGCTTGTCGCCACCTTGACCGGCGCGGTCAACCTGCGCCAATCGCGGCGGGAAGCCGCCGATCTACGGCAGCGTAACCTCGGTCTAGTCGAGGTCACCAACCACGGTGTTTCGGGCATTCTGGGGAATGCTCCGACGATGTTGAAAGTGTTTGGGGCCATCCAGCGAGCCGCGCCGACCGACGCCAATGTGTTGGTCCTGGGTGAGAATGGCACCGGCAAGGAACTGGTGGCTCGAGAGGTTCATCGTCTGTCCGTCCGCGCCAAGGGACCTTTTGTGCGCGTGGACCTGGGATCGCTGTCGCCCCAACTATTCGAGAGCGAGCTCTTTGGCCACAAACGTGGAGCGTTCACAGACGCCCGGCAGGATCGCACCGGCCTATTTCGCGCTGCGGCCGGCGGCACGCTGTTCCTGGACGAGATCGGCAACACGCCTCTGCACCTGCAGGTTAAGCTGCTGACCGCGTTGGAGCGCCGCGAGGTTCTGCCCGTCGGCGCGGAGACGCCCGATCCGATTGATGTACGGTTGATCTGCGCCACCAATCTCGATCGTGACAAACTCGCCGACGAGAATCTGTTTCGCCAGGATCTGCTCTATCGGATCAACACGGTGGAGATCACCCTGCCGGCCCTGCGTGAGCGGTCGGAGGACATACCCTTGCTCCTGGAGCACTACGCGGCTCACTACGCGCAGAAACACAACATGCCGCCCAAGCGGCTGTCGGCGTCATTGATTGATCGGCTGAGCGCATGGAGTTGGCCGGGCAACGTCAGGGCGCTTCGACACGCGGTGGAAAGAGCGGTGATCATGAGCGACGCCGAGATCTTGGGTGTCGAGGACTTCCCCTTCACGGCGCCCAAGGCCGGCGAGAGGGCCACCTCTAATGTCTCGAGCTTGGCGTCCGTGGAAAAGGCGGAGATCGAACGCGCATTGGCTCAGCACGGCAACAATGTGAGCCGTGCCGCCGCGGCGCTCGGTCTGAACCGCATGTCGCTCTATCGCCGGATGCAAAAGCATGGCCTTTAGCCGCTTTCAGGCGATGCTTCTGGCCCAGGTGGTGGCCCTGGTGGCGACGTTGGACGCGCTGGCCTGGATGATCAGCCATACGCACTGGCACGTCATCGGCACGCTTTGCGCTGGCCTCATCGTGGCCCAGACAGTCTTGCTGATGCGGTTCGCATCGCGCTCCGCGCGCGAGGTGGCCCGCTTCCTTGATGCCGTCGCCTTCGACGAGTCGGCCGCGAGTTTCGCGAGCCTGCAGCGTGATCCCGTGTTCGCTGAACTCGGCGCCGCGATGACAAAGGTCGTTGAACAGCTACACGCCGGACGGGCCGCACGCGAGGAACAAGCACAGTATTTTCAGACCCTGCTCGCCCACGTGCCGGTGGCGCTCGTTGTCGTGGACGAACAAGGTCGGCTGGACCTCCTGAACCGCGCGGCGCGCCGGCTGTTCGAGACCCGATGTGCGACGTTGGCCGAATGCGCTCGGCATGGCCCGGCATTCGCGGCCGGCTTGGAAGGACTGAAGCCCGGCGGCACCGCGGTGCTGCCGATGGTGCGCAGGGCGGGTGACCTGCAGCTCAAAGCGGCGGCGACAGGGGTAAGCCTGGCCGGTAAGGGACGGATCCTGATCTCCTTGCAGAACATTGAGACAGAATTGACGGCGCATGAGCTGGCCGCGTGGCAGACCGTCATCCGCGTGATGGCGCACGAGGTAACGAATTCGCTCACGCCGATCTCTTCCATGGCGGCGACGGCACGTGACCGTGTGTTGTTGGCGTTGGATGACGACACGCCCGAAGAGGCGCGTCAGGCCGCGCTGACAGTCGCGAATGATGCGTTAGAGACCGTGGCCAGGCGCAGCCGGGGCCTGCTCCATTTCGTTCAAAACCATCGTCGGCTCACTCGCCGGTTAGAGGTTCAGATCAGCGCGACCCCGCTCAGTCGAGTGTTCGCTCGCATGGAACGGCTATTTTCGGACGAACTGGAGGCCCGAGGAATCGCCCTAACACTTCGCGTCGAGCCCCCACCGCTTGAACTTGCGGTTGATGGGGAACTGCTCGACCAAGCCCTGATCAACCTCTTGCGCAACGCCATCGAAGCGCTGCGCGATCGGGCTGGCGGCCAAATCACGCTTGCCGGTCACCGTGACGACAGCGGGCATGTGGTCCTGGCCGTCTCCGACAACGGGCCTGGTATATCAATTCTAAATCGTGAGAAGGTTTTCATCCCCTTCTTCACGACCAAGCGGCAGGGAAGTGGTGTGGGTTTGACCTTAGTCCGGCAGATCGCTGCTGCGCACAACGCAAGCGTTCGGATTACCGAGGCTGCGGAAGGTGGCGCCGCCGTACATTTGGTATTTTAAGCCTGCGGTCGAGCGGGTGTTGGCTCGGCGGCGCTCCAGGCACAGGCGTTCGAAATCGCCCTTCTGATTGCAACTCGGAAACTGGCTCATCTGGACGCGGCGAATATCCTGGATTTTTTTGCGCTCGCAACCTAGTAATCGACTCGAGGTGCTGGTGGGAGATCGCAAGGGCGAATACAGCATCTGTGTGAATGATCAATTTCGACTATGCTTTCGCTGGACCACCGAGGGACCCGTTGACATCGAGATTGTGGACCGGTCAGAAGCGGCCATTTCCTATCACCAGTGGACCGAAGAAGGCCATCAGGTCAGATAGACCTACTACACGAGTCGCAAAGTGATTGCTCTCAATACGGCCCGCGTCCGGTCGCGCGTGCCGAGCTTGGCGAGGATGTCGGAGACATAGTTCTTGACCGTCCCTTCGGCCAGGTTGAGGCTGCGCGCGATCTCCTTGTTCGAATATCCTCCCGTCAGCAGCCTCAGGATTTCGAGCTCACGTGCACTGAGGTCGATTTGTCCGACCTCTGCCTGGGTGGCGGCTGCCAGCCGCGGGTGAATCGGCTGAGTGGCGACCGGCGACAACCATTGTTCGCCACGGCACGCGCGATCGATGGCCGTAGTCAGATCCTCCGGGGACGCTCCCTTGAGCAGGAATCCCTGAGCGCCTGCCTCGATCGCCGCCAATAATAGATCACTGTCCTCGAAGGTCGTCAGCATGACGACCGGTGTCCGGTCGCCCCGTCTCCGCAGCTCCCGAACCATGGAGATACCGTCCAGGCCCGGCATCCGAATGTCGCTCACGATCACGTCTGCCGATATCTCGCCAATGCGCCCGAGCAGTTCCGCTCCATCGGCAGCTAATAGCACCGCCTCGAAGTCTAACCGCTCGAGCAATGCCCGCAGTGCTTCTCTTACGAGATCCTGATCCTCGGCGAGCGCCACCCGGATTCTCATGATTCACGACCGGTCGGGAGGAATACGCGCAGCCGAAAGCCGCCTTCCGGCGCTATATCAGTCTCTACACGCCCGCCCAGCAGCTCCATGCGCTCCTGGACACCACGGAGCCCATGGCCCATTACGTAGCTTCCCCGACTAGTTCCATCGTCACGCACCTCGAGCCGCAGGGTTTCCTCCTCTCGGCTCAGGGACAACCAGATATTGCGCGCATTGGCATGTCGTACAGCGTTGGTGAGCCCCTCTTGTCCCGCCCGCACGATGGCGGTGGCCTGTTCCGCCCCGTCAACGCGAACGCGCTCATCGAGGTTCATGTGAATCTGCGGCGCCGGAAATGCTTCGGCGATTCGTCGCAACGCCTCGCGGACATCCATGCCATCGTGGCGACGAAGATTTGCCACCACGCTGCGCAGCTCCGATAGAAGCTTGCTTACCAAGTCCCTCGAGACGAGCCACTCACGACGTCTCGACACCGGGACTTCCTGGCCCAGGAGATCCAGATTGAGCGCCAAGGCAGTAAGTCCATGGCCCGCCACATCATGCAGTTCGCGTGCGACGCGTAGCCGCTCTCCATCACGTGCACTCTCGGCGAGCAACTCTCGCGTCGCCAGCAACTGGGCATTTACTTCGCGAAGGTCTCGGGACGCCCTCTCTGCCCGCGCGCGCTCGAGCGTGGTCAACAGGGCGAAGAATTCGACGCTGCCGTAGACCAACAGCATGAATCCGGGGTCGGCAATACGCCACCGGGCGACCAGAATGGCCAGGAACGCAAGATTCAGTGCCACCAGAGCGATGACTGCGATTCCGGGGCGATAGACCGCCGCTATTGCCGTAGCGATCACAATCAACAAGATGGGCGTGAAGCTCGACGGTCCGAGCGCAAGCAGCACCAGCGCGGATGCGACCATCAGGGACAGCGATATGATCGAGCCACCGTCTCTGCCGCGCCTCATGATGCCCCCTACGAAGGCGAGCATGCACAGCGCGGCCACAGTCCTTCCGGCTGTCTCTCCAAGCGGAGTCCACACGGGCGGTACTCGCCAAAGGCCGATAGCGACTGCCGCCCAGGCTAGGTAGCCGGCGAGGAATACCGGGTTGGGTGCGAGCCCTGATAGAACGCGGGCCAAGCGCATAGGTGACCATAGCCGCATCCGCGTTTCCCCTGCAAGGTCCGATCTCTCGGGTATGACTTCCGGCACTGGGCCCGATGTTGTGGCGCGGCCCATCATGAAGCCCCGCCTGGGAGCTCGCCATGACACTCTACGAGATCGTCGTCGACACCCATTTGAGCTTCGGAACACTCGCACTCAGAAGCCTCTGGATCAACGCGGCTGCGCCCAAGATAACGCGACTCCCTCGGCAAATCGAGGCCGTGTACTCCTCGCATCACTGGGGTGGTCGACGCGATCGTTCCTCCGTAAGTACTTTCATCAAGGAGGGAGCATGGGAAGGTTAGCGGGGGTTCTCGGCGCGCTTGTCGTGGCAGGAATTCTCGCCGTCGTCCCGTGGCCGCATGGTGGTGACCACGGTCGGGCCGACTTTTTCGCCGATGAGTCCTATAACTTCGAAACACTACGCGTGCTCGACGACATTGCGGTCGCAGGTGGCGACATATCCGACGTGTTGATCACGGTGGGCTCAATTCGCGCCGCAAGCGCAGACGACTGGTATCGGGCCTGGACCGCAGCTGGCGAGCGTGCCGCTGCATTGGCCAGTCGTACCCGGGATGCACGCAGCAAGGGTACCGCGCTGTTGCGCGCACATACGTATTACAGAACCGCGGAGTTTTTCCTGTCTCCGACAGATCCGAGGCGTGCTGCCAGCTTCAAGAGCAATGTGGCCGCGTTTTACGAGGGCCTTCAGGCTCTGAGGGTGTCCTATGAGCGCATCGCCGTTCCCTACGGAAAATATCACCTCAACGCTGTTTACTATCCGGGACCTGCCGGTTCCGAGGCTCGGCCCTTGCTTGTGGTCGTCGGTGGCTATGACAGCACGATGGAGGAGCTACATCTTTTGATTGTGTATGCCGCCGTGCAACACGGATATTCCGTGCTGACCTACGAAGGACCTGGCCAGGGATCCGTGCTACGACAGCAAGGCCTGCACATGCAGCCAGACTGGGAAAAGCCGAATAGCGCCGTGCTCGATCAATTTTTGGGCACGCATCCCAAGCCGAGCAAGATCGTGCTGTTGGGGGCGAGCCTGGGTGCCTATCTCGCGGCGCGCGCTGCGGCATTTGATCCGCGTGTGGACGGGGTAGTGGCATATGATGCCTGGTTCGATGGTTATGCGATCGCATCACGCAACATACCGCCCCTCGCGCTCTGGCTGCATGCGCGCGGATACGATCACATGTTGAACTCATTAGCTCGACGGAATTCAGTTCCAGGAGCGAAATGGTCGCAGGAGAATGGAATGTGGGTATTCGGAGTCAGTGAGCCCACTCAGGTGCTAGATGCATTTAAGGCCTACACCGTAGCGCCGGTGGCGGACCGAATCACGCAGGATGTGCTCTTGCTCGCCGGGACCGCCGACCTATTTATTCCCCTGAATCAACTCGATCAGGAGCGCAATGCCCTGTCCCGCGCGCACAGCGTTACGACGATAGTCTTCGATCGGGATTCTGGTGGCTCGCTACATTGCCAGATCGGGGCTCCGAGCTTGTGGCAAGGAGTGCTATTCGATTGGCTGACAGCAAAGTTCCCCAATGCTGGATCGCGATCGAAATCATAGATTTCACGAAGCGATTCCTGCTGTCTGAGAGGTTTTCGGCAGACTCCGCCGCATCAGCGCCAATGACCGGTATGGAGGGATTTCTCCGTTAGCTTGGGATGGCTGCACATGGCCGAGACTTGCCTGATGGACCGGGCCAAAGCGGCGGACGACAGCCGGCGTACGACTATGCGCAGTCCACGGGATACATCACAAAAACGGACCTATGAGCGCCCGGCCCAGAGTTTGCCAAATGGGTGAAATGGAGAAGATCTCGACCTTGAATGACGTCAGCACGAATATTGGAACGCTGATCAACCACACTGGGTGCACGCGCCGCTTGATCCACAAATCTACCGCCATCGCTGCGAAGATTGGAGACAGCCATACAAGCAAGTATACAAGTGACCCGCCCGGCAGGACCCGGCCGACCGCTGCCGACGCCAGGCCGACCGTTGCACTCAAGATCAGCCGCTTATGCAACTCCGGCGTGCGCCTATAGATTATTGCGGCGGCGAAGAATCCACTGAAGACCAGCATGTCAGTGAGGTTGTACAAAACCGTCAATGAGGCGCGTTCCACGGGCATTTGGTGAGCCTGCACGTGCAAGATCGGAGACGCGAAGCTGATGACCGATCCGATGCATGACACAAGTATCCCGTAGGCGATGCCTACCGTTCCCACCCGACGATGCAGGACTATGTGTCCAGTCGCGACCAACGATGCTTGAGTGACCACGAGGATTAGCCACCCGAGAAATACGGCCGCGTGGACATGAATGATCCAAAACTTGTGTACGCCACCGTGCAACAAGGGCCGGAAGTAGCTCGGCCAGAACCCCCACCCGACGATGGCCACCACAGCGAGTGAAATGGCGAGGGAGGCTCGACGTGTCCTGCGCTGGGCAAGAGGCGCATTGCTTGCGGAGGCTCCTCGAAGGCCGGCAGGCTCAGCCGTCACCGTCGTGACCTCAACCATCATGTTTCTCCTTATTTCTCCGTCACCGCGTGGGCTATAGGCCGGTGCCTCGCCTGTGGAAGCCGAATCTGCTGTAGCAGCCGAGGAAGCGTCCACTAATCGAAGGGTTTCTGACAGAAGGCCGCCACGAGCCGCCCTTCGAAAGCTACGGGCGGTCTCGCGAGAAGCTCGAACGGTCCGTGCTGCGATGCGCTCAGTCCTAGAGCGTCTACCGCACCAACGGCGTCTGACACAGGTTGGTCCACCGAAGGCGCAGGCGAGTGTGGAGTCGAGGGCTGTATCCAGTGGCTGAGGTGCGCGCGCTGCAGTCTTGTCCAGGTTAGGCCATGCACGTCCACTGACAGCTAACGGTATACAGGCACCATACAGGCACCAAAGTCGAGTTCTAGAACCTTTGTCGGCGGCCATTGGTGGCCTAAACGCTTGATTTTATTGGCTCCCCGGGTTGGAATCGAACCAACGACCAACGGATTAACAGTCCGACGCTCTACCGCTGAGCTACCGAGGAACGCTTAGGTGAAATCGAGAGCGGCGGATTTTGATGACGCAGCGCGCCGCCGTCAAGCAACCCGCGCATATGGGCGCGGGTGGTGTGTTTCAAGCCGTCGCTGCCAGCGGCGCCTGTCCGGCGGGGACTGTGCCGGTGATCACGCGGCGCATGCGCTCCAGCGCCTGCTCGAGGGTCTGCATGCTGCAGGCGAAGGACAGGCGGATGTGGCCGGGAGCGCCAAAGCCGGCGCCGGGGACGACCGCTACGCCGCCTTGCGTCAGCAGCAGTTCGGCAAATTCGCCGTCCTCGCGGCAGCCCAAGGCCGCCATGGCCTTGCTGACGTCCGCGAAGGCATAGAACGTCCCGGCGCCGGGCAGGCAGGAAACACCGGGCAGGCTGTTAAGTCCCGCCACGATGAAGTCATGGCGGGCCTTGAAGGCATCGTTCATCTTGGCCACGCAGGCCTGATCGCCGTTGAGCGCCGCGGTCGCCGCCTTCTGCGAAATGCTGGACGCATTCGATGTCGACTGGCCCTGGATGGTGGACATGGCGGTGATGATTTCGCGGGGTCCCCCGCAGTAACCGATGCGCCAGCCGGTCATGGCATAGCCCTTGGAGACGCCATTGATGGTCACGGTACGGCCGTACAGTTCCGGCACCGCGGTGAGCAGGCTGCAGAACGGTTCCGGATCCCAGAAGATCTTCTCGTACATGTCATCGGTGCCGATGACGATGCGCGGATATTCCAGCAGCACCTCGCCCAGGGCCCGAAGTTCGGCGCGCGTGTAGGCAGCGCCGGTCGGATTGCAGGGGCTGTTCAGCAGCACCAGCCGGGTCTTCGGCGTAATCGAAGTGGCAAGCTGGCGCGGGGTGATCTTGTAGCCCTGTGAAGCCCCCGCGAAGGGCATGACGGGCAGGCCATCGGACAACAGGACCATGTCCGGATAGGACACCCAGTAGGGCGCCGGAATGATGGCCTCATCACCCGGATCCAGGATCGCCATGCACAGGTTGTAAAGAGTCTGCTTGGCGCCGCTGGAAACCAGGATCTGCGGGCGCTCGTAGTCGATGCCGTTGTCGCGCTTGAACTTGCCGATGATGGCGTCCTTGAGCTCATTGGTGCCATCGACATTGGTATAGCGAGTGAAGCCCCCATTGATGGCGTCGATGCCGGCCTGCGCGATATGCGCGGGCGTGTCGAAGTCCGGCTCGCCGGCGCCAAGGCCGATGACGTCGTGACCTTCCGCCTTCAGGCGCGCGGCGCGTGCCGTGACGGCCAGAGTGGGCGAGGGCTTGACGCGCTGGACGCGTCGTGAAACTGATAGGCTCATGAAATCCTGAAGGCGTCGCGGGAGGGAATGGGCACACGTATATTACGGGATTGCGACCGTGCTCACCAATCCGGCTGCCGTCGCTTACTTCACCCGCGGGACTCATGATGGAACGCCTGCCGTTCATACTGCATTCCGACTATTCCCCGGCGGGAGATCAGCCGCAGGCTATCGAAAAACTGGTCGATGGCCTCACCTCGGGCCTCGCGCATCAGACGCTGCTGGGAGTCACGGGCTCGGGCAAAAGCATCGGCTATGACGATCCGATTTATCTAGTGGAACATAGACTTGGCGTATCCACTGCGAAAGTCGTTAAGGCCGGGCCGTTCATCGACGCCTTGATGCAGGGGCAGGGTCTGGAGTCACCGCGGGCCGGTACCGACCGCTATGCCTGTGTAGATGCCTCATTCTCTACGATCGCATTTGATCCCGTACGCGGCGCAACGGGCTCTTTCCCGGTGCGTGCATTTTTGCGTCATGAGGCCCCAGCCGAAATGTTCCAGCTCATGACCCGGTGCGGGCGCAGCATCACTCTGACTGGGGACCACAACCTGTGGGTGCTTCGGGATGGCATTCCGACGCTCATCCGCACCGTCGATGCCCGGCCGTCGGACTATCTCCCCTCGCCGTTGTCTGTGGACTGCACGGAGGATTTGCGGGAGCTGGACGTTCTGCCGTATTTGCGGGACGCGGGACTGTTTGTGCAGGCTGAGGAACCAATCCTCGCTTACGTGGCCAGCGGCGGGCGCAGCCAGTTTGAGGCGACCTTGAGGGCTCGCAATATCGCGTCTCAAAGCAAGCTCTTTGCCATGCGGGCCGGAGTTCACGGCAAGGGCTTGAGAGTCGATCACTACCTAAAATTATTGGGTGATACCGCCGATCTTGGCGGACGCTCCGCAACTGCCTCCGTCCGCGTGACCGGGAAGAAGCCGGCGTGTGGCCTGCCGGCACGCCTACCGCTCTCGGATGCTGTGTTGGCGCTGCTCGGTTATTACATTGCCGAAGGTAATTCACAGTCGCGATACTTCATTTTGGCCAATCGCCACCCGACAATTCGGTCACGGATAGAGCAGGCTCTCGGTGAGCTCGGCATTCCGCATCTTGTCCGTGCCTCATCAGACTACCAGGTCTCTTCCACAGCTCTGACGGTACTACTGGAGAAACTCTGCGGGACCACTGCAGGCCAGAAACGACTACCTGATTTCTGGCCACAGCTGTCGAAGCGATCGCTCGGAATCCTGCTTCGCGCCTACTTCGACGGTGATGGTACCGTCGGAAGCAATGGAGAGGTCACGGCTACAACTAAGAGTACCGACCTGGCATCGGATCTTGGATACGCGCTAAAGCGCTTCGGCATCCATGCGCGACTACGTTCCGTCTTCAAGCGCGCCACCAACAGCGCGCATCAAGGCGACTACTACATAACCGTGGTTATCTCCGGCCAGCGAAGTCTAGACAGCTATGCGCAGGACATTGGATTTGACCATCCGGATAAACGATCGAAACTCCAAGGCTTGCTGGGGCGCGATGAGAATACCAACGTCGATGTCATCCCGTTGCCGGCTGGGTCACTTCGAGCACTGCGCGATGGCCTAGGGTTGACACAAGAAGAGCTTGCCAATCTGGCAGGTTGTAGCCAAGGGATGATTCGCTCGCTGGAGCACCACCGGCGACGACCAAGCCGCCGGCTCTTGGGTAGGTTGCTGGAGGTCTTGGCGACCCACAGTCGTGAACTGACCGTCACCAGCGTTCACTGGTGGAGCGAGTGGCGAACCCTTCGCAGTCTCACGTTGGTGCACTGGGCGCGGATACGGAACGTGCGTCCCACTAAGTACCCGTACCAGTATGTCTACGACCTGTCGGTGCCGGGGCCGGAGACCTTTCTGGCGGGGAACGGCGGCGCCTTCGTTCACAATACTTTCACCATTGCTTCAGCCATAGAGCGCGTGCAGCGCCCGACCATGGTCCTGGCGCACAACAAGACTCTCGCCGCGCAGCTGTACGGGGAGTTCCGTGAGTTCTTTCCGAACAATGCGGTGGAGTACTTTGTTTCCTATTATGACTACTACCAGCCCGAAGCCTATGTGCCCTCGACCGACACCTATATAGAGAAGGACTCCTCGGTCAACGAGCACATCGAGCAGATGCGCCTCTCGGCCACCAAGGCGCTGCTGGAGCGCTCCGACTCCATCATCGTGGCCACGGTCTCGGCGATCTACGGCTTAGGCGACCCCCAGGCCTACCTCTCCATGGTGCTGCACATCGTGCGCGGGGACCGGATGGATCAGCGCCGGCTGCTGCGACGGCTGGCGGACATGCAGTACACCCGCAATGAGCTGGATCTGACCCAGGGCACTTACCGGGTGCGCGGGGATGTAGTGGACGTGTTTCCGGCGGAGTCGAGCCGCGAGGCCGTACGCGTCGAATTATTCGACGACACCATTGATTCGATATCGCTTTTTGATCCCCTGACGGGGCAGGTCGCGCGCAAGCTGCCGCGCTTCACGATCTATCCGGGCACTCACTATGTGACCCCGCGCGAGCGCCTGATCGGCGCGGTGGACCAGATCCGGGAGGACCTGCGCGTGCGGCTGGCGCAGCTGCGCGACGGAGGCAAGCTGCTGGAAGCGCAGCGCCTGGAGCAGCGCACGATGTTCGATATGGAAATGATGCAGGAGGTGGGGTACTGCGCCGGCATCGAGAACTACTCGCGCTACCTCTCGGGACGCCAGCCGGGCGATCCGCCGCCGTGCCTCTTCGACTACCTGCCGCGGGACTCCCTGCTCATCGTCGATGAAAGCCACCAGACCATTCCGCAGCTGGGCGCCATGTACAAGGGCGACCGCTCGCGCAAGGAAACGCTGGTGGAGTACGGATTCCGGCTGCCCTCGGCGCTGGACAACCGGCCCCTGAAGTTCGAGGAGTGGGAGCAGGCCGCCCCGCAGATGATTTTCGTGTCCGCGACCCCCGGCTCCTACGAGAAGACCCATTCGGCGCAGGTGGTGGAGCAGGTGGTGCGCCCCACGGGGCTGGTGGACCCGCAGGTCGAGGTGCGGCCCGTGCGCACCCAGGTCGATGATGTGCTGTCGGAAATCCGCCTGTGCGTGGCCAAGAATGAGCGGGTGCTGATCACCGTCCTGACCAAGCGCATGGCCGAGGACCTGACCGACTACCTGCACGACCACGACGTGCGGGTGCGCTACCTGCATGCCGACATCGAGACGGTGGAGCGCTCCGAAATCATCCGTGACCTCAGACTTGGCAGTTTTGACGTGCTGGTGGGCATCAATTTGCTGCGCGAGGGCCTGGACATGCCCGAGGTGGCCCTCGTTGCCATCCTGGATGCCGACAAGGAGGGGTTCCTGCGCTCGGACAACTCCCTGATCCAGACCATCGGCAGGGCGGCCCGGCACATCAACGGGCGGGCCATCCTGTACGGCGACCGGGTGACCGGATCCATGCAGCGGGCGCTGGCGGAAACCGAGCGGCGCCGTAATAAGCAGTTGGAGTTCAACGAACAGCACGGCATCACCCCCATCGGGATCAGCAAGGGCGTCGCGGACATCATGGAGGGCGCCCGCTCGGCCGCCCCGCAGCCCACCGGCAGACGGCGGGGCAAGGAACGCGCCGTGGCGGCCGAGGCGGGCGCCGCCGTGAGCCTGGAGCCGGCGGCCATCGTGCGGCAGATCAAGGCGCTGGAGGCCCGGATGTTCGCCAAGGCCCGGGAGCTGGAGTTCGAGGAGGCAGCTGCCCTTCGCGATCAGATCGAGAAGTTGAAACAGATCGAACTGGGACTGGCCGGATGATGCGTAAGTGCTTGGAAGTGCGGCGGTTCGCTTGCCTAGCCCGGTGCGCTTCGGTATCGTGCCGGTCCCCTTCGCCGGCTTGCTTTGAGCGAAGGAAGCCGCAGGCGCGTAGCTCAGTGGTAGAGCATCACCTTGACATGGTGGTGGTCGGTGGTTCGATCCCACTCGCGCCTACCAGATTTGACCCAGGGCGCCCTACAGCGGGCGCCCTTTTCGTAAGTTGAGACGGATCATCCATGCCTGTCGTGACATTGCCGGATGGCAGTCAGCGCCAGTTCGACCAGCCGGTGACGGTGGACGAGGTGGCGGCGAATATCGGAGCGGGGCTGCGCAAGGCCGCGCTGGCCGGGCGCGTGGACGGGAAGCTGGTGGACACCTCCTTCCTCATCGATCGCGACGTGCAGCTCTCGATCGTCACGCCGAAGGATCCGGCGGGCCTGGAAGTGATCCGTCACTCCACCGCGCATCTGCTGGCCCAGGCCGTCAAGCAGCTCTTCCCGGAGGCGCAGGTGACCATCGGCCCGGTCATCGAGGACGGCTTCTTCTATGACTTCGCCTACAAGCGCCCGTTCACCACCGAGGACCTGACCGCCATCGAAGCGCGCATGACCCAGCTGGCGGCCGCCGATGAAAAGGTGACGCGCCGGGTCATGGATCGGGACGCGGCGGTCGAGTACTTCAAGGGCCTGGGCGAACACTACAAGGCCGAAATCATCGCCAGCATTCCGGCGGGCGAAGCGATCTCCCTCTACGGCCAGGGTGACTGGGTGGATCTGTGCCGCGGTCCTCATGTGCCCTCGACCGGCAAGCTCACCGCCTTCAAGCTCACCAAGGTGGCCGGCGCCTACTGGCGCGGGGACTCGCGCAACGAGATGCTGCAGCGGATTTACGGCACCGCCTGGGCCGACCGCAAGCAGCTGGATGCCTACCTCACCCGAATCGAGGAGGCCGAGAAACGCGACCATCGCCGCATCGGGCGCGAACTGGATCTGTTCCACACCCAGGAAGAGGGCCCGGGCCTGGTGTTCTGGCATCCGAAAGGCTGGGCCATCTGGCAGGCCGTCGAGCAGTACATGCGAGGCATCTACCGGCGCTACGGCTACCAGGAGGTGCGCGGGCCGCAGGTGCTGGATGTGTCGCTGTGGAAGAAGTCGGGTCACTGGGACAACTACCAGGACAACATGTTCTTCACGGAGTCCGAGAAGCGCAGCTATGCGCTGAAGCCGATGAACTGCCCGGGTCATATCCAGATCTTCAACCAGGGCTTGCGCAGCTACCGGGACCTGCCGCTGCGCTATGGCGAGTTCGGCGCCTGCCATCGCAACGAGCCCTCCGGCGGCCTGCACGGCATCCTGAGGGTGCGCGGCTTCACCCAGGACGACGGCCACATCTTCTGCATGCCCGAGCAGGTCGAGGCCGAAGTGACGGCCTTTCACGCCCAGGCCCTGGGCGTCTATGACGATTTCGGCTTCAAGGACCTGCAGATCAAGATCGCGCTGCGGCCCGAGAAGCGCATCGGCACGGATGAGTGGTGGGACCAGGCCGAAGGCACGCTGCGCAATGCACTCAAGGCGGCCGGCGTCGAGTGGGAGGAGTTGCCGGGGGAGGGTGCCTTTTACGCGCCCAAGATTGAATACCACTTCCGGGATGCCATCGGCCGGACCTGGCAGCTGGGCACCATCCAGAACGATTTCATGATGCCGACCCGGCTGGGTGCCGAGTACGTCGGGGCCGATTCGGCGCGGCACACACCGGCCATGCTGCACCGGGCCATCGTCGGCTCCATGGAGCGCTTCATCGGAATCCTGCTGGAACACCACGCCGGCAAGCTCCCGACCTGGCTGGCCCCGGAGCAGGTGGCGGTGCTGAATATCACCGAGCGGCAGGCCGATTATGCCACCCAGGTTGCGGAATCTCTTAAGAAACAGGGGGTTCGGGCCATTACCGACTTGCGGAACGAGAAGATCGGCCTTAAGATCCGCGAGCACACGCTCCAGCGTGTCCCATACTTACTTGTTGTTGGCGACAAAGAAGTCGCCGCAAACCAGCTTGCAGTGCGCACACGTGGCGGCAAGGATCTGGGTGCGATGTCTGTGGAGACGTTCATGGAACGCCTGCAGGTCGAACTCAGCAGCCACGGTCGCCGAACTTTGGAGGATTGACGCATCGCTATTGCATCCAAGCGCGTCCGGCGCAACGACGAGATCACGTCCGCCAGTTTGCGGGTGATCGCAGCGGACGGTTCCCAGGCCGGCGTAATGACCCGATTTGAGGCCCTGGCGATGGCCACGGCCGCTGAACTGGACCTCGTCGAGGTCTCCCCGACGGCGGAACCGCCGGTCGTGCGGATCATGGACTACGGGAAATTCCTGTTCGAACAGAACAAGAAGACCCATGCGGCGAAGCGCAAGCAGAAGCAGATTCAGGTCAAGGAAGTAAAATTCCGACCGGGTACGGAAGAGGCGGATTACCAGGTCAAGCTGCGTAATCTCACCCGCTTCCTGACCGAAGGTGATAAGGCCAAGGTAACCTTGAGGTTCCGCGGCCGTGAAATGGTGCACCAGGATATCGGGCGCAAGCTCCTGGCACGGGTTTCAGTCGATCTCGGCCCTCTGGCCGTGATCGAGCAGAACCCGATGATGGAGGGAAAGCAGATGATCATGGTCTTTGCACCGAAAAAGAAGTAACGCCACGACGCGTGGGCCCGCGAGGGTCCAACGCCGATGTGTCGTTCGCCCGCCAGTGGGTGCCGCAAGGCGCCTTGCGAACGGGGCTATACAAATAGGAGTTCGAAGTCATGCCCAAGTTGAAGACCAACCGGGCTGCGGCCAAGCGTATTCGCAAGACTGCGAAGGGCTACAAGGCGTATTCCGCCGGCCGCCGCCATAACCTCGGTCATAAGGACCGCAAGCGCAAGCGTCACCTGCGATCAGGTGGCAGCAGTCTCGTGGACAAGAGCGATGTCGGGCGTCTGCCGGCACTGCTTCCGAACCACTAGTCATCCTTTCGCTTACGGAGAACATCCATGGCACGAGTCAAGCGTGGCGTAACGGCGCGAGCCCGCCACAATAAAGTTCTGGGAAAGGCGAAGGGTTACTACAACGCCCGTCGCAAGATCTACCGCGCCGCCAAACAGGCGGTCATCAAGGCCGGTCAGTACGCCTATCGGGATCGGCGCGCCAAGAAGCGCGAGTTCCGGGCCCTGTGGATCGCGCGCATCAATGCCGCGGCCCGCATCTACGGCCTGAACTACAGCCGGCTGATCGACGGCCTGAACCGGGCCGGAATCGAGATCGACCGCAAGATGCTGGCGGACCTGGCCGTGCATGACACGGACGCGTTCAGCGCGATCGCCAATCAGGCCAAGACGGCACTCGGCATCGCGGCCTGATTCCAGCAGACGTGAGCGATCTCGCTGCCGTCGTGGACCAGGCGCTGCGCGAAGTCGCTTCGTGCAGCGCCCTCGCGGCTCTTGAGGATTGCCGGGTCAAATGGCTGGGCAAGAAGGGCGGGCTGACCGAACAGCTCAAGGCCCTAGGAGCGCTGCCGGCCGCGCAGCGCCCGGCGGCCGGTGCGCTCATCAACGAAGCCAAGCTGCGCGTTCAGGAGGCCATCGAGGCGCGCCGCGTCCAACTCGAGAGGCTCGACGATGAGGCGCGGCTGGCCTCCGGCCGCATCGACGTCAGCCTGCCGGGCCGCGGCGAGCAACGCGGCGCGCTGCATCCGATCACGCGGGCGAGACTGCGCATCGAGGCCATCTTTCGCAGCGCCGGTTTCGATGTCGCCGAAGGGCCCGAGATCGAGGATGACTTCCACAACTTCGAGGCACTGAACATCCCCGCCGATCATCCGGCGCGGGCCATGCACGACACCTTCTACTTTCCCGATGGCCGGCTGCTGCGCACCCACACCTCGCCGGTGCAGATCCGGGCGTTGCTGGCGCGCGGCGCGCCGCTGGCCGTGATCGCCCCGGGACGGGTCTATCGCAGCGATGCGGACATGACCCACTCGCCCATGTTCCACCAGCTCGAAGGCCTGGTGGTGGACGAGCACATCAGCTTCGCGAATCTGAAGGCCATCCTGCATGGCTTCGTCGAGGCGTTCTTCGAGCGCGACCTGGCGATGCGCCTGCGCCCCTCCTACTTTCCCTTCACGGAACCATCCGCGGAAGTCGACATGTCCTGCGTGTTCTGCAACGGCGCGGGCTGCCGCATCTGCAAGCACACCGGCTGGCTGGAAATCTGCGGCTGCGGCATGGTGCATCCGAATGTGCTCAAAGCCAGCGGCGTGGACCCGGAGCGCTACACCGGCTTCGCCTTCGGCGCCGGCATCGACCGGCTGGCGATGCTGCGCTATGGCGTGAACGACATGCGCCTGTTCTTCGAGAACGACCTGCGCTTCCTCGAACAGTTCGCGGCCAGCTGAGCTGCAGCCATGAAAGTACCGATTTCCTGGCTGAGCGAGTGGGTGAAGGTGCCGTGGGCCGCACCGGAACTGGGTGCGCGCCTCACCATGGCGGGCTTCGAACTCGAGGCCGTGGAGACGGCGGCACCGCCCTTCAGCGGCGTGGTCGTGGCGCAGATCATCAGCGCCACCGCGCACCCCCAGGCCGACAAGCTGCGCGTCTGCGAGGTGACCCGCGGGTCGGGCGCCACGCTGCAGATCGTCTGCGGCGCCCCGAACGCGCGCGCGGGCCTGCGCACGGCACTCGCGCTGGTCGGGGCGGAACTCCCCGGCGGCAAGAAGATCGGCGCCGCGGCGCTGCGCGGTGTGGAGTCGCGCGGCATGCTCTGCTCGGCGAAGGAGCTGGGACTCAACGATGCCTCGAGCGGCATCATCGAATTGCCCGAAGATGCACCGCTGGGCGTCTCGCTGCGGGACTATCTGCTACTGGATGACACCACCCTCGAACTGAACGTCACGCCGAACCGCGGTGATGCCATGTCGATCCTGGGCATTGCGCGCGAGGTGGCGGCCCTCACTGGCGCGCCCGTGAACGCCGCGGCCGGCGCCGCGGTGGCGGCTGACATTCCGGCCGCCCATCCGGTGCGCCTGGAAGCGGCGACGGCCTGCCCGAGGTTCGTCGGCCGCATCATCCGCGACGTCGACAACACCCGACCCACTCCGCTGTGGCTGCGGGAGCGGCTGCGGCGTGCGGGCGTGCGTTCCATCAGTCCGGCGGTGGACGTCACCAACTACGTGCTGCTGGAACTGGGGCAGCCCATGCACGCCTACGATCTGGCCAAGGTGCAGGGCGGCATCGTGGCGCGGCTGGCGCGAGCCGCGGAAGGTCTGACGCTGCTCGATGGCCGCGCGGTGACGCTGGATCCGGACATGCTGGTGATCGCCGATGAGCAAGGCGCGGTCGGCGTGGCGGGCATCATGGGCGGTGAGCGCACCGCGGTGGGCGCCGCCACGCGCGATGTGCTGCTGGAGGCGGCCTGGTTCGCCCCGGAGAGCCTGCGCGGCCGGGCCCGTCGCCTGGGGCTGCACACGGACGCCAGCCAGCGCTTCGAGCGCGGCGTGGATCCCTCCGGACAGGTGCGCGCCATCGAGCGCGCCACCGCGCTGCTGCTGGCCATCGCCGGAGGCCGGCCCGGACCCGTGGTGGTCACCGAGGACGCTGCGGCCGTGCCGGTGCGCTCGCCCGTGCGGCTGCGCCGTGAACGCCTGGCCCGCCTGCTCGGCGTCGAGATACCCGAAAGCCAAGTCAGTTCGGTTTTCCGGAACCTGCAGATGACGGTGACGGCCGATGCGCAGGGCTGGACGGTGATACCGCCGCCGCATCGCTTCGACATCGCCATCGAAGAGGACCTCATCGAAGAGGTGGCGAGAATTGTCGGGTTTGCGGCGATCCCGGAGCGGCCGGCCAGGCACAGTCAGGTTTTCCTGCCGAGTCCGGAGGCCTTGCCCGCGGAACGCGTGCTGCTGGAGGCGCTGATCGCGCGCGGTTATTACGAGACCATTACCTTCGCATTCGTGGATCCGGCGCTGCAGGCGCAGCTGTTTCCCAGACGCCGAATCGCTCGTCCTGGCCAATGCCATCGCCTCCGATCAGTCGGTGATGCGCGTGTCTTTGTGGCCAGGCCTGGTACGCGCGGCGCTGGAGAATCAGCGCCGCCAGCAGGATCGCATCCGGCTGTTCGGCCACGGCACGCGCTTTGTCGTGCAGGACGGCAGGACCCGGGAAGTGGATTCGCTGGCGGGCATCTCCTTAGGGCAGCGCTGGCCGGAGCAGTGGGGCAGCGGCGAATCCCGGGAGGCGGTGGATTTCTTCGACGCCAAGGCGGATCTTCAGGCGCTGCTGTCGGCAACCGGCGCGGCGGAGGAATTCAGCTTTGAGGCCGCGACGCGCTCCTGTCTGCACCCGGGGCGGACCGCACGGCTGACGCGCGCCGGGGCCGAGGCGGGCTGGATCGGCGAACTGCATCCCCGGCTGGTGCGGGAACTGGGGTTCACCAGCGCCCCGGTGCTGTTCGAGGTTGATGTTGTTGCATTGCAGGTGCGACTACCGCAGGGCCGGGAGGTCTCGCGTTTTCCCCAAGTGCGCCGTGACTTGGCTATAGTGTTGCCGGAGAATGTCACTTTCAGTGCCCTGCGCGAGCGTGTAGTCTTGTCGGGGTCAAGCTTCCTGCGAAACCTGCGATTATTTGACGTATATCGTGGCGCGGGCATAGAAAAAGGGCGAAAAAGCGTTGCCTTGGGCTTGATTTTCCAAGATATTTCTCGCACGCTAACTGACGACGAAGTAGACCGCGCAGTGGCGGCCCTGGTGGCTGATCTGCGTGAGAACCTGGATGCGAGAATACGAGAATAAGGCTATGACGGCTCTCACGAAGGCTGAGATGGCGGAAGCGCTCTTCAATCAGCTGGGCCTCAACAAGCGCGAAGCGCGCGAGCTGGTGGACCTCTTTTTTGAAGAAGTGCGTGCGGCACTCTCAAATGGCGAACAAGTCAAGTTGTCGGGATTCGGGAACT
Source organism: uncultured Pseudomonadota bacterium (assembly GCA_963726995.1). Lineage (GTDB taxonomy): Bacteria > Pseudomonadota > Gammaproteobacteria > Steroidobacterales > Steroidobacteraceae > DAIDKA01. The sequence continues at coordinate 715,009 of CAVSEP010000005.1, forward strand.
TTGATCTCCGGGACAAGAATCAAAGACCGGGGCGCAATCCGAAAACCGGCGAAGAGATTCCGATTACGGCACGACGTGTCGTAACCTTCCGTCCTGGGCAAAAGTTGAAGGCGCGGGTCGAAGCTTATGTTGGAGCCAAAGAATAACGACACGCTGCCGCCGATTCCCGGCAAGCGTTACTTCACCATCGGTGAAGTCAGTGAGCTGTGTGGCGTCAAGCCGCACGTGCTGCGTTATTGGGAACAGGAGTTCCCGCAGCTAAAGCCCGTGAAGCGTCGCGGCAACCGCCGCTACTACCAGCGCCAGGACGTGATCGTCATCCGCCAGATCCGCAGCCTCCTGTACGAGCAGGGATTTACCATCGGCGGGGCGCGCAACAAGCTCACCGGTGAGGAGGCGCGCACGGATGTCAGCCAGAGCCAGCAGATCGTGCGCCAGCTGCGGCTGGAACTCGAAGAGGTCCTAAAGCTGCTGCGCCGCTGAGGTACCGCGCGGCTGCGGCCCGCGCGATCGAGTTCGTGCGGGAGGGGGAGCCATGGAAGGTAGTCGCGGTCTCGGCGTACTCATTCTGGTGTTGCTGGGAATTCTTGCCAGGACGGGTATTGCGGACAGCTTAGAAAGCACGGTCCAGCAGCAGATCCTCGCCGCGACCTTCGAGGTTGTGCAGTTAAAGCCGCCGGAAGGCGCCGTTACGTACGAACAGCCGCTGCCGATGGATCTCATCCCGTACCAGCAGCGCGTCGACAAGTACCGCTCGATCGGTACGGCCTTTGCCATCGGGCCCAATCAGTACCTCACCGCGGGGCACGTGCTGGCCCTTGGACAGGGCAGCCAGTTCGGCCCGCCCGCGCTGCGCGACAGCGCCGGCACGGTCTATGAGATCGACGAGGTCCTGAGGTACTCGGACGATCAGGACTTCGTCGAATTTTCCCTGAAACACACACCGCAACCTGAGAAAACGCTGAAGATTGCTGCTCCCCCGCCGCTGAACGAAAGCGTGTTCGCGGTGGGTAACGCGTTGGGGCAGGGCGTGGTCGTTCGCGATGGAGTGTTCACCTCGGAGACTCCGGAGGATGCGAACGGGCGCTGGAAGTGGCTGCGGTTCACCGCGGCCGCATCGCCGGGAAACAGCGGCGGGCCGCTCATCGACAAGCAAGGCAATGTCATTGGCATCGTCCTGCGCAAGTCCGAGTCCGAGAACCTGAATTATGCGGCCCCAATTTCGTTGGTGACGGCGGCCTCGACTTCCGAAGGCACGATCGACAACCGAAACAATTTCAAACTGGCGGTGATGGCAGACGCATCCGAGGTGCTGGAATTTCACGAGCGCATTCCCTTGCCGGCCTCGCTCGCCGATTTCTACGCACGGTTTCATAAGGCCGTGCAGTCGATGCTCGTGCACAGCCAGGAACTGCTCCTTGAACACAACAAGGTTCGGCTGTTCCCCAATGGCCCGACGTCGACGACGTTGTTGGCACAGGTGCTAAGGTCGCCGTTTCCGCGAATGATCCGCGAACAGAAGGACGGCAATTGGGGACTGACCAATCCTCAGCTGCAATCGGCGCAGCTGGACAACAACGGCTTCGTGCGCTCGAGCGGGTTCTTGTTTCGCTTGCGCGCGCCGGACAACCTAAAGCTTGCGACCCTGTACAGCGACTCAAAGTTGTACATGGATCTGATGTTGCGCGGTGGCTATTCCGCCACCCGCAGGGTAGGCACGGCGAACATCAAGGTGACCTCGCTCGGCAAAGCGCAACAAGAGTCCTCCTTCACGGATGCGTGGGGACGAACGTGGCAGACCAAGGTCTATGCGATCCCGTATGACGACCGGTATCTCATTACCGCGAATCTGCCCACGCCCGAAGGGTTCGTGGCCATGTTCATGCCGGTGCAGGGCAGTATCAAGGAGGTCGTCCTTGCGCAGCAGAAGCTGCTCGCTGACTACACCTATGTCACTTTTGAGGCATCGCTGGCGCGATGGCAGGAATTTCTGCTGCTCAAGTCCGACCAGCCAAAGGTGTTTGGCGGACTGAATGTAAGTATCGACAGCGACTTCAAAAAGTTGCACTTCGCCTCCAAGCGCTTTGAGCTGAATGTAACCCCGGATGTGCTGCCCCTGGCGCCGACGACCATCTTGGCGGTGGACTTCAGTTACTTCAAAGACGGGGGCAGCGTCGTGTGGGATGTCGGCGACGTACTGGTCGGCGAGAATGCCCAGAAGAACGAGTCCATCAACGCTCGCCGGTTCGTCCAGCCCGATCCCGCGCTCCCAGATGGCTTCCAGAACACCTGGAAGAAACTGCAGGCGGATGAATTTCCGTTTAATGGGGTGGCTGCCGATGCCAATGGCGGTATGCGGGCGGCCGTGGCAGTAGGACCGCCAGGGGCATCAGTCCGGTATGCCTTGACCGTCCATAACGAGGGAGCTCCGGGCCAGGAGGCCATGCACGCCCGGCTGGACACGTTACAGAAGGCGTTCAAGGACCTTGAGCATTAACCCGCTCAGTTGGGTATAATTCGCGACTCGGAACGTGGCGCAGTCTGGTAGCGCACTTGCATGGGGTGCAAGGGGTCCCGAGTTCAAATCTCGGCGTTCCGACAATGACTTACGAGCGCGGCACAAGGTGCCGGTGGTCCCACCAGTGGTCCCAAGTTTGCGGTCTCACGCGGCGGGATTCTTAATGTGAGTCTCCAAACAGTCCGCCGGCCCGCCGGCCAGCACCATTGGCGACTAACCAGTAGGCGAGCGGTTGTCCCGGATTGGTTCCCGAACCTGCCGGCAGTGGTCGGGAATGGGCAAAAGTGACCCGGAGCCAACGTCCACTAATGACCGGTATCGGGAACCTCGATTGCCGAGCTATTTCAAGTAGATTGAACACTTGGCAGGCGATCTGTTCACTTTTGTCGGTCGCATGGACATAAAAGTGACGAATTTCTGCAGATACTCGATTCAGATTGAGCTGATTGTGAACACTATTGGCAATTCTGTTCACCAGAGCCGCAAATCCTCCGTCCGGAACGGCGGCCTACGTCCTTCGGGAGAGGTCATTCAAAATCAATCACGGTCAACACCAGGACGAGAACAAATTGCATCTACAGGGGCGGAATTTGTGCCCTTGCCGCCCTCCACCGCATGGCGGTCGCGACGCGCTCGGCGTCGCTCGGATGGTCATAAAACAATGCGTACTCGAGCGCGGTTGGCCGCAGACGCACATTGTCTGCGTCGTGGATCATGAACTCAGCTAATCCAAGCGGGGCCTGCGAGGTGTTCAGACCATAGAGGTCAGCCTGATGTTCGTTGCTTCTCGAGATGACATTGCTAAGAGGCAATGAGGCAAATCCCCAAAGAAGGAACAAGCCCCAAAAGACCGGCAAACTTGCGATATCCCCGACGCCTGACATCCGCCACGGTGTTCCCAGCCGCCGGACAACAGCTTGCGTTCCTAGCGCGATCAATGCGAAGCCGATGGACATGATCAAGGTGTCGGTAACAATACTCTGAGCATCATGATGCATCACGAAGTGCCCGATTTCGTGACCCACTACGGCTCTCAACATCGGATCGGTGGTCTTCTGCAGCGTGTTGTCGTCGACACTGATGCGCGCTGCCCCACCAATGCCAGAGACATGCGCATTCAATAGGCGCGATTGCCGTGACGCGTCGCCGGTCACGACCGCCACGTCATCGATACCGTTGGCATGGGCAAGCGCGAGTATCTGCTCCTTCTGAGGACCATCCTCCAGCGGTCGATAACTGTTGGTGAGCGGCTCGATGACGTTGGGCGAGAGCAGCGTGAATGCCGCGCGCAGCACCAGGTAGACCCCTGCCGCCCAGGCCACCCACTGCGTCGGACGCTTGCGAATAACTGCGTAGATGACCAAGACCCCGACCAGGTAGAATCCGGTGAAGACCCCCCAGTTCACAAGGCTGTCACTCAGCCAGGCGCCGAACGGTTGATCAGAAAACCCAAAGCGGTGGGGCCGAAGAAACGTCGCGTAGATCTCGACCGGCAGACTCAGTAGATATAGGGCAATGAAATATTGAAGCCCGACGGCCGTGTCTACGAGCGCACGGCGGGTGAGAACTACTTCTGCAAGCTCTCGCGCACGGGAGGCCATCCGCGTAGCACACAGAGCCAGGGTGGCCAGTATCAGACTCAAGACGCGCAGATCGAAGGCCAGCATACGCGTGTCGCTGTACCTTTCGCCCCGCTCGCGCATCTTTGCAGGTATGCGCGCAAGATAGGCATTGGTCGCTGCCACAGGTTCAAGTGGCAGATTCGCATACCATGTTGCAGGCACAGGAGTAGTCAGATCGCTCGGTCGCGCTGGCACTGGCTCACGCCCGACGGACCAGCCCCAGCCGAGGGCCGCTACGCCGACCAAACAAATCAAGCCCCACACAATGCTAAGGCGCATCTCCCCCCCTCTGTCAGCGGATCATAGATCAGCGTGGTTAAAAAGCGCATTCAACTGAAGATTCGGTTGCCCGGAAGCCGTCGCTGGTGCACGACCGCAAGGGGTCGGACAGGCTCATTGCCGGTCGCCGGATAAATGAGCGGTGTTAACTCGCGTTTTCAGGCAATTTGGGCGAACAGAATAGGTAGATCTGTTCATATTCTAGGCGTTCCTTGCGTGCGACGGACCGACCCCCGCTGGCCGGATTGCGAACGACAGCTCACGTACAGTCTATCCGGGATCGCCAATGACCGGAGTGGGCCGAAAGCGTGGTTAAATGACTCCTCTTATCAGCCGAAGCTGCCGTAAGCGCTATGCTCCATTTGCTAGCCAGCGCTCAACGTCCGAACGCAACCACCCGCGGCCACCGCCAGCGCGCTTTGGCGGGAATGTTCCGGCCCGAATCCATCGATAAACGGTGCAGCGGTGTTTGCCGGTGATACGCATGACATCACGGGTGCTCAAGAGCTGATCGATCCCTGGCCGGCCTGTCGGCGAATCCGCGGTCGCGCTGGCTGTTGCTGAATCCGTACGCTTCGGCTTGTTACTGCCCATCGGAAGGCGCAGCTGAACCTGACGATCTAATAGCATGTGGATAATTCTCGCTCGTTGCCCGGGAGGCGGACGTCCAACGTCCATTTTGAAATTCGGGTTGGAAGCAACGGCGAGGACTCATGATGTGCGTCAATCTCGCGGGTAGTCAAGGCCGAGATACCGGCCAATTTGTACGGAAACCCTTAGGTGCATTGCGACGAGATGCAACACTTCGTTCCCAAGCTGGCGCCGAATATTTGGTTGCAACCGCGCTCACATTGCCGCTGTCCCAGAGCGTTGGTGCAGGCACAAGGTTCCCGAAACACAATAAGTTATTGTTCCATATAGGTTTGCCGAAAGATTGGATCGGATAATGGATGACTTGACGCTCAGATCACGCAGGAACCAGCTGCACGAGCGCGGATACACGTTGCTTCCACGATCCGAGTTCGAATTCGACGTTGGGGAACTGCGCCGGACGGTCGAATCTTTGGCGCAGGCGAATGCGGGAATTCGGCGGCTCCTCGATGCACCCTGGTGCGCGGAGCTTGGCGCGCGCATCCGGCTCCATCCGGTTCTCCAGCCGCTTTTGCCCAAACACGCGGTGCCGGTCCAATGCACGCTAATCGCAAAGGCTGGCTCCAGGAACTGGCTGGTGGCTCTGCACCAGGACCTGAGCATCCCAGTCGCAGAACGAATTGAGGCGCCCGGATGCACCGGGTGGTCACAGAAAGGAGGGGATGTCTTCGTGCAGCCCCCCGCGCGGCCATTCTTGAGCAGCTTGTGGCGGTACGCCTTCATGTCGACGACTGTGAAGAGGGTAACGGTGCTCTGCGTGTTGTGCCTGGTTCGCATCGGCTGGGACGGCTGAGTGCTGCGGAGGGTGCCCGCGCGCGCAGCGATCTCGGTGAGCAAACAGTGCGCGCGAGCGCCGGCGATGCCCTCGTGATGAAACCGCTACTACTTCACGCATCGTCCAAGGCTGCGAATCCGTTACCGTGGCGGGTTCTACACTTCGTGTTCGGCCGACACGATCTCCCTGATGGTTTGCGATGGCCGGGGAGCCGCAGGACTGTCTGAATTCGCGAATCGTTGCAAACAAATTCTGCTACAGCGTGCAACATGGAAGCTTCTACGGTGAGTGCAACATCGATGAGCTTCTGCAAATTCCAGCGCGCGCGGATGTGAAGTTTCCGGTCACTTTGATGGGAAACGCAGGATAGCGCGCGGGCGGCTGATGTATCACCATTGGCCTCATGCGCGAGGATTCATTCATCCACTGCCGCGTCGATCCAGAGTTGAAAGCTGCGATTAGGCGAATCGCAGACGACATGGAACTCAGTGACTCTGCACTTATCAAACAAGTGCTCAAAGATCTTGTCCGGATGTCGGGTGCACTCAGGCCCAGCATCGGTCCGAGCCGAAACGTCCCCGCGATGCCAGGCTGTACGTGCGATTGCATCCGAGCGATCGACTGTTGCTGACGGAGCGTGCGGTGGTACGAGGGATGGCGCCCGCGACGTATGCGGCCGTGATGGTGCGAGCACACCTCAATGACTTGGCACCGCTGCCCAAGGAGGAGCTCCTGGCTCTGCGTGAAGCGGTTTCTCGACTCGCAAGCCTGGGTCGGCTGATGAACCGGATTGCCGGCGAAATGGATACAGACCGTTGGCCCGAGCACGGAGCCAGGCAGGTTGCTGAGATGGGTGAGGCGTGCCTGACGCTACATGACCGGGTGCTGGCGCTGCTCATTGCGAATGCCAAGAGCTGGAGGAGGGGGTATGCCGAAGGTCCCGTTCAAGCTGCCCGGTGAACCGCTGCTGAGTCTGACGAGTTACGCCAGGAGTGGCCCAACCCGACGTGACCGGCTGTCGCATGCGGAGATCGACCAGATTCGCCGCACCGTACGACGGGCGCCGGAAGTCGTGGTGAAGGTGCTGTCCCGAGGTCGACACGACGTTTCCGGTGCCGCGGCGCACTTCGCATATGTCTCCCGTGGAGGCACTTTGGAGATGGAGACCGACGAAGGAGAGCGCCTGACCGGCATTGAGGCCACGGAACAGTTGCTGGATCGCTGGTGTCTCGAACTGGAGGGGGAACGGCCTGGCGCCGACTTGCAGGCCTTCAGCCGGCGTAAGCCCGCGAAGCTCTTCCAGAAGGTGACCTTCTCCATGCCGCCCGGTACCCCGCCGGCAAAGGTGCTGGGGGCGGTCCAAGACTTTGCACGGGAGGAGTTGGCCCTGATGCACCGCTACGCCATGGTGCTCCATACCGATGAGCCCCATCCCCATGTCCACCTGGTCATCAAGTCCTTAAGTGAGCAGGGGACGCGTCTGCGAATCGAGAAGGCGACGCTCAGGCACTGGAGGCGGCGATTTGCGCTGCAGCTGGAAGCCCGTGGAGTGCCCGCCAATGCGACGGAGAGGGCGGTACGGGGCAAGACGCTATCGGGGAAGTCCGATGCAGTCTTCCGGACGGCACAGAGGCAGGAATCGCGCCACATACTAGCCCGCGTGGAATCCGTCGCCCGGGATGTCCTCAACGGCCATGAAACCCCGGAGCCTGGGCGGGCGCGACTTTTTGCTACTCGTAAAGCAGTGGAGCAGGGGTGGCTGGCCGCGAGCGAACAACTCAAGGTTCAGGGATATCCCGACTTGGCTCTTGAAGTGCGAAGTTTCGTGGCGCAGTTGCCACGCGTGAAGACGGAGCGGGAATTGATTTCCGAGGACCTGCGGAAACGCATCCGGGCCGCACGCGTACGGGACGACGCGCCCACGAGATGAGTTGATTGTGGGGCATGAGTCCTGATCTGCTATCGGCGGGTTGTCAAATTATGCGAGATATGGCATAGTGAAACCGAATAAACGAGTGCATTGGTTGGGCAGTAGCAAAGCGGATCTGAAGGCGCTGCCGAAGGCGGTCATGGCGCAGGCGGGCTACGAACTGTACCTCGTTCAATGTGGACTGGAGCCTACCAACTGGAGGCCCATGTCGACTGTTGGACCTGGAGTACGGGAGATTCGTGTTCGGGATTCGTCAGGGGCATTTCGTGTGATTTACCTGATGTCCCAGCCCGAGGCGATCTACGTCTTGCATTGCTTCCAGAAGAAGACCCAGACGACATCGCAGAGCGATATTGAGTTGGCGCAGAAGCGTCTGAAAATGTTGTCGAGGCAATGCCGATGGCCCGAAAGAAAGTGCCGAACGTGTTCGAGGATCTGTACTCGGCCGACCAGGCAGCCGAGATGGAGATACGAGCTCAATTGCTGCATGGGCTTACTGACTGGCTAAAGGCCTCCGGTCTGACCCAGATACAGGCAGCAAAGGCTCTTGGCGTTACGCAAGCGCGAATCTCCAACCTGCACCGGGGCAAGATCAACCGATTCAGCTTGGACCTGCTAGTACGGCTCGCGGCGCGAGCTGGCTTGCGGCCCAAACTCAGGTTGGTTGCCTAATTAGGGGCTGTCAACACGTGGGATCCTACCCAAGAACTACCTGATTGAGTTTTCCCATTCCGGACGTGCGTCACTGAACGATATGTGTCAACGACCAGCAATTCGAAGTGTGCTGGGCCGAACGCCAAGTCTCGAGAATCGTTTTGGTGCTTTCGGCCCAGACCGGTCCCTCGTGGCCACATTTGGGCGACTTGGAAGCGGACGGCCGCGTGATTGGCGCACACAAACTAGCTCGGAGCAATTTCATCAGCCCCTCAACAATGGGCCATATTGCACCGACAAGCTAATGCAGCGGCCTGAGACCCTTAGTGCTACGCTGCCTTTTCCTGCCACTACGCGGTGTAACGAAAGGCGTGCCGGGCCGGCCGCGAGCTCAAATGAAATCGACTTTATCTGCAAGCGTGCTGGTGGTCGGTGACAATGGCGTCGAAGTGGACGGCGTGGTCGCCGATTTAAAGAAGCACTTCAAAAATGTTGAAAGCGCAACATCCCTGATAGAGCCGCGCGCGACATTTGCGTACAGTACCACCGACGTTTTCGTGCTGGCCTTCAAAGAATTTGCCAAGGCGCAGCCTTACTGTCGGGAAATATCTGATGCGGACCCTTCAAGTTCGGCCCAGCGGTCGATCTTACTCTGTGGTCCGGAAGATGCTGCCACGGCATTGGAGATGTGCAAGCGGCGTTATTTCGATGACTACGTAGCCTATTGGCCTTCGCCACAGGATCGGTCGCGACTGCCGATGAGCGTGTGGCTGGCAGCGCGTGCTGCACTGGCGTTGCGTCAAAATGAGGAAAACGGCGCCCAATTGCTCACCCATGCAAAAGAGCTGGGAGAACTTGATCGCGTCGTTCATCAGGAAATCGATCTAGCAAAAAAGCAGGCTTCCGCGACTCATGCGTCGATGGTGACGTTGGAACAGAAGTTGGCCGAGGCGAGTGATGAGTTTTCGCAACGCCTGGTAGAGACGGGCGCCAATCATGCCATTGAGATCAAAGACTCAGCATCCCTGAAACGGGATCTTGAGCAGTTCAAGAGCCAGCAGCTTGATTTGGCGCGGGCAGCAACCAATACCGTCGTCGGTCCACTTAAGAATAGGGCGCAGCAACTTCGCGCAAACGTGGAACCATCGTTGGTCGGCCTACGCACCTTCGCGGCGAAGATCCGGGAGGCGCGACCTTCGCTGCTGGTTATCATCGATAACGACACCGCTCGGGAACTACTTGCTCCGACTCTTCGCTTCCTCGGATATGATCCCTTTGTCGTTCAAGGGCAAAAGCAGATGTTGGCTCAACTGGTGCGGACGGCGCCGGCCGCCATTCTGGTGGACTTTGCATCCCCGTCCGCGGACTCTGAGGCCCTCACTCGGCAGCTTAAGGCAATGCCGGAGCTTGCTCACATACCGATCATCATCGTGAGCGCGGACATCCGCCGCGAGACTCTAATCCGCAGTATCCAAGCCGGCGCGTCAGATTTTGTCGCGAAGCCATTCACCCGCGACGTACTTCGTGCCAAGCTTGAAAAGCTTGTGCGCTAGTGCGCCGCGAAGTGACGTGCGGCCGCCTTTTTCTTTGCCAAGAAGCGTGGGCCGGGAGCGGCGGCTTACGGCAAGGATCGAGACGCCGCCGAGCAGGCCTCCGAAACTATGGCGGGTCCTCATTGCGACTTTCGACGTTTCCAATTTCATGGGGCATCAGGCTGATCGCTATGAAGTGTGGGAGCTGCCACGCGATTTTCATCCACTCGACTCAGTGAAAGGATGCTCGTTGACTGGCAGTTAAAGTGTCGCGGATCGGGACAAGCGAAACTATGAGGTGCTGCCGCAGACCGGCAATTGCCGCGATGGGTGCACATGCAGCTCCATCTAGAGCTATGGTTAACGTCATGGCGTCGTCGTTTCTGGACATTTTCTGTGCGGCGGCAATTGCTCTGTAAGGTTGCCGAAACTAATGTGAAGGCCTGGTCACAACGGGCGTGTGGTGCTTAATGGGCGGCCCGATCGGCACGAAGACAGCACCGCACCAGGGAGAATCAACGGCCCACTCCACGGCATTTCTGGGGTGGTGCAAGGGGTGTCCACTTCAGTGCCCGGGCGATTCAGACCTCCATGTAGGTAAATCGAACTGGGTTCATGAACAACTTACAAACGACACTTGAATAATGTGACTCGCGTCGGCGGCGCGAGCAGGAACTAGGCACAGTCTAAATGCGAGCAGGGAATGCATAAACGTCCCAGCTCATAGGTTGCCGGAAGCAAGCGAGCTAGCATATTCCACGTCACTTCTTGATCCGGTGCTGATTGCGGGTCTGGTGAACGTCTCACTGTTCGAAACATGGCCGCCCGAAGGGCCGGCGCCCTACGCATCGCTATCGTGTGCGGCCTTCGAGGACTAGCATGCACGTAGATTCCGTTGCAAGGATCTATTGCACCGCACAAAAATTCACCGGAGTTCGGGAATGGACTTTCGGCAGCCAGGAGCGGAGATAGCGGAGGCCGTAATTGTAGTGGATCTGCAGGGCAGGGTCTTGTCCTGGAACTCCCACGCTGGACGCTATTTGGCTACTCGGCTGCCGAAGCCGTCGGGACTTCCCTGAAGGATTTGTTGCTTCCGAGTGAGCACGACGCGGAGCCATCCGACGACGAGGCCTGCATCTATGAAGCACTTCGCCGCCGCAAGGATGGCGGGCTTCTCTACGTTAATGCCTCGCGGAGTGCCGTCCGGCGCGACTCGTCCGGCGCAGACTATATTGTCTATGCGAAGCGCGATGTCACGCACCTAAAGGTGGCGCGCGACACAAAGCTGGTCGAGACTCGCTTCGGCGCGCTACTGGAATCGACACCCGACGCCACACTGATCGTGAATGCGATGGGGCGCATTGTACTCGCGAATTCCCAAGCTGCGCGCGCATTCGATTATGACCCACGCGAGCTCATCGGCGAACCCGTGGAAGTGCTGCTGCCCGAGCGTTTCCGCAGTACGCATGTGGGACATCGCTCACTGTTTTCGCAGCAGCCGCGTACCCGCACCATGGGGCAGGGACTGGAGCTGTTCGGCCGCCGCCGGGACGGCTTGGAATTTCCTGTCGAAATCAGTCTCTCACCCCTCTCAACCGATGAAGGTACGATGGTGATGAGTGCCGTGCGGGACATCACCGATCGTAAAAAGGCAGAACGGAAATTTCGAGGCCTGCTCGAGTCGGCGCCCGACGCTATGGTGATTGTGGCCAGAGACGGACGAATTGCCCTGGTCAACTCGCAGCTGGAGCGTCTGTTTGGGTACCCGCGCGAGGAGCTGCTCGGTAAGTCCGTAGACATTCTGGTGCCGCAACGCTATCGGGGCCATCACTTCAAGCATCGCGCGGGATTCTTCACGCAGCCGCGCGCCCGTGCCATGGGTGCCGGGTTAGAGCTATACGGTCAACGCCGCGATGGCAGCGAGTTTCCCGTGGAGATTAGCTTAAGTCCTCTGGAGACTGAGGAAGGGCTGTTCGCTTCAGGGGCGATTCGTGATGCTACCGAGCGGCGACGCTTCGAGCAGACGCTACAGGACGCCAGCCGACTCAAGAGCGAGTTTCTCGCGACCATGTCGCACGAGTTGCGCACGCCACTGAACGGAATCATCGGCTTTTCGGAATTCCTGATCGACGAAAAGGCCGGCGCACTGAACGCTCGTCAGAAGGAATTCCTGACCGATGTGCTCGCCAGTGGCAAGCATTTGCTGCAACTCATAAATGATGTTCTCGATCTGTCCAAGATTGAGGCCGGCAAGATGGATCTGGCCCCGGAGCGCTTCGATCTTAGCGCTGCCGTTGACGAGGTTTGCGCGGTCGTCTCTGCCATCGCTACTTCCAAGGAGATCTCGCTGATTCGACACGTGAGCCCTGATGTTGCAATTGTGACTCTCGACCGACACCGCTTCATTCAGATTCTCTACAACCTGCTATCGAACGGGATCAAGTTCACAAATCATGGGGGTGAGGTGAGTCTGAGCTTGGACCGTGACGGCGATGAGCTGCAATTGCGGGTTCGCGACTCCGGTATAGGTATTCGCGCAGCAGATCTGCCAAAGCTTTTCCTGGAATTCCAGCAGCTGGATTCCGGCACAGGCCGGCGTCATGACGGCACGGGTCTGGGTTTGGTGCTCACTAAACGGTTGGCGGAGTTGCACGGCGGGACCGTCAGGGTCGAGAGCGAGGTCGGAAAAGGGAGTCTTTTCACGGTGAAATTGCCACTCTCCAGCGGCGAATGATCGACAAACACAATGGGTCTCACAATTCTTGTGATCGATGACAATCCGGTGAATCTGAAGCTGGCCTCGGAGGTGCTGCTGGCGGACGGGCACGTTGTCATCCGCGCCGAGGACGCCGAGCAGGCTCTGAGCCTGCTTCAGACCCAGATGCCAGATCTGGTCCTGACGGACATCGCACTACCTGGAATTGACGGCTTGGCGCTGACGCGCCAGCTCAAGTCCGACGCGCGATTCCGACACCTGCCGGTGGTGGCCCTGACAGCCTCGGCTATGAAGGGTGACGAAGCACGTATTCTGGACGCTGGATGCGATGCCTATATCGCGAAACCCATCGATAACGCACGTTCTCGGCGCAGATTATGCACTTATGCAAGCGCTGCCAAAGCGAGAATCGATCTGATGACTGCCGGCGCCCACATTCTCGTGGTTGACGACAATGCCACCAATCGAAAACTGCTCTCGACCCTGCTCACCTATGAAGGATATCGCGTCACCGAGGCCAGCGACGGCGCTGAGGGGTTAATCATTGCTCGCGGTGGCGACCTGGGACTCGTTATTTCCGATATTCTTATGCCGTCGATGGACGGTTATGAATTGTCGAACGTCTTCGGGCAGATCCGATCCCACGAATCTCGCAGTGATCTTCTACACCGCCAATTACCACGAGCGAGAGGCGACCTCCCTGGCACGTCAGTGCGGTGTGGCCCGAGTACTCGTCAAGCCCTGCGCGGCGCCCGTATTCGTGAAAGCCGTTGCGGATGCGCTCGCAGGCGTCGGCGCTGCGCAGTCGCCTGCCGAGCCCAATCCCGGGTTCGACGCAGAGCACATGCGGCTTCTAACCGACAAATTGTCCCAGAAAGCAGACGCGTTGCGGGTTGCGAACAGTCGGCTGTCCATGCTGACGAAAATCAATCTGCAGATGTCATCGGAGCGCGACGCAAAAATCCTGCTGAGTAATGTATGTGTCAAAGCGCGGGAACTGCTGGGAGGGCGCTTCGCCGTGCTTGCCGTGGTAGACAAGGCTCCGACGCGGAAAAAGGAAGTTTGCATAAGCGGTCTGTCGGCCCAGTTGGTACGCCGTAACGGACCCGCGCGAAGATCTGGGCCTGCTTGGCCGCGTATATGCGGAAAATCGGGTAGAAAGGTTGGCGTCTACCAGTGGTGCGCCGCTGGATCTGGGGTTGCCGACAGGATTTCCCGCCGTCCAGGCCGCAGTCGCGGCACCCGTCTGTTCGCTTTCCCGCACCTACGGCTGGCTGTGCGTCTGTGACAAACTGGGAACGAGCGCGTTCAACTCCCAGGACGAGCGGCTCCTTACAATCATCGCAGCACAACTCGGCCGTATCTACGAGAACGGCAGTTTATATCTGGAGATTCAGGAGCAGGCCGCGCAGCTGATGGTCGAGGTGGAGGAACGGGGCCGCGCCGCAGACAAGCTGCTAGCCAGTGAAGAGCTGTTTCGTCAGCTCGCCGAGAATATTGAGGACGTCTTCTTTGTCGCATCGCCCGATCTGGCACAGATCTTCTACATGAGTCCAGGATTTGCGCGTGTGTGGGGAAGGAGTATCGACTCGGCGGCGCTGTCCGCAGCCAATCGGCTCGAAGCGGTACATCCGGAGGTTCCCCAACGAGTCGCATCCAAATTGCAGCAAATCGTGCAGTCCTACCCGGCGCACGGGCAACTGGAGTATCGCATTTTGCATCCGGACGCGTCGACGCACTGGCTACTCACGCGGATCTTTCCAATCCTAGATGACAGCGGCGTTGTCCGGGCGGTCGGTGTGACCACGGATATTACTGAACGCAAGCTCGCCGAGATTCGCATTGTGAGGCTTAATCGGACTTCTCGGTACTCAGCGGCATTAACTCCTTGATCGTACGCGCAACCGACCGCGATACACTGCTGCGCGACGCGTGCCGCCTGGCGGTGGAGCACGGCGGGTTTCGTGTGGCCTGGTGCGGCCTTCTGGATGAGGAGACGAACACACTCCGGCGCACGGCATTTGCCGGCGATGCTAACGAGCTCGCCCCTACGGTGAGCTTCACGTTTGACGAAGAGACAGCCAAAGACAGCGCGGTAGTGGAAGCGCTGCGCACGCAGCGACCGCAGGTCTGCAATGATCTGACGGATCAGAACGCCAAGTCGAAATACAGACAGGAGTTTGTAGCGCGCGGCTACCGATCGTTCGTGGGACTTCCTCTCGTAGTCGGTGGACACGCCTTGGGCTGCTTTGTGTTATTCACGGACTCTCCAGACTATTCGACGACGAAGAAATGCGCCTGCTGACGGAGCTTGCGCAAGACATATCCTTTGCGCTGGACCACATTGGAAAGTCGGATCGCCTCCGGTACTTGCCTCGTTTGATTCCTTGACCGGCTTGGCAAACCGGCGGCATTGTTGAGCGAATTGGCCAGTATCTGGGGATGGTGACGCATACGCGCGGACGGTTTCTGGTTGCGATTTCGGAC
Organism: uncultured Pseudomonadota bacterium; assembly: GCA_963726995.1. Taxonomy (GTDB): domain Bacteria; phylum Pseudomonadota; class Gammaproteobacteria; order Steroidobacterales; family Steroidobacteraceae; genus DAIDKA01. Next base: position 730,173 of record CAVSEP010000005.1, read on the forward strand.
CCTGAGCGATTCGAGGTGCTGAACAACACGCTAGGCCGCGCGGGCGGCGATGAGCTGCTTCGGCAGGCCGCGACGCGCTTTGCCGCTGCAGCTGGGAAAAGCGAGGGGGTTGCCCACATCGGATCCGGCAGGTTCGCCGCTCTTAATTCCGGGGCCATCCGAGGGCTTCGATGCACCCCGGGCGGTTGAGGAGTTCTGGCGCAAATGGCTTGCGGCGCCTTTCAGTATAGGCGGTCAATCTGTTGACCTGACCGCCAAGGCGGGCATTGCGATGTTTCCGAACGATGGGAAGACCGCGAATCAGCTGCTCGCAAACGCGGAAGCCGCGCTGCGCAATGCGAAGGAGAATGGTAGAGCTTTCGGAATCTGCACCGCGCACCTGAGCGAGCGGTTTGTGGAACGGGTGACATTGGAGAAGAGCCTCCGGAGGGCGCTCGAGAACGAGGAGTACGTGCTGCATTACCAGCCAAAAGTGGACCTCGTGAATCGCCGCCTCAAGGGGGTGGAGGCGCTGATCCGTTGGCAGCGGCCGGAACACGGGCTGGTTCCTCCTGGTGCATTTATTTCGGTACTAGAAGAGAGTGGCATGATTGCGGAGGTCGGCGCGTGGGCGTTGCGCCAGGCCATCTTCGACCGCGCACGCTGGCTCGAGCTGCATCTCGCGGCACCGCGTGTCGCGGTCAATGTCTCAACTGTCCAGGTGCTTCGCGAGGACTTTGTCCGCAGTATAAGCCAGATTGTTCGACTGGCGGGCACCGATGCCGGACTGGATATCGAGGTCACGGAGACACTTCTGTTGTCCGATGTCGCCGAGAATCTCACCAAACTTGCGGCTTTGCGCGAATTGGGCATCGGCATTGCACTGGATGATTTCGGTACGGGGTACTCCTCGCTCGGATACTTGGCAAAGCTGCCGGTTGCGATGCTTAAAATTGATAGATCATTCGTCGCAGCGATGCTCGATGACCCCGGTGCCATGACTCTTGTGTCCACAATTATTTCCCTTGCGCGGTCGCTAAAGCTTGAGACAGTAGCCGAAGGTGTGGAATCCGAGGAACAGGCGAAAATACTGCGATTGATTGGGTGCGACCAAATGCAGGGTATGATTCCATCAGTAAGCCGATTCCGTTTGACGAGATGACCAGGTTTCTAGCCAGAACTGGTACCTGAACGGCTGCGATTGGGGCCGGACAAGGGGATTTCAGGCGTTCGGCGTCGGAGCGATCGTGTCGGACTGGAGGGTCCGCCGCCGCCGTCCAGGAAGATCGCCTTTGGTCATTCGGTGGCTATATGCGCCTTCATCCCGAAAATGCCCGCCGCCACCCTTCTTGCCCCGTCGCATCTCAGTGTCGCGGCGGCCATCGGTGTTCTTGGTCAAGGGCAGCGCCTCGATGATCGTGGCATCCACAATGGTGCCGGACTTGAGCAGCAGCCGCGTCTGTTCCAACAAGGAGCGGATTTCGGCCAAGATGCGCTCAGAGAGACGGTGCCGCTCGAGCAGATGCCGGAAGCGCAAGATCGTGGTTTCGTCGGGTATCGCATCTCGGCCCCCGATCAGACAGGTTGAAGCAGTTCTGCATGAAGTTGATGCGCAACATCCGCGCCACTGGCATCAGCTGCGTGTCGTTGCCGGCATTCGCATAGTGCGGCTCGATCGGCCCGAGCAGTCGCACCCAAATAATCAGCGCGTCTATCTCGGCCAAAGAACGCTCCCGGCGCGTGACCTTACCCTTCTTGTACCACGCCAACGATGAAAAGTACTCTGCGCCATGCCCGGACCCGCTCCACCGTTGCTGTACACAGTATCGGTCATCCAATGGCACGTGCAGACCTTCCCTAAGGGCTGTGAAGACTTGGCATCCTACCCAAGAATTGCCTGATGGAATCCGTCGCCCGGGATGTCCTCAACGGCACGGAAACCTTGGAGCCGGGGCGGGCGCGACTCTTGGCTACGCGCAAAGCCGTGGAGGAGGGGTGGCTGGCCGCGAGCGAGTTGCTCAAGGTTCAGGGATATCCCGATCTGGCCCTTGAAGTGCGAAGGTTCGCGGCACAGCTGCCACCTGTAAAGACCGAGCGGGAATTGATTTCGGCGGAACTGCGGAAACGTATCCGGGCCGCGCGAGTACGGGATGATGCGCCCACCAGATGAGTAGATTGCGGGGCATGAGTTCTGATCTGCTTTCGGCGGATTGTCAAAATATGCGAGAGCTGGCATAGTGAAACCGAACAAGCGAGTCCTTTGGTTGGGCAGTAGCAAAGCGGATCTGAAGGCGCTGCCGAAGGCGGTCCTGGCGCAGGCGGGCTACGAACTGTACCTCGTTCAATGCGGTCTGGAGCCGACCGATTGGAAGCCCATGTCGGCTGTTGGACCTGGAGTTCGGGAGATTCGTGTTCGGGATTCGTCAGGTGCATTTCGGGTGATTTACCTGATGTCCCGGCCCGAGGCGATCTACGTGTTGCACTGCTTCCAGAAGAAGACCCAGGCGACATCGCAGAGCGATATTGAGTTGGCGCAGAAGCGTCTGAAAATGGTGCCGAGGTAATGCGGATGGCCCGAAAGAAAGTACCGAGCGTGTTTGAGGATCTGTACCCGGCCGACCAGGCAGCCGAGATGGAGATACGAGCTCAATTGCTGCGTGGGCTAACTGACTGGCTAAAGGCCTCCGGTCTGACCCAGATACAGGCAGCAAAGGCCCTCGGCGTTACGCAAGCGCGAATCTCCGACCTGCATCGGGGCAAGATCAACCGATTCAGCTTGGACCTACTCGTACGGCTGGCGGCGCGAGCTGGCTTGCGGCCCAAACTCAGGCTGGCTGCCTAGGGAAGCTCTGCGCAGGCAAATACGCGAGCGCAGGGGAGTCGGAAGGGCGATAGGGACGCTGCGACGATTGCCGGGGGAGATGGAACGCCGTCATCCCGGCCGCTCAACGGAACAGCAAGCGAGCATTGCCTTCAGAAGGACCAGAAGACGCTCGCAGAAACCAGCGTCGGCTCTTCGTGGGGTCCGTAATTCTGGGTGCCCTCGACCCGCTCGTATTCCGCTCTCACACCCAGTCCGCCAAGATGCATTTGCACGCCAGCGCCGAACGCTAGTCCGCGGCTGCCAGCTGTCTGCGAGATGTACGAGGTGCCAAGGTACGAGTCAGTTGTGTAGCTGTAACTGCCCCACAGTCGCGCCCAGCCGACTTTGCCGAACAACTCTGGCCACCCGGGCGGCACAGGAAGGTAGCCAACTGCAAATATCGCTGCAGCGCGATCGGTCGCATGCCCCCCGAGAAACTGCCCATTGTTGAAGCCGCCAACAATAGCTGCGGGTTCCGAGCCGGCGCGGCTGGTGCCGAAGTCAATGTATTCGAGTTCGCCTCCCACCCAGTGTATGGGCCGCACGCCGATCAAAGCCTTCCAGCCCAATTCGGACTTTGCGAACGGAGTTGCGCCGAAGTAATAGGGATCATAGACATCGAAGCCGTTGCCAATTGTCGAGCGACCGACGCCCAGGCCGGCGTAGAGGCCGACAGAATTGGATTGAGCAAACGCAGGCTCCAGAGACAAAAGGCCAAGGACCGAGACCACTTGGAACAGCATGATTGGCATTCGCATTTTCTTCATATTCAATTCCTGAGTTTTGGGCGTCGCACTCTTCGACATTATTCACAGGCCTAAGTTTCTAACTTCGACTGCTGGAATGCGAGCCATTAATCATTGATTAGCAGTGGTTAAGGCGCCCACGCCTTGGAGCCCCGGAATCAGTGCGCCTCGGGTGGGACAACTGTCCACTTTCGTCGACACCCTGGTTGTGTGCGCGCCTGCAAGTCCTTGGTAGATAGCATACAAAATGGTATTGGATGCGACGACGGCTGGTATATTCATTGCAGTGACTCACGCGCGTCTTTCGCACAACGGAACGCGGAACGGAATGTCGTAGTCACAGTTGCAAATTGAGGATCGTGAGTAGAAAGGGCCATATCAGCTGTAGCGTCACGCCGGCTACCGTCAAGCCAAATCGTTTCCAAGGGGAAATCGTGAAATACCGTGTCCGTCGGATTCCTGTTGCCTTACCGTTGCTGGTCGTATCCGCGACACTCTCATTCACTATCTGCGGCACCGTACGGGCCGACTCCGATATCTATTACGCCGGCGGAGCCATCGGCCAGTCATCGGAGGAGATCTCCAACGTTGAGCGCATTCCGGGAGGGTTTCTGCATGCTCATCCGGTCGGTGGGAAGCTGCTTATCGGTGCACGCCCACGAATCCACATTGGCGGTGAATTCGAGTTGATTGATTTCGGCCGCGGCCACTTCGGGCCCAATGGCGACGTATCGACGGCCAGCACCCATGATTTCGCGGCGGCGGCATTTATCGTCGGCTATCTGCCGCTCGCCTATCGGCAATTCGACCTGTTCGCGAAGATCGGCGGCGCAGTGTACCGCTCGAATTACGTGATCTCAGGCGACTTCTCCAACACATGTATCGTCAATATCAACACGGGGATCTGCACGCCGCTCTCACAATTCCCTAGCGCAGGAACTGCAACTGCGACCGGCTTTGCCTATGGCGTGGGCATCCAGTTTCACGTCGGTCATTACGCCATCCGGGGAGAATATGAGCGCATCGCTTCGCCGGCGGCGTCCGAAAATCCACCTCCAAACACGACCCGCGCCTCCGGATTGGGATTGGCGTCGTTCGGCGTTACCTATGGATTCTGACGGCTTGATGGAGCAGCAACGGGCGCCCGATAGAAGCCGCTAATTGTCCACAAGATTCAGGGAGCACTGCCGTTGGTTGCGAGACCGGGGTCGTAGCGTGAGTTTCGCCAAAACGTGGTGGACGCATTGCGCGGTCGCCTTCCTAGTAGCGATTGTGTGCGCTCAGGCGCCTGCGTTTGCGCGCGACGTGTCGCGGCCGTCGCTGACCGTGGAGTCCCTGCGGTGTGAGGGTAATGTTTCGACCTCGTGCCGATTCATTCTGAGCTACCTCTATCTGAAGGCAGGGGATCACGTCGAGGATGAGGAAATTCAGGACGCGAAGCTGAGATTGTCTTGGTTACGCAACTTCAAGTCCGTCGACATCCACCTGGAGAAGGGCTCACGGCGCGACAATGTAGTTATCGTCGTCACTGTTGTCGAAGCGAAGACCGCGGTCACTGCTGCCTCTGTTGGCGCCAGCATAATCGGAAACAGCGAGAGTGCGGTCTATTCGGCGCACCTAAGCGACTACGACATACTGGGAACTGGACGCACCCTGAATTTCGACTTCGAGACGCGAGTTCCAGCGGGCGGACTTACGCAAGAGGATGCCTACGCCAGGATTCAGTATGTCGATCCGGCCCTTTTGGGTTCGACGCATTACTTCCTTGATGGGGAAGTAACCTACCGTGACGCCCAGTATGCGTTCACCGAGGGTGAGAATTTCCAGGAGCGCACGTGGACGACCGGTGTTTCCGTAGGGCGCCGCTTCGGTCAATTCGCCTATATTGGCGTCGGCTACGAATACCGTCCTGTCAGCCACGTGCTGTGCAATATCCAGGAGGGCAAGCAGTCCTTTCCGAATAGAAGCGGCAGCCGCCAAGGCGCAACGGTATCGTTGGGTTGGAATGCCGACGATCCGGTCTTCCCGATTGGCGGGCCGGTGCTAAACGCCAAATATGCTGAGGCAGTCAGTGGCTGCGGAAATGTGGCGGCGGATTTCCGCTACACCTGGCCGGTCGGAGCCGGCTATATCACCTTGCATGCGCAATACCCCACGAGCGTCGGGGTCGCTTACGCGCAGGATTTCACGCTAGCAGGGACTGCGGGGGAAGTCAGTCGGGCCAGATGGTACGTGGAGCCTGGTGTCTGGTCTTTCGGCTACTCCACTGATCAAGAGCTTGCGCAGGGAGTTGGTATCCGCGGCGGGGTCCGTTTCGACACGAAGGCCTTCGGAATTGTAGATCTCTACATCTACGGCAGCGCCAGAACCCATCGTGGAACGCTGCAGTGACAAAACTCACAGGCATCATGTGCTGCGTCGCAATTCTTGCACTGCAACCGGCGTTCTCTGCCCAACTCGCGATTGGCTTGAAGGCTTCTAATCTAGAGACGTTGATATCCGGCGTGGCCTTTCCAGCACGACTTCCGCAGGATCTAAAAAGCGGACTCACCAACAGTATATTGATTCGCCTGTCACTCTTGCGCGGATCTCAGGCGGAGGCGCAGGCCGACGTACTCCTTGCCGTCCGGTATGACTTGTGGGACGAGGTCTTTTCGGTCACAGAGACCACAGGCAACGCCACCGTGTACAAGGAGGAGTTCGGATCCGTCGACCAAGTGATGGCGTTCCTATCGCGGATTCCTGTTCCTGATGTATTTGGGCTTGAGAAGCGGTCGACCGCCGAAACCTACCGGCTGAGGGCTCAGATATTGCTCAATCCCATCGACAAGGAGCGCTTGGACAACCTCCGGAAGTGGGTCGCCGAAAATGCCGGCACCGTCGGGTCCGTGGAAGCCGCCACACCTGGCACCCTAGGAACTGGTGTCGGGGCGCCGGCTGGCGCACCAGCGCCCAATTCGCTCTTCAACCGGATCTTCCGCGGCTATTCGGCAACCGGTACCGGGGCAACATGGCTCGAGAGCGTCGAGTCTAAGCCCTTCACCGTGAAGGAACTCGCTCATGACAGAGAATAGAGTCAGAGCGCTTCTGATTGGCACGATACTGGTGATGAGTACGGTCCCGCCGCTCGGCGCGTTCTATTTCCTCGATCATGCCGTCCAAACCAGTCTCAATCTCGGATTCAATTCCCGAATAGAAAGAGGCCTGGAGATCGGCGGCGATAGCTTGAAGTCCCTTAAGCGCCTTGATCCCGAAAACGCTGAGGCCTATCGCCGGCGGTTTGACGAAATCGTGGAACTCCAGCGCATCTATTCACAGCCGGAATGGCTGAAGTCGAAAATCACCGGTTCGATCAGGATCTACTTCGGACTCGGACTCGCGGCACTGGTGCTGCTCGCAGTGTTGATCGCCAGCGGTTTGAGTCGTCGAATAGGATCCGCCTACCGGCACATCTTCTCTGAGCTTCTCGCAGAGCGTGAGCGTCGCCGATACCTTGAACAGATGGCGTCCTGGCAGGAACTGGCGCGAATTCTTGCCCACGAAATCAAGAATCCGTTGACCCCGGTTGAAGTCATGGTCAGCTCGCTTGAGCGTGCTCACCGGGAAAAATCGCCGGAGCAGTTCAGTGTTCAATTGCATGAGACGCAGAAAATCGTCGCCGAAGAGCTTTCGCACCTGAAACGGACCGTCGCGCGGTTTAGCGAATTCGCGCGCCTCCCTGGCTCTCAGCCGACGGAACTTCAGCTATTCGAGGTCGTTACAAAGCACGTGCCCGCGATTCTAGCGACCTTTCCCGAGGTCGAAATCCAAGTTAGAGCGCGTCATGAGGCAAAGCTTGCTCGAGTGCGACTCGATGAGTCGCTTTTTCGGCAAGTAATGATGAATATCGTCGGCAATGGGGTTGAGGCCAATCGAGGCAGGGCGGTGCATTTTGATATCCAGCTTGCCTCTGAATCAGGCGATGTCAGGATCAGCATCTCCAATGACGGAGTGCCGGTTCCGACTTCGATTGCCGACCGACTCTTTGATCCCTGCGTCTCCGAGCAACGCTCACCGGAAAATATGGGACTGGGCCTGGCGATCGTCAAGAAGATCGTGGTCGAACACCAGGGCGAGATTGTCTATCAGGAACTAGATGGACGCCCGACTTTTGTAATTGTCCTCCATCGGGTTCGTTGAATGTCGGAGCAGGCAAAGCAGACCGTCCTCGTTGTCGATGACGAACGGAATATTCGTACGTCGATAGACATGGCGCTCAGTGACGCGGGGATGCGCGTCATAGCGGCTCATGACGCGGCGGCTGCCTGGCGAGCCCTGCATGAGGGAATCATCGACGTGATGGTTCTCGACATAAAGCTTGGCGACATGGACGGCATCGCGTTGTTCCGCAAACTGCAAGCAGAGGGAATAGCAGTACCGACGATATTCATTTCGGGCCATGCCACCCTTACTGAGGCGGCAGCGGCGGTCAAGATCGGGGCTTTTGATTTTCTGGAAAAGCCGTTTACCGCGGAGAAGATCGTCGTTTCCACGAGGCGCTGCCTGGAATTCGCGATGCTCAAGGATCGGTTACAACGTGCCGAGGAGCGCGGAGGCCCTGTCGAGATCATAGGCGATGCGCCATCGATTCGGCGCGTGATGGACGCCGCGATCAAGGTGGCGAACTCAGAGGCCACCGTTCTTATCACGGGCGAGAGTGGCACCGGGAAGGAGCTGGTCGCGAACCTGATCCACGCTCACAGTCGCCGGAAGGACGCTCCGCTCGTGAAGGTCAATTGCTCCGCGATACCAGAGACGCTACTCGAGAGCGAGCTTTTCGGCCATGAGCGCGGGGCGTTCACAGGGTCCTCGGGCCCGAAGCGGGGGATGTTCGAGGTCGCGCATCGCGGGACGCTCTTCCTGGATGAGATTGCCGACCTTTCGATCGCCGCCCAGGCAAAAATTCTACGAGTCCTACAAAGTGGTGAGATTCAGAAGATCGGCTCGGAGCGGACCTTGAAGGTCGACGTGCGGATCATGGCTGCGACGCACAAGGATCTTCAGGCACATGTCGCTGCCGGGCAATTCCGTGAAGACCTCCTGTATAGGCTGAATGTCGTTCCCATCAATGTGCCGCGCCTCAGAGATCGGAGGGAGGACATACCGGTTCTTGCGCGGTATTTCGCTTCGCAAGCGTGCAAAAAAAATAATCTTCGAGAAAAACTGATCGACCAGGAGGTCTTTGAAGTCCTGGAATCCTACCGCTGGCCAGGGAACATCCGTGAACTGCAGAACGTCATGGAGCGGATGCTGATCCTCAGCGAAGATCGAATATCGATATCCGACGTTCCAGACTCCGTATTGGCTGCGAGAACGGCCGATGAGACTGGGCGGGGCCTGGCACTTCGCGAGTTCCGCGATAACGCGGAGCGGAAGTTCATCCTGGGCGTATTGCGGGAGAACCGCGGGAATATCAGCCGAGCGGCAATTGAGCTTGGAATTGGGCGCGCGTATCTCCACCGGCGGCTGACGGCGCTCGGCATTACGAAGCACGATTGGCTTTCGTAGGGGACATGAGTCGCGGTCGGAGCCGCGAATAGCTAAGACTTACAGGTATCTAATTGGAAGGAACGCTGAATGACACTGTGGCAGGATTTCTCCACACATACTGGCAAGCTGGTGCATAAGCGGGCGAGCTATTTCCCCGTCTATGAACGGCACTTCTCCCAGTTCTGCAACAAGTCGCTCACGTTTTTGGAGATTGGCGTAGCGAGGGGAGGCTCGGCACGATTGTGGTCTCGATATTTCGGTCCACTGGCAAAGATTGTCGGGATCGATATCGAGGAGAAATTTAAGTTCGAGCATCCCGGTATATTCATCAGGATTGGTGATCAGTCGGACGAGAAATTCTTGCAGCACGTCATTGATGAGTTCGGCGTGCCCGACGTTGTCCTAGACGACGGGAGCCACCAGCAGGAGCACATTTGGAAAACATTCCAGTTCCTGTATCCCAGAATGCCGAAGAACGGGGTGTACATGGTGGAGGACCTGACGACAGCCTACTGGGAAGAATACGGCGGGGGAGTCGATAAACCGGGTTCCTTCATTAACCGCGCCAAGGTCTTCATTGATCAGCTTAACGCTGACCATAGCCGCGGCGCTGTGCAGCCGAATTTCGTAACCCGACAGACCTTTTCGATTAGCTTCTATGACGCGATAGTCGTGTTCGAAAAGGGAGATGTGTACTGGAAGGATGTGGTCAAAGGCGGGAGGAAAACGATCGCAGACCGAATTAAAGGATAGCTGTCCAAATGGTATGGACCCGGTTGATGGGCTCTTGAGTTGCGTAGGCGCTGTTGGATGCGGAGGCAGCCAGATGACGTACCGCAGAGAGTTGGTTTCTTGTTATGAGGTTCATATAGCGGGGAGCATGTTAGATGGTCGGGCAATGCGTGCCGGTTACGGCCAGATGACCTTCTGATCGATTTTCGGTCCAGTTGATAATTCGAGATAATGGCCGCTTGAACTGCTGAGGGCAGCATGGCTGCCTTAGCCGGCGCTTCCCTCGGGTTTCGGCAATCCGGAGTTCGGATGCAGGAAGAGATTGAGCTCTTGCTAGGGCGGAGTCTGTCCCGTGGCCGCGCTCAGCGAGACACTGTTTGCGGCGCCTAAGGGAATTGCTCCGGGCTTCGCGCCATTCATTTGTAGGAAATATGCTGTCAGCTGCACGGCGGTATCGTTGCCCGCGTTCTTTGGCGGAAATCCCTGAATCGCAGTGGTGACACGTGCCACGTACTCTTTGGTGGACTTGGCACCCCAGTGTGCCATGAAGCGTGGTCCCACGAGCGGCGGCACCTGCCCGCCGTTCTGATCAATGGTCTTGATCATGTTCTCGGGCAGGGAGTTGACGTTCGGGAACTTCGCCGGTCGCCCCGGTACGTCCCTGCATACTGAACTGGTGGCATAAGCCGCAGCTGGATTCGTAGGCGACCTTGCCGGCACGGGCCTGCGCGGCTGTGAATATTCGCGGTGCGGGGCCCGACGTACGCGGTTGTTCCGCGCTACACGTCAATGCTATGCCACTCGCAAGTGCCATCAGCATGAATCTGCGGATCATGACTGACCTCCTGTTGTGGAGGCACACTAGATCCGCGGAATCACGCTTGCCGGTGCTTGTTACGAACTGATGGAAACGGGGGACGAGGTGCGCCGGGAGGCGCATAGGAAAAGGCGTCTGCTGAACGGCGCCGCAACCGGACGCAGAAAACTCGGTGATTACGGCACTCTTTTCCCGCCACGTGTACCGGATTGTCTTGGGGCGACGCTCACGTCAGGTGAGATTCCGCCAAGACCTTTCTTCGCCTCGGCAGGCTTCAGTCGGCGTATCGCGACGTTGCCATTCACCTACAGTTTGCAATCACCTCGCCGCGACATGAGCATCGCGCAACGGGATTCGTCGCTGGAACGGATTCCAGAAGTTTTTCTCGGCAAGCGAGGTTCTCTATGTACAACTTGTTTCTGACAGTAATGGTGACCTTCAGTCATCCGGTGCTGATGCTAGACGGTCATGGCGTGAGCATGGTGACGCGGCAATACCAGGTGGCGGTGCAGGGATTTCCCACCAAGGATGAATGTTTGAATTTCTCGGGCTACGCGGATCTGGAGCAGTCCCTGACCGGGACGTTCGGCGCGGACACCAAGATCGTTCCGGAAACCACACCGCGCTGCATATCTCAAACGCGCTCGGGTCACTAGGCGATCCGACATTCCGCCGCTTCGAGGCCGCCATTGCGGGCGGAATCGGCAGGTGGCAGGGGTTCCACAGGCGGAAAATGCCAACTGGTGCCCAGCGGCCGGGGGGTTAGATGCCTATATTCCATAAGGCAGCCTCCCGGAGATTTTGACCATGCGCGTGTTCCGAGGTGCCTCCGCCCGTCCCCGGGTGTTTGGCGCCCCAGCCTCCAGTTCATCGATCCGTCCCCTGATGGCCGCCCTGGCCACCGGGGTGCTGCTGTCATTGGTTCTGCATCGCAGCTGGGGCGCGGCGGCCTGTCCGGGCACCCTGGTGGTCACCAAGGTCAGCACCAAGTGTTCCAAGCCTGCCGCCAAGGCGACCGCGAAAGCCACCGCCGCGCCCGCGGTTGCGGCAGCTGCCGCGCCCGCGCCGTCCTGGAAGAGCGTGCTCGATCCGCTGGATCTGGGCGGCTGGGCCTATATTTCGGATGGTCCGTCCGAGAATCCCAGCGCGGTCTATGCCTCCACGCACAACGTCCTGCGCAACGGCAATGTCGTGACTGCCTGGATGCGCTGGGAATTCGCGCGACCGCAGGCCGAAGTCTATCCGCTGCATTACCTGAGCGCGGTGACCCGCGAAGAGCTGGACTGCGATGCGCGCTCCTATCGGCGTTCCGCCGTCATCTACTACACCCGCAACAATCTTCAGGAGAAGGGTCCGTCATTCACTTCGCTCAATGACGATACGACCTGGAAGGTGGCCATTCCCGGATCCGAACCGGATGCCATGCTGAATTGGGGCTGCTCGCCGCCTGCGGTGCATGCCACGGCCGTGAAGGTATCGGCGGCCAAGTCTCCGGCCGCCACGAAGGCCGCTGCGGCGCCTGCCGCGGCATCATCGGCCCCTGCTCCGGCAGCCGCCGCCACCGAGCTGCACACCAGCCGCTAGCGGCGGCGTGCGGCCGCTACGGCTGCGACAGGGGCACCGCGTAGGCCTTGAAGGGCCCCGGATCCTTGCCCTTCAGCGCCGGATTGATCAGGTACAGGATCTTGCCCTCCAGCGCATAGACCGTATCGCCGACCAGCGTCACGGCCGGCGGTGACTGCAGGCCTTCGCGCAGCACGCGGATGTTGGCGTTGATGCCGCTGATGGTGACCAGATCGACGCGGCCCGCATTGCCTTCGGCCAGCAGGAAGCGATTGCCGCCGATGAACCTGAAGCCGTCGGGCCCGGCCACCGGCTGCGAAGTCACCAGCTGGGTGATGGGGCCGGCGGTGCCATCGGGGTGGATGTCGACGATCAGTAGCTGATTGCGGCTGACGTTGTTCACGTACAGCACGCCGTTGCCGCCGAACACCAGCCCATCGATGCCCTTGAGCCGCGCGTCTTCGGCAAACACGGTGAGGGACTTCGCGCCCTTCGTCAGCCGCAGGATGCGGCCGTTGGGGGTATCCGAGGCATACACATCCCCATTGGGCGCCACCGAAATGTCGTTGCACACCGAGGCCGGCGCCGGGAAGGGATAGTTGCCCCGCTGCTTGCCGGTCTTCAGGTCAAACGCCATCAGCGATGAGGTGCCGGTGACCGGCGGTGAGCGCAGCGCTCCGGGCGCCGAACACAGCCACAGCGTGCGGCCGGGCGCATCCACCAGCACGCCCAGCAGGGTCAGGATGCCATTGGCGGGAGTGGGCCTTATCCACGGCGTCGCCTTGGCCGATCCGGGCCGGGCGCGGAACACGATGCCCTTCATGCTGCCGATGTACACGGTGCCATCGGGCGATGAGCTCATGCTCTCCGGATACAGGTTGGTCCCGTCCATCACGATGTCGGGCAGGGGACCGGCGGCCGCGACAGGCAGCGCGAGGAGCAGCAGCCACAGGGCGTGAAGCGCTTTCATGGCTGCACCGGCGGGCTTTCAGCACGCTGCTGCGTCAGATCCAGGCGGGTCTTCCACGGGTCCTTCTGGCCGGCGGCCACGCCGTCTGCCTGGAAGATCATCAGTTCATCGGCGGCCGAGGAATACGCGGGCCATTTGGCGAGCCCCGGCCCGTTCGGATCACCGTACTTGCCGAAATTCACCCAATAGGCATGCGTGGTCCTGGCGACGGCCGCATCGTGCGCCGTCACGGCATTGCCGTAGCGGGCGCCCAGTGTGTCGAACACGAAGGGAATCTCCTTGGCGTGGGGAGTGCCGCTCTTCCAGGTCTCGCGCATCGAATCCACCACGTACCCAAAGCGGTATTCGAACACCTTCTGCCCCTGGGCCGACAGAGTTGCGACGACGAACCGGGCGGGCTCGTGCATGTTGGCGTCCATGCCGATGCGGTCGGCGGTGGCCGGCACGTCGCCGCTGTTTCCGGGGTCGTAGGCCGCCTGCGCCTTGGCGGCATTGGCGCCGAAGGGTTTGAACAGGGCCTCCATGGTGCCGGTGAACCGCAAGCCGATGTCGGCGGTGTTGGCGCCGATCATGAAGGGTACCCGGGCCTGCGTTCCCGCCCGGTATGCCACGCTGGGATCGGTGATGACGATCCGGCCGTCCGCCATGGGGCCGGCGCTGGTCGGCGGCCCCGGCACTCGCGCCGCGCCGAACCCGACGCCGGCCTGGACCTTGTCGGCGGGCAGGGCGCGCAGCTGGGCCAGCCCGCGGCGACCGGTGTCGCGGATGCCCTGGCTGGTTGCGAAATTCACGCCGATGGACTCGCCGCTGGGACTGCCGGGCAGATCCCGCGCCAGGCGCCGTCGGGCCCATCAGACTGCCGCGTCCGCCTCCGGACTCCACCACGGCGGCGGCGAACAGGCCGCGGGCTTCGGGTGAAGTCATCAGTACGTGGACCGAGCCGCCGCCGGCGGACTCGCCGAAAATGGTGACCCGATGCGGATCTCCGCCGAAGGCGGCGATGTTCTGCTGCACCCATTTGAGTGCCGCGATCTGGTCCATGTAGCCGTAATTGCCGAGCAGCCCCGCCGGATCCTCCGCCGTGAGCGCCGGATGGGCGAAGAAGCCGAATCGTCCCAGGCGGTAATTGAGGCTCACCAGGATCACGCCATCACGCGCGAAATTCGTGCCATCGTAGGCGGCGGGCGAGGTGCCGCCGATGGTGAAGCCGCCACCGTAGATCCAGACCATGACCGGCAGGGCTTCGGTGCTGCTGCCCGCGGGTCGCCAGACGTTCAGGTACAGGCAATCCTCGGCGGGCTTGGTGCGGATCGGCGCATCATCGGCCGCGAAGGGCAGCTGCATGCAGTCATGCCCGTACTGCGTGGCCTTGCGCACGCCGTGCCAGGGTCTTGCCGGCAGCGGAGCACGCCAGCGCAGCTTGCCCAGCGGCGGCTGCGCAAAGGGAATGCCCTTGAAATAGACCACCCCCGGTTCGGCGGCGCCGGCGAGCACGCCTGCCGGCGTCTTCACCTGAGTCGGAAAATCAGCCGCCTGGGCGCTGCCAAGACTCAACGTCGCTGCAAGTATTGCGGGCATCACACGCATCACGGCCATGTCCGGACTCCTGTGGAATCAGCGCTGAGGTGTATATCACCTGCCGGGATGTTTGTGGAAACTGCGCGCGGCGCACACCAGGGCAGCGGTGCATCAGGAGCCGGGGCCGCGCCGGTCCTGCCATGCGGCGCGCCAGGCGCGCACGTTGCGCAGCACCTGCTTGCGGATGCGGACGATGAATTTGAGTTTTTCGAACAGTACCAGCAATACCGGCCCGAGCGGCGGCGACAGGCCGGGCCGGTAGACGTGACCTTCCTTGAGCATCCGCTGGCCACCGAAGTTCGGAAAGCGGGCGAGCACCGTGCGCAATTCCTGCGCCGGGTCCACGCCCATGGCGGTGAGCTTGCGGTAGAAGGCCGTGGGGCGACCGTCGCCCGTGCGGGTGTGATCCATGGAGACCGCATCCACGACATGCACCGGATGGCGGCCTTCCAGCAGGCAGCCCCAGGCGATATCCGTGCCCCAGGTGCTGCGGGTCCAGTCAAAGGTCGGCAGCAGCTCCTGCAGCGCCGCGGTGGAGAAGCAGGGCGCCATGACTTCCACGAAGCTCAGGCGGCGCATCACGCAGGCGGGGTTGCGCACCAGCACATTGATGGTCGTGTGGGTGAACCAGTTCAGCGAAGGCTGCGAGAGGTAGGTCCCGTACTGTTCGCACAATGCAAAGAACCGGTTGAGCGCACCGGGGCGCAGATAGACATCATCGTCCAGCAGCACCACGTACCGCCAGGGCCAGGGATCCGGGCGCTGCTTCCAGAATTCCAGAAAGCCATCCAGCTTGTTGAAGCCCCCGGCGCTGTAGTACTCGGCCAGTCGTTCGCCGGGCGGCGGCACGTACCAGCTCACGCAGCAGTCCCAGTTGCGGTCGGGATTTTCGGCGAGCAGGCGCGGATGCAGCGACTGGGCGCCGGCCCGGACGAACACCAGGTAGGGGCGAGGGGCGGGATCGCGGGACGGGCTCATCGGGCGTGCATGTTACACGTCAGACGGCGAGTACCGCCCTGCGAACCGGCTCGCAATGGTGCTGGCAGCGCGGGTGACCGATGAGTGAAAACCCCACGTTCGGATCGCCGATGCTGCCGACCAGCACTTCGTGGGGGCGCACCTGCACGCAGACCCGCTCACCTTCCGCGAACAGGGTGTCGGGCGTTCGGGCATCCAGGCCGTCATCGGCCTGGCGGGTGAGGCGCCAACCGGCTTCGCGCCGCCGCCGCCGGGCGCGGAACAGGCTCTTTGCCGAAAATCAACGTGTTGCGCATCAGGGGCCTTGGTTTTTGGCGATTCGACTATAATCTGGGGGCATCAGACAACTTGAGGAGACTTCGATGGCCGATCGCTTCCTTCGCTCCGGCAATCCCGGGCTGAACGACAAGACTTTCGCTAGCCAGCCGCTGGTGGAGCTTGGCGGCGAGCGCATGAGCGTGCAGGGCGCGATCAACAAGTCCTTCCTGCTGCTGGTGGTGCTGCTGGCGGGCGCCTTCTGGCCCTGGTCGCAGTACCTGACGACCGGGGATGCCTCGGTGGTTGGTGCGCCGCTGCTCATCGGCCTCGTGGGCGGCTTGATTCTGGCGCTCATCATCAGCTTCAAGCCCAATACGGCCACCTATCTGGCGATACCCTATGCCGGCCTCGAAGGTCTGGCGATGGGCGCGATTTCGGCCACCCTGGAACGGCGCTATCCGGGCATTGCCATCCAGGCGGTTGCGCTGACCTTCGCGGTGTTCGCCGCCATGCTGCTGGCCTACAAGACCGGCCTGATCCGCGCCACGGAGCGCTTCCGGTCGATCGTGATCGGCGCCACGGGCGCCATTGCGCTGGTGTACCTGGCGACCATGGTGCTGGGCTTCTTCCACGTCAATGTGCCCATTCTCAACAGCGGCTCGCCCCTGGGTATCGGCATTTCCCTGGTCATCATCGGTGTCGCAGCCCTGAATCTGATTCTGGACTTCGACATCATCGAGTCCGGCGCGGCGCGCGGCGCTCCCAAGTACATGGAATGGTTCTGCGCCTTCGGCCTGCTGGTGACGCTGGTGTGGCTGTACATGGAAATCCTGCGTCTGCTCGCCAATACCCGGCGCAATTAATCCAGCGCTTCACGCGAGGTTGCCGCTCCCGATTGAATCGGGAGCGGTGACGTTTACCCATGTGGTTCAGGAATCTCGTTCTCTACCGGCTGCCCAGCGGCTGGTCCTTGAGCGCGGCGCAGCTGGAGGAAAAGCTGCAGGCCCGACCCCTGCAGCCCTGCGGTGCGCTGGAGCTGGTCAGCCGCGGCTGGGTGGCGCCGGCGGCCGACGGCCGGCTGGTGCATGCGCTGCACCCGCACTATCTGATCGCGCTGGGGGTGGAGCAGAAGCTGCTGCCCGCCTCGGTCATCCGCCAGGAGGCACTGCGGCGCGCGAAACTCAAGGAGGACTCCCAGGGCTTTCCCGTCGGCAGGCGGCAGATGCGGGAGCTGAAGCTGCGGGTGAGCGATGAACTGCGCGCCCGCGCGCTGACTCGCCAGCGCAGCACGCGCGCCTGGATCGATCCGCAGGGCGGCTGGTGCGTGGTGGATGCGGCCAGTGCCGGCAAGGCCGAGGAGCTGATCGATACGCTGCGCGACACCCTCGGCAGCTTTGCGGTGCAGCTCGTGCAGACGCAGCGCGCGGCGCATACCGGCATGGCCGCCTGGCTGACCCAGGGCAGTGCCCCGGGGCGACTGGCCCTGGATCAGGATCTCACCCTCATGAGCGCGGACGGCAGCAAGTCGAGCGTGCGCTACGCGCGTCACGTCCTGGCGGTGAACGAAATCCGCTCGCATCTGCAGGCCGGGAAGTATCCTGTACAGCTGGGCCTGTGCTGGAACGATCGGGTGGCTTTCGTGCTCACCGAAAAGCTCGCCATCCGGCGCGTGCAGTTCCTGGATCTGGAGCCCGAGGCCGCGCAGCAGGCCTCAGGCGAGGCGATTGACCCGCTGGAGAAGTTCGCCGCCGACTTTGCGCTGATGACCGGCGAGCTGGGGCAGCTGCTGCAGGAGATCCTGCAGTCACTGGGCGGCGAACTGCAGATCGCCGCGGCCGCCTGATCACTCACGTCGCCGGCGGTCGCAGCCGGCGCCACGCGCCGAGGGCTGCCGCAGTGAGCGCCAGCAGCGCCGCGGCCAGGATCCGCTGGTGTTCGCCCAGCCAAGCCTGGAGGCGCTGCCGGGCGGTGGGATGGGGCCGCACGCGCACCCCCAGGGCCTGGGTGACCTGCGCATTGGCCTGCACGAAACTCGCGTAGTCCGCAGCCTCCACGTGATCCGAAAGGGCCACGTAGCGGTGGGTGATGTGCAGCAGCCCCTGGGTCAGGCGCACCTCGCGCCGGTAGCGGTAGGCCCTGGTTTCAATCAGCACATTCCCGACCGGCGCCGCGAAGTCGGCCGGCAACGCCGCCTCGATGTGCTGTTCCAGAGTCATCGGCCAGGGCAGGCTCAACGGCAAGGCGCGCTGGCTCTCATCGCGGCGCTGAACCACCGCGGCCAGGCTTTCCGCGAAGAAATCAAAATGCGGATCGTCTGCGCTGCCCAGCGGTTCCGGCAGGCGAAATTGCGCAGTCACCTGCAGCCGCTGCAGGTCCGGCTGATCCAGCAGCTGCACCTGCCCGACCGTGGTGGCAGCCGGATAGTCCTGCATCACGCCCTGTATCTGATTGAGCTGCAGTTGCGCCGGGCTCTGGGCCTGCAGTTCGCCGCTCACGGCCTGCGCCCAGCCGCCGCGAAACTGGGTGATGACGGTGAGCGGGGCAGGCCGGGCATTTCCGGCCCGCAGGTCGAATTGCTGTGTCACCGAACGCAGTCGTGAATCGAGCGCGGGCGGCGGCAGATCGACGATCCGGCCCGCGCCGGCCGCAATGATCAGCGCATGGCGCAAATCCGCAGGATCGGTCGTGGTGAGTTGCGCGGCACCGGATGCCGCGGGATTGATCCAGTAGTCGCCGGTTTCCGCGTGCACCACCACCAGCCCGGCATCCAGGGCGAAGGGCGAAGGCAGTCGACTCGCCAGCACTTCACCGCGCAGGCTATCCCCCAGGGCCACCTGCGCATCGATGCCCAGCCTTTGCAGCAGCGAAGCCAGCAGTCTCGCCAGATCCCGACTGTCGCCGTAACCCCGCTGCAGCAGCAGCGCGGGATCCGCCGGCGCATAGGGACCGCCGCCGATGCCCTTGATCGTGTGCACCTTGTCCTGCACGAGCCGCAGGGCGTTCAGGATCAGGGCGGGCGCGGCCTGTGCCGCCGGCACCAGCGGCGGCTCGGCGCGTGCCGGCAGGTCGTAACGCGCGGCCAGCAGCGTGGCCACCTGCGCCCAGTCGCCGAAGTCGCTCAGCTGCACCTGGCTCTGGCGTTCGAACCAGCGCGGCGTGTCGGCCTCCGGGGCGAGGACCTGATCGGTCCAGCGGATATCCAGCTCGCCCGCCTGGCTGCGGACCTGGGGTGCGGCGCCGGCAATGCCGGCAGTCACCTGGAAGCGCAGCGGACGTTCCGCCGGCCAGATCACGCGCAGGCGCTCCCAGTGCACCGGCTGATCCGCTTCGATGGACCACTGCGCCGCGTAATGCCCCGCGAACAGGCCCGGAAGCTGCGTCGAGTTCGAATGGATGGTGTATTCGAAATCGAGCAGGTCACCGGCTTGCGCGCCCGGTGACTGCAGGCTGATCTGCAGTTGCGGATTCAGCGCGCGCTTCGCTTGCTCGGCCTCCGCGCTCTGGCTGCGCAGCTGCAGGCCGATCTGCGTCGCGGTCAACACCTTCACCGCAGCGCCGGCGTGCGCGAGACTCAATGAATGAATCACCAGCGTCTGGTAGCGCGGATCCAGGCCGATGAGCGTCACGGCAGTGGGTGTGGTCGCCTGCGCCACGGTCAGGCGCAGCAGCAGGTGTTCGTAGCGATCGTCACCTTCGGCCGTGATGCGGATCTGCCGATCATGCAGCAGCAGACCCGGCGCCTGCGGCGCGGTGGCGGAATCACCGAAGGGCAGCGGTGCGGCCTGCACCCAGGCCTCGCGTGGGCCCGGACGCCAGTTCGATGGCCCGGTGGCGAGCGCGTGGCCCGAAATGAATAGCAGCAACGGGGCCGCGATCAAGCGCATAGGAAAGGATACCGCAAGATATGGGCTCTGGAGACCGTAGGGTCGCCATGCTGTAATGCGCTGCGGTGTTCCTTTGGAGAGGGTATGCGCGACTGGCGAGGAATGGCGGCGGGATTTCTGGTCACGGCACTGCCGGTGCTGGCCGCGGCACAGGTCCGACTCGCGCCGCCGCTCACTGTCTTCGGCGCGCAGGCCGCCGGCCGCGGCGCGCCCGATGCCGGTGCCGTCTCATCACGGCGGCTGGATGGATCGCTGCGCGCCGTGGCCGCTGCGGCGGCTGCCAATGGGCTGGATGCGCCGCTGCTGCGCAACCTCAATCCCGCGCTGCATCTGCGCATCGCGGCGCCGTCCACGGTCCCGGAAGTGCTGGTGGATGTGCTCGCCGGATCGGATCCGGTCGGCCTGCAACGCTCGCTCGGAAGTCTCGGGATGCGCGAGGTGGCACGGGCCTCGAACCTCATCGGCGGCTGGTTGCCCGTCACGGCGCTGCAGCAGGCGGCGCAGCTGGCGGACCTGCGACAGATCCGCGCCTCGATGCCGCGCACGCGCGCCGCAGGTCCGGTGGCGTTGCAGGGGGATTTCGTCCAGGGCAGCGGCGCGCTGCGCAGCCAGTACCCCGGCCTCAGCGGCGCGGGCCTGATCATCGGCGTGCTCTCCGACAGTTTCAATTGCTACAAGTACTACGCGGCCAATGGTCCCTCGCAGCTGGGCAATGGCTACAACGGCTACGCCACCAATGGCTTTGCGGCCACGCAGGCCAGCGATGTGAGCAGCGGGGCGCTGCCCTCTGGGGTGGATATCGTGGAGGAGGCCAACTGCGCCAACTACGGTGCGCCACAGCAGCCGCCCTTCGGCGATGAGGGTCGCGCAATGGCGCAGATCCTGCACGTCGTGGCCCCGGCAGCGAAGCTGGCCTTTCATTCGGCGGTGAACTCCGAGGCGGACTTCGCTGCCGGCATCACCCAACTGCAGCAGCTGGGCGCGAAGATCATCGTCGATGATGTGGGCTATCCGGATGAGCCCTTCTTCCAGGACGGCGTGGTGGCGCAGGCCGTGGATGCGGCCGCCGCCCAGGGGGTCGCGTACTTCTCATCGGCCGGCAATGACGCGCGCAAGTCCTACGAAAGCGCCGCGCCGCTGTTCGTCGTCCAGGGCGGACGCACGTTGCTGAATTTCGACGGCAGCGGAGCCGGCACCGCGACGAGCTTGCCCATCACGATTCCGCCGGTGGCGCCAGGGGAGTTCGTGCTGCTGGTGGTGCAATGGGACCAGCCCTACGTGACGGGTGCGCCGGGCAGTCCCGGGGCCGCCAATGCCCTGAACTTCTGCATCGAAAGTGCCAGCGGTGGGGTCGATTGGGTGGCGCAGGCCACGGGTGCCGCGCAGATCGTCAGCTTCCCGGTGTGCACCGGGGCGAATTCCATCGGTGCCGATCCGTTGCTGATCCTGGCGGTCGGTAATCCCGCCAATGCCAATGCGCCGACCGCGACGGAAACCTTGAACCTCGCCATCGAACTGGTCAGCGGCACGGCGCCCGGCCGGGTGAAGTTCCTGCTCTCCGACAACGGCCTGGGTGCGAGCATCACCAGCTTCGCCACCTTCAGTCCGACGGTGCAGGGTCATCCCAATGCCGCAGGCGCGCTCGCGGTGGCGGCCGCCATGTACTTCCAGACGCCGGCCTGCGGAACCTCGCCGGCCGTGCTGGAGCCGTTCTCCTCCTACGGCGGCGATCCCATTCTGTTCGATACCAATGGCAGGGCGCTGGCGAGCGCGCAGAACCGCAACAAGCCCGATCTGACCGCGCCGGATGCGGTGAACGACACCTTTCTGGGTTTTCAGCTGGCCAAGAGCTCCGCCGCATCGCCGCCCTGGAATCCGGACGGCACCTTTTCAACGGCCAGCGCACAATGCCAGAACACCACCCAGTACCCAAATTTCTTCGGCACCTCTGCGGCCGCGCCGCATGCGGCCGGTGCCGCAGCGCTGCTGTGGCAGGCGAATCCGGCGCTGACGGCCGCGCAGATCGCCACGGCGCTCAAGGACACCGCCTCGCCCATGGCCGAAGGGGCGCAGGGCACGGGCGCCGGGCTCATCCAGGCAGGCGCCGCACTGGCGGCGATTCCGGTGGGCGCGCCGGCCTTGAGCATCTCGCCCACCCAGATCGCCGCCGGCAGCACGGCGACGCTCACCTGGGCTTCCTACGGCACCAGCAGCTGCACGGCCTCGGGGGACTGGAGCGGAACGCAGTCGAGCGCGGGCAGCACCACGGTGACGCCGACCGGCGTGGGCGCCTTGAGCTATTCGTTGGCGTGCACCGGAGCGAATGGCACGGGGCCCACCGCCAGCGTGACGTTGGACGTGCAGTCGGCCGCCGGACATCACGGCGGAGGAGGGCTGGATGGCCTGACGCTGGCCGTGGTGGTCCTGGAGCTGCTCGCCTGCCACTACCTGCGCCGCCGCCGCCGAGGCCCTGCCTGAGGGCTATTTGCCCGAGTGATCCCGGGCGCGCTCGAACGAGCGCATGATGAATTCCTGCGCCTCCGCCGCATCGCCCCAGCCCAGCACCTTGACCCACTTGCTGCTCTCCAGATCCTTGTAGTGTTCGAAGAAGTGCTGGATCTGCTGGCGGGAGATTTCCGGTAGGTCCGTGTAGTTGTGCACGTTCTCGTAGCGGCGCGTGAGCCGGGTGGTGGGAACCGCGACGATCTTTTCGTCCCCGCCGGCCTCATCCTGCATCTTCAGCACGCCGACCGGGCGCACCGCGACCACCGCGCCGGGCTGGATGCCGCGCTGGTTGCACACCAGCACATCGCAGGGGTCCCCGTCCTCCGAGAGCGTGTGGGGAATGAACCCATAGTTGCCGGGGTAGCGCATGGAGGTATACAGGAAACGGTCCACCACCAGGGCCCCGGAGGCCTTGTCCATTTCGTACTTGATCGGCTCGCCGCCCACCGGTACTTCGACCACGACATTGACTTCACGCGGCGGATCACGACCCACTGAAATGGCTTCAAGACGCATTGGAACTCCTGGCGCGGGGTGCGCGAACTGCGACCCTCGCGGGCATTATCCGCTGCGCTGCGATTTGCAGCCACAGCCATGGATCACGGACAATGGGGTTTTCAAGAAGCCCCGCCACCTTGACTGATCCGGTCTATCGCGAACGCGACTTCAGGCTTTTCCTGGGCGTGCGCATCGTTTCCACCCTCGCGGTGATGGTCCAGTCGGTGGCCGTGGGCTGGCAGGTCTACGACATCGAGCGTACGCCGCTGGCCCTGGCCTGGGTGGGGCTCGCGGAATTCGTGCCGATGTTCCTGCTGACCCTGCCGGCCGGAGCCGTGGTCGATCACACCGATCAGCGCAAGGTGCTGTCGGTGGCCTTCTTCATCCAGGCCGTGTCGGCGGCCCTGCTGCTGGCGTTGAGCGTGGCCCAGGTGCGCATCGCCTGGCCCTTCTACGCGGTGATCGCCGTGTTCGGCATCGCCCGCGGCTTTTACGGCCCGGCCGCTTCCTCGCTGCTGGCCTTCCTGGTGCCCCAGGAGCGGCTCCCCAAATCCATCGCGCTGAGCGCCTCGGCCTACCAGGCGGCGGTGATCGCCGGACCGGCGCTGGGCGGACTGATTTATGCCTGGGGGCCGGCACAGACTTACCTGGTCTGCCTGGTGTCCTTCTGCGTCTCGGGTCTGGCCGCGGCCACCTACGGAGGTCGGCGCAACAAGCATCAGGAACTGAGCGAGCTGGGGCCGGTGGCGCGGGTGCGCAAGGGGCTCTCCTTCGTGTTCTCGCGGCCGGTGGTGCTGGGGGCCATTTCCCTGGACCTGTTCGCAGTGCTGCTGGGCGGGGCGACCGCCCTGTTGCCCGTGTTTGCCCGCGACATCCTGCACACCGGCCCGATCGGCCTCGGGGCGCTGCGCAGTGCCCCGGCCATCGGCGCCACCTGCGTGGCGCTGCTGCTGGCCCGGCGGCCCATCGCGCGGCATACCGGCGTGCGCATGTTTGCCGCCGTTGCGGTCTTCGGTGTCGCCACCATCATCTTCGGCCTCTCGCACAGCATGTACCTGTCCATGGGTGCCTTGATCATCCTGGGCGCTGCCGACCAGATCAGCGTGTTCGTGCGCTCCGCGCTGATCCAGCTGGCCACCCCGGATGCCATGCGCGGACGCGTCAGCGCGGTGAACATGCTGTTCATCGGCGCTTCCAACGAACTGGGTGAATTCGAGTCGGGGGTCACCGCGGCGCTTTTAGGCACGGTGCGGGCGGTGGTGCTGGGCGGCCTGGGCACCCTGCTCGTCGTGGGCCTGTGGATGCGGCTTTTCCCGGCCCTGCGCCGCGTGGACCGGCTGGAGTCGGTGGTGCCGCCAAGCTGAACCACCGGCAGCTCCAAGCGTGTCGCACGTCACGGTTTCGGCACAGCGCGCGCGGCTCGTAACGGGTCTATGTGAACTGTCGCAGCACCGCAGCCGCTTGACCTAATACAGTTCGCGGCTATGACAGCCACGCCGCAACCGGGAGCCACCGACCACCTCACCGGACTCACCAGCGGTCATGATCTGGATGCCCTGACCCAGGCCAGCTGGGAGTCGGCGACCGCGACCGCCGCGGCCCTGTCGGTGCTGCTGGTGGAACTCGACGATTTCGGGCGCTACTGCGACAACTACGGCCCGGAAGCCGGCGAACTGCTGGTGCGCCGTGCGGCGAGCGTGATTCGCAGCAACGGACTGTCTGCGGCCGATCGCGCCGCAAGACTCGGCGCGGCCGAATTCCTGATCATTCTGCCTGGGGCCACGCTGGATGCGGCGCAGGTGCCGGCCGAGCGAATCCTGCGATCGATCCGCGACCTGGAAATTCCCAATCGCGGCTCGACGGTGGCCAACTACGTCACCGTCAGCATCGGTGCCGCATCCTGCAGACCGCAGCCGGGCGATAGCCTGGTGACGCTGGTCGATGCCGGCGCCAGCGCATTGTGGTCGGCCAAACGGCGGGGCCACAACCGGATTGCGGCCTACGAACTGAGCCCGGGTGGCGCCACCGATGAGGCACAATCCGGGATGCGGCTCGTAGGCTGATGGCCAATGGCTTTGCTACACTTAACAATAGCCGGCGTATTCGGCTCCTGAACAGGCGAACGGGACGATGACAGCTGGTCGATTCAAGATGATGCTCGCGCTCGTGGGCGTATTGAGCCTGGGGCTCATGGCGCCGGCGTTTGCCATGGCCGGCCACGGCACCCATCACCATCGCCGCCATGCGGCAGCACCCCTGTCGGCCGATGATCCGGGCCTGAAGTCAGGGGCCGCGTATGTCGTGGACCAGGGCGATTCCTCGGTCTGGTACTCGCGCAATGCCACTGTGGCCTCGCCCATCGCCTCCATCACCAAGCTGATGACGGCCCTGGTGGTCGCCGACGCCCGGCAGCCCCTGGACGAGGTGTTGCAGGTGACCCCGGAAGACCGCTCCTTGGGCAAGGGCGCCGCCTCGCGCCTGGCCATCGGCACCAAGCTCACGCGCGGGGATCTGCTGCACCTGGCCCTGATGTCCTCCGAAAACCGCGCTGCCCATGCGCTGGGACGCAACTATCCGGGTGGCGTTCCCGCATTCGTGCGCGCCATGAACGAAAAGGCGCAGAGCCTGGGGATGACGGCCAGCCACTTCGTCGAACCCACCGGACTCTCCAGCGACAACGTGGCCAGTCCCGAGGACCTCTCGCGCCTGGTGATGGCCGCGGCGCAAAATCCCACCATCCGTGATTTTTCCACCGACACCGAGCACAGCGTGAAGATCGGCCGCCACATGGTGGAGTTCCACACCACCGATGCGCTGGTGCGCAATCCGGCCTGGAACATCATCGTGCAGAAGACCGGCTACATCGCCGAAGCCGGACGCTGCCTGGTCATGCAGGCGGTGATCGGCGGACGCAATGTGGTGATCGTGCTGCTCAATTCCTTCGGCAAGTACACCCGGGTTGCCGATGCGGTGCGCATGCGCCGCTGGATCGAGGCGCGCATGAACGAGCACGCCGCGCACGGCTTGGTCAGCAGCAATACCTGAGGCTTCAGGAGTCCGGGGCCATGTGGCCCCACAGGCTGCGGAACGCCATGTCGGTGAACTGCTTGGAATCACCCCACTTGGCCTCGTACTCCGCCGCGGGATTGCGCGCCACCACTTCATCCACGCCCAGGCCCTGACGCATCATTTTCTGCATGCGGCCGCTGATGGCGGTGTACATCTGCTGCTGCTCCAGCAGATCCGCCTTGCCGAGCACCGGCCCGTTGGCCGGGATGATGCGGGTGTGATCATCGGCAACGGAGGCCAGCGTGCGCAGGCCATCGATCAGCCCAAGGATCCAGCCGCCGGTCTTGTAGTCGATGACCGGCCAACCCGCCCCGGAGACCGGGCCGCCGGCCGCCAGCACGTTGGCCTTGCGGAAATGCACGTAGATGTCGCCGTCGGTGTGGGCCTGCATCAGGTAGCCGTATTGCACCGGCTCGTCGCCGAACTGGGTCTTCACCGAATCGTAGAAGAAGGTATCGCTGGGACGGGCCTTCGACGGCAGGGGACCGTACAGGGCATTGCGCGGCGGCACGGGATTGGCGTACTGCAGCCACAGGCGGGTGTTCTCGTGCGCGATGATCCGCGCCCCCTCGGCCCCTAAGCGCAGGTTCGACCCGGTCTGGTCCGGATGCCAGTGGGTGTTGAACAGGGTATGTACCTTGGCGACACCACTCGCCTGGGCGGCCTGCTTGAGCAGCTCCCGCGAGCGCGCCTCCGGTCCCCCGTCCACCAGTACCAGACCGGAAGGATCGCGGCAGGCCACGACGTTGGCGCCGCCGGAGACCAGCAGCCACAGGTTCGCGGCCAGCGGCTGCGCGGCCGGGGTGGCGTCAGCGCCAGCCAGGGCGGGGTACAGCCGCGCCAGGGACGCGGCGGCGGCGCCGGCCATCGCTGTTTTGATAAAGCTTCTGCGATCGGCAGAACGTGTCATGGGGACCCTTCGTCAAGCGGTTGAATGAAGCGCGCGCACGTTGACTGATCAAAGCAGGCTTGGCAATGGGGCAACCCCGGGGATGGAGGCGCCGCTGGAACCATCCATGGCGTACCGGATGCAGTGCATAACATCAGGCGCACAGTCCATGAAGTTGCCCAGGCCTGTCGCTGTGGTAAGGCGTTATTATAGTGACGCAAGGATACCGGCCGCGGGTCGGTTCCTGGTGTGGAAACAGGACTTTAGCCAAGGCGAGATCGATGCGACACCCTAAGTTCGGACCTGTGCTGCTGGCCGCCGGAATCGGCGCCCTGACCGCCCTGGGCGGCCTGGCGGGCGTGTCCCTGGCCGCCTCGGCCCCGGCGGCCCCCACCGCGGACGCCAGCGCGGCCGTACCCGGGCAGGATGCGCACTGGGCCTTCCTGCAGAAGTACTGCAGCAAGTGCCACAACGCCGATGACTGGGCGGGCGGCGTGGCCTTCGACACCATGACTCCCCGGGAAATCGGCAACGACGCCAAGACCTGGGAACACGCCGTGGCCAAGCTGCGCGGGCGCCTCATGCCGCCGATGGGCAATCCCCAGCCGCCCAATGATCAGGTCCATACCTTCGTCTCCTACATGGAGAACTCGCTGGACGCCGCGGCCGCCCACCAGGTGGACGCCCCGCGGGTGGCGCTGCATCGCATGAACCGGACCGAGTACGCGAATGCCATCTGGGACCTGCTGCGCGTGCGCGTGAATGCCACCCAGATACTGCCGCCGGACGATGAAAGCGATGGCTTCAACAACGTCGCCAACGTCCTGCAGGTCTCGCCGGCGTTCGTGGACGCCTATATTTCCGCGGCCCGCCAGGTCGCGGTGGAGGCCCTGGGCGATCGCAATGCCAAGGCCGTGGGCGTGCAGTTCGTGGCCAATCCCGGCGTTTCGGGCAACCAGGAATTCCATGTGGACGGGTTGCCGCTGGGCACGCGCGGTGGCGTCTCGGTGGTCTACAACTTCCCGGCCGACGGCACCTATGAGCTGTCGGTGGGCAACCTGGCCGCGGCACTGTGGGTCACGAACCTTGAGTTCAAGAATCACCTGATTGCCACCTACGACGGCAGGAAGTTCTTCGAGACCGATGTCGGCGGCGAGGAGGACCTGAAGGCCATCGACCAGAAGCAGGATCCGGCCGTTGATGCCATCAACCAGCGCCTGAAGCGCAACAAGTTCAAGGCCACCGCCGGTCCCCACACGGTGGCCGTGACTTTCCTCGATCGCAGCTACGCGGCCTCCGAGGATCGCCTCGAGGCGCCCATTCCCGGCGGCGTGCAGGACCGGGTGCTGCGTATCGGGAGCTTTGAGATCAAGGGGCCCTTCGACATCACCGGAGTGAGCCAGACGCCCAGCCGCGAGCGCATCTTCGTCTGTCAGCCCAAGGCGCCGGCCGATGAGGCGCCCTGCGCGCAGGAGATCATCAGCCGCCTCGCCGAGCGCGCCTTCCGCCGTCCCCTGACGGATGCCGACACGGCGCCGCTGATGCAGTTCTACGCCGCGGGCCGCAAGTCCGCGGACTTCGAGGAGGGCATCCAGCGGGCGCTGACGGCGCTGCTGGCGAGTCCGCATTTCCTGTACCGCGCCGAGACCTCCCAGAAACCCGCGCAGAGCGCGCAGGCGGCTAAGCCCGCCGCCCTCAGCCCGGTGGCCGACACGGCGGCTGCGGCGGCTACGCCGCTGACGGACGGGGAGCTGGCCTCGCGCCTGTCCTTCTTCCTGTGGAGCGCGCCGCCGGACCAGGAACTGCTCAGCGTCGCCAACCACGGCCAGCTGCACGATCCGGAAGTGCTCAAGGCGCAGGTGAACCGCATGCTCAAGGATGCGCGGGCCACGACGCTGGCCTCGAACTTCGCATTCCAATGGCTGGACGTGCAGCGCCTGGAGGAGATCAAGCCCGACGCCAACCTGTTCCCGTACGTGACGGATCCGCGGGATGACTATCGCCAGGAGCTGAAGCTGTTCATCGACAGCGTCTTTCGGGAAGATCAGCCGGTCACCAACCTGCTCACGGCCAACTACACCTACCTGAACCAGCGCCTGGCGATGCTCTACGGCATCACCACGGTCAAGGGCGACCAGTTCCGCCGCGTCACGCTGCAGGACTCGGCCCGCTGGGGCCTGCTGGGCAAGGGCGCGATGCTGATGGGGACCTCCTACCCCAATCGCACCGCGCCGGTGCTGCGCGGTGAGTGGATCCTGACCAGCATCACCGGCACACCGCCGGCCGCGCCGCCCCCGGCGGTGCCCTCGCTGAAGGAAAACAAGACCGGCGAGAAGGCCCTGACGCTGCGCGAGATGATGGCCCGGCACCGCGACCGGCCCAGCTGCTTCGCCTGTCACGGCATCCTGGATCCGCTGGGGCTGGCGCTGGAGAACTTCGATGCGGTGGGCCGCTGGCGCGACCGGGACCGGATGGCCGGAACGGTCATCGATGCCTCCGGCGTGCTGCCCAACGGCACCAAGATCGCCGGCGTCGATGACCTGCGCAAGGCACTGGCCTCCGACCCCGAACAGTTCGTGCAGACCATCACCCTGAAGCTGATGACCTATGGTCTGGGCCGCGCCATCGACTACCAGGACATGCCCACGGTGCGCGCCATCGTGCGCACCAGCGCCAAGCAGGAGTACAGGTTCAAGCCGCTGATCATGGACATCGTGACCAGTACGCCATTCCAGATGAGAAGCGAGCAGGCCGGCAGTTCGGCAACCGCCACCAAGACCGCCGCCCTGATCCGGTAAGTTGAGGAGATACGTATGTTCATCACCAAGAAGCATCTGTCCCGCCGCACCATGCTCAAGGGCGCGGGGGTCGTCGCTCGGCCTGCCCCTGCTGGATGCCATGATTCCGGCCGGTACGGCGCTGGCGGACACGGCCGCCGTCGCGCCGCCGCGCATGGGATTCGTGTACTTTCCGCACGGCGCGGTGATGAACAACTGGGTGCCGACGTCCACCGGCACGGACTTCAAGATCAGCCCGATCCTGGAGCCGCTGGATCCGTACCGCCAGTACATGACCATCGTCAGCGGCCTGCGCAACAAGGCGGGGGAGAGTCCCTCACCGCACGCCATCATCGCGGGCACCTGGCTGACCTGCGTGCACCCGCCCGTGAGCCAGCAGCCGCTGGTCGGACCCTCGGCGGACCAGGTGGCGGCCAAATACATCGGCCAGGACACTCCCTTGCCGTCGATCGAACTGGCGGGCGAGGGCGGCGGCGGCGCCTGCGATCCCTCCTTTGGCTGCAGCTACTCGGGCACCATTGCGTTTCGCACCGGCCAGCAGCCGCTGCCCATGGACAATAATCCGCGCCAGGTGTTCGCGCGCATGTTCGGGCTGGGCGATACCGCCGAGCAGCGCCACGAGATCACGCAAGAAACCGGCAGCGTCCTGGACTACGTGCAGGAAAGCGCCAAGGACATGCAGCGCAACCTGGATCCGGCCGACAAGCGCATGGTCAGCGACTACCTGGACTCGGTGCGCGAGGTGGAGCGCCGGGTGCAGAAGATGATGGCCAAGGAAGGCACCGGCGTGAAGCTGCCGAACGCGCCGGACGGCGTGCCGGATGACTTCGCCAAGATGCTCGACACCATGTTCGACATGATCGCCCTGGGCTGGCAGTCCAACACCACGCGCGTGGCCTCCTTCATGATCGCGAAGGAAGTGAGCATGCGCACCTATCCGAATCTTTCGATCACCGACGCGTTCCATCCGCTGTCGCACCACCAGAACGATGCGGGCAAGATCGAGAAGCTCACTCGCATCCAGAACTTCCATACCAAGGCGTTCGGGCGCTTCGTGAAGCGCCTGGCCGAGACCCAGGACGGCAACGGCAACCTGCTGGAGCACTCCATCATTCTGTACGGCAGCAACATGAGCAACAGCGACATGCACAACAATGATCCGCTGCCGAACGTGGTCATGGGCCACGGCTACGGCAAGATCAAGGGCGGCCAGCATCTGCACTACCCGCAGGACACGCCGCACGCCAACCTGCTGCTGACGCTGCTGAACCGCGCCGGCATTCCCGCGACCTCGCATGGCATCAGCAGCGGCACGCTCGCGGAGATCTAGATGCACGCACGAGGGGGTGTGAGGGCGCTGGGGCTGGTGGCGGCTTGGCTGCTGGCCATGACGCTGACAGTGGGCGCGCGGGCGGCCGATGACTCGCTCGCGGCCCTGGTCAGGGCCAAGGACCACGACGGCGCGGTGGCGCTGCTGGCCAAGGGGGCCGACGGCAAGTCACGCGAAGTGGACGGCACCACCGCGCTGATGTGGGCCTGCTACAACGGCGATGCGGAGCTGGTGGAACGCCTCATCAAGGCGGGCGCCGATGTGTCGGCGGTGAATGACTACGGAGCCTCGGCCCTGCAGGTGGCCGCGGTACTCGCCGACCCGCGCATCATCAAGGATCTGCTCAAGGCGGGCGTGAATCCTGACTCCCCGAATGCGGAAGGGCAGACCGCCCTGATGGTGGTGGCGCGTTCCGGCAACGTCGAGTCCGCCCGGCTGCTGCTGGATGCGGGCGCCCAGGTGGATGCGCGCGAGCAGTGGGGCAACCAGACGGCGCTGATGTGGGCGGCTTCCGAGGCGCACCCGGAGATGATCAAGCTGCTGACCGATCATCACGCCGACGTGAATGCCCACGGCGCGATCCGCGACTGGCAGCGGCGCGTGACGGCCGAAGGGCGGCCGAAGAACGAGAACCACGGCGGCTTCACGCCCCTGATCTATGCGGCGCGCATTGGCTGCATCGAGTGCGCGAAGGCGCTGCTGAAAGCGCATGCGGACATCAATCTGCCGGATCCGGATGGGGAGACGGCACTGCTGCTGTCCATCATCAACATGCACTTCGATTTTGCGTCCTACCTCATCGGGGCGGGCGCGGATGTGAATCGCTGGGACTTCTACGGCCAGACGCCGCTGTACGCGGCCATCGACATGGCCACTCTGCCCACCGGCGGCCGTCCGGACCTGCCATCCGAGGACAAGACCCAGCCGCTGCAGGTCGCCGAGCAGCTGCTGAAGGCCGGCGCCAACGTGAACGCGCAGCTGAAACTGCGGCCGCCGTATCGCAATGGCGTCTTCGACCGCGGCGGCGACCAGGTGCTCTCCACCGGCGCCACGCCGCTGCTGGCGGCGGCGAAGTCCGGCAACAATGATGCGGTGAGAGTGCTGCTGAAATTCCACCCGCTGCTGGATCTGCCGAACGCGGAAGGGGTGACGCCGCTGATGGCGGCGGCCGGCATGGGCCATGGCTTCAATCCCACCCGTGGGCGCTACAAGACCGATCAGCAGGCCGCCGAAGGCGTCAAGCTGCTGCAGGAGGCGGGCGCTTCCATCACCGGCTCCGCGCGGGATGGACTCACCGCGCTGCATGCGGCCGCGACCCATGGCTGGGACAACACCGTCAAGCTGCTGGTGGCCGACGGCGCGGCGCTGCAGCCGACGGATCGGCTGGGCCTGCGCCCCATCGACTACGCGGCCGGCCGCCAGCCGCGCGCCTTCCTGGAGCCCGAGCATGTGCCCAACGACTCCACCGTGGCGCTGCTGACCCAGTACATCGTTGCCGCGACCGGCCAGAAGCCCCTGGTGTTCGCCGGAAACCTGAACCGGTCCACGCAGGGCACGGGCGGTGCCGGTGGCACCTCGCTGCGACCCGGTGGAGCGCCGATACCGGCCCCCGGTGCCGCAGCGGCCCCCGGCGCCGCAGCGACCGCCGGGGCGCCTGCTGCGCCGGCGCCAGCGGCTCCCGCCCCGGCCCCCGCACCGACCGCGCAGAATCGGGGCCAGTAGCCGCCAGGAGTTCCGTGTTCATAGGCTGCAGCGGCCCGGTTGCACGCCGATCGGCTCATTGGTTCCGCGCAACGACGAGATATCCTAGTACCTCCCTGCCCGTGTCCTTGCGCAGGGTTTGCGGCACGAGGGACTCGACCATGAAACCGCGCTCACTGAGTACGCGGCGCAGGTAGGTTTCGCTGTGCTGGTAGCGTCCCGACACATCCAGCCGGTGATCGGCCGGAGCGTCCCGTGGTAGCGCTTCCACCGTGAAGACAAATGGCCCGCCCACGCGCAGCGCCGTGTGGGCGTCGGCGAGCGGTTCTGCAAGGTCCCCAAAATAGACGAGCGTGTCGGTGCAGACGATGGCGTCGAAGGCTTGGGGCCGGGAGCGCATGAAGGCTCCCAGCTCCGCAGTCACCAGCTCATCGTAGCAACGCCGCTGCTGCGCGTAGTGCAGCATCTTCGCAGACAGATCGACGCCGACCAGTCGGCTGCAGAGCTCGCGAACCAGCGGTCCGCACAAGCCAGTACCGCAGCCTGCATCGAGTAAAGATGCCAAGACGGGCGTGGCAGCTCGCAAGGCTGCGGCCACCAGTTCCGGGCCCCGATAGTCGAGCCCCTTGAGTACGGAATCGAAGCTGTCCGCAAAGTCATCAAAATGCGTCCGCACATACTCATCGGGGGCCCGAGAGGGCGAGTCGTGTCCGCAGATGGCTGCGGCCATGTGTCGCGCGATCGGGTTCGCCGGTTCACGCGCCAGCCAGGCCGCGATCGTCTGCGCAGCCTCCGGCATCCGCTGCTGCCTGCACAGTACGTTGGCCAGCGCTTCGTAGGCCCGGGACGAGGGCAGGGGGCAGGTGACTGCCCGGCGCAGCAGCTGCGCGGCAGTATCGAAGTTTCGCTCACGTAGCAGACAGTCGGCGAGGTTGCACCAGGCCTCGCACAGTTCGGGCGACAAGCCGGTCGCACGCTGGAACGCAGCCTTTCCCTCCGCCAGCCTTCCCGTCTCGATGTACAGGGTGCCGAGCCAGTTCCACGTCAGGCCGATATTCGGTTCGAACGCGAGGCTGCGCTGCAGGTGGTCGATGGCCTGTTCCTTTGCGCCCGTCTGATAGCTCAATAGGGCCAAGCCATAGAGGGCCAGATGGTCGGTAGGTCGTACGCGCAGCACCCGTTGGTATCCGACCTCAGCCTCGCCAAGGCGCCCGGCCTGGTAGGCCGCCACTGCGTGGCGCAGCAGTTCCTCGGGGGAACTCATGAATGCGCAGACGGAACCTTGCCCTTGGCAAGATTCGGCACACCGGGTGCGTAGACCACGGGTAGTACGACGGCCGCCGGGGCGGCCAAGAGGCCGCGGCGGCGTACCTGAATGCTGGCCATGAGAAGTCCCCCTGGGAGTGAGTATAGCGGTGGTCAAACCGGCCTCAGTTTCTCACCAACTATGACGGTATATTGCAGAGTATTACTTGAATGTTGCAGACTATTTCGCAACACGCATTGCGGCGGCACAGCATTGCACCGATGCGAGGCACTCCAGAACTTCGGCAAAGCAGTATTGCCGCCCGGGAGCAGTGTCTGGCAAGGGGTGTCGTACACCGATGGAGAGAAATCGTCACGCCGGAAAAGATCCGTAACTATATGATACATATGGTTACTTCCCACCTTCTCGATGGCAGGGGTAAGTGGTTGTATTGACAACAACTGGCCCGATGCCGCCCTGGTCATGCGCGCTGATCAATCGAGCGCCGATCGCGGTCCGGATTTCCGTGCGACACGAAATCGCGCGGTTTCGCAAGAGTTGAGTCGTCATCGACTCGCGGAAAGTCCGCAGAATTACAGTGTGCGGCCGCTGTTGCGGCAGAAACATCAAGAGCGTATGGCCATTTTTTAGGGTCGGCGAAGTGTTGTTGCGCCTGCAACACTTGCTTTTCGGATTAAAAAAGTGACAATGCGAACCACAATCTTTACAAGCCCCGCCTGATTGGGCGGCGGGGCGGTAATTAAGTGGTCGTCAACAGGTCTTGTTGTCCTTCAGGGGGTCTAA